>NZ_BJXV01000012.1 GCF_007991175.1 Halovibrio variabilis
GACAACGGAGCCCTTGACGGGTCAATCCATACCAGGAGTATGATAATGTCACACCTCACCCATGTTTGGAGCATCAGCCATGAGCATGCACCGGAAAACCATCACGCTGACTGAACAGCAAAATGGCTGGGTGAAAGCTCAGATTGAAAGCGGTCACTTTGGCAACGATAGTGAATACATCCGCGACCTCATCCGAAGGGATCAGCAGGCCAAACAACGTCTTGCCATACTGAGGCAAGCCCTCGTTGAGGGTGAGTCAAGCGGGAACCCCTGGATATATCGGCTATTAAGGCGGCTGGCCGTAAGCGGATCAAGGCGGTTGATTAGTGCTTGAGTTGAATGTCACGCCAAAGGCGGAATCAGATCTCATCGGAATTTGGGTGTATACCTGTGAGGAATGGGCCGTTGATCAGGCGGATAACTACCTGGATCGCCTTGAGACCGGCATGAAACGGCATGAAACGGCATGAAACGGCTGATTGATCATCCATCACTTGGCGCGAACTACGACCATGTTTTTTCTGGGTATCGCAGATTACAGGTCGAGCACCACGCTGTTTTTTATCAACTGCTTGAATCGGAAGTGCTCGTTGTTCGTGTGCTTCACGAGTACATAGATGCACCGGAAAGGCTTCTGGAGTAGTGGGCGCTATATTTTCGGCGCAGCTTCAAGATCTCCATCAAGCCCCGTGCCGTTGCCGCCCAACAAGTAGCGGCATTCGGAAAAATTACTCGCTACGCTCCTAATTTTCCGATGAGCGGAGTTAGATAGTCGTGGTTGAGGGCTTTAGCTTCGAGAAAGAAGCCAGTTTTGCTTGGCTCCAGTCCAAATAGTCAGTGGAATCATGGATTTCCCAGAATTCTCGTTCTTCCGCCTCAGTTTTAAACTCAGGCATCTTTCTTAGCTTGTTCATAAACAGCACTCTCATGTCGATGCATATCGCGAGCGGAGGTTACAACTATTGATTTTTCTCCAGCGCTAAATGATTGTCTATTTCTTTTATCTTATCTTCCGTGTGGTGATTCACGTAGAGCACCGTGGTTTCTTTCCCTGCACAAATTTTCTCGATAAGCGCTAGCACAAGCTGGCGGTTCATATCATCCAGGCCGAGGCAAGGCTCGTCGAGAATCAACAGCGGCGGGTGTTTCACCATGGCGCGGGCTATAAGTAGCAGACGCTGGTCGCCGTAGGAGAGTTTGTTGAAGGGCTGATCGGCGCGCTCTTGCATGCCGAGTAGTTCTAGCCACTGATCGGCAATTTTTTTCTGGTGATCGGTGGATTTGGTGTACACGCCGATGCTGTCGTAGAAGCCGGAAATAATCACGTTTTTGCAGCTGGTACTAACGCGATACTCCCACTGCAGGGCGGTGGAGACATAGCCGATAAACTGCTTGATCTGCCAGATGCTTTCGCCATTACCGCGCTGGAAGCCAAACACAAAAATATCGTTGGTATAGCACTGCGGATGATCCCCTGTGATCAGGGATAAGACGCAGGTTTTACCGCTACCATTAGGGCCGCTTAGTTGCCAGTGCTGGCCCTGCTCAATCGTCCAATCCAGCTTATCGACAATCACGGTATCGCCGTATTGGATCGTCGCTTGCTTGAGTTTTACTAACGGCTGGCTGGGGTCGAGAGCGGGTAATTTGCTGGCTGGATCCGCTTCTGGCAGGCTTAGGTCGGTGGTTTTCAAATGCAGCAGTTGGTACAGCTCATTGAAGGCGGCTTCATCCTGACGCTCTACCGTGAAGAACCAACCGCCCTTTAGCTCCTGGCTTCTTGTTTCCTCTGTTTTTGTCCTAACGGTTTTTATCTCCGCGCACCGGAACAGGTTCGCCACAGGATCCCATTTACAAACACCGCCGTTGACACACTATACGGTGAGAGTAATACTGAGATCGCATGAGGTACTGACTGAATGCGCCAATGGAGGACAATGTATTGAGTTACTTTGTTAACCATGTTGCTCCGTGGGTTAACTGTTACCCTGCTGGCAGTATGATTGAACCGCACTCTCATGATGTGCTGCAAATTCTTTATGCGAGTTCAGGTTCAATGTTGGTAAGGACTAATGGGCTTGCTTGCATTGTTAATCCTGGGCGTGCAGCGCTTATTCCCCCAGGGGTTGAGCATCAGGTTCATATGAACAGCCAGGCTGACATGGCTACGCTCTATGTTAGTGGCCTGAAACAGGCTATGTGCTTAGACGAAGCTAGCTCTGTTACTGTGTCACCGATAATTAAGCAACTGCTGCTGACAGCCATTGCACGCAGTGCTTCGCCAAGTTTTAGCCCTGTACGTAGCGTCCACTTATTGGGTTTATTATTTGAGGAAATTTATAACGGGGATTCTTGGGCTCCCAGCATTAGCTTTCCTCAAGATCAACGGGCATCGCGAGTCTGTGAAAAGGTTCTCGCAGACCCGGCTGAAGGTAATACCTTGGAGTCATTAGCCCGTCAAGCAGGAGCTAGTTCCAGAACGATAAGTAGAATATTCCGTCGGGAGTTAGGCCTATCATTTTTGGAATGGCGTCAACAAGTCCAAATTATTATTGCTATCAATGCTTTGGATCTGGGGCAGCCGGTTTCAAAGATCGCATTTGAACTTGGCTATTCCAGTATCAGTGCATTTTCATCTGCATTCCGAAAGCAGGTTGGTTGCCCACCTTCCGCCTATGCCAGAAAAGGAGAAATGATCACCTCCTAGCAACGGTTGTTAAGCTAGACGGTTCTCATTGCCAGCGCGATTGCCACAACAATAAGAAGCAGACCAGGCGCCCACCGAAGCATGACGTTATTCTTTGTTAGCCACAGGGCCAGCCTTGAAGCAAGCAGGGCGTATGCCACTAGAAACAAGCCATCAAGTATAAGATAAGTAGCACTCAATACTGCAAACTGAAGCACAACCGAGTTCGAGCTGTCTATAAATTGCGGAAAGAGGGCTGCAAAGAATATAACGGCCTTCGGGTTTACTGCAGAGACAACGAACCCTTGCCAATACAGAGACGATTTACTTCTCCGTTCATATTGCCTTCCAGGTTGGATATGCAATGGTTTTGCCTTTACTAGAGACATCGTTCCCATATATAGAAGATAAAACACACCAACCCATTTGATGATTGTGACCAGCTCCTCATTGCTTTGTACCAAGTAGGTTAGCCCTGCTGTCGCTACAACCATCTGAATAAGGTTTGCTGTCAGGTCACCCGCAGCTGTCATGGTTGACCTTAAAAATCCCGACGACAAGCTATTCGATAGGATAAGTATTTGACTAGGCCCGGGCGTGCTCATCAATAGTAAGACGGCACTCACATAGAGCCACCACGTTTCAAGATTCAATCATTGTCTCCTAGAGTGATGTGGGCGCGCCATGCTCTACTGACTCAATAGTAGCCACTGGAATATCATGTACGTGACAAATAGCGCCAGGGTCGACCAAACCTAAATAGACTGTCCATCTACTGTTTACCTTAATGGTGGGCAGTTGCATTTTTATCAACGTTTTTTCAGGCCATGAGCTTTTGTGCCACGGACATTCCAGCCGGAGCTTTACTGGATCCCACCGCCCCCGCGATAATGGGCCTCCTCTGTGTGGGCACTTGTCTTGGATCATATGTTCTATCCCCGATCCTGATCGAAAAATGAAATAGCGTTGCCGTCCGACTGTAAGCAACTGGCCCTCATGACGGTCAAAGGTGTGGAAATAGGACATCGGATGCCTCCTTTTAGATAATGTGGGGCGATATCGGCCCTGTTTCCCTGATTGTTGGTATTATCTGCCCATACGCTTTTGGGCAACTCCGTCGCAGAAGAGTAAGCGTCCGAAAGCATATTTGGCGGTTGTCTGATTCGGCATTAGAGCGGCTTCCCAAGACAACAATCATTGCAGAGTTGGTAGAGTCACGAACCTGAAAGTCAGCTGAATCCACATCCAATTCACCGACCCAAGCGAGAAGTCGATTGCCGGTTCGATAGATTAGCTGGTATGGAGCGACTTGTTTGAACTGATCCATGTATAAAGGACGTATAGTTTCCTTGCCAGAGGAAATTTCGATAATGATATCCTCAACCACGGAGGACGCATCATGAAGTCCAATACTTGTCCCGTATTCCAATGAGGCTATATTGGCTGCATCGACCAAATTGTTATGTCGACGAAGTCCATTTTTATAGACATTTTCCCGCAATTTGATATGTGCTGTTTTTTTCCAAAACGTGCTCTTTTCATCTCGTGTTAGAAGCACTGGGGTTTGTGATATCACTGCTTGAATGTTACTGACATCATCATCCAGAGCACTTTGATCTGGCGGCAAAATTTGAAATTTTCGCACCAAACAGATGACCGGGTTGAAAACATTGGCACCCTTGGTGCTTTCCGAAATCCGAACGTTAATCATAATTCGCTCTCCTACTTACATTCAGCTTCCTGGTTGTCGGTCTCGCCATATCGCCGCATCATTCCGTCAACAAGTGGCTGGTGATAAACGCATTCAGGAGAGGTGACGACTGAACCATGGAGCCGGTGCTTGGGTACGAAAAGGATATCCCCCGGCCTGAAATGGTATTCTTCACCGTACATCGGCCAAAAATCCATTTCTCCAGACTCAATTACAAGCAATCGGTCATCGGGATGAGTATGAGTTGTTGAACGCTCATCATTTGCTTCAAGAAATGTTTCCAGAGGGACTACAACACTTCCATCCTCGATTTGGGCATACAAATTCTTTCCATGTTCGATTGCTTCATTGATGTGGCCTGCCCACTCGATTTGAGCTTGCAAATCCTCATCTGCTAGCTGTTGAAGGTAACGAAACTCCTCAAATCCTTGAAGGATGTCAGGAACCACTTGATCTCCATACTCGTTAAGAAGAGGCATGATCAATTTTTTGAGAACCATATCACCGTGGTGGCGATCAATATGATGATGCTCGTCAAAGTAAAGTGTATCGACGTGGGTTCCAAAAATTTCTTTGAAAAGTTTAGATTGGTTGCCAGCTACGTTTATTAAGCTGGATTCTGTAAAAAATAACGCACCCACATAGCGGAAGAATTCAGTCTTATTTTTCGTGACATAGTGGAAATAATTGGTAAGGGCAAGAGACGATGCCTGGTAAAACTGCCAATAGCGATGAATATCTGGCTCTAAATCAACTGAAGCCATTGCTTTCTCGAACAATGAGCTGTGCTTTTGCTCGTGAACACTAGCCCCATATTCGTCGATCAGAATATTAAAGAGAGCAGATTGTACCTGACCATAACCTCCAAGGGAGTACCGCGCCATCGCCGATGATTCTGAAAGAAAATCCGGCGCCATTTGGATCAGATAATGCTTAGCTGCTTGGTCTGGATGATCTGCATTGAGAATAGCTCGGTTGAGCGGGCTAGCATCAAACCCCAATTTTGCATCAGCCTGTTCACGCTGCAGGTATTCATTAAAGTAGGTCAGCATCATGTCCCCGTTCCAGGGGCCTTGCGTAGAAATGTCGGAATTCAAAAAGCTAAATGCTTTATTTTCCAGAATGGGCCGAACCTTTTCTCCTGCAAGTAAGTTGCCAGCATTGTAGAATTGCTTCTCCGCCGTACGGTCTAGCTTTTTTGGATCGCGTGGCAAAAAATAGAGATCCGCCTCATAAATGTTCAATAACATACGATGTGTAGACAAGGAACTATTGCTACCTATGTCTTTTGCTGTTAATACTTTATCAAAGTTTATGAACGCATTGTCATTAACTCGTGTAGGTCGTCTATAAGGGCCTGAGTTAATTAGGATCTCTGTCGCTTCCGCATCCCGAAAAAGTGGATTAGAAGAATACTCGCTGATTAGCTCTTTTATTGATGGCATGATTTCCTCCTGAGATTCCTAAGCTGTAAGGAACACTGTTATTATCCTTGGTAAATGTGTAACTAGGTTAGCGAACTTCGGACAGATTGTTGATATAACCGGTCGCACTACCCATTACTATCAGGAGGCAGCTCATGCACAGCAATGATCTCAGGACACTAGGGGAATAGCTGAAAGAAGATGTTTTGGAGCCCATGGGTATTTTCAGTATTGCCTGCAAAGGGCAGGAGAGACTATTGATACCTCGCTCTATCCGAAGAGAATTAAACGCGGTCACCAAGAGTCCAAAGCATGTTGGTTATAAACCAGCTAACAAACCAAGGTAGTGGGTCATATTTTCTTAGCTGTAGCTGCGCTTAAAACAAAAAAATGCCCTTGTCTAGGGCGTTGAGTCAGTAGCCCCCCTCTGGCACCTCAGTTTTGGTCTTGTTGCCGTGCTGCCACCTAGGGGTTTCTTGGTGCATATTAGCACCTCTAATTAGGTGGCCAAATTCACTATGCCACTACAAACAGACGAGGAGTGGTCAGCATGCGAGATCCGACAACTATCAAAAATTCGCAGAGCGAAGCCATCATTACGTCCGTTTTAACGTACGCACGTGAATAGGTACACTTGGTGAAAAACTAAACAGGAAGGAGGTGCGCCATGATTAGAACCACAGCCACTGAGGCGCGCAGCAATCTTTACCAGTTGATTGATGAAACTGCCGAATCTCACCAGCCAATCGTTATTATGGGGAAGCGGAACAGCGCCGTCTTAGTATCCGAAGAAGATTGGTCAGCTGTTCAGGAAACACTTTACTTGCTCTCCGTACCCGGTATGCGGGAATCTATTCGCGAGGGGATGAATACCCCTTTGGCTGAGTGCAACGTTAAGCCCTAGCGCCTAGCTGCCCCACCCACTAGTGATTCTTCTCCAGCGCCAAATGATTGTCTATTTCCTTTATCTTGTCTTCCGTATGGTGATTGACGTAGAGCACCGTGGTTTCTTTCCCTGCACAGATTTTCTCGATAAGCGCTAGCACCAGTTGCCGGTTCATGTCGTCCAGGCCGAGGCAGGGCTCATCCAGGATCAACAGCGGCGGGTGTTTCACCATGGCACGGGCGATAAGCAGCAGACGCTGGTCGCCGTAGGAGAGTTTGTTGAAGGGCTGATCGGCGCGCTCTTGCATGCCCAGTAGTTCGAGCCACTGATCTGCTATCTTTTTCTGTTGATCGGTGGATTTGGTGTACACGCCGATGCTGTCGTGGAAGCCTGAAATAATCACATTCTTGCAGCTGGTGCTGACGCGATACTCCCACTGCAGGGCGGTGGATACATAGCCGATGAACTGCTTGATCTGCCAGATGCTTTCGCCGTTACCGCGCTGGAAGCCAAACACAAAAATATCGTTGGTGTAGCACTGGGGATGATCCCCCGTGATCAGGGATAAGACGCAGGTTTTACCGCTACCGTTGGGGCCGCTTAGTTGCCAGTGCTGGCCATGCTCTATCGTCCAATCGAGCTTATCGACAATCACGGTATCACCGTATTGGATAGTCGCTTGCGTTAGTTTTACTAACGGCTGGCTGGGGTCGAGGGCGGGTAATTTAGCGGCTGGGTCGGCCTCGGGCAGGCTTAGGTCGGTGGTTTTCAAATGCAGTAATTGGTAAAGCTCATTGAAGGCGGCTTCGTCCTCACGGTCTACGGTGAACGCTAATCGCCCACTATCTCCCCGCTTCTTATCCCCTCTGTTTTTCTCCAAGCGCTCTTTATTCAGATAGGCAATATGCGTGATGAAGTCCGGCATTTCATCAAAGCGGTTCAGCACCATCACCATAGGAACGGTGTCGGTAATGGAAGCGAGATGGGCTTGCAGCATGGCGAGGGTGTCGACATCCAAACCATCAAACGGCTCGTCTAAAATCAGCAAGTCCGGCTTGCTAGCCAGCGCGCGAATCAGCATGACCTTGCGGGTTTCGCCGGTGGAGAGTTTACGAAAGGCGCGGTCGAGTAGTGTCGTCAGCCCGAACTTTTCGACCAGCTCGCTTGCGAGCTCTGGGTCTTGGCACTGCTCGAAAATCATTTCACTAACGGGGGTGCCGAGTGAAATGACATCCATGATATCGGCATCGTCTTTTTTCAGCTCTTTGGCGATGAGTTCGGCTTGCGCTTCGAAAGAGACCAACCCAACGTTTTGGGGAAGCCCTTGAACACTGCCCGCTTCAATGTTGCCAACACCGGCAAGCGCCGCCGCCAGGGCCGATTTGCCTGAGCCATTGGTGCCAGTGATGACCCAATGCTGGTGGGGCTCGATGGTCCAATCAATCTCGCTTAGGGTGAAGCGATCATCAAAACTGATCGTCGCTTTGTTTAGCTGAATACTTTCAAAGCGGCTGGAAGGCTCCATCAATGTGTTCCTTATTGTTTGGAAAAAATCAGTGTTCGAATTAAATGAGACAAAAAAGCCGAGAATATCGTGACGATATCTCGGCTTTTTAGATGACTTAGTGGTCTATCATTTAATCAGCCGATTAAAGGATCCTTTTCATGTCAGCCATGTGGCCACGAAGTACTGAGCCAACGGCTTCAACAGGGTGAGCACGCAGGGCATCGTTGACTTCGATCAAACGCGCGTTATCAACGCCGTTGTCGTCTAGATCCAGGCCTTTACCGATGACATCGGATTTGATGCCCTTCATGAAGTCAGCCAACAGCGGCACACAGGCGTGGTTGTAGAGGTAGCAACCGTATTCTGCTGTATCAGAAATGGTCGCGTTCATTTCGTACAGTTTCTTACGCGCGATGGTGTTGGCGATAAGCGGCGTTTCGTGGAGCGACTCGTAGTAAGCCGACTCGGCGATAATGCCCGCCGCGGTCATGGTTTCGAAAGCCAGCTCAACGCCTGCCTTAACCATCGCCACCATCAAGATGCCGTTGTCGAAGTATTCCTGTTCAGTAATTTCTACGTCAGCAGCAGGGGTTTTCTCGAAGTTGGTTTCAGCGGTTTCGGCACGCCATTTGTGCAGGTTCGCGTCATCGTTCGCCCAGTCTTCCATCATCGTGTGAGAGAAGTGACCGCTCATGATGTCGTCCTGGTGCTTGTTGTAAAGCGGACGCATGATGTCTTTCATCTCTTCAGCAAGATCAAAGGCTTTGATCTTCGCTGGGTTAGAAAGACGATCCAGCATGTTGGTCACGCCGCCGTATTTCAATGCTTCCGTGATGTTTTCCCAGCCGTACTGAATCAGCTTAGCGGCGTAGCCAGGCTCGATGCCTTCTTCGATCATCTTGTCGAAGCAGAGGAGAGAACCGGTTTGCAACATGCCGCAAAGGATCGTCTGCTCACCCATCAGGTCGGATTTAACTTCCGCGATGAAAGAGGACATCAGTACGCCGGCCTTGTGACCGCCAGTGCCTACTGCGTAGGCTTTTGCCAGGGCAAGTCCTTCGCCTTTAGGATCGTTGGCTTCGTGAACAGCGATCAGTGTGGGAACGCCGAAACCACGCACGTATTCAGCGCGCACTTCAGAACCTGGGCACTTGGGCGCCACCATGATGACGGTCAAGTCTTCGCGGACTTTCATGCCTTCTTCCACGATGTTGAAACCGTGCGAGTAAGATAGGCAAGCGCCTTCTTTCATCAGCGGCATGACAGTCGTCACAACAGAGGTGTGCTGCTTATCCGGCGTCAGGTTCAACACGACGTCTGCCGTGGGGATCAACTCTTCGTAGGTACCTACCACGAAGCCGTTCTCAGAGGCGTTTTTCCAAGACTGACGCTTTTGTTCAATGGCTTCAGGGCGCAGTGCGTAAGAGACGTCTAAGCCGCTGTCGCGTAGGTTCAAGCCTTGGTTAAGGCCTTGCGCGCCACAGCCAATCACTACCATTTTTTTGCCTTTTAGCGCTTCTACGCCATCAGCAAACTCAGAGCTGTACATGAAACGACATTTGGCGAGTTGCGCCAGTTGCTCGCGTAGTGGCAGCGTATTGAAGTAGTTAGCCATCGTTAGGATCCTAATATTTTATGATTACGACATCGATGTAAGGCACACCGATGCTAAAACCGGTACTTAAAAGAGTGACACAGCCGCTAGATGCGTGATCCAGCGTTATGTGAGTAGGACCAATCTAACCAAAAATAACCATTTCTTAAATTGATATATTTGCAACAGCATGTCCCTTTTTTTGCAAAACCTGATTATCATGGCGTTTATGAATTTTAAAATTTTAAAACAGTTCCTCGCCCTGGCAGAAACCCTGCATTTCGGGCGCGCCAGCGATGAGTGCTATGTCAGCATTTCTGCCTTGTCGCGCAACATCCGTCATTTAGAAGACGAGCTGGGCGTATCGCTGTTTAATCGCGACAACCGTACCGTGGTGTTGACCCAGGAAGGGCAAAAATTTCTCAAGTATGCCCGCGATGCCAGCAGCCAATGGAATTTGATTCGTCATGAATTAACCGACAATCCTGATCAATTAAGCGGTGAAATCAGCCTGTATGGCTCCGTCACTGCCAGCTACAGCTTTTTGCACGAACTCCTGCGCCGCTTTCGTATTGCCTACCCGGTGATTGAAATCAAGCTGCGCACGGGTGACCCAGAACACGCTATTGCGCATGTTCTGGATGGTAAAGAAGAGCTTAGCATCGCGGCCCAGCCTGCCAATTTGCCGCGTGGCCTGGCATTTAAATCCATCGCCACGTCGCCTTTGCTGTTCATTGCACCGCTTGAGCAGCAAGTGCCGAATGTGCCAACGAGCACGCCAACCACACCGCAAGAGTGGGCGAGCATCCCGATGATTTTATCGGAGAGTGGTGTCTCGAGAGCCCGTGTGGATGAGTGGTTTCGCCAGCTGGATGTCTCCCCGCGCATTTATGCACAGGTCACCGGCAACGAAGCCATTGTGAGTATGGTGAGCTTGGGCTTCGGCATTGGCGTGGTGCCAAAAATCGTCCTCGACAACAGCCCCTTGGTGGATCGCATCCGCGTGCTCGACGTGGCGCCGGAACTGGAGCCCTACGATATTGGTTTGTTTACCTTAAAGAAAAACCTAAAAAATCCCTTAGTCGACGCGTTTTGGCGCTTGATGTAAGCGACAACCGCGCTTAACCCCCAAATATCTGCTGCAAATCGGGAGCGCTTTCTGCTTCTTCAACCATGGAGAGCGAGGCTTCGATGGCTTTTAGGTGGCGGCTCATAAAGGCTTTGGCGCGCTCGCCGTTGCCGGCTTCCAGGTAGCCGATCAGGTCATCGTGGTCGTGGGATTCGCAGCCCAAATGGCCAGGGTGGCCGTAGACGGCCAGGATCAGCGATGAGCGCGAACAGAGCCGCTCGACAAATTCTGCCAGGGTAGCATTGCCTGAAAGCTGCGCTAAGCGCACATGGAAGTCCGCCGATAGCCGAATGGCGACGCTTTGTTGGCCGCTGCGTAGCGCTTGGCGCTCCTCGCGGGCCATGTCGCGCAGTTCCGCCGCTTCTTTTTCGCCCATGCGCCGTGCTACATCCGGCATTAATCCGCATTCGATTAACTGGCGGGCATCGAAAACGTCTTTGGCTTCATCGGCGGTGGGCCGAGTGACGCTGGCGCCACGGCGTGGCGTCAAAGTAACTAGCTGCTCCAGCGCCAGACGCTGCAGAATTTTACGAATACCGGTACGGCTAATGCCAAAGACGTCCGCCAGCGCATCTTCGCGCAGCCGCGCACCGGGCTTCAAGCGCTGCTCGACTATTGCATCGCTCACGGCGCGATAGATCGCCTCGTGGCGCTCTTCACCTTCTTTACTGCCTTTGCCTTCTTTAACAGGAGCGCGCCGCTTTTCCGGCGCCTGCGCATCACTCATAGCTAGCCTCTGGTTATTCCTCCCAAGCGGCAATGATATCGCGCTCTTCATCGCTCATGTTGGTCATATTGCCTAACGGCATGTAGCGGCTGGCGACAACCTGTTGAATCTGGGCCTTTTGGCCAAGAATTTCATCCCAGCTGTCAAAGGCAACCCCCGCAGGCGGCGCTGAAAAACCGGCATGTTCGGGGTTACGCGCATGGCATTGAACACAGTGCTGCTCAATCAAGCCGGTAATTTGTGCCTGGTCTGGTGGCCCTTGTGCGCCTGCTTCGCCACTGGTTGACGAAGCACTGGGTGCGGCCACCCAAAACGCTAACAGAATGAGCCCCACGCCAATGGCAGGATAGGCGGGCTGGGTTTTGCCTGCATGCATCAAGACAAAGAACTGGCGAATCAAAGCACCGGCAAAGATAAACAGCACCATGACGACCCAGGCGAGCTCGTGGGAGTAGATAAAGGAGTAGTGATTACTCACCATCAGCAACACGACCGGCAGCGTGAAGTAGGTGTTGTGCACCGAGCGCTGTTTGCCGCGCTTGCCATCCAGCGGGTTGGGCGCATCGCCTGCTTTCATGGCTTTTACCATGCGGCGCTGGCCGGGAATAATCCAGAAGAAGACGTTAGCCGACATCGCCGTTGCCATCACCGCCCCGGTGAGCAGAAAGGCGGCGCGGCCGGTAAACATCTGCGTGCTTAGGTAGGCCACCACGACCATCATCACGGCAACCGCGACGCTGAGCAGGCCGTCGCGATCCATATTGGGGCTAATGCGCTTACACAGCGCGTTATAAACCAACCAGCCGCCCAGCAAAAAGGCCAGCGCCAGCACGTTAGCCTGCCAACCGGTGAGATTAGCGGCCCACTGCCAGTCACTGTTGGTGTTTACCAGATAGAAGCCTGGATTGACCATGTAGAGAATAACAAACAGCGCAAAGCCGGAAAGCCAAGTGGTGTAGGCCTTCCAGAATGACCAGTGCAACTCATTGGGTAACTTGGCGGGTGCCGTGGCGTACTTTTGATTGTGGTAAAAACCACCGCCATGCACCGACCACATTTCGCCAAACACGCCCTTCTCGCGGTCTTCCTCCGCCTTCGGTGTGCGCAGGCTATTGTCCAGCATCACGAAATAGATCGACTCGCCTATCCAGGCGATGGCGGCAATCACGTGCAGCCAGCGCAGCAGTAAGTTCACAAAATCAATTACATAAGCTTGCATGCCGCACCCTCTTAACTACCGCGATAGGTTGAATAGCCATAGGGCGAAAGCAAAAGTGGGACATGATAGTGCTGGCTGGCATCCGCAACGCCAAAGCGCAGCGGGATAACGTCTAAAAAGCGCGGTTCATTAGCGTCAACGCCTTGGGCACGCAGGTAGTCGCCGGCGTGAAACACCAGTTCATACTCGCCTTGGGTAAACGCGTCATCGTCTAAAATGGGCGCATCGCAGCGGCCATCGCTGTTGGTGGTCACTGTGATTAGATGCTGGCGTTCGCTGCCTGAAAGGCGAAACACCTCAATAGTAATGCCATGACCGGGCTGACCTTTGGCGGTATCCAATACGTGGGTGGTTAAGCGTCCCATGGCCGTTCCTTATTGGTTATTGATAACGTTGCTGACCTATCGGTCAAAGAGTACCGTTACGGCTATTTATTGTATACAGTCATTGTCTCTTTGCCCGCTCTGGAGCGTTTATCGTGCCCACACCTGAAAACACCGTGCTATCGCCCGCACCCAGTCAATGCAGCCTTGAAATGCTGGCTCTTCATTATGGCGATGTGTACGAGCACTCACCCTGGGTGGCCGAAGCCGCTTGGCGACACGGCCTGACTGAAGCCCATGATACGCCCGATGCACTGGCCGAGTTGATGGGGCTTATGCTGCAGCAGGCGAGCAGCGAACAGCAAATTAAGGCGATTCAAGCTCACCCCGATCTTGCAGGCAAAGCCGCGATGGCCGGTGAGCTAACGCAAGATTCAACCAGTGAGCAGGCAGGCGCCGGGCTCGACCAGTGCAGCCCCGAGGAGTTTGCGCGCTTTGAGACACTTAACGCGGTGTACAAGGAGAAATTTGGCTTTCCGTTTGTTATTGCCGTGAAAGGGCTGGATCGGCATGCCATATTGGCCGCCTTTGAGGAACGCCTCAATAATGACAAGCCAACCGAACGGCAAACGGCCATTGAACAAATTATCCGCATTGCCCGTTTTCGATTAAGGGATCGCGCTACTAGCCCCGCGTTTTAGGCTTTTCGTCGTTCAGTATGGAGTTAACTCTGCCAGCATGAGAATAGCTCCCGTGGGAGGGAGCTTCAGCTCGCGAATGTTTGGGCTATTAGCATGATGAAACCAAGGGGGTGCCTGCGGCGCCCTTCGCCGAAGTGTCGGACCACGCTGAAGCGGCCTCCCACAACAGGTAGCTGGCTTAGTGGTTGCGATCTGAATCGCGAGATACAAAATAGCCAGCCAATTTTAAATCTATATTAGATGACGAATAGCCGCTTTTTAAAACCTGTTTTTTGATGTTAGCGTACGTTTCACATACGTACTTTGCATACGAAAACGCCGCACCCTGAAGGGCGCGGCGTTTATCGTTTATAAACAGTGTTACTGGTTCAATTACTGCTTGGCAGTCTCTACCGCTTTCTTGGTGGTTTCTTCTGCCTGCTTCTGGCTATCTTCAGCAAAACTTTTACTGATGGACGTCACTTTTTCAGTGTCGCCCTTCATGCGCTCCATAAAGTCATTGGCGGCTTTTTGCTGGCTTTCCATGGCCTTCTTGAAGCTGTCCGTGTCTTTAACATCAAGCCAAGTGCGGGCTTGGGAGATTGCCATGTCTGAGTAGGCACGGGCAGCGTCCATCTGGGCGCTCACCAGCTTGTCGTAGTAATCAAGCGCGGTTAGCGTGTAGGAACGCATCGGCGAAACAAAAACGGACTCAATCTGCTGCGTGGTCTTCTCAGTTGTCTTGTTCATCATCATACCTCCAAGAGTGAGCTAGCACTTCAACACGCCCTTATCAGGCGGTTATTAGCCGGGCTTTTGCCCTCTGCTGTTATTAAAGCTAGCAGTGCTTTTTGTGCAGTGCAACATGATTTTCGTCATGCCGCGCTTACCCACTTGAAAAGTCTCAGAATATTTTAACGAAGGCAGCTATGAGTGGTTGCCGAACAGATGTTTACGTGCCTGCTCGTCCATTTCCACCCCTCCTTGTGGGTTGACATCTTCGACAAGCGCGTAGGCCCTGCGCACCGCTGGGCGGGCTTTGATCATGTCAAACCAGCGTTCTAGATCAGGAAACTCTTCTAGAGTTTGACGCTGTTTTTCCCAAGGCACAATCCAAGGGTAGATCGCCATATCGGCAATCGAGTAATCGTCACCACCCACATAGGTGTGATGCGCCAGGCGCTGGTCTAACACGCTATACAGCCTGTGGGTTTCGCCCACATAGCGCTCAATGGCGTACTCCATCTTTTGCGGTGCATAGTGGCAAAAGTGGTGATTCTGGCCTGCCATCGGGCCTAACCCACCCATTTGCCAATGCAGCCACTGCAATACGATGTAGCGTTCGCGACCCGCCGAGGGTAAGAAAAGACCACTTTTATCGGCAAGGTATTCCAAGATCGCACCGGATTCAAACAGCGATAGCGACTGGCCGCCATCGCCTGGGGAGTGGTCGACAATCGCGGGAATACGATTATTGGGGGCAATGGTGAGAAACTCAGGGTCAAACTGCTCACCTCGGCCAATGTTAATCGGCTTCACTCGATACGCGAGCTTGGCCTCTTCGAGCATGATGGAGATTTTGTGGCCATTCGGGGTTGTCCAGTAATACAGGTCAATCATTGCCATCTCCTTTATGTAAACGTCGAGCGACCCGCTTACGAGCCTATCAACGCTTGCAATGCATCGGGCGGCACCTGAACGCCGCCGCTGTTAGCTATGTCGCGCAGTGGGCGTCATATATCGCGCACGGTCAACGCCTGGCTGGCGGCCCCATCGTGTACGTTCAACATACGCTTAAACCACTTATCTACCGGGTCACCCGGTTCGACAAGCGCCTGTTTGGATACCACGTGCGCCCACATCATGCTGCCAAACAGCAGATAATCCGAGCCTGCGGGTGCATCGCCGTCTAAAAAGGCGCTGTCTGCGAGGAGATCACGTACTGGCGCCAGCACCTGATGGAGCTGCTTTTTGCCCTGTTCAGGCTGTTGGAATTCTTCCAGTGTACAGCCAAATCGCGCCTCGCGGGTTTCGCGGAAATAGCCGCGATCATCGGGGTGCACCGCCGCCAGCAAATCCGTGGCAATGGTACGAAATATGGCCGGATTCACGCTGCGCTCAACGAAGTATTTAAACAGTAATACCCGCTGATAGCTGAGTCCTTCACCCAGCACCGGCGACTCGGGGTACGTTTTGTCCAGGTAACGCATGATGGCGAAGCTGTCGGTGACAACCTGCTCGCCGTCGCAGAGCACCGGCACTTTATCGTAGTCGGCAAATTCCAGCGCCTGCTTGTCGAGGAACCGCCAAGCCACGGCGGTAAATTCCAGCCCTTTATGGGCGAGCGCCATGCGTACACGCCAGCAGAAAGGTGAAAAACGTAACCGTTCATCGCGTCCGCTTAGATCATAAAGTTTTAGCGCCACAGCCATAGGCTCCTTGTGGTCGATAGTTGATGGATGGTAGTTCGTGAATGATAGTTGATGGATAACGTCGTCGATAACAATGAGCGTAAGTCACCGACGACGCAAGCGATGCAATTTGCGAGCGCTGTGCTTAACGTTCGGCAGCTAACTGTAATGTCAATTAGTCTAATAGCTTGCTACCCGATCCCTCTTAAATAAATACGATAAAATATAATAAAAACAATTATTTAAATAAATATAACCGTCACAAAATCGGTCGTTAAACGCGCACCATATTGGTAAGACCAATTTTCCAATCTAGTTATCTGGTTAGCCTAAACGTATCTTTCACACAGATCCGACTGGCGCTCTACGGCCAGGTGGTTTTTTGCGGAGCCTACCAAATTAAAAACAAGGGGCAGTTCCTCCATGAACGAAACGATACTTGCACTTCTGGCTTTCTTGCCGCTGCTGCTGGCGGGCATTTTGCTCATCGGGTTTAAAATACCGGCCAAGATAGCGATGCCTATCGTCTTTCTGACCGCGGCGATTATTGGCCTAACCGCTTGGGAGATGTCGTTTAGCCGCGTGGCGGCCTCGACCATTCAAGGCTTGATCCAAACCGCTGGGCTTTTATGGATTATCTTTGGCGCTATCCTGCTGCTTAATACGCTCAAGCATTCAGGTGGCATTACCGCTATTCGCAACGGCTTTTCCGGGATTAGCCCTGACCGCCGCGTACAGGCGCTGATTGTCGCGTGGCTGTTCGGCTGCTTTATCGAAGGCGCTTCTGGCTTTGGCACACCCGCGGCGGTGGCGGCGCCATTAATGGTGGCCCTCGGCTTCCCGGCGCTGGCGGCAGTAGTGGTAGGTATGATGATTCAGTCAACGCCGGTCTCGTTCGGCGCGGTTGGCACGCCCATTGTGGTCGGCGTGGGTAGCGGCCTGGATCGGGCGGGGATTAGCGCTGAGCTTGATTCGTTAGGCTCGAGCTGGGATGTGTTTTTCCAGCTGGTGACCAGCGAAGTCGCGATTATCCACGGTATCGTGGGCCTGTTAATGCCGCTGATCCTGGTCACTATAATGGTGCGCTTCTTTGGCGCCAACCGCTCCTGGAAAGAGGGGCTGTCGATTACTCCCTTCGCCATTTTTACCGGCATTTCCTTTGCCGTGCCTTACATGCTGGTAGGCGTATTGCTGGGTCCTGAATTCCCCTCGATGATCGGCGCCATGGTGGGCTTGGCGATTGTCGTACCCGCCGCCAAGCGTGGCTTCCTGCTGCCTAAAGACACCTGGGACTTCCCCGAGTCCTCTTCCTGGCCGGACGAGTGGATCGGCAACCTGCAAATCAAGCTTGATGATGTCGTGGGCAGAGCGCCGATGTCGACGTTTATGGGCTGGGTACCCTACGTTCTGCTGGCGCTTTTCCTGGTGGCGTCACGCACCGTTGAACCTCTTAAAGCAGCACTGACCTCTATCAACCTGAGCTGGAGCAATATTCTCGGCGAGACCGGGATTAGCGGCGCTGTCCAGCCACTTTACCTACCCGGCGGCATTATTATCGCGGTGGTGATTGTAACGTACTTCCTGCACCGCATGAGCTCGCGAAACATTGGTGCGGCGGTGTCGGAGTCAACCAAAACGATTTTTGGGGCGGGCTTTGTGCTGGTCTTTACCGTGCCCATGGTACGTATCTTGATCAATTCAGGGGTTAACGGCGCAGACCTTGTCTCGATGCCGGTCATGATGGCCCAGGCAGTCGCCAGTAGCGTGGGCGGCATTTACCCCTTCTTTGCACCCATGGTAGGGGCGTTGGGCGCCTTTATTGCAGGCTCCAACACGGTATCCAACCTAATGCTGTCGGAATTCCAGTTTAGTGTTGCTCAAACCCTGGGCCTCTCTACGGCCATGATGGTATCGCTGCAGGCGGTCGGCGCCGCGGCGGGCAATATGATCGCGATTCATAACGTGGTCGCGGCGTCAGCAACGGTCGGGCTGCTAGGTCGTGAAGGCGCCACGCTGCGCAAGACAATTCTGCCCACCATCTACTATCTTGTTTTTACCGGCCTCATCGCGCTCATCGCTTTCTACGTGATTGGCGTGACGGATCCGTTGATGTGAACGTAAATCAGCCTAAACCTGGGATGTCATTATGAATATCCTCTTTGACGAACGGCTAGACGGCGAGTTGGTCCAGCGCGATAAAAGCGAGGTCTTAACCGACCTGCAACAGGCCGTGCCTGATATGACGCTGCTTTATCGCGAAGAAGACCTGCGCCCCTTCGAGTGCGATGGGCTGGCGGCCTATCGCGTACTCCCCATGCTGGTGGCGATGCCTGACAAGCTTGAGCAGGTTCAGGCGCTGCTAAAGCGCTGCCACGCGCTGGGCGTGCCCGTGGTCACCCGTGGCGCGGGCACCGGGCTTTCCGGCGGCGCCCTGCCGCTGGAGCGGGGTGTGCTGCTGGTGATGTCGCGCTTTGCCCAAATTATCAAGGTCGACCCTGACGCCCGCCTGGCGCGGGTTCAGCCTGGGGTGCGCAACCTGGCGATTTCCGAAGCCGCTGCCCCTTATGGGCTTTACTACGCGCCGGACCCTTCGTCGCAAATTGCCTGCTCTATCGGCGGTAACGTGGCGGAAAACGCCGGCGGGGTGCACTGCTTAAAATACGGTTTAACGGTGCATAACGTGATGCGCGTGGATGTGCTGACTATTGCCGGTGAGCACATGACGCTGGGCGCTGAATCGCTCGACACGCCTGGATTTGACCTGCTCGCACTCATCAACGGCTCAGAAGGCATGCTCGGCGTCATTACGGAGATCACCGTCAAACTGCTACCCAAGCCGGAAACCGCCAAGGTGCTGATGGCAAGCTTCGACGATGTCGAGAAAGCCGGTCGTGCGGTCGGCGATATTATTGCTGCAGGGATTATTCCGGGCGGCCTGGAGATGATGGACAAGCTGGCGATTAAAGCCGCCGAAGACTTTGTCAACGCTGGCTACCCCCTCGACGCCGAGGCAATTTTGCTCTGCGAGCTGGATGGCGTTGAGGCCGATGTGGACGATGACTGCGATACCGTGCGCCGGGTGCTGGAAAAAGCCGGGGCCACCCAGATCCAGCAGGCCCGCGATGATGCCGAACGCGCCAAGTTTTGGGCCGGGCGCAAGAACGCCTTCCCCGCAGTGGGCCGCATGTCGCCAGACTACTACTGTATGGATGGCACGATTCCCCGTCGCGAACTGCCCAGGGTTCTCAAAGGCATCGCCGCGCTTTCCGAAGAAAGCGGCCTGGCGGTGGCCAACGTCTTCCACGCTGGCGACGGCAATATGCACCCGTTGATTTTGTTTGATGCCAATCAAGAAGGCCAGCTGGGGCTTGCCGAAGAGGTGGGCGGCAAGATTCTGGAACTTTGCGTGGCGGCAGGCGGGTCGATTACCGGCGAGCACGGCGTAGGCCGCGAAAAAATCAATCAAATGTGCAGCCAATTCCAGCCGCATGAAATTAGCATTTTTCACGCTCTAAAAGCTGCCTTTGACCCACAGCGCCTACTCAACCCTGGCAAGAACATTCCCACCCTGGCGCGCTGTGCCGAATTTGGCGCCATGCACGTACATAATAATGAATTACCGCACCCGGAACTGCCACGTTTCTGATCCGGCGCCTGGTGGACACCGCCACCAGGCACGACCATGACTAGGAAAGACCATGACCGAACAAGCGATTGCCGACCGCGATATCGCTGACGCCCTGTGCGAACAGGTGCGCAGCGCCTACGACGCACGCACGCCGCTACGCATTGTCGGCGGCGACACCCGCGCCTTTTATGGCCGCCCAGTTGAAGGCCAAGCATTGCAGATGGCCGAACATAGCGGCATTGTCAGCTACGACCCGGTGGAGCTGGTGGTTACCGTACGTGCTGGCACGCGGCTCAGCGCGCTTCAGGCTGAGCTGGCTGAGCATCACCAAATGCTGGCGTTTGAACCGCCGATGTTTGGCGCTGCCTCTACTGTTGGTGGCGCGGTCGCCACCGGGCTTTCCGGCCCACGCCGCCCCTGGGCGGGTGCCGCGCGCGATTTTGTGCTGGGCACACGGATCATTACCCAAGAGGGCAAGCTGCTCCGCTTTGGCGGCGAAGTGATGAAGAATGTCGCCGGTTACGACCTCTCCCGCTTGATGGCGGGCGCCCAGGGCACGCTCGGGGTACTTGCCGACATCTCGTTTAAAGTCCTCCCGATCCCCACCGCCACGCACAGTTTGCGCTTATCTCTCGAGCTTGGTGAAGCGCTCAACAAGCTGGCCGAACTGGGCCGCAAGCCGCTGCCGATTACCGCGGCTGCCTGGCATCACGGCGAACTCCTGCTACGTTTGGAAGGTGGCAAAAGCTCGGTTAACGCTACCCAAGAGCGCCTGGGTGGCGAACCGCTCGACGCCGGTTTTTGGCGCGAGCTACGCGACCACCGTCACGCCTTTTTTACCTGCAGCGAGGGCCAGGCATTGTGGCGGCTGTCACTGCCACCCAACAGCCCACCGCTGGCGCTGGATATTCCTGAAACCGATATCTTCTACGACTGGGCAGGTAGTCAACGCTGGGTCAAAACAGCCCTGGATGCTGACACCCTTCGCGATGCCTGCCAATCGGTGGGTGGTCACGCCACCTGCTACACGCCGCATGCACAAGGAGGGGCTGCAGAGCCCTTCACGCCACTTAACGCGGTGGTAGAAAAATACCACCGCAACTTGAAAGCGGAATTGGATGTCCACGGCATTTTTAACCCCGGACGTCTCTATGCGGCGTTTTAATCAGGAGAGTTGACATGCAGACGCACTTTACCGACGCCGACCGCCAAAAGCCGCACATCCAAGAAGCAGAGCGCGTGTTGCGCAGCTGCGTGCACTGTGGCTTTTGTAATGCCACCTGCCCAACTTATCAGTTGTTGGGCGATGAACGCGACGGCCCGCGCGGGCGCATCTACCTAATGAAGGAGCTGCTGGAAAGCAGCGACGATGACGACCAGGTAACCGAAGAGACGCGCCTGCACCTCGACCGCTGCCTCACCTGCCTTAACTGCGAAACCACCTGCCCTTCGGGGGTGGAGTACCACAAGCTGCTCAACATTGGGCGTGCCGAAATTGATCGCCGTGTCCCTCGTTCAGCCGGCGACCGGGCTCAGCGCTATGCATTGCGTAAAATGCTGGTCGAACCCAAACGCTTTAAAGCATTGCTAAAGCTCGGCCAAACCTTCAAACCGCTGGTGCCTGGCAAACTGCGCAGTAAAATGCCCCCGGCCCCGGTGGATGCGGGCACGCGCCCCAGCGCACAGCGCCACGCGCGCCAGGTACTAATGCTGGAAGGCTGCGTACAGCCGGGGCTCTCCCCCAACACCAATGCCGCAACCGCACGGCTACTTGACCGGCTGGGCATCAGCGTCACACCGGTGACGGAAGCGGGCTGCTGCGGCGCCATCGACTTCCACCTCAACGCCCAAGACGCAGGCCGAGCACGAATGCGTGCCAATATCGATGCTTGGTGGCCACATATTGAGCACGGCGCGGAAGCCATTGTGCAGACCGCCAGCGGCTGCGGCGCCTTCGTTAAAGAGTATGGCGAAATGCTGAAGGATGACCCCGATTACGCCATCAAAGCGCAGCAAGTCAGCGTTCTGGCGAAAGACATTGTCGAAATTTTGCGCGACGAGCCGCTGGAAGCATTAAACGTCAAGGAGTCAAAACGGCTGGCGTTCCACTGTCCCTGTACCTTGCAGCATGCGCAAAAACTTAACGGTGCCGTTGAAGGAGTGCTGAGCAAGCTTGGCTTTGCGTTAACGCCCGTGCAGGATGGTCACCTTTGCTGTGGTTCAGCAGGCACTTATTCGATTACCCAACCTGAACTGGCCACGCAACTGCGCGACAATAAGCTCAATGCCCTGGAGGCAGGCAATCCAGAGGTTATTGTTACCGCGAATATCGGCTGTCAGACGCATTTGGCAGGCGCCAATCGTACGCCGGTGCGCCACTGGGTCGAAATCGTGGATGCCGCTCTGTCATAATCCATGCCCCTCTTGCCGTAGCGCCGCCGGTGCTATGGCATTCCCCTAACTGCTAAAAGGAAGGTTTAGTATGCAAACAAAAGCGATTCTGTCCCAGGCCGATGTCATCCAAGTGCTGGATGCCGCTCAACAAGAAGCCGATAGCAATGGTTGGGCGGTAACGGTCGCCGTCACCGATGATGGCGGCCACCTGTTGGCGCTACGCCGTTTAGATGGCGCGGCTCCCTTCAGCGCAGACGTTGCAACGCATAAAGCGCGCAGCGCAGCGCTCGGCCGTAAAGAGACCCAGGTATTCGAAGAGATGATTAACGGCGGCCGCACGGCGTTTGTGACGGCCCCGCTGCAAGGCCTGCTATCCGGCGGTGTGCCGATCACCCTGGACGGTTACGTTATCGGCGCTATCGGCATTTCGGGCGTAAAACCCGACCAGGACGTGCAGGTTGCTAAAGCAGGTGTTGCCGCAATTACGGGCTAAAGGCAGCTAATCAAGGCGCAGGCACACGAAAAAGCCCGGATCATTGATCCGGGCTTTTAGAATTCGTTCGGCTAATGCCGATATCGTTCACAATATAAATGCTTAATGGCGGACCGGACGAGACTCGAACTCGCGACCTCCGGCGTGACAGGCCGGCATTCTAACCGACTGAACTACCGGTCCACGTAAAGCATTTTTACTACAACCATCTTGATGCAAGCACCAACTAACATTTACAAGCGGTTCAGAGGCGCTTTTAAAGCTAGGCGATGGTGGGTGGTACTGGGTTCGAACCAGTGACCCCCAGCTTGTAAGGCTGGTGCTCTCCCAACTGAGCTAACCACCCATCAATTGATAACGCAGAGTATTAAGTGCTTATCAATTTATTACAGCGGTTATCGTGGCGGACCGGACGAGACTCGAACTCGCGACCTCCGGCGTGACAGGCCGGCATTCTAACCGACTGAACTACCGGTCCGAATAGCGATAACAACTTACTTCCATACGCAGTTACTGGCTTGATGTTGGCGGACCGGACGAGACTCGAACTCGCGACCTCCGGCGTGACAGGCCGGCATTCTAACCAACTGAACTACCGGTCCGCTGATACATCAATCAACACTGCTTCACGTTTCCAACCAACCACTTAATGGTGGGTGGTACTGGGTTCGAACCAGTGACCCCCAGCTTGTAAGGCTGGTGCTCTCCCAACTGAGCTAACCACCCGCTGGACACGTGGCGCTGCATTTTACACAAGGCTTTCAGGAAGTCAACATGCCGCGTTTAAAAGCGTATTAAAAATACTCAGCTTTAAACGAGCGCGTTGCTCTTGCTTTCAGCGTCTTGCCCATGAGCGCGGACGAAGGATGCCGCAACTTGGGTAGCTTCGTCAATCAAAACCGTTTGCGTCAGCCCAGAAATTCGCCGTGGCTTGAAATCGTGGTCGCCGTCGGTTAGCCATGCAAGCTGCGCATTGGCGGGCAGTTCATAGCCTGAGACGTCTTCTCGGCTGCCGAACGGGTCTCGTTCGCCCTGGGTTACCAACAGTGGGCATTGAATCGCGGGCCAGTGGGACAGGCGCAGCTTGTCGGGCGATTTAGGCGGGTGAAATGGGTACCCAGCCACGATGACGCCAGGGCATGGCTGCTGACTGGCTAACAGCGTTGCCACACGACCGCCCATTGATTTTCCACCGACCCACAGCGGGCTATCGAATAAACTGTTTAGCAATGCGTACCATTCGGAAAAGTGCTCAAGCGACTGGGCGATGGGCGGCGGTGGCCGACGCCTGCCGGTTGCCTGCATCTGCTGCATATAGGGGAAATCCATGCACAGCACTTGGACGCCCCGGCTCGCCAATGCGGCGACATATTGACGCATGAAAAGCGACTGCTGTCCGGCACCTGCGCCATGGGCAAATAGCAGTCGCCCGACCTTGGCCTCTCCGCTCACCGCCAGCGGGCCCATGCCCGGCACCATGAAACAGCCATTTGGCTGACGCGTAAGCACCTCTTTTAACGCCTCAGGAGGCACCTCGATATACTCAGAAAAAGCACAATGTGACACCTATCGCTCCTGATAATTCAGTCTTTAACCAATTGGTGTGTTCAGCTTAAGGCTCGGCTGCGCTAGAATCTTGTCTGGATCTTGACCTGCATCATCAAGCGGGTGGCCGCATCCGTGCAAAATGCCACGGGTTACCCCCTAACCGCGTTCGATGGGAACATGACATGAGCACAGCATTTGAACACCCGACCTACAACTACAAGGTGGTTCGGCAGTTCGCGATTATGACCGTTGTGTGGGGCATCGTAGGTATGACACTGGGTGTCATCCTCGCCTCACAGCTGGTTTGGCCGCAACTGAACCTTGGCCTGCCTTGGACTAGCTTTGGGCGCTTGCGTCCGTTGCACACTAACGCCGTTATTTTCGCCTTTGGCGGTTCGGCGCTGTTTGCCACCTCGTATTACGTTGTGCAGCGGACCTGTCAGACACGGCTATTCTCTGACAGGTTAGCGGCCTTTACGTTTTGGGGCTGGCAAGCCGTTATTATCTCAGCGGTCATATCGCTCCCCATGGGCTACACCACGACCAAGGAGTACGCTGAGCTGGAGTGGCCAATCAATATTTTGATTGCGATTGTCTGGATCAGCTATGCCATCGTGTTCCTGATGACGATCAAAAAACGCACCACGTCGCATATCTACGTGGCGAATTGGTTTTTTGCAGCGTTTATTTTGACCGTTGCGGTACTGCACATCGTTAACAACGCGGCCATTCCCGTCACGCCGATGTACTCCACCTCGATTTACGCGGGCGCGGTGGATGCCATGGTGCAGTGGTGGTACGGCCATAACGCGGTGGGCTTCTTCCTGACCGCAGGCTTTTTGGGCATGATGTACTACTTCGTGCCTAAACAGGCCGAGCGGCCAATCTATTCCTACCGCCTGTCAATTGTGCACTTCTGGGCCCTCATCATGATTTACATGTGGGCAGGCCCTCATCACTTGCACTATACCGCACTGCCTAACTGGGCCCAGTCGCTGGGCATGATCATGTCGATCATCCTGCTGGCGCCTTCCTGGGGCGGCATGATTAACGGCATGATGACCCTATCGGGCGCTTGGCATAAGCTGCGCACAGACCCGACGCTGCGCTTTTTGGTGGTGGCACTGTCGTTCTACGGCATGTCCACCTTTGAAGGCCCGATGATGGCAATTAAAACCGTCAACGCGCTGTCGCACTATACTGACTGGACCATTGGCCACGTTCACTCCGGGGCACTTGGCTGGGTAGCGATGATCACCATCGGTTCGATGTACCACCTGATCCCACGCCTGTTCGGGCGCACGGAAATGCACTCAGTCAATCTGATTGCCGTGCACTTCTGGTTGGCCACCATCGGCACCGTGCTGTACATCGCCTCCATGTGGGTCAACGGTATTTTGCAAGGCCTGATGTGGCGTGCGATCAACCCTGACGGCACCCTGATGTACACCTTTGTGGAAGCCGTTGAAGCCAGCGCACCGGGCTACTTTGTACGCCTAATCGGCGGTCTCTTCTGGGTCACCGGCATGCTGATCATGGCGTACAACGTCTACATGACCGTTCAGCGTCGTGAGGCCATCAGCCATCCAGCGCCACAAGCTGCTTAACACGGGGAAGTTGAGACCAATGAAACACGAGATTGTCGAAAAGAACGTTGGCCTGCTTGCCGTGTT
This sequence comes from Halovibrio variabilis, assembly GCF_007991175.1. Lineage (GTDB taxonomy): Bacteria > Pseudomonadota > Gammaproteobacteria > Pseudomonadales > Halomonadaceae > Vreelandella > Vreelandella variabilis. The sequence goes on from NZ_BJXV01000012.1 coordinate 26,034, forward strand.
GATCCTGGTTGCGATCAGCTTCGGCGGACTGGCAGAGGTCGTTCCGCTGTTTTTCCAGAAGCAGACCACCGAGCCCGTTGAAGGGCTAGAGCCGCTATCGGCGCTGGAACTGGAAGGCCGTGGCATCTATCGTCGTGAAGGCTGTGTGGGCTGTCACTCGCAAATGGTGCGCCCGTTCCGCGCGGAAACCGAGCGCTACGGCCACTACAACGTGGCGGGTGAGCAGGTTTACGAGCACAACTTTCTGTGGGGCTCCAAACGCACCGGGCCGGACCTGGCACGCGTTGGCGGCCGCTATAGCGACGACTGGCACCGTGCGCACCTGTATAACCCTCGCGATGTAGTGCCCGAGTCGATCATGCCAGCGTACCCCTGGCTGTTTGAAAACACCCTTGATGGTGAAGCCACTCCCCGTAAGATGCGTACGCTGCGTACGCTAGGAGTGCCCTACACCGACGAAGATATCGACAACGCTGCTGAAGAGGTGCGTGGCACCCAGGAAATTACGGCCCTGGTCGCCTACCTGCAACAGCTCGGAACCGTGTTAGAGGGCACTCGTTAAGCCATGGATACGGGAACTTTTCGCGGTCTCATTACGCTGATCTTGATTATTGCGTTTATCGGTATCGCCCTCTGGGCATACTCCAAACGCCGCAAGCCAGATTTCGACGAAGCGGCTAACCTGCCCTTTGCCGATGACGATGAGCAACCGACCAGTGACAAGCACGCTTCGCGTGAACGCGACAACGAAGCGCATTCCCGTGACGAGAGGGGAGATAAAAATATATGAATAACTTATGGGGTGACTCCCTATCCAGTTTCTGGAGCAGCTGGATCATCTTCATTACGCTGGGCACGATCGCGCTGAGCGTATGGATACTGCTTGCCAATCGCCGTACCGATAAAACGCCTGATGCAGAAGGCAATGTGGAAACCACCGGCCACGCCGCCGACGGTATCGAAGAGTATGATAACCCGCTGCCTAAATGGTGGTTCCAGCTGTTTGTCTTAACGGTCGTGTTTGCCCTGGGCTATCTTGTTCTCTACCCAGGCCTGGGTAACTACGCGGGGGTACTGGGCTGGTCGCAAGAGAGCCAGTGGGAGGAGGAAGTCGCTCAAGCCGAAGAGCGCTTTACGCCGATTTTCGCCCAGTATCAGGAAGTGCCTATTCCTGAACTTGCCGAAGACTCCGAGGCGATGCAGGTCGCTGAACGCATCTATCAAAACAACTGCGCGGTGTGCCACGGCTCCAATGCTCAGGGCGGCTACGGCTTCCCCAACCTGACCGACGATGATTGGCTGTACGGCGGGGAGCCCGAAAATATTCTTACCACGCTTCACAATGGGCGTAACGGCCTGATGCCCTCCTGGCAACAGCTGGGGCAGGAAAATATTGAGAACCTGACGCAATACGTTCTGTCTCTGTCTAATGAAGCGCATGACGAGGAGCGTGCCGAGCAGGGCGAAAGCACCTTTATGGCCGTGTGTGCCGCTTGTCATGGTCCTAACGCTATGGGTAACACGGCTATCGGGGCGCCTAACTTGACCGATGATATCTGGCTCTACCTGGCGCCCGGTCAAGAGGTAGGTGATTCGATACGTCAAACGCTGCGTAACGGGCGTAACGGCCACATGCCGGCCCAGGCGGCTTATATTGGTGAAGAGCGCGTTCATCTGGTCGCCGCCTATGTGTATAGCCTGCGCTTAGAGGATTAACTGACCGCTGGCTGAGAGAGTCAGCAACGCTAGCTAGGCAAGGGTGCGGCCCCAAACCGCACCCTTTATTTATTCACAACCCGATACAATATTAACCACATACCAAGACCGACCAAGACCGACCAAGACCGACTAAGCATCTCAATTAACTAAGCACCTAGCTTAACTGCACAATAGGGTGCCACCTCTCCTGCCTTTTGCGCCGGGAATGCCGCTATGGAAAAGATACCAAGCCAAGACGTCACGCCGAACCCGGTGGGTCACCACACCCCTGCAGGTGAAACGGTTAGCCAGGAAATGTACGCCAAACGACGCCACATTTACGTGCGCGAAATTAAAGGCGTGTTTCAAAAATTACGCCGTAGCGCTAACTGTTTGTTAATGCTGTTATTTTTTCTCTTGCCCTGGATTAACCTAGGCGACCGACCGCTGATCTTATTCGATTTACCCAATCGCGAATTCCATATCTTTACCGCCACGTTTTATCCCCAGGAGTTCATTCTGCTGTCGTGGCTGCTGATTATCTGCGCCTTTGGGCTGTTTTTTATTACCGTCTTCGCTGGCCGGGTCTGGTGTGGTTACACCTGCCCGCAAAGCGTGTGGACGTTCCTGTTCATTTGGCTTGAACACCGTATTGAAGGCTCGCGCAACCGGCGCATCAAGCTCGACAACCAGCCGATGAGCGCCGACAAAGCCTGGCGCAAAGGCGCCAAGCACAGCGCCTGGCTGCTGATCGCCTTGGCCACCGGCATTACCTTTGTGGGCTACTTCACCCCCATTCGTGGCTTAATCGCCGAACTACCCACCTTAGAGGCCCATGGCTGGTCTTACTTCTGGGTCGGCTTTTTCATGGTGTTTACTTACCTGAACGCAGGCTGGCTGCGCGAGCAGGTATGTATCTACATGTGCCCCTATGCGCGCTTTCAATCGGTCATGTTCGACCGTGATACGCTTATCGTCTCCTACGATGAGGCCCGCGGTGAGCCCCGCGGCCACCGTAAGAAAAGCCTTAGCCATGTCGAAGCACGCGCAGCAGGATACGGCGACTGTATCGACTGCGACCTGTGCGTACAGGTCTGCCCTACCGGCATCGATATCCGCGACGGCTTGCAGTATGAGTGCATTAGCTGCGCCGCCTGCATCGATGCCTGCGACAGCGTGATGGATAAAATGGGCTACCCGCGGGGCTTGGTGCGCTACACCACCGAAAAAGCCCTTGAAGGTAAAACAACCCGTATTATGCGCCCTCGCCTACTCGGCTACTTCGCGGCACTTTTGATGATGGTGGGCACTTTTGCCTGGGCCATCAACGACCGTATGCCGCTTAACTTTGACGCTGAGCGTGAGCGCACCCAGCTCTACCAAACGACCCGTGATGGCCAAATTAGCAATGTGTTTAGCCTGACTATTCGCAACCTTGATGACCAGGATCACAGTTACCAACTGAGTGTCTCCGGGCTGCCAAGCTTAACGCTGGATAGCGACACGATTAATGTGCCAGCAGGGGAGTCGCGTTTCGAAGCGGTTACCGTAACGGCCAACCCCGACGATATACAGCAACCCAGCCACCCCATTGTGTTCACGTTGCAGGCTCAGCAAGACGCGGATATTCGCATTGAGCGCGAGACTAGCTTCCTGGGCGATATTAGGAGATAAACGCTTATGCCATCCCCCGTGTTGAACCCTGGCGAAAAGGTAACCCCATGGTACAAGCAGTTTTGGCCGTGGTTTTTGCTCGGCATTCTGTTTTCTTCGATTATTGTTAGCACCGGTTTTGCGGTTATGTCGATCAAGAGTTTCGACGGCATGGTCGTTCAGGAAGATTATTACGAGCACGGCAAAGCCATCAATATGGTGCTGGCTAAGCAGGAGCAGGCGCGCGCACTGAACCTGAACGCCGATTTACGTCTTGACCCGCTTACCAGCGACATTGTGGTCGATTTAAGCGGCGATGCGCGCCCCGAAAAGCTCTATCTCGACCTGATCTTCCCCACCGAAGATGATCGCGACCAATCCTTCGTTCTTGAGCACGTTCGCGACGGTCGCTATATCACCCAAGGCCCCGACAACCTGCGCTACCGCTGGTACCTGCAGATTCAGCCTGCTTTGCAAGAGGCTGACTGGCGGCTTACCGGCGAGGCTACTTTTCCTAGTGAAAGCAGCGTCACGCTACTACCAGGAGGACGCCCAGCAAGCGAATGAGCAACGCCGCGACTGCCTCCCTTTGCTACCACTGCGGTAACCCGGTGCCCGCCGGGGCCCCTTGGACGATTACCCTGGATGAGCACACCCATCCGCTGTGCTGCCCCGGCTGTGAAGCGGTGGCCCATGCCATCGTTGATGGCGGCTTGGAGAGCTACTACCGCTACCGGACCGAACTTCCCGAACGCCCGGATGAGCGCCAAGCTGCCAAAGCGGACACCTGGTCGGTGTTTGACGACCCCGGTTTGCAAGAACAGTTTGTGCACCCCGACGGTGACGAAGGCAATGTAAAAACGACCCTCGCCATTGAGGGGATCACCTGTGCCGCCTGTGCCTGGCTGATCGAGCACCGCCTAAATGCCCTTGAGGGCGTTACGTCCAGCGCGGTGAATTTAACTCACCACCGCCTGCGCGTAAGCTGGGACCCGCAGCAGTTGAAGCTATCGCAACTGCTGGCTGAGCTGGCCGCCATTGGCTACGACGCCCAGCCCTACGAGCCCGATCAGGCTCAGGCGCGTATGCAGCATGAGGAACGCATGACCGTGCGGCGGCTGATCATCGCCGCGGTCGGCATGATGCAGGTGATGATGTTCTCGATCCCGATCTATGTGTCCGGCCCCGGTGAGATCAGCGACGACTTCTACGCGCTGTTTCACTGGCTGTCTTTTGCGCTAGCAACGCCGGTGGTATTTTTCTCAGCACAGCCGTTTTTCCGCAATGCCCTGCGCGATTTCCGCACGGGCGTACTGGGCATGGATGTGCCGGTGTCGCTGGCAGTTGGTGGCGCTTATCTTGCCAGCAGCTACGCGGTGCTGTTTAACGTCGGCGAGGTGTATTTTGACTCGGTGGCCATGTTTACCTTCTTTTTACTCTTTGGCCGCTACGTGGAAGGCCGCGCCCGACGCCGCAGCGGGCATAGCGGCAACGCGCTGAGCGGCGTGCTGCCGATTTCCGCGACGCGGCTGGAGCACGACCGCAGCGAGCGCATTCTGCCCGCCAGCGAGCTGAAACCCGGCGACCGGGTATTGATCAAGCCCGGCCACGGGGTGCCTGCCGACGGCGTGATTGAAGAGGGCGAATCGAGCCTGGATGAATCCATGCTGACCGGCGAGTACCTGCCGGTAACCCGCCATGTAGGCGATACGGTTACCGGCGGCAGCCAAAACATGGAAAATCCGCTAGTCGTCAGAGTAACCCACGCCGGGCGTGATGCCCGGGTGGCGGGTATTGTCGACCTTACCGATCGCGCCTTTGCCAGCCGCCCCAGGCTTGCCCAGATGGCGGCGCGTATGGCGCATTTATTCGTGCTGCGCCTGCTGGTGGTCACCGCCTGCGTTAGCGTCGCCTGGTGGTTTATCGACCCCTCGCGGATGCTCTGGGTGGTACTCTCCGTGCTGGTGGTGACCTGCCCCTGTGCGCTGGCGCTGGCCACCCCCGCGGCCCTAACCGCAGGGCATGGCCAGTTGCGCAAGCGCGGCGTGTTGATTACCCGCGCCGACGCCATAGAGTCGCTGTCCAATGTTACTCGGGTGATCTTTGATAAAACCGGCACCCTCACCCGCGGCGAAATGCAGCTCACTCAGACCCAGCCAGTGGGCGAATTATCCGCCGAGCGCGCCCAAGCGATTGCCGCCGCCTTGGAAGCCCACTCAGAACACCCTATTGCCCGCGCCTTTCGGCCCTTTAGGGATGCGACGCTGCAAGCGAAAGATATTCACAGCCACACCGGCCAAGGCCTTGAAGGCACCTTAAACGGCGCCCGCTGGCGGCTGGGCAAGCCTGAATTTGCCTCTGACGAGCCACTCAAGGCGCCCGCCAAAGGCCAGTGGCTGCTGCTTAGCGAAGACGGCACCCCCCGCGCCTGGTTCGGCCTGCACGACGGCGTGCGTGATGATGCCGCGGCCACCATCACGGCACTCCAAGCCAAGGGCTTAACCGTTGAGCTGCTTTCTGGCGATACCGTAGACGCGGTGGAAAGCCTGGCTAACCAGCTCAACATCGCCACCTGGCATGCGGGCACCAGCCCGGAAGGCAAATTGGCCCGACTGCGCGAACTGCAGGCCGCCGGCGAAACCGTGGTGATGGTTGGCGACGGCATCAACGACGTGCCGGTGTTGGCGGGGGCCGATGTGGCCATTGCCATGAACGGTGCCACTGATCTGGCTCGCACCCGCGCCGATGCGGTACTGCTCAGCCCACGGCTAATGCGGATTTTTGAGGCCATCGAGATTTCCCGCGCGACCCGGCGTATCATGCGCCAGAACATGATGTGGTCGGTGTGCTATAACGTTTCGGCGCTGCCGCTGGCGGCGATGGGCCTGGTACCGCCCTGGTTAGCCGCAATTGGCATGTCGCTTAGCTCGCTGGTAGTGGTGGGTAATGCCCTGCGGCTGTCACGCTGGCGCAGCCAGCCAACCACATCGCTGAGTGCTCCACGACCGGTGACCGCATGACGATTCTGTATCTGCTTATTCCGCTTTCGCTGATGCTGCTTGGCCTCGCTGTTTGGGCATTTTTCTGGGCGGTCAAAAACGATCAGTTCGACGACTTAGAAGGCCCCGCGCACCGCATTTTGTTTGACGAGGATGACAACGATTTGAGCTTGGAACAGCGCCAACAACGACAGCAAGCCAAGCAAAAACCAGCCCCTCGGTCAGATGCTGACACACCCGACGACCAAGAGCCTCGGCAATGAACCCCACCGGTCTCGACCTACCGCCACTCTTGGCGGCGTTTGTGTTTGGCTTGATGGGCGGCGCCCACTGTATCGGCATGTGCGGCGGCATTATGAGCGCGCTTACCTTTGCAGTGCCCCCCAGTATGCGCCATCCGGCACGTATGGGCGGCCTGCTGCTCAGCTACAATGCAGGTCGTATTATCAGCTATATGAGCGCAGGCGCGCTGGTGGCACTGCTGGGTACGCTGTTTTCGCTTTCCGCCACGGCGCGATTGATACTTCAGGTGTTTGCCGCGCTGATGCTAATCCTGATGGCGCTGTATATCGCCAACTGGTGGAAAGGCTTGCTCAAGGTCGAAGCGGTGGGCCGCCGCCTATGGCGCCTTATTGAGCCCGTGGGCAGGCGCTTGATGCCCGTGGTGCATATTCCCCAGGCTTTCGCGCTGGGCACACTGTGGGGCTGGCTGCCCTGTGGGCTGGTCTACTCCATGCTGGCTTGGAGCCTGGCGATTGCCGACCCGCTGCAGGGCGCCCTGCTAATGGGCGCCTTTGGGCTGGGTACCCTACCGGCGCTACTGGCCACGGGCCTTGCCGCGCGCCAGCTCAGCCATTTGATTCGTCACCCGGCGACACGCAGCGTGGCAGCGGTGACGATTATCGCTTTTGCGCTGTGGCAACTTTGGACGCTCACGGCGCACAACCTCTCATAGCATGACGTGGCTCAACGTTTGTAGCGGGCGCTAGGATTAGGCTAGCGGCATTTCCTAACGTTGGAGCGCCCTTCATGCCCGTTCATGCCCCCGCTGCCGTGCCTATTGCACCCGCTGCTGTCGCAGCCCCCATGCAGCCTGTGTGGGATGAAGCGTTACTGCGCCGCTACGACACCAGCGGCCCACGCTACACCTCCTACCCCACGGCGCTGTCGTTTCACGACCAATTTACCCCTAGCGACCTGACCCAGGCGCTGGAGCGTAGCAATGCCAGCCATCGCTCGCTGTCGATTTATGTCCACATACCCTTCTGCCGCAAGATCTGCTTCTACTGCGCGTGCAACAAGATTGCCACCAAAAATACGGCGCTGGCGGAGCCCTATTTAGCCCGGCTCGACCGTGAAATGGTGCTGACCGCGCGCCACTTGGATACGTCTCGACCGGTCGAACAGCTGCATTGGGGCGGTGGTACGCCGACCTTTCTCAGCTTAAACCAGATGGGCGATCTGATTGATCGTTTGGATGCGCGCTTTGGCCTTTCGTCCGCGGCTGATCGCGACTATGCGATTGAAATAGATCCCCGCGAAGCGGATGTGTTTACCCTGCGCCATCTTCAGTCGCTGGGCTTTAACCGCATTAGCCTCGGCGTTCAGGATTTAAGCCCGCTGGTACAGAAAGCCATTAACCGCATTCAGCCGCGGGTACTCACCGAAACGCTCATGGATGAGGCCCATCGCCTGGGCTTTCGCTCGCTCAATCTCGATCTCATTTATGGCCTGCCGTTTCAAACCCAAAAGAGCTTCGCGGATACCCTGCGTAAAGTCATTGAGCTAAACCCGGCGCGCCTGTCAGTATTCAACTACGCCCACATGCCCGAGCGCTTTGCCCCCCAGCGGCGTATCAACGTCGATGACTTGCCGGGCGGTGAAGAGAAGCTGGCGATTCTGCGAACCACCATTGAAATGCTCACCGCAGCAGGCTACGTGCATATCGGGATGGACCACTTTGCCCGGCCCGACGACAGCCTGGTGGTTGCCCAGCGCGAAGGCTCGCTGCAGCGGAACTTTCAAGGCTACTCAAGCCACGCCCAGTGCGACTTGGTCGGGCTTGGCGTTTCGGCCATCTCCTGCATCAACGATGTCTATGCGCAGAACCCTAGCGACCTGGCCCGCTACGAGGCAGCGCTGGATCAGGGCCAACTGGCAACGGTACGTGGCGTGCGCTTGAGTAGTGACGACCTTATCCGCCGGGACGTCATCGAGCGGCTAATGTGCGATATGCGCATTGATCTGGCCGCCGTTAGCCAACGCTGGAACATCGATGCCCCCCGCTACTTTGCACCCGCGCTTGAACGCCTGGCGGTTGCCGAGCAGGATGGCCTGCTGACCCGCAGCGGCGATCAGCTTAACGCCACCCCCATGGGGCGGCTGCTGATTCGCCATCTCGCCATGGCGTTTGACACTCATCTACCTGGGCAAACGGGGCAGCGCTATTCTAAGATTGTTTAATGACCTTTAGGCAGGCATGCTGAAGCGACTATAATAAGTAAGGTTTTACTAATTGATAAGCGTAACCCACTCAAGGAGCAATGCATGCTGGAACCCATGAGCCGTCGGCGCTCACTACTCCACGAAGCACGCTGCCAAACCTGCAGCCTCAGCTCACTGTGCCTGCCGCTTGCCCTTGAGATGGACGATATGGGGCAGTTCGACGCGATTATTCGTCGCCGGGCGCCGCTCAAAAAAGGCGAGCCGCTGTTTCGCCAAGGGGATACCTTTACCAGCGTTTACGCGGTGCGTTCGGGCAGTTTGAAGCAGGTCACCGCCGAAGGTAATGGCAGCGAGCAGCTGACCAATTTCTATTTACCCAGTGAGTTAGTCGGGTTGGATGGCATTGACGAAGAGCAGTACCCTGGCAGCGTGATCGCCTTGGAGACGACTACCATTTGTGAGATCCCTTTCGATCGCCTGGATTTACTCTCCGAGGAGCTACCCGAGCTGCGCGTCCAGCTGTATCGCAGCATGAGCAAAGAGTTGCGCGATGACCGGCGCATGATGCGTTTGCTGTCGCGTAAAACCGCCGACCAGCGGCTGGCAAGCTTTCTGATTACGCTATCGGACCGTTTTCGTCGCCGGGGCTACTCGCCCTATAGCTTTCGCCTTTCCATGCCCAGGGCCGATATCGGCAACTACCTGGGCCTGGCGGTAGAAACCGTCAGCCGTATTTTAAGCCGCTTTCAGCAGCAGAACGTGGTGGCGGTTTCGGGTCGTGAGGTCAATATCCTCGATATGCCGCGCTTGATTACCCTTGCCGAAGAGGAAGAGCAAACGGCTAGCTGACGTTAAACGCCTGGATACGCCCGGCCAATAGCGCTGCCTGCTTGGCTTCCAACCCTGCAAAATCGAACAGTTGACGGTCAGCAAGCTGCGAAGGTGCGATATTGGTGACGGCTTTAAACATGCTTTCCAAACGGCCGGGGAACTTTTTATCCCACTCGGCGAGCATGTCTTTGACTACCTGACGCTGCATATTGGGCTGCGAACCGCATAGATTGCAGGGAATAATCGGGAATTCCATCAGCCGCGAAAACGCGGCAATATCGGCCTCCTTGCAGTAAGCCAATGGCCGAATAACGATATGCTTGCCATCGTCGGATAGCAGTTTGGGCGGCATCGCTTTCAGGTTGCCGCCGAAGAACATATTCAGAAACAGCGTTTCCAGAATATCTTCACGATGATGGCCCAGGGCAATCTTATTGGCGCCAATCTCCTCGGCAAAACCGTAAAGCGAGCCGCGCCTTAGCCGTGAACAGAGCGCGCAGGTGGTTTTGCCTTCCGGGGTTTTCTCCTTCACCACCGAGTAGGTGTCGCGCTCGACAATATGGTACTCCACACCCTGCTTATCCAGATATTCCGGCAGCACGTGTTCGGGAAAGCCCGGCTGCTTTTGGTCTAAATTGACCGCCACCAGGGAAAAGTTGACCGGCGCGTTGCGCTGCAAATTGCGCAGGATCTCCAGCATGGTATAGCTGTCCTTGCCGCCGGAAAGGCACACCATCACCCGATCGCCCTCATTGATCATCTGGTAATCAATAATCGCATTGCCCACTTCTCGGCGCAGGCGCTTTTGCAGCTTGTTAAAGTCGCGCTTTTGCTTAGCAGCCAACGCTGGCTGGTCGTGCTCAGCGTCGGCAGGGGCGGATAACGTCGTTTCAAAATCAGCGGGGGCAAAATGATCAAGCGATTGCATGGTATAGGCACTGCCGAGAAGATGGTGAGGTGAGAAACGCTAGAGAGCAAAATTAACGTTTATTCTAACAATACTCACCGCCTGACCCAACTAGGGGCTGCCCCAAACCTATGCGGCACTTATTCATCACTATGCTGTTCGGCCATAATGCGCTGTAAACGCATATACAAGAGTGCGCTGGAGGTTGCCTCACCGAGCACACTCTGGCCTCCGATGGTGGGTACTTGCCAGCATGCCAGCGCCTGGGCAAACGTGTTCGGCGCCTCCAGTACCGGGCGCAGGCGACGTAGCTGGCGCTGGTGCAGTTTTGCCACATCGACCTGGGCATTAGGCAAGGCGAAGCTCAAGCGCTGGCGAAGGAGTGTATTGAGCGCCCCAATTCGCTGCGTTAATTGCCACCCCACAATGGGTCGATTGCCGATAAATTCCACTAGCGCGCTTAAGCTATCGCTGCTTGGGTCGGTTACTTCCCCCGCCTGACACAGCATGTGATGGCGTCGTAGCGAAGCGCTGTCGGGCTGATCAGCCCTGCCTAGCGTCGCCACAAAGGCGCGGCTGGTACGTACCTGCTGTTGACTCAGCACGACCGCCGCCACACTGATGACTGACGACGACGCCATGGGCGTTTCATAGCAGGCCAGCGCGACAAGCTCATCGCCCATATAAGGCTGAAATAGCCACGCATAGGGCGAATCAGCACAGCGGCGCCGATCGCTTTCACGGCGCAGCACCGTCCGCAAGGAGCCGCTAAATAGCGCCACGTGCCTGTCCAATATCCCTATTCCACTCACGAATACTCCAGATGGTAACGATGGGAAAGCCGCTGTTTGAAGTCTTTGACAATGTGCAGCGCCTCGCGCAGTAGGTCACGCTCAAGCGAAGAGAGGTTTTGCACCACCACGCGGTTTGCGCGGCTGCTCTGCTGAGAGTCGGTTTCTTGCCCGTTGTTTGTCGTCTCCAACATGGCAAGCTGCTGCTTAAGGCGCAGTTCGGTGAAAAGTGCCAGGGCCTCGCCCAGGTCATCGGCAAAGCGGCGATCCAAACGACCGTCGGCGGCCAGCGCGTCTAAGCGGTCAAACGTCGAGGTGGCGCTAATGCGCCGTTCAAGCGCCATGGTGCGCACGCCGTGAACAATCGGGAAAATGCCGCCTTTTTTGATATCGATGCCGTGTTGAGGCTTTTTCAGCGAGCCAAACAGCGTCAGCGGCGTTGAAAAGCGTAGTGCCGTACGAGCAAAGTAGGACAGCAGCAGCTCATCCCCTGAGCAGCGTTTAAACAGTTCCTCACGGACACTCTCCAGCAGGCTCGGGTTACCCGCCACGGCGTGGGCATCAAGCATTATCGCCAGTTTTAACAAGCTGTCGCCATCACGCTTGCTGGCCCATTTGGCTATATTGCCTTTCCACTGCGATACCGTGGCCACCCACTCAGGGTTCGATACCATAATATTGCCAGGGCATGGCGGGTAACCCAGCTGAATCAAGGTATCGGTTAGCGTTTGCATGTGGCTTTCCAGGTTGGGCCACTGGGTATCATCGGCGAGAATCAAGCCGTTATCTTGATCGGTTTTGAGAATTTGCTCGCCACGCCCCTCACTGCCCATGACCATCATGCAGCTCTGCTCGCGGTACTGCTCCTCAATGGTGAATTCCCAGGCTTTACTGATAATACGGCCATTCAGTGCGGCAAGCAGGTCCATCGCAAAGCGTAGCTTAACGCCCTGGGCCATCAGCGCTTTGACAAGCTCAGGCGTGCGCTGGCTAGCCGCCGAGAGCGCCTGCAAACTGGCCGCCTGCTCGACCTGCAAACTGACGACGTAGCTACGGCTTGAGAAGTAGCTGAGCACGTCAGTGAGCTCGACAACGCCTTTCAAGGCGTTGTCCTCCATCACCACCACTCGCTCAACTTTGTGCCGCGTCATCAGGACCAGCACTTCAAACAGGTATTGATCCGGCGCCACGGTCACCAGATTAAAATGCGCAATCTCATCCACCGGCGATGAAACGTCCCGGCCCTCCAACACCAAGCCATTGAGCAGATCGGTTTTGGTCACCATGCCCAGTCGGCCTTGAGTATCGACCAGCAGGCTATCGGCATGGCTTTCATTAAGTTGCTTCACAGCGCTGGCAATAGCGGTGGACGCTGCCACCCGCAACGGTTCACGCAAACACTCGCTCACCTTGGCCAACATAAAGCCCGCCATGGTGACGCCACCTTCGGCGCGTTTTTCGGTCAGCAAGCGCGCTTTATGCGCCAGCGACTGGCGGAAAAAATTGCTGAAATCAGGGTAGCGCTGACACAGCTGTTGGAACAGTGCTTTTGGTAACAAGTAGCACAGGCACTCCTGCTCTGCCTGAAAGCGATAGCGGCTTTTACCGTTTAAAATGCTGATCGCGCCAAACAGGTCTCCCGCCGTGTAGTGCCCGATGCGGGCGCTTGAGGACGGTAGCGTGGGGTCTAATTCCGCCACCTCACCGCTATGAATTAAAAAGACAAACTCACCCGCCTGCCCGGTCTCTAAAATAATTTCGTCGCGGTCGTAATAGGCAAGATCGATGCCACGGCGAATATGGTCACGCCCTTCATCGTCAAGAAGCGTAAACGGCAGTTGGGATAAATCCACATCAACCATTGTGCATGACCTCACTTAACTAATGGCGAATTAGCCACCGGCACTAAACACAGTGCTGATACGGCGAACAGGTGATAACGTCGATAGGGACAAACGGCTCACGGTTATGATGCAAAGCTAACGCTACGGGTATAAAGGATTCACTTCCCATCAGGCAAGTAGAACCTTGTTATACCTTTAGCTATGACGCCAAGGTCGAAGCGACGTTTGGCACACGACCAAAGTATCGATAGTGGCTAACCGCGGTTTCTCCAAAACACCATACCTGCAATTAAAGTAGCCAATAACCGCTTTTCTTTGCTCACTAGACTATTGTCCCATAGCGCTTTAAACGCCTACAAAATTCGCTTAAAACCCAATAAAAAACACTTATTTTCAAACACTTGCATATCAAAAAAATTACTTTTGGGGCTTATTGATACGAAAGTCTGGGATTTATTTTTTGGCGTTTATTGCCCAGTATTAACAACGAGTCATTTAGGGTAATCGCAGGTCACTAACTAACTCGACAGTTGATAGCGAATACCACTCTTAACGACTGAGTGGCCTTTGACGTGCGATTGCCCTGATGGGTCTCACGCTATTCCTCGTGAACTTTCCCACCCTTACAAATCACAAGTGGAGAGCAACACAATGGCAGATGACAAAAGCAATGCTGCTAAATACTGGAAAGCTAACGTCCGATTGATTGCCGGATGCCTGGTCGTTTGGGCATTTGTTTCTTACGGATGCGCTATCCTCTTTCGCCCTCTTCTGGCCGGTATCCCGGTTGGCGGAACGGATCTTGGCTTCTGGTTTGCGCAACAGGGCTCTATCTTAACCTTCATCGGTATCATCTTCTTCTACGCCTGGAAGATGAATAAACTCGATAAAAAATTTGGCCTTGAGGAGTAAGCCGGTATGAGCCAGTTTGCAATTAACTTACTGTTCGTCGGCGCCTCCTTTGCCCTGTATATCGGCATTGCGATCTGGGCGCGCGCCGGCTCAACGAAAGACTTCTATGTCGCCGGCGGCGGTGTTCACCCGATCACTAACGGGATGGCGACCGCCGCAGACTGGATGTCAGCAGCATCGTTTATCTCCATGGCCGGTTTGCTGGCCTCCGGTGGCTACGCCAACTCGACCTTCCTAATGGGCTGGACCGGTGGCTACGTTATCCTGGCGATGCTATTGGCCCCTTACCTGCGTAAGTTTGGTAAGTTCACCGTGCCCGATTTCATCGGTGACCGCTTCTACAGCAACACCGCTCGCCTGGTGGCGGTTGTGTGTTTGATTGTGGCTTCGGTGACCTACGTTATTGGCCAAATGACCGGTGCAGGCGTGGCGTTCTCACGCTTTCTTGAAGTCAGCAACACCTGGGGCATCTGGCTAGCGGCGCTGATCGTTTTCCTTTACGCCGTTTTCGGCGGCATGAAGGGCATCACCTATACCCAGGTCGCTCAGTACGTTGTGCTGATCATCGCTTACACCATTCCAGCGGTATTCATTGCCTTCCAGCTGACCGGCAACCCGATTCCGATGTTCGGCATGTTCAGTACGCATACTGAATCCGGCATACCGTTGTTGGAAAAACTTGATGATGTGGTCAATGCGCTTGGCTTCCGCGACTACACCGCGGATGTGGACAACAAACTCAACATGGTGCTGTTCACACTGTCGTTGATGGTGGGTACCGCCGGCCTTCCTCACGTTATCATTCGCTTCTTCACCGTGCCGAAAGTAGCCGACGCACGTTGGTCTGCTGGTTGGGCACTGGTGTTTATCGCCCTGCTCTACCTGACCGCGCCAGCCGTGGGTTCGATGGCACGCCTGAACTTGGCGACCACCGTGTATCCAGAGATGGCTGGTCAGGTTGAGAACTACGAAGAGGCCGCGCAAAACCCGATTCTGTACGAAGAGCGCCCAGACTGGGTACGCACCTGGGAAGAAACAGGCCTTATCAACTTCACTGATCTCAACAATGACGGCCGTATTCAGATGTATAATGACTCAGCCGACTTTTCTGATCGTGGCTGGGAAGGCAACGAGCTGACGGTAAATAACGATATCCTGGTGCTCGCCAACCCGGAAATTGCTAACCTGCCCAGTTGGGTGATTGGCTTGATCGCAGCAGGGGGTATCGCCGCGGCGCTGTCTACCGCGGCCGGTTTGCTACTCGCTATCTCGTCGGCGATCAGTCACGATTTGATCAAGACCATGATCAATCCCAAGATCACCGAAAAAGGCGAAATGCTGGCAGCGCGGATCTCCATGGGCGGCGCCATACTGCTGGCCACCTACTTGGGGCTTAATCCGCCCGGGTTTGCGGCACAGACAGTGGCATTGGCCTTTGGTATCGCCGGCGCCTCGCTGTTCCCGGCGCTGATGATGGGCATATTCTCCACGCGGATGAATAACTCAGGCGCGGTTGCCGGGATGCTGGCAGGCTTGCTGAGTACCTTGCTGTACATCTTCACCTTCCTGGGCTGGTTCTTCGTGCCGGACACCAATATGCTGGCTAACACCCCGGATAACTGGATCTTTGGCATCTCGCCGCTGTCCTTCGGTGCCGTGGGTGCGATGATCAACTTTGCCGTTGCTTTCGCAGTATGCAGCGTGACCAAAGCACCACCGCAGGAAATTCAGGATTTGGTGGAAAGCGTCCGCTTCCCCAAAGGGGCTGGCATAGCAGTCGATCACTAAGCCATACGCCTTCCTGACGTTATCGCTATAATGCGGTCACGTTTTGGAGTCGACCTCACCATCGGGCTTCCTCACGGAGGCCCGATGTTTTTTAGCGATGTCTTTTAAGTAAGGATAATTTATGATTTGGCATTTGATCGCCGCCGTGTTTGCGGGCCTTGCGGCCGCCGGGATAGGGCTAATACTGCGCAATTTGAGCGGCAAGCGGCTACCCAAGTGGATCGTGCCGGTGTGCGGCGCACTGGGCATGCTGGGCTATCAAATACAGGTGGAATACAGCTGGTTTGAACACAAGCAGGCGCAGTTGCCTGACAGCGCCACGGTCATTTCAACCGAGAGAAGTACCGCGATGTGGCGCCCGTGGACCGTTGCCTTCCCCATGACCACCAAGTTCAGCATGGTCGATAGTGACAATATTCGCATGCGCGAGCAGGATGGCGCCCGCTTAGCAGAATTTATCCTTTATCAGTTTGAGCGCCACCACACCGATATTTTGATAACCCAGCCATACTTGCTCAACTGTGAGAGCCGCGAATTGGTCCCCATGGATCAGGACTCTCGCGAGCCTATTCTTGAAGAAATACGCACACTGCGCGAGACATCACCGCTGCTGAACAACGTATGTAGCTCCTAAGCTGACCCTCCCCAATCAACATCAGCGGCGCCAACGGTCGTACACGGCCCTGTATTTCGCCTAGAATAAGGCCTTTTATAAACTGGCTAGATCAGTTGCACACTCGGTTGGGGAGAAAGGCATGTTTCACGGCGGGCTACTGGTCGCGGTATCGCTGCTTTATATTGCCGTTCTGTTCGGCATTGCCTGGTACGGCGACCGCCGCGCGCGCACCCACGGTGCCACCCGGCGACGCCCGATCATCTATAGCCTGGCGCTGGCCATTTACTGTACTACCTGGACATTTTATGGCGCCGTGGGCCAAGCAGCGACGGCGGGCTGGTCGTTTGCGAGTATCTTCGTCGGGCCGATATTAACGTTTTTACTTTTCTGGCCGGTACTGGCCAAAATGATCCGCGTGGCCAAGCACCAGAACGTTACGTCCATTGCCGATTTTATTGCTTCCCGCTACGGCAAAACCCAGTCACTGGCCGCTTTTGCCAGCTTAGTCGCCCTGGTTGGCACCCTGCCTTACATTGCGCTACAGCTAAAGGCGGTTTCGACGACCTTCAGCGTACTCACCGATGCCAGCGATGTGACCCATACGCCGCTGTTTGGTGATACAGCCTTCTATGTGGCCGTTGTCATGGCCATCTTCGCCATCCTGTTTGGCACCCGCCACACCGACGCCACCGAGCACCACGAGGGCTTAATCCACGCCGTGGCGTTTGAATCTTTGGTCAAGCTGCTGGCCTTTGTGGTGCTCGGCGCCTTTGTTACCTGGGGCATGTTTAACGGTTTGGGCGATTTAATCGGCAGCGCTGAAAGCCAACTTGAACTCCAGCGACAGCTCGCCAACCAGGATTTTGGCCAGAGCTTCTGGGCTCAGACGCTGCTGGCGATGCTGGCGATCCTGTGTCTGCCCCGCCAGTTTCACGTAGCAGTGGTCGAGAACATTCACCCCGATGACGCCAGCAAAGCGCGCTGGCTGTTTCCGCTGTATTTGCTAGCCATCGCGTTTTTTGTGGTGCCCTTGGCCGCGGCTGGCCTGCTGCTATTTTCCGAAAGCGGGGTGGAACCCGATACCTACGTGTTGGCGCTATCCATGGCCTCGGGCCACCAGTGGCTGATGCTGCTCACCTTTATCGGCGGCTTTTCCTCCGCCACCGGCATGGTCATCGTGGCCGCAGTGGCGGTGTCGATCATGATCTCCAACGAAATCGTTATCCCGGCGCTATTTCGCCTGCGCTGGTTTGACACCAAAGCGCGCGATTACGGCCGTTTAGTCCTGCGCGCACGCCGCTTAACCATTGTGGCCGTCTTGGCCATGGCCTACGGCTTCTACCGTTTGATTGCCGAGTTCACCTCACTAGCCTCCATCGGCATGCTGTCGTTTGCCGCCGCCGCCCAGTTTGCCCCGGCGCTGATTGGCGGGCTCTATTGGAAGCGCGGTAATCGACTCGGGGTGATCGTCGGCATGAATGCCGGCTTTGCCATCTGGGCCTATAGCCTGCTAATGCCCGCCATGATCAATGCCGGGGTGCTGCCGATAGGCTGGCTTGATGGCGGCCCGCTGGGGCTTAACTGGCTATCCCCCACGGCGCTGTTTGGCCTTAATATGGGGGATAGCTTTACCCATGGCGTGATGCTGTCACTCGGGGTCAATCTGTTCTGCTATATCTTTGTTTCTCAGGTCACCTCTCAGCGGGTCGTTGAGCGTATTCAAGCCTCGCTGTTCGTGGATAGCGTGGAAACCCGCCAAACGTCGGTCAATCGGCCCTGGACCGGGGCCACCACCGTCGGCGATTTAAAAGTCCTCTGCGAGCGCTTTCTGGGCGCGGGCCAGGTAGAACGCGCTTTTGAAGACTACGCCCGCCGGCTGGGCAAACCGCTCGACAACGGCACCCGCGCGTCGATCGATATTATCCAGTTTACCGAACGTTTTTTGGCCTCGGTGCTGGGGGCGTCGTCGGCGCGCATTGTGGTCAACTCGGCGCTTCAGGGGCGCGGTATCGGCATTTCGGACGTGATCTCGATTGTCGATGAAGCCTCCCAGGTATTGGAGTTCAACCGCGCCCTGCTGCAGGCCACCATCGAAAACATCAACCAGGGCATCAGCGTGGTTGACCAGAGCTTGCGGCTAGTGGTTTGGAACCAGCGCTACCTGGAACTGTTCCGCTTCCCTGACCATCTGATTCGCGTTGGCGCCCCTATTGATCGCATTTTCCGCTACAACGCCCACAACGGCGAATACGGGCCGGGTGACCCGGAAGAACACGTCCAACTGCTGCTCGACAATATTCGCGAGGGCCAGCCCCACCGCTACGTGCGCTACCGCCAGGATGGCAGCGTGTTGGAAGTGCAGGGCAACCCAATGCCTGGCGGCGGCTTTGTGTATACCTATCAGGATATTACCCAGCAAAAGCGTATCGAAGAGGCGCTGATTCGGTCGGAAAACAATATCCGTATCTACACCGACAACGTGCCCGCGTTAATTGCCTACTTCGATAAAGAGTGCCGTTATCTGTTTACCAACCGCGCCTACGAGCAGGCATTCAATATTGACCGCAACGCGGTGATTGGTCGCCGCTTTGAAGACGTGCTGCCGGTCAAGCAAGCGGAAGAGCGCACGCCCTGGGTAACGCGAGCGCTCAACGGCGAACGGGTCAGTTTTGAAGTCTCGATGCGGGTGAACGACGCCATGCGCTATATGCTGGTCACCTATACACCGCACTTTGGCGACAGCCAGGCGATCTTAGGCTTTTTTGCTCTCTATCAGGATATTACCGAGCGCCGCCAGGCTGAAATCGCCCTCAAAGAGACTAACGAGACCCTTGAGGAGCGCGTGCGCGAACGCACCCAGGCGCTTTCTGAAGCGAACGCAGCACTGCGTCAGGAGAACCGGGTGCGCGCCGAGGCGGAACTTGCCCTGCGCCAGGCCAAGCAGCTGGCCGAAGATGCCAACGCGTCTAAAACCCGCTTCCTGGCTGCGGCCAGCCACGACTTGCTGCAGCCGCTCAACGCCGCACGGCTATTTACCTCCGCGTTGATGCAAAACGTGACCACCACCGATACTCAGCGCATCGTCGGCCACATCGATAACTCGCTGCAGGCCGCCGAGGAGCTGCTGAGCACCCTGCTGGACATCTCCAAGCTGGACGCAGGCGCCTTAACACCGCGGCGTAGCCACTTTGCCCTGGCGGATATCATTCGCCCGCTACGCGCCGAGTTTGAGGTGATGGCAGACGATCGCGGGCTGGATTTAGACGTGGTACCCACCCAGCTGTGGGTCGACTCAGACCCCCAGATGCTGCGCCGCATTGTCCAGAACTTCTTATCCAACGCCATTCGCTACACCCAAGAGGGGCGCGTACTGCTGGGCTGTCGACGCCAGGGCAACTGGCTTTCGATTGAAGTGTGGGACAGCGGACCGGGTATTCCCGATTCCAAACTCAGCGAGATTTTCCAGGAATTCCGTCGTTTGGATCAGGTATCGCGGCATAAAGAGAGTGAGAAAGGCCTCGGGCTGGGTCTTTCCATTGCCGACCGTATGAGCCGGGTGCTGGAGCATCCCATCAAGGTCCGCTCGACGGTGGGCAAAGGCGCGGTGTTCTCGGTTAGCGTGCCGATTGTTGCCGCCAGCGAGGCGAGCAGTGCCGAGCAGGAGCCCCAGCGCCGGGGTAGCCATAAGCTTAGCGGCACCCGCATCATATGTATTGATAATGAAACGCTGATTTTGGAAGGCATGACCGCCATGTTAAGCGGCTGGGGGTGCGAGGTGTTTACCGCCACCAGCATTGGCGGGGCTAAATCAATTTTACGCAATATGGACGGCGACCCTGACGCTATCCTGGCCGACTACCACCTGGACAATGAAGTCACTGGCTTAATGGCTTTGGAAGCGCTCAGCGAGCGCTTTGAAGGGGCGGTGCCGGGGATTGTGATTACCGCCGACCGCACTGAAGCGGTGGCCGAAGAGATCAAACGGGCGGGCTATCAGCTACTGCTGAAGCCCGTAAAACCCGCGGCGCTGCGTGCGCTACTGACCCGCACCTTACAAGCCAATCGCGCCGCGGCGCGCTAGGCAAAAGGGGGTTAAGAAACGACTTTGGGCGGCTCGACTTCCAGTTTCTGCGCGGCAATCACCGCCTGGGTGCGCGAGTGAACGCCCAGTTTGCGCAGAATCGCGGTCACGTGGGCCTTGATGGTCGCTTCAGAAACGCTCAGTTCGTAAGCGATCTGTTTATTCAGCAGGCCTTCGGTGAGCATATTCAAAACGCGAAACTGCTGGGGCGTCAGTGAGGCAATCGCCTCGGCAAAGCGCGACTCCTCTTCGCTGGTTTCGTCCAGCACGTTGGCCAACGCCTCGGGCAGCCACACTTCGCCCTGCAGAATTTCGCCGACGGCCTCGGCGATCAGCTGTAGCGACGACGATTTAGGGATAAAACCCGAGGCGCCGTAGTCAATAGCACGGCGCACCACATAAGGCTCATCACTACCCGACACCACCGCCACGGGGATATCGGGCATCTGGCCGCGCAGTTGAATCAAACCAGAGAAGCCGTGGGCTCCCGGCATATGTAAATCCAGCAGGATCAAGTCGGCATCTGGGTGGCGATTCACCACCTCGGTGGTGGCTTCCATGGTGTCCGCTTCGACAATTTCCGCCTGGGGGGCCAACTGGCGTAACGCTTGGGTCAGCGCTGCACGAAACAGCGGGTGATCGTCAGCGACGATAAACTTATGAGCTACTGCCATGGATATTCCTCCGGTTCCTCGAGCAGCGGGGTTGTCTGCCGCCGCGACGCTAGGCTCTTACGGTTGTGAAGCATGGTACCCCATGGGCTTCATCATGCCCAAGCATCACATGCACAATTTATAATAGATAGTTCATACAAGTGAAACACGTATTTATCAATACGTATCTACCAACACGTACTTATAAACACAACCGTGCCGACCTACTCAGGTCGGCACGGTTTTCACTCGATAACAGGCTTTATTAGGCGAGACAGCCTAACGCGGCGGCAGCGTTATTGATTGGCGCGATGCTCAATCAGCTCATCCACCACCGACGGGTCGGCCAGGGTGCTGGTATCGCCCAGGCCATCGCACTCGTTGGCGGCAATCTTGCGCAGAATACGCCGCATGATTTTGCCTGAACGCGTTTTCGGCAAGCCTGGCGCCCACTGAATGATATCCGGTGAGGCAATCGGACCAATGTCTTTACGTACCCATTGGGTCAGCTCTTTTTTGAGTTCGTCCGACGCTTCGATGCCGTCACCCAGGGTGACATAAATGTAGATGCCTTGTCCCTTTATATCGTGCGGGAAACCCACCACGGCCGCTTCAGCGACGGCGCTGTGCGCGACCAGCGAGGATTCGATCTCAGCGGTGCCCATGCGGTGGCCCGATACGTTCAGGACATCATCGACGCGGCCAGTGATCCAGTAGTAACCATCCTCATCGCGGCGGCAACCGTCGCCAGTGAAGTACATGCCTTCGTAAGCCGAAAAGTAGGTTTGGATAAAGCGTTCGTGGTCGCCCCAGATAGAGCGCGCTTGTCCCGGCCAGGAGTCGAGAATCACCAAGTTACCTTCGGTGGCGCCCTCAAGAAGATGACCTTCGTTATCCACCAAGGCTGGCTTTACGCCAAAAAAGGCCGTGGTCGCCGAGCCGGGTTTGAGCGGCGTGGCGCCCGGTAGCGGGGTAATCATGATGCCGCCGGTTTCAGTTTGCCACCAGGTATCCACAATCGGGCACTGTTCGTTGCCGATAACACGGTAGAACCATTCCCAGGCCTCGGGGTTAATCGGCTCGCCCACCGAACCCAGCAAACGCAGGCTGTCGCGCTTGCTCGAATCCATGACGTTGTCGCCATGGGCCATCAGCGCGCGCACCGCGGTGGGCGCAGTGTAAAGAATATTCACCTTGTGCTTATCAACGATCTCACCCAAACGGCCGTGCGTCGGGTAGCTCGGCACACCCTCAAACATGAGGGTGGTTGCGCCGTTCGCCAAGGGGCCGTAAACGATGTAGCTATGGCCGGTCACCCAGCCCACGTCCGCGCTACACCAGTAAACCTCACCCTCATGGTAATCAAACACGTACTGATGGGTCATGGCGGCATAGAGCAGGTAGCCGCCGGAAGTGTGTTTTAAGCCTTTCGGCGCGCCGGTAGAGCCCGAGGTGTAGAGAATAAACAGCGGGTCTTCGGCGCCCATGGGCTCGGCTTCGCATTCGCCAGACTGCTGGTCGACCAGCTCGTCAAACCAAATATCGCGGCCGTCGTTCCAATCAATCTCGCCGCCGGTACGCTTCACCACCAGGACGTTTTTGCACACGTCGGTGCCTTCACGGGTCAAGGCGGCGTCTACGTTCTCTTTCAACGGCACGTGCTTGCCGCCACGCACCGATTCATCGGCGGTAATCACCAGCTTGGAGTCGGCACCAATCACTCGTTGAGCGACGGCATCGGGCGAGAAGCCGCCGAATACCACCGAGTGCACCGCGCCAATACGCGCACAGGCGAGCATGGCCATGGCGGCTTCGGGAATCATCGGCATATACAGCGTCACGGTATCGCCTTTGCCAACACCTAGCTCTTTGAGCGCGTTAGCCAGCTGATTGGTTCGGGTATACAGCTCACGATAGGTGATGTGCTTGGAATCTTTGGGGTCATCACCTTCCCAAATAATCGCCGTTTGATCGCCACGCTTATCTAGATGACGGTCAAGGCAGTTGGCGCTGACGTTGAGCAAGCCATCTTCAAACCACCGGATATCGACATTGTCACGCGCAAAGGAGGTATTTTTGATGTTGCTGGGCGGTTTAATCCAGTCAAGGCGTTTGGCTTGTTCAGCCCAGAAGCCTTCCGGGTCGTCCATCGACTGCTGGTACATGGCCGTGTACTTGGTTTTATCGACCCACGCATTGGCGGCAAAATCGTCGCGCACTGGATAGACGTTCTGTTGATCGCTCATAAAATTGCCTCTGGCCTCTGTCCGTAAATATGTCCGCAAATCTGTCCGTAAGAATGCACTCTCTACCTACAGAAAATATAGTCGATATTGTTCTTAGGCGTATCGACATCGATTAATGTCCCCCTAGCATAAACCTCCTCGCACGGCCTTCCCTTTAGACATTGGTATTATCACTTTTTATTTAAAAAACAGTAATTTATACACTAAAAAGGACTATTCTTCAGACCTATAGACCAAGGTCTTAGCGCAGTATCGGCACCGATAGCGGCGCCCGTTCACCACTAAAGTATGACGCCGCCGGGTAAAATGGTGGGTACGGCAGCCACACTGATAGCGATATGGCGCCGCCTGCGCCTGGCGAATATCAAACCGGTGGGTGACGCTGGGAGCTAGACCAAACAGGTCGCGCATCACCGTTTTCCATTCACGGCCGTGGGGCTTCAAGCGCGTTCCATGCGCCAGATGAAACACCAGCCAGTGGGCCATCTCATGGGGAATAACCTCATCGAAAAACGCCATGCGGTTTTCACTCAGCAACACTGGGTTCAGGCGTATACCGCCGCGACCCAGATGCGCCTGCCCAGCCGAGGCGCCGCGCAAATCAAACCATACCGTTGGCTGCGGCAACCCCGGGCTCACCTCTAGGCAGCGCCGCCAGGCCTGCTCGACGCGAACCAGCGCGGCTTGATGTAAATCGACGGGTGGCATAGTGGCCAGTTCCGCAGCTGGCCACGGAGGCAGTGGTGATGTCTTCATTAGTGATAAACTAGCCGTTATAAGTAGACATTGACCGATAGTTACCGATTCGCATTGACGAGGCTTGACTCATGGCAGAGCGTAGCGACACCCCCGACACGAACACGCCACCGCAGCCACTGCTCGACGACGAGCAGCTGGATAGACTGGACGACTTCCTGGACTCCGATCAAGTGGACGAAGACGCCCTGGATCTGATTTCAGCGCATGGCTTTTTAGTCGCGCTGGCGGTGGCCCCTAGCGAAGTGCCGCCTACCCAGTGGCTGGCTGAGCTGTTTCAGGGCGAACCCCGCTACGTCGATGACGCCGAACGGGATGAGATTATCACGCTGCTAACGCGCTTGCGTGACAATGCCGTCGCCGTGCTGGAGCAAGGCGGCTTACCGGAGCTGCCTTTCGAGTTAACCCTGGGCGGGGAGCCCGCCGAGGACACCCCTATCGGCGACTGGTGCGCGGGCTTTATGGAGGGCGTTTTCAGCGATGAAAGCGCCTGGTTCCAAGACGACGAGGAAGCCGCGGCCACCCTGCTGCTGCCGTTTATGCTGCTCTCTGGACTGTTCGACGATGAGCCGGACATGGCTGAACTGGCCAAGGATCAAGCCCGCCAGGAGTCGCTGGTCGTCCAGCTACCGGAACTGGTGCTGGATCTTTACCTGCACTATCGCGTACCGTCGGAAACCCCTAAACCCAAACCACGCAAGAAGACACCCTCTAAAGGCAAACAACGCTAACGCACTACCTTAGCCGCATGATCAGCGCATCCAGCACGCCGTAGAGCCACTCACGGGCGCGCTGCTTCCATGGCCGGGCCGCCCAAGCGGCGGCGTCTACTTCCTGGCTGGTGACGAAGTTGCGCTCGAACAGGGCGCGCACTTCACCTGCCAGTTGGCGGTCGACCACCTCCTGGTTGGCTTCCAGGTTCCAGTGCAAATTCCAATGATCAAAATTACACGAACCAATGCTTACCCACTCATCGGCAAGCACAAATTTGGCATGGATAAAGGTTGGCTGAAACTCGAAAATACGCACCCCGGCCTTGAGCATGGAGTGGTAAAAACGCTGGCTGGCAAAGCGGACACCGGGATGATCATGCTTTGTTCCCGGCAGCAGTAGGCGCACGTCAATGCCGCGCCGCGCCGCCCGAGCCAAGCGGCGACGCAGCGCAAAAGTGGGCACAAAATAGGGCGTACACAGCCACAGACACCGGCTAGAGCGGCTAACCCGGTAATGCAGCGAATGGCGAATCGCTTGATAGCGATAGCCGCGGGCCGACATTGCTCGCCCCGTCACGCCATTGGCATGCACCCGCGGCTTACGCTGTTCGGGCAGCGCGGCGGCCATGCCAGCGCGCTTGTCGCCGCGGGTGAGTCGTGAACGCCACAGCTGCCGAAACAGCTGCTCCCAGTCGGCCACTACCGGCCCATCGATACGCAAGGCAATTTCGTACCAAGCGCTGAGAAACGCATCCACCGCGCCAAAGCCACCGGTGAACGCCAGCTCGCCATCAATCACCAGCATTTTACGGTGATCGCGGCTCAGGTTACGGGCCAGGGAGTGAAAGCCTAAGGGGTTAAAAAAGCGTAGCTGCACACCGCCCTGCTGGAGGCGTTGGCGGTCGTCGTTGGCTAGCCCCATAGCGCCGTAGCCGTCGAGCAGCAGACACACACATACACCACGCTGGGCAGCGCCAATCAAGGCATCGATGACTTGGTCCGCAAGCTGCCCCGACTCCATCAGGTAGAGCTCTAGCAGTACATAGTACTCAGCGGCATTGACCGCCTCAAACATGGCCGGCAGAAACCGCGAGGCTTCCGGCAGCAGCGTAAATCGATTGCCTTTTCGCCACACGTTCTGCATGGATGCTCCTTGCCTTGCCACTGATGAGCTAGCGTACTAATGAACGATGGACATACAAATCGTAGCGGCTGGTTTTGCCCGCTAAGGTGTGTTGCGGGGCGGGGCCGGCAATCGGCGGCGCCTTACGTGGGCGTTTGACCACCACGCGGTGAGTGGCCACATCCAACGCCGCCTCAAGCAGCCGGGGGGCATCGTTGTCATCGCCGGCCAGCTGGCGAAACAAACGCATCTCTTTTTTTACCAGCGCCGATTTTTCACGATGGGGAAACATTGGGTCCAGATGGATCACCTGGGGGGAAAAATGGGCGCTGGCCACTAATGCCGCCAGGGAGTGCGCGGCATCGCCGTGACGCAGCGTCATGCGGGCAGCAATCTCCGCTGTGTCGCTATGCCGGGAGGCACGTTGCAGGCCATCCTCCAGCAGCGCCGCAATCGCCGCAACCCGCTCGATGAGCAGCACCTGAGCGCCCAAACTCGCCAACACAAAGGCATCGCGGCCCAGCCCCGCCGTGGCATCGACAATGCTGGGCGTCACGCCCTTGGCTAGCCCGCAGGCCTTGGCGACTAACTGCCCGCGCCCCCCGCCAAACTGGCGCCGATGAGCCGCCTTACCGGCAACAAAATCGACGCTCAGCGGTTTGCCGTAGCGTGCTTCATCGCCCATCAACACTAGCCGATCACCCTGCTGCGCTAGTGCAAGCTCGGCGGGCAGCGCCGTATCAACCGTGAACGTCATGCAGGCTTTTTCCAGGCCACGTCGTTGCGCAGATAAACCGGCTGAACCAAGTGGGCGGCCCGCCCCAGCCCGGCGGCAAAATCGCGCGCCGCCAGCCACGCCATTTCTTCAGCCCGCGGTTCAAGGTCATTTAACGACTGGGGCATGTTCAACTGCACCTCAGTGGAGAATTGCTCCCACAGCGTAAAGCCGCTGCCCACGCCGACCCAGTCGGTTTCATCGCCGGGTAAGCGTAGCGTCTCGGGGGCAAGCACGGCTTCAGCGCTCATCGCCGTGATGGTGTCTTTCAGGCAGTGCCAGGTGGCGACATAGACTTCCCCCATTCGGGCATCTAGCGCCGTGACGATGTGGCGGAGGTGGTAACGACGGTGCCCCTGAAGGGCCAGCGCCTCCAATGTAGACACACCCAGCAGCGGGCAATCCAAACCAAACGCGAGCCCCTGGGCGACACCCGCCGCAATACGCAGCCCGGTAAACGAACCCGGCCCACGGCCAAAGGCAACGGCATCAAGCTGGGAGGGCGACACTTGCGCCTCGGCAAGCACCGCATCGACCATCGGCATAAGGCGACGGGTATGCGCCCGTGGCGTCATCTCAAAACGCGCCAAGCACGCTGTGCCCGCATCGTCTTGGCGCAGCAGGGCCGCTGAACAGGCGCTTGAAGAAGCGTCCAGGGCAAGCAGATGTAACGGCATAGCAAAGGCCACTCGTAAGAAAGATGGCGGCATTATACCTTTGTCAGGCTAACACGACGATGGCCCGCATTAAGCGGGCCATCGGCAAAGGCGTAAAACGCGTTGGTTAGCTAAGCGCTTCTTTCACCTGACGAGTAATATCCGTCACGCTGCCCACGCCTTCAATACGGTGATACTCAGGGGCGTTTTCAGGGTCCTGCGCGGCCCACTGCTGGTAGTAATCCACCAGCGGTGCCGTTTGTTCGTGGTAAACCGACAGCCGGTTACGCACCGTGGACTCTTGATCGTCCTCCCGCTGAATCAGCGTTTCGCCGGTGACGTCATCTTTGCCCGGCTCTTTGGGCGGATTGTGCTCAACGTGATAAATCCGGCCCGAGGGCTGGTGCACACGGCGACCCGCCAAACGGTTGACGATTTCTTCATCAGGTACGGCAATTTCGACGACATGGTCCAGCTTAACGCCGCCCTCTTTCATGGCGTCGGCTTGCGGAATCGTGCGCGGAAAGCCATCGAACAGAAAACCATTCTCGCAGTCGGGCTGGCTGATGCGCTCTTTGACCAGGTCGATGATGATGTCATCGGAGACCAAGCCACCGCTGTTCATGATTTCTTTTACTTTCAGGCCCAGCTCAGTGCCTTCTTTAATGGCCGTGCGCAGCATATCGCCGGTGGAAATCTGAGGAATCTTGAAGCGCTCGCAAATAAACTGAGCTTGAGTTCCCTTCCCCGCGCCGGGGGCACCCAACAGGATTAAACGCATGGCACTGCTCCTTGAAGTTTAAAATATAATAATCGGTTAATGGACAATAACCGTGCCCCTCAAGCGACACAACTCCCCAAAAGCCTGAGAGACCCACTTTTATTGCACTTTTTTTAAGATAAATCAGCGAAGTGGTGTAAAACTACCACTTTGGTCGCCCTGCTGTCGGCTCAACAAACACAAGCGGCGCCCCGAGGGGCGCCGCTTGTTAAAGCACATCGCTACCCATTACAGCAGTAAACGACGAATATCGGTGAGTACATCGGCCAGGAAGGCGGTAAAGCGTGCCGCATCGGCGCCGTTAATCGCTCGGTGGTCATACGAAAGCGACAGCGGCATCATTAGCCGCGGCTGGAAGGCGCTGCCGTCCCACACCGGCTTCATCTGGGACTTGGACACGCCCAAAATAGCCACTTCCGGCGCGTTGACGATGGGCGTAAACGCCGTGCCACCAATCGAACCGAGGCTCGAAATCGTGAAGCAGCCGCCGGTCATCTCGTCGCGCTTGAGCTTTTTGGTCTGCGCTTTCTTGCCCAGATCGGCCATCTCCTTGGCAATCTCAATCAAGGATTTTTTATCGGCATCGCGCAGTACTGGCACCATCAGGCCATCGGGCGTGTCCACCGCGATCCCGATATGGACGTAGTCCTTCCATACCATGGTCTCGCCATCGCCCTTCAAGCTGACATTGAACTGCGGGAATTTACGCAGCGCAAAGGCACAGGCCTTGACCATAAAGGGCAGCGGCGTCAGCTTGGCGCCCTGGGCTTCGGCTTCGGCCTTCATTGCCTTACGGAAGGCTTCCAGCTCGGTGATATCGGCTTCGTCGAACTGGGTCACGTGGGGCACGTTCACCCAGCTGCGATGCAGGTTGGTTGCGCCCATCTTGAGCAGGCGCCCCATGGGCTTCTCTTCCACGTCACCAAACTGGCTAAAGTCGACTTCCGGGATCGGCGGAATACCCGAACCAGCGGTAGCCGCCGCGCCAGATTGGGCTTTACCTTGATTGGCAACCGCCTGCTTCACGTAGCTCTGCACGTCCTCTTTAAGCACGCGGTCTTTGGGGCCGCTAGGTTTGACCAGCTCCAAGTCGACACCCAGCTCGCGGGCCAGCATGCGCACCGCCGGTCCGGCGTGCACCAATTTGCCGTCACGCGGTTTGTGGGACGCCATCTGCGCTTCTGGGCTGGGCGTACCTGCCGGCGACGCAGCGGGCTTGCTCGGCTTGTCTTTTTCAGCTGCGGCTTTTTCAGGTGCGGCTTTTTTCGGTGCCGCTTGCTTACTCTTGGCATCCGCTTTAGCGCCCGCCACTTCCATATAGCCGATCACATCGCCTTCAGAGACCGTGTCGCCCTCTTTCACGGTAAGCTCAAGGAGCTTGCCTTTATAGGGGCTGGGCACGTCCATAGAGGCTTTGTCGGACTCTAAGGTAATCAACGGGTCTTCTTCGTTGACCTCGTCACCCGCTGCGACACCGATCTCGATAATCGGCACGTCAGAGGCGCCCGCAAGGTCCGGCACGCGAATTTCTTTGCGTTCCGGTTCGCCGCTGGCGGCTTCTTCTGGCGCGTCATCCTGTTCAGCCGCCGCCTGTGGCTCGCTGGCCTGGCTGGATGACGGCTCGTCAGAAGCGTCTTCGCTGTCGTCGCCGCCTTCGCCAGCAATCTCCATCTGGCCGATCACATCGCCTTCGGAAACCGTGTCGCCCTCTTTCACGGTAAAGCTCACGATCTTACCGCTATGGGGGCTGGGCACGTCCATGGAGGCTTTATCAGACTCCAGCGTGATCAGGGTATCTTCGGCCTCGACCGCATCGCCTTCGCTGACCGCGACTTCGATAATTTCGACGCTGTCGGAGCCGCCGAGATCCGGCACTGTGATATCCACCGTCTGCTTACCGCCGGCCGACTTTTTAGCCGCGGGCTTCTGCTCTTGCGGTGGCTCTTTAGACTGTTCTTGCGACGGCTCTTTCGGCGTGTCTTGTTTCGCTGGGGCTTCTTCTGGCTGGCTGTCAGACGAGGCCTCTGGTGTCTCGTCGCCGCCACCTTCGACTTCCAGCTCAACGATATCGTCCCCTTCGGAGACGCTATCGCCTTCTTTGACCAGTACTTTGAGTACCTTGCCGCCTTTCGGGGCCGGCACGTCCATGCTGGCTTTGTCGGATTCCAGCGTGATTAGGGTGTCTTCCGCTTCAATGACGTCGCCTTCTGACACCGCAATCTCGATGATTTCGACATCGGTATCGCCGCCGATATCGGGAACTTTGATGATTTCGCTACTCAAGGTCGCGCTCCTTCCAAATCGGATCGAGCCGGCGGGCAATTGCCCGCCGGGCAGCGGTTTAGCTAGTCAGCGGGTTAGGCTTATTGACATCAATGCCGTATTTTTTCAGCGCTTCGCCGACAAGCTTGCGATCAATGTCGCCACGTTCAGCCAACGCGCGTAGCGCCGCCACGATGACGAAGTAACGATCTACTTCGAAGAAGTAACGCAGCTTCTCGCGGGTGTCTGAACGGCCAAAGCCATCGGTACCCAGTACAGTGTAGTCACCCGGCACCCAGGCGCGCACTTGATCGGCATACAGCTTCATGTAGTCGGTCGACGCGATAACCGGGCCATCGCGGCCTTCCAGGCATTGAGTGACGTGGGGCTTATTGGCCTCGGCGTCCGGGCTTAGGAAGGCTTCACGGTCTAGCAGCAGCGCTTCACGACGCAGCTCGTTAAAGCTGGTCACACTCCAGATATCGGCGCCGATGCCCCAGTCTTTTTCGAGCAGCTCAGCGGCGGCTTCGACTTCGCGCAGAATAGTCCCCGAGCCCAGCAGCTGAACGCGGCCTTTGTCACCCTGGGTTTCGCGCAGCAGGTACATGCCTTTGACGATATCATCGGCGGGTACGTTTTCTAGCGCCGGGTGCTCGTAGTTCTCGTTCATGACCGTCAGGTAGTAGAAGCAGTTCTCCTTGTCGGTGAACATGCGCTTCAGACCATCTTGCATGATGACCGCCACTTCGTGCGCGTAGGTGGGGTCGTAGCTGCGGCAATTAGGTATGGTCGAGGCCTGAATCAAGCTGTGACCATCCTGGTGCTGCAAGCCTTCGCCGTTGAGCGTGGTGCGCCCTGCGGTGCCACCAACCATAAAGCCGCGCGCCTGCAAATCGCCTGCCGCCCAGGCCAGGTCGCCAATGCGCTGGAAGCCAAACATCGAGTAGTAGATGTAGAACGGCAGCAGTGTGACGTTGTTGTTGCTGTAAGACGTTGCCGCTGCGATCCACGCCGACATCGCGCCCGCTTCGGTAATGCCTTCCTCGAGGATCTGACCTTTCTGATCCTCGCGGTAGAACATGATCTGGCCTTTATCCACCGGCTCGTACTTTTGACCTTCCGAGGTGTAGATACCCAGCTGGCGGAACATGCCTTCCATACCGAAGGTACGTGCCTCGTCAGGGATAATCGGCACCACCTTCTTGCCTAGCTGCTTATCTTTCACCAAGCCGTTAAGAACCCGCACAAACGCCATGGTGGTCGACACTTCACGGCCTCTTGAGCCACCCATTTGCGAGGCAAAGGTTTTGTCTTCAAGGCTGGGGATCTCCAGCGCCTCAAAGTCGCTCTGACGGCTGGGCAAGTAGCCACCCAAACGTTCGCGCTGCAGATGCATGTACTTGAGCTCGGGAGAATCGTCTTCCGGCTTGTAGTACGGCACGTCTTTGAGCTGTTCATCGGTAATCGGAATGCCGAAGCGGTCGCGGAAAGTCTTCAGCGCCTCGTATTCCATGCTCTTGACCTGGTGCGCTTCGTTGGCAGCTTCGCCATCGCCGCTACCCATGCCGTAGCCTTTAATGGTGTGCGCCAGAATGACCGTGGGCTTGCCGTTAGAGGTATTCACCGCTTCGTTGTAAGCCGCGTAGACCTTGAACGGGTCGTGGCCACCACGGTTAAGCTTCCAGATATCCTCGTCAGAAAGGTCTTTGACCATCTCCTCGGTCTCTGGGTATTTACCGAAGAAGTGTTCGCGGGTATACGCACCGCCATTGGCCTTGTAGTTCTGGTACTCGCCGTCGACCGCTTCGTCCATACGCTTTTGAAGGATGCCTTTCTTATCCTTCTCGAACAGCGGATCCCAGTGACGGCCCCACACAACCTTGATCACGTTCCAGCCAGCGCCGCGGAAGACGCCTTCGAACTCGTCCATGACCCGTGAGTTACCGCGCACGGGGCCGTCAAGGCGCTGCAGGTTACAGTTGATGACAAAGATGAGGTTGTCGAGGTTTTCGCGACCCGCCAATGAAATAGCCCCCAGAGATTCCGGCTCGTCACACTCGCCGTCACCCATAAAGCACCAGATCTTGCGGTCGTACATGTCCTTCAGCTCACGGTGATGCAGGTACTTCATCACGTGTGCTTGATAAATCGCCTGAATGGGCCCTAACCCCATGGAAACGGTGGGGAACTGCCAGTAGTCCGGCATCAGCCAGGGGTGCGGGTAGGAGGAAAGACCGCCGCCATCGACTTCTTGGCGGAATTTATCCATCTGCTCTTCGCTCAGGCGGCCTTCCAGGAAGGAACGTGCGTAAATACCCGGCGCCACATGGCCTTGGATATAAATCAGGTCACCCGCAAAGTCGCCTTGCGGGGCGCGGAAGAAGTGGTTAAAGCCCACGTCATACAGCGTCGCCGAGGACATAAAGCTGGCAATGTGCCCACCCAGGCCCGGTTTGGCGCGGTTGTTACGAATAACCTGCGCAATCGCGTTATAGCGGATCAAAGAGCGAATGCGCCGCTCCATGAACAAATCACCCGGCATCGGCGCTTCGCGGTGAACCGGAATCGTATTACGGTGCGGGGTTGTCACCGAGAAGGGCACCTTCATCCCGTCCCGGCGCAGGCGATCCGCCAGGCGGGTCATCAGGTAGCGGGCACGATCTTCGCCCTCACGATCCAGCACCGATTCTAAGGAATCTATCCATTCCGTAGTTTCGGTCGGATCGAGATCTTCTCTTGTCTCCAGACTCATAGAGGTCTCTCCGAATGACGATAAATGACAATAAGCCCCGCTACCCCTGAGGGCCTGGGGCGGCGGCGGTGTCAGGATACCACCACACGCCAGTATTCAGCCGGCAAATGCACGCCGGATAAGGGTTTTCGCTCTACATTCAACAAGCTACGTACGTCTTGATGTAGTAAAGCTACACAAATGTATTAAAATAACTTGTTTAATACCCGAGAAGATACCGCAAAGTCGCCACGCTGCCAATTGCGTAGCTACCAAAAAGCCTATCGAAAACAAACTATTGCACCGCAACATAAGGGATAACGAAGGCAAGCACCACAACGTTTATCAGCACGACCAAGGTGCCCCAAGGTGTAGTCAAACTACCGTTTTATTTACTGTATAGAGAAGCACTTAAATCGACGTTAACGAGACATCTCATACTCCAAGCATTGCCGAAAATAAGCCCAATCAAACGCAAACCCAGGGTCGGTTTTACGCAGTGGCGCCACATGCGCATGACCGGTAATGCGCGCGCTGTTCAATTGCGGATAGCGTGCCATTAACCAGCTTATTGCCGCAACCAACGCGTTATATTGAGCTTGAGTGAAGGGTGTATGGTCGTCTCCTTCCAACTCAATACCCACCGAGAAATCGTTTAACGCCGTTCGCCAGCGGGCTTGATGCGCATCCCACCAGCAAGAGCGACCGGCATGCCACGCGCGCTGATCAGTATCCACAAACTGCACACACTCGCCGTCACGGCGGATCAGTAAGTGTGCCGATACGCGTAAATGGGCAATGTCGGCAAAAAACGGATGTTCATCGCTTGCCAGTTGATTGGTAAACAGTGCCTCAATCGCTGTACCGCTAAACTGACCTGGGGGAAGGCTTATCGCGTGAATGAGGAGCAGCGACACTTCGCCTGCGGGCCGAGCGTCGCAGTTCGGTGACTCAACGCAGCGTGCGCTTTCCCACCAACCGCCAGCGGGTCGTTTATTTTCCACGCGCAAGGTCTCCTTTAACGCTTTAAGCTAGCGCTTTGTTTAACTCTCTCTAAGCTAGCGCTTTGTTTCGCTATACTGAACATAATGCCCATCACACTCGACGACGTTGAGAGAATTCACTTATGCATTATCAATCCGCTCTTGCTGAAGAAATCCGCGCCAGCGCCGCTCGCCTACTGGCAGAAGACGTTGGTCCCGGTGATATTACCGCGCAATTGATCCCGGAGCACCAATGGGCCAGCGCCGAAATCATTACCCGTGAAGCCGCCGTGCTATGCGGGGTGCCCTGGGTGGATGAGCTATTTCGCCGCCTGGATAGCCGGGTAAGCCTGAACTGGCATGCCGCCGACGGCGATAAACTTGAAGCGGGTCAGTGCTTTTTGACCCTGGAAGGCCCCGCTCGCGTCCTACTTACGGGCGAGCGCGCGGCCCTTAATGTGCTGCAAACGCTGTCGGCCACCGCCACCGCTACCCGCGCTTACGTGGACGCAATTGAAGGCACCGGTGTGCGCTTGCTCGATACCCGCAAAACGCTACCCGGTATGCGCTTGGCACAAAAATACGCGGTTACCTGCGGTGGCGGGCACAACCACCGTATCGGTTTATGGGACGCTTTTTTGATTAAGGAGAACCATATTGCCGCCTGCGGGGGGATTCAAGCGGCGGTTGCTCTGGCGCGCAAGCTGGCCAGCGACCTGTCCGTGGAGGTAGAAGTAGAAACCTTTGAAGAGCTAGACCAGGCGCTGGCAGCCAGCGCTGATATCGTTATGCTCGACAACTTTGCCATTGAAGACCTGCACGTTGCCGTCGAAATTAACGGCGGTCGCGCCACATTAGAGGCCTCAGGCAACGTCGATGCCACCACCCTGCGGGCAATCGCCGAGACCGGCGTTGACTGCATTTCCAGCGGCGCCCTGACCAAAGACATCGCCTCAATTGACCTCTCCATGCGCATCACGCGCAGCTATAGCGTGTGACCGGTCAAGTCTCGACAGCCAAAAGCGGTTTGGCAAGCCGATAACGCTTGAGTGACTCCCCGCTGCGCTCCACCCACTGCTCGCCGTGGTTCTCCCAGCCGCGGCGCAGCAAACGGTCACAGAGCATTAAACTGGCCTCTATTTCCACCTGCCCCTTGCCCTGTTCGAGCAGTACCCGCTCGGCGTGTACCAGTAGCGTGGTGCCGATCCCGCGACCGGTAAGCGAAGGCCATACGTAAAGTGTTTCAACCCGCCCGGCGACTAAATCCAGCTCCAGAAACCCCACGCAGCGGCCATCGTAGGTGGCGACCAAGGTGGTGTAGAGCGCTTGGCGTGCGGCCCAGGCACTTGCCTCACGGGGTAAGGCGTTGGCCCATGCACGCCGCTCATCCAGCGTGTAGTGAGTCGCGGCGCCCTGCATAACAGCGTGATAAAACACTTCCGCTTGATCGGCAGCATCCTTTGCCATGGCGGCGCGATACACTACCCGCGCATTCGTTGGCGTCGACGCTTGATGCGCCTCGGTATTCGTCATGCTTCACCTCTGAGCTGTTCAGCAAATTGCCATCAAGAGCCGTTCGATCCCGCCTCAATGATCACGCTTAGCCTATCGGCTGCTTTATACTACGCGAACCACCCCCCGTTAAAGGCAGTGTGATGGACGATGCCCCCCACAGCGAGCACTTTACGCTGACCCCTATTGGCCATGTGGTTAGCGATTACCCGGATAAATTCGGCATCCCCCGCCAGCCGGGACTCGCTCCCGCCGCCAATGCCAGGCTCGTGCTCACCGCGCCCTACAATGATCCGCTGGCGGTGCGCGGCCTGGAAGACTTTAGCCATCTATGGCTAACCTTTATATTTCACCAAAGCCCTGAGCGCTGGGCGCCGTTAGTACGCCCACCACGCCTGGGCGGCAACCGTAAGGTCGGCGTGTTTGCCAGCCGTAGCACCCATCGCCCTAATCGGCTGGGATTATCGCTGGTAAAATTAGCCAGCATCGATACCCAACAAGGCATCGCTTTGCAGCTATTGGGCTGCGATTTAGTCAGCGGCACGCCGGTGGTCGATATCAAACCCTACCTACCCTGGGCCGAAGCGCATCCCCACGCTCAGGCTGGCTTTGCCCCTGAGACACCGTCACTCATGGCGGTCACCTTTCATCCAGCGGCACTGGATACGCTCGCCCAGCGCCAGGACAGCGCCACTCTGCTGGCATTAATCGAGCAGGTGCTGAGCCAAGACCCCAGGCCTGCCTACAAGCAGAAAAATACCGCGTCTGATCGCGTTTACGGCGTTCGCTTGCGCGATGTAGACGTTAAATTTCGTCAGCGCCTAAAAAACGAAGCCACCACCTTAGAGGTGGTGGCTATTGAGCCTTTCGCTGCCAATGGGAACGCTTAGCCGGGGAAGGTAATACCCAAACGGCGGCCCACTTCCTCGTAGGCTTCTATCACGCCGCCCAACCCTTGGCGAAAGCGGTCTTTATCCAGTTTCTCGCGGGTGTTGGCGTCCCATAGACGGCAGCCGTCGGGGGAGAATTCATCGCCCAGCACGACCTCGCCTTTAAAGACGCCAAACTCCAGCTTGTAATCCACCAGCAGCATATCGCCCTCAGCAAACAGCGCTTTGAGGATATGGTTAACCTTAAAGGTTAATAGCTTCATTTTGGCCAGCTGTTCGGGGGTTGCCCAACCAAAGGTCTCCGCCAGCGACTCGTTAATCATCGGGTCGCCTTTGTCGTCATTCTTTAAGAACAGCTCGAAGGTAGGCGGGTTGAGCGCTATGCCCTCTTCAACGCCGAGACGCTTGACCAGGCCACCGGCGGCGATATTGCGCACCACGCACTCTACCGGGATCATCTGCATTTTTTTAACCAGACTTTCCGTATCAGACAGCTGCTTTTCAAAATGAGTGGGAATGCCCGCTTCCTGGAGCCGCTGCATAATGAAGGCGTTAAAGACGTTATTAACCATTCCCTTGCGCGCCAGCGACTCCACTTTTTTGCCATCGAAGGCGCTGGTGTCATCGCGAAAATTGAGCACCAACAAATCCGCATCGTCGGTGGTATACACAGATTTCGCCTTACCGGCGTAGAGTTCTTGGCGCTTTTCCATGGGGACTCCGTAAGGGATCAAAAAATCAACAAATTAACGTAAATAGCCGGAGACACGCTCAAGCAGCTCGCGCTGATCATCGGCGCTGAATGCCCGCTCGCTGGCATTAATGGCGCGCAAAATCGTCTCGTCGCCGTTGCTCTCTAAGGCAAGCAGGATCTCTTGAGATACCTTGCGAACATCCGCGCTGAAAATGATCTGCAGCGGGTTACGGTTGCGCTCAGTTTCGGTCATATATTCAACCAGGAACTCGTGAGCACTGGGGTCGGCGGCAAGCAAGTCACGCTGACCTTCCTGGCTAAAATCGAGCTCAAGGTAGTGATTCAACTCAGCCCATACGCGATCAATCGGCTGCGGTATCACCACTTCCCACTCGTCGCCCTGCTGGCGAACCTGCATCGTTTGCTCATTGGTAAGGCGCTGAGCGGTCCAGGAAGAGGATAGGCTGGCAGACGCACTGCGCGCACTCAGGTGGCTTTCCAGCGCATCCAGGCAGCTAGCCAGGGTTTGTCCGCCGCGCAGGCAGCGTACTTCGCTGCTGCCTGCGCGCAATGCACTTTGTAAGCGTATCTCCGCCTGGGGCGTGATGATAACGCCCTGGGAAGCGCTACTCTGTTGTACGTTCAACTGGCGGCTGCGCACAAACTCTTCAAGCTGCGGCCAAACCGTACCGGTGTCGGCAGCCACCACTAGCCAGGTGCGATCACCGACTTCACGACGCTCAACGTAATCAGGCTCTAAACCGCTGCCAATCGCAAGCGACTGGGGCGGACGAATCTCTGCCGCTTCGTCAAGCCGTTCCCCTTGGGTGGCGGCTTGAGGAACCGGCAGCGCATCGCGGTAGCGTTGGGCATTGCGGGTCTCTGGCAACACCAAAGGCGGGGCAGGCGTGGCCTTGGTATAGTCCAAATTACGGTCGTCGTAAAAGCCCTCCCGGGCGCAACCAGAGAGCGCCACAGCTGCGGCGAGGGCCAGCGGAATCAATTTAAGCGCACGTTTTTCAAGCACAGAGCTCATCAAGCCACCTTAAGTCAACAAATCAGATACCCAGCTCAGCGATGCGTGAACTGGGTAACAAAGGGTATGGCGCCGGGCTACTCCTCGACGACGCCCGCCAGCTGCAGCGCTTCGCTGACCGTGGCGTGGTATTTCTCCGACAACCAGGTTAGCGGGAGACGAATACCAGCATCGGCATAGCCCATACGATGCAGCGCCCACTTCACGGGGATAGGGTTCGACTCTATTCCCAAGTTGGTATGCAGCGGCATCAAGCGCGTATTAATCTGGTGCGCCCTGTCAGAATCACCGGCCACGGCAGCCGCGCACAGGTCGTGCATCGCCTGGGGGGCAACGTTCGCCGTTACCGAGATATCGCCGTGGCCCCCCATCAACATAAAGTCGCAGGCAGTCGCATCGTCGCCGGAGTAGAGCATAAAACCGCTGCCCTTTAGGCGGGTAATTAGATCTTCCGCACGCTCCAGGTTCCCTGTAGCGTCTTTTAAACCAATGATGTTTTCGACGTCGGCCAAGCGTAGGACGGTTTCGTTGTATAAGTCGGAGCAGGTACGGCCCGGGACGTTATACAAAATGATCGGCAGTTTGCTGCCCTCGGCGACCGCTTTAAAGTGCTGATACAACCCTTCTTGGGTCGGTTTATTGTAATAAGGGCAAACTGACAAGCAGTAGTCGGCCCCTACGTCGCCCGCGTAGCGCGCCAGCTCAACCGCCTCTGACGTGGCGTTGGCCCCGGTGCCCGCGATGACGGGAATGCGACCATTCACTTCTTCAACCACGCTGCGAATCACGTCAAAGTGCTCCGCAAAAGACATGGTGGTAGGTTCGCCCGTGGTGCCCGCAGCTACAATGGCATCGGTGCCATTGTCGAGATGGAAGTTCACCAGACGACGAAGCGCCTCCCAGTCGATGTCGCCATTGACCTTCATAGGCGTCGCCAGGGCGACGATGCTGCCTGTGATCATCCGTTTATTCCTCACCAACCAAAGTGTGATATCAACTATTTATATGTTTACCCAAACCGAGCGCTGAGACGCTACATGGCATTAAGCGCCT
Organism: Halovibrio variabilis; assembly: GCF_007991175.1. Lineage (GTDB taxonomy): Bacteria > Pseudomonadota > Gammaproteobacteria > Pseudomonadales > Halomonadaceae > Vreelandella > Vreelandella variabilis. The sequence goes on from NZ_BJXV01000012.1 coordinate 65,463, forward strand.
TCATCGCCACGGGGGCAAATGGTACTCAGGCGATTCGAGCCTGTACAGCGTAAAGCGCTGTGAGTTTGCCGTCACGCTGTTTTGGGCTTTGACAACGCCACCCGGCTTGCGTGTAATCACCCAACACTCAACCTTAACACCCTCTCCCAATAAGGAAGTCTTATGTCTGTTGAAATTGGTCAACCCGTTGCTGATTTTTCCGCCCCGGCCACCGGTGACACCACCGTGACGCTGTCAGACCTGCGCGGCCAACAAGTCGTGGTGTACTTTTACCCCAAGGCCAGTACGCCCGGCTGTACCACCGAAGGGGGTGATTTCCGCGACCGCAAGCCCGCTTTCGATGCCGCCAACACGGTGATTCTTGGCGTCTCCCGGGATGGCCTACGTGCCCAGGAGAACTTTAAAGCCAAGCAGGCTTTCAATTTCGAGCTGATCTCTGACAAAGACGAAACCGTCTGCTCGCTCTTCGACGTCATCAAAACCAAGCAAATGTACGGTAAAGAACATCAGGGTATCGAGCGCAGCACTTTCCTAATCGATAAAAACGGCAAGTTAGCCAAAGAATGGCGTGGCGTAAAAGTGCCAGGCCACGTTGACGAAGTACTCGCCGCCGCTGAACAACTTAACGCTGCCAGCTAACCCTTTATGCCCGCGCTGGTGGTGACGCAGCGCGGGCGATGAATGCGCGGCTACTCACACTCGTCGGCCGTGGCTTGCAAGGCCCGCTTCTCTTGCCGCTCATGAATACCCCGCGGCCATGCGTAAATCAGAGCTTTTAAAAGCGTGGCCAAGGGTATCGCGAAGAAAATCCCCCAAAAGCCCCAAATACCGCCAAAGAACAGCACCGCGACAATAACCGACACCGGGTGAATATTATTGGTTTCGGAGAATAAAACCGGCGCTAATACATTGCCATCCAGCGCCTGGATCACACCGTAAGCTACTAAAATATAAACGAATTCATCGCTAAGGCCAACGTGGAACCCGGCCACGGCAGCAACGGGCAACGTTGCCACCGCCGCCCCTATATAAGGCACCAGCACCGAAAAACCCACCAAAACCGCCAGCAGCGCCGTATACGGCAAACCAAAGAAGGCAAAGGTGAAGAACGCTACCGTACCGACGATGATAATTTCAATGAATTTACCGCGGATGTAGTTGGCAATCTGATTGTCCATCTCGCGCCAAATCCGCGCTAAAAGCGTACGCTTTTGGGGTAGCAGCGAGAGCATAAAACCAACCAGCACGTCACGATCTTTGAGCATAAAAAAGACCAGGATCGGCACCAGCACCAAATAAATAATCAGCGCCATGATATTACCCAACGAGGCCAGCGACAGCGTTAAGGCACGCTGGCCTAACTGGCTAATCTCGCGGCTCGCCACGCCGATCCAGCTTTGCATTTGGTCCGGTGTAATGATGTTCGGATAGCGCGCTTGCAGCTCATCCAGCCACCCCTGCCCGCTGGCAAACATACGTGGCGTTTCCTGCACCAGCCCCACCATTTGATTCCAAATCAGCGGCATCAAAATAAAGGCTAGCGTTAGCAACACACTGATAAACGCTAAAAATACGATAATCACCGCAAGCAGGTGCGGCAGGCCTCGCCGTGTTAGCGCCCCCACGACACCTTGGAGCAGAAACGCAATCACCAGGGCGGTAAAAAACGGCGCCAACATACGCCCAAATAAGATAATGCCCGCAAAGCCTGCCACCAGCACGACCAACAAAATGAGCGCCTCCTCATCCGAGAAGTAACGCTCGACCCAGCTTCTAAGAATCGTGCGCAGGGTCATGGGCGCGAATCCCCGGCTTTACGAATCCAGTAAATATACACATTATCGTGCTGTTCGCGACCTTCCAGCGTGTGCGCACTCTGCTCGGTAAACGACGCCATATCGCGCCACGACCCCGCGTCAGTTGAGCGTATCTCAAGCAGTTGCCCAACCGCCAAGCCAGCCAAAGCCTGCTTGGCTTTTAACAAGGGCAACGGGCAGTGCAGGCCGCTCGCATCAAGTACCGTATCAGGCTGAAAGCCCCCAGCTTGCTCAGACCGTCTTTGTTCAGACATAGCCACTCCCTCAAAATGCCCTGCCTGTTCATGGCATGGATTTATAAATGGTGTTACATAAACGGATTACATAAACTGATTATTCAGCGATTGTTTTCACGAGGCCGTCGATTTAACGGCACTTCTGGGCCGTAATCAATGTCGTAGCCTAGCGACCACCTGTGAGGATGTTATGCCGACACTTCGTTCCGCTTACCCAGGCTGGCTGTGCGCGTTTGCGTTTGCCTGCGCCAGCCTACTGTTTAGCCCGCCAAGCATCGCCACCAATGCTGACGGCCTGCCCAGCCTGGGGGCCACTTCCACATCTGTCAGCAATGAAGAGTATCGCCTAGGCCGCGCGTGGTTACGCCAGTTTCGTGCTCAAGCTCCCCAGTGGCAAGACCCGATTGTAAGCGATTACCTGGAAAGCCTTATTGCCCGCCTCGCACCGCATAGCCAAATAGATAATCTGCGCACAGCCACTGTGATGGTCGACAACCGTTCGCTGAACGCCTTTGCCGTTCCTGGCGGCATCGTTGGTATTAACTCAGGGCTATTTGCATTCGCCGAAGATGAAGGGGCCTTTGTATCGGTCTTAGCGCACGAATTAGGCCACCTTTCTCAACGCCACTATGCCCGGCGCAGCGCACGCGCGGCACAAACCCAGCTGCCCGCCATGGCGGGCATGTTAGCCGGCATGCTGATTGCCGCAAGTGGCGGCGGTGACGCGGGTATAGCCGCGGCCATGGGCTCCCAAGCCGCGTTGATTCAGGACCAGCTCAGCTACTCGCGACTGTTTGAGCAAGAAGCCGACAACATCGGCCTGCAAGCCATGGCTGATGCAGGCTACGACCCCGACGCCATGGTGCGCATGTTTGCATCGATGCAGCGCATGGCCCGTCTGCAGGGCGACACGCCGCCTGAGTTCCTGCTCACCCACCCGGTCACCGACAGCCGTTTAACGGCGGCGCAGGATCGCGCCGCCCAGCTTCAAGTTGCCGATGCTTACACGAGCGACACGCTTTACGACATGATGCGCGCCCGTGCGCTGCTGAGCATCAATACCAACACACCGCAACAAGCCACCTCACGCCTTGCCCAGGAAGGCGCCGAACAAACCGCTCAGGACTACTTAGCCGCGCTGATTGATGCACGCAACGGCCAAACCGACAGTGCCCTGCAGCGCTTGGATCAGCTCGCCCGCGAACAGCCCGACTTTGCCGTGCTGCCCGCCTCTGCAGCGAGCGTCGCACTGAAAGCCGGCCGCTACAACGAGGCCATCCAGCGCAGCCAGCGACTGCTGCGGTTTATGCCCAACTATCTGCCGGCTCAGCTACTAATGGCCGAAGCGCAGCTTCAGCGCGACCCTCAGGCGGCTTACGACCTATTGCGCGACGTCACCGCTCAGTATCCGGAAAACCCTCAAGGATTTAACCTGTTGGCTGAAGCAGCCGGCCGCAGCGGACACGACAGCTGGGGCCACTTAGCGCGGGCCGAGCATCTTCAACTAACCGGCCGCGTCGATCGCGGCATTCGCCAGCTGTCTATCGCGCGGGAGGCGGCCGAGCGTGAAGGCAACACCCAGGCGCTGGCGCGTATCGAGCAGCGTAAAGAGGCCTTTATTGACTACCGCGAGGCGCTGGAAGATTTTAATTAACGCTGAACGGCAAGCCTAACAACGCCCGCACCGCAAAACGGCCGGGCGTTTTTCCGCCCGCGTGTTAGGCGTTAAAATTAAGCATCCGCTCAAGCGGTTTTAAGGCTTTTAGGCGCAGCGCTTCCTCCACCTGAATTTCGCCGCTGCCTTCGCGCAAGGCGCCCGCCAGATTGTCTAGGGCGTTCATGGCCATCCACGGGCAGTGCGCACAGCTGCGGCAGGTAGCCCCGTTACCCGCGGTTGGTGCCTCAAACAGCGTTTTATCGGGCACTGCCTGCTGCATCTTGAAAAAGATGCCCCGATCCGTCGCCACAATCAGCTTATCGTTAGGCAGCGCTTTGGCCGCCTTGATCAACTGCGAGGTTGAGCCTGCCACATCAGCCAGCCTTACCACCGGCTCGGGGGATTCGGGATGCACCAGCACCGCCGCGTCCGGGTAAAGACGCTTTAAATCCTCAACGCCTTTGGCCTTAAACTCTTCATGGACGATGCAGGCGCCGTCCCACATCAACATATCGGCGCCGGTTTTGTTCTGAATGTAGCCACCTAAATGCTTATCAGGGGCCCACAGAATTTTCTCGCCTTTTGCCTGCAGGTGTTCAATCACCTCGACGGCAATCGACGAGGTCACCACCCAATCCGCGCGCGCTTTAACTGCGGCAGAGGTATTGGCGTAGACCACCACGGTGCGATCAGGATGCGCATCGCAGAAAGCACTGAACGCGTCGGCCGGGCAGCCAATATCCAGCGAGCAGGTGGCCTCCAAGGTGGGCATCAGCACGCGCTTTTCGGGCGAGAGTATCTTGGCAGTTTCACCCATAAAACGAACACCGGCGACCACCAGAGTGGTGGCATCGTGGCGGGCACCAAAGCGCGCCATCTCTAGCGAGTCGGCGACACAGCCACCGGTCTCTTCCGCTAGCTGCTGAATCGCGTCGTCGGTGTAGTAATGGGCCACCAATACGGCATTATGGGCTTTCAACAGCCGCTTAATGTCGTCAACCCGGGCCTGATCTTCCGCGGGTATCCGGGTCGGGCAGTATGCAACGGGCAGCGGCGTATCAAACGCTGCTTGAGTAGTCATCATAGTCATCGTGTCTACCACTGTGACGAACAGGGAATCCCCCTGTTAAACACTGGGTCACGGCATCGGCACAAATGGCAGTGCCAATGCCGCTCGCTTGCGCGGTGGGCCGCTGCGTCTCTCGCGATGGCCTACCGCTTATCGGCACGGTTACTGGCTAAGCGTTACCGACGTTCAATCTCTGCTTAAAGGGCGATATTAACCCTAGCCGCTTAGATCATTGTGGTGGGAAATGGTTGCCGACTGCAAACAGATTGTCGCCCCAAAAGGATTTTCACACGCACAGCAAAACGCCCTTGGCAGCAAACTGCCAAGGGCGTTGAATTTGGTGGGTCGTGCAGGATTCGAACCTGCGACCAATTGATTAAAAGTCAACTGCTCTACCAACTGAGCTAACGACCCGCCTGAACGGATGCATATACTACTCGCGCGCCCTTTTGAGAGCAAGTGTTTTTTATCTTGAATCTACAACCACTTGGCTTCATAGCAGCAACCATGAGCCGTTGACGCGCCTAAATAGTGCCTTGCTCACCGATCAGGCATTTTTACCTTCACAGGCAAATAATCGTCGTCAGGCGCGTCTCACCCTTTTTTCAGCGCGCTTTGGTTTTCGGTTTACGCATCGCTTGCACGGGCTTGCGCTTGTGCTTGTCGCGATTCCAGCGATTCTTTTCATCCGGCGTTAAGGCGGGCACTTTGCGTGTTTCCAAGTTGGCCAGAGTGGCTAAGTCATCCACCTCATCCTGGGAAAGCTCGACCCATTCACCGGCTTTAGCGCGCTTATCGAGGAAGATGTTGCCATAACGGACGCGTTTCAAACGACTCACCGTAAGGCCTTGTGACTCCCACAAGCGGCGCACTTCGCGGTTACGACCTTCCAGAATCACCACGTGGAACCAGGTATTAATACCTTCGCCGCCAAACTCTTGTACATCGGCAAAGCGTGCGGGCCCATCTTCGAGCATCACGCCATCGACCATGGCCAGAATATGCTCACGCTTTACCTCGCCCATTACACGCACCGCGTATTCACGCTCCACCTGGGTAGAGGGGTGCATCAAGCGGTTGGCCAACTCGCCATCGGTGGTGAACATCAGCAAACCGCTGGTATTGATATCCAAACGGCCAATCGCAATCCAACGCTCACCTTTAAGACGCGGCAAGCGATCGAATACCGTGCGGCGGCCCTCAGGGTCTTTGCGGGTGCACAGCTCGCCTTCCGGCTTGTTGTACATGATCACCCGGCGCGGCACGTCTTCTTCCGGGCGAAGCGACACCGGGCGATCGTCAAAACTGACTTTATCGCGGGCTTCGACGCGGTCGCCTAGTTTGGCGACCTGGCTATTGACCTTAACGCGGCCGGCGGAAATCGCGGTTTCCATTTCACGCCGTGAGCCTAGGCCAGCACGGGCCAAGACTTTTTGCAGCTTTTCGCTGGTGGGCGGCGTGGTTTTATCACTCTGACTCATGGTCGTCTGACCTCACATCGGTAGTCTGCGTGCGCCCGCGCTCGTCGTCGTCAGCGCGCTGCGCACGTGCCGCAAGCCTTGCTTCTAAATCGGCAAAGCTCAGCGGCTGGGTTAACGCCGTCTCGGCGTGCGTGTCGGCTGGTTCAGCCGAGCTTATCTGATCTTTCTGGGGAGGCGCATCCTGCACCGTTTTGGTCGTTTCGTCCAGTCCTTCAGGCGCCTCTTCAGGGCATTTTTCAGCTGCCTCTTCGGGTAAGTCGTTTCCCTCCCAGTTTACCAGGGTGTGCATAGGCGGCAGCGCATCGAGGGTTTTCAAGCCAAAGTCGTCTAGAAAACTGCGCGTGGTGGCGTATACCGCTGGGCGCCCGGGCACATCCCGGTGGCCCACGACGCGAATCCAGCCACGCTCTGCCAAGGTGCGCATAATCGAGCTGCTCACGCTGACCCCGCGCACCTCTTCGATATCGCCACGGGTAACCGGCTGGCGATAGGCGATCAGGGCCAGGGTCTCCAGCAGCGCCCGCGAGTAGCGCTGGGGGCGCTCATCCCATAGCCGCGACACCCACTGGGAAAGCCGTGGGCGAATGCGCAGCTGATAGCCTGACACCGTTTCCAAAAGCTCCAGCGCGCCCTCCGAGTGGCGCTGCTGTAAACGCTCAAGGACACCGCGAAACTCCTTGCGTGTGGGGCATTCGCCAGCAAGAAACAGCGTTTCCAAACGCTCCAGGGGTAACGGCTCGCCAGCGGCGAGCAGTGCCGCTTCAATAATGTCATCTAGCCCGGTGGCGGCGTTACTCATGGCGTCTCCTCGCCGGTTTCGAAGGCGGATTCGCCAGAGGCAGCGCCTTCGATCTCATCCTCATCAAAAGCGCCCTCCTCACCGTCAGTAAGCGCGGCGCGCCGTGCACGTAGGTGAATCGGCGACAGGGGCGCATTCTGGACAATTTCAATCATGGCCTCTTTGGCGAGTTCTAAAATCGCCATAAAGGTGACCACCACCCCAGCGCGCCCTTCTTCCAAGGTGAACAGCGCTTCAAAAGGGGTATAGCGGTTATAGGCCTCATCATGGCTTAACTGCTCCATAATCTTGAGCATACGCTCGCGGGTAGATAGTACCTCGCGACTGATCTGGTGGGCCTGCACCAATTCGGCGCGCTTAAGTACATCGGAGAGCGCGCTGAGCAACTCATCCAATTCCACCTCAGGGTGGATCACCCGGGATTCCAGCGGCGGTAAGCCCGCCTGCACGCTGAACCAGTCGCGCCCCATGCGCGGCAGCGTATCCAGTGTTTCAGCGGCTTCTTTAAGGCGCTCGTACTCTTGCAGGCGGCGAATTAGCTCGGCGCGGGGATCTTCCTCGTCGTCGCTTGCGGCCTTGGGTGGGCGGGGCAGCAGCGTGCGCGATTTGATCTCGGCCAGCATGGCAGCCATTAGCAAATACTCACCCGCCAACTCGATCTCCATGGCTTTCATCAGCTCCACATACTCGATGTACTGATGGGTAATCGTTGCCACGTTGATGGTCAAGATATCCAGATTCTGGCGGCGGATCAGATAGAGCAGCAGATCCAGCGGGCCTTCGAACGTCTCTAAAAAGACCCGCAGCGCTTCCGGAGGAATATACAAATCCTCCGGCATTTGCGTAATCGGCTCATTAAACAGACGCCCAAGCGAGGCCACCACTGGCTCGGTGGCCGCGGTATCAGAGGTTTCTGAATCAACAGTAACGCTTGGCGTCTCGCTCACGCGGGTCGGCTCTCTTGAGGTGTTTGTAATCAGGCGACAGCCTGACGATGGCGTGTCAAATCGCCTTGCCCGGCCAGAATTCCATCAATAGACACATCTTCATCCAATGCATCCCAATGAATTCCACGGGCACTCAGTTCATAGCATGCCAATTGTTGGGGTGATGCTTTAAGAAGCCGCGGGTACCAAGCCAGCGGCACGCCGACCGTCCGCCCATCGCTTAACTCAACCCAAAAATTATCCTCATCAAACGTAACTCGCTTAGGAGAAGTAGTCATGCCAGGCCCCCTCTAGAGCATCGCGGTGTTGAAGAATCATTGCCGTAATAGTGCGTAGCGCTTTGGCATCGAAGCCATCATTTCTCGCCAATTGAACATCAGGTGAGAGCCAAAATTTAGCTTCAGCGCCCGCTTTAAATATATGGATGTGAGCAGGCTCTAAAGGATTACCTTCATTTGAATAGAAGAAGAACCTAAAACCCTGCAAGCGTAGCACCGTCGGCATCGTGCGCTCCTGCAGTTTACAACCTAAATGCTGAATAATAGATGGTTTATCGACACAAGGCACATGCTACCCCGCCTCCGCGGCTTTGCGGTAGCGTCCGGCATAGTCAAACAGCTTGTCGCGGATTTGGAAATGGCGCCCCACTTTGCGCCCCACGACAAAATCAGGATGGCGCAAGCGGCGTTGCTCGGCGACGACCTCTTCAGCGCTTAGCGGCTGCCATTTACCCCCTGGGGCACGCAGGTGATAGCGCAAAAAAGCAGCATAGAAGGCGCGCCGCTGGGCGGAGGTTTCCAGCGCAAACCATTCAGAAAGATGACTGCCATCCTCGTCGTGGTAAGTTACTTTTAAACGCGGCAAGCCACGGCCGTTGGTAGTGGCTTCCAGCTGCATGCCGCTTACCCGCAATACCTTGGCGTCTTTCAGTTTTAGGGCATCCTTGAGCTTATCATCCGCGTCCACCAGCAGTTTTTCACAGCCATGGCAGCGGCGGGCGGCGATATCATTCTCGGCGCCACACTCATCGCAGACTTTAAAACGAAACCGAAATTCACACTGGCGACGCTTGCCTTCATCATCTTCAATTAACCCCTGGCAGCGGCGGCCAAAGTGCTCAATCACTAGCTCGCCATCGCGCTTACCCCAGTAAAGATTGGCATGACCGCAAGCCGGGCATTCAACCTGAACCGGCTCGCTGTCGCTATCCGGCTTTGGTTCGCCCACTTCCGGGGCGAAAATATCCCAGGGGTTACCGGCGTAATCCAAAATCAGGCAGTCGCTTTTACCCGGCGATAGGCGCAGCCCTCTACCCACCATTTGCTGATAAAGACTTACCGACTCAGTAGGCCGCAAAATGGCGATCAAATCCACGTGGGGCGCATCGAAACCGGTGGTCAGCACCGCGACGTTCACCAGGTATTTAATATCGCGCGACTTAAAGGCCTTGATGAGCCTCGTGCGCTCTTGGGAAGGCGTCGCACCGGTAATTAACGCAGTCTCTGCGTTGGGCAAGTAACCCACAATCTCTTCGGCGTGGGCCACGGTGGCGGCAAAGATCATCACGCCCTGGCGCGGTTCAGCGCGCGCCACGATTTGCTCGATAATACCCGGCGTCGCACGGCTGCCCGCCACCACGCGATTAAGCGCCTCCTCCTGAAACAGGCCGCTGGATGACGGTCTCAGTGCAGAAAAATCGTAGCCTTCAATGGTCATATCCAAGCGCTTGGGCTCGGCGAGATAGCCCTGCTTGACCATCAGGCGCAGCGGCTGCTCAAACACGCAGTCGCGAAAAAAACTCGTGTCGCTGCCCCGCACCATACCGTGATGGTGGCGATAGTAGATAAAGCCTTGCCCCAAGCGGTAAGGCGTCGCCGTTAAGCCGAGTATTTTCAGCTGCGGATTTTGCAAGCGCAGATGCTCGATCACCTGGCGGTAGCTGGCGTCCTCATCAAGCGATACGCGGTGGCACTCATCGATAATCAGCAGCGTAAAGTTAGCGTCGTTAAAACTCGCCAGGTTACGCACCACCGACTGCACCGAGCCAAACACCACTTGACGGTTGGCCTCTTTGCGCTTTAAACCGGCGCTAAAAATATCCGCCTCAAGCCCATAGGCCTGGTACTTGGCATGGTTCTGCTCGACCAGTTCCCGCACGTGGGCCAGCACCAGCACGCGCCCTTTCGCCAAACGCGCCAGCTCGGCAATCACCAGCGATTTGCCACTGCCGGTAGGCAACACCACCAAGGCCGGGTCGCTGGAAGCGCGAAAGTGCCCCACTACGCGCTTGACCGCTTCCTGCTGATAGGGGCGCAGCTGTGGCGTTAGCGGGGACGCTTGTGAGACGTTAGGTGTCGGCAAATCAAATAGCCTGCTATTGAACTATTGCGACTTTCGTCGCATCTTAATAGTGAAGATTTCAAATCCACGTTTAATTTCCCGCGTCGTTCTCTCGACGCTCTCTCGACGTTCTGCGGGAATTTAATAAAGAGGTTCGCCATGACAACTAATCATTTCAGCCCTGAATGCCCAGACTGTGGCAGCCGACTCAAACGCCTGCCGGCCACTCGGCGTGATACCGCTCATGTGCACTGCATGGATTGTGGACACGACTTTGGCCGCTTAGAGTACCTCGTCGAGCGCTACCGCTTAGAGCTTGAAACGCTGGAGGCCAAGCTAGGTCTGCCGCCCGAGGGAGCGGAGGAAACACAGGCTAGCGCTCCCCAGCAGCGCTCTTCATAACGGTTAACGGCGACAAAACCCGCCGTTAACGTGGACGCTATACCCATCGCGTTGTTTAGAGCGCGACAGGGATCAGTTGAGCCAAGCCCGAGCGTTGCGGAATAGCCGCAGCCAAGCGCCATCGTCAGTCCACTCCGCCGGGCGCCAGGAGTTGGTGACCGCCCGCGCCACCCGTTCGGGGTGCGGCATCATAATGGTCACCCGGCCGTCCGGCGTGGTCAGGCCGGTAATGCCCGCTGGCGACCCGTTGGGATTGGCCGGGTAACGGGTGGTGGCCTGCCCGTAGTTGTCGATATAGCGCATCGCAATCTGGCTGCTCGACTGCATGCTACGCAGGTGGGCGCTGTCGCGGAATGTCGCCTGCCCTTCGCCATGGGCAACGGCAATAGGCAGTTTTGAGCCTTCCATACCGGCAAGCAGAATTGACGGGCTTTTCTCGACTCGCACCATGGAAACACGGGCCTCAAACTGCTCGGATTCATTGCGCACGAACGTCGGCCAGTTTTCGGCCCCCGGAATGAGGGTCTTCAGCTGCGACAGCATCTGGCAGCCGTTACACACGCCCAGCGAAAAACTATCGTCGCGGGCAAAGAACGCTGCAAACTGCTCTCGAGCGCGCTCGTTAAACAGTACCGATTTGGCCCAGCCGCCGCCTGCGCCGAGCACGTCGCCGTAGGAGAAACCACCGCAGGCGACAAGCCCTTTGAACGCTTCCAGCGACACGCGCCCCTCAAGAATGTCGCTCATGTGGACATCAACGGCATCGAAACCGGCTTTATCAAACGCCCAGGCCATCTCTACCTGACCGTTAACACCCTGCTCGCGCAGCACGGCCATGGCAGGTTTGGCGGTATTCACAAACGGGGCGCTGATATCCTCGTTGATATCAAACGTTGGCGTGGCGGATAGACCCGGATCACGGCTATCGAGCAGATTGTCGAATTCGTTTTTGGCACATTCAGGGTTATCGCGCAGCGCCTGCATGCGATAGCTGGTTTCCGCCCAGGTGCGCTGGGTGAGCTGGCGCGTGGTTTCCAGCAGCGGCTCTTCAAACAGCGTGACGCGCACTTGATCGTCGTAACGCGGGCGGGCAATCACGCCGCAGGTTTCGATACCGGCAACGGCAAACTGCGCCAGCACCTCTTCAGTATGCTGGCGATCAACCTGAATCACTGCGCCCAACTCTTCTGAGAACAGCGCGTGTAGCGCCTCCACCGGCTCGTCGATCATCCAGTCGAGCTTGATTTCAAGCCCGGCATGAGCAGCAAAGGCCATTTCTAGAAGCGTCACCAGTAGGCCACCGTCGCTGCGATCGTGATACGCCAGCAGCTTGCCGTCACGGTTGAGGCCCTGAATGACCTCAAAAAACGCCTTGATATCTTCCGGGTCGTCTACGTCGGGGCAATCATTGCCGACTTGCCCGTACACCTGCGCCAAGGCGGAACCTCCCAAGCGATTTTGGCCGCCCCCCAGGTCAATCAGAATCAGATCCGACTCGTCTTGCTCCAGATTGATCTGCGGCGTTAGCGTCGCCAAGGCATCGGTCACCGGGGCAAAGCCGGTCACCACCAGCGACAGCGGCGAGGTGACACTCTTCTCTTCAGGCTCGCCCTGTTCGTTCTCATCAATCCAGGCAGTACGCATCGACATTGAGTCTTTGCCCACCGGAATCGCGATACCCAACGCCGGGCACATTTCCATGCCCACCGCATAAACGGCGTCATACAGCGCCTGATTTTCACCCGGGTGGTCAGCCGCGCTCATCCAGTTGGCCGAGAGCTTGATATCGCCCAGCTTGGCAATCGGCGCCGCCGCCAAATTGGTAATCGCTTCGGCGACCGCCAGGCGAGCGCTGGCCGCGGGGTTAATCAACGCCACCGGCGGCCGTTCGCCCATTGCCATGGCTTCCCCCACATGGCTATCAAAGCTTGCCGTGGTGACCGCCACATCCGCCACCGGCACCTGCCAGGGGCCAACCATTTGGTCGCGGGCCACAAGACCGGTAATCGAGCGGTCGCCAATGGTGATTAAGAAACTCTTGGAGGCCACCGTAGGCAGACGCAGTACTCGGTCCAGCGCTTCGCGCAGGTCGAGATTATCCAGCATCACGCCCGAAAGCGCAGGCTGGTGGCGCTCGAATTCGCGCTGCATCTTGGGCGCTTTGCCAAACAGTACGCTCATCGGCAAATCGACTGGCTGGCTATCAAAATGCCCGTCGCGGACTTCAAGGTGGTGCGCTTCCAAGGCTTCGCCGACTACCGCGTAGGGGCAGCGTTCGCGCTTGCACAGCGCGTCAAAGGTGGCCAAATCGTCTGGCGCGACCGCTAGCACGTAGCGCTCTTGCGCTTCATTACACCAGATTTCCAGCGGGCTCATGCCCGGCTCGGCGTTGGGCACCGCACGTAGGTCAAAGCGACCGCCGCGGTTGCCGTCTTTGACCAGCTCCGGCAGCGCATTGGAAAGCCCCCCGGCGCCGACATCGTGAATAAACCGAATCGGGTTGTGATCGCCCAGCGCCCAGCAGCGATCAATAACTTCCTGGGCGCGACGTTCGATTTCAGGGTTTTCACGCTGTACCGAGGCAAAATCCAGATCGGCGCTGGAGGTGCCCGACGCCATGCTGGACGCCGCGCCGCCGCCCAGGCCAATCAGCATCGCCGGGCCGCCCATCACGATCAGCTTGCCGCCAACCGGGATATCGCCCTTCTGAACGTGGTGGGCACGAATATTGCCATAACCACCGGCGAGCATAATGGGCTTGTGAAAGCCGCGCCGCTCGACCCCGCCGTCGTTAAGCGAGTCCTGCTCATAGGTGCGAAAATAACCGGTCAGGTTGGGCCGCCCAAACTCATTGTTGAACGCCGCGCCGCCAATCGGGCCGTCGAGCATAATGTTAAGTGCCGACTGCATGCGCTCGGGCTTGCCGTAGTCAGAGGTTTCCCAGGGCTGCACAAACTCAGGAATACGCAAATTGGAGACGGTAAAGCCCGACAACCCGGCTTTGGGCTTACCGCCGATGCCGGTGGCGCCCTCATCGCGAATTTCCCCACCCGAGCCGGTTGCAGCGCCTGGGAAAGGGGCAATCGCTGTCGGGTGGTTATGGGTTTCCACCTTCATCAGGATATGCACAGGTTCCTGATGAGTAGCGTAGAGGGCACGCTCGCCATCAGCGCCGGTTAGCGGTGCCGAGAAAAAGCGCCCCGCCTGACTGCCCTTAATCACCGCGGCGTTGTCGCTATAGGCGGAAAGCACATTATCCGGCGAGGTAGCGAAGGTGTTCTTGATCATCTTAAACAGCGAGTGGCTCTGTGGCTCGCCGTCGATCACCCAGTCCGCGTTGAAAATTTTGTGACGGCAGTGCTCAGAGTTGGCCTGGGCAAACATCATCAGCTCAACATCGCTGGGGTTGCGCCCCAACTCATTGAAGGCATCGACAAGGTAATCGATTTCGTCGTCTGCCAGCGCCAACCCCAGCGTTTGGTTGGCCTCTGCCAGTGCGTCTCGGCCGCCGCCCAAGATATCCACACTGCCCAAAGGGGCCGGATCATGCTGGGCAAACAGCTTGGCGGCATCCGAGGCATCGGCCAGCACGGTTTCGGTCATACGGTCGTGCAGCATTGCCGTCAGCGCGCTCAAACTCTCTTCATCCGGCATGGCGGTAAAGCTCACCCGGTAGTCGATGCCACGCTCGATGCGGCTAATCTGACTCAAACCACAGTTATGCGCGATATCGGTGGCTTTTGATGACCAAGGCGACTGGGTGCCTAAACGCGGCACCACCAAAAAGCGCTGCGCGCGCTCAGGAACGTCTACGCTCGCGTAGGTGCCATCATCAAGTAACTGCGCTAAACGCTCTTGGGAGGCGTCATCTAAAGCTGCTTGACCTTTTTGGGTATGACTATCAATGAAATGAACATAGTGGGCAGACAGCGCCTCCACCTCGGGAACACGTTCACGCAGCACCGTCAAAAGCCGAGCATGACGGAAGGCAGAAAGGGCGGGCGCGCCTCGCAGTTCAAGCATATCCTGAAGCCTCTAGAGCAGGGAATTCGAGCAGGGAAATCACCAGGCCGCCGGGCGGCCGTGCTTTTAAGTTACCGATTAGCCCCTATGATACGGGAAAGCGGCGGCCACACGAAATCAACAAGGTGACAGGACGACCCCGGCTGGGTATTGTGGCAGTCTGTTTCATGCCGACAAGACGCAATGCTGACGTTGATTTGCCGACATTTCGTACGCCGCGCCAGCGCTTATTACGCGCTGATCGCGATAACATTACTGGTCATGGTACCGACCCTTTCCCTTGTCCCCCCTGGCGAGCACCTAGCGCGTATCAGCGCAAAAGACTTTATTACCGTTCACACCCGCAACACCCCCACGACCTATTACGAAGGTCGCCACGGCCCTACCGGTTTTGAGTACGAGCTAATGCACCGCTTCGCCGATTACCTGGGGGTGAGCCTTAATCTTGATGCTAGCCATCATCCTGAGAGCGTGCTGCCGGCCGTGCGCGAAAACGGCGATATCGGCGCGGCGGCGCTACCGCTGCTACCCGGCACGCCGGGAATCCACTACACCCGGCCGATTATTCAAATGCAGCCGCTGGTGGTATACCGGCGTGGACTAAATGGCATTCAGGCAGCCGGCGACCTGGTCGGTCTGGAGCTTGCCACGCTCAGCGAAGCCGGCACCGGCGAAGCGCTACGCGATTTACAGCGCCAGTATCCCGAGCTTAGTTGGAAAGAATCCCATGAGCTGGAAGTCGCCGAACTGCTCTCACGCGTTGAGGACGGCACGCTGGACGCCGCGGTCATTTTTGAACATCAGTTTCGCTTAAACCGGCTGTTTTTCCCTAACGTTGAGCGCGGCTTTACGCTAGGCGACCCGCTTTCGATGGCGTGGGCGCTACCCAGCGGGCGCGGGTTGGGGTTATTGGAAGCCGCCAACCGCTTTCTGCGGGACTTACACGAGAGCGGCACGCTGGACCGGCTGGTCAGCCGCTACTTTGGCCATGACGACTACTTAGAGTATGTGGGCACCCGCACCTTTCTTGAGCACCTTGATGAACGCTTGCACCGCTACACCGACCTGTTTAAACAGTCTGCTAAAGAAACCGGCTTTGATTGGCAATTGCTCGCCGCGGTGGGCTACCAGGAGTCTCATTGGGACCCGGAGGCTGTCTCGCCAACCGGGGTACGCGGATTGATGATGCTAACCAACCCGACGGCCAGTGAAATGGGCATTAGCAACCGCCGGGACGCCGCCCAGAGCATCGACGGCGGCGCTCGCTACCTACGCAGTATTAAAGACCGTTTACCGGACAGCATTACCGGGGATGACCGCCTTTATATGGCCATGGCATCCTATAACGTGGGGCTAGGCCATCTGTACGATGCGCGCAAGATCGCTGAAATGCGCGGCGGCGACCCAGACAGCTGGGCCGATGTCCGCGTCGCGTTGCCGCTCCTGCAACAGCGTGAATGGCACAGCCAAACGCGCCACGGCTATGCGCGTGGCGGCGAGCCGGTGATATACGTGCGTAACATTCGTCGTTACTACGAAATGATTCAATACGTGGAGCGCAGCCGTCAGCAGTTCTTTCAGCTAGAACAAACGCCGGTCAACGAGGATCCGTTGCTATTGTTCGACCTGGTGCCGCCGCTGAATTAACCTCACGCTCATCTGCCAAGGCTTATTTGCTCGGCGACCCACGCCGCGTGGCAAAAAAGCCCTTTAGCAGTTTTTGCGAGGCCGACGCCAACACCCCGCCAGTTACCGCTATCTGATGGTTAAACCACGGCTGCGCCAACAGGTTAGCTTTTGATTCGATCATGCCTGCACGGGGTTCGGCGGCGCCGTACACCAGCCGGGCTAACCGCGCATGTACCATGGCACCCGAGCACATCATGCACGGCTCTAGGGTGACAAACAGCGTGCAGCCCTCAAGGCGATAATTACCCTGCTGCTGTCCCGCCTTGCGCAGGGCACGAATTTCGGCGTGACCGCTGGGGTCGCAACTGGCGACCGGCGCATTGTAGGCGGCGCCAATGATTTCTCCTCGCGCGTCCACCACCACCGCGCCCACCGGCACTTCGCCTGCCGCCGCCGCAAGGTGCGCCTGGTCAAGTGCTCGGTACATGTAAAATTCATCGCTGCGCATAAAGCCAAACTCCGCTAAGGTAGCAAAACGATCGTATGAAAGGGCTAACCGCCTCCGCGGACGCTGGTCCTTATCAACAGAAAAAACAGACGGCTACAGATAGACAGCACCAAGGATACCGATAATGACAGACGCGCTGAACAAGCTGGTGGCGTTACTCGAGCTAGAGCCTCTCGAAGAGACGCTGTTTCGCGGCCAAAGCCAGGACTTGGGCTTTCCACAGTTGTATGGCGGCCAAGTGCTGGGGCAAGCGCTCGCGGCAGCCGCGCGCACCGTACCCGATGAGCGTCGCCCACACTCGCAACACGGCTATTTTCTGCGCCCCGGCGACCCGCATCGGCCCGTCGTCTATCAGGTGGACACTATTCGCGACGGCGGCAGTTTTACTACCCGCCGGGTCACCGCCATTCAAAAAGGCCGGCCGATCTTTTTCTGCAGCGCCTCCTTTCAAAGCGAGGAGGCGGGCTTTAATCATCAGCGCGCCATGCCGGATGTACCCACACCCGAAGCGCTTATCGACAGCGGCGAGGCCAAACACGAGCGCTTTCCCGGCCACCCGATTGAGTTTCTGCACCTTGCGGGCAACCCCGACAACGCCACACCAGCGGGCCAATGCTTATGGTTTCGCCTGGCAGGCACGCTGCCTGATGACCCAGCACTACACCGCCACCTGCTGTCTTACGCCTCTGACTTTAACCTGCTGACCACAAGCCTGACCCCGCACGGCATTCAATTCCGCGACCCCAAGCTGCGCATTGCCAGTCTTGACCACGCCCTGTGGCTGCATCAGGACACCCGCTTGGACGACTGGCTGCTCTACGTGATCGACTCACCCTGGGCAGGCGGGGGCCGGGGCCTGGCACGGGGGCATATTTACAGCCGCGACGGCCGCTTGGTGGCCTCCACAGCCCAGGAGGGGTTAACGCGCTATTCGCAAGACTAAATTAAAGCCCCTAAAACACTGACGCCCGCTAAAAAGCGGGCGCCCGTAATGACAAGATCGCAGCGATTTAGCCGCCGTAGACATCGTCGATTGACTGCAACGGATAGTGTGCCGGGAAAGGCTTACGCGCCACACCTGAGTCGACCGCCGCTTGGGCCACCGCCGAAGAGACCCGCGCCAGCAGGCGGATATCGATAGGTGTAGGAATGATATACTCGCGGCCAAAGCTCATCTCGGTGCGCTCATAGGCGTCAAGCACCGCCTGAGGCACCGGCTCGCGGGCCAGGTCTTTCAGCGCATGCACCGCCGCCAGCTTCATCTCTTCATTAATGCGGGTCGCGCGAACATCCAGCGCGCCACGGAAGATAAACGGGAAACCCAGCACATTGTTGACCTGGTTGGGGAAATCCGAGCGGCCGGTGGCCATAATCACATCCGGACGCACTTCACGGGCAACGTCCGGGTGAATTTCTGGGTCCGGGTTAGTGCAGGCAAAAATCACCGGATCCGGGGCCATTTTCTTGACCTGATCCGCCGAGAGCAACCCAGGGCCCGACAAGCCGATAAACACATCAGCGTTATCCATGGCATCGTCTAAGGTGCGCATGTCGGTATCGCGAGCAAACTCAGCTTTGTATTCGTTAATGCCTTCGCGATCGGTGTGAATAACACCCCGGCGGTCGAGCATAATCAGGTTGGCTTTCTGGGCACCACAAGCCACCAGTAGCCGCATGCAGGCAATCGCCGCCGCCCCTGCGCCCATGCAGACAATTTTAACGTCTTCGATTTGTTTACCGGCGATAGCCAACGCATTAAGCATGCCCGCTGCGGTCACAATCGCGGTGCCGTGCTGATCGTCGTGAAATACCGGGATGCTACAGCGCTCAATCAGCGCTTTCTCGATTTCAAAGCACTCCGGCGCCTTGATGTCTTCCAGATTGATGCCGCCCCAAGTGTCGGCAATGCGCGCCACGGTATCGATAAACGCCTGCGGGCTTTCCGCATCCACTTCGATATCCACCGAGTTGATACCGGCAAAGCACTTGAACAGCACGCCTTTACCTTCCATCACCGGCTTGCTGGCCAATGGGCCCAGATTACCCAAGCCGAGAATGGCGCTGCCATCGGAAATCACCGCCACCAGATTACCTTTGCCGGTGTAGCGGTAGGCGTTTTCCGCCTCGCGGGCGATTTCACGCACTGGCTCAGCCACGCCTGGACTATACGCCAGCGCCAAATCCCGTGCGGTGGCGGTGGGTTTAGTCAACTCCACCGACAGCTTACCGGGAATCGGTTTGGCGTGATAATCCAAAGCAGCCTGCTTATTTGCATCCGTCATGGTCAGAGTCCAGTTACGTAAAATAGATTAAGTGGTGCCAGAATATAGAAAAAAACCAAGCGCCTCAAGCGCATTGTCAACCTATAACAAAACGCTCGTTTAACTGAATTTTAACTTCACTTTCGTTACTTTTCGCGACCATTTACTGCATCTTATACTGACAACCATTATCAATAACGTTTTGCCAGCGGCCCTGACGCAGCGTTTATAAAAAGCTTTTTCAAAAACAAAAACCCACGCCGGAGCGTGGGTTTTGCGCGAGCACAGGGCGTACTTGCGATATGGCTATCCAATAGGCTTAGCCGCGCTTAACAGCAGCGCCAAAACGCTTGTTAAAGCGCTCTACGCGGCCACCAGTGGTCGCTTGCTTCTGCTTACCGGTGTAGAACGGGTGGCAGTTGGAGCACACGTCCAGAGAAAAGTCCTGACCAGAGGTAGAACCAACCTGGAAGTTAGCGCCGCAAGAACAGCTAGCGGTGACCGTGTTGTAATTCGGGTGAATACCTTGTCTCATCTTGAGCCTCATAAGCTATATGCCGCCACCTGATCTTGTGCCAGGCACCGCATACGGGTTTAAAAAAACGACTAACCGGTTAGCCGCTCTGTCGTTACGATAGACCTCTAAGACAGCGCTTTAAGATAGATCGTTAAGAGTGAGAGCGGTCGCATATACTAGCAAAACTAACGCCGGAGGCCAATTGCCTGATTCTGTTTCTTCGCAAGCGCCTTCTAAAACGCGGGCACACGTGCTTAAAATAGCGCTGCCTTCGCCGCTGCGCCGCCTGTTCGATTACTTGCCGTCTCAGGCAACGCCTCCCTGTGGCTGGCAGCCAGGGTTAAGGGTGCGAGTGCCGTTTGGACGACGCGAAGTGGTTGGCGTCATTGTCGAGCTGGCTGAGCACAGCGAGCTGCCGCGCAGCCAGCTGCGCGCCATCAGCGAAACCCTGGATGACGCACCGCTGCCGGCAGACTGGCTATGGCTATGCCGTTTTGCCGCCCGCTACTACCAGCACAGCCTGGGCGACACCCTGCATCACGCCATGCCCGCGCGGTTGCGCCAGGGCCATCCCATGGCGGGGCGCACGCAAACGCTATGGCTCGCCCAGGGTGAAGACACAGACGCAACCCTCAGCCGCGCGCCCAAACAGGCCGAGCTTTACACGCTGCTGCGCCAACACCCTCATGGGTTGCCCAGTCGTGCGGTTAGCGCCCACGGCTTTACGCGCGACCAGCTATTAGCGCTGGTAAAGAAAGGCTTAGCGGTCAGCCAGGAAATCATCCTGACCGCCCCTGAGCCACAAAGCGGTAACCTACTTGCCGCCCCGGCGCTGCCCCTTAACCGGGAACAGGCGTCGGCGCTGGCTGCGCTGCATGAAAAGCTCGATGGCTACCACCCTTGTTTGCTGGAAGGCGTCACCGGCAGCGGTAAAACAGAAGTCTATCTGCAGCTTATCGAAGCGGTGGTCGCCAAAGGCAAACAGTCACTGGTGTTAGTCCCCGAGATCGGCTTGACGCCGCAGACCCTGGCGCGCTTTAGAAGCCGTTTCCGCGTGCCTGTGGTGGCGCTTCATTCAGGGCTCACCGACCCCGAACGGCTGGATGTCTGGGAAGCCGCTGCTAGCGGCCGGGCGCTGATTATTATCGGCACGCGTTCGGCGATCTTCACCCCGCTGGCTAACCCCGGCACGATTATTGTCGACGAAGAGCACGACGGCTCTTATAAACAGCACGACGGCTTGCGCTACCACGCCCGGGACTTAGCCGTCGCCCGCGCCCATTACCATAAAATCCCGCTACTCATGGGCAGTGCAACGCCGTCGTTGGAGAGCTTGCATCAGGCGCTTAGCGGCGCCTACCGCCACCTGCGCTTGACCCAGCGCCCCAGCCGTCATCCACCGGCCAAGCTGGAATTGATCGACCTGCGTCATCAGCGCCGCCAGGGGGGGTTATTACCGGGCGCCATCAAGGCGATTAAAAACACCCTCGCTAGCGGCAAGCAGGTGCTGATTTTTATCAACCGGCGCGGCTTTGCCCCAACGCTTGCCTGCCATGCCTGCGGCTGGATGGCCGAGTGCGGCCAGTGCGACGCGCGCATGACGCTACACCGCCAGCCAGCGCTGCTCGCCTGCCACCACTGCGACAGCCGCCGCGCCCTGCCGGACGCCTGCCCCGAGTGCGGCAGCGGCGACCTGCGTGCCCTGGGCAGCGGCACGGAACGCACCGAAGAGACACTGCAAACGCTGTTTCCGAAAACCACGATTCACCGTATTGACCGCGACAGCACCCGGAGGAAAGATAGCTTTGAACAGGTGCTCAAAGAGATTCAGCGCGGTGAGCCCTGCGTATTGGTCGGCACCCAGATGCTGGCCAAAGGGCACCACCTGCCCCACGTTACCCTGGTGGTAGTGGTCAATGCCGATGGTGGCCTCTACGCCGCTGACTTTCGCGCCCTGGAACACAGCGCCCAGCTGCTGGAACAGGTGGCGGGCCGCGCGGGCCGCGCCGCCCACCCAGGCCGGGTGCTGGTACAAACGCTGCACCCCGACGACCCGCACTTAGGCCAGTTGGCCGAACACGGCTACGGGGCGCTGGCACGTAACATGCTGGAAGAGCGCCGTATCGCTCAATTGCCGCCATTCTGCTTTATGGCGCTGCTGCGCATCGAAAGCCCTAAAGAGGAGGCCGCTCTGGCATTGGCCCAGCAGGCTGCCCAGGCGCTGCGCCAATGGCTAAAAGAGACCGGCGTGGCCACTCGCTGCCTGGGGCCGGTGCCTGCGCCGATGGAGCGGCGCCAGAACCGCTACCATTTACACGTTATGCTGGCAGCCGATAAACGCAGCCAGCTACACCCTGCGGTTAGCTGGCTGGTGCAGTGGCTGGAAGCCAATCGCGAGGCGCGCAAGGTACGCTGGTCGATTGATATTGACCCACAAACGCTCTCTTAGCAGCTGCAGCGCATCACACGGCTTTGAAACTGCGGCTCAATTGCCGATAATAGCCGCTTTGCCGACGCACCTCTCAGGTGCGCGTTAGCACACGCCGCCACCGACGACACCGGATACCGACATGAAAGATACGATAGTTTCTCTGCTCGAAGGCGCGGTGACCGCGCTCAAACACAAAGGCGTGCTGCCGAATGACCTTCAGCCCACCATCAAAGTGGACCCAACCAAAGACAAAGCCCACGGCGATTACGCCACCAATTTAGCGCTCATGCTAGCCAAGCCTGCTGGCATGAAACCCCGCGAGCTTGCCGATACATTGATTGCGGCCCTGCCCGACAGCGACGCTATTCAAAAAACCGAAATCGCAGGGCCTGGCTTTATCAACTTCTTCGCCGCCGTCGATGCCGCCGCGCAAATCGTTGCCCAAGTGCTCGACTGCGGCGATACCTTTGGCCGCAGCTTGATCGGCAAAGGCGAAAAAGTGCAGGTGGAGTTCGTTTCCGCCAACCCCACCGGCCCGCTGCACGTCGGCCACGGCCGGGGCGCTGCCATAGGCGACTGCCTATGCCGCCTGCTTGAAGCCACCGGTTATGACGTTTCCCGCGAGTTCTACTACAACGACGCTGGCGCCCAGATCGCCCACCTAGCGCGCTCCGTACAGGCACGGGCAAAAGGCCTGGGCCCTGACGATGCCGGCTGGCCGAAAGACGGCTATCGCGGCGAGTATATTGACGATGTGGCCAAGGACTATCTGGCAGGCAAAACGGTGAGCGCCGATGACCGCGAAGTCACTGCCAAAGCCGACCCAGACGATATCGACGCGATTCAAGCCTTTGCCGTGGCGTGGCTACGTCGCGAACAGGATCTGGATCTAAAAGCCTTCGGTGTCGAGTTCGACGTCTATTTCTTAGAGTCGTCACTCTACGAAGATGGCAAAGTAGACGCCACCGTTGAGAAGCTGGTGAGCGCAGGCCACACCTATGAAGACGACGGCGCCATGTGGCTGCGCACCACCGACTTCGGTGATGACAAAGACCGCGTAATGCGCAAACGCGACGGCGGCTACACCTATTTCCTCCCCGATGTGGCTTACCACCTGGACAAGTGGCAGCGCGGCTTTAAAACCGTGATCAACGAACAGGGCGCCGACCACCATTCGACGGTGACCCGGGTGCGCGCCGGCCTACAGGCGCTGGAAGTCGGCATCCCCGAAGGCTGGCCCGACTACGTGCTCCACCAGATGGTGATGGTCACCCGCTCCGGCGTCGAGGTAAAACTCTCCAAGCGCGCCGGCAGCTACGTCACCGTGCGCGATTTGATCGACGAAGTCGGCCGCGATGCCACGCGCTTCTTCCTCGCCGCGCGCCGCGCCGACTCCCAGTTGACCTTTGATATCGATTTGGCCCGTTCGCAGTCGAACGACAACCCGGTCTACTATATCCAGTACGCCCACGCGCGGGTGTGCAGCATGTTGCGCAAAGCCGAAGAGGCCGACCAGCCCTTCGACCACGCCCTTGCATTGGCCAACCTGGCGCTGCTGGACAGCGACCAGGAGAAAGCCGTACTCAACCGCTTGGCGCGCTTCCCTGACGTCGTGGAAACCGCCGCCAGAAACCGCGAGCCCCAGCAGGTTGCCCAGTATTTGCTCGACTTATCGGGTGATTTCCACACCTGTTACAACGCCGTCAAAGTCATGGTCGAGGACGACACCCTACGCAATACGCGTTTGGCACTGGGCCTCGCCACCCGTCAAGTGCTACGCAATGGGCTTGATTTAATGGGGGTTAGCGCCCCAGAGGAGATGTAAGCCATGGCTAGCCCGCGCAAAAAGCCCGCCCCCCGTCGCGGCGCCACTTCACAGCGCAAGTCGAACCGCCGCTCGAGCGGCGGCTTTCGCCTACCCGGCTGGCTATGGGGCCTTGCGGGAATGGCGGCAGGCTTCTTTCTTGCTCAGCATCAGCACGGCACCGCGCCGTGGCAGGAGCAGAGCGAGACGCCCCAAGCCACCGTGCTGCCCAAGCCCTCCGAGAGCCAAGAGCGTGCCGCCGCGCGGGAAACCGAGGAGGCGGCCGAGCCGTCGATGCCGACGTTTGAGTTTTATACCCTGCTGCCTGACACCGAGGTCATTGCCCCCGGCGTGACGCTGCCGTCAAGCGTTGTGCGCCCAGAGGCCCCTGAACAGACGGAAGAAGATAGCGATACCGCCGCCAGCGACGACCCTATCGCCCAGGTGATTGCGGCCAATACCCGGCCTGAAGATCAGGTGTCAGCAGCCCAGGAGAACGCTGCCACCAACGCCCCGGGGCGCTACATGCTGCAGGCGGCCTCCTTTCGTGAGGCAAGTGACGCCGAACAGCTGCGCGGCCGACTGCGCAATTTAAGCCTGCTGGCGGAAGTCAGCAAAGTACAGGCGGACGGCAATACCTGGCACCGCGTCCAAGTGGGACCTTACGAGGACACCCGCGAACTGAATCGCGCCCAGGATTTGATGAACACCCAAGGCATCGAACCCCTGCTGATTCAGTTGCAAAACTGATAAACCCCTTCTGAATACCCGGCGGGCGGTTGATTTTTTATCAGCCGCCCGCATTTTGTTGTGAACGCTTACACAACGGCCGCTTATTGAGCGATCCACCAGTCATCGGGAGCGAGCCTCCCCCAAGGAGTTATCTCCATGACCACAATTGTCTCCGTACGTCGCGGCAACCACGTCGCCCTTGCTGGCGACGGGCAAGTATCGCTGGGCAATACCGTAATGAAAGGTAACGCCAGTAAAGTACGCCGCCTCTATCGTGGCAAAGTGCTGGCCGGGTTTGCCGGCGGCACCGCTGACGCTTTCACGCTATTTGAGCGCTTCGAAGCGCAGCTGGAGAAATATCAAGGCCATTTGACCAAGGCTGCCGTTGAGCTGGCGAAGGATTGGCGCACCGACCGCGCCCTGCGCCGCTTAGAAGCGCTACTCGCTGTCGCGGACCATAGCGCCTCGCTGATCATTACTGGCAACGGTGACGTGGTTGAACCCGAGCAGGGCATTATCGCCATTGGCTCCGGGGGCTACTATGCACAAGCCAGCGCGCGTGCCTTGCTGGAAAATACTGAACTGTCAGCGCGGGAAATTACCGAGAAGTCGTTGTCTATCGCTGGTGACATCTGCGTATTCACCAACCATCACGTGACGCTTGAAGAGCTCTCGATCGACGGGCGCTAAGGCATCAATAAACGCAAAGGTTACTTTTATGACTCAGATGACACCCCGCGAAATCGTCCACGCCCTGGACCAGTACATTATTGGCCAGCAAGACGCTAAACGCGCCGTTGCCATTGCCCTGCGCAACCGCTGGCGCCGCATGCAGCTGGATGACGACCTACGCCCGGAAGTAACGCCCAAAAATATTTTGATGATTGGCCCTACCGGCGTGGGTAAAACCGAAATTGCCCGGCGTTTGGCCAAGCTGGCCAACGCCCCGTTTATCAAAGTCGAAGCGACCAAATTTACCGAAGTCGGCTACGTGGGCCGCGATGTTGAGTCGATCATTCGCGACCTGATGGAAGCGGCGATCAAGATGGTTCGCGAACAGGCCAAAGAGGAAGTCAGCCACCGCGCTGCCGATGCCGCCGAAGACCGCGTGCTCGACGCCCTGCTGCCGCCGGCCCGCGGCCAGGAAGATAAGCCACGCGAAGATAACGGCACCCGCCAGACCTTCCGCAAGAAGCTACGCGAGGGCGAGCTGGACGATAAGGAAATCGACATCGAGATTTCCGCCCAGGGCCAAGGCATCGACATCATGACCCCACCGGGCATGGAAGAGATGACCAGCCAGCTGCAGAGCATGTTTTCCAACATGGGCCAGCAAAAGCGTGAAAACCGCCGCGTAACGGTCAAAGAAGCGCTGGCACTGCTGCGCGATGAAGAAGCGGGCAAGCTGGTCAACGAGGAAGAGATCAAGGCCCGCGCTGTCTACTCTGTGGAACAGCACGGCATCGTATTTCTGGATGAGATCGATAAAGTCGCCAAGGGCAGCGGCCAGTCCAGCGGTGGCGAAGTCTCCCGCGAGGGCGTTCAGCGCGACCTGCTGCCGCTGATTGAAGGCTCGACCGTATCGACCAAACACGGCATGGTCAAAACCGATCACATCCTGTTTATCGCCTCGGGCGCCTTTCACCTGTCGCGCCCGTCGGATTTAATTCCCGAGCTACAGGGCCGTCTGCCGATTCGCGTTGAACTTGACGCGCTCACGCCCAACGACTTCAAGCGCATCCTCACCGAGCCTTCCGCCTCGCTGACCAAGCAATATCAGGCGCTGCTGGCCACCGACGGACTCGACATTGAATTTACCCCGGACGGTATCGAGCGTATCGCGCAGATCTCCTGGCAGGTTAACGAAGGCACCGAAAATATTGGCGCCCGCCGCCTGCACACGGTGATGGAACGGCTGCTGGAAGAGGCCTCTTTCCGCGGCGGCGATATGGACAGCCCGCTGCTGATTGACGGCGACTACGTCAACGCGCAGCTTGGCGAACTGGCGGTCGACGAAGATCTATCGCGGTATATTTTATAAGCTGCGTTTGTAGGTATAGTCAGCAACAGCAAACCCGCTCTTGGCGGGTTTGCTGCTATGCCACTTAGCGATGAGGTCTCACTATGAATGCCCCTACTCCCACCCAGGTTCATTACCATAAGCAGGACCGCGAGCTGGAACTTGGCTACGCCAATGGTGACACTTTCCGCCTGCCGGTGGAATTGTTACGTGTCTACTCCCCTTCTGCCGAGGTGCGCGGCCACGGCGGCGATACCGCGGTGCTGCAGGTGGGTAAAAAAGACGTTGGCCTGCAAAACATTACCCAGGCTGGCAACTACGCGCTGAAACTGCACTTTGACGATGGTCACGACAGCGGGCTATTTAGCTGGAACTACCTTTTTGATCTCGCTACTCACCAAGAGGACTACTGGAACAACTACTTGCAGCGTTTGAAAGAGGCCGGTGCCTCGCGCGAACCCGCCAGCATCCAATTCAAGCAACTGTGACGGTACGACTCAGCTCAACCTCAGGCTGCTAGAGCAGACAAGCAAGGGCGGACAAGGCTACAATGGCGCAACTCTTTTAATCGCGTCGGCCGTACGTCAGAAGACCCCAGGCCGATTTGCCACCGCCTCGACTTCGGGAGCTACTGCCCCATGAGCCCCACAGAAAAACGCACCACTGATTTTGGCTTTCAGGAAGTACCGGTTGACGAAAAAGCCTCGCGAGTAGCCGATGTCTTCCACTCCGTGGCAGCCCGCTATGACGTCATGAACGACCTGATGTCGATGGGTATCCATCGGATATGGAAGCGCATGACCATCGAGCGTGCGGGCGTGCGTCCTGGCCAGCATGTGCTGGATATCGCGGGCGGCACAGGGGATTTGACCCTTAAGTTTTCGCGTTTGGTTGGCCCGCGCGGCAAGGTCGTACTCGCCGACATTAACGCTTCCATGCTTAAAGTCGGGCGCGATAAACTGATGGATAGCGGCGTGGGCGGCAACGTTGAGTACGTTCAAGCCAATGCCGAAAGCCTGCCGTTCCCCGACAATAGTTTCGACTGCATTACCATCGCCTTTGGCCTGCGCAACGTCACCGACAAAGACGCCGCGCTGCGTTCCATGGCGCGCGTGCTCAAGCCAGGCGGGCGTCTTTTGGTGTTGGAATTCTCCAAGCCCAATAACCCGCTGCTCTCCAAGGCCTACGATGAGTACTCCTTCCGCCTGCTGCCCAAAATGGGTGAGCTGGTAGCCGGTGACGGCGAAAGCTACCGCTATCTGGCGGAGTCGATTCGTATGCACCCGGATCAGGAAACGCTTAAAGCCATGATGGAAACCGCGGGGCTTGAGCGGGTCGAGTTCACCAACCTCACCGGCGGCATTGTGGCGCTACACCGCGGCATTAAGCTATGAGCTTAGCGAGCAGTAAGACGCCAATGAACCGCCTGACGCCACCAACCCAGAGGTCAGCATGCTGGTAACCCCGACCCTGCTGTTGGCCGGATGTGAACGCACGCTCAATGCCCTGCTCGCCCGCGACCCGGCAGCGCCTGCACGGCTGGCGGCGCTGGCGGGCAGTCGCCTGCTGGTGCGTCTCGAACAGCCCCACCTTGAACTGGTGATCCACTACCATCATGCCGGGCTGGACTTGAATCGCGGCGATGGCATTGACGAAACCCAGGTGGACGCGGTCATCGAGCTTACCCCAGAGACATTCTCACAATGGCTTAGCGGCGCATCAATTGAACGCTTAATGTTTGACGGCAAGCTGGCCATGCGTGGCCGTGTTCATCTACTCGAAGCCACCCGCGAACTTTTCTTAGACCTAGACATCGACTGGGAAAGCGAGCTGGCTCGCTGGCTGGGTGATATGCCCGCCCACTCACTGGCGGAGGGCCTACGCCGCGCCGCGCGCTGGGGACTGCGCACCAAAGACGAGCTAATGCAGGATGTTTCTGAGTACGTCTTTGAAGAGGCGCGCCTGCTACCAGGGCGGCAACAGCGCAACGTGTTGCGCGAACACCTCACCGAACTTGAGGTGGCGACCGATCGCCTGGAAGCGCGCCTAAACCGCTTACAGCGGCGCCTGGAACAACGTCAGCCGGAGCCACGCCCATGAGCCTGCGCCTGCTGCGGATCAGCTGGGTGATCAGCCGCCACCGACTGGATACCCTGCTGCCGATAGCGCGCCTGCCCTGGTGGCTACGGGTACTGCTATGGTTTTCGCCGCTTCGTCTGGTGCCCTTGGGCAAGCGCTCTCGAGGCGAACGGTTACGTTTGGCCTTGGAAGCGCTGGGGCCAATCTTCATCAAATTCGGCCAAATGCTCTCCACCCGCCGCGACTTACTGCCGCCCGATATCGCCGATGAGCTAAAGCGGTTGCAAGACCAAGTGCCCCCCTTTCCAGGCGACCTTGCCGCCGCCCGGATTGAGAAAGCGTTGGAAATGTCGCTGGAAGAAGCCTTTGCTGAGTTTGACCGGGTACCCTTAGCGTCGGCGTCAATTGCCCAGGTACACGCGGCACGGCTGCACAGCGGCGAAGACGTGGTGGTGAAAATTATTCGCCCCAGCATTGACCGGGTGATGCGCCAGGACATGGCGCTGATGTACCAAGTGGCCAAGTTACTGGCCAAGGTCCCCGAAGCGCGTCGTCTACGCCCGGTGGAAGTCATCCGTGACTACGAAGCCACGCTGTTTGACGAGCTCGACCTCTACAAAGAAGCCGCCAACACCTCGCAGCTCAAGCGTAATTTCAAAGACTCACCGCTGCTTTATGTGCCCAGTATTTATTGGTCCTTCACCCGCCGCAACGTCATGGTGCAGGAGCGCATTCGCGGTATTCCCGTTGCCGACATAGACACGCTGGTGGCCCGCGGCACCAATCTCAAAAAGCTCGCCGAGCGCGGTGTCGAACTTTTCTTTACCCAGGTGTTTCGCGACAATTTCTTTCACGCCGATATGCACCCCGGCAATATTTTTGTCAACTGCGACAACCCTGAAGACCCCCAGTACATTGCCATCGACTGCGGCATTGTGGGTAGTCTCACCCGGGAAGATCAGGACTATCTGGCGCGTAACTTACTGGCGTTTTTCCATCAGGACTATTACGAAGTCGCCGCGCTACACATCGAATCCGGCTGGGTCGGAGAGAACACCCGCGCCAACGAATTCGCCGCGGCGATTCGCACCGTCTGCGAGCCGATTTTAGAGAAGCCGCTAAAAGATATTTCCTTCGGCCAGGTGCTGCTGGGGCTGTTTCAAACCGCCCGGCGCTTTAATATGGAAGTGCAGCCGCAGCTGGTACTGTTACAGAAAACGCTGCTTAACATTGAAGGCCTAGGGCGCCAGCTGTATCCCGATTTAGACCTGTGGAGCACTGCCAAACCCTTTTTAGAGCAGTGGATGAAAGAGCGCGCCGGGGTCAGCGGCTTATGGGAGTCGCTAAAGCGTCAGGCGCCGGAGCTTTCGCACCAATTGCCCGAACTCCCCGTTCTGGCTCACCAGGCGCTCAGCCGCATGGAGCACGAGCACCGTCAGCGCCACCAGCAGGTCGACTCGATCAACGCCATGCGCGTGCAGATGGCGCGCCAGGGCAAGCGCCTTTACCGGCTGCGCCTGGGCTTGATTCTACTCGCGGTGGCACTCGCCTGGCAGCCATTAAGCGGTTGGATTGCGCTTCAAGAGTGGCCGATACTCGCCGCCGCCGCCATCGGCCTACTGCTGTTAGTGTGGCAATAGAAGGGCGTGATTTAACGATGACAAGGATTCACATGGACAACAACTCACTACCGCCTAGCAATACGCATGTACTTGATACGCTCAATGAGGTATTAAAACAGCGGCGCCATTCAGCGGCGGAAAATTCTTATGTTGCCTCCTTGCATCATAAGGGATTGAACAAGATACTCGAAAAGATTGGCGAAGAAGCTACCGAAACAGTGCTTGCCGCCAAAGATGCCGAGCACGGTGGCGAGGCACAGCGCCAAGCGGTGATTTGTGAAACCGCCGACCTGTGGTTTCATAGCTTGGTGATGCTCTCGCACCTGGGGATGGATCACCAAAGTGTGTTGGACGAACTGGCAAAGCGCGTTGGCATTTCCGGACACGAGGAAAAAGCCGCCCGAAAGCCATAGGGTCATATAAGCTGTCGTACAGTGGTAACAGTCCGTGGTAACAGTCCATAGTAACTGTCCATAGTAACTGTCTATAGTAACAACGAACGTTAATCTGCTCTCATGAGGAAACGCATATGTTAGGTGGTATCAGTATTTGGCAGTTGCTGATTGTTCTGGGCATCATCATCCTGGTTTTCGGCACCAAAAAACTGCGCAATGTGGGCACCGACCTCGGTGGGGCGGTCAAGGGCTTTAAGAAAGCCATTAACGACGAAGAGAAAAATAAAGAGGACGATCAACAAGACACCGAGCAGCCGCACGCCAAAGTAAGCCACGAAGAGCCGGGGAATACTTACGACGTTCAGGCCGAGGAAAAACGTGCCGCGGAGGGCCGCCCCACGGATAGCCGCCCGACAGAAGAACGCAACGAAGAGCGCAAATAACCCATGCTGGATGTCGGCTTTCTTGAACTGATGCTTATTGGCATCGTCGGGCTGTTGGTACTTGGCCCGGAGCGCTTGCCGCGCGCCGCCCGCACGGCAGGCATGTGGATCGGCAAAATCAAGCGCACGGTATCCGGCATGCAGCGCGAAATTAGCGCCCAGTTGGAAGCAGAAGAGCTACGTCAAAAGCTTAACGAGCAGCAGAAAAATCTCGACGATAGCTTGAAAAAAGCCAAGTTGGACGTAGAAAGCATTGCCGATGCGCCGACTGATGCGAAGTCAACGCCGAAAACAGACGCGGCGCAAAGCGAAACGGAAAAGCGCGTCGCCAAGGCCAGCTCTCGATTGGATGACGCGCTGCAAACGGTGCGTGAAGACCCGGCGCCTACTTCGTCTTCCGCATCGTCCTCACCGAGCACTGCCGCAAGCACGCCGGCTGAATCTGCTGATAAGGATCGACATCACCAATGAGTATGCCTAGCGATTCAAAGGAGCCCCAGCAAGAGCAACACCAAGCGCCGCTGATAGAACACCTGATCGAACTTCGCTCGCGGTTGATGCGTGCCGTGCTCGTTATTTTGGTCATCTTTTTGAGTCTCTACGCTTTTGCCAACGACATCTATACGTTTGTTGCCGAGCCGCTGATGGCGCTGCTGCCCGAAGGCTCGCAGATGATCGCCACTGAAGTGGCCTCGCCGTTTTTAGCGCCGTTCAAGCTCACCCTGGTCGTCGCCGTCTTTATTGCCATTCCATTTGTATTGCATCAGGCATGGGCGTTTATTGCCCCGGGGCTTTACGATAATGAAAAGGCCCTGGCGATCCCCATTTTGACCTCGAGCATTGCGCTTTTCTACGGTGGCGCGGCGTTTGCCTATTACGCGGTGTTTCCGCTGCTGTTTGAGTTTTTCACCCAAACAGGGCCTGAAAACGTCGCCGTAATGACCGATATCAACCAGTATTTGAACTTTGTTCTCAAGCTGTTTTTTGCCTTTGGGGTGGCCTTTGAAATCCCCATTGCGACTTTTTTGCTGATTCTATCGGGTGCCACCACGGTGGAAAGCCTGTCTAAGAAGCGGCCGTATATCCTGCTAGGCTGCTTTATCGTCGGCATGGTGCTAACGCCACCGGATGTGATTTCGCAAAGTCTGCTGGCGATCCCCATGTACCTGCTTTACGAAGTTGGGCTGCTGTTTGGGCGTCTGGTGCGTAAGCGCAGAGACGAGAAAGAAGCCGCCGAAGAGCAAGAAGAATAAAGGCTAACCAACTAAAAAGCCGTCGGCCTCAAGTGAGGCTGGCGGCTTCAAATACGCCTTCAACGGTCAACGCAGCTGCCGCTTAATCCATCATGTCAACAACGCGATCGACCAGCTTAAAGATACCAATCGCCGCTTCGCTGATTCGCGTTGCCAGCATATACGCAGGCGTAGTGACCACGCGGTGTTCTATATCAACGACAATATCTTCCACGCCGCAGCTGCGGTGAAGCCCGCCCATGGCGCTGATGGCGCCGGAAACCGCCGGGTCATTGCCCACCGTCACCGCAATACCATCATCGAACAGGCGGGGTACTAGTAGCGAGGCAATACACATTAAACCAATCGGTTTGGCCGCTGCACGAAAACCACTCAACGCCTGTTTTAATGCATCCAGCACTTGCATATTGTCACCGGCGCTGGCGAAGTCCGATAGGTTTTTAGAGACGCCAAAGCCACCCGGCACGATCACCGCCTCAAAATCATCCGCGTCCAATGCGTTCAGCGGGCTGATCTCACCTCGCGCCAAGCGGGCAGACTCCTGAAGCACGTTGCGCGGCTCGCCGTCAGCCACTTCTTGGTTGCGATGATTGACGACGTGATGCTGTTCAATATCAGGGGCAAAACAGCGGTAACCAATGCCCAACTGATCCAAGCGCAGCAGCGTCAACGTGGTTTCATAAATGTCAGAACCATCGTAAACACCGCAGCCGGCTAAAATCACTGCCACCTGTTTGGTCATGCCTATCTCCTTATCCCAGGGTCTGCCGAACGCAATACAGCAAAGCAGCCGCTCACTCTAGCCACTCTGGCGTGGCGCCACAAGACGGCTTTCGCCGCAGGGTATGCCTGATATACTGCCAGTAGGCCTACATTTACGATCCTTAATGGAGAATTCTCTTGAGCATACTAACGCCTCGCCACTTCCCTGCCACCCGCATGCGCCGTATGCGCCGCGATGATTTTTCACGTCGTTTGATGCAGGAGAAAACCTTAACCCCTTCCGACCTCATTCTTCCGGTGTTTGTGCTGGAAGGCGAAAACCAGCGCGAAGCCGTGGCCTCAATGCCCGGCGTTGAGCGGCTGTCTATCGACCTGCTAATTGCGCAAGCTCGCGAGGCGTATGAACTGGGCATCCCGGCGCTGGCGCTTTTTCCCGTCGTAGGGCCTGAGCAGAAAAGTGAACTCGCCGAAGAGTCGTACAGCGCCAGCGGGCTAGTGCAGCGCAGCGTACGCGCCCTTAAAGAAGCGCTGCCTGAGCTAGGGATCATTACCGATGTGGCGCTTGACCCCTACACCAGCCACGGCCAGGACGGCATTCTCGATGCGCACGGCTACGTGCAAAACGACCGCACGGTGGATACGCTGCTCAAGCAAGCGCTGTCCCACGCCGAAGCAGGTGCCGACGTGATAGCCCCTTCCGATATGATGGATGGGCGCATTGGCGCCATTCGCCGGGTGCTGGAACAAGAGCACCTGCACAACGTGCGCATCATGGCTTACAGTGCCAAATATGCCTCTCACTATTATGGTCCCTTCCGCGATGCGGTGGGCTCCTCCGCCAACTTAGGCAAAGCCGATAAGCGCACTTATCAGATGGACCCCGCCAATAGCGACGAAGCGGTGCACGAAGTCGCCATGGACATCGCCGAAGGGGCTGATATGGTGATGGTGAAGCCCGGTATGCCCTATTTGGATGTCGTGCGTCGCGTCAAAGACGAGTTAAAAATACCGACGTTTGCTTATCAAGTCAGCGGCGAGTACGCCATGCACCGCGCGGCCTTTGATAACGGCTGGCTGGAAG
The DNA here is from genome assembly GCF_007991175.1 of Halovibrio variabilis. Lineage (GTDB taxonomy): Bacteria > Pseudomonadota > Gammaproteobacteria > Pseudomonadales > Halomonadaceae > Vreelandella > Vreelandella variabilis. The sequence goes on from NZ_BJXV01000012.1 coordinate 99,732, forward strand.
CAGAACCAGTGATTATGGAATCATTAATGTGCTTTAAGCGCGCGGGTGCTGACGGTATATTGACCTACTTCGCCCTCGACGCCGCTCGACTACTCCAGCGTCGCTAAGATGACAATCAGGTGACACTTGTTTGTCATCTTCTCCCCGCATACTGGGCAAAAACACCGGCAACCAATTATGATACGTTTACGTCAGCCACGCGGGGAGAGCCACCATGGACGAGCAAGACTCACGACACTTACCAGTAGCGTCTGCTGATCAAACCAGCCACGACGGCGATATGCCGCTGCGTATCAATCGCACCTCCAACGGTGTGCAAGCAAAAGAAGCGCTAGCGGAAACCGATCTTGACGACACCCAGCTCTATTTCAATCGCGAGCTATCCCACCTGCAATTTAATATTCGCGTGTTGGAACAGGCGTTAGACGATTCTCATCCGCTCCTTAACAGGCTGATGTTCCTGCTTATATTCTCGTCCAACATGGATGAGTTCTTTGAAATACGCGTGGCGGGGCTAAAGCATCAAGTTGCCTTAGGCGATGAAACCGCCGCCGCCGATGGCCGTTTGCCCAAAGCGGTATTGGCGGAAATATCCCAAGTTGCCCATGCGCAAATTGATCGTCAGTATCAGATACTCAACGATATCCTGCTGCCCGCCCTGGAAGCCCAGGGACTGCGTTTTCGTCGCCGTGACCAGTGGACCGATGCACAAAAAGACTGGGGACGGGCATTTTTTGATAACGAAATCATGCCGGTAATCAGCCCTATTGGCCTCGATCCGTCGCATCCCTTCCCGCGCCTGGTCAATAAAAGCCTCAACTTTATCGTCGAGCTGGAAGGTAAAGATGCCTTCGGTCGCGCCGGTGGCATGGCGATATTACCCGCGCCCCGTTCGCTGCCGCGTTTAATGGCGCTGCCCAAGGAGCTATGCGAAGAGGGCTTTTCAGAGTACGTCTTCTTATCATCGATGATCCATGCCCACGCTGAAGAGCTGTTTCCCGGTATGCGCGTACGCGGCTGCTACCAGTTCCGGTTGACCCGTAACGCGGATATGAGCGTAGACCCCGAGGAGGTTTCGGACCTGGCCTCGGCGCTGCGTGGTGAACTCTTGGCCCGCCGCTATGGCAGCGGCGTACGCTTGGAAGTCGCCGACAACTGCCCCGATGACCTCACCAATTTTCTACTCCGCCAGTTTGAGCTTGCAAACGATGATTTGTATCGCGTTAAAGGGCCGGTGAACTTAACCCGGATGATGTCGGTGCTCGGCGATGTAGATCGTCCCGACCTGGTCTATCGGCCTTACACGCCAAGCATCCCCAAAGCGCTCAGAGCAGGCAGCCTGTTTGACGCCATTGCCAAGAACGATATTCTGCTGCATCACCCTTTCCAGTCGTTTACCCCCATTGAAGATCTGCTACGCGAAGCAGCGCGTGACCCTAACGTACTGGCAGTGAAACAGACGCTTTACCGCACGGGCTCGGACTCCCCCATTGTCAGCGCGCTGGTGGAAGCCGCCAGCCAGGGTAAAGAGGTCACGGTGGTGATCGAGCTGCGGGCGCGTTTTGATGAAGCCGATAACCTGCAGCTCGCCTCGCGCCTACAGGAAGCCGGGGCAATCGTCGTCTACGGGATTATGGCGTATAAAACCCACGCCAAAATGCTGCACATTGTGCGTCGCGAGAAAGGCGAACTGTGCTATTACGCACACCTGGGCACCGGCAACTACCACTCCAAAACCGCCAAGCTGTACACCGACTACAGCCTGCTGACGGCTAATAAAGCGCTCTGCGCCGACGTACATAAGGTATTCCAGCAGCTCTCGGGCATGGGCCGCGCGCGTAAAATCGATACGCTGCTGCATGCGCCGTTCACGCTGCATGAGCGGCTGGTGGCAATGATCGACCGCGAAGCGCAGATAGCGCGTAAGGGCAAGCGCGGGCACATTATCATTAAGTGCAACTCATTGACCGAGCCCAAGCTGATTAAAGCACTCTATCGCGCCTCCCAGGCGGGGGTTGAATGCGACTTGATCATTCGCGGCATGTGCTGTCTGAAACCGGGCGTGCCGGGCGTTTCAGACAATATTCGCGTACGCTCGATTATCGGCCGTTTTCTGGAACACACGCGGGTGTTTCATTTCCATCACGACGGCAAGCCGGAGATCTGGTGCTCCAGCGCCGACTTTATGTCGCGCAACATGTTCCACCGTGTGGAAACCTGCTTTCCGCTGCTGGATAAGAAACTCGCTACCCGGGTACGCAAAGACCTGGAAACCTACCTGGTGGATAACTGCCAGAGTTGGCTGCTGCAGAGCGATGGCAGCTACCGGCTCCGGGACCCTGGTGAAGGCGACGCGATCAGCGCCCAGGAAACCCTGCTCTACGCTTATGCAACGAAAGGCTAGGGCGTCGAAACGTTAGCACGCATACCCAAAACCCCGCGGCTAGTGCCGCGGGGTTGGTTCTGACTTCTAATCGTTTAGGTGTAGCGTTGGCGGAGTCGTTTGGCGGCTTCCACCATATTGGCCAGCGCGGGCTCTACTTCCGCCCAGCCACGGGTTTTGAGGCCGCAGTCTGGGTTGACCCACAGCCGCTCGGCGGGGATTTTTTCAAGCGCTTTTTCCAGCAAATCGACCATCCAGCTCACCTCGGGAATATTAGGGGTGTGGATATCGTAAACCCCAGGGCCGATTTCGTTGGGATAAGCAAAGTCCTGGAAGGCGTCCAGCAGCATCATATCTGAACGCGATGTCTCAATGGTGATCACATCGGCATCCAGCGCGGCAATCGCGCCGATAATATCGTTGAACTCCGAGTAGCACATATGGGTATGAATCTGCGTCGCATCGGCAACGCCTGCAGCACTTAGCTGGAAGCTCTCTACCGCCCAGTCAAGGTAGGCCTGCCACTCATTTTGGCGCAGCGGCAGCCCTTCGCGCAGCGCTGGCTCATCAATTTGCACAATGTTGATGCCGGCTTTTTCCAGATCCAGCACCTCATCGCGCAGCGCCAGGGCAATCTGGCGGCAGGTGGTTTCCCGCGGCTGGTCATCGCGCACAAACGACCACTGCAGAATGGTCACCGGCCCTGTGAGCATGCCTTTCATGGGCTTATCGGTCAGTGTCTGGGCGTACTGACTCCAGCGTACCGTCATCGGCGCGGGGCGAGACACATCACCAAAAATCACCGGCGGCTTTACACAGCGCGAACCATAGCTCTGCACCCAGCCAAAGCGGGTAAAGGCAAAGCCTTCTAACTGCTCGCCAAAGTACTCCACCATGTCGTTGCGTTCGGCTTCGCCGTGCACCGGCACGTCAATACCCAGCGCTTCCTGACGCTCGACGGCGTAGGCAATCTCGGCCTGCATGCGGGCTTCGTAGTCGGCTTGGGTAAGCTCACCGGCTTTAAACGCGCGCCGAGCAGCACGAATCTCATTGGTCTGCGGAAAGGAGCCAATGGTCGTCGTCGGGAACAGCGGCAGCTTGAGTGCCTGCCGCTGGGCCTCTACGCGCACGGGGTAAGGCGCCTGGCGCTGGCTATCGGCGGGGCTAATCGCCGCCAAACGCTCGCTGACCGCCGCTTGATGAATGCGCGCTGATTCTCGCCGAGCGTCGAGCGCGCGGGTGGCTTCGTCCAAGCGTTGTTCATCGGCGGGCGTGGCCTGGTTATCGATCACGCGCGCCAAGGTCACCACCTCGCCAAGCTTCTGCCGCGCGAAGGCCAGCCAGCTGGTTAACTCAGCCCCCAAATCCGTCTCCTGCGCCAAATCCACCGGCACATGGAGTAGCGAGCAACTCGGTGCCAGCCAAAGCCGCTGGCCCAGGCGTACTTTTAATGGCAGCAGGCGTTCGCGTAGCGCAGCGAGATCGGCCCGCCAGATATTACGACCATCGACGAAGCCAATGGATAGCACCTGATGCGGGCCGAGGCGGTCAATCACACTGTCTACCTGTTGCGGCGCGCGCACGGCATCAATGTGCAACCCCGCCACGGGCAGACGGGTTGCCAGCGAAAGGTTATCGCCCAAGCCCCCGAAGTAAGTGGCCACTAACAGCTTTAGCGGCGCCGACTGGAGGCGATGATAAGCCCGCTCGTAAGCCTGCTGCCAGGCCAGCGGGAGATCCTGTACCAGCGCCGGTTCGTCCAGTTGCACCCACTCAATGCCTTGCGTCGCCAGCCGCGCTAATATTTCGCCGTAGACGTTGAGGACGCTGTCGAGCAGCGTCAGGCGGTCAAAGTCGCCGCCCTTGGTTTTGCCTAACCATAGCCAGGTTAGCGGCCCCGTTAGCGTTACCTTGGGGGTAAAACCCGCACGTAACGCTTCATCCACTTCGTCAAACAGACGCTTGGATGCCAGGGTAAAGGTTTGCCCTTCATGCAGCTCCGGGACGAGATAGTGGTAGTTGGTATCGAAGTATTTGGTCATTTCACAGGGCGCGGCGGGTTCGCCGCTAGGCGCTCGACCGCGGGCCATTCGAAAAGCCGTATCAAGGTCGATATCGCCACCCGCAACTTCCGCTTGGGCGTTAAAGCGAGCAGGCACCGCCCCCAGCGCCACCGATACGTTAAGCACTTGATCATAAAAAGCAAAATCGCCCACGCTAACAAAATCCAAATCTGCATCCTGCTGAGCCTGCCAGTGGCGCACACGCAGTTCGTGGCCGGTACTTTCCAGCTCGCTGCGCGTGCACTCGCCTTTCCAATAGGCTTCCGTGGCCTTTTTGAGCTCACGCCGGGCGCCAATGCGGGGATAGCCGAGAATATGAGAAACTGTCATGATGAACCTTACCAACGTGAATGATTTCACACAGTCTGGGCACCACTTATCGGTGAATCAAACTAAAGTTTTTAATATTGAAGATGAAAAATACTCACCATGATCACACACCGCCATGATTGAACTCATTATGATCACACAACGCCATGATTGAACTATGCCATGATTGAACTATGCCATGATTGAACTACGCCACCTCCGTACGCTGCTCGCGCTGCGCGAAACCGGCTCGCTCGTCGACGCCGCCGAACGCGTTCATCTGACCCAGTCGGCGCTTTCTCATCAGCTGAAGGACCTTGAAAGCCGGGTCGAGAGCCCGCTGTTTGTGCGCAAAACCCGCCCGGTGGAATTTACCCGCGCGGGGCTGCGACTACTCGAACTAGCCGACCAAATCCTGCCTGAAGTACGCAAGGCGGAGCGTGATTTGGCGCGTTTGGCAGGCACCGAGCAAGGCCGTTTGCATATGGCCATTGAGTGCCATAGCTGCTTCCAGTGGCTGATGCCGACGGTGGATTATTTTCGCGATCACTGGCCGGAGGTGGAAATCGATATTCCCAGCGGCCACCACTTCGACCCGCTCCCGGCGCTTGCCCGGGAACAGCTCGACCTGGTGATCACTGCCGACCCTCAGCCGCTGGAGGGCATTCACTACGCGCCGCTGTTTCGCTATGAGGGCTTACTGGCCGTCGCCCGCCAGCACCCGTTTGCAGGCCGGGGCTTTATTGAACCCCAGGCACTCGCCAATGAAACCTTGATTACCTATCCCGTCGAACAGTCGCGGCTGGATATTTTTACGCAATTTTTGCAACCGGCGAACGTTCGTCCCCGGGAGATCCGCACCGCCGAATTGACCATTATGATGATGCAGCTGGTGGCCAGCGGACGCGGCGTCTGTGCGCTGCCCAACTGGGCGCTCACCGAGTACCTGGAGCGCGCTTATGTTAGCGCGGTGAAGCTGGGCGAGCAGGGGGTGTGGAGCACGCTGTACGCGGCGATTCGCGAAGAAACCCGCGAAGCGCCGTGGATGCAGGATTTCTTACGCACCGCACGGGAGACCTCCTTTGCGGTGCTGTCGGGGGTTAGGCCGGCGGATCGCGACGCGGAATCAGCAGCGTGAAACGCGCACCGCCCAAGGTGGGGCTGGTGTCGATGGTCACGCTGCCACCGTGGCCGGCCATGATTTTCTGTACAATCGACAGCCCTAACCCGTAGCCGCCAGAGCTACGGGCGCGGCTGTCGTCCAGCCGGGCAAAGGGCTTGAAAATATCGGCGCGTGCTTCCGGCGCAATACCGGGGCCGTCGTCTTCCACATCAATCCGCACCAAACTGGGCTCATCCCAGAGCTGAATTATCACGCTGGACTTGGCATGGCGGCAGGCGTTACCGACGAGGTTCTGCAACGCGCGCTGGAGATAGCGCGGCTCCGCCAGCAGTTCGATTTCAGGGCCAGGGGCGAGCGATAGCGCTAGGTCTTTATGCAGCGGCGTGAGCGTATCAATCACCCGCTCGGCCATGGCGCGGCACTCTACTAACGAAGTATCAAGCTCGGCGCCGTTCACCGATTCTCCGCCTAAGCGTGCATAGGTGAGAATTTCATCGACCAGCTCATCGAGTTCGGCAATATCGGCATCAATACCCTGTAGCTGGCGGCGGATAGCAGGCTGGTCGGTCATGTCGTCGACCATTTGTACAGCAAACCGGATGCGCGCTACCGGGGTGCGTAGCTCGTGGGAAACCGCGCGAATCATCTCCTGCTGGCCGCGTAGCAGGCTCTGCACCTGGTTGGCCATGCCGTTAAACGCCATGCCCAAGCGGCCTAAGAAGTCTCCACTCTCTACCTTGACACGGGTTTCCAGGCGGCCGCTGGCGATCCGCGTGGCAGCCAGTTCCAGCCGCGCCATGCGAGCTTCAATGCTACGCATGATCAAATAGATAATCAGGCTGAGGACAATCATCAGCCCCACTAATAGAGGCAGGTGTAAATTCGGTGGCAGCGTATCGCCACGGGAAATGGGGCCCGCTTGTAGCCACTCAGCTTCGCCCGGCGGTGGCAGCTGATAGAGAAGCGTCACCGACAGCTGATCGGACACCAACCGTGTCACCACGCTGCCGTCAGTTAACTGTGCTCGCTGTGCCGCCATTAGCTCAGCAGGTAACTCGGTGATTAGCTGCAGCGGCCAGCTACCTGAGTTTAACGCGGCGAGGCGACTTTCACGCTCGCCTACCGGCTGAGCCGCCAGCCAATCGCCAAGCAGCGCGATGCTGCCGTGCCACTGATGTTCACTCCAGTCATCAAGCCTGGCTTGCAGCAACTGCGTCTCACCGGGCAGACGCTGCTGTAACAGCCAGGGGCTCTCAGCGACCAGTGTTTTGCCTTGCTCCAAGCGCTCCCGTTCAAAATAGCCAAGCTCAGCAGCGCTAACCGGAATCAAGGTGAGCTGCAAGGCTAACCGGTCTGAAAAACGCTCAAGCAGGGGGCCACGCTCAGCCCTAGGCGTCTCGGCGAGCCATCGGGTCATGAGCGACATGGGTAACGCGGCAAGCTGTTCACGGTAGTCTTCGCGGCGCACCTGTTCAATAAAAGAGCGCCCAGCAAAAGCAATCACAAACACCACTAACAGTGCCAAGCCCAGCAACACATAAAAGCGTAAAAACGAGCCGCTACTGAGCACCCGCCGCATGATGCCGCTCCTTTGAGTGATCAACTGTCTTTGACGAAGAGATAACCCTTACTACGCACGGTTTTGATCCGATGAGGCTGATTGGGATCATCGCCAATCTTGGGTCGAATGCGCGATACGCGCACATCAATAGAGCGGTCCTGACCGTCATATTTAATGCCCCGCAAATCGCTGAATATTTCCTCGCGGGTCAGCACGCGCCCTGCATTGCGAGCCAGCAGCCAGAGCAAATCAAATTCGGCACTGGTTAAGTCGATTCGCTCACCCGAGAGCCTGGCTTCGCGGGTGGCGTTATCTATTTCCAGGTTCTCGAAACGCAGGCGCATTTCACCATTGGGTGCTGGGGCGTCGGCTCGGCGCAGCAGAGCCCGCATACGGGCCAGCAGCACCCGTGGCTGGACAGGCTTTGGCACATAGTCGTCGGCGCCCATTTCAAGACCCAACACTTGGTCAAGGTCATCGGTGCGCGCGGTTAACATCATAATAGGCCCTGCAAAATTGGGCCTTACCCGGCGACAAATCGCTAGCCCGTCTTCGCCGGGTAGCATTAAATCTAAAATCACCAAATCGGGTTGTAGCGTCAAGATACGATCAACCCCTTTAGCCCCATCAGCTTCTAGCGTTACCTGGAAACCATTGGCTTCCAAGTAATCACGGGTGAGCTCGGCCAGACGCCGGTCATCCTCAATGATCAGGATATGATCTTGACCGGGATAATCAGGTATTACAGACTCTTGCGACTCAAGCGCCTGAAATTGCTGTTCCAAATGATCTACCATCCTTTTTATACACTCCGCTTATAGGCAGTTTATCTTCTCACCCGCTCACCCTTTACTAACGCAGATGACCTCTTAATGGTCCACAGGATAACCCAGAACACTTAAAACACCCGCTTCTGTCGTTACCATTGCGGGCTTATGCGTAAATACGTTTCGGCTAATACTTGATTCTCACACCCGCGAGGGCTAGTGTAGAAGAGCTAACTGTCGACACTTTGACAGGAGGAACCTGCCATGAAAAATAGTAACGCCAAAAGTGTGATTAAACGTGTTTATGTGCCAACCCAGGTGCGCGACCTGCCCAACGGAGAGAAGCTAAAAATTCCCGGGCATTATAAAGCGCCACCGGACGAGGGTAATGACACGATTGAGTGATTTAGCATTGAGTAATCACTACTCAAGTTACCAAAAGGCAGGCCGATTGGCCTGCCTTTTTTTGATTTATCGTTAGATCAATGATGCCAGCGATTCGTTCACAAACCGCACTCATGGCTCGGGAAGGCTCAACACCATCTCCCCTGCCTGTATTTCAATCGTTAATAGATTTAAAAAACTCATACCGAGCAGTACGATATCCCGTTCCATATTAGGGCTAATCGAGCCCTGAACATTGTGTACTTTCAGCCCCCCTAGCGAAACCTCGTCTAGCTCGGTTAACGACCCTTCAACGCGACCATTAGCGGTATTAAACCAAGCGCTGCGGCCTGGCTCCAAGCCAAGTTCGCTGGCCAAATCGGCCGGTATCGCCACATAGGTGGCGCCGGTGTCGAGTAAAAAGGTCACCGGCTCGCCGTTAATTCGCCCCGGCGCCTCAAAGTGCCCAGCACGATTTCGCTGTAAAGTGACCGGCTCTCCTGTGGGCAGCGTATGCACCACATTAGCATTGGGGCGCATCATATCCTCAAGGCCTCCGTGTATCCACCAAGTGCCCACCGCCATTAATAATACCCAGAACAGCAGCATCATAACGATGCCGCCGCGCTGAGCGGATGGTCTTGCCATGTGCGTTGCCATACTCCACCTCACTGAGGTAAGGCCCTAGGCTTTAGGATAGGTGTTTTGCCAGGATAGCGCGGCCGCCCGGCCGCGGCGCTCATTGACCCCGGCACAAATCAGCATCGCGATGACGAACAGGCCAGCGCATAGCAAGATAGACGCTTGCAAGCCCACCAGTGTTTGCAATAAACCCAGCATCACTATGCCCAATACGCCCGCCAATTTGTTAGCCAATCCCCAGAAGCCGAAAAACTCCGCGGATTTAGCCAAGGGGGAAAACAGGCCGACCAAGGCTCTACTCGCCGACTGGCTGGAACCAAGACTAAGCCCCGCTAAGCAGCCGACCACCAGAAACACATATTGCGCTTGCCACTCCAGGGCAAATTGCCCGTTAAACCACTGAGTCAACTCCGGCGTCGCCCAGATCGCCATAATCGCCAGCACCCAAAGCGCCAGCGTCATCAAATAAGTACGCTTGGCACCAAGTTTATCCTGTAGCCAACCGAACCCCAACGCCCCCGCCGCAGCGGTAACCTGAACAACAATGAACATGATATTGCGCACGCTTTCATCCCAGCCAATCACTTGAGCGCCATAGATGAACGCAAACGCAATAATGATGTAAACACCCGCCATCGAGAACAGCAGCGATATTAAAAATACGCTCAGATCTTTGAAGTAGCGCAATTCATGTAGCGTTCTGGTGACACGCGTCACGGCGATATGGGGATAGGAGACGCCGCGAGGCTCGGGGGTACCCCGCTCTTTCAACCATAAAAAAGTAGGCATAGCGGTAATCAGGAAAAAACCCGCAGCGAAAGGACCGACCCAGCGGATGCGTTCAAAATTTTCGGCGCTGGCTTCGCCGAGTACCACCAGGGTAAAGCCCGCCGCGAATAGCCCGCCGATATAACCTAACGCCCAGCCAAAACCGGAAATTTTACCCAATGACGCTGGCGGCCCAAGTTCAGGCAGAAAAGCGGCAATAAACGACTCACCCATGGAGTAAGCGTAATTAGACAGAATAATCAATATCAGCCCAATAACGACATAGCCGGGCTCCACAAAGTAAAGCATCGCCGTGGTCACCACGGTCGCTAAGTAGCTAATCAGCAGAAAACGCTTCTTCTCGGCACGATAGTCCATGATGGCGCCGCACAGCGGCGCGGTGATCACTACCATTAGGTAGCTAATGGCCAGGGCAAGGCTCCATAAGAAATTGGCAAGCCGAAAATTATCGCCACGATCTCCCACAATCACAGTGGTAAATAGCTCGCCAAATACCACGGTAATAATCAGTAGCGTGTAGGCCTGATTGGCAAAATCAAACATTGCCCAGCCGAAGATTTCGCGACGCGACGCGTAGGTATCCGTTACTTTAACAGCGTTAGCAGCCAGCATTTGAGTTCTCTCGCAGGGGGGAGCCGTAAGCCTAGCAGGTGGCACCGGCAAGACGCTGTCGGCGTTGCCAGTATGTCAACGCCCGGCGTAAAGCCGGGCGTCATGATCATGATAGAAACAGAAACAGGCATTCTTACAGCAGCCAGTGAGCCGCGACAGCGGCAAGGCCAATGACCAGGGCCGTTAGCACAGCGACCGTTACCGCGCGGTCAAGCCAACGGTCAAAGCCAGCCCTTTTGGGCAACCTTCGGGTTGCCCCATGGCGCTCTTGCCGAGCCATTAGCACCGTCGCTTCATGTGTTATTGCTCCCCTAACAAAGCACTGATCGAGTCACACCAAGACCCACTATTAAGACCTACTATTAAGACTAACTATTAATGCGCTGATTGACCACACTGGGAGCATGGCGCAGACGCTCTTCTTCACCTCTGGACTCATAGAATAGCTCAGCCTCGAAGGCGTCAGCGCGGACAGCACCGATGCCGACTGAAAACCGGTCAAACCACCTGATGCCATCAGCCCACCCTCAGATGACGCGCTTGTACAGCGGAGTACGCTACCCGTTGAAAAACGTAACCGCATTCTAGGGCTCAGATTGTCCTGTGATTATTTCCGGCTACGTCCAACATTGCCTCCCTGCCCCACATTGAACTTGCGGCCACTAGCGGGTTCCAATGGTAGCGAATAACCGATGGAGGCTTATATGCCACAAATGAATCGCGACCAACGCAATGCGGCATGGCAAGCGGCTAACCAATGGCGTGCACGTGCAGCGAAGACCCAACCGACCGGCTTGGCGGGCAGTTTAAAACTACTCTTCACGTGGCTGGCCTTTGGCGCGCTAATGATAGTCGGCGTGGTATTTGGCCTGTTTTTCTTATTAATTGGCTGGGCCATGATGCCGTTTGTACGCCATAAAATGAAAAAGCGTATGGAACAAATGCGCGCTCAGCAGGCGCAAGATATCGGCGGCGGCCATGCCGACCCTGCAACACGTCCCGGTCATCAGGACGTGTTGGAAGGCAGTTATGAAGTCAAAGACGATCAGCGCTAAGGCCTGTTCGCTGTATTAGGTTCCAGAAAACGCTGCCAGAGCGCGATAATTATCTCGCGATGGGCGTGAAACGCTTCACCCTCAGCGCGGGCTTTTTCACCGGTGAGCGCCGCCCGGTGAATCGCGCTGCGATAAGCCAAATAGGCTTCGCGTAGGCGCTCTGCTTCTTCACGGGGTAAGTGCCCCGCTTCCGCCAGCACCTCTAAGATACGAATATTATCGCTATAGGTGAGTAACGCAGGGGTTTGGTGGGCCAGGGCCAACACCGCGTATTGGCAGAGAAATTCGATATCGACCATACCGCCGGCATCGTGCTTTAAGTTAAAACTGTCACTGGCGTTTTTACTGCCCAAGTGATCGCGCATTTTCTGGCGCATCTTAACCACCTCTTCGCGCAACGCGGCGTTATCGCGCTGGCTACCTAGAATATCCCCGCGCAGCTGCCTGAATCGCTCGGCTAGCGCCTCGCTGCCCGCCACCACACGTGCCCGCACCAAAGCTTGGTGCTCCCAGGTCCAGGCATTCTGGCGCTGATAGTCAGCAAAGGCTTTTAGTGAGGTCACCAACAGGCCAGAGTTACCCGACGGGCGTAGGCGCATATCCACCTCGTAAAGACTACCCGCCGGTGTCACCGCCGTCAGTAGGTGGATAATCCGCTGGCCCAAGCGGGTAAAAAACAGTGGCGTATCAATGGGTCGCGGGCCGTCGGTAACGTCTTTACCGTCGCTGTCGTGAATAAACACAAGATCCAAATCGGAGCTGTAACCCAGCTCGATCCCCCCCAGTTTGCCGTAGCCGACAATCAGAAACTCAGCCTCACGCGCATTCAGTCCTTCAGGAACGCCATGCTTGCGAGTGATATGCTTCCACGCCATGGCTAATACCGCGTCTAAAATCACTTCAGCAATATAGGTTAAGTAATCACTTACGTTCATCAAGTGGCGCGTACCCGCGACATCCGAGGCCGCCACGTGCAGCGTTTGGGCATGCTTGAATACCCGTAGCGCCTCAAGCTGCGCCTCTTCATCATCCTCCGGCAGGCGATTCAGCGTTTGCCGGAGTTCATCGGCCAGGCGCGCTTTATCGGCGGGCGTATACAGCGTTTCCGGGGTGAGCAGTTCGTCGAGCAGGATGGGGTACCGCGCCAGCTGTTCGGCGATCCATGGGCTGGCGGCACACAGATGCATTAGGTGCTCCAGCGCCTGGGGATTCTCGCGCAAAAGCGCCAGATAGGCGGTGCGTCGCAGCACCGCTTCGATCAACGGCTGAACCCTGGCCAGCGCAACATCCGGCGCGTCGCTGTCGGCTACCGCATCCAGCAATAGCGGCATCAACGCATCCAAGCGCTCAAAACCAATCCGCTGCATGCTCTGTACTTGACGTGAGTGGTAGAGGCTATGCAGCCTTTTCAAGGCTTTGTCGGGTTCGTTAAAGCCCGCTTCGGCGAGGTGCGCGTTGGCTTCCTCCGGCTCTAACTCGCCACGCCAAATAAGCCGCCACTGAGCCAAACCCAGCTGGTTATCAACGTTGGCTTCCTCGACATCCTCTTCGGGGTCGGCAATCACCGCGTCAAAGTGCTGACGCACCCTTTCGCGTACTTCATCCAACTGGGCGATTAACCCCGGCCAGTCTTCATGGCCCATGGCGAAGGCCACCCGTTCACGATCATCATCATCGCTGGGTAGGGTTTGTGTTTGGCGGTCTTCCAGCGCCTGAAGAGCATGCTCCACATCACGCAAAAAGGCGTAATCGGGCAGCAGCTCATCGACCACGTTTTGCGGTAACAGGCCTAGCTCGGGCAAGCGCTTGAGCGCGGTTTTCAGCGAGGTAACCTGTAGCTCTGTATCGCGGCCGCCACGGATCAGTTGAAACGCCTGCACCACAAACTCAACCTCGCGAATACCGCCGGGGCCGAGCTTGATATTGTTTTGCATGCCCTTGCGCTTCACTTCGCGATTGATCATTGCCTTCAATTCGCGCAGCGACTCAATGGCGCCAAAATCCAGATATTTGCGATAAACAAAGGGTCGCAGCCCGGCAAGTAGCTCGTCGCCCGCGTCTCGGTCGCCCGCCACGGGGCGCGCTTTGAGCATCGCGTAACGCTCCCATTCGCGGCCTTGATCCTGGTAATAGCTGGAGAGCATGGCAAAACAGCCCACTAGCGGGCCGCCGTCGCCCAATGGCCGCAGACGCATATCGACGCGGAAGGCGAAGCCGTCGGCGGTCATGGCATCCAGCGCGGCAATCAACTTTTGCCCCAGCTTAGTGAAATACTCCTGGTGCTCTAAGGGCTTACGGCCACCTTGGGTTTCGCCTTTTTCGGGGAAGGCAAAGATCAGGTCGATATCAGAGGAGAGATTCAATTCCCCCGCCCCCAGCTTGCCCATGCCCAGAATCACCAGACGCTGCGGCGTTCCGTCCTGGCGCGGAGCCGGCAAGCCCCAACGCGGCGCGTAAAACTGCTCAAGCCACGTTAATGCTGCGTCTAAACACGTTTCGGCAAGCGCGGATACCGCCTGCGCGGTATCCCACATGCGATAACCGCTAGGACGATTAAGGTCGCGCCAAACAATAGCCAGCATGCGCTTACGACGAAAACGCCGCATCGCCCGCTGCATGGCTTCCTCGTCGGCGGCGTGCTCAAGCAATTCATCCAGCCAGCCGGCAAGTTCCTCACGTCCTGGCTGGATGTCCAGTTCACCGCCAATATCCAGTTCAACCAGCCACTCGGGGTAACGCGCCAGGGTATCCAGCGCAAAGGTTGAAATGGCCAGCACCCGCGCAAGGGCCTCGCGTCGCGGCTTAGCAAGCGCCTGCCAGCTACTGGAAGGCAATTCCTGCTGGGTCATATCGGCGACATTGTCGGCCTGTTCCAGCGATTCGCTTAACCGCTCCCAAGCGGCTCGGGTCGCGGTATGTAACGACGCTGGCAGCGCTGCCAACGGCAAAAAATTGTCGTTCAGTTGCATAACCACCTCGCTACCAAGCGCCTCGCGCTGGGTTAAAAAATGCGGGAATTTAACATCAGCTTAGCTAAAGAACTTTTCCCAGCCTAATAGCCCCCAGGTAACGCCCGCCATGATCAGCGACAGCATTACCGCCGCCGAACCAATATCCTTGGCACGCCCTGAAAGCTCATGATGCTCAGAACCAATGCGGTCGACCACGTTTTCTATCGCACTATTGAGCAGCTCTACTATCAGCACAAAAAACAGACTACTCACCAGCATCAGCCAACTGACAGGGCCCTCCCCGATCCACCAAGCAAGCGGCAGCATCACCGCCGTAACGCCTACTTCCTGACGAAAAGCCGCCTCGTTTCTAAACGCCGCTTTCAAGCCTTTCCATGAATAGCGCGTGGAGTGCACTAAATGCGTTAAGCCGGTATGCCCAGGTTTCATTCACATTGCCTCAACTTGTCAGCGTAGAGTTGCTTCAGTTTGCTAATATCATCGCATCGAGATCCTGCGACAACGGGTCCAACACCCCAGACCAGCTTAAATAGGGCGTACCGCTACCCCCATTGACCATGACGCTAAACACCCCCCAGCGGCCTTGCGCGGTGCGGAAATAGCCCGCCGCGGCGCGTACTGAAAACGGCTGGTTCAGCGTGCCGGTTTTTAACATGACATTGTTTTGAAACGTGGAAGATCCCCGCCGGGTAAAACGCATCACGCCATTGGCAGGCGACTGGAAGGCCGCCACAAAACTCGGGAACAGCGCGCTTTGATGAAACATGTTTTCCAGCATCACGTTAACACCTCGAGCAGAGGTGCGGTTTTCAGTGGTGAGGCCACTACCGCTGTAGAGCGTTATCGGGCCGTGGCCGGGTAGGCTTTGGGCGTAGGCCTCAATGGCCTGACCCGCTTGGCGTAGCTGCGCCTGGGGCGTCTCAACCAGATTCAACGCCAGCACATCGGCCATGTAGTTATTGGAGTAGTTCATGATGCGCAGCAATAACTCCTGCAGCGGCTGGCTATCCACCGCCGCCAGGCGCTGGGCGTTGCTGGGCGGCCGAGACGAGCTGACGCGCCACGGTTCGCGCACCTGAATGCCTGCTTGGTTGAGCATGCCCATCAAGACCTGCGCGGTTGTCTCGGCGGCATCGCCCGCACCGCGATACACATCACGGGCGCTGGCATTGGTGGAAATTTGCCCGGTTAAGCGCATCACATCGCCGCGCGCATCGGTGATGCGCTCAGCGCCGAGCTTTGTGCCGCTGTTAGCAGGGCGAGTCGCCACTTGGTTATCAATGGTAATTGTCGACGCCTGACTATCGCAAAGCCCTACCTGAGCAGGCGCCCCGGCTGTGCTGGCAGGCGCGACATTGACACACCAGCTACCAAAATTAACCCCTGCCGAGGAGAGCGGCGCGCTGTAGGCATTGGCAACCCGCGATAGCGCATCGCAGCGGTCGGTAGTGATGCAGTCCACCGGGCCAAAGCGCCATTGGCTTATCACCAACGCGCCGTCAACTTCACGCACCCCCGCCAGATGCAAACGCTGCACCAGTCGCCACAGGTTCTCAGTGGTCAGGCCCGGGTCACCGCCCCCCTCAAACACCAGGTCGCCGCGCAGCACGCCGTTATCGATACCGGCTGTGCTGACTAGCTGGCTGGTAAAACGGTGCTGGGGGCCAAAACGATCCAGTGCTGCCGCCGCTAAATACGCTTTTGTGACGGAGGCGGGCGACAGTTGGCGCTCCGGGGTAATGCTGCCTAATAGCGCATTGGCACCCGAATCCGCATCCAAAAGGCGCGCCTCGGCGCTAATCGCAAAGCCTTGGTCCTGCAGCTGGCTTAACCGACTAAAATCGGCCCACAGCGGGGAGCTGGCACACAGCGCCGCCGTGGCAACCCCGGCGGCCAGCGACCAGCGTCGCGCGCGCCTCACCATCAAACGCCCGGAAGCCAAACCATTCGCCAAACGAGAAGCGCGAAACAGAAGTGGGTAAAAACTCATTACGTTAACGTACCTCAATGCACATTCATTTTAGAAAACACTTGCAGCATCACCACGCCCGCCACTATTAAGCTAATACCGATAACCGCAGGCAAATCAGGTTTTTCGCCAAACACAAAAATGCCCACCAAGGTCACCAGCACAATGCCTAAACCCGCCCAAATCGCATAGGCGACACCCACCGGCAAAGTACGCAGTACCAAGCTGAGCAGGTAAAAGGCCAATCCATAGCCAACCACGACCACCACGCTGGGCAGCGGTCGGGTAAACCCCAGGGAGGCTTTTAACGCGCTCGTGGCGATCACTTCAGCCACAATCGCAAGCACCAAAAACACAAACGTCATGTCCTCTCCAAATCAACGCATAAACGCCACAGCGGTTGGCCACTTTGCGCATACTTAGCCTCAAAGGGAGTCAAATAGTCGCCCTTAGGCGTAAACTCGCCCACCTTTGGCTGCTTGCCGGTCACCTGCGCCACCGCCAAGGCAAACTCTGCGACGTATATTGACCAGTTGGAGCGCAGCTCAAGACGCCCCCCGAGGGCCAACAGTGTGGGTAAAACAGCATGCCCATGCCAGCGCATTTTTAGGTGGCCCACCTTGGGGTAAGGGTTTGGATAAAGCAGGTAATGATACGCGGGCGCCCAGCCAGCCTGATAAGCCAAGCGCCAAAAGTCGATAAGATCAGCTCTTACCAGCAGCGCATTGCCCGGCAGCTCGCCGTGGTCACGCCCCAAGCGATCCTCACTGCGATCAACGCCAATCACCGCATGTGCCGGGAACTGCATCGCCAGTTGGCGCGTCGAAAGCCCTACCCCGCAGCCTGAATCAAGTATCAGCGGTGCCTGGCGGGCTTGGTACCACTGCGCCGCCAGCGCAAAGTTATGCTGGGTGTGCTCGGCAATCGGCTTGCGCAGCGGATGCATTAGGGCGCGATTCACCCGGCGAGCCAAATCCTGATGCGGACCCGGCTGATTCGAAATCACTGGTCGAGAATTATGCTGCATGCCATCTCTCGGCTTAAAACGCTGATTCTATCAGTACCGAGCGCTTGCAGCATGACGCCGTTGCACGGCCGGTGCTATGATCATGCTTGAAGAACCGATTAGTGTACTCATTAAGCGCATGGTGGCGGGCGAAATATGCCCATTCACCATGCCAATAATTGTTATCACCACCACCGCACCACGAGGAACCCGGCTTGTCACACTTACCGGTGATTGTCGGCATGGGCGGCATCAATCCCGCTGGCAGAACCTCTGGCCATCAGGCCTTCCGCCGCACCGTGCTTGATACCCTTCCTGCTGACCAGCAACGCCAGACACTGGAAAGCTTAGCGGCGCTGATGCGCCTTGCTGAGCATTCAGAAAACGGCTGGCACGACCGCTCAGGCCAGCCAATAGACGCCCCAGCCGAGTCGCTGCGCGAACAGGTTCTTAACCATACCCTGATCCGCCGCAATGAAGACCCGCGTTTTCTCGACCCTGGCTTACCGTCTAACCGCCAGGCCAGCATACAGTTAGCCGAGCCGTTACGCTTTACGCTGCGCCGCCGCCAACTGCCCGAGAACTTACCGGTTGGTTGGCAGGTGCGCGATATAGACGCCCACGAGGTCGAGGTGAGCGTGCCTGCGGGGGTGCTTGAGGTACTGCTCCCCGACGCCCAACAGCCCAAGGTGCGCGCGGCGGCTCAGTTGCCCAGCGGCTTTGACCCCGCGAGCCTCTACCGCAGCATCCACCACCCCCGCGGGCTATCGTTGGCGGTGTTTGGTGCCAGCGACTGCTTAGGTGCCAGCGGGCTCTCCTGGGAGACGCTGCGCCAACAGCTGAACCCGGATCATATAGCCGTCTACGCCGGTAATTCTATCGGCCAGCTGGACGAGCAGGGCTGGGGCGGCTTATTGAAAAGCCTGGTGAGTGGCCAGCGCGCTACCTCCAAGCAAATGCCGCTAGGCTATGGTCAGATGCCTGCCGACTTTTTAAATGCCTATGTGCTGGGCAGCGTCGGCGGCACCGGCGCGGCCCAGGGCGCCTGCGCCAGTTTTCTTTACAACCTGCGCTTGGGCATTGACGACATTCGCGCCGGGCGCCGCCGCGTGGTGATGGTGGGCACCGCAGACGCCCCGATCACCCCGGAGATTATCGAGGGTTTCCGGGCCATGGGGGCGCTTGCCGACGACGCGGGCCTGAAAGCCCTGGATGCGCTTGAACTGCTCACCGATAGCGACTATCAGCGCGCCTGTCGTCCCTTTGCACGCAACTGTGGCTTTACCATGGCAGAAGCCAGCCAGTTTGTACTGTTGATGGACGACGCCCTAGCCATGGAGGTCGGCGCGGACATTCTCGGCGCGGTGCCGGATGTCTTCGTCAACGCCGACGGTTACAAGCGCTCGATCTCGGCGCCGGGGATTGGCAACTACATTACCCTGGGCAAAGCGGCCGCGCTGGTGCGCGATATGCTCGGTGAAAAAGCCTTGAAAGAGCGCAGCTTTTTGCACGCTCACGGTACCAGTACGCCCAAAAACCGCATTACCGAATCCCACGTGTTTGATGAAATCGCCCGCGCCAACGGCATCACTGACTGGCCCGTGGTAGCGGTCAAAGCCTTTATTGGCCATTCACAAGGCACCGCAGCGGGTGACCAATTGGCAAGCGCGCTGGGTAGTTTCGCCCACGGCCTGCTACCCGGGATCCCCACCCTGGATGCGGTAGCTGGCGATGTTTACGCCGAACGCCTGCGCCTCTCGCAAGCGGCGCAAACCTTTCACGCGGACGCGACTTTCCTGAATGCCAAAGGCTTTGGCGGTAACAACGCCACTGGGGTGGTACTTTCGCCGGCGGTCACCGAACGCCTGCTGATCCAGCGCCATGGCACGGCGGCGGTGAGCGCCTGGAAAGGGCGCCGTGAAGCTACCAGAGAAGCGGCAGCCGCCTTCATTGCTCAGGCCGACAAAGGCCACTACGCACCTCGTTATCAGTTTGGCGAGGCAGTACTCGAAGGCCCAGAACTCGACATCCATGCCGACCGGATTCATATTCCTGGTTACCACCACGCTGTCTCGCTAACCAGCGATAATCCGTTTGGCCGTCTGGACGAGGAGATGTAATGAACAGCGTCAAAATGAATATCGCCGTTTACCCGGGCACCTTCGACCCGATTACCAACGGTCATTTCGATCTGATTGAGCGCGGCGCGCGGATGTTCGACAAGGTGGTGATCGCGGTGGCGGCAAGCCCTGGCAAAAGCCCCAGCCTTGACCTGGATACGCGCATCGCTTTGGCGAAAACGGCCTGCGCGTCGCTGCCCAACGTTGAAGTGATCGGTTTTTCCACCCTGCTTACCACCATGATGCATGAACAGGGGGCAACGATTATTCTGCGTGGACTGCGTGCAGTGTCCGATTTTGAGTACGAGCTGCAGTTAGCCAATATGAACCGGGCGCAGAACCCAGAGCTGGAAAGCGTCTTCTTAACGCCGGCGGTGGAAAATTCCTATATTTCCTCGACCATGGTGCGCGAAATCGCCAAGCTCGGCGGCGATGTTTCCCCGATGGTGCATCCACAGGTCGCCGAAGCGCTGCGTAACCACTACACTGGCTAGCCAATGCCATTGTTGAGTAAAATACTCGGGTATTGCATTACAATAGCCCGAGTGTGAATGCCCTCTGCGAGGTATGCCCATGGCCCTGATGATTACCGACGAGTGCATTAACTGCGACGTCTGCGAGCCCGAATGCCCCAATGATGCGATCTCCCCCGGCGAGGAGATCTACGTCATCGATCCTAACCTATGCACCGAGTGCGTCGGCCACTTTGACGAGCCCCAGTGCCAACAGGTTTGCCCGGTGGACTGCATCCCGCTTGACCCGGAACGCCACGAAAGCCAAGAACAGCTGATGAAGAAGTACCGCATCATCACTGCCGCCTAAGCCTAATGCGAATTTGGGCCTTAGCCTGGCCAATCATCCTTTCCAATATCACCGTCCCGCTGCTCGGGTTGGTGGATACTGCCGTGGTCGGCCACCTGCCCGATTCGCGCTATTTAGCTGGCGTTACCCTGGGAGCCACCCTGTTTAGCTTCCTGTACTGGGGCTTTGGCTTCTTGCGGATGGGTACCACGGGGCTAGTCGCCCAGGCCATGGGCCGCGACAGCGACACTGATGTACGCAACCTGCTGGGGCAATCGCTGATCATGGCGCTGGTGATTGGCAGCCTGCTGATTGTGTTTGCCTCGCCACTCATTACCTTGGGCTTGTGGCTGTTAGATGGCAGCGAAATCGCCACTCACCTAGCCCACGAATACGCCCATATCCGCCTCTGGTCTGCACCCGCCGTACTTGCCAACTACGCCATTCTGGGCTGGTTTTTAGGCCAGCAGAATTCTCGCGTCACGCTAATGATTCTGCTGTTTACCAACAGCGTCAATATCGTGCTGGACTTATGGTTTGTGGTCGGGCTAGACATGACCAGTAACGGCGTTGCCTGGGCCAGCGTGATCGCCGACTACAGCGCGCTGGTGTTTGGCAGCTACTTGGTACTGCGCCAGTTAGCAACGTTAGAGGGCCACTTTTTGCGCGAGCGTCTGCTGGCGACAGCGGCCTACACCGCCCTGTTTAACGTTAACGCCAACCTGTTTGTGCGCACCCTCGGCCTGCTGTTTGCCATGGCGTTCTTCACCGCCCAAGGTGCCCGCCAGGGCGACACAGTACTCGCCGCTAACGCCGTATTGCTGCAATTCATCATGTTGACCAGCTACGCCCTGGATGGCTTCGCCCATGCCGCGGAGTCGTTGATAGGACGTGCTTATGGACGCCAGGACTGGCGAGAATTTGCCGCTACGGTGCGCGCCGCCGCGCACTTTTCTTTCTGGACCGCGGGCGCCGCTGCGCTGTTATTTGCGTTAGGCGGCAATGCGCTGATTGCGCTGCTCACCGGCCTTGAAGAAGTCCGCGCAACGGCAGCGCAGTATTTGCCGTGGATGGTGGTCATGCCGCTGATCGCGGTATGGAGCTACCTGCTTGATGGGGTATTTATTGGCACTACCGCCGTGCGTGAAATGCGTAACAGTATCTTTATCGGCCTCGCTGTCTACCTGCCCGCATGGTGGCTTGCCCAGGGGCTTGGCAATCATGGGCTGTGGCTGGCGTTTACGCTGTTTATGCTGGTTCGCTCGGCGGTACTGATCAACTATTACCGTCTTAACTACTATCGCCTTCACTACCATCACCGCTACCGTTAAAACCCTGACGCTACAACCGGCGCTATTATCGTCATCTGCTAATATAAAACCTAGAAGGCAGCTTCAAGGTGAAAATTTCCACACTCCCCCGTATATTAGCCATACCATTGAAGTTCTGTAGGCACTTGCATAGCCACTAATAATTAATAACGAGAGGGCATTCCATGCTTAAAATGATCTCAAAACCAGCGGTCAAGCTGGTGGAGCGCTATCTACCCGACCCGTATATTTTCGTTCTCCTGCTGACGTTAATTGCCTCGGTCGCCGCCATCGCTATTGAGCGCCAGTCACCGCTGGCGGTGCTGCGCTTCTGGGGCGATGGCTTCTGGGGCTTGTTGACGTTTTCAATGCAGATGCTATTGGTGCTGGTGACCGGCTTTATGCTGGCAAGCTCGCCGCCGGTAAAGCGCATATTGCAAAAAATCGCCAGTACCGCTAAAACGCCCGGCGGCGCTATCATCCTCGTCACGCTGGTTTCCTTGGCCGCCAGCTGGATTAACTGGGGCTTTGGTCTGGTGGTCGGTGCGCTGTTTGCCAAAGAACTGGCCCGGCTGATCCGCGTTGACTACCGGCTACTGGTCGCCAGCGCCTACTCCGGCTTTGTGGTGTGGCACGGCGGCTTGGCGGGCTCAATACCACTGACCATCGCCACCGAAGGCCACTTTTCCGCCGACCAGATTGGCATAATCGGCACTGGCTCAACGATTTTCGCCTTTTTTAACCTCGCTATCGTCGTCTGCCTGTTTATTTCCATCCCGTTGGTCAACCGCATGATGCTGCCGGATGAGAAAGATAGCGTCTACGTCGACCCTAAAGTGCTCGACGACGCCCCCGAGTCGGCCGGGCGCATTTCCCGCCCGGCTGAGCGCCTTGAAAACAGCGTGTCCCTCGCCCTGCTCGTTGGGGTGCCCGGCCTGCTTTTCTTGCTCGATCACTTTTTGCTACGCGGCGGCGGCTTGAACCTCAACGTGGTTAACTTTATGTTTCTGTTCCTGGCCATTGTGCTGCACCGCACGCCGCGTAATTTGCTCAACAGCCTGAACGAAGCGATTAAAGGCGGCGCGGGGATCGTCATTCAGTTTCCATTTTATGCCGGCATTATGGCGATCATGGTTCAGTCTGGGCTGGCAGAAAGCCTGTCCGAGTCATTGGTCTCCTTTGCCACCGCAGACACACTGCCGTTCTGGTCGTTTATCAGTGCAGGGATTGTGAATCTCTTTGTGCCTTCCGGCGGTGGCCAGTGGGCCGTGCAGGCACCGGTGATGCTACCCGCCGCTGAGGCGCTGGGTGCCGATATTTCCCGTATCGCCATGGCGGTTGCCTGGGGCGATGCCTGGACTAACCTGCTGCAGCCTTTTTGGGCGTTACCGGTACTCGCCATTGCCGGGCTGAAGGCGAAAGACATTATGGGCTTTTGCCTCATTCAACTGTTTATTACCGGCATTATCATCTCAATCGGTCTGACGTGGTTCTAATCCCATTAGGCGCAGGTCGCCCACCCGGCTCTGGGTGGGCTTGTTAAGCACAAGGAGCAAACTATGTCAGAAACTGGAATCGGCGCAAACACGGCCTTCCCAGGGCAACACGAACTTTCGATGACCGTGCTGATGACGCCCGACATGGCCAATTTCAGCGGCAAAGTGCACGGTGGTGCCATTCTTAAAAAACTTGATGAAGTCGCCTTTGCCTGTGCCAGTCGCTATTCAGGCCACTATGTGGTGACATTATCAGTGGATCAGGTGCTGTTTAAACAGCCGATTCATGTCGGTGAACTGGTGACCTTTTTAGCCTGCGTCAACCACGTCGGCCACTCGTCAATGGAGATTGGCATCAAGGTCGTCGCTGAAGATATTCGCAATAAGCTGATACGCCACACCAATAGCTGTTACCTCACCATGGTCGCCGTGGACACTGACGGCAAACCCGCCAGCGTACCGCCACTCACCTTGGCAACCCCCTTGCAAAAACTACGCTTTGAAAAGGCGGCGCTGCGTAAAAAGTTACGCAAACAAGCGGAAAGAGAAGAACTGATCACCCAGCAACAGCATCAGTCTCAAGCCCAATCGCCGACCTAGCATCACCCATCACAAGGAGTTCGCATGCCTGCCAGGGAACGCTACCCGCACCTGCCGAAAGCGGTTGAATATACCCATATCGGCTGGGACTTTTTCATTCTGGCGGCAGTGGTCATTAACCTCGGCCTGCTACTGTTTGACTCCTTGTTCCTACTGGAACCAATTAATCAGGGCATCGACAACCTCGCCCCAGGGTTTCACGCCTTTTACGATGAGACGATTCATCGTCGCTTTATCACTATCGATTTAATGTTTGTGGGCATTTTTATCGCCGACGTATTGCTGGGCTGGTCAATCGCCATTGCAGAGCGGCGCTATCACCGCTGGTTCTTTTACCCGTTCGTGCACTGGTATGACGTGCTGGGTTGTATTCCATTGTCGGGCTTTCGCCTGTTGCGTATTTTACGCGTGGTGTCGCTACTCAATCGCCTACAGCGACTCGGCCTTATTGATGTGACGCACTGGCGTATCTATCAATTTGTGGCCAAGTACTATGACATCCTGCTCGAAGAGCTCTCCGACCGCATCGCACTCAGACTGTTAGGCAATGTACAGGAGCAGATCCGCGCTAGCGACTCGCTCACCGAGCGGGTCATCGACCGTGTGATTATGCCGCGCAAGGCACAGCTGATTCATGAAATAGCCCAACGTTTGGAAAATACCGTCGGCAAGGCCTACCAGCACAACCGTCAAGCCATCATGGCGGCGATCAGCGACTTAGTCAGCCGCACACTGCGCGAAAGCCCTGAGATTCAGCGCTTTAACCGCCTGCCCATGGGGCAACAGGCCACCAGTGCAATGGAAGCATCACTCAGCGGCGTTGCCCAGCGGCTAGTCGATGAACTGGTGCTCGGGATTCACTCTGAGGAGTTCAAGCAGCTGGTCGAGCGCACCGCCGACAGCGGGTTCGATACCTGGCTGACCGTTGACGAAGGCAGCAACCGGGTCACCGAGCAGGTGCTCTACGACATCCTCGAAATGCTCAAAGAGCAAGTTAGCCACCAGGGTTGGAAAGACCGTTATGAATAATCAATGGGTGGTAATCCTGGGTCCGGCGGCGCTCTATATGATGTCGATGACGCTTACCCCTGGGCCGAACAACGTTATGCTCACCGCCTCTGGCGCTAACTTTGGTTTTCGGCGCACGCTACCACACATGTGGGGAATTTTAGGCGGCTGCTTTTTACTCTTTGCGGGCATAGCGCTGGGCTTGGGCGTTTTGTTTGAACGCTACCCGGCGATTCAAACCGCGTTGCGCTGGGTAGGCAGCGCGTATCTGCTCTATTTGGCATGGAAAATTGCCAGCGCCCCGCCACCCAACCTTAACGCCCAAGCCCATAGCGTACCGTTTACGTTCTGGCAGGCAGCGGCGTTTCAGTTCGCCAATCCTAAAGCGTGGGTGATGGGGCTGGCGTTGATGGCGGGCTTTCTGCCCGAAAGCGGCCCGCCGATAGTCAACGCGCTAGTGCTGGCGGGCTTTGCTGAACTCGTGGGGCTACCGTGCATCGCTTTGTGGGCTGCCTTTGGCAGTGCAATTGGGCAGTGGATCAAAAGCGACGGCGCATGGCGGGCATTCAATATCACCATGGGGGTATTGACCGCCGCCTGCGTCGTACTCATTTTAAGATGACAAATCGCTAGCCGCAGCGTAGGTCTTCAATCATATCTTGATCATCAAGATGCACATTCAAACGATCCGGGCGGTGATCCATCGTGGCGGCTTCACCAGGGCGCAGCACACGCACTTGGCGGGCACCGCTATCGCTTTGCAGCTGCGACAGCTTGGCTTCATCGAAGGGTTCACCGATAGCGGATTGGATAGCGTCTAGATCACAGCTGGCAGCCTGCTCTTCACCAGGACCGTTTGGCGCTACCGTTGGCGGCGGTGGCGCTGCGTCTACGTCGTCGCCAGCGGGTGACATCGGCATTTGGGAGCTAACGCATGCTGTTAGCAGCATTGCACAAGTGCCAACTGCAGCGAGCTTAGCCAGAGTAATACGGGGTTTCATCCGTGAATCTCCAAATTGCAGGTTATAAAATACAGGTGCTACTCATCACCGGGCCGGGCATTTGCCCGGCCCGGTGATGAACATTATCGTGCTAATGCAGCTTAACTGGCTGCCTCTTGGACGGCTTCACCGCCCTCTTGTACATCCTGGCCAGCGCCAGCGATGGTGTTGCAACCAGTTAGAACACCCGCCGTCATCAGCAGCATAAAACTCATGGCCAATAATTTTTTCATTTCCGTTCTCCTTAACGAGTCGTTCAACATCGGGAAACTCCACTGGCAACGTAATTTACCACTTGGGAGTTTTTTCAGGGTAACAGCGTTTCCAGCATTGCGCTTGCTTTCCCTACGCTACTTTGCAGCTGCTATGCTGAGAAAGCCCTGACAACTACCTACTCAGCCGTTTGGAGGCGATTAATTGAACAATATAGTGCTAGATGAACGCCTTGCCGCCGATACATTTCCCGTGGCCGACCTGCCGCTTTGCCGCGTGCTGGTGATGAACGACGCGCGCTATCCCTGGGTTATTTTGGTACCGCGCCACGCCTCGATTAGCGAAGTCTTTGAGCTCTCAATGAGTGACCAGCAGCAACTTTGGCGTGAAGCCACCCAGCTGGGTGAAGCGATGAGCAGCGCACTGAGTGGGGACAAACTGAATATTGCGGCGCTGGGCAATGTGGTCAGCCAGTTACATGTGCATGTCGTCGTACGCCGACACAGCGATGCGACCTGGCCTGCCCCCGTTTGGGGCAATGGGTCACCCAAACCCTACGATGTGACTGGCCAAACAGCGATGCGTGATCAGTTGCTAGCGCTTATCAATGGGCTTGGGCTTGATGTCTAAACAAATCGCTACCCAGTCAGTGGATGACTTTGCCGTTCAGGTGGCTCGTTAAGAAGCGGCCCGCTCGCCGGCTGAGCAACGCCGGCGATACTTAGCGAAATGCCCAGCGTTACAATCATCGCGCCGCCGAACAAGGCCACCCAGCCGGTGGCTTTTTGCACGCTACGCAGGCTATATTGCTGTTTAACTAAGCGCCGCTGTGCCCAGCCACGGGCTAAAATGCTCGCCAGTGCGAGTGCTGACACAGTGATCCCAGTGCCGATCGACATGGCCACTACCGATGCCACGCCCACCGCAAACTGACCCAGCAAGCTGGCCGCCCCTACCATCAGCACGGCACCGCTGCAGGGACGCATACCAATGGCGCCGACCGTCATGACCGCCGTTCGCCAATCTATCGCCTGATGCGGCTCAATATGGTGGGCACCGCCGCAACAGTGGCTGTGGTCATGGCCGTGGCTATGGTCATGACTGTGGCTAGGGGCCACCGCTGGCTGATAGGCACGAGGCTGATAGGCACGACGCAGTTGCCTGACAGCTCGCCAACACAACCACGCCCCGAGTGCCGCCACCAGCAGAAAACTGGCCTGTTCAACCCAAGCAACGCTACCCATGGCTTGGCGAGTTACCCAGCCCAGGCCATATACCAACACCACAACCAGCGCAATGGCGGTCACGCCTTGCAGCAAAGAGGCGGCGAACGAGAGCCCTAGGGCGCGTTTGACAGCACCACCGTGGGTAGCCAAATAGGTCGCCAGCACGGCCTTACCATGCCCCGGCCCGGCGGCATGGAACACCCCATAAGCGAAGCTAAGGCCCAGCAGGCTCACCCACGTTGCCATGGTGGGGGTGCGTGACAATTCGCTAATCGCCAGCGTCAGCGAACGGTGTAAATCGCGCTGCCAGCCAAGCAGTTGATAGCTCACGCCCTGCAGCCCACCTTGCCAAACGATCATCACCACAATGGCGCTTAGCAGCAGCAAAGCCAGCATTACACCGGCGTGTCGTGTGAAGGGCCGCGTTAAGGACATCGTACCGCTCCCAATAGAAAAAGTGACAAGCAAAAGACGTTATAAAGTAACACGAAAGCAACTTAACACAGCACTACCTGGCCGCGAACAGCCGCTAGCGACAATCAATGCGACCGGTTTCAGCAAAATAACGGCCCAAACCAGGTTCGCCACTTTCGTCTTTATCCAGCAGTGCGGCCTGCATCACCAATTCAGGGTCAGGGTCGGCAGGCAGAATCGCCAGCTCACAATCAGGCTCACCGTGAAGTACAAGCGCATTATCCCGCGGCTGACCGCCATCTTCTTCGTGCACGACTTCCAGGTAATACGTGGGGTCAAATACTTGATAAGTCAGTGTAGCGTTGGCCAGTGGTTGCGGAGTTTCAAGCGGCAAAATAAACATAAAGGTTAGCCGTCCGTCACGCTCCATGGCGGTGTACTCACTCACTTCACCCAACGCTTGGGGCTCATTATTGATACGCACTTCGGTCATATAATGCTGCCTAGCTAGGTTATCGCGTATCTCTTTGCCCAACTGATCAAGCCCCTGCTCAAGGTTGGCGTTTTCCACCTGCTGTAGCTCTTCAAAGACCAACAGGCTATAGAACGGGTCCATACGCCAAGTTTGATGTAAGCCGTTCACTACACCATTGTCATCGGTTAATACCCGTACACTAAGGTCGATCCAACCGTGGGGGTGGGCGCTTGCCTGAGGGCTCAGCAGTGCGCCCACCAGCAGCGCTATAAACGCACTGAGACCCGTTCTTTTCATGGTGCAACTCCCAACTTAACCTGCAAGTCGACAAGCCAAGGATCTAGCAAATAGGGCGGCAATGGCTGATTGCCGCGCAGCGCAGACACGCGCACGCGGCTACGACTGCCTTCTTCACTCACCTGAAGCTGCAGCCGATATTCGGGCCACCGGGCCAGAGACGCCTCAGCACGGCCCAGTGACAGGTCCGCATGGCGGACCACATAGCCTTGTTCGATCATCAGTTCAACGGCCTCACGAAACGTCTCTTCTGCGGGGGTGGGGTACACCAGCTCACGGGGTTCCGGTGGCGGCGTTGACGCACAGCCCACCAACCCGCCGAGCAGGCTTAGCAGCAACCAATGACGTATTTTCATAGTGGACTACTCCTAAGCACCGGGGCGCTCTGTTCAAAGCGGGCCTGGAAGCGCTGGCAGAAGTCATCGTTGCTGGCGCTGTACGATTCGCGTTGATCACCCCAGTGGTCGAAGCGGCGAATATCGCGCGATATGCGCACGTGCGCATCGTTGACCAGCAGCGACACCCGTTCCACCTCCACCGGTTGTTCACCTACCCCACCAGCAAAGCCAATCCCGCCGAAGCCAATGCCGATACCCGAGCCGCCTCGGCCCAGGCCCAGCCCGCCAAATACCCGCATTCCGTGCCCATAGCTATCATCATACCGGTCATAGTAGCCGTGTAGCGGGCGCTCGCGACTGGCGCTGATCAAGCCTAATGTGGTATCGGTGGCGTCTAGGGTAAATCCCCATTCGGTTAACACATCAACGCTGGTTTCTAGCGCTGCCTCCGCTGTCGTGGGAAAGTAACAAGAGGCGGCAGGCGCTGGCTCCGCTTGCGGCAGGCGATCAGGCATTACTTGGCAGCCAGCAAGCGCCAGCAGGCAGGTTAAACTGATGGGTATCGACTTCATGTTAGGTCCTCTAACGGTCGCGGCCGCTGGTTTAGCGCTGGCTAGGCTCGCCATAATGGCTGTATGTGATGACAATTTTTTGCGGAGATCGTGCCTATGAACGTGCTGCTTTGCCCCGATAGTTTCAAAGATGCGCTGAGTGCTCAAGCGGCGGCTTCCGCCATGGCCCGGGGCGTGCAGCGCGCCGCGCCTGAGGCACAGGTACACCTCTGCCCGTTGGCTGACGGCGGTGAAGGCAGCTTAGACGCATTAATCGCCGCCACCGGCGCCGAGCGGCGCCAGCTGAACGTGCAAGATGCCCTTGGTCGTCCTCGCCAAGCGGCCTGGGGCTGGCTTAGCGACCAGCGTACCGCGTTTATTGAACTGGCAGAAGCCAGTGGCTTGCAACACCTCTCGGCCGATGAGCGAAGCCCCCTGCACACGTCGACGTTTGGGGTCGGCGAGCTGCTGCGCGCGGCGCTCGACCAAGGGGCTGAAAAAGCGCTTCTGTTGCTGGGCGGCAGCGCCACTAACGATGGCGGTGCCGGCATGCTACAGGCGCTGGGCGCCCAGCTGCTTGATCAACACGACCAGCCGCTAGCCCGCGGCGGTAGTGCCCTATGCCGACTGACCCGTTTATCACTTGATAGCCTGGATCCGCGCCTTGCGGGTTTGCGCGTTGAAGCCGCCGTTGACGTCGATAACCCACTGCTGGGTGAACGCGGGGCCACCGCGGTGTTTGGTCCGCAAAAAGGTGCCTCACCGGAAGAGGTTGAACTGCTTGACCGCGCGCTTGGCCACTTCGCTGACGTGAGTGCTCGTGTCTTAGGCGCTGATCACCGAACGCTGCCGGGCGCCGGAGCGGCGGGCGGCATGGGGTTTGCGGCGCGGGCTTTTTTAAACGCCAGCTTAAAACCGGGTATCGAGATGATTATGCAGCAGGCCAATATGGCCACGTGGCTGGACAAGGCTGACTTGGTGATTACCGGTGAAGGTCGTTTGGATGGCCAAAGCCTGGCGGGCAAAACCCCGATTGGCGTTGCCCGTGCGGCCCAACGCCGCCATAAGCCCGTTATTGTGCTGGCCGGTAGCTTAGGTGACGGCTGGCAAGCCTGCTTTGACGAAGGCGTCACGGCTGCGTTTGCCCTTGCCGATGGCCCCATGACATTAGCAGCAGCGTTACCCCGCACCGCCGAGCTACTCGAAGCGCGTTGCGAAAGCCTGCTGCGGCTGTGGGGGCAAAGGCCTTGAAAAACGCCTTTGCCGCCAGCATTAATTATTAATAGCCGATAGATGACGACAAACACATAACAAGCTGGTAATACCATGAGGCTATGATGGCAATGCAAAAAGTTGTTTTGCACTGCATTAACATCCTCCTATGCTAAAACATGCATTAACCCGCCGCGCTGCGGCATCGATAGGGAGCAAGACATGAGCGATACTAATAGCATTGGTTTACATGAAGGTAGCGCGACCCAACTCGCCGAAAAGCTTAACCACCTGTTGGCCAACTACCAAATTTTTTACATGAACGTACGCGGTTATCACTGGAACGTACGCGGCAACGATTTTTTTGAACTGCACGCCAAGTTTGAAGAGTTCTACACGGATCTACTCGCCAAAGTTGACGAAGTGGCTGAACGTATTTTGACCCTTGGTCACAAGCCAGTACACGCCTACAGCGACTATGTAACGCTGTCGCGCATCCAGGAAGATAAAGATGTTCACGATGGCACCACCTGTGTCAAAGGCGTGCTGAAAGGTTACCAAACAATTATCGAGCTACAGCGCGAACTGCTGGCGATCGCCTCAGACGCCGACGATGAAGGCACCGCGGCTCAGGCGGGTGACTATATCCGCGAGCAGGAAAAAACCATCTGGATGCTCAACGCCTATTTAAGCAAATAACTGCCTTAAGCCAATCAGCGTCGACTTATGCTGTAAAAACGGCACCCGCTTTGGGTGCCGTTTTTTATGCGCTTATCGATTGAAGGTGTGGATTAACGCTGCGTAGCAAGATCCTCGATCAACGCCCGCAGCATCGACCAGAACTCTTCAACCGAGGCTAGCTCCACCCGCTCGTCTGGCGAGTGGGCACCGCGAATCAGCGGACCAAAGGAGATCATGTCCAGGTGCGGGTACTTACTGCCTAAAATACCGCATTCGAGACCGGCATGAATCACCTTGACGTCGGGCTCATGGCCCAGCAGCGCGGCGTGGCGAGCCTTAAAGGTCGCCAGCAGCGCACTGTCGGGATTTGGCGCCCAGCCGGGATAGCTGTTTTCGACTTTCACCCGCGCACCAATCAAGCCAAACAAGGCTTGAAAACGGTCTGCCATGGCCTCCACCGCACTGTCGTGGAGTGAGCGCACTAGCGCGCAAAGATGCAAGCGCCCCTTTTCAAGGCTTAACACGCCGAGGTTATTAGAGGTTTCCACCACCCCCGGCACATCAGCGCTCATCCGCTCCACACCACAGGGGGCAGCGTGTAACGCCGCCACCAACATAGCGCTGGCATCAAGCCTTAACGGCTCGGTTTCGGGTACCTCCGTAAGGCGTTGGGCGGCAATCTTCAGGCCGCTATCACCGCTGCCTAGCTCGTTTAACAGGCGCGTTTCCAGCGCCACGATGGTCGTCAGCGCCGCGTCAACCTCGTCAGCTGGCAGCGCCACTTGGGCGAAGGCCTCACGTGGAATCGCATTACGCAAGGTGCCGCCGTGGTAACTGATCAAGCGTGCATCAAACGCCTCCAGGGAACGTAACACCCGCACCAATAAGCGGTTAGCGTTGCCGCGCGGCTGGTGGATATCCATGCCTGAGTGGCCGCCTTTCAGGCCGGTCAGGGCAATGTCAATCACCTGTTCGTGGTCATTAACGGCGCTACTGGGAAGCTGCGCGTCGACTTCTACATCGGCACCGCCCGCGCAGCCAATATACACCTCGCCACGATCCTCGCTATCCAGGTTGAGCAGCAGCGAGCCCTCTAACCAGTCGTCAGCCAAATTCAGCGCGCCGCCCATGGACGTTTCTTCCTCCAGGGTGAACAACGCCTCCAGCGGTCCGTGTCGCAGGTCGGGGTCTTCTAACACGGCGAGAATAGCCGCCACGCCCAGGCCGTTATCCGCGCCCAGGGTGGTGCCATCGGCGTGTAGCCAGCCGTCGGCGACATAGGTGCTGATCGGGTCACGGGTAAAATCGTGCGCGTGACCGCTATTGGCCTGAGCGACCATATCCAGGTGGCCCTGGAGTATCACCCCGGGGGCTGCTTCGCAGCCGGGAGTGGCCGGTTTACGCAGGCGTAAATTACCAAAGGCGTCACGGTCGTGGGTAAAGCCCTGGGCATCGGCCCAGGCCTCAAGCGCGGCAACCAATGCCGCTTCATGACCCGACGGGCGCGGTGTATTACACAGCGTACGGAAATGTCGCCAAACCAAGCTTGGCGTCAGCGCTTCAAGATGTGCGTTCATGGTGACTGACTCTTCATTATAGGCAACCGGTCTACTCTACCTTCCTGGGCTTAACAGGAAAAGCATACCGTGGATGATAGAGCTGTTCGGCCAACGTGGCCACAGCCTGACGCAAGCGGTTAACGGCCTCTTGATGGCCGCCTGCTAAGGGCACGTTTTGGAACGCCCACGCGGCCAACTGCTGGGACAATGGCTGGTGCGTTGGTGTTAACGCGCAGTGGCTGACTTCACGGGCCAAGGCCTGCAACGCGGCTCTTGCCAGGGCCGGGTCGCGATGCGCCGTAGCCACATCCGTTACATCTTGCCACTCATGGGCACTGAGCGGTGCTTGAGGCAAGCTTGCCAGTAACAAAGCGACCACCGAGGCGGGTAGCATCCTGAGCTCAAACGCCAGCAGGCTGGGTAACGCCGCCTGAAAACGCTGCTTAAGTTCCATCAGCACGGTCTCACCCTGGGCATTCAGCGCTTTCGCTACCATCACCGCAAACTCGCCGGTCGCCGTTTCGCGGCTAATGCCTAAACGCACCGGCGTAAAGCCTTGTGCCAACCAAAACCGTAGCAGTGACGCTTCAGCGCCAAAGGTCGCGCCATAAAGCGCCACGCCCTGCTGCCTGGCGGCCGCCGTATCGTCGTCCAGCAGCGTTTGCCCCAACCCTTGGCGCCGCCGTTCAGGATGGGTAGCAATACGCACCACCCGCCGCCATTGGGCCGTCAATGCTTCACGACACCCTGCATGCGTGGCGAGCGACTGCGCCAACAGGTGCCCCTGCGGGCGACGTTCACCGCGCGCCACCTGATCAGCCAGCCCAGCCTCAAAGCCACCCTCATCGCGGGTTACCAGCACCGCCTGAGGTTCGCCTGCCTGCTCTATGACACGCAACTGTGTGCCTGGGCCATCCAGCAGTTGGCGCAAGTCGTTGGGCGAGGTGCGGTAGTGCGATTGCACCAGCAGCCCAAACAGCTTTTCCAGCGTTGCGTCCTGGTGTGCAAGCCAGCCGCGGTCGATAAGCGTAGACGCCGGCGCACTCGCCGCTTGCGGCTGAGCAATGGGCAGCGGTGCTTTTAACAGCAGCAGTTGATTGACCACGGCTTCCAATGGATCACCGCTACGAAAGCGAACAGGGGCGTGAATTTCCAGCGCTTTCCATTGCGGCGTCAGCCGCTCAAGGGTCGCGCGAAAGCGTAGCGCAAACCCACGTCCAGAGCCTTCATAGCCGTGCACCGTGGTAGCAAAGGCAACGCGTGGAAAAGCCGTTAACCACTGACCGAGCAGCGCCGCGGGGATGGCTGCCGCTTCATCGACCATTAAATAGCTGCCAGCGCCTCCCTGCTGCTGCGCCTCGACCTGCTCGGTTAAGCCATCCGGCGGTAAAAATAGCAGCTCGCTGCCCTGAGCAAGCTCAAAGCGGCCTGGCGCCGTTCGTTGGCCATCAGGACACACTGCCGCTACCCGCTCAAAGACGCTTTCTACCGCGCTGAGCCGCGGCGCGGTTAGCACGATGCGCTGGGTTTTACGTTTCAGCAGCCGCGCGCAGGCGATACCTAACGCCGCGCTTTTGCCGCGCCCGCGGTCTGCGGTTATCACCAGCGGCCGACGGCGCTTCAAACCGACCAGCTGGGCCACCGCGTAGGCCTGGTCTGAGGTCAGGCAGTCGCTATCGCCACCCCAATCACGCCTCGTGGCGCGGTTTGCATCGCTCGCGGGAAGCCGCGGGAAGCGCGGTCGGCAACCAGCCTTCCAGCGCACGATGTGCGTAGAAGTCTGCAGCTGACGCGCCAGCCGGGCCAGATAGTGACTGGTCAGATCAGACCAGTTCCGGGGGTAGTCGGCAAAGCGGGCGTAGTCCGGGTCGGGGGCATCTCCCCACGGCTGCGGCGTGATCAGCACAAGCAAACCACCCGTGGTCAGCGTTCCCGACAGGGCGCCTAACGCTTCGGGGTCAAACCCTGTGCGGTGGGTATCCATCACCACCAGCTGGTGCTCGGCGCCCAAGCGCGTCCGTGCCTTGCGCGGCGAAAGGGTCGGCAAAGGTGGCGCGGTTTTATCGCCTACCCATAAAGGCGCCTGCCAGGGGTGGGCCTGCCATACAGCCTGCGCGATGGCCTGGCACTGCTGAACATCGCCACTTAGCCATACCAGTTGGCGCCAGCCTCGGCGAGCTAAGCGATGTGCGTGATGAATCAGCGTCGCCACCGAACGAGCCTGCGTACTATTGTCTGCCAACGCTGCTGCCTCCTTTCACCCTACTTGATTGCTTGGCGTTACCGTTTGCCTGGCCGCTGGCACATAGCGTTTGGCGTCTTCTCACGCGCCTTCTGATTACAACTTTGGTTTAACACTTTAACTGCTTTCAACGTTTCTAGCCTGGCTAGCGGTCAGCAAGACACCTCCACCGTCACCCTAAGCAGTTGTTTGTTAAAAAATAAACATCTCTTTTAGACCAAATGTCGGAGGAATCACTGCTTTTGTGGATATTGCGCCGCAGCGGGCTTCCTGTGCTAATTTAGCCATGCAGCGTTTTAATCCTTGTTTACGTAAACGTAACCCAGTGCACTTTCCTGCATTCGGGTAACAAACACAACTAACGCCACGCGCCAAACCAGGAAACACACCATGAAAAAATTGACCCATTTCACGCTTACCAGCCTCGCAGCAGGCGTCGCCTTTGCTGCGCTAACCACCACGGTTCACGCTCAAGAAGAGTGGACAATGACCACCACTTGGCCAGATAACCTAGACCTCATCAAGATTGACCAACATTGGGTCGAGCTCGTCAACAAACTGGCGGGCGATGAGCTACAAATCAATTTCCGCGCGGGCGGCACGCTAATGCCGGGTACCGAGGTATTTGACGCCACTGAAACCGGCAGTATTGAAGCCGCTGGCGACTGGCCGGGGTATTGGGCGGGCCTAAACCCGGCGTTTTCACCGCTCGCCACCACCACCAGCCTATTCAACGGCGTTGACTACCTTAATTGGATTCAACAATGGGGCGGCCGCGAGCTGTACGAAGAAATCTATGGTCAGTTCAACATGGTGTACCTGCCCTACGGCATTACCAACAATGAGTCGGGCTTTATGGGCCGCACCCCCATTGAGAGCATTGCCGATTTAGACGGCAAGCGTCTGCGCCTTTCGGGCCGCGACCAGGGCCGCGTGCTGGAAGAGCTAGGCGGCTCCCAGGTCACCCTGGCAGGCGGCGAAGTCTATCAGGCCATTGAGCGCGGCGTTATCGACGCTGGCGAGTTTTCTACCCCCGGCGTCGATTACAATGCAGGCTTTGCCGAAGTCGCCGAGTATTGGGCAACGCCGGGCTGGCACCAGTCGGCCAGCGTGTTTGGGGTGATGATCAACCAAGACGCCTGGGACGCCCTCTCCGAAGATACCCAAGAAACCCTGCGCATTGCCGCCGATGCCACCATGGCATGGTCACTGGCCTGGTCAGAGCGCCAGTCGACTGAAGCCACCCAGAAGTTCATTGATGAAGGCGTCACCATCAACCACTTCTCCGAAGAGGACTTGGCGCGTATCCAGGAAGTGACCAATGAGGTCATCTTGCGCGGCGCTTGCGAAGACCCCGACCATGCCAAGGTCTACCAGTCCATGGTTGCCTACCTGGAGCACTATGCCACGTGGCGCGACGTGTCGGCGCCCTACAACATGAGCCGCGTGATGGATAACCTGCCCTCGCTGGAAGAGATCGAAGCCTGCCTATAAAACACTTGGGTACCGCCTCGGCACGGTGCCGGGGCGGTTGTTTGTGCTGACCGCGGAGATCTTCCATGAATGCGATTGCCAAGGCGATCGATGCCATCAATGAAACCCTTGGGCGTATTATCGCCCCGTTGATTGCCATCATCGCCCTCATTGTGCTTTTCGACATTGCCTCACGGTTTCTGTTTGGGCGCCCCAGTGACTGGGCCTTTGACGTAACCAAAATGCTGTTTGGCGCCCATTTCATGCTGATGGCGGCCTATGGGCTACGCCACCATGCCCATGTCGAAGTCGACGTACTCAAGCGCTTGCTGTCGCGCAAAAAGCAGGCCGCGCTTGAGCTGCTCGGCTATCTGATTTTCTTTGTCCCGTTTATTTGGATGTTGATCACCCTGGGCTGGAGCTTCTTTGAGCGCGCGTGGAGCCGCGGCGAAACCACCTACGGCATGGTCTCAATCCCCGTCTACCCGATTAAAGGGGTGATTGTGGTCGCCGCAGTACTGATTCTGCTGCAGGCCATCGCCATTGTGCTACGCGCTATCATGGTGCTGCGTGAGGAGACATCGGCATGAACCTAAGTCCTGAATTACTCACGCTGGTAATGTTTGGCGGCCTGATGGTGGGCCTGTTTATGGGTCACCCGCTGGCCTTTGTGCTCGGCGGTGTGGCGGTGATCGGCGCCTTCCTTGGCCCCGGTGAGCGTATCCTCGGCACCCTGATCAATAACATTTTCGGCAACGCCATGGACAACTACGTGCTGGTGGCGATACCGCTGTTTATCCTAATGGCACGCTTCTTAAACGACTCGGGCGTGACCGAGAAGATGTTTGACGCCATGCGCTTGCTGTTAGCCAACCTGCGCGGCGGGTTGGCACTGACCGTGGTGATCGTGTCGGTGCTGCTGGCCGCCACCACGGGCATTGTGGGCGCCTCCATTGCAGTGATGGGCATGATTGCGCTGGTGCCGATGCTTAAGTATGGCTACAACAAAGAGCTAAGCGCAGGCGTGATCATGGCCAGCGGCTGCTTGGGGATTTTGATCCCGCCCAGCATTATGCTGATCTTGATGGCCAGTTACTCGCCGGTATCGGTGGGCGCGCTGTTTGCAGGCGCCCTGGTACCAGGCTTACTGCTCGGGGTCATGTATGCGCTTTATGTTCTGATCATCTGCTATATCAAACCCAGCTACGGCCCCAAGGTACCGGCTGAAGAGCGCGCTGAAGTCAGCACTAAACAACTGCTGATCATGCTGGCGAAGTACGTGGTCCCGCCGATGTCGTTAATCCTTGGCGTATTGGGTGCGCTATTTACCGGTGTGGCCACGGCCACCGAGGCCTCGGCCATCGGCGTGTTTATCGCTTTCATCCTGTTTATGATTTTCGGTGACCGTAAAGCCTCTACCTGCTTCTGGACAATGATAGAAGCAGGTAAAACCACCACCATGGTCATGCTCGTGCTGGTGGGGGCGACGGCGTTTACCGGCGTGTTCTCCCGCGGCGGCGGGATGACCGTGATCAGCGAGCTGGTGCTGGCCATGCCGGGCGGCACCGTTGGCGCGCTGATCTTGATGCTGTTCCTGGTGTTTATCCTGGGCATGTTCCTGGATTGGACCGGCATTGTGCTACTGAGCTTCCCGATCATGCTGCCAATCGTCGACACCATGGGCGTGGATATGCTGTGGTTCGTGGTGATGGTCGCAGTGGTACTGCAGACATCCTTCCTGACGCCACCCTTTGGCTACGCACTGTTCTACTTGAAAGGGGTGGCACCGCCGGGGGTCGAAATCGTTGATCTGTACAAAGCGGTCGTGCCCTTCGTCGCGTTGATTCTGCTGGCGTGTACGCTAATGGCCTTCTTCCCCTGGCTGGTGACGGGCCTGCCCGGCCTGATGATCGGTTACTAAGCCTGCGACCCTAGCGGCGGATAGGCGGATGAAGCTGCAGCCGTGCAGCGCCAATGCTACTATTCACGCCCGACAGCGTGTTGCATTTGGCGTTTGCTGCGCCCACTTCCGCTTATTCAAGGAGAGTTCGCTTGCTCAGAACAGGTCGTCGCGGGCTATCCGCCGTCTCCGCTTCGCTTGGCCGTCGTACCAGCCCCTGGTCGATTGCGCTAATGGCCGTTGCATTGATCGTCGCGCTACCGGTGCTGGTGGTGTTTGCCCATATCGTTATGCCCACCGACGGCGTTTGGCAACACTTAGCCAGCACCGTGCTAAGTCGCTATTTGCACAACACCTTTTGGCTGGTGACGATCGTAGGACTCGGCACCCTAATTATCGGCACGGGCACCGCGTGGCTGGTGGTGATGTGCCGTTTCCCCGGTAAACGACTCTTCGAATGGGCCCTGCTGCTTCCGCTGGCAGTGCCCACCTACGTGATTGCCTACGCCTATACCGATTTCCTGCAGTTTGCTGGCCCGTTACAAAGCCTGCTGCGCGAAACCTTTGGCTGGGCGTATGGCGATTACTACTTTCCCAATGTGCGCTCCCTCGGCGGTGCCGCCACGGTGATTACGCTGGTACTCTACCCTTACGTCTACCTACTGGCCCGCGCCTCGTTTTTGGAGCAATCGGTGTGCGTGCTGGATGTCGGCCGGACGCTAGGCCGTGGGCCCTGGAAACTGTTTGCCAGCGTCGCCGTACCACTGGCACGCCCAGCGCTGGTAGGCGGCGTATCACTAGTGCTCATGGAGACGCTTAATGAATTTGGCGCTGTCCAGTTCTTTGGCGTCGATACCTTTACTACTGGCATCTATCGCACCTGGTTTGGGTTGGGTGAGCAAGTCGCCGCGGCGCAGTTGGCGGCGTGTCTACTCACCTTCGTTATTGTCCTGGTACTGCTGGAGCGCTGGTCACGGGGCAAACGCCGCTACTTTCATACCACCAATCGCTATCAGCAGTTACCCGAATACGCCCTGCACGGCTGGCGCGCCGCCGCGGCGACGCTGGCCTGCCTGGTGCCGGTGCTGGTGGGCTTTTTACTGCCCAGCGGTATTCTGCTCAATCTATCGCTGCAGGGGGGCGATTCACTCTGGGGGACGCGCTTTATCGGCTACGCTTGGAACAGCCTGGGGCTGGCAACGGTGGCCGCCATATTGGCTGTGGGCCTCGCGGTCGTACTCAGCTACGGCGTGCGCATGCACGATACGACCTTTGCGCGGGTGGCTTCCCGCGTGGCGTCCATGGGGTATGCGATACCCGGCTCAGTGGTGGCGGTGGGGATTTTAATTCCCTTCGCCTGGTTGGATAACGCCCTCAACACCTGGCTTAACGACCACTATGGTTACATTATTGGCTTGGTGTTTAGCGGCTCGGCATTTATTTTGTTGTACGCCTACGTGGTGCGCTTTTTAGCGGTTTCATTTAACGCCGTTGAAGCCAGCTTGGGTAAAGTCACCCCGAGCATGGACGCCGCTTCGCGCACCCTGGGCCAAACCGCTGGCGGTACGCTGCGCCGCATTCACACACCGCTGATGCGCAGCAGCCTTCTGGCAGCAGGCATTCTGGTGTTTGTGGATGTGATGAAAGAACTGCCCGCGACGATTATCTTGCGGCCGTTTAATTTCGACACCCTGGCGGTCCGCGCACACAACTTGGCGTCCGACGAACGGTTGGCGGAAGCCTCCACCGCGTCGCTCACCATTGTGGTGGTGGGGATTTTGCCGGTTATCTTGCTGAGCCTGGCCATGCGCCGCGCGCGGCCCGGCAGCCAGGCTTAGACGATACCTGAAAACTGACGCGCCTGTTGACGTTCAATGGGCCGAGCTAGGGAAAACAAACACCTGGGAATGGTCCAAATCAATGTCGATCGGCTGACCTTCCTGAGGTAGAAAAACCCCCGGCACGCGGGCATGCAGGTGCGCTTCCAGGCCCCCTTCCCCATGGGCGCAGAGGTGAATCAGGCTAGTGCGCCCTAACAGCTTGGCCATCACCACATGGCTGTGGCTGTGGGCTTCAGCTGGCAGGTCGCGCGCTTGGATTCGCAGCGCTTCGGGGCGAATCATAATGTGCGCGTCGCTCCCCTCGGGCAGCCAACTGGCGTCCACGACACCGAGAGGCGTCTGCACTTTGCCACCCTTCACCGTACCGTTTAGCTCATTGACATCGCCAAAAAACGTCACCACGAAAGGGTCGCTTGGCGCGCAGTAGAGTTCCCGCGGGGTACCCGTTTGGATAATTTTGCCATCCCGCATTAGCGCGATGCGATCGGCCATAAACATCGCTTCTTCAGGATCGTGGGTCACCAGCAAGGTGGCCGAGCCAAGTTTCTTTAATACGTGCAGCGTGTCGTCGCGAATACGATCACGCAGCCGCGCATCCAGGCTGGAAAACGGCTCATCCAACAACATCAACCGCGGCCTGGGGGCAAGGGCACGCGCCAGCGCCACACGCTGCTGCTGCCCGCCTGACAGCATGTGCGGGTAGGTGTCGACATAATCCCTCATGCCTAACTGCGTAAGCAGCTCAACCGCCCGTTCGCGCCGCTGCTGGGAAGGCAGGTGTTTCAGTCCGAACGCCACGTTTTCCAGCACGCTTAGGTGAGGAAACAATGCTGAATCTTGGAAAGCCAGCCCCACGTTGCGCTTTTCTGGCGGCACATGGCGCTTACCCGGCGTCGCGATTGACACCCCTTCCAGGCTAACCTCGCCCTTTTGAAGCACTTCCAGCCCTGCCGCAATCCGCAGTAGCGTGGTTTTTCCACAACCAGAGGGGCCCAACAGACAAACGACTTCCCCTGGGGCAATATCCAAGTCGACCCCTTTGACGACTTGGTTAGCCGCAAACGTGTGCTGGACACCGCGCAATGACAGGGTCTGCGCATGGGTCGCAAGATCAGAAAGTGACACAGTTGCCGTCATTTTTTCACCACTCTTTCGTTCGCATGCTACGCAGTTAACGCCATACAGTTGCGAACACGGTTGCAAGTTATTTGTATTCTATTTTTTATTGCGATGAGATGCACGTCTGGCGGCTTTCGTTGAATGCGGTTGGTTAGCATTCAACTTGACCTCAACGCGGATAGCGGCTTGAATGTTTCATAGTGATAATGCAACTTATTATCAGAATTTCCTGTTATCAACACCGTAGGAGATATTCGTGATGACAAAAGCACGCCTGACGCTATCCATCGCCGCCATTCTGGCTGGCTCCGCCGTTGCCAGCAGCGCACTGGCCAACGAGCTTAATCTTTACTCCGCTCGCCACTACGACTCGGACGAGCGTCTCTATGATGCGTTCACCGAAGAGACCGGGATTGAAGTCAACATTCTTGAAGGCGACTCCGACCAGCTGATTGAACGCATTCAGCGCGAAGGCGTGGCAAGCCCCGCCGATGTGATGATGACCGTCGACGCGGGTCGCCTATGGCGCGCGGAAGATGAAGGCATTTTCCAAAACGTCGAGTCTGACGTTCTTAACGAGCGCCTGCCCGAATCCATGCGTCACCCAGACGGCCAGTGGTTTGGTTTTAGCCAGCGCGCCCGCGTTATTTTCTACAACCGCGAAAACTTCGACCCGAGCCAGATCACAAGCTACGAAGACCTCGCCGACCCGCAGTTTGAAGGTCAGGTATGCATCCGCTCTTCCAACAATATTTACAACCAGTCGCTACTGGCCTCAATGATTGAGCATCACGGCGAAGAGGGTGCCGAAGAGTGGGCCCAGGGCGTGGTGGATAACATGGCGCGGGATCCCGAAGGTGGCGACACCGACCAGATTCGTGGCGTTGCCAGCGGCGAGTGCGATATCGCCGTCGCCAACCACTACTACTATGT
Organism: Halovibrio variabilis; assembly: GCF_007991175.1. Taxonomy (GTDB): domain Bacteria; phylum Pseudomonadota; class Gammaproteobacteria; order Pseudomonadales; family Halomonadaceae; genus Vreelandella; species Vreelandella variabilis. The sequence goes on from NZ_BJXV01000012.1 coordinate 142,177, forward strand.
ACGCCTGCTGAAATCCGACGACGACGCTGATCGCGAAGCGGCGCGTCAAGTCGGCATTATCTTTCCTAACCAGGATGGCCGCGGCACCCACGTCAACGTTGGCGGCGCCGGTGTGGTTGAGGGCGCGCCGAATCGTGACAACGCCGTTCGCTTCCTTGAGTACCTAGCGTCCGACACGGCTCAGGAAATCTTTGCCTCTGGCAACAACGAGTTCCCCGTGGTTGAGGGCATTAAGAAAGACCCGGTGCTGGAATCTTGGGGCGACTTCGAAAAAGACAACGTCAACATCAGCATTCTGGGTGAAAACAACCCCGAAGCGATCCGCATTTTTGATCGCGTCGGCTGGCGTTAAGCGTTAACCCTAGCGGTTATCTTGACCCCGCAGCCAGTGGCTGCGGGGTTTTCGTTTAACGGCTTATCGTATTAGCTGTTTATTGTATCAATGCGCTTCATCCCAGTTGGCGCCGCTTTCAGCCTCCACAATCAGCGGCACTTTAAGCTCCGCCGTGCCCTGCATGCGTTGCTGTACCTGCTCGATAAACGCCTCTACCTGCTTCTCTGCCACTTCAAACACCAGCTCGTCGTGTACCTGCATCACCATCAGCGCATCGAACTCGCCTTCCGCCAGCCACGCATCCACATCAATCATCGCCTGCTTGATAATATCCGCCGCGGTGCCCTGCATCGGCGCATTAATGGCCGTACGCTCGGCGCCTTGGCGACGGTTACGGTTTTGCGACTGAATTTCCGGCAGGTAGAGCCGCCGGCCTAGCACGGTTTCGACAAAGCCATCTTCCGCCGCCTGGGAGCGAATGCGCTCCATATAGCGGGCCACGCCAGGGTAGCGGTCGAAGTAGCGGTCGATGTAGGTTTGCGCCTGGTTACGTTCGATATGCAGCTGGCGTGACAACCCCCAGGCGCTCATGCCATAGATCAAGCCGAAGTTAATCGCTTTGGCGCTGCGTCGCTGATCCCCCGACACCTTCTCAAGGGAGGTACCAAAGACCTCTGCCGCGGTGGCAGTGTGGATATCGCGCCCTTCGGCAAACGCTTCCAGCAGCCCTTTATCTTCAGAAAGATGCGCCATAATGCGCAGCTCAATCTGCGAGTAGTCGGCGGCGACAATGCGGTAGCCGGGGCGGGCAATAAACGCCTGACGGATTTTGCGCCCCTCTTCGGTGCGAATGGGGATGTTCTGTAAGTTAGGGTCCGACGACGACAGCCGCCCGGTGGCGGTGACCGCCTGGTGGTAGCTGGTGTGCACCCGTCCCGTGGCTTTATTGAGCAGCCGCGGCAGCTTATCGGTGTAGGTGGATTTAAGCTTGGCCAAGCCGCGATGCTCCATAATCACTTTCGGCAGCGGGTAATCCAGCGCCAGCTCTTCCAGCACTCCTTCAGCGGTGGAGGGCGCCCCTTTGGGGGTTTTCTTCAGCACCGGGATTTTCTGCTCTTCAAACAGAATCTGGCCCAGCTGCTTGGGCGAACCCAGGTTAAATTCGCGCCCGGCCAGCTCAAACGCCTCGCGCTCCAACTCGCCAATACGCTTGTCTAACTGCTGGCTCTGTTTGTGCAGTAGTTCAGCATCCACGGCGACCCCGTTACGCTCGATGCGCGAGAGCACTTTGATCAGCGGCAGTTCGATATGATCGAGCACCTCCGCTAGGCGCCCTTCGCTCTCAACCTGGGGGCGTAGCGTTTCTTGCAGCCGTAGGGTGATATCGACGTCCTCGCAGGCGTAGGGGGCCGCCTGCTCCAGAGCAATCTGGTTAAACGTCAGTTGTTTAGCGCCCTTACCAGCAATCTCTTCAAACGAGATGGTCTTTTCGCCCAAATACTTCAACGCCAGTGAATCCATATCGTGGCGGGTGGCGGTAGAGTTGAGCACGTAGGAGGCCAGCATGGTGTCGGCAAACGGACCGGCCACGGAAATTGCATAGTTGGCCAGTACCGAAATATCGTACTTGAGGTTCTGACCAATCTTGGTTTTTTGCGGGTCTTCCAGCAGCGGTTTTAGCGCCGCCAGCACTATTTTTCGGTCAAGCTGCTGGGGGGCATCCAGGTAGTCGTGGGCAAGCGGAATATAGGCTGCCTTCCCCGCTTCCAGCGCCAAGCCAACGCCAACGATTTCCGCATCCATATAGTTAAGGCTGGTGGTTTCCAGGTCAAAGCAGAAACGTTCGGCGTTTTGTAGCCCCTCCAGCCAGTGCTCAAAGTCACTTTGTTCGAGAATTATCTGATCTTCGCGGTCTGGCTTTGCAAGGGCAGGCTCTTCGCGAGGTGCACTCAAACGCTGCGCTTCGCTACCCGCATCCTTAGCGCTAGCGGGCGCCGGCTCGCCGCCTTTAACGTCATCCACGCCTTCGTCCTTGCCTTCCAGCAGCTCGCCCAGCCACTGGCGGAACTCCATCTCTTTATACAGCGTGACCAGCGCCTCGCGATCCGGGTGGGCGATATCCAAATCATTCAGACCCACCGGCAAATCACAATCGACTTTGATGGTGGCCAGTTGATAGGAGAGAAACGCCTGTTCACGGTGCTCTTCAAGCTTTTTGGGCAGTGTTTTTGCGCCCCGGAAGCTGAGTGTTTTCACCCGCTCTAAATCGCCATAAATGGTATCCAGTCCGCCGCCCATGCCTTGCAGCAGGCCGATGGCGGTCTTCTCACCCACGCCAGGAACGCCGGGAATGTTGTCGACTTTATCCCCCATCAGGGCGAGAAAATCGATAATCAACGCGGGTGGCAGGCCGAACTTTTCTTCCACACCTGCCTCGTCCAGGGTTTCGTCCTTCATAGTGTTAACCAGGGTGATATGCGCATTGACCAGCTGTGCCATGTCCTTATCGCCGGTGGAGATTACCGCGTCGCGCCCGGCCTCGGTGGCATGATGCGCCAGGGTGCCAATCACGTCGTCCGCTTCGACGCCTTCAATGCACAGCAGCGGCAGGCCCAGCGCTTTTACACAAGCGTGCAGCGGGACAATTTGGCTGCGCAGATCGTCCGGCATCGGCGGGCGGTGGGCCTTGTAGTCGCTGTATAGGTCATCGCGGAAGGTTTTTCCCGGCGCGTCGAACACCACCGCCATGGGGCTTTCGGGGTAGTCCTTGATCAGCCGTTTAAGCATGTTCAACACGCCTTTCACCGCCCCGGTGGGTTGACCGTTTGAGGTCGTGAGCGGCGGTAACGCGTGAAACGCGCGGTAAAGGTACGAGGAGCCATCGACGAGGACGATCGGAGCGCGAGCCATAACCAAGTTCCATTATTGAAAAATTGCTAAAAAGAAGCATAAAAAGAGTTACCGCTATAATACGCGTTGCGCAGTCTGCCTGCAGAGCCAAAACGCTTGTGTGCCTATATCGATAACGACAACGCTGCCAACTGAGCTTTCAAGCCGCTACAATAATGGGCTTAGCAACCTGGGCGAGACTCTCATGGCTGTATTTACTCCGCTTAGCGACGCACAGGTCGCCGCGTTTTTAGAAAAATTTGATGTTGGCAGTTTCGTTTCCCTACAGGGCGTGGCGGGCGGCACCGAAAATTCGACGTTTTTTGTCACCACTGACCGCCGCGAACTGGTGTTAACGCTGTTTGAACAAGGCGAGCACGCCGAGCTGCCGTTCTTTGTTGAACTGCTGGACTATTTAGACGAGCACCGCTTACCGGTGCCGGGTACGGTGCACGACCGGGAAGGTGTCGCGCTGCATAGCCTGGAAGGTAAACCGGCGCTGCTGTTTCCTCGCCTGCCTGGCCGCCACCCCGAAGCTCCCAATTTAGCCCAGTGCCACGCCTTGGGCGACACCCTGGGCCGTATGCACGTGGTGTCGAAGCGTTTTTCCGGCCACCGCCCGAACCCGCGCGACCTCAACTGGCTGCATGTGATGCACCACAAGGTGCTGAGCTACCTAAGTCCCGCCGATCAAATGTTGATGAAGGACGAAATCGACGATTTTGAAAGCGCCTTCAGCCAGCACGATTCGCTGCCCCAAGGCGCCCTGCACGGCGACCTTTTCCGCGACAACACCCTGTTTGAGGGTGATCAACTCGGCGGTATTATCGACTTTTACAACGGCTGCACCGGCGACCTGTTGTTTGACTTGGCAATTGCGATCAACGATTGGGCCTCTAACGACGATGGCACGCTTCACCCTGAGCGCTATAACAGCCTGCTGAGCGCCTACCAAGCGCGCCGTCCATTAACCCCCGTTGAAAGGGCGCTATGGCCCACCATGCTCCGCATGACGGCGCTGCGTTATTGGCTATCGCGCCTGCTGGTGGTCTACGTCGACCCGCCGGCCCACGACTTGACACCCCACGACCCCGACCGTTTCCGCACTATTTTAAACGCGCGCATTGCCCACGGTGCGCTGCCGCTGCCTGAGGTTTCTGCATGACTGTGATGGAAACAACTAGCCCTGCGCTTCGCGCGCGGCGCACCTGGAACATCGACCAATGGGGCAGCGGCTACTTCGATGTCGACGACCAGGGCCAAGCACTGGTGCGCCCGCTGGGTAGCGACGCCGAAGGCCCGGCGCTTCCACTAAGCGGGCTGGTTCGCCAGTTGCAGAGTGCCGGCCTACGCCTGCCGGTACTGGTGCGTTTCAGCGATATCCTCCACGACCGGGTTGAGCAGCTGTGCGGCGCGTTTGATGCCGCCATGAGCGACTGCAACTACCAGGGCGGCTACACCGCCGTCTACCCCATCAAAGTCAATCAGCAGCGCCGCGTGGTGGAAGAGATTTTGGCCACGACTGAGCGTGGCAACGGCCGCGTGGGGCTTGAAGCGGGCAGCAAGCCAGAGCTGCTCGCGGTGTTGGCGCTTTCTGACAAAGGCTCATCGTTGATCGTTTGCAACGGCTACAAAGACCGCGAGTATGTGCGCTTGGCGCTGCTGGGCGAGAAGCTCGGCCATAAGGTTTATCTCGTGGTTGAAAAGCTCTCCGAACTGCAGCTGATTTTAGAAGAGGCTCGCAAGCTACACGTCACCCCGCGGATTGGCCTGCGCGCCCGCCTTGCCTCGGTGGGTAAAGGCAAATGGCAGAATACCGGCGGCGAGAAGTCCAAGTTCGGTTTAACCGCCAGCCAGATTCTTGAGGTGGTGGACACCCTGCGTGACCAAGACGCGCTGGAAAGCCTACAGCTGGTGCACTTCCATCTGGGGTCACAGATCGCCAATATTCGCGATATTCAGCGCGGCCTACGCGAGTGCGCGCGCTTCTATCAGAACCTGATGGAGCTGGGCGCGCCGATTGACACGGTGGACGTCGGCGGCGGCCTGGGCATCGATTACGAAGGCACCCGTTCGCGCAGCTTCTGCTCGGCCAACTACTCGATGCGCGAATACGCGCGTAACGTCGTCAGCGCCTTTGCCCAACTGTGCCAAGAAGCCAACCTGCCGCAGCCGCATTTAATCAGCGAATCCGGCCGTGCCCTGACCGCCCACCACGCAGTGCTGATTACCAACGTGATTGGCGAAGAGCGTATCGATGATACACCGCCCGTTCGACGCCCTCAGGACGATACCCAAGTCGATTTGCTATGGCGGGTATTCGAGCAACTCGCCAAGCCCCAAGAGCCGCGCGTTTTGGTCGAAGCGTGGCACGACCTACTGCAAGCGGTGAGCGAACTGCAGGACCGTTTTGTGATGGGGTTAAGCGACATTGCCGCCCGTGCCGAGGGCGAGCGGGTATATATGGCCGCCTGCGCGCGGCTGCGTACGCAGCTCGACACCCGCAACCGCGCCCACCGCGAGATCATGGACGAGCTGGCGGAAAAGCTTGCCGATAAACTGTTCGTCAACTTCTCGCTGTTTCAATCCGTGCCCGATGTGTGGGGCATCCAACAGATTTTCCCAGTGCTCCCCCTAAGTGGCCTCAATCAAGCCCCCACCCGGCGGGCGGTGATCCAGGATATTACCTGCGACTCCGACGGCCGTATCGACAGCTACGTTGATGGTCAGGGCGTGGAAAGCACCCTGCCGCTTCCCGAGTGGGCAACGGACGACGAGCGCTGGCTAGGCTTTTTCTTAGTGGGCGCCTATCAGGAAATTCTAGGCGATCTGCATAACCTGTTTGGTGATACCGACTCCGTCGACGCCGCGCTCAATGCCGACGGCGAGTGGACGCTGTCTAACCCGCTAGCGGGCGATTCGGTGGCCGACGTGCTGGCCTACGTCAACTTCAATGCCAATGCGCTAAAGCAGAAGCTCACCGACCAACTAGCGGCAAGCGGCTTTACGGCTGAAGAGCAGGCAGGCTTTGCGGCGAGTTTAAGTGAAGGGCTCGAAGGCTATACCTATCTTGAATAGCTTGGCTGGAATAGCTTGGCTTGAATAATTTGGCTTGAATAGCCGAAAAAATGCCACCCGTGATTAACGGGTGGCGTTTTATTGGCTTAACGCTTACGGCTGCTTAAGGCGTCTTCGTTATTCAACCACGCTGGTTTCAACGTCTAAACCACCGGTCAAGGTTAGGCGCAGTTTTGAGCCGCGCACCAACTCCCCAACCCCTGAAGGCGTGCCGGTTAGAATCACATCGCCTGGCTCTAGGGTGAAGTGACGGCTCATTTCGGCCACCAGCGTGGGAACGGCAAAGATCATATCAGCCCCCTCACCGTGCTGACGCTCTTCACCATCAATCTCAAGCGTGAACTCCAACGCATTCCAGTTGGGTACCCGGCTTAGTGGCAGAAACGTCGAGAGCGGGCAGGCACCGTCGAATGCTTTGCAAACTTCCCAGGGGTGCCCCTTCTCTTTTAGCTTCGTCTGCACATCACGCAGGGTCAGATCCATCGCCAGCCCAATCCCTACAATGGCACGCTCGGCTTCATCCAGGGTGGCATGGGTTAAGGTTTCACCCACCAGCAGAGCAAGCTCTACTTCGTAATGCACATCGCCGCGGGAAAAAGGTGGATCCAACGGCTTGGTGAGATCAACCACACTGGTCGCTGGCTTAATAAACAGCAACGGCTCCGTGGGAATCGGATTATCCAGCTCTTTCGCATGGTCGGCGTAATTACGCCCGATGCAGACAACCTTGCCCAGTGTATGGGGAAACTCCTGGCCATCGGTAAACTGTGGAACAAAACGCATGGCGGGTATTCTCCTTCTCATTATGCGTGCCGCATTTGCAACGACAGCCGCAACAGTTTACCCCACCTCTACTAAGGTTCCACACCCCCCAGCCATGATTTTGTCTCCCCACGACATCTTAGCGATATGACGCAGCCTGTTGATCAGGGCGATGGGCCAAGAAATCAGGCCGCGGTTTTCCCGCTGCATAGGGTGCTTGGCAGCGGTTGTCCGGGCGATTAAACACAAAAAAAACGTTGCTGCGCGGGTCGGGCGACAGATTAGCGTTTGAGGCATGCAGGGTATTGCAATCGAACAGCAGCAAGCCACCCGCCTTGCCTTTTGGCGCTTCAATACCGTGTTCAGTCACCAGTTCTTCAAGCGCTTCGGGGCTCGGCACACCCACTTCCTGCGCTTTCAACGAGCGTTTGTGGTTGTCTTCCGGCGTTTCACCCAGGCACGGCACGAATTTCTTGTGCGACCCGGGGATCAGCATGAGCGGGCCGTTGAACTCGTGATTGTCGGTCAAGATCAACGACGCGCTAACCGCGTGCATTTCCGGCATGCCATCTTCTGCGTGCCAGGTTTCAAAATCCGAATGCCAGTTAAAGCCCTTACCGGCAAACCCCGGTTTATAATTGATACGTGACTGATGCACGTAGGGCTCGTCGCCAATAATTTGCCGGGCCGCGCCGGCGACGCGCTCGTCACTGGCCAGCTGACCCAAGCGCTCGGAAAGAAAGTGCACCGCAAACAGCGAGCGAATTTCCTGGCTGTCGGGTTCAGTGACGCTGAAATCTTTATCGAGATACTCATCGTTGTTCAGCAACGCCTTCATTTCTTGACGCAGCTGATCAAGCTCAGCGCCTTCAATGAGGTTGGGAATAAACAGATAGCCTTTTCGCTCAAACTCATCAAGCTGCGCCTGGCTCAACGGCCCGGAGAGCTGGCGACCTTTGACCACTGCCTCTTGGCGTGGCAGCCAGGTTTTCTCAGGAATATCAGCCAAACGCGACGGGTAGGCATCCTGTACCGGTGTGCGCTGAGCCTGTGTGCTGTGAACATTAGGCGTATCGGCCATTTCACTATATTGCTTATGGATGTTTGCCGTATTTAACGATGTCTTTTTGACTGTCATCTAATCCACTCCTTGTATGATTAGGTTTCAGATCGAAGATATTGCAAAGCGTAATCATAATGCACAACCTAAACGGCGTGTAAGGAGTAGCCTAGCCAACTTAAACGTCTCTGCAAGGCGCGTTTGCCGGTTTGATAACGTAGGTTACGTGAAAAAATTTAAGAGTGGTTTTTAAGGCAACACGAAGGCTAATCAACGCTTTCAAAGCAACCTTATTGGCTGCTAATCGTTCTGAAAGCGGCGCCTGGCTGACCATCAAGGAGTACCTATGATCCCCAAACGGGAACGCGGCAAAGTAGAGAGAAAACTGATCGCTTCGCTGACCCACGCCTGCGAGCAGGCCAAGCCTCAATATCAGGGGTTCGAGTGGCTCACCCATCGCGTCGACTACTTACATTTTCCTGACAGTTTGCTCGTTACCTGGGTATTCGATACGGACGCCCATCTGACCCAAGCGCTCAAGAGCGAAACTAAGCAGCGTTTGTACGCGCTTACCGCTACGGCGCTGGCCGAGGCCGACGTCGCGATTGACGATATTTCACAGCATACCGATTTTGATAGCGAACAGGCCTGCCAGCGCACCCATAACGGTAACTGGCAACGCCGATTACAATCGACTGCAGTGCGTCATTGATGACTAAAAAAATCGACAGCCCCTGCGTATCCCTCTGCCAGCTCAAGGGTGGCCTGTGCACCGGCTGCGGAAGGAGCACGGAGGAAATACGCCAGTGGAAATCGATGAAACGCCCGGAAAAAATCACCGCCCTCAAGCGAGCAGATCAGCGCCGCAAAAAACTCAATAAGTAGTGCTGATATAAGGCTTGTTCAAGGTCTTTCGGCGTTGACAGCCAATCGTCTACGTTAGCATACCGGCTTGGTACGCCAAGTCATGGCACCGTGCGCATGGCGTGTTCGCTGGGCGATACTATGGGGGAAAGCCGTCATCGCTTAGCTGCCAATAAGCGGGGCGGATTTAAGCGCTGCGATGGACGCTGTACTTGCGCATAATTTTGCATTAGCAAACTTTTATAAAAGTCTATTTATTTACTAAATAGGATTAGGTAGTATATCTTCGGCTCATAAAAAAGTATTAGGAATATGGCGCTATGGTGACGTATTTTGCAGCGCGCCCTTTGCTGAGCCCCAGCACAGGTAGATGTCAAATAAAAACCACAGAGCATGTGAAGGATAAAAATTATAAGAATATTCTCGCAAAGCAAGCGGGTGGCCAAATACTCAATTCGCGGGCGGTCGTTGATATTAGCAGCATTAGAATAGGCTAACTTTCAACTGCTGAGAAACACGTTTTGCAAATAAGCTAAACTTATCAACCTTTTTGGTTGGCTTCTCTGCTTGTAATAAACAAGCGGTATCTCAGTGAGGCATTGATGCTTCTGCGCCAAAGGCGTATTTAAAACTTAAGGAAAATGAACATGATTCAGCTAAAAGACCAAGTTGGCGATGCGATTGTACCAGCGGTTATTCAGGCGCTTGTCGTTTGTGTGGTACGATTTTTTACTATTCCTTGGTCAATCTGGAAAGGAGCGGCCTTACGCCTAGCTGCGATGCGTCAAAGTAGTGACGAAGAAAAGGTAGCTTCTAGCAAATCTGAATTCCCTGTTTTTGATTGGTTTAGAGCCGCCTGGGATGGCGCTATTTTTCTATCGTGGTTTATCGGCATCTTGATAAGTGTTATTGCACTGATTGGCGGTAGCATGGGGTACGGCGGTCTCATGCAAGGTATTGCGGCTGGTGTAACCGTGCTGGTGTATTTTTACTTCTCTGTGATTGGCATGTCATTACTAAAAGAAGGCTTGATTTTGGTTTTATCGATTGCGCTAAACATGGAGCGTCTAGTCAATAAGAGTTAAAAATGTTTGATGATTACACCCCCTAAACAATACTGTTTAGGGGGTTGCTGGTGGACTTTATCGGTGAAGCACCCATAAAGTCCACCAGCACATAAATTTTCGTCTAACGTCAAAACGCTTTTTGAAAGCCGCCTATTAAGCTGTAAGACGAAGGCCTTCATGCTCATGTTTTTTTATTGATCAACGCCCGAGAGCAGACAATTATCTACGCATATTTTTTCGCGTATCAAAAATATTATAAATCAAATGCTTACTGACTACTTATTTTCGATTTACTTTTCCATAGGCACTTAAAAGCATGGCGTGTAGAAGACGTGACGGTTTGCTATTGGTTACAACAATAAACCGCCAACTAATTTTGAGGTGGTGCATCTTTATCAGCGCTAGCAATCCTTACAACTAATTACACTACCTATCCCCAAGGCTTTTTCAATCAATTTTTCTACACTAAAACATCAATACAATTATTTAATTAAATAATTATCTAGTATATGAAAAATCACCTTATGGTCAACACCATAGAGAACTAATAGTAATTTAACTACGCAACATTCAGCTTCTCATATGAGCTTATATGACGAAGCAAGGATTTTGCTATAACCTCACCTAATCTTACCGGCACCGCATTACCAATCAAACGTCCTAAACGACTGAACTTAACGTCTTCATTATTAGCAATAAACCTATAATCTCTAGGGAATGTTTGTAGCATTGCAGCCTCTCGCAAAGAAATAGCCCTATCTTGCTCAGGATGACCAAAACGACCATTCCCATACCCAAAACACTGTGTTGTAATTGTAGGGCCTACTGCATCCCACTCCATTCGCCCATAAACACTAGGAAATGTTGAGCCAGTTTTTTTCCTGTGGCAGTTGGCCTGCAGACTTTCGGGCCAATCTCTCCAAGTACCGCCAGGCTTTGATGCTTTAATTCTCTTAATATTAATTTCGCTGAGAGAAGAAGATACATGTAGTGGATCGTGCTTATTTCTTCGACCAGCTTGGATTTTTTCAAGACTGCCTATAGCTTGTCTAACAGTAATTTTTCCACCAAAATCATTTGGAATATAGAGTTCATTTCTTCCTAACTTTGAAGCTAGCAATACCAATCTTTTACGAGTTTGAGGGATCCCAAAATTTTGACAATCAACAATAGACCACCAAACATAATAGCCTTTAAGTTGTTCGAGAAATTCCTGAAAAACTTGATGTCTGGGCAATTGAGGCACATTTTCCATCACCACTAAATCTGGTGAGGCTTCTTCCACGAGTCTACCGAATTGTAAAACAAGCGACCATTGCTCAGACCTTGCTTTATCTTTTTTACTACGACTATATGTTGAAAATGGTTGGCAAGGTGCACATCCCGCTATTAATTTAAGCCCGGCATGTTGGCCGAACATATCATCAATATCAGCTTTCTTTATCTCGCTAACATTTTTTTCAACGAAAAGCGCCTTATTATTCTTCTCAAAAGGATACTTACAATGTGAATCTATATCCACGCCCGCCCGTACTTCTATACCAGCACGAAGTAAGCCATGAGCAAGACCACCAACACCACAGAATAGATCAACCGCTGCGATTTTTGAAAAATTACAAATCGTCATTAACAAGCACTCTCATGCAGGACGCTTATCATCCAAAAGGAATTCATATCTCTCCACATAACCACAAAAACACTCAACGACTTCCTCTAGATACTTTACCGCTCTTTCCTTAAGATCTAACAACTCGCTAACAGTTGTGTTTTCTGCACTTTCTGTAAAGGATAAAGAGCCGTGAGCCAGCCTATTTCTTAAGCTTTTAACTAAAGAAAGAGCCCCCATATCATCTCTTATAGGCCTTTTAACTCCACTATGAATATCACGACTAATATTCAAATTAAAACCGAGCCTGATAGTCATTTTTTCAATTGCCCCATCATCCCAATTTCCTCCTCCACCTTTTTCAATAGAAAAAGTTTTAACAGGCAAAGAAGAAACAAAATAACGGCAAACCTCTAGCGCTTGGGCTAAACGTTTATCAGGCGACAAATCAACATGAGTCCTAGCCATAGATCTTACCCACTCACGGAAAAGCTCTTCCCGAAAATCGGATGGAAGCCAGCTTTCATTGTTTGTTGCTGCTCTGGCAACCATATCCAAACATAAAGTTATCGTCGCCTCTACTAAATTATAAAGCTGTAAATACACACAAGAATATAGAATTTTTAACTGCTGTCTACTTATCGCATCGCTCTCACCTTCAATTCTTGGCGCACCATTAGTAGACTGGCGGTCAAGTGCTTCTAACAAATCCATGTAAGAGTTAACTTCATCAAGGCGCTCTTTAAATGTATTTCTCAGCAGTTCCACTTTAACCACCTAAAAGTTTAGTCTTTACGAAATTTATTCGCCCAAGAAGCCTTGCTTTTGCATTAGCGCCATCCGAGCCTGTAACTTTAGGAAACTCCTTGTCTTCCATCCATATCCTAACATCACCAACTTCTTCTACTGATAATTCAGGCTTTTCTTTAAGTGCCATCTTAACGCCTATGGCTATTGACTCAAATCTAGCTTTAGGAGTTGCTTTTCCTTTTACTGTCTTTCTAAAACCATATGGAAACACTTCGTCAACGAATTTCATACTGTTTAAAAAATCACTAGAATACTCCTCAACGAGAGAAGCATCCTCTTCAGCTTTACGATTCATTTTCTTCACATAATTAAATAAAAATTCAGACGGCTTATCTTTATATTCAGAAAGGTCATCTCCATATGCAAAATACCGAGTAATCAACTCTTCTCTAACTCTTTCATTTTTTTCTTTTTGTGAAACAGGAGCAAGCTTCTCAAAGAGAGGCATCTCCGCACATTTAGTTATCATATTCATGAAAGGCCCAGCCAGAGCCCCTCGACGAATCTCCGCTTTATTAGCTACTTTACTTCCCGTATTTATCCTGTCAAACATATCGAATCTAGCTTGCTCATCTGCATGCTCGTTTAAAACAATACCCCTGACTGAACGATTAAGAGTTTTTCTTTTCCTTGAGTCTAAAAGCTCTGAAAACTTGAATCCTGAAAGCTTTTCAAGACTTTCAAGCTCTCCCAACCTAAAATCTTTATAAATAAATTCTTCAATTGTCCGTAACCGCTGTGATCCATCAACAATTTCAAGCCGTCCGTCAGGCATTTCCCAGAAAAACAAAAAAGGGATTGGCAAGCCAATCATTAGGGACTCAATGAACCTTGACTTCCTTTCATCTTCCCACGTGTACTCCCTCTGATAATCAGGAACAACAAAATCACCTTTCTTCATTTTGTCTGCTAACAGCTCGACAGAGTATTCGGTAAGGTAAAATTCAATCCTCTTTGAGAGCTCGACAATTTGCATCTCTGCAAGCTCGGCTTCTTTTTGGGTTTTTAGATGTATTACTTTTTTATTGACCATTGCACCCACTCTTAACTAACAAACCAATCTACATATCGAGCTGATAGCTACAAATTATCGAAATAAAAGTGTAACGCGTTCGACTTTCAGTGTTTGATTTACTCTACCACTTAGAGGTAAGAAACGATATACGAGGCATTAGAGCTGCATGAGGTAAGGCTAAATTAATTAATTTAACAGAAAAAAACAAGCTAAGCGGGCCTATAAAAAAAAAAGGCCACCTTGACAGGTGGCCTTTTGAATTCTCTAACGCTCTGATTTTAACCACTTTTCAGTGGTGCCGACACCAGGAGTCGAACCCGGGACCTACTGATTACAAGTCAGTTGCTCTACCAACTGAGCTATGTCGGCGCTTCACGTTTTTCTTGAGAGCATGATTGCTTCGCTGTTAGGCTCTGCAATCAACAAGAAATTTGGTTGGCAATGGCTGGGGTACCAGGATTCGAACCTGGGAATGCCGCTACCAAAAAGCGGTGCCTTACCACTTGGCGATACCCCAGCAGTGTGGTGGCCAGAGACGGAATCGAACCGCCGACACGGGGATTTTCAATCCCCTGCTCTACCGACTGAGCTATCTGGCCGCTGCCAACGGTGCGTATTAAACTAAAATCGACGCTTATCGTCAACACCTTTGTGAAACTTTCTTGCCATACCGGCGCTTAGGGGTGTTTTGTACTGCGCTTGTCATCGCACCGCTTGGTAGCTTATGGCTGTGAAGGCGGGACGTACCCTTCGGCCTGATCGGTTTCTTGGTTATCGAAGAAGCGCTGCATCTGCTCCATCAGGTATGCCCGTGATTCTGGATCCAGCATATTCAGGTGCTTTTCGTTGATCAGGCGGGTTTGCAGCGACTGCCAGGCTTCCCACGCGGGCTTGGAAACCGTGGCCTGAATCTCTTGACCCTGTTTACCCGGCAGCGGTGGAAACGGCAACGCTTCCAGCTCTTTTTGGTACTTGCGGCAAAAAACAGTGTTGCTCATAGGATGCTCCTGGTGCTGCGATTTTATGGGTGATCATTTAACCCACTAGAAAACGCCTAGGCGTGACCTGGGGTTGGATTGAGAGTAAACGGTGCCAGCTGGCTGAGCAGAGCTTTGACCGGGGCAGCCAGGCCCAGCTCAGGCGGATGATTGATGTCGTACCACACGCCGCTTTCGCGAATACCGCCCAGCCTATCGCAGCTGACCGGCTGCGGGGTAATCGCTAGGCGAAAATGGCTAAAGGTATGATAAAAGCTGGCCTGGGTACTTTCACGCTCGGGGTTCACCGCGTGGGCTTCCAGCCAGTCGTTGAGCTCGCTGTGCTTGTCAAACTGCGGCAGGCTCCATAACCCGCCCCATAGGCCCGTAGGCGGGCGCTTCTCCAGCCATACCCGACCTTCCGGGTCGCGCAGCATCAGCATGATTGTCTGGCGCGTGGGCAGCGCCTTCTTCGGCTTGGATTCAGGGTAACGCTGCGGCTCGCCCTGGGCATAGCCCAAACAGACATCATTAAACGGGCAGCGCGGGCAATCGGGCTTGCTGCGTTTACATAGCGTGGCGCCAAAATCCATCATCGCCTGAGTGTAATCGGCTAACCGCGTGGCGGGAGTGTAATACTCGGCCAGCGCCCATAGCTTGCGCTCTACCGCTGGCTTGCCCGGCCAGCCAGGCAAAGCATGCAGGCGAGTAAGCGAGCGCTTTACATTGCCATCTAAAATGGCGGCCCGATGCCCGGCGCTTTGCGCAATGATAGCGCCAGCAGTGGAACGGCCAATGCCAGGGAGCGCCACTAAAGCGTCGATACTGTGTGTCGGTAGTTCTCCACCGTGCTCGGCTACCGCAACCTGGGCGGCTTTATGCATGTTGCGCGCACGGGCGTAATAGCCAAGCCCGGTCCATAAGTGCAGCACTTCGTCCTGCGGTGCATTAGCCAGCGCTTCCAGTGTAGGAAAGCGCGCCATAAAGCGCTCAAAATAGGCAATAACGGTGGTGACCTGGGTTTGTTGCAGCATGATTTCCGACACCCACACCCGATAAGCGCTGCGCGGTGATTGCCAAGGTAAGTCGTGGCGGCCATGTTGATCGAACCAAGCCAAAAGACGACGCTGAAACTCGTCCGCCGCCAGCCGCGGCGTGGGCATATCCGCCATGCACGCTCCTGAAACAGAATGTTTCATATAGACAAGGTCTCAATAAAAAAGCGCCGGTGTTGAGGCCGGCGCAGCACTGATGGCTTACATTTAGAACTTGCACCGATGCTCAGTTAAACAGGCCACGCAGACCGTCGCGGAGCTCTTGGGCAGCGCCTTCGCCAAGGCGCTCATCCAAGCCGTCTAAAGAATCGCCTAAGCGCTCTTCCAGCTCTTCATTCACACGCTCTCCGGCTTCGTTACGCAGCAGGTCAACCACGGCGGTCTGGAACATTTCGCGGTCAAAGCGACACCACTCGGTACGCTCATCGCCCAGATGGCCCTCGCAGCGTACCGGAAGCGGCAGCTGCTCAAGGCGTGGATTGACTTCGCAGGCCACGTCGGCGGTATCAACCAAACGCGCATTCGCGCGGGTATCAAAGTTCATGCTGGTCAGGTTGAATTCACCCTCGCCCTGCACATCAATGCCCGGCAAGGTAATCAGCAAGTTGTCGCTTGCCACCACACCATTGTTAATTTGCAAGGTCGCCTCAAAGCGCTCAAAGCGGGAATCAGGATGCCAGTCGCGCTGAGTGCCCTCGCCTGCTTCTAACTGGGCAACCAGTTCGCACATTTGCTGAGAGATGTTGGTGTCTAAAATAGCCCCGTCGTTTAAGCGAGCCGCGAGCGTGCCATTGAGGTTGCTGATCAGTGATTCCCGCGTGTTGCCTTGGCTTGTCAGGTCGCCAGATAAGTCAAAGCGCCCGCGTAGCGGTGACGCCTCTTCGTCTGCGCTGATGGTTTCAATCAACGGCGCCACTTGGACGTTGCTAATCGTCGGCGACAGCAGCCACTCTAGCACTGACCCCGTGGCATCCACCTGACCGGTGGCGTTGAGTTGACCCTGGTAGAAACCTGACTCAAACGCCGTTAGCCGCTGGACGCCGTTATCCCCGCGCAGCTGCAAACGCGGGTTATCGAACGTCAACCCAGCAAAAACCAGCTTATCGACACTCAAATCGCCCTCCAGCGTTAATTCACCGAGCACGGTTTGTGGCAGCAGCGAGTCACCGTTTTGCGCGAAGGCTTTGCGAAAAAGGCCACGGCTGGCCTGCTTCGCCGTGGCCGCCCCGGGTAAGTAGTGGTCCAGCGTTAACTGATCGCCAGCCAAGTCGAACGCTAGCCGAGAGCCGTCCAGTGCCGCCGATAGCTCACCGGTAAACGTGCTGTCGTCCACCACCAGCGAGAGGCTGGGCAGCGAGAACTGCTCTGTGTCGCCTTTAATCGGACTGGTCATCGCCACATCGCTGAGTGCGGATTCGCCAGCGGTGGTAAGGGTAATGCCTGCACGGGAAAGCCATGGGCGCAGCGTGAAGGGGGCAGCCGTTATCTGCCCACTATAAGTCGGCGCGTCGCGGAGTTGCGCCAGGTTTAAATGCCCACTAACGCGCAGGCCGTCTGGCCCGGTCAGTTGCAGTTCTTTCAGCTGAGCAGTTTGCGCTTGCCAGTCGCCTTCCAACCCAAAGGCAAGCGCCAGCGCTAGGCTGCCCTGCCAGTTTTCGGCATTACGTAGCCCTGCTTCAAGCAACCCCTCTTTAATGGAGAGTTGTTGCTCGCCCATACGAGCGACTATTTCGGCGGCTTTTAAGCTGAGCTGTTGTGGCTCTTCATTAGCCTTGGTGTGCGTGCGCGTGGACAGGGCGGTATTTTCGAGTACGAACAACTCCTCTTCCAAACCCAGCCGCATGCGCGTTTCAAGGTTCACCTCGCTGGTCATGTCGGGGTCGCGCTCCAGCACCTCCGCATCCAGGCGGTTATGCTTGGTCAGGGTAAACATGGCTTTAAGCGGAAAGGCGCGCACCGGGTTGACGTTGCTACCCGAGATATTGAGTTGTTGCAGGCGCCACAGCGCTTCGGTTTGCGCATCGCGAAAGCGAATATCGGCGTTTTTCACTTCAACGCTGGCGATACTCAATACCACGGCCAAGTTACCGGCGTCGGCATTGGGGCCTGCACTGGCAGGCGCCAGCACCGTTTCCGCCGCGCCACTGTTTTGTTCGGATAGCCGCTCTAACAAGGGTTCCCAGTTACCTTGACCTTGAGCGTCGCGCTCTAGATTCAGGCGCACACCGTCCAGCGTTAAGCCATCAACGGCAATTTCCCCACGCAGCAGCGGGCCGAACGCCACACTCACCTCCGCACGATCAACCGCGGCAAAAGCGGGGTTGTCTTCAGGCTGCTCGGGCAACCAGGTCCGCGCCTGCTCTACGCTGACACCGATCCGCGGGTAGAATGACCAGTTAATCGGGCCATCCAGTGCTAGATGGAGACCGGTTTGCTCTTCCACGACGGCGGTTAAGCGGGGCTTGAAGTCTTCGGGATCAAGAAAGGTGGTCACATAGACCACGGCGGCGACCGCGACGATGGCAAGGATGCCAACGGCCGCCAGTAAAATACGTAATAACTGTTTCATCTACCCTTTCCCTTGTGGGTCTAACTCAACAAAATCGCTGGTAGCAGGCATGCCCGCTAGCGGAGTGTCTGGATTGGTCATTGGCCGATAACCTAATTTAGATAGCAGTACACGGTCGGCCAGTGGCAGTGAAGAGGTTTCAATTCGCAGCACGCGACCTTCTTGTTTGGCCTGCTCGCCCAACAACGCCATTAAGCGCGAACCGACACCACGACGGCGCGTCGTTTTGCGTACACACAGCTCTGAAAGCCACCAGGCCCGGTCTTCGCCTTCCTGCACAGCGACCGCCCCCAGCAGCCGGTCGTTAAAGTGCGCGCAGGCAAAAAAGTGCTGGCCTTTAAAATGCTGCTCAATAAACGGCTCGACCGTTGGGGTCGGCATGCGCTCTTGGGGCGCATCCTGGTAAATGCGAACTAGGTCAAGGCGCACCTGCTCGTCGGCTTGCCAACGGGCTTGGTCGACATGCTGAAGTGTCACCGGCATGGTGAAATCCTCTTCGCCTAAGCAGCTTGGCTGCTGTTTGTGTCGTTGTTAATAACGGCTACATGTCACGCATTGTAGCGGATGAGGGTGCCAATTCACTATAATGGTCGCTTTGCCACAGGCTGATCAAACAGTGGTAACTTGATGCAGAGTCACCGACTGCCACTTAGGGTCATTTATTCTTAAGGACCGTTCTTAAGGACCGTTCTTAAGGACCGTTCCTAAGGGCTATTCCTCAGAGCGCGCCACAGCGCAGGAGATGCAACATGTCAGCGCGTATTGCCACAGTGAGCCGTGACACCAACGAAACGCAGATCAAGGTCAGCGTCAACCTCGATGGCGAAGGTCGTCTTAGCTGCCAAACCGGCGTTGCGTTTCTGGATCATATGCTTGATCAGGTTGCCCGCCATGGAATGATTGATCTCGACATCAACGCGACGGGTGACCTGCATATTGACGACCACCATACCGTAGAAGACCTGGGTATTACCCTAGGCCAAGCTTTTTTTAAAGCGATTGGCGATAAGCGCGGCATTTATCGGTATGGTCACGCCTATGTGCCCCTTGATGAAGCACTCTCCCGGGTAGTCATCGACTTTTCCGGGCGCCCAGGGCTATATATGAACGTTGAGTTCACTCGCGATACCATTGGCAGCTTGGACACCCAGTTGTTCTGGGAGTTTTTCCAAGGTTTCGTCAATCACGCTCGTGTCACCCTGCATATCGACAACATCAAAGGCTTTAATGCTCATCACCAGGCGGAAACAATTTTTAAAGCCTTCGGGCGCGCCCTGCGCATGGCCGTGGCGGAAGACCCGCGCATGGCAGGCCAAATGCCTTCCACCAAAGGGAGCCTTTAATGCTGCGTCATGTCATGCGTAAGGCCACGGGCTATGTCGTTAACCCCATTTTGTCTACTTCTCTAAGGAGCGCTTCATGACCATTGCTGTGATCGACTATGGAATGGGCAACCTGCATTCTGTGGCCAAGGCGCTGGAGCATGTGACGCATGAGAATGTAGTCATTACCCGCGACCCACGCCGCATTCTTGGCGCAACCCGCTTAGTACTGCCTGGCCAAGGGGCTATTCGCGACTGCGTTGGCGAGCTTGAACGCACCGAATTACGCGGACTGGTAGAAGATATTTTAACCCGCCAGGCTAAGCCGTTACTGGGCATCTGCGTGGGCCAGCAGATGCTCCTCGAGCGCAGTGAGGAGAACGGCGGCGTGGAGTGCCTGGGCTTCTTTAAAGGCAGCGTGGACCGTTTCCCAAGTGACATGCGCGACGCCCACGAACAACGCCTGAAAGTGCCGCATATGGGCTGGAACGTGGTCGAGCAGCATCACGATCACCCGCTGTGGGCCGGCATTGATAACCGCGAACACTTCTACTTCGTACACAGCTACTACGTTAATGCCGCTGACGACGCGCAAGTATTGGGTACGACCCAATACGGCAAGATCAGCGCCCACGTGGCTATTGGCCGTGACGCGACCTTCGCGGTGCAGTTCCACCCCGAAAAAAGCTCCCGCGCGGGCCTGCGCCTGCTCGAAAACTTTGTCACCTGGACGCCCTGAGAGGATGGTTTATGTTGGTAATTCCCGCGATTGATCTCAAAGACGGCCAGTGCGTCCGGCTGAAACAAGGCCGTATGGAAGACGCCACCTCCTACGGCGACGACCCGGTAGCCATGGCGGCACGCTGGGTGGAAGCCGGCGCCCGCCGCCTGCACCTGGTGGACTTGAACGGTGCCTTTGAAGGCAAACCGGTTAATGGCGACGCGGTTACCGCGATCGCCCGTGCCTACCCTGACCTGCCGATTCAAATCGGTGGCGGCATTCGCAGCGCGGACACCATCGAGCACTACTTGAATGCCGGGGTCTCCTACGTGATTATCGGCACCAAAGCGGTTAAAGAGCCCGCGTTTGTGGGTGAGATGTGCCGCGCTTTCCCTGGCCATGTGATTGTTGGGCTTGATGCCAAGGATGGCTATGTCGCGACCGACGGCTGGGCCGAAGTCTCGACGATGAAAGCCACCGAACTGGCCAAGCGTTTCGCCAACGACGGGGTCTCCAGCATTGTCTACACCGATATCGCCCGCGATGGCATGATGCAGGGCGTTAACGTAGAAGCTACCGCGCAACTGGCTCGCGAAGGCGGTTTACCGGTGATCGCGTCGGGTGGCGTCACCAACCTTGACGATATCAAAACACTCTGTGCGGCGGCTGACAGCGGCATCTTGGGGGCGATCACTGGGCGCGCTATTTATGAAGGCAGCCTCGACCTTGCGGAGGCCCAGCGATTGAGCGACCAACTAACGGGAGGCGGCTCATGAGCCTTACCAAACGCATTATCCCCTGCCTGGATGTCGACGCTGGCCGCGTGGTCAAGGGCGTTAACTTTGTGGGCATTCGCGATGCCGGCGACCCGGTAGAGATTGCCCAGCGCTATAACCAGCAGGGTGCCGACGAAATCACCTTCCTCGATATTACGGCTAGCCACGAAGATCGCGATACGACCGTCGAAATGGTTGAGCGTATTGCCGGGGAAGTGTTTATCCCGCTGACCGTGGGTGGCGGCATTCGCAGCTGTGACGACATTCGCACCATGTTGAACGCCGGGGCGGATAAAGTCTCGATCAACACCGCGGCGGTCACCAACCCTGAGTTTGTGCGCGAAGCCGCCGAGCGCTTTGGCAGCCAGTGCATTGTGGTGGCGATTGACGCCAAGCGGGTTTCTGGAGAGGGTGAGACGCCGCGCTGGGAAATATTCACCCACGGCGGCCGCCGCCCAACGGGACTGGATGCGGTCGAGTGGGCGAAGAAGATGGTGGATTTCGGCGCGGGTGAACTGCTACTGACCAGCATGGACCGCGATGGTACCAAGGTTGGCTTTGACCTGGGCGTGACCCACGCGATTTCTGAAGCGGTCAGCGTGCCGGTGATTGCCTCAGGCGGTGTTGGCAATCTGGATCACTTTGTTGATGGCGTTTTGAAAGGCGGCGCTGATGCGGTGCTGGCAGCGAGTATTTTCCACTTTGGCGAGTACACCATTCCTGAAGCAAAGCGCTACATGGCCGAACGCGGTATCGACATGCGGCTTTAGCGCTAGTCTTCAAGAACGTCAGCCTGCCGGGGCGTTACGCTCCGGCATCCTCCAGCGTTAAACCCAAGTTACTGATACCGCCATTGCGGCCCAACTGGCGCACTTCTTTCAGCGCTGCCTTATCCAGCGGTTGGCTGACGGCTTCTAGCACGGCGTCTTGAAAATCGTTTTCATCGGCCATTAGCGGGTGGTCACGAATCATCAGGGCAAGTGTTGCCGCGTCATCTTCACCTTCGGTGAGCTCTATAAAGGCGCGCACGCCCGCACGGGAGGTGCGGCTCACATCCAGCACGGCCTCGGGGGATTCGCCCTGCAGGGTATCCAGCAGCGCCGACACAGCCACCACGGCATCAAGGGCGCGCCGGGCGCCAAAGCTGTCATCCTCTGCCGGTGGCTCGCACTCGGCGAGTTTTTCCGCTTGGCGGGCAAAATCGATGCTGGCATTGGGCACGTTGAGCCGCTCCCAGACCAAACTCAGCACGGCGTTGAGCGTATGACCATCACCCTGCCCCGTGGTTTGTTCGTACAGCGCGTAGTTTGGCAACAAGCGCTCGCATAGCGCCGCCATAAAGGCCTGTTGGGCAGGTAATGGGAGTGCTTGCAGCTGTTGGTAAAAGCCCTGAGGGTTCGACACCATACTGATTTCCTGAATCGCTTAACGGGGGATATTGGTGAAAATTCGCGGTTACGTTATTGTCACCGTATGGCATTGGGGAATCCCCCCAATGCCTTGATGATTGTACGGCCGGCGAGGAGATTATCATGCATATTCATCTGCTACAGCACGGCCCTGACCACGGCCCCGCCCGTGTCACCGACTGGCTCACCAGTATGGGCCATAGCTACACTATTTTTCATCTCTACGCAGGCGAGCTAACGCCACGCCCTGGCGAGTGCGACGCGCTGATTGTGCTCGATGGGCCAGAAGAGCACCTTGATCACCCTCCTGCGTGGTTTAAGGCGGAGGATAAACTCATCAACCGCTACCTGGATGGCCAAAAACCGCTGCTGGGTATCGGCATGGGCGCCCACTGGATTGCCCAAGCGCTAGGCGCGGTGGTAGGCCCTGGCACTTACCTTGAGGCGGGCTGGCATAGCATCACCCTAGCGCCGGAAAGCGCGCTGGATTTACCCGAAGCGTTCGCGGCTTTTATGTGGCATCGCTATGTCTTCAGCTTGCCTGAGGATGCGTTCCCGCTAGGCGGTAGCGAAGCGGCGCCGCTGCAGGGTTTTACCTGGGACAGCGGCCGGGTAATCGGTCTGTTATGCCATTTGGAAGCGACCCCCACCAGCGTGAAACAGCTACTTAGCGCCGCCCCGCTCACTCAGGGCACTTCACCGGCAGCGGGGCGCTATGTGCAAGACAACGCCCAAATTCTCGACAACCCCAATCGCTTTGTTCACCTCGCGCCGCTACTTGATCGCGTCATGACCCAGTGGCTTAACGCCGCATAATAGCGGTATCCCGTCAGTTAACGGTTCCACTGCCTGGCCGCCGCTAGGCAGCTGTCCCAGTCGCCCACGTGGATTTCTGGCGGCGCCGTGTCACGCTGCTTGTCTAAATGGTAGCGATAAAGCGGGTCGTAGTACTCGGTGAGTAGCGGCGCTAGCCAGGCTTCGTGGGCTTGCGGGTTGCCTTGGGCATGCGCCTTAAACGCCAACGTCTGTAGCCGCTGTAAACGCTGCAGGCGGGCGTTACCCAGGCGTTTTCCCAAGCGAATAAGGGCGTTGCTTAACTGCGCTTGCATTAATTGCCAGCCTTGATCGCTGCCGTAGCGGGCAGTGTAGGCTTGCTCCAAGTCGATAATATAATCCTGCTGAATCTGGGCAAGCCGCCAATCCAATGGCATTTCGATACGGATCCGAGGCGCTTGCTGCAGCCCCCGCCAAAAATTGAGCGGGATGTTGGCATGACCAATGTGGCGGGACTCATCTTCGATGACCAGCCCTTCGGGCAGCCCGATTAGCCGCTTGGCCAGCGCATGCTCAAAGTTGATTTGGGTAGCGGGCTCTTCGGGCCTGCGCCCAAAGGCAGAGCCTTTATGGTGGGCGTAGGCTTCTAGATCGACACCGTTGTCAAGCTGGTTAATCAGTGTTGTTTTAGCACACCCGGTTAGCCCGGCGATCACCAGCATCGGCTGCAAGGCCGCGGCGTCGATACGCCCACATAGCGCTTGGCGCATGGTTTTCCAACCGCCCTCCAGGCGCGGCCTTGAAATACCCGCTTCTGCCAACCACCGCTGAGCAATTTGCGAGCGCAGCCCGCCGCGAAAGCAGTAAATCAGCGCATCCGGATGCTCGGCTAAATACGCCTGCCACGCTGCAATACGGGCCTGCTTGATCTCACCACTGACCAAGCGCTCGCCTAGCTCAATCGCCGCGGCCTGGCCGTGCTTTTTATAAGCAATGCCTACTTGGCGACGCTCTTCGTCTACCATCAAGGGGAGATTAACGGCCCCCGGCAGCGCGCCTTGGGCAAACTCTACCGGGGCACGCACATCGATTAACGGTCGACCTTCACTGATCAAACTCAACACAGTTGGCGTCGTCTGTGTCACCCAACTACCTCAATCAACGCCTTACCTTGACGCGCTCTCATGACACCAAATGACTGCAGGGTTAAGCCGAACTCTCGGCCGATACGCTCAACGTCGTCCTCCCATGCTGGGTTAACGCTGAGCAGCAGGCCGCCGGAGGTTTGCGGATCACACAGCCACTGCCAGTGGGCTTCGTCCATGGCGGGGAAACCTTCCCCCAGGGCGTCGCGATTACGCTGCGTGCCGCCGGGCACGGCGCCTTGGCGGCGGTATGTCTCTGCTTCGGCTAGACGCGGCAGGCGGCGAAAGTCAATTTGCGCCATGACGTTGCTGGCCTGACATATTTCAGACAGATGCCCTGCCAAACCAAACCCGGTGACGTCGGTCATGGCGTTAACGCCTTTCACGTCGGCAAGCTTCATACCAATGCTATTGGACTTGAGCATGGTTTCGCGGGCGAGGCCGTGATGGCCGGTTTCCAGCAAACCACGCTTTTCCGCCGTGGTTAACATCCCTATCCCTAGCGGTTTGGTTAAGAACAATAGATCCCCAGGCTGAGCGGTGCTGTTGAGCTTGAGCTTGTCGAGATCCACTAAGCCGTTCACGGCAAGCCCGAAAATCGGCTCGGGCGCATCAATAGAGTGGCCACCGGCCAGGGCGACGCCTAATTCACGACACACGGCCTGCGCCCCCGCCATGACATCACCCGCGACTTCGGCACTGAGCTTATCCAGCGGCCAGCCTAAAATGCCCAGCGCCATGACCGGCGTGCCCCCCATGGCATAAACATCGCTGATGGCATTGGTGGCAGCGATACGCCCGAAATCGAAGGGGTCATCGACAATCGGCATAAAAAAGTCGGTGGTGGCGATCATGCCGCGGCCATCGCCAAGGTCGTACACCGCTGCATCTTCGCGCCCATTATTGCCCACAATGAGATGCTGATGACCCGCTGCAGGCCCTGCCTTGGCTAGAATGCCATCCAGCACATCGGGGGCAATTTTACAGCCGCAGCCAGCACCGTGGCTATATTGGGTCAAACGAATCGAACTCATGGTGTCTCTCCTTGGCACTTTAGGGGGGATATCATTAGTTTAGTCCACTCTTTGGTCTACAGGGCTTCTAAGGCATCGCTGAGTTTATCCACGGCAATCACCTCCATGCCCTTGGGCGCCTGCTTAGGCGCATTGCCACGCGGCACGATCGCACGCAAGAAGCCGTGCTTGGCCGCTTCAGCAATGCGCTCTTGGCCGCTGGGCACCGGGCGTATCTCGCCCGATAGACCCACCTCGCCAAATACCACTAACTCTTTGGGTAGTGCGCGATTTTGCAGGCTAGAAACCACTGCTAGCAGCACCGCCAGATCGGCGCTGGTTTCAAGCACTTTTACACCGCCCACCACGTTCAGGAACACATCCTGATCGCCAGTAAACAGGCCACCATGTCGATTGAGTACCGCCAACAGCATGGCTAAACGGTTTTGATCCACGCCAACCGCTACACGTCGCGGGTTGCCCAACGCCGACTCATCGACCAGCGCCTGCACCTCAACCAAAATAGGCCGAGTGCCTTCCCACACCACCATGACAAGGCTGCCGGGGGCCTGCACTTCCTGGCGGGAAAGAAAGATCGCACTGGGATTTTTAACCTCTTTGAGGCCTTGCTCAAGCATGGCGAAAACGCCGAGCTCATTCACGGCGCCAAAGCGATTTTTCTGACCGCGTAGGGTGCGAAAGCGGGAGTCTGCACCGCCCTCCAGCAACAGGGAGGCATCAATCATATGCTCAAGCACTTTCGGCCCCGCCAACGAGCCATCTTTCGTCACATGCCCCACTAGCAACAAAACCGTATTGGTCTTCTTGGCAAACCGGGTTAACGCAGCAGCTGACTCGCGCACCTGGGCAACGCCCCCCGGCGCCGAGCTAATATCCTCCAAATGCATGGTTTGGATCGAGTCGATCACCAGGATTTCCGGCTTTTCTCGCTCCGATACCGCCAGAATGGTTTCTACGCTGGTCTCGGCGAGCATTTTCAAACCGCTGGTAGGCAGCTGCAGGCGATGAGCACGCATGGCTACCTGGGAGAGCGATTCCTCTCCCGTCACATAGAGAATACGCCGCTGCTGGGCCAGTTTGCAGGCGGTTTGTAGCAGTAAGGTTGATTTTCCCGCCCCAGGATTGCCGCCTAACAGCACCGCCGAGCCGGGCACAAGCCCACCGCCCAGTACGCGGTCAAACTCCGCAAACGTAGAACTCATCCGCGGCACTTCGCTGAGATCAACATTGCCCAGATCAATCACTTCCCGGGAAAGATCACCCGTGTAGCCAGAACGGCCAGGGGCGGCACCGCCACCGGGACGCGCACTCGCTAAATGAACTTCGCTTAGGGTATTCCACTCCTGGCAACTGCTGCATTGCCCCTGCCATTTGCGATACTCAGCGCCGCACTCGGTACACACAAAGGCGCTTTTGGCTTTGGCCACTGCGATGACGCTCCTATCACGATGATGACTGAGCAACGTCCGAAGAGAGTTGCTCAGTAAGGGTTATACATACAAAAGGCGGCCGAAGGCCGCCTTTGCGATGCTTACGACTAACTTACTGGCGCGTTAGCTGTAGCATCTCACCATTTTCAAAACGGCGGCGCTCTGGATCAATCAACTCCAAGGTATTCTCATTGATACGCATGAAGTAATAGATTTGACCGTCGCCATCCGGCGTCAGCTCGTAAACGGTCGCGTCCGGATCAGACGGCGTGCCGGTCAACACTTCCCAGTTACCCGCGTAGTTTTCGTCCGGCGGGGTTTGGGGGTGGTTACGGTAAGAAGCGTTCAACGTGAAGGTGCGCTCTTCAGCTGCGCTGGTTTCTTCCCCTATCATCGTGACATCCAGATCGATACCGTCGCAGTTACGGCACGGCAGCGAGCCCTGGTAATTTTGCTGTGCGGCCGCTACTTCTTCTTGCGGCTGTTCCATCGGGCCGCTCGCACAGCCAGCCAGCAGTGCCAACATAGCCGAACCGGCTAGCAAACTCTTGAGTTGCATTTGAGTGTCTCCTTAATCTCGTGTTGGACGTCACATCTATGGTTGCGCAGTTGTGACAGCATAACTGCTACAAGGTGCAACGCACACCCCTAGCACTGCGAATGCTTGCGCTTGGTTAGTCTTCAAGCGACCATGGCGTATCTTGTTACGCTAATCAGGTTACCCCCATGAGCCAATACTGGAGTCCGGCCGTTCGCGAATTAACGCCTTATGTACCCGGCGAACAACCACGCGAGCAGCTTGTTAAGCTCAATACCAATGAAAACCCTTACCCGCCTGCACCGGGCGTCGGTGAAGCGCTGCGCGATTACGCCACCGACCATCTGCGGCTCTATCCGGACCCCACCTCCGCGTCGCTTCGGGCAGCGCTGGCGGAAACGCTTAACGTTCACAGTCGCCAAATTTTTGTGGGCAACGGTTCCGATGAGGTGCTGGCGTTTGCCTTTCAGGCATTTTTTTGCCACAACGCGCCGCTTGATGTACCTGCCATCACCTATAGCTTTTATCCCGTGTACGCCAATCTCTACGGCGTAGAGCTACGCAAGCATCCGCTTAATGCCCAGTGGGAAGTCGATACGCAGGCGCTCGCCGATGGCGGCGAACGCAGCGGGGTTATTTTTGCCAATCCCAATGCGCCGACCGGCCATGCGCATTCGCTGGCGACCATTGAAGCACTGCTTCAGCGGGTGACGGACCGAGTGGTACTGGTGGACGAGGCGTATGTCGATTTTGGCGCTGAAAGCGCCGTCGCGCTGGTTAACCGCTACCCGAACCTGCTAGTCACTAGCACGTTTTCGAAGTCACGCAGCTTAGCAGGTTTGCGCTTAGGCTACGCAGTAGGCTCAGAGGAGCTAATCGACGGGCTACAGCGGGTCAAAGACTCCTTCAACTCTTATCCAGTGGATAGCTTGGCAAGCTTAGTGGGCATTGCTGCACTAAAGGATACAGAGCATTTTGAGGCCTGCCGCGAGCATGTGATCACCACCCGTGAGCGTACCCGTCAACGTCTTGAAGGGTTGGGATTTGAGGTATTGCCATCCAAGGCGAACTTTGTGCTTACCCAGCACCCTGAGCATGCCGGTCCTCAACTATTTGCTGGCCTACGCGAGCGTGGCATCCTGGTGCGCCACTTTAATACCCCAGAGCTCAACAACTTCCTACGTATCACTATAGGGACTGATGATGAGATGGATAGTTTGATGGAAGCGCTAGAGGTGATTTGCGGTTAAGCGTTACAGCTTTCTATAAGAAGCACTTGCAGGTAAAGAAGCTTCCAGCTTAGTAGGCGCACCGTGGGAGGCAGCTTTA
>NZ_BJXV01000013.1 GCF_007991175.1 Halovibrio variabilis
TGACCTTACTTAAATGCACCGCTGAAAACGCTAGGCGTCCTCGGCAGCGGATGCGTACTATACGATCTCACTGGCGGGTTGGCAAGAGTTAGTCGCGTAAAAGACAAAAAAGCGGCAGGAGGTTAACCTTCTGCCGCAAACCACCGATCAGAACGCCTGACCAGAGAGTGCCTGGTTTAAAAGCGGCTAGCTACAGCTTGATGCCGTGTTACGGCTGATCAAATTTCGAAACCCAAGCCAAAGTCTTCGCTGGAGATAGCCATTAAGCTGGCGGCGCCCGCCTGAATCATTTGCGCGTGAGCTTTGGTGCGTGGCAGCAGTCGTTGATAATAAAAGCGAGCGGTATTCAGCTTAGCCGCGTAAAACGCCTTATCGTCACCGTCCAGAGACGCGGATGCCTGTTTCGCCGCCCGAGCAAATAGGTAAGCAAGCGCTACATAGCCGGAGTACATCAAGTAATCCATGCTGGCAGCACCGACCTCTTCACGGTCCTGCATCGCCTTCATACCCACGCCCATGGTCAGCTCGCCCCACTCTGCGTTCAGCTTGGCCAAAGGCTCAATAAATTCTTTGAGCGCCGGGTTCTCGGCTTCGGCTTTACAGAACTGATGAATTTCCTTGGTGAATACTTTTAGCGATTCACCTTGGCTCATCAGCACCTTGCGACCCAGCAGATCAAGCGCCTGAATACCATTAGTGCCTTCATATATACGTGTAATGCGTGCATCACGCACTAGCTGCTCCATGCCCCACTCTTTAATAAAGCCATGGCCGCCGTAAACCTGCACCCCCTCATTGGTGCTTTCAAAACCCACTTCGGTGAGGAACGCTTTAACAATGGGTGTTAGCAAGCCCAGTAACGTATCAGCCCGCTCGCGCTCTTGACCTGATTCGCCATGCTCCACCACATCCAGCATCTGAGCGGTATACAGCACCAGCATACGCCCGCCTTCAGCAAACGCTTTTTGGGTTAGCAGCATGCGGCGTACATCGGGGTGGACAATAATCGGGTCAGCAGCCTTATCAGGCGCCTGCTTGCCCGACAAGCTGCGCATTTGTAGACGATCGCGTGCGTAGCTCAGCGAGTTTTGAAAGCTAGCCTCAGTCAGGCCAAGACCCTGAACCCCGACGCCCAAACGCGCGGCGTTCATCATCGTAAACATGCACGCCAAGCCTTGATTGGGCGAGCCCACCAAATAACCTGTCGCTCCATCAAAATTCATAACGCAGGTGGCGTTACCATGAATGCCCATCTTATTTTCAAGAGAACCACAGGTGACCGCATTGCGCTCGCCAGAGTTGCCCCTCGCATCCGGCAGCAATTTCGGCACGACAAAGAGCGAAATGCCTTTAGACCCTTTTGGCGCATCGGGCAGTTTTGCTAGCACCAAATGCACAATGTTCTCAGCTAAATTGTGCTCACCCGCTGAGATATAGATCTTGGAACCGGTAATAGCATAAGCGTTATTGTCTACTGGCACGGCGCGAGTATTGATCAAGCCGAGGTCAGTGCCGCAGTGAGGCTCGGTCAAACACATTGTGCCCGTCCACACGCCTTCCACTAACTTGGTGAGGTAGGTAGCTTTTTGCTCGTCGGTACCGTGATGACGCAACGCATCCGCTGCGCCATGGGAGAGCCCTGGGTACATGCCCCACGCCAGATTCGTCGCACAGATCATTTCCGAAAGCAGCATCGCCAGTGATGGCGGTAACCCTTGCCCACCATGCTCCGGATCCGCGGCAAGACTTGGCCAGCCGCCTTCTACGTACTGCTGGTAGGCCTCTTTAAAACCGTTAGGCGCTTTGACTTCGCCCCCCTCTAGCAAACAGCCTTCCTCATCGCCGCTTTGATTGATCGGCAACAGTACGTCGCGGGCGAAGCGTGCGCCCTCCTCCAAAATAGCGCCAACCACATCAGGCGATGCCTCATCACCACCGGGAAGGCGTGCGTAGTGAGCAGGGTAATCAAGCATTTCGTCCATCACGAAACGCATATCACGAATAGGGGCTTGATAGCTGGGCATCGCACTTCTCCTGAAATAAGGGGCTTGGAAGCCAGTCAATATATTGTGACAAAAGGCTTTCAAACATACGTTTGAAAACTAGCGCGAGCGTCCAACAGAGTCAAGCAAGCGTTTGAATTTAACTGACAAACGCCCTACGACTTTGGTCGTCCGACTGGTAAGCTATTGGTATCTATCAAAAAAACTCGCCAACCAACAGCCGACGAATTGTGTTTTAACGCGTTGGCAGCACTTACTGCATGCGAATGCCGCCATCCAATCGAATGACCTCGCCGTTAAGCATCGGGTTGGTAATAATCTGCTCGGCTAATTGGGCGAACTCATCAGGCTTACCTAACCGCTTGGGAAAGGGCACCGCCGCCGCTAGCGCCTGAGCAGCCTCGTCGGGAATCTCGCTCATCATCGGTGTTTCAAACACACCCGGCGCAATAGCCATAACACGGATGGCATGACGCGATAGCTCACGCGCCGCGGGCAAACTCATACCAACCACACCCGCTTTAGAGGCACTATAAGCACACTGCCCCACCTGCCCATCAAAAGCCGCAATAGAGGCGGTATTAATAATCACCCCGCGCTCGCCACTCTCATTAGGCGCGTTTTTAGCCATCGCGGCAGCCGCAAGGCGCATCACATTGAAGGTGCCAATCAAGTTGATGTTGATCGTTTTTGCGTAGTCTTCTAAATCAGCCGGGTTGCCTTCGCGATCTACCAGCTTGGCCACGCTGACCACACCAGCGCAATGAACGACGCCGCTAAGGCCGCGCTCACCCCCCAGCACTACCGCCTTGTCCACTGCCTGTTGCATCTGCTCGGCAGAGGTAATATCGGCTAGACACGCCTGAGCGCCGCCCCCTAACTGCTGGGCGTGGGTATTTACGCTGTCGTTTAAATCACACAAGAGTACTTTTGCACCGGCGGCCACTAAACGCGCTGCCGTTGCCGCTCCCAGCCCAGAGGCGGCACCGGTAATTAGAAATGTACTGTCCTTTAACTGCATCACGGCATTTCCTGTTGTCATTATTTAGATCAAGCAGGTGATGGCATTATCATCGCCACAAATTCATCGGCAAGATCGTCGGGAGAACGTGACCCATTGGGGTCGTACCAGCGAACCGTCCAGTTCAGTGCTCCCAGCACAAAGCGCGAGACCAGAAAACGGTCGCCGTGGATTAACCTGGCTTCCAAAGCGTCGTCGATAACAGCCACCCACAGCGCCTCGTAGGCATCGCGTAAATGACTTAAATGTGCCCTCGCAACATCGTCAAGTCGCCGCCACTCGAACAGCGCCACCACGTGGGCATTGCGGTCGGTAAACAGCGTTTCAAGATGCGCTCGCGCCATAGTGCGCAGGCGTACTTCAGGCTCAGCGGAACATTCATTGAGGGCGTTACGGGCAATCGTCAACGCATTTTGAGTGCCCTCTTCGATGACCGCGGCGAGAATTTCCTGCTTATCTTTAAAATGATGAAACAAGCTGCCGGACTTAATGCCCATTTCCTGCGCCAGCATACGCACCGTCGTGCGATCAAAGCCCTCTTGGACAAATAGCTGAGCGGCAAGACGCGTCAATTCCTTGCGACGAGGGGATGCATTCATTACATTCATGTTATTCACACTAGCGCTTGCTTGGTTACTCAGGAGAAAACCACAGCACCGCCAATGGGTCAATGCATCAACAACGACTTGACCTGATAATCACAATAACGCTGAAGGAGATTCACCATGAGCAGCGCCACCGATATTGTCTTTCTCGCCGCTAAACGCACCCCAATGGGCGGCATGATGGGCAGCCTTGCAAGCGTGACGGCTCCCCAGCTTAGCGCCGTCGCCATCAAAGCGGCGATTGAAGAAGCCGGCATCGACCCTGCGGTAATCACCGAAGGTATTTTGGGTTGCGTACTTCCCGCAGGCGTTAAGCAGGGGCCCGCACGTCAGGCAATGCGCCAGGCGGGCATTCCTGATGCCAATGGCGCCACCACGATTAACAAGCTGTGCGGTTCGGGCATGAAAGCCGCGATGCTTGCCCACGACATCATCAAAGCCGGCAGCGGCGATGTGCTGCTGGCGGGGGGCATGGAGTCAATGTCCAATGCTCCACACGTGCTTCCCCAAGCACGCCAAGGGTACCGACTAGGCCACGGTGAGTTGAAAGACCACATGTTCCTTGATGGTTTGGAAGATGCTGAAACCGGCAAGTTGATGGGCGTGTTTGCTCAGGATGTTGCCTCTCAGCGCGGCTATACCCGCGAGCGGCTGGATGATTTTGCGATCACCTCTCTTGAGCGTGCCATGGCCGCTACCAACGCGGGGCACTTAACCGCCGAGATGGCGCCGGTAATGGTCACTTCCCGGCAGGGTGAAACGCTCGTTGAACACGACGAGCAACCCTTCCAGGCCAAACTCGACAAGATACGCCAGTTGCGCCCAGCCTTCGCCAAAGACGGTACCATTACCGCTGCCAATGCCAGCTCCATTTCCGACGGCGCCTCGGCACTCATCTTAGCCAGCCAGCAAGCGGCGGATCAGCACGGCGTTAAACCGTTAGCGCGTATGCTGGGCCACGCAACGCACTCGCGTCATCCAAGCGAGTTTACGATTGCCCCGGTGGGCGCCATCGAAAAGCTAATGAAGAAACTCGACTGGGGCGTCAATGATGTTGATCTGTTTGAGATTAACGAAGCCTTTGCCGTGGTCACGCTAATGGCGATGGATGATTTGGGTCTTCCCCACGATAAGGTCAACGTCTTTGGCGGCGCCTGTGCCCAAGGCCACCCGGTGGGCTCCACCGGTTCACGCATCATCGCCACGCTTATTCATGCGCTGAGAACCAAGGGAGGCAAACGCGGTATCGCCAGCCTGTGTATTGGCGGCGGTGAAGCAACCGCTGTTGCCGTCGAGCTAATTGACTAATCAGCGCTGTCTACCACGCTCAAACGCCCTGACGCTATTACCGCGTCAGGGCGTTTAGCCAACAATTCATGCTATGAGGTGGCAAGCAAAGCGGCTATATGATCGCCCTGCTCCTTAGCGCTCTTTATCGCTGCTTCATCCTGGCTGAGTTGCTCCCATTGGGGAGATTGAGCGTGATGCCCGTCAGTGCGTGGCTGACCTGATTCTGCGGCTTCGTCCACAACGCTAAATTGCCCGGCATACTCACGCATCTGCAACGCCTCTTCGGAAAGCCCTTCGGCACTTTGGGCAGCCAGATTTACCAAGCGCATGGTATCTTGGGTTGTTGTATCGATTTGTGCCACGGCTGCATTGACCTCTTCAATCCCTCGCCGCTGCTCTTCGGAAGCTTGCGCTATTTGGGTCATTAAGGTATCCACATTGTCGGCAGCCTGCATAATCCCTCGGGTGTGCTCTCCGGCCTGCTGCGACAGAACGCTACCTTGCTGAACACTCTCACGGGATGCGCCGATACGAGCGCGAATGTCGCTGGCCGCACTGGCGCTGCGCGTGGCCAGGGCACGCACTTCATTCGCCACTACCGCAAATCCACGCCCATGCTCACCGGCTCGTGCCGCTTCGACTGACGCATTAAGCGCTAGAATATTGGTTTGAAAAGCGATACTTTCTATTATCTTGATGATGCTATGAATCTCATCAGAGCGCTCATTAATCGCCTCCATCGTGGCGATTAGCTGCGCAATCACCTGATCCCCCTGCTGCGCTTTGTGGGAAACATCCGCTGTGGACCGACTAACATGCGCGGCGCTTTCCGCATTTTGATGAACCGTCGCGGTCAGCTGTTCCAAGCTCGCGGCCATTTGTTGCAACGCCGACACCTGCGTATCGGTTTGGCCTGCCAAGAGTTGATTCTGCTCAGTCATCTCCTGACTATTGCTGTACACCTGTTGGCTACTGGCATTAAGTCGGTTAACCGTCGTTGTTAGCGACTGCTGCATATTGGCTAATTCGCTAAACAGCTGGCCAATCTCATTGGTCGAGTTGGCCGTTACCGGGGCAGACAAATCACCTTTGGCAATCCGTTGAAAGTGACCGGTGATTGTCCGCAATGGGCGAAGCACATTTTTACGCACTCCCCACACCACGACCGCCACTACCAATAGCGCAGCGACAAGCACCGCAATCACCCCCCAAAACAATAACGACGAGACCTGCTCAAAGCGCGCTAAAAGCCTGTTGCCCCGCTGGTTTGAGGCTTCAAAAAATGCCTCGGCACTGGCGATAAAGCGCTGACTGCTATCATCCACCCGCGACTCACCCGAGAGAAAACCAGGCACATCACGCTCTTCCAGCATCATCATCTGAAGGTTAAGATTATTGTTAACGAACGATTGAAAGTTTATCGCCAATTGATCAACCAGCGCCTGCTGGCCTTGATCAAACGTACCCGACTCAAATTGAGCAAAATGCTGTTTAGCCGATGCAAGCAAAACCTGTGCTTCTTCAATAAGCGGCTCAGGACGATCAAACGAAGGGGTGCGAATTAACTCTGCCGCACGATTCATCTGAATACGCGCCCGCAACAGCTCGGTATAAGTACCATCCAACTCACGAATTTGCGCCATATCCTGCTGGTGCAGCGACGTAAACGCATCACGGCCAAAATGATTGGCGAACAGCCCTAAAGCGCCTATCACGACGATCAAACCACTAAAGGCAACCAGTACCAGTGTCCAACTCGCTTTAACGCTTAAGTTATTGATCCATTTCATCTCGGCCTACCCCTTTGAGTATTATTAATCGGCTGTGTGGAGGGGCAGCCAGAGTTGCAGACGCCGACGAATTTCCTGAAGCGCCTGCTGGTAAGCATCTGATTTACCGATCAGGCGCGGGTCACGAATGTCCCAGAAAAACACTTCTTTCGCTTCGCCTTCCCATTGACGACACGCTTGCTGCTCCTTGTCGCAAAGCACAATAACAAAATCGAAGGCCTCACTTTCATACTCATCCAACGATTTACTGCGCAAGCCTTCGGTGGGCAGCCCCTGCTTAGCTAGCGCTTCCAGCGTTAGTGCATGAGGCTCATCGGGCTCCGAACCCGCGCTATACGCCTCAAAGCGATCCCCTGCCATATGGCGAAGCAGTGCTTCGCCCATCAAGGAACGGGCAGAGTTAGCGTTGCACAGAAACAGCACGCGGCGCTTCGACATAAATAAACAGCCTCTTACGTAGTTGATGGTGAACTACCCTACGCCTGTTTTATGACGACAATATTGCAAACAATAGTTGACGCTAGAAATATATGAAAAAACATATATCATGGCGGTATCAAGCTAAGGATATCACGCTAAGATAGTGCAACCAGGTAGCTATACGATGAGCCAATTACATGCCCTGCCCAATATACACGCCGAACTTTTTGAACCGCCTAGCCGTGAGCGGTTTGGAACCTCTCAAGGCGCTGAACACGCACCCAAAATTTTGCTGCTATACGGCTCTTTGCGTGAACGCTCGTTCAGCCGTTTAGCCGTTGAGGAAGCCGCCTATTTGCTAAACGCCATGGGCGCAGAAACGCGAATCTTTGACCCCAGGGGGTTGCCGCTACCCGACGCTGAAGAGGCTGACCACCCGAAAGTAGACGAACTGCGCACCTTAGCCCAATGGGCCGAAGGCATGGTGTGGTGCTCACCGGAACGCCACGGTGCCATGACCGGCATCATGAAAGTGCAGATAGATTGGATCCCCCTTGCACTGGGCGGTGTACGCCCGACCCAAGGCAAAACGCTGGCCGTCATGCAGGTGTGCGGCGGTTCACAGTCGTTCAATACGGTCAATCAATTACGCATTTTGGGCCGCTGGATGCGGATGCTGACGATCCCCAATCAATCCTCCGTGCCCAAAGCCTTTATGGAATTTGACGATAACGACCGAATGAAACCTTCGCCGTTTTATGACCGAATCGTCGATGTGATGGAAGAGCTGGTGAAATTTACCCTGCTAGTGCGTGACCGCAGCGACCTGCTCACAGATCGCTACTCAGAGCGCAAAGAAAGTGCCGAAGACGTTTCCAAGCGGGTTAACCAACGCGCTATCTAATAAGGAGGTTTCACATGACCACACAGCAGGACACATCGTCACCTTCTACGACGGAAGGCATGGGGTTATTCGAGCGCTTCCTTTCGCTTTGGGTAGCCCTTGCTATCGTAGCGGGCATATTACTCGGGCAACTGCTTCCTGCCGTTCCGGAAACGCTTTCCCGCTTTGAGGTGGCGCAGGTATCGATTCCGGTGGCGGTACTCATCTGGGCAATGATTTTTCCCATGATGGCGCAAATTGACTTCACCTCGTTGCTGGGCGTGCGTCGCCAGCCAAAAGGTTTGATCATCACTACCTCCGTTAACTGGCTGGTCAAACCCTTCACCATGTTCGCCATCTCCTGGCTATTTCTGATGGTGATCTTTCGCCCGTTTATTCCCGCAGAGCTTGCCAGCCAGTATCTGGCCGGTACCATTTTGCTCGGCGCCGCGCCGTGCACCGCCATGGTGTTTGTATGGAGCTATTTAACCCGCGGTGATGCTGCCTACACCCTGGTGCAAGTGGCGCTCAACGACCTGATCATGCTGTTTGCCTTCGCTCCCATCGTGGTTTTCCTACTGGGTATCTCCAATATCCAGGTGCCTTGGGACACCGTCGCCCTGTCAGTGGTGCTGTATATTGTGATTCCCCTGGCAGCGGGCTATATCACCCGCCAAACCTTAATCAGAAAGCGCGGCGCCGAGTGGTACGACAATGTGTTTATGAAGCGCATTGGCCCGATTACACCGATTGGCTTGATCATTACCCTGGTGCTGCTGTTTGCCTTCCAGGGCGAGGTTATTCTTAATAACCCGCTGCATATCGTATTGATCGCGATACCGCTGATTATTCAGACGTTTTTAATCTTCTTTATTGCCTACGGCTGGGCCAAGGCGTGGCAGTTACCGCACAATGTTGCCGCCCCCGGCGCAATGATTGGGGCGAGCAACTTTTTTGAAC
The DNA here is from genome assembly GCF_007991175.1 of Halovibrio variabilis. Taxonomy (GTDB): domain Bacteria; phylum Pseudomonadota; class Gammaproteobacteria; order Pseudomonadales; family Halomonadaceae; genus Vreelandella; species Vreelandella variabilis. The sequence goes on from NZ_BJXV01000013.1 coordinate 8,973, forward strand.
TAGCCGTCGCCGCCGCGATTGCTCTGTTTGGGTTTCAGTCGGGCGCCGCCCTGGCCACGGTGGTGGGCGTGTTGGTCGAAGTGCCGCTAATGCTCGCGCTGGTGAGAATTGCCAATAAAACCCGCCACCACTTCCCGACCAAAACGCATTAATCGAGGGTAAGCACTATGGCTCACTATTTAGTCTTTCTAGGTTCAACCCGCACCAGCACGCCGCCCTCGCCTGCACGGCTTGGCGAGCGGGTAGCCAAGGCCTGCGAGCGTTTACTTGCATCGCTGCCGCAGACCACGGCCGAGATCATTGATCCGCTTTCTTTAAACTTAAGCGACCCGTTTAAGCCACACTTTGCTTATGCACAAGCCAATGCGCCGGAAGACCTAGCAGCGCTTGCCGACAAAATTAACAACGCTGACGGCTATGTGATGGTCAGCCCTGAATACAACCACTCCATGAGCCCAGCGCTTAGCCATCTGCTTAACCACTTTGGCGCTTCACTGTTTGCGTTTAAGCCTAGTGCCATCGTGACCTATTCGATGGGCCAATGGGGCGGCGTACGTGCCGCTGTTGCCATGCGCGCATTTCTATCGGAGCTTGGCTGCCTACCTGTTTCCGCCATGGTTCATCTTCCCAAAGCACAGGAAGCGCTTAACGAGGAGGGCCAATTTGCCCAGGATCAAGAGCGATGGGAACGTTACTTTGGCCGTACATTAGGCCAATTAATGTGGTGGGCAGAAGCCGCAGCGAGCTATAAACAACAAGTAGACCCAGCGCGCGTATCGCCCGCTTTTAAAACCACACCTTCTCAACGTAACGCGCCTAGCTCGACTGATTCATAGCAGAACCACTGTCATCGCACGAAAACTTATATTCGAGAGAGAAAATGGGCGATGCAATTGATATAACCAGCAGCGCAAAAGCGTTTATCAAGCAACAAGGTGGTGTGATGACCGTGCGGTTATCACCCCGCCACGGCTGCTGTGGAGGACTCGCCAATGTCGCCGTTGCCGAGGCAACCTCGCCAGCAGACCCTTCGCTTTATCACCGCCATTGTGATGAAGATTTAACGCTGTTCATTGCGCCAGCGCTTGTTGGTCAAGGGCTACGCGTTGACGTTGAAGGGTTTTGGAAGCTGCGCCACCTTTATGTAGATGGCGCAGCGCTATCAGCACGCTAAGCGCCATTGAATCGCTTAAGTCGTTGTTCTAGGCAACGCTAGGGCCATTAAAGCGCTGGCTGCCACCAAGGCCGCCGATACCCACAGGCAGGCACTCAGCCCATAGGCCATATACAGCCAGCCCGACAGTAACGTGCCCACTAAACGCCCCATGGCATTGGCCATGTAGTAGAAGCCGACGTCCATGGAGACGCCATCGGCGCGGGCATAATGCACGATCAAATAGCTGTGCCAGCTGGAGTTAATCGCAAACAGCACCCCGAAGGTGAGCAGCCCGACCACTAACCAACCCACCTGGGCGAGCGGCAACATCGCTAACAAAATCGCCAGTACCGCCAGTGAGGCCGCCCAGCCAGCGGTCAATGCCCGGGCATCACCTCTGATCAGCCGGGTTAGCTTAGGCGCCTGGGTTTGCACCCCGCCGTAGCCGATTACCCATATCGCCAGCAGCCCGCCTACGGTCCAATGGGTCCAGCCGTGCTGGTCGTATAAAAACACGGGTAGCGCGACCACAAACCACACATCTCGCGCCGAAAACAGGCAAAAACGCGCCGCGGAGAGCACGTTAATCGCGCGTGATTTCGAGAAGATTTCGGAAAACTTGGGCTTCACTTTTTGCCGACCAAGGTCCGCCTTTAGTCGCCAAAGTGAGAGTGACAACACCCCGCCCAACATCACGGCCATCACAAAGACCGCCGCTTGAAAGCCGATCAAGGTTAGCAGCACGCCGCCGACAAAAAAGCCCAGCCCTTTCAGCGCGTTTTTAGAGCCGGTTAGCATGGCGACCCAGCGATAAAGCGAGCTATTGGCATTAACGCTCTCTTTGGGTACCAGCACCTTAACAGCGCTTTTAGCGCTCATTTTGTTGAGGTCTTTGGCTATCCCTGAAATCGCCTGAGCCGCCATCACCCAAACGACCGTTAGCATACTCGCTGGCACCATTAGCATAGCGAGCGCCGCAATCTGCAGCCCCAAACCGACGTTCATAGTACGGTTGAGCCCCAGCCGCGCGCCCAGCCAGCCGCCTACCAGGTTGGTCAGCACGCCAAAGGCTTCATAAAATAGAAACAGCATGGCGATTTCTAACGGCGAGTAGCCCAACTGGTGAAAGTGCATAACCACCAGCATACGCAACGCGCCATCGGTGACCGTGAACGCCCAGTAATTGCCGGTAATCAACATGTATTGGCGCACCTCGAAAGGTAGCGCCTTTACCCGTGCAAGCATTGATTCAGCCACGAGCCACCTGCTCATTGCCGACCATCAGGGCCAGCTCAGCGGTACGGTTGGCATAGCCCCACTCGTTGTCATACCAGGCATAGAGTTTTAGCTGGGTGCCGTTGATCACCATGGTAGAGAGCGCATCAATAATCGAACTGCGCGGATCGGTGCGGTAATCGATCGACACCAGCGGGCGCTCTTCATAGCCCAAAATACCGGCAAGCTCGCCATCCGCGGCGGCTTTCAGCGCCTGATTGACCTCCTCGACGGTGACTTCGCGCTCAAGCTCAAACACCATATCGGTAATGGATGCATTCGCCAGCGGCACACGAATCGCATGGCCATTCAGCTTGCCTTTTAACTCAGGGAAAATGGCCGTAATCGCTTTCGCCGAACCGGTCGTCGTGGGAATCAAGCTCATGCCGCAAGCACGGGCGCGGCGCAAATCTTTGTGCGGGGCGTCGAGAATCGTTTGGGTATTGGTGATGTCATGCACTGTGGTCATTGAACCATGGCGGATACCAAATTTTTCCTGAATGACTTTGACTACCGGCGCCAGGCAGTTGGTGGTGCAACTAGCCGCCGTCACGATCCTGTGCTGAGCAGGTTCGTAAAGATGGTCGTTCACCCCCACCACCACGTTGAGCACGCTATCTTCTTTCATCGGTGCACTCACCACCACACGGCCAACGCCTTGATCAAGATACGGCTGAAGCTGAGCGGTGGTTTTCATTACCCCCGAGCACTCAATGACGACATCACAGTTCGACCAGTCGCTATCGGCAATGGCTTTATTGGCGCTAAAGGCGATGGATTTGCTGTCGATAACGATAGCGTTATCGGTTGCTGAGATGCCCTGCCCCGGCGCCCAGTGGCCGTGCACCGAGTCAAACTCCAGCAGGTGGGCAAAGGTTGCCGCATCGCCGCCGGGGTCATTGATACGGACAAGCTCAACATTACCTGATGCAGCGTCGCCCCACAGACTGCGTAACGTCAGGCGTCCAATACGGCCTAAGCCATTGATACCGATACGTAGTGGCACAGTACTTACCCTCCGCGAATAATGATCAATACTAGCGCATAATATCAAGATATATGATATTACATATATGCTAGCTTAAAAAAATGCTTAACAGACAGGCCTGTCGAAATGGCAGGCCTGTCGCTCAGCTGACAATTAACCGTAACGACCGGAGATATAGTCTTCGGTTTTCTTTTTAGCCGGGGTTGAGAACATTACTTTGGTGTCGTTGTACTCAATAATTTCCCCCAGGTGGAAGAACGCCGTGTAGTCCGCTACCCGCGCTGCCTGCTGCATGTTGTGTGTGACGGTAATAATGGTGAAATCCTTCTTCAGCTTATCCATTAAATCTTCAATGGTAGCGGTTGAAATAGGGTCGAGTGCTGAGGTTGGCTCATCCATCAAAATCACATCGGGCTGCACGGCAATAGCGCGGGCAATGCATAGCCGCTGCTGCTGGCCACCGGATAACGAGGTGCCGGGCTCTTGCAGCTTATCTTTCACCTCATTCCATAGCCCCGCGCTGCGCAGCGCCTTTTCCACCAGCTCGTCTTGATCGGCTTTGCGGCTGACCAAATCGTGCATACGCGGCGCATAGGCGACATTTTCAAAGATCGACTTGGGGAATGGATTGGGCTTTTGGAAGACCATGCCGACGCGACGGCGCAGCGCCACTTCGTCCATTTTGGGTGCATTGACGTCCTGCCCATCCATTTCTACCAGACCTTCGGTACGAACGCTGGGAATCAGGTCGTTCATACGGTTCAAACAACGTAAAAACGTTGATTTACCGCACCCCGAAGGACCAATCAGCGCCGTCACATTTTTCCGGAAAAGGTCAATATTAATGTCGGTTAACGCTTGGTTTTTGCCGTACCAAAGGTTCAGATCGCGAACTCGGATACTCAGGTCGTGGCTCGCCTCATCATTTCGTGTATAGGGCTGGCCCACTGAAGGCGCATGCTGCGGGGTAGCTTCGGGAGCTTGGCTATTCATAACGGTATCCTTTATAACGGGCTGGCTTACCAGCGACGCTCAAATTTCTTACGTAGTAAAACGGCAGAAGCGTTGAGTGAAATCAATACGGCAAGTAACACCAAAATACCGCCAGCGGTTTTTTCTACGAAGGCGCGATCCGGCTCACCTGACCAGGTAAATACCTGGGCTGGCATGACCGTTGCCGCTTCAGTAAACGAGGCACTAATATCGGGAATAAACGCCACCATACCCACTATGATCAAGGGCGCCGTTTCCCCCATGGCCTGGGCCAAACCAATAATGGAACCCGTCATAATCCCCGGCATGGCCAGCGGCAGTACGTGGTCTTTCACCACCTGCCAACGTGAACACCCAACCCCAAAAGCGGCATGACGGATAGATTCCGGTACGCTGCGCAGCGCCGTACGTGTCGAGATAATAATGACAGGCAGGGTCATTAAGGCCAGCGTCATACCACCGACCAACGGTGTTGAACGCGGCACTCCGAAAAAGTTAATAAAAATCGCCAGACCTAATAGGCCAAACAAGATAGAAGGAATAGCCGCTAAATTATTAATATTGATCTCGACTAGCTGGGTAAGCCGGTTATCAGGTGCAAACTCTTCAAGATAAACCGCTGTCATCACACCAATAGGGAAGGCAATGGCTAGTGTGACGATCATGGTCATGACCGTGCCCATCACAGCAGACATAATGCCAGCCAGCTCCGGCATTTTGGAGTCGCCACGGGTAAAGAACGTGGTATTAAAACGCATATCAACTTTGCCATTTTCAACCAATTGATCAATGGTCGCTTTTTCCTCATCGTCTAAACGTACCCGATTACCCTTGAGATATTGATCAACAGGCCCATCGGCAAGCACCCAACGATTTTGGGTAGTACCCAACAGCTCGGGGTTATTTCTCATTTCCAGAGGTATCACACGTACCACGCTACGGCTGACAACCGACATTATTTCAGGATCGACTGCCGCCCTACCATTAGTAGCGGCCTCTTCAGTGTAATTAATTTCAATGTTAACTTGCGCTTGCTGAAAGGCAGGTAAGCCTTTACTTAGCATGTCGGCAAAAAATATCAGCAAAAAAGCGGCTGCCAACCCAAGAGCACCCATTGAAATATACTTCAACCGCGCGGATTTACGATGCCTGCGCTTGAGCTGCTGACTAATTTGGTCAAATGAATCACTCATAGATATACCTCAAGCGTTACAGGTTGTTGACGCGGTATTTGTCGCGGAAACGGCGAATCATGATCACTGACACAAGGTTCAGAGACAGGGTCACGACAAACAACACCAAGCCTAGCGCGAAGGCAGATAACGTTTCCGCACTATCAAATTCCAGGTCACCCGTCATGGCGGCCACAATCCGAACCGTGACGGTGGTCATCTCTTCCAGCGGGTTCATGGTTAGGTTAGGTCGCATACCCGCGGCCATCACCACAATCATGGTCTCGCCCAATGCACGCGACATACCTAACAAAGAAGCGGAAATAATCCCCGGAAGCGCGGCAGGAATGACCACATCACGAATGGTTTCGCCTTTGGTCATTCCTAGCGCTAAGGACCCCTGACGCATGGTGTCGGGTACCGCATTAATAACGTCATCGGAAAGCGAGGAAATAAACGGGATAATCATGATGCCCATCACAATCCCGGGTGCCAATGCGTTATTAAAAGAGGCATCAAGACCTACGAAGTCAGCAACATCGACGATAAAGGGAGCAACAGTAATCGCGGCAAAAAAGCCATACACCACGGTAGGAATACCCGCCAAGATTTCCAACATGGGCTTTGCAACGGCACGAACTTTAGCCGGCGCATACTCCCCCATATAAATGGCCGACAGCAAGCCCACCGGAACGGCCACGCACATGGCAATAGCGGTAATCATAAAGGTACCGGCAAACAGCGGTACCGAACCAAACTGCGCGCCGCTGCCATCGCCACGACCTGCTGCCGCTAAAAAGCTATTACCGGGCGCCCAGGTGGTACCGGTAATGAAATCCCAGAAACTATGCATCTGAAAGAAGTTGAGCGCTTCACCAATGATCGAAATCAATATCCCAAGCGTGGTTAGAATCGAGATAGTGGCAGCACCCGCGAGGGTCCAAACGATGACCCGCTCAATGGCCTGACGCGCATGAAAATTAGAGCGAATCAGCACCATACCAATCCCAAGACCCACCACTGCCACCACAAGGCTGGCTAAAAGTAAGGGGAAGGTAGGGATCTCGCTGCCCATCACGAGCATGACGAAGGCGCCGAGTGCGCTCACTAGGATGGCCGGTCCGGCCGTCGCCACTACCGCAAACCATGCGTATTGGTCGGGCTGCGCATACATCGATGTTCCCGATGCACGTACACGCGTGGCTTTGCTTCGCCCGGCAAAAAAGGCTGCTAGCCCCAGCAGCAAAAGTACGCTGCAAAAAATCAAAAATAGCTGGTTGGTCTGCATCGTTGATATCTCAGGTTAACCAATGGATCCGTTTGCCGAGCCACCTTAAGGCAAGAACATGACAGCTATGTGACAAGCGCTACAACTTTTAGCGTTTGAAACAATATGCTTTAAAGCAAGAAGCCGGCAGCAATGGCTACCGGCTTCTCAAGCTATATTACGAAGCTAGGCTTACTCTAAGTCTTCCAGCGCCAGTTCCGCACGATCAGCCACGGCTTGCTGTGACTCTTCAACTGCATCGGCAGTGGGGACAATCAAGCCGATATCTTTCAACAACCCGTTTTCACCGATCATCATGTCGGATACGAACATTTCGGCATAGTCGTACATGACCGGCACTTCATCAGCGTGCTGGTTCTTGATGTAGAAGAACATGGTACGTGCGACCGGGTACTCATCGTTGGCAATTGACTCTGGCGTGGGTTCCACACCATTAATAGTAGAGGCAATCAGCACGTTATCGTTTTCTTCCAGGAAGGAATAACCAAAGACGCCAAAGGCAGTGGTATCTTGAGTTAAACGCTGAACGATCAGGTTATCGTTCTCACCGCCGTCAACCCAGCCACCGTCTGTACGCACATCTGAGTATTCTTCGCCGCCGTACTCTTCGAACTCTTCAGAAGCGACTTCCATTACAAGCTCTTCGAAAGAATCACGGGTACCAGAGGTCGTCGGCGGACCTACAATAACGATTTCACGGTCTGGAAGCGATGAGTCGATCTCGTTCCAGTTGGTATAAGGGTTGTCGACTAGATCACCGTTTTGCGGCACTTGAGCGGCGACCGCTAGGAAAATTTGCTCTAGCGTGACCGGCATTGGGTCATTTTCGTTGGACTGGGCGAATGCGATACCGTCACTGCCGATATAGACTTCAGTGATATCCGTCACGCCGTTCTCTTGGCAACGCTCGAACTCAGACACCTTCATACGGCGCGAAGCGTTGGTGATGTCCGGCGTGCCTTCGCCAACACCGTTACAGAACAGGCGCATACCACCGCCCGAACCCGTTGATTCGATGACAGGCGTTGGGTAGTTAGTCGTTGCACCAAACTCTTCCGCCACAAAGCTGGCGAATGGGTAAACAGTACTAGAACCAACAATGTTGATTTGTTCACGGGCTTGAGCAACACCGGCAACGCTCATGACTGCAGCGGCGATAACGGTGGTTTTTAGAATACGGTTCATGCGAAATACTCCTGTTCGTGTAGGGATCTAGCCTTCGCAGAACACACATTGCACGGATTCCATGACAACTTAATGACAGCGAACAACGCAGTCATTTTTTTTCTCTGCTGGGCGTGGAGTCCCCCTTTCACCGCACTTGTCACCGCGATTTTCACCACAACAGACCTAGCGCGGCTAGGGTGCATAGTGCCAGCGAGGCACCTTGCAGCAGGCGCCTATCCAAGCGATGCGCAACGGCATCTGCCAAGGCGTTACCAATTAATACCGCGGGCAGCAGGGTAAGCGCGACCTGGAAATGCCATAGCTGAACCTGGCCAGCGATGACCAGCGTGATCAAGGTCAGCATTGAGGTCAAGATGAAAAAGGCGGCTAAGTTGCCGCGGACTCGATCGGTTGGCAAGCCGTGCATCAATAAAACGATGGGCGGGCCGCCAATGGCGGCCACAGTACCGAAGATGCCGGAGAGTATTCCTGCGCCAAACAGCGTGATCCGATTCACCGGTAGCTGAAAACGACACAGGGTGACAAGCACCGCAAACAGGACGATAAACGCGATCAGCTTTTCTAACACCACCATAGGCGCCGCCAGCAGCAGCCAGATGCCCAGCGCATTGCCGGGTAGGCGACCGACTAGTGCCATGCCAATAGCATCGAGGCGCACTTCATGCCAGTAGTGACGCACCATCATCAGCGAGACAGTGAAGCCAAATAACACCAGCACGACCGGCACTAATCGTGGCTCAAGCATCAAGAGCAGCGGCGCGCCCACCACGGCCAGCCCGAAACCCGTGGCTCGTTGCACAAAAGCACCCAGCATCAGCACGGCGGAACAGCCTAACCAAGTACTCAATGGCAGGTCGATCCAGGCTAAAACGCTATCCATTCTTAGCGGGTGCCTGGGTCAGCATGCGCACCCCAATATTGCCCAGCAGTGCCGCGCCTAACATGGTGAGCACCATGGGCCAGAGATGCTCAACCTCAAACAGCCCCACCATCACACCGGCAAGTGCGCCACAGCTAAACTGGATGCCACCTAACAGCGCCGTTGCGGTAGCGCTAATATGGCCAAAGTGATCCAGTAACGAGGATATGGCGTTGGGCGTAATCAAGCCAATCATGCCGGTAAACAGCATAATCAACGGCACCACGATGAATAGCGACGCCATATTCAGCGCGGTCACCAATACCAGACTTAGCGCGGCGATAAGCTGTATGGACAGGCCCAGGCGTAAGTTTTGCTGTGGGGTACGCTTGCGGATTAAGTGAATATTGACGCGATTGGAAAGCGCTATAACCAGCACGTTGACCCCAAATACAAGCGGATAAGTACCTGGCGACAAGCCAAAATAGTCTAAATATAGGAACGGTGATGCGGTCACGAATGCAAATAGCCCGGCAAACGACGACGCAACCGCACAAATATAGCCCATGCCTTCGCGATGTTTAAGCACGCTGGCGTAGTTGCGTATCACCTGCCGCGGTGATGCCGCCGGTAGCGACATATCGCGGGTTTCGGGCAGGCGCGTTCCCAGCAGCCAGAGTAAAAAGCCCGCGTAGACGGCCAAAAACACAAAAATCAGCCACCAACCGGCAATGTGCAGCAGCAAGCTCCCCACAGCGGGCGCCACCAGCGGCGCAAGCATCATAATCATCGCCATGGTGGACATGACTTTGGCGGCTTCCCGACCGCTAAAGCAGTCGCGCACAATCGCCGCCGAGTTAACCACACAGGCGCCGCCCCCGAGCGCCTGCAAGAACCGCCATGCGAGCAGCGTGGGCAAACTGTCTACCGTGGTGATGGCGAGACTTGCAAGCATAAAAACCACGAGGCCGCCCAACAGCACTGGCTTTCTGCCCATACGGTCTGATAACGGCCCAAAGCATAGCTGGCCCAGCGCAAACCCAAACAAAAACACGCTGATGGAGAGTTCAGTACGATGAATACTGGCACCGATACTCTCTGCAATAATACCCATGGCAGGCAAATAGGCATCAATAGCAAAGGGCGCGAGTGCCGTGTTGGCGGCGACCAACAATGCGACCCGGCGTGGATTAAGGTCCATGGGGCTCCTTGGGAGAGGCACTAGACGTGCGCACTGGAATAGATAGGCCGCTAATGATAGCCGATTTTATGACACTTGTCGGTGCTGTACGCTATTGATACAGCGCTACCAGAGATAGGAATAGCGTAAAAGCACACAACCGAGATAGCCCTGGAGAATGCCAGGGACTTATCAGGCTGGGGGGCATTTAATGGTGCGAGGAGGCGTCTTGCGACTCAAGCATTTCAACCAGGGGCTGAAACTGCTCACGGTTGTGCTCGTTCATGTGCATTAAGATGCGGTGGGCTTCAAGGATTCGCTCGCGAAGCCCTTCTTCATCAGCAGGTTCTTCCGGCAATTCTTCGAGTGCGTCGTTGAGTGCGCTCGTTTGCTGCAACGGCGCTTCCATCAGGGTAAAAAAGCGCGCAAACCCCATCACATCAAGCATTTTTCGAACGTCAGGATTATCGACGATAATGGTCGGCGGCTGCTCCAAACGCCCTTTCACCGCCATAGCGACCTTGGCAAGAAAACCCAGCGCCGTGGAGTCCACATTGGTCGCCTCGCGCAGGTCGATCAATACCGCACGCAGCCCCGGCGTCTCAGCGAGACGCTGGGCTTGGTTATCGAGCGTGGCGCACAGCGTCAACCGCACATCACCACATAACTTTAGTACAAAAACACCAGAATCGAACGCCGCTTTAATGCGGCCTTCTTCAATCAGCATGACCAAATCCGCTCACCATCATGATTGTTAGATCATCGGGTAAAGCATCGCGCTCTTGGTTGGCATCAAACTCTGCGTCTCCTTCGGCAAGGAGTACATTTGTTTCAGCTAGCCGATCGCGCAACTGCTCAAGGGTGACACTTTCGCTTACTAATTGCTCAAGCTCCTTGAGCCGCGTGTCGAGCGTATTACCCGGCAAGCATTCCAATACACCGTCCGAACAGAGCCATAGTCGAAATTCAGCCGGCAACGAACAGCTAAGTGAAGGATACTCTACATCGGGGAAAAGGCCTACCGGCATTCCCTCGCCTTCTAAGCGGCTTAGCTTTCCTTCTGCCGCCAATAGGGGCATAGGCAGCTGCGCGCCGAGCGAATAGTGAAGAGTATGCGCTTCATGGTCAATCACACCGACAAATAAGGTGGCATGTTTGCCGATATCGGTACCCTGCAATTCACGGTTCATTGCCCGCAACCAGTCAGCAGGCAGCGTTTCCGGCTGCTGGCCATCCCACTCACCCAGCCAACGGTTGCACAAATACTTAAGCAGTACCGTGACAAACGCTGACGAGGCGCCATGCCCCGATACGTCGGCGAAATAAAAGGCACTGTAACGCGCGTTATAACGTTGGTAATCGAGAAAATCGCCGGACAAATACAGCGACGGGGCAAACACATAGTCGTAAGACACCCCGTTAATCACCTTGGGCCGCAGCGGCAATAAGCGCCGCTGAATGTGACCACCGCTCTGCTGATCCATCCGCAGTAGCGCCAAGTGCGTCTCTAAGCTTTCATTTAGCTCCGCCAGCCGCTCGTGATCGCGCTCGCGTTCCAGCGCCAGATCGTTAAGCTCAATGGCTTTGCGTATCATTCGTCGCAGCAATTCAGCGTGACGCAGGGGATGAACAATATAGTCCACCAGTCCGACATCAACCGCCTTGATCAGATCCGCGTCTTGACGCGAGTCACTGACCACCAGGGTCGGCAAGCGGCGCGTCAGTTGCGACCACCGCTGCCTGGGGACCGCTCGGGCATGGGCAACGATCAGCGCCGTGTCGGCGGGTAGATCCTCGATGTCCTCACTCGCAAATACCCACATGTCATCGCAGGTAATCGCCTCGGCCAGCGCGTCGCGCTCCCGCCCCGGCTCATCGATCACTGCGATCAACTGCTTAGAATGATCCATCATCAGCCTCAATCAGCGGAGTCGCCGTCACCCGAGTCGCTATCATTACTGTTATCAAGATCGCGGTCATCAGAATCGCTATCGTCAACATCACTGTCTTCAAAATCACTGTCTTCAAAATCACTGTCGTCAAAATCACTGTCGTCAAAATCAAAGTCATCGGCGGCAAAAGGGTCAGCGCCCAATTCGCCATCGCTCACTTTAAACTGACGATTTTGTAAATATGCGTCACGAATAAAACGGTAGCGATCCCCACTAATCAACTCCTCTCGATCGAGCAGCCCCGCACGCGTATCAATCGCATTGAGGGCGGTCAGGCTAATCCGAACGCTATCCTCCTCTACGTAGGTAACCGGATAGGTGGCCATATCAGCGGGTAAGCCGGAGGTATCGCGCAGCGTACTGGGGCCGAAGAAAGGCAGCACAAGATAGCGCGAGTCTTCCCAGCCCCACACCGCTAACGTTTGACCAAAATCTTCCTCATCCGCGGTCACTTCCATTAGCGTGGCGTAATCCAACAGCCCGCCGATACCCACCGTGGAATTGATCAAAAACCGCGACGTCGCCAGACCTGCATTCGCCGGCTTGCCTTGCAGTACGCTGTTAAGCGCTGTGCGCAGCTCGCCCAAATTAGAGAAGAAATTACCGACGCCGGTCTGCACCGGGTCAGGCGTAACCGTACGATAGCCCTTTGCCACAGGCTTAAGCGCGTAGCGGTCCAACACGTCGTTAAACGCAAACACTTTGCGGTTAAACCCTTCCCAGGGGTCTTCAGGGTGCGTGTCCTGCGCGACTTGTGTGCTAGCACAACCAGCGGTGGCTAATAACGCCACCAGCAGAAGTGGCAAACCACCAGAGCGCAACCTAAGTGCTGACTTTTTGTTACTTAACCACTGCTGCATGACATTTCCTTTTTTTCGATTCCGCACCGCGCTACTGACGACGCACCACGACACTGCCAGCACTGTAACCCGCCCCAAAGGAGCAAATCACACCAATATCCCCCTCGGCGAACGCTTCGCGATGAAGGTGGAACGCAATGATGGAACCCGCAGAACTGGTGTTAGCGTAACGGTCCAAAATAATCGGCGCCTGAGTTTCACTGGGGTCATACCCCAGCACTTTACGGGCAATCAAGTCGTTCATATGTCGATTGGCTTGGTGTAGCCACATGCGTTTTAGATCGCTGCTGCTCAACGCCAAAGACGCTAAATGATCGGTGATCAATTTAGCCACCATGGGGCAAACCTCTTTAAACACACGCCGCCCTTCCTGTACAAACAGCTTATCTAAAGCCAGCGGATCGCTATCGGTCACGCGGTTTAGAAAACCAGCATTGTTACGGATCGTATTAGAAAACTGAGTGACCAAGCGCGTGCCAAGGATTTCAAAACGCTCGTCGGCAACCGCAATGGCGCTATTTTCTACTACCACAGCGGTACAAGCATCGCCGAAAATAAAGTGGCTGTCACGGTCGCGAAAATTGAGATGCGCCGAGCAAATCTCCGGATTCACCACTAATGCACGCTTGACGCTGCCCGAGGCTATCGCGTTGGCCGCCGTTTCTAACGCAAACGTGGCCGAACTACAGGCCACATTCATATCAAACCCATAGCCGCTGGTGCCCAAGGCGTGCTGCACTTCTACCGCTACCGCGGGGTAGGCGCGCTCCAAGTTCGAGCAGGCGACAATGACCAACTCAATATCCGCCGCCTCTACCTGAGCAGCGGCCAGCGCTTGGCGAGCCGCCGCCGTCGACATCTCGCACTGGATGGAGGGTTCATCGTTATTCCGCTGTGGCAGTTTAGGCCGCATGCGCTGTGGGTCAAGGATGCCCGACGCGTCGAGCACGTAGCGGCTTTTAATCCCCGAGGCTTTTTCGATAAATTCACTGCTCGAATACGCCAGCGGCTCGCGCTCACCGCGCTCAATGGCCCCGGCGTGCTGCGCATTTTCAGCGTCTACCCAAGTGTTAAATGCCGCCACCAGGGCCGCATTTTCAATGGCGTGTTCCGGTGTATAGAGGCCTGTACCGGTAATCACCACATTTGTCATGCCAATCTCCTTTAAGCGGCTTGCCGACATTGCGCACCAACCCTCGCGCGGGACTTGTGGCGAACCCATACCGTTACTGTGTGCGTAAAATGGCGATTTTTCCAGCGGCTATTTTGCTAACCACCGTGTTTAGCGAGCACTTAAACGCTAACGATCTCCTGCCAGCGTTTTTCAAGTCGTTTGACTGAAACGGGCATACTCGTGCCCAACTGCTGAGCAAATAGCGATACCCTTAGTTCTTGTAGCCACCAGCCAAACGCGACCAATGCCGGGTCTTCCACTCGTCCGCGGCGCTCACTTTTACGGCGGGCATCAAAGCGCGCCTCTAATGCTTGGACGTCTTGCATCATCATTTGATCACGACCGCGCTCACGGGCGGCTTTTTCAAGCCGAATCAGCGCCGCCTCGGTATAGCGGGGGTATTCCTGCAGCCACGGGCCTGCATCGTGAATAAACCCGGGGTAAACCAAGCGCTGCATCTGGGCGTTAACGTCGCTGTATACCAGGGCCAAGGCAAAATTGAGCTTACCCTTTAACACTTTAGTGACCGCCAAGTGGCCCTGCAGCGCGGCTTCCACGCTCACCAGCAGTGATTTTGCCGCGTCAACGAGCTGATCCTGAGTCTCGTTTAGGCGCTGACTAAACGCGGCCTCTGAACGCGGCAGCGGGTACTGTGCCACCACTTGGGTAAACACCGCCAGCAGCAGATCATCGACCAGGGCTTGCTTACTGCCCACCTTGGCAAACAGCAGCGCACACGTCTCTACCCCAGGCAATTGTTTGATCGCTCGGACCTGTTCAGGAAGCTTAGCAATTGCCAACCGGGCAATGCCCTCCTGGTGGGCGGCGTCGGCTTTCGCCGGGTGGTCAAACAGCGCCACCTTGAACTCGCGGGCGTCGGCGACCAGGGCAGGATACGCCTCTACGCGAATACCTGCCTGGGTAGTAACACGCGAAGCAGGCAGCGGCGTCTTGGGCAGCCCGGCAACGGTAGGCTCATGGCTAACCTGTTCGGCCAGCGCTTGGGCGCCGGCGCTCGCCGCTGCTTCAAAGCGCTGCTCCAACGCGCGCAGGTCGCGGCCCTGCCCCAAAGTTTCGCCCGCGTGATCGACCACCCGGATATTCATTATCAAATGCGGTGCGAGCTGGTCTAAACGCCAATCGTCGGGGTGCACCCGCGTCCCCGTTCGGCGGCGAATAAACTCCCCCAAGGCCTCGGTTAATGGCCGCTGGTCGGGCACCAGGGTCTCCAGCGCGGCATCCACCCAGTCGGGAATCGGCACTACCTGGCGACGAATACTTTTCGGCAGCGACTTCAGCAGCGCAATACACTTTTCGCGCAGCAGCCCGGGCACCAGCCATTCCAACGCATGTGCTGGCACTTGCGGCAGCATGGCGGCGGGAACGGTCAGCGTAACGCCGTCGTCCTCGGCTTCCGGGTCAAAGTGGTAGCTCACCGGATAGGCAACGCCAGCCAAGACCAGATGATCAGGATACTGCGTTTGCGTCACATCGCCGGCATCCCGCGCCTTGAGTGTTTCAAGATCAAAGTGCAGCAGCTCGGGATCTTGCTGCTCGGCCTGCTTGCGCCAGTGTTCAAAGCCTTTACCGTTAACAATATCGGCCGGAATGCGCTGGTCGTAAAAGTCGAATAGCGTGTCTTCATCGACCAGAATATCCCGCCGTCGGGCGCGATCTTCCAGTGCCTCGACTTCGTCGATCAGCGCCCGGTTATGTTCGAAAAAGCTACCTTGGGTCTGGAAATCCCCCTCCACCAGCGCACGGCGAATAAATATCTCGCGGGCTTCCTGCGGGGCAATGGGCCCGTAGTGCACTTTGCGCCGGGCCACAATCGGCAGACCAAACAACGTCACTTGCTCAAAAGCCACCACCTGGGCACGCTTCATTTCCCAATGCGGTTCGCTGTAGCTGCGCTTAACCAGGTGCTGCGCCTGAGGTTCTATCCACTGCGGGTCGATTTTGGCCACGGTGCGGGCAAACAGCTTCGAGGTTTCTATCAGCTCAAACGCCATGATCCATTTGGGGGATTTCTTGGCCAACCCTGAGCCAGGGTGAATCATAAACTTGCGATTGCGCGCGCCGAGGTACTCGCGGTTTTCCAGCAGCGTACCCAGGTTGGAGAGCAGCCCCGAAAGCAGCGCCTGATGCACTTTGCCCGAGGTTTTACGGCGCGTTTGCCGCGCCTGCTCTTCGCTCTCATCCTCATCGCGGGGTGCCGGTGCCGGGACCTCAATGTCCATATCGCGGAGTAGCTGGCGGAGTTGACGGAAGGTATCGTGCCACTCGCGCATGCGCAGGTAGTTAATATAATGCTCGCGACACCAGCGGCGTAGCTGATTCCCTGACAGCGCCTCGCGGGCATTCTCAATGCCGTGCCAGAGGTTCAGCAAAGCGACGAAGTCGGAATCCGGGTCGTGCCAGCGCTGATGGGCTTGATCCGCGGCTTGGCGCTTATCGGCAGGCCGGTCCCGGGGGTCTTGAATGGCCAGCGCCGACACCACAATCAGCACGTCGCGCAGGCTACCGTGTTCAGCGCCCGCCAGCACCATGCGTGCTAAGCGTGGATCAATCGGCAGCCGCGCCAGCTTACGGCCCAGCGGGGAAAGACGCTGCTGCTCATCCACCGCGCCCAGCTCAAACAACAGCCGAAAACCGTCTTTAACAAAGCGGCTATCCGGTGGGTCAACAAACGGGAACGCCTCTATATCGCCGAGTTTGAGCCCCAGCATCGACAGAATCACCGACGCCAGGTTGGTGCGCTGAATTTCCGGGTCGGTAAACCCAGGGCGCGCTAAAAAATCTTCTTCGCTGTAAAGACGTATACAAACGCCTTCGGCGATCCGCCCGCAGCGCCCTTTACGCTGATTGGCACTGGCTTGGCTAACCGCCTCTACCGGTAAGCGCTGGATTTTGGAGCGGTAGCTATAGCGGCTGATACGCACCAGCCCTGGGTCGATCACGTAGCGAATACCGGGCACCGTCAGCGAGGTTTCGGCGACGTTGGTGGCCAGCACAATGCGCCGACCACGGTGCGGCGCAAACACCCGGTTTTGCTCTTCGTTGGAGAGCCTGGCATAGAGCGGCAGGATTTCGGTGCCCTTCAGCTCGGCGCGGCGCAGTGTGTCTGCGGTTTCGCGAATCTCGCGCTCGCCGGGTAAAAACACCAGCACATCGCGGGGGCCGTGCAGCCAGCCTTTTTCGCGCTCAATGGCTTCAATCTCTTCCACCGCGTGCAGAATACCCTCCTGCAGCGTGCGATCTTCTTCGTCGTCTTCATCGCGCAACAGCGGCCGATAGTGCACTTCAACCGGGTAGGTGCGCCCGGTTACTTCAACCACCGGCGCGGGCGTTTTGGCGGTGCCAAAGTGTTTGGCAAAGCGTTCTACGTCGATAGTCGCCGAGGTAATGATGACTTTGAGATCGGGCCGTTTGGGCAACAGGCGCTTGAGGTAGCCGAGCAGAAAGTCGATGTTCAGGCTGCGCTCGTGGGCTTCGTCAATAATGATGGTGTCGTAGCGCAGCAGCAGCGGATCATTCTGCGTTTCGGCCAGCAAAATGCCGTCGGTCATTAGCTTGACTAACGTGCTGGGCGTGCTCTGATCGCTGAAACGCACCTGGTAACCTACCTGCTCGCCCAGGGGCACTTCCAGTTCTTCGGCCAAGCGCCCGGCCACACTTCGCGCCGCCAAACGACGCGGCTGGGTATGACCAATCAAGCCACGACGGCCGCGCCCTAGCTGCAAACACATTTTGGGTAGCTGGGTGGTTTTGCCTGAGCCGGTCTCCCCGGCGATGACCACCACCTGGTGGTCGCGTATGGCGTTGAGAATATCCTCTCGCCGCTCGACCACGGGGAGTTCCGGTGGGTAGTTGAGGGCGACCTTTTGCGCTTCCCGCTGGCTGAGCTGCTGCTGGGCGCGGCTCACCTCGCGCTGCACTTCGTCCAAACCACGGCTAATCGGTTTATTATCGCGCAGGCGACGGCTCAAACCGGCCAGGCGACGCTCCAGCCGCTCGGCATCGCGCAGCATAACATCGCCCGCTGCCTGTTTTAGCGACGCGAGACGTTGGCTATCGGTGGGAGCTGGGGATGTTTCAGTGGTCACGATAGAGTCGGTTTCCATTCGCTTGAGAGCTTGAGTGGTTCAAAAAATCAGCCCGCTCATGTGAGCGGGCCTGAAACACAGTGCCGTATTGTAACGCTTTCAACTCCCCGACGCCTAACCCAGCGCCGCGTCGTTGTTTAATGGTTATGTGTTGGAAGGTTCTTCATCGCGCAGCTGGCGGCGCAACACTTTGCCCACGTTGGTTTTGGGTAGCTCATCGCGAAACTCAATGATCTTGGGAACCTTGTAGCCAGTGAGCTCTTTTTTGCACCACTGGCGCAGGGTTTTTGCATCCAGCTGGGCGTTTTTGCTCACCACAAACAGCTTGATGGCTTCACCAGCATCTTCATCGGGCACACCGACGGCAGCCGACTCAAGCACGTCCGGGTGGGCAGCCACCACATCCTCAACTTCATTGGGATAAACGTTGAAGCCCGAGACCAGAATCATGTCTTTTTTACGATCGACAATGCGGATGTAGCCGTCTTCCTGGAGAACAGCGATATCGCCGGTGTAAAACCAGCCGTTCGCATCGATAGAGTGGTGGGTTTCGTCTTCGCGCTGCCAGTAACCTTTCATCACCTGCGGCCCTTGCACGCATAGCTCACCGGGTTCGCCCAGCGCCACTTCATTGCCGTCCGTGTCGACGACTTTTACCGCAGTGCCTGCCACGGGCTTACCAATGGTGCCTAACTGAATCGCATCGTTGGGGTTGAAGCTTACAATCGGCGATGTCTCGGTCAGGCCATAACCTTCAGCAATGGGGCAGCCAGTGGTTTCTTCCCAGCGCTGCGCGGACGCCTTGGTGAGCGCCATACCGCCGGAAATGGTCAGTTTCAGCTTGGAAAAATCCAGCTGTTTAAAATCATCGCGATTGCACAGTGCATTAAATAACGTATTGAGACCGATAAACGCAGTAAAAGGCAGCCCCTTGAGCTCTTTCACAAACGCGTCCATGTCGCGTGGGTTGGTGATCAATAAGGAGTGGTTACCCGTCTCCATCAAGAACAGGCAGTTCACGGTGAAGGTATAGATGTGATAAACCGGTAACGGTGCGATGACCAGCTCTTCGCCATCGGTCAGATGGGAGCCAATGGCTTGGCGGGCCTGGAGCATATTGGCCACTAGATTACGATGGGTGAGCATCGCGCCCTTGGGCATGCCGGTGGTGCCACCGGTGTATTGCAGCGCGGCTAAATCGTCGGGACGTCTCTTAACATCGGTATGGTTTAGCGAGGCGCCTTTTTTCAGCGCAGCGCTAAAACCAATCGCACCGGGCAGCGAATAAGCTGGCACCATTTTCTTAACGTGTTTCACCACTGCATTGATTAACCAGCGCTTGGGCACGTCGTGCAAGTCGGCAAGCTGGGTGACTAAAACGTGTTTGATCTCTGTTTTATCTAGCACTTTCTCCAGTTTGCTCGCCATATTGGCCAAAATCACAATGGCTTTGGCGTTGGCGTCTTTGAACTGGTTGGCCATTTCCCGCTCGGTATACAGCGGGTTGGTATTGACCACCACCAGACCTGCCCGCAGCGCACCAAATACCGCAACGGGGAACTGCAGTACGTTAGGCAGCTGGATGGCAATTCGGTCACCGGGCACCAGGTCCGTTGAATGCTGAAGCCACGCGGCGAAATCCGCCGACAGACGGTCAAGCTCGGCGAAGGTAAGCGTTTTTCCCATGCAGGAAAAGGCAGGCTTATCTTTGAATCGTGCTACTGCGCTATGAAAAATATCCGTGACTGAATCGTATTGATCCAACCCTTCAAGCGCTGGGCCACGTAAAACGGCGGCGTTGGCGTGTTCGCTCATGGGCAATCTCCGCTATGCGTGTCGGCGTGATCACCGACTTGTTGTTGTCGCGAGGCTATGTCTAACACTGGCTGCGCAAACCCTAAATTAACGGGTCAACGATATACGACAGGCGGCAAGCTGTAAAACGCACGATTGAAACTGGCGTTTCAACTTTAGCCTATCGTCAGGCTCGCTTTATTGACGGCGGCTTCTCTCATGCCAATTTAGTAGATCACTCTTTATGGACAATAACGCGCCTTATGAACTATTTATGGACAGTAACGCGCCTGAACTTCTCCATCGCGCCATACTAATAGCTCGCCCGGCACCATGCGCTGCCACGCTTCATTTTGCGTTAGCGGCTCGGTGGCAATGACCGAGACAACATCGTTCGGCGTGGTATGCTCGGCAAAATTCACGGTCATCTCAGCGTCGGATAACTCCGCGTTACCGAAGGGGGCACAGCGGGTAATATGTACCAGCTTCGTCGCGCAGAAGGTATACAAATAGCGGCCATCCGAGAGCAGCATATTGAACACGCCCAGCGCTCTTAGCTGCTCGCATAGCTGATGCAAGCGCTCCCAGAGTGTTGCGGGGTCAGCGGGCGGCGTTGGAAAAGTACGCCGCAGCTCCCCCATCAGCCAGCAATAGGCGTGCTCACTATCGGTATTACCCACCGGGA
Source organism: Halovibrio variabilis (assembly GCF_007991175.1). Classification (GTDB taxonomy): domain Bacteria; phylum Pseudomonadota; class Gammaproteobacteria; order Pseudomonadales; family Halomonadaceae; genus Vreelandella; species Vreelandella variabilis. The sequence goes on from NZ_BJXV01000013.1 coordinate 29,643, forward strand.
TATAGTTGCCTAGCGTCAGGCTTTCCCAGCCGCTTAGCTGGCCATTGTGTGCATAGCACCAAGGACGCCCCCACATTTCACGCGTAAAGGGGTGCGTATTGGCAAGCTTAACGCCGCCCACATTGGCTTGACGAATATGGCTGATCACCACGTGGGACTTGATCGGGTAATCGCAAATCAGCCGCGCAATGGGAGAATCGACAGAGGGGTGCGGGTCCCGAAAATCGCGATAGCCGCCCTCTTCATAGAAGGCGATTCCCCAGCCATCGCGATGGGGCCCGGTGCCGCCACCGCGATGTAAAAAGCCTGAAAAGCTAAAACAAATATCGGTGGGTACGTTGGCGCTCATCCCCAACAGTTCACACATTCAAAGACCTCAAGCAGTTGCTCCAATGCGCTATCATCCAATCACCGGTTCGCGGCGGCGCTGAGAGTGAACGTCACTGTTAGTTTCCGCCTCATCGTCAACATATTCATACTCACTAGGACGACGCCACCACCAAAGCGCAACGCCGATAAGCGCGCCTAACGCCATACCCAGCACCAGCCACATCAGCCCACCACGCAGCGCCGCGCCATTGTTCTCTAAAAAGCCCACCGCCGACACCATCGCCGAAGGCGCCCAACCGGTATAGAATTCACCCTCTTCTATTAGCGGCAGCCGGAAAGTGGCTGGGGCCCATATCGCCCCAGCGATAGCCCAGGTTAGCACTAGACGTGGCAAACGAGGCAGGCAAGTGAGCGCAAAGTAGACCGCGACAATCACTAACAGTGACAGCCCGTAATAACTCAACCAAAGCAATGACATTGAATCTGTAGACAGCATAATATCCCTTCTGTGGGTAAACTCACCCGACGTTGATTTCCCGTTATGGTACCTATGAATTTATGAAAGCACAGCCAGGCATGCACTCAGGCTCACCCGCTTCGCGCTATTATCGCGCTAATGACCCGCAATGGCACTGGTTAGAAGAACGCGATGACCCAGAGGTAAGCGCCTTTTTAGAAGCCGCCAACGATCAGCAGGCGGCATGGTTTGCGCCGCTTGCCCCGTTAGAAGAGGCGCTGTACCAAAGCCACCTGACGCGGCGCGAATTAGCCGTAACCAGCCTTAAGACAACGCTTGACCACTTTACGTTCTGGAACGAAACCGGTGCCGAGGACGACTACCCGCGCTGGTGGCGCCACCCCAACAGCCAATCAGAGCAAAATGAATGCTTCTTTGACGTTTGCGCCCGCGCCGCCGAGCATGATTTTTACGACATGGGCGATATGGCGCTCTCACCCGACGAGCAGTGGCTGGCCTGGACCGAAGATACCCAGGGCGATGAACGCTTTAGCCTGTGGCTGAAAGCCCTGCCTAGCGGGACACCCGTTCAGCTGCTGAGCGATATAGGTGCAGGCCTGTGCTGGGCAGAGGATCAAACCGCTACCACGGCTACTCTGCTGTTCACCCGCTTTGATGCCACCCAGCGGCCCGATAGCGTATGGCGGCTGCCCCTTTCGCTAGTCGCACCTGACGCCTCAACCGAGCCCGAGCTGGTGCTACGCGAAGAGGATACCGAGTTTTGGCTCGGCATCGGTAAAACCCGTTCGCGGGATTGGTTGCTGCTTGAAAGCGGCTCCAAAGACACCAGCGAAATTCACCTGCTGCCGGCACGCTCCCCTGCCGAGACGCCACGCTGTATCCAGCAGCGCCAAGCGGGGGTTGAGTACAGCATTGACCACCGCCCCGGGAGTTTTTACCGCCTGCACAACCAGACTGGCGCTCACTTTCAACTCGACTACCTGCCCGAAGCGCAACTGGGTCACTCCCAGCCGGACTGGAAAGCGTTAATCGCTCATCGCCAAAACATAACGCTTGAGGGCGTTGACGCCTTCGCTTGGGGTTTGATGCTGGCTGAGCGCGATCATGCGCAAGCGCAGGTGTATTTGCGTCGCTTGGTTTTCGATGCTCGTCACAGCTGCACACTGGATGAGCACCTGACGCTGCCCGAACAGCCTTGCTCGCAAATGCTCGACGATGCCCCCCACTTCGACAGCCAGGTACTGCGCCTGCGCGAAGAGTCGTTTACCCAGCCACCCAGCTGGTTTGCCCTCGACCTTGCCAGCGGCGAGCGGACGCTGCTAAAACGCGTGCCTGTTTACGGCAGCCTTCAGCCAGAGCAACTGACAAGCCGGCGCCTTTGGGCGACAAGTAACGACGGCGAGCAAGTCCCTGTTTCGGTCGTTATGCGCGCCGATCTAGCCGATCAGCCATTGCCCACCCTGCTGTATGGCTACGGCGCCTACGGCGAGGCGCTTGACCCGTGGTTTTCTATCGCCCGTTTGGAGCTCCTGGAGCGGGGAGCGGCGTTTGCCGTTGCGCATGTCAGAGGCGGCGGCGAGCGAGGCGAACCGTGGTACTTAAACGGCAAAATGGTCCACAAGGAAAACAGCTTTAACGACTTCCTGGCCGCGCGGGAAGCCCTGGTTGAACAGGGGGTTAGCGATGCTCAGCGAATAGCGGCGTATGGCGCCAGCGCCGGTGGACTGTTAATCGGCACCTGTATCAACCGGGCGCCGGAAAAGTTCTGTGCCGCGCTGCTAGACGTGCCTTTCTTAGACGTGCTGCGCACCATGCAGAACCCCGAGCTTCCGCTAACAACGGCTGAGTACAGTGAATGGGGCAATCCAGAAGATGCAGAGGTCGCCGAGCGCATTCGCGGTTATTCACCCATCGATAACATTAAGGCGCAAGCCTACCCAGCCCTATGGATTGAGGGCAGTTGGTTTGACACCCGAGTAAGCTACTGGGAACCCGCCAAGTTTTACGCCCAGATAGCGCAACAGCAGCAAGCAGCCGCGCCGGTGCTCATGCGTACCGATATGAGCAGTGGCCACGGCGGCGCCTCTGGCCGCTTTAAAGCCTGGCGCGATACCGCGCGGCAAGATGCGTTTATTCTTTGGGCGCTGGGTCTAAGCCCTGAATAGCGCCGCTACCCCTGGCTAAACAGAGCCCGCAGAAGCGGGCTCTGTTAGCAGGCTCTCTTGGATGGCAGCCGAATCACCGCCGTAACGGGCTATCGTGATGGGCTATCGTGATGGGCTATGCTTTGCTTAGGGCTTTGCTCAAGGCAAGCGACTGCGGTTGCGAAGCGTGAGCGCCATCCTCTGCAGGTAGCTTAAAGCCACTGACGGCCTCAAGTAACACATCCGCCGTTTGCGATAAGCGTTCAGCCATTTGATGTGCTTCGTTAACGGAACGGTTCGACACCTCAAGCGCGTCGTGCATTTCATTAACGCTGCTTTCGAGCTCTTCAATGCCTTGGTTTTGCTGCTGTAACGCGCTGTCCATTCCGGTCAGACGTCCCGCCACCTCTTCAAAAGAGTCAATTAGCCGCTGGGTTGTCTCCTGTGCATAGTCGGTTTGCGTTACGCCCTCCTGTACCTGCTGTTCAATCAAGGTAACGTTATCGCGGATACGCCCTGCCGTGTCTTGCGTATTGCCGGCCAGTTTTCTGACTTCACTGGCGACCACTGCAAAACCACGCCCCTGTTCACCGGCTCGAGCCGCTTCCACTGAGGCGTTAAGGGCCAGTAAATTGGTTTGGAAGGTAATATGATCAATCTCTGCCAGCATGCTACTAATTTGCTTGGCCTGCTGCTCAAGCGTGCGCATCAGGCTTCGAATGGCTTGCATTTGCTCGCCGTTATCGCGCACGGCCGTTTCTGCTGTTTCGGCTAAACGGCGTACTTGCTCAGATTCATGCGCTGTTTCGCGGGTTGTCGCTGAAAGCTGGGTAGCGCTGGTGGAAATACGCTCGGTCTGGCTCACATTACGGGCAATTTGTACGCTTAGCAGATCCTGGGCAGCGAACAGCTGTTCACTCAAGCCGTGGGAGCTTTGCGCGGCTTGCTGCGTTTTCCTAAGGCTTGAAGCCACTTGGTCGCGCATGGTGATGATCGCCGCAACGGCGGGTAAGCCATGCTGTTGAGCTGAAAAGGCCATGTCTAACTTGCCATCGCTGGCTTGATGGGCAAAGTGGCTAACGTGCTGACTCTCGGCGACCATTCGGGCGAGTACTTTGGCCAGATAACCTAAAATGGCAACTTGCACCACCACAGCACCAGCGTGCATGAATAAGCAGGCAACCAGCTCAGCTAAACCATGCGCGGCGTTATGATCGCTACCCACCATGCCGCTATACAAATGCACATAACCCAGGTGTTGCAGCCAGGTAAATAGCAGGTGATGAAGCGCAACGACAAGCCCGCCGAACGCTATAACGCGCCAATCGCTGTATAAAATCAGTACCGATAACAAAATAAAAATGCTGAAGTGCGCTTCGATCAAACCACCCGATTGTTCGATTAACACCGCTGAAAAGCCCATCAGCACCGCCGCCTTTAGAAAACCATTGCCCGCATGGCCTCTCCAGCGCCGTTGTGCCCAGGCTGTTAATGGCAAGGTAAGCACGGCGTAACTAACAACAAGCGCCAGGGTTTGCGTAAACACCCCGACCCCAAAACAAAGTGCGGTGATCAAGCCAATAGGTAACCACATCACCCGGTCCGTATTCGCCGTATGGTTTGACATCAACGCTGAAGACATCCAATACCTCGCAAGGTTCTTAGTACTAACGCCCTACGGAGCAGCTGAGTACTAATAATATGTTAAGTTGGGTATACATCCCGGCCAAAACACCGTACAAAAACCATACAAACCAAGAATAACGCACAAGTTTTTGAGTAGGGTAAGGTATATCTGAGCCGATGGGGCAATATAGATATCAAGTGCTCGGCTGACAATACGACCAAACTCTGTGTAGGGCGATTCATCGCTTTCCAGGCTATCGCAAGGCCCTGAATGGCCCGCTTGGCATCAAAAATAATACGGTAGGTATATGATATGGTTAGTTTTAAAAGCACTGACGGCGACTTTGTGAACAATTGTCGATGAACGTCAATAATCGCGAGCTTGCCCTTCAAGCAGGCTTACTGACGCTGCTGGTGACCACCATCGTGATTGGCGCCGGTGGCTTTTTGCTCGGCTATTTTCCTGATGTTCACCAGCCACAATCGCTCACGTTGTTACCCGATAGCGGCCTGGCCATCCTCTTGTGCGGGCTAGGGCTGAGTGCGGTGATGGTCAACTTTACACGCTGTCGCCAAGCGGCCGCTCTAGCCCTCGTCGTGCTTGCCAGCTACACGCTATTACATAACGCCCTGGACACCTCACCTAAGGCAATCTCTTTACTCAGCAACCACCCGCTACTGCCCAACCAAGCCGTCCCAACGCTCGTAATGGCAGGGCTTTGCCTCTGGGTAGGATCGCAGGGAAGATGGCAACGTCGCCTTTGGCAGCTAGGCGGAATGTTTTTGTGGGCAATTGGCTGTATTACCTTAGCCAGCTACTACAATTTGCCAGTGCCTGCATGGTTGCCACGTGCTAGCGCGCTGATTTCGGGGCTACTTTGCTTCGTGTTCGGGATCGCCATGCTGATGGTGAGCTTCCATATCCCTCATCTTAAAGCCTCGTTAAGCAGTGCCGCCGTGTTGGCGGGTATTATTGGCGTTAGCCTGAGTATGTGTGGCTGGTTTTTAGTGAGTTGGAATCAGCATCAAGAAACGCGTCAAAGTGCCCACCTGAGCCTGGAAGGCATCGCGATCAACATTGAGCAAACAATGGTGTCGCGGGCCATTGTGCTGGAGCGTTTAGCTCAGCGATGGCACGACGTTTTTACCGACACCGCGTCCCGGCGCCGAGAAATAGCCCGCTATTGGACAGATTACCCCAACCTATTAGCGATCGCCTTCTCAACGCCGCCAGCAAATAATAGCTGGCGCAGCGCTCGCCATGACAACGCTCTGTTCTGGTTGGATAAACAGCTAGACACCTTATCCACATTGACATGGCTCTATCAGCAGCGAAGCACCTTACAGTGGTCGTTTCCCGACCATGAACACCCCACTCGAGCGCTTCTCTCCATTCAGCCCCCTGGTCAAGACTACCGACTGGTGTCTGCCATCAATGCGGCCCAACTCATTGACCACGGAACCAGCGCGGTCAACGGCACCTTTACACTGCATATAACGCATACTAACGGTTACCTAATTGACCAAGGTAACGGATTGCTGCCCGCGGCGGGGACGGCCCCACCAACGACAACCCTGACAGATCACACGCTCGTATTACCGGGTGGAACAATACTCAACCTGAGCCTCACTCAGCGTTCCGATCAACCTGCAACGCTCGCCAACTATATTGCCGCAGGCGTGGGCATTTTCGGGATACTGCTGACCTATCAGCTGGTTTTCAGTCTTGCTTTGATAGCTGCGCGAGCCCAACGCTCTCGCGAGCTTTCAAAAGCCAAAGAAACGCTACAAGACAGCGAGCAGCGATTTCGCTCGCTGTTTACGCAAAACCCCGATGCGGTGTTTTCCCTGGACCTGAGCGGCCGTCTCTTAAGCGTCAACCAGTCCGTCGTCACCTTGCTGGAGAGTAGCGAAGCACATATCGTCGGCCGTCACTGGCGCGGTTTCGTTCCAGCCGAAAGCCACCCCACCGTTGACGCTGCTTTCCAGCGTGCGTTGCAAGGCGTTGCGCAGCGATTCGACTTGGAAGTGATCAGCCAACAGGGCAAGCCCCGTCAACTGGATGTCTCGTTTCTACCTACCGTGGTCATGGATGAGGTAGTCGGCGTTTTCGGGGTGACCAAAGAGATGACGGCATTACGTCAAAAGGAGTCGCAGCTGCGTATTTACCAGCGCAGCCTGGAAGCCAGTAGCAATGGTATTGTGATTTGTGAAGCGCTGCAGGACGATTACCCAATTTTGTATGTTAATCCCGCCTTTGTCGCCATCACGGGCTATCAACTTGACGACATAAAAGGCTTAAACTGCCGCTTTTTAAACGGTCAAGATACTGATCCGAAAAATATTGATGCGATCCAGCAGGCCCTTGAACAGCAGCAGGACATCACTTTAACGATTCGCAACTACCGTAAAAACGGCCAAGCGTTCTGGAACAACCTATTTATCTCCCCAGTACGCGCCCCTGACGGTGTGGTAACGCACTTTGTGGCGAGCATTAATGATATATCGGAACGCCGCGACCATGAAAACGCACTGGCTTTCCATGCCACCCACGATGCACTGACGGGCCTTGGCAATCGCTCGCTGTTTGAAGATCACTTACGCCACGATGTTGAACTCGCCAAGCGTCATCAGCAGCATTTAGCCGTCCTGTTTATCGATCTCGATGAATTTAAACCGATTAACGATACGCTCGGCCATGGCATTGGTGACCAGATCCTTATCCACGTTGCCCATCGGCTTGAACAAGCAATCCGGCCTTCCGATACCCTCTGCCGCCTCGGCGGGGACGAGTTCGTCTTGCTCCTGCCGGACCTGGATAGCCCCCAGCAAGCAGAAGATATTGCTAAACGCCTGCTTGAAGCACTTGCCCAGTCCTATTGCATTGGTCGCCATGAGCTGTATGTTTCGGCAAGTATTGGCATTTCCCTTAATGATAAGCACTTGCTTTACCCGGCAGAGCTAATTCAGCAGGCCGATATGGCGATGTATAAAGCCAAGCAGCAAGGCCGCAACACCTTGCAAATCTTCACCCAGGATATTAACCAAAAACTGACCCAGCGAGTGACGCTAAGAAATGATTTACCCGAAGCGATTCTCAACGAACAGTTTGAGCTGCATTACCAACCGCTGTTAACACGCGCCGGAAACATTCACGGTTTTGAAGCACTATTGCGCTGGAACCACCCTGAAAAAGGCCTTATACCCCCGGACCTGTTTATTCCCATTGCCGAAGAGACGGGCCAAATTATTGCGCTAGGCCAGTGGGTTATCGAGCGCGCCGCACGGGATTTCCTTACGCTTGAGCCACAGCTTCCGCCACACTGCCGCATGGCCGTCAACCTTTCACCAGTGCAGTTTCACCGGCCGAGTTTTTTCAACACGCTCAGCAATACGCTAGCGGCCACTGGGCTAAGCGCCAGCTCGCTTGAACTTGAGTTAACCGAAGGTATTTTGATGAACGATACCGATGCAGCAATTGCGTCGCTGCATGGTCTACGAGCATTGGGTGTAAGCATTGCGATAGACGATTTTGGTACCGGCTTTTCAAGTTTAAGTTACTTGCGCCACTTACCGATTGATAAGATAAAAATCGATCGCAGCTTCATCAACAGTATTGCCAGCAACAGTAAAGACGCCGCCGTTGTACAAGGCATTGTTGCCTTAGCCCACCATCTTGAGCTGGTGGTCGTGGCGGAAGGTGTGGAGACGCCCCAGCAGCAGCAACAGCTGGCAGCGTTAAATTGCGATGTCTTCCAAGGCTATCTATTCGCACGCCCCATGCCTTTTGCGGCGCTTCAGACGTGGTTGGAATTACATCGGCAGCACAGCGATGATGTGCGACTCTAGCTGCTGCTCGGGCACCTCATCTTGCGACACCGCAAAGCTGCGGACACTAATCCCTTTACGGTGAACACGCTCGGCATCGTTACTCAAAAGCGGGTGCCAGCCCGCCAGTTTGCGACCTTCGGCGACACGCCGGTAGCCACAGCTTTGCGGCAGCCAGGTGAACTCTTTGACCAACGCCGGCGTCAGTTGCGTACAGTCGGGTACGCTGTCAAAACGGTTGGGATAATCACTGCACTGACAGCTGTGGGTGTCCAACAGACGGCAAGCGACATTCAGCACCGCTAACTCCTGACTGTCTTCGTCGTGCAGCTTTAATAGGCAGCACTGCCCGCAGCCATCGCAGAGCGCTTCCCATTCCTGGGGCGTCAGCTCTTCAAGGCTAAAGCGCTCCCAAAAGCGTTCGCGCATTGTGGTTTCCATCGTCTTCTCCCTCACCATCATGGGGCAATACGCTTTACCGTGGCGTGTCTGTTTGACTTAATGTCGTCAATAGCGCTGGCCATAAGGACTGAAAATCCTCTTCAAGCGCTTGATAGTCGTCGCGTAGCCAGGGCACTAATTCGGCCAGCCGGTTAGGCCCGCTTAGCCGATGGCCTATGCCCGCAATGGCACGGCAGGTAAATTCAAAGTCAGCGTAGTTTCTTAACCAATCATGCTGGACCAGCAGTGGCATCATGCCCGCCAGCCGGTTGGGCGCTGAGCGGGCTGAAAGCAAGCAATAGCAACGCTCCACCAGCGCTTCCTGTTCATTTTGGTCAGCCTTGTCGCGGGCTAGGTAATGATCCCACAGCATATCCAACGCGATACCGGCGTATCGGCGCTGTGCAGCCGGTGCGCGCCGCCGGGCCCCAACAACCCGAGGATGGCTATCCACCCAGGCATCAACGCGGCGGTGATGACGGATACCGTATGCCGTGGCAGTCGACCAATCGCTTAAATCGACCCCTTTGACACCGTCGGCAATGAGATTGCCGTAGAGAAAATCATCGCTACCCTCGCGGGCCAGCCAAGCATGAGCCAGAAAATTCATAATCGGCTGTCGTTACGATTCATCAGGGCTTGAACCAGGGCGCGAAGCAACATGCGCACGATGCACATCGAGCAAATAGGCCTCCTTGGGCGGTGGCATTTGCAAATAAAACCCGCTTTCTTTGATCCCTTCCACCACGTCCGCCGCGTTAACCCGTGACAACTTTTTATCTGCGGTCAGTAGCATGGTAAAAACCGGCACGGGCTTGCCAAAGGTTTCAAGCAGCGGTTCTGGAACCTGGGTCAGACCTTGGCGCTTATCAACGTATAAATACGTCTCATCTTTCCGCGAGCTTTTGAAAACCTCGCAGATCATTTTGTCTTTCATCATGGGCGTTCCTCAAGGGCTTGGGCCAGCGCGGCATTTAAACAGTCACCCCGCCAGCCACTGGGCCAGCTGAAAGGCTCACCCGCCAAATCCTGCATTACCAGGGTTTCTATATCGCGGCGGCGCATTAGTATTTCTGGCGCTACCCCCAAATCCCCGGCTTTAGTGGTCACTACTTTCTTGAGCGCTTTAAAACGTGACTTGAAAGATGGGTGCATAGGATCAGGCCAACGCACGGGCAGCGACAGCTCATCGCAGTGCTTGGCTTGCTTGACCATCGCCAGCAGTGCATCCCCCTCTTTTTTAATCAGCACGGGCTTAATGCCCTCAACCTCTGCCAGCTCAAAGCGGTTAGTAGGCATCTTTTCAGCGATCGCAAACAGCAACTTATCGCTAATCAACCAGTTACGCGGCAAATTACGGCGGCGTGTTTCGCCTTCCCGCCAGGTGGTCATTAGCCGATACGCCTCTATTTGGCAAGGCGTTAACCGCCATAGCTGGCGCTGGCGGGTATACCACTGCTGATCGTTGTCAACGCTACGGCCTGCCTGCTCAATTAAGCTGGCGCACTCAGCATTGACCCACTCGCGGCGCCCCAGCATGGCGAGCTTTTCAGCCTGCAGCGTCCACACTTTTAACAAATAGATAACGTCCAGCGCGGCATAGTCACATTGCGCCGGGGTCAGCGGACGCACTAGCCAGTTGGAACGGGTTTCCTCTTTCGGCAGGGTTTCGCCCATCCAGTATTCAACCAATTTCTGATACCCCATACTGGGGTTTTCGCCCAGAAACCCTTGTACCACCTGGGTATCAATTAACGGCTCAGGCAATACGCCCGCCCAGTGCTGAAAGACTTCCAGATCTTCGCTGCAGGCGTGCAGTAGCTTGATGGCACTATTTTGCAGCAAGGCACGAAAGCGATCGGTACACGGCACGGCCACCGGATCAATCAGATAAGCCTCTTCACCCGCGGTAAACTGAATCAGCGCAGGCACTGGGAAAAAGCTGTTCTCTCGAAAAAACTCGGTATCCAGAGCGATCACAGCGGCATCGGCTACTTGCTCGCATGCCGCATCAAGCGCATCTGGAGTATCAAGCCATTGATAAGAGGGGGTAAGAGAGGACAAAAGCATTCTTCCAAGTTGGCACAAACGCTACCGCGCTTGCGTTTTAAGTAGGCCTATTCACTGGCAAACGGTAAACGACCGTTAAACGCACGGCTCAAGGTACCGCCATCAACGTACTCCAGCTCGCCGCCCATAGGGACGCCATAAGCAAGCCGCGAGAGCTTGACGCCGTATTCTGATAGCAGCGACGCAATATAGTGAGCCGTCGCTTCACCCTCAATAGTCGGGTTAGTCGCCAACACCACCTCTTCAATGAGCCCTTCTGCAACGCGCGCTTCGAGCAAGTCTAAACCAATCGATTCAGGACCTACGCCATCCAGCGGCGAAAGGTGCCCATGAAGCACAAAATAGCGCCCTTTAAAGCCACCGGCTTCTTCAATAGCCAGTTGATCAGCCGGCGACTCCACCACACAGAGCAGCGTATCGTCGCGGCGCGGACTCTCGCACAGCGCGCAGATGTCGGCTTCCGTGAGCGTTCGACAGCGTTGGCAATAGCCAACTTCCTCGATCGCCTGTTGAATCACGGCCGCAAGACGCTGACCACCTGGGCGCTCGCGCTCAAGTAAGTGCATTGCCATTCGCTGAGCCGTTTTCGGCCCAACGCCTGGCAATACGCGAAAAGCCTCCATCAGCTGCTCAACGAGAGGAGAAAACCGCATTGTTTAAAACGGCATCTTAAAGCCGGGGGGAAGATTCAAACCGGCGGTCGCTTCTTCCATTTTCTCTTTAGAGCTGACTTCCAGCTTGCGTACCGCATCGTTAACCGCGGCCGCTAACAAATCTTCCAATAGCTCTTTGTCTTCTTCCATTACGCTGGGATCAATGGAGACATTGGATACGTCGTGACGACCGTTCATGGTGACCTTCACCATGCCAGCCCCCGCTTCGCCCTGTACCTCGGTTTTAGCCACTTCTTCTTGGGCGCGCTGCATTTTTTCCTGCATTTCTTGGGCTTGTTGCATCAAGTTGCCCATTCCACCTTTAACCATGGTCTGATCTCCAACGGGGTTGAATAACGTACATCCATCAAAACTGAGTATAGGAAAGTATGCGACTAACGCAGCTCATTAGCGGGTTTGACGCTGGATTCTATCAGCGTTGCCCCAAACGCCTGCTGTAACTTTTGTACATTGGGGTCATGGTTGAGTAGATCAACCGCCTGAGCATGACGCTCTTGACCGAGCCGCTCTTCACGCTGGCGCGGCGTCTCCTGGCGGTTGGGCAACTCGGCCACGTAAAATGCCACCCGACGCGGCATGCCCTGTTCCTTCAGTGCACGTTCAATACGCGTTTGGTGCACTTCTGCCTGCATGGCCGCTTGGCTTGGGTCTAAGCGCAGCGTCAGCAGCGTACCATCGTCGCTCTCTACCAAACAATTGCCCGCTAAGTTGCGCGTCAAGCCGCCCAAGCCCAGGGAGTCAAAACACTGCAACCACTGCGCATTATCAAGTGCGCCTGATGGGTTATCTGACATGTCAGCAGTCGAAACGTGCGGCTGTGGGTCTAGCGCATCGTTTCGCTCAGGAACAGTTTCAGGCGATGGCGCAGACTCAGAAGCAGGCGCTGGATCAGGTATAACTTCTGGCTCAGGAGCAGGCGCTGGTTCGGCAGCATGCTGGGACGTACCTGCCTCAGTCAGTTCTGTTTCAGTTTCAGTTTCAGTTTCAGCTTGAGCTTGTATGTCTGCTTCTGCTCCCACTGTCCAAGGCGGCGGTTCTTGGCGCGGCGATTCCTCTTCAGCGGCCGGCGCTGATGGCTGGACCGGTGGCTCAGCTTGCGATTCTAGCGGCACTTCTGACTGTCGTTCAGCCTCGGGTGGCGCGGATTCCGTCGCTGGCTCAGGGCGCAGCGGCAAGGGCGTACGCGGTGGTTTCGGCACGCCCTGGGGGCGAAATGCCAGCATACGCAGCAACGTCATTTCCAAGGCGCTGCGCAGATCAGGCGCATGCACCATGTCCCCGCGCCCCTGAATACCAATTTGGTAATAAAGCTGGATATCTTCGGCGGTAAAGCGGCTCGCCAGCTGCAGGATAATGTCACGGTCACCGTGGCTGTTTTCCACCGCATCCGGCACCATCTGCGCCACCGCCAGCCGGTGCAGCAGACCCGACAGCTCATCCAGCACCGCAGCAAAATCAGGCCCCTGCTCGGCTAACTGCGCCACTTCAGCCAACAGCCGCTGCACATCGACATCCGCCAAGGCTTCGGCCAGCGCGAGGATATGGCGATGATCCAGGGTGCCCAGCATCGCGGCAACGTCCGCATGTCGAATCACCCCCTGGCCAAAGGCAATGGCTTGGTCAGTCAGGCTCATGGCATCGCGCATTGAACCTTCGGCGGCTTTCCCGAGTAACCATAGCGCGCTTTCGTCAAACGCAACGCCCTCTTCGCCCAACACGTAGGTAAGGTGCTCAACCACGCGCTCCGGTGGCATATGCTTGAGGGTAAACTGAAGGCAGCGCGAGAGCACCGTCGGGGGTAACTTGTGCGGGTCGGTCGTCGCCAGCAGGAACTTAACGTGCGGGGGCGGCTCTTCCAGGGTTTTCAGCAGCGCATTGAAACTGCTGGTAGACAGCATGTGCACCTCATCAATTAGGTACACCTTATAGCGCCCTTGAGTAGGCGCGTATTGCACATTGTCGAGCAGCTCACGGGTATCTTCTACTTTGGTTCTTGAGGCGGCATCCACCTCAATTAAATCAACAAAGCGCCCCTCATCAATGGCTCGGCAGCTATCGCACTGACCACACGGCGTCGACGTAATACCTTCGTCTCCACGACCGTTGGCCGTGCAGTTTAAACATTTGGCAAGGATACGCGCGAGCGTGGTTTTACCCACGCCGCGCGTGCCTGTAAATAGGTAGGCATGATGCAAACGGCCTTGGTCAAGCGCGTTGACCAAGGCACGCTGAACATGGGCCTGGCCCACGAGTTCGTGGAATGTGCGAGGCCGCCACTTGCGGGCCAGAACCTGATAGCTCATGAAGCGGTACATCCTTCGGCGGGCTGACTTACCTCACGCTGCCGAGGCAGCAAGGCAAGTGCCACGATGCATGACAAAGCGTCATTCTAGCGGCTGCACTGCAGCCCGCCAACCTGCTACTAAAAGCAGAGGGTCGATAACGCTTAAGCGTTATCACCACCTTCTTCGGCCCCGGCGCGCTTAGCAGCTTCTTTCACCAGCTTTTCCAGCTCGCCGTTTTGGTGCATTTCAACCACGATGTCGCAGCCACCCACTAGTTCACCTTCAACCCACAGCTGTGGGAATGTCGGCCAGTTGGCAATCTTGGGCAGTTCCGCACGAATATCCGGGTTATCCAGGACGTTAACGAACGCAAAGCGCTCGCCGCAGCTCATTAATGCCTGCACCGTCTGGGCAGAAAAACCGCACTGGGGCAGCTGAGGTGACCCCTTCATGAAGATCAATATCGGGTTTTCACTAATTTGACGCTGAATGTTTTCGGCTGTGGTGCTCATACAATCTCCTCGCATTTAAATGGCCAATGCCCACTCACTCAGCACCTAACAGTACCTGAGTGAAGCACTCGGCTTTAACGTGTGAACATATTCTACGCATGCCGTTCGCGTTGCGCATCCCCTGCGGCATCGCTAGGATAGGGTTTTGCGCGGAGAAAAGCCCTTATGGCGACACGCCATTTCCTGACGTTGCTAGATTTGACCCCGGATGAGCTGGATTATTTGATCCAACGCGCCATTACGATCAAAATCAATCTAAAGGCCCAAGGTCCTGTTTATACACCATTACCTAACCGTACCCTGGCGATGATCTTTGAAAAATCATCCACGCGTACGCGGGTTTCGTTTGAAACGGGAATGGCACAGTTTGGCGGCCACGCACTGTTTCTTTCTCCGCGCGATACCCAGCTGGGCCGTGGCGAGCCAATTGAAGATACCGCTCGGGTACTCGCGGAAATGGTCGATGCCGTCATGATCCGCACCTTTTCCCACGCCGGGCTGGCAACCTACGCCAGCGCCAGCAGCGTACCGGTGATTAACGCCTTGAGCGATGATTATCACCCCTGCCAGTTGCTCGCCGACGTGATGACCTGGACGGAGCTGCGCGGCAGCGTCAAAGGGCGTACAGCAGTGTGGATCGGTGATGGCAATAATATGTGCCACTCCTGGATCAATGCGGCTCGCCAGTTCGATTTTCATCTGCGCATTTGCTGCCCGAAAGGCTATGAGCCCCGCGCCGACATCATGGCCGCCGCTGGCGACCACGTCACCCTGCTCCACGATCCTCAGACCGCCGTCAAAGATGCCGACTTGATCACGACGGATGTCTGGGCTTCCATGGGCCAAGAGGAAGAGCAGGCAAAACGTGAGGCTGACTTCGCTGGCTTTCAAGTCAATGAAGCGATGCTCGATCAGGCGAACCAAGACGTACTCTTCCTGCACTGCCTGCCCGCGCATCGCGGCGAAGAGATCAGCTTAACGCTGCTCGACGACCCACGCGCCGTGGTCTGGCAGGAAGCTGGCAACCGTCTGCACGCCCAAAAGGCGTTGATCGAGTTTTTACTGCTTGGCAAAGTTGCCTAATAAGCGGTTGCTGAGTAAACGTCGCTTTATAAAGCAAAAAGACGAAAAAATGCGAAGACGAAAAAAAGCCTCGTTTAAGTAACGAGGCTTTTTTAGCTAAAATCGGCTGTCTCAAATGATGGTGGAGCCTAGCGGGATCGAACCGCTGACCTCAACACTGCCAGTGTTGCGCTCTCCCAGCTGAGCTAAGGCCCCACATACCGCTCTTTAAGCAGCGAGGCGGATACTACGATGAACACTTACCGCGGTCAAGTTTTGTGCCATCACGGGTTAACTAATTATCCTTTGCCGTTTGATGTGGCACTCTATATTAGATTAGATTGATAAGATATCAGCTTATCAACCATGTAGCGCTCAAGGCCAACACCTAAGCCCACGATGTTCCCATGCAGGAGCCTGTCCCTTGATCAGTGTACTCATCGCCGATGATCATCACCTTGTAAGAACCAGCATTGCGCACCTGATTAATGAAGAGGGTGACATTAAAATTGTCGGCGAGGTTGACGACGGCGAAAGTGCGGTCACACAGTGTCGCCATTTAAAACCCGACATCGTGTTAATGGATATCCGTATGCCGGGCATCGGCGGGCTTGAAGCCACCCGCCGCATTAATCGCAGCATGAAAGACGTTAAAATCATCATCCTAACGGCGCACATGGAAGACAGCGTATTACGCCGCATGCTGGAAGCCGGTGCCTCGGGCTTTCTGAGCAAAGGCGCGGATGCGATCGAAATGACCGACGCCATCCGGCAGGTATTCCACGGCCGCCGCCACGTAAGCAAGGAAATCGCCCAACGCCTGGCCATGTCGCACTTTACCAATGAAGATAACCCGTTTAGCCACCTCTCCCACCGCGAGCTGCAGATTGCCCTTATGGTCGTCAACTGCCAGCGCGTACAAGACATCTCTGATCGCCTGCATTTAAGTCCCAAAACGGTAAATACCTACCGCTACCGACTCTTTGATAAACTAGCGGTAGCCACTGACGTTGAGCTTACCCATTTAGCGCTCCGCTATGGGCTGGTCGAGGGGTTTGACGCAAGCCAAACTTAACCCCCCTTCTTCACCTGCTGCTACCGGGCACCGACACGCTGCTATGACCTTTGATTCAAAACAGTTCTTAAGCTCAGTAAGTACCTCGCCAGGGGTTTACCGCATGCTTGATGAACACAGCAACACGCTTTATGTAGGCAAAGCCAAGCGTTTAAAAGCACGCCTGTCCAGCTATTTTCGCGGCCAGCTGAACACCAAAACCCAGGCGATGGTGTCGCGTATCGCCGACGTTCAAGTGACCGTCACGCGCACCGAAACCGAAGCACTGCTGCTCGAACAAACACTGATCAAGCAGCTGCGCCCGCCCTACAATATTTTGCTGCGCGACGATAAGTCCTACCCCTTTGTGTTTGTCACCGACCGCCACCCCTACCCGGCGCTTGAGTACAAGCGCGCCCGCCAGCGCAGTGACGACGGGCGTTATTTAGGCCCCTATCCCAGCAGCGGCGCGGTGCGGGAAAGCCTTGCGCTGATGCAAAAAATATTTCGTATCCGCAACTGCGAAGACAGCGTCTTTGCCCACCGCTCGCGCCCCTGTTTGCAGTACCAGATACAGCGCTGTAGCGCTCCCTGCGTCGACTATATCTCTGCCGAAGATTATCGGCGCGATGTTGAACACGCGGTGATGTGCCTGGAAGGCAAAAGTGAAAATGTTACCCAGGAGTTGATGGCGGCGATGGAAGCGGCCAGCCAAGCGCTCAATTTTGAGGAAGCCGCCCGCCTTCGCGACCAGGTCCAGCAACTGCGCCAGCTACAACAACGCCAGTTTGTTGACACCGGTGGCGGTGACGCCGACATTTTCGCCCTCGCCCAGCGCCCCGGCGCGCTAGGCGTTTCGGTATTAAGCGTTCGCGATGGCAGGCTGCTGGGCGCACGCCATCACACCCCGAAAAACGATTTAGACTTACCCCTCGAAACGCTGCTCACCGAGGTGGTTAGTCAATACTATTTTGGCCAGCCGCATAACGTGCCCAGCGAAGTCATCACCAGCCACCCGCTGGACGACAGCGAGCTTATCGCCGAGGCGCTGACCCAGCAGGTGGGCAAGCGCATTCGCGTCACCAGTCAGGTGCGGGGGCATCGCGCTCAGTGGCAACAGCTTGCGATCACCAACGCCGAACAGCAACTGGCCTCGCAGCTGGCCAATCAAACGCAACTTACCGAGCGCTTTACCGCGCTTCAAAAAGCGCTGGCGCTAGACGAGACGCCGCAGCGCCTTGAGTGCTTCGATATTAGCCATAGCCACGGCGAAGCCACCGTTGCCTCCTGCGTGGTGTTTGATCACCAGGGCCCGCGTAAAAGCGACTACCGGCATTTCCGCATTGAAGGCGTTGCCGCCGGCGATGATTACGCCGCCATGCAGCAAGCGCTCACACGCCGCCTCAAGCGCGTAAAAAGCGGTGAAGCAGTTGCCCCCGACATTCTGATCGTGGATGGCGGCAAAGGGCAGCTCAATATGGCCCGCGAGGTATTCAAAACGCTCGCCATCACTAACATTATTTTATTGGGCGTGGCCAAAGGCACCACGCGTAAAGCCGGGCTTGAAAGCCTGTATGTGGAAACCGCCGACAACCCGCTTGACCTGGACCCTGCATCGCCCGCCCTGCACCTGATTCAGCATATTCGCGATGAGTCGCACCGCTTCGCAATTGCCGGCCACCGCGCCCAGCGCGACAAAGCGAGGCGCACGTCTACGTTGCAGGATATTCCCGGTATCGGCCCCAAACGCCGACGCGAGTTACTGCGCTTTTTTGGCGGCCTGCAGGGGGTACAAAAGGCCAGCCGCGATGAGCTAGCACGCGTACCGGGGATTAATGCATCGTTAGCCGAAAGTATTTATCGGGCACTCAATGGATAAACACCCCCCTCGGCATGGATGCCGCCGCCCAAGGGGGATAGAATGGCGCCCAGACACTTCGAATCCTATGATTTTCCTGCAAGGATCGCCTTCCTGCGATGAATATACCCAACATACTGACATTGGCTAGAATCGCCTTTATTCCGCTGCTGGTAGTGCTATTTTACCTGCCTTTCAGCTGGAGTATGCCCATTGCGGCTGGCTTGTTTGCCCTGGCATCGATTACCGACTGGCTGGATGGCTATTTAGCACGCCGCTGGAATCAATCCACCCCGTTTGGGGCTTTTCTAGACCCGGTGGCCGATAAGCTGATGGTCGTCGTGGCGCTCGCACTGTTAATCGAGCGCTATGAAACGCTCGTACTTACCTTGCCAGCCCTGGTAATTATTGGCCGCGAAATTGTCATTTCAGCGTTACGCGAATGGATGGCAGAGATGGGCAAGCGCGGGATGGTGGCTGTTTCATGGGTAGGCAAACTAAAAACCACGCTGCAAATGGTGTCACTGCTAATATTACTGGCGATCCCCCCAATGCATGAATTTGCGCTCCTGGGCGTCGTGGTTCTGTACGCGGCCGCTATGCTAACGCTTTGGTCGATGGTTCAGTACTTGAAAGCCGCTTGGCCGCACCTCAGCCGCTCCATGTAAGCTGCTGATATATCAATTCGTAAGGAATGCCCCATTGATTGTTTGACAAGCTGACGGCTATCCGTATAATTCGCCCTCGAGTCGAGCGGGAATAGCTCAGTGGTAGAGCATCGCCTTGCCAAGGCGAGGGTCGGGAGTTCGAATCTCCTTTCCCGCTCCAACTTGGATAGTGTGGTAAAGCAGTTAGGGTCGTGAGCTGGTGCGCCAGTCCGATCGATTCTCCTTTCCCGCTCCAACGACTTTTGAGGCTGGATGGCAGAGTGGTTATGCAGCGGACTGCAACTCCGTGTACGCCGGTTCGATTCCGACTCCAGCCTCCATCTTTGTGTAGCAGTGGTGTTTAAAGCAGGTCTAAACAGCATTGCGATGTCTTTGTAATGTATTGCCCGGATGGCGAAATCGGTAGACGCAAGAGACTTAAAATCTCTCGGGGGCAACCCCGTGCCGGTTCAAGTCCGGCTCCGGGCACCATTTCAAGTTTTGTTTTTCACAGTCATCGACTGTGCGCTTTTACTCCCTCCTCTTTTTTCAAATAGCTATTTTCAGTGCATTTTCATGCGCTTTTTTTTCGTGTCTAAATATCGCTAATCGTTAATTGCCACGCTATGATGCCTGCCTTGAACAAGGAGCAGGCACTTATGAGCACGCCAACATCCGATGTCGTTATCATTGGCGGCGGCGTCGCCGGGTTAACCCTTGCCTTAGCAATAGCCGACCGTCTGTCAGTGACCCTGATTCGCCCCGCCGAAGACGATCAAGGTGCCAGCCGATGGGCACAAGGCGGCATCGCGGCAGTTCTCTCGCCGGATGATGACCTCGACGCGCACATCAACGACACCCTGATTGCCGGCGACGGCCTATGCGATGAGTCGGCCGTTCGCTTTACCGTCACTCACGGCCCCGCGGCCATTCAGTGGCTCATTGACAACGGCGTTCCCTTTACACCCGACCCTGATCCGAGCGCCCGTTACCCTTATCATTTAACCCGTGAAGGCGGCCACAATGCCCGCCGCATCATCCACGCTGACGACGCCACCGGTCGTGCCGTGGTGGATACGCTGCTGAACAAAGTGACTCAGCACGGCAATATCACCCAGCGCAACGACCTCACCGTGGTGGGTTTGTTACAAGACAACCAGGGCGGCTGCTGCGGCGCTTATGGCAGCGATCCTCACCATCAGTGGCACTCGCTTACTGCGCGCCATACCGTATTGGCGACCGGCGGCGCCAGCGGCCTTTATCGTCACACCACAACGCCCGCCCCTAGCAGCGGCGAGGGGATGATGATGGCGGCGGAGCTGGGCGCTCGGCTAATGAACTTGGAATTTCAGCAGTTTCACCCGACCTGCCTATTTGACCCTGACGGCCCGGCGTTTTTGATTAGCGAGGCTGTGCGCGGTGAAGGTGGGCACTTACTCAATGAAGCGGGCCAACGCTTTATGCCCGCGCTGGATAAGCGCGCCGAGCTTGCCCCACGCGATGTGGTGGCCCGCGCCATTGACGCGGAGATACAGCGCGGCACACAAGGCCACGTGTGGC
Source organism: Halovibrio variabilis (assembly GCF_007991175.1). GTDB lineage: Bacteria > Pseudomonadota > Gammaproteobacteria > Pseudomonadales > Halomonadaceae > Vreelandella > Vreelandella variabilis. The sequence continues at coordinate 50,212 of NZ_BJXV01000013.1, forward strand.
TGGATATTCGTCATTTAGGCGACCAGACGATTCGCCATCACTTCCCCACTATTCTGGCGCACTGCGCCTCTCGGGGTATCGATATTACCCAACAGGCTATCCCCGTGGTGCCTGCCGCCCACTATAGCTGCGGTGGCGTGGCGACCGACCTGCAAGGGGCCACTGATGTAGCGCACCTCTACGCCATCGGTGAGACCGCTTGCACAGGCCTACACGGGGCCAACCGGATGGCCAGTAATTCATTGCTAGAGTGTCTGGTGTTTGCGCGTAGCTGTGCTCAGGCGTTGCTAACCCAGACGGCGCAGCAACCAGACCAATACACAACCGGCGATCGCGAGTTTCAGCCGCTGAGGCAAGCAGCGGCTGTCGCCTCACCCAGCGCGGCGCTCAGCGATATACGCCAGCGCATGCGGGCGATCATGAGTCAGCACGTCTCCATTGTGCGCAGCGACGCCGGGCTAAGCAGCGCCCTGACACAACTAAAGGGGCTTATACACACCGTGGAGGCACTAGAAGACGCTCTGAAAAGCCCGCAAGGCAAACGCTTACACCAGGCACTGCAGTTAGCGATATTGACGGTGCTCGCCGCCCAGCAGCGCCATGAATCGCGCGGGCTGCATTACACCACTGACTGGCTTCAACAGAGGCCCGACGCCGTTGCCTCGTCGCTTTCGATAGAAGCATTAGCCCCATAGGGCTAGCGCCCTGGGTGATGGAAAAGCCGACGCACTGCTCGCAAACTTTCCGCCGGGGCGCTATCCGGCCACAGCCAAACCCGCTGCTTACCCACATAAAGCCCGATTAGCCAGGGGCCTAAATAGTCACAGCGCACTTGATGCTCCTCGCTCAACGCCTCATCGAGCACAAGATCGCTTTCCTCTGCCTGCCGATCGCCCAGCAGCCAGCGGCCATGAAATAGCGGCGCCGCAGCTGTCAGATAAAGCACGCCTTTTGGTTCACGCACATAAGCGCGCCAGGCAATACCACTGCCAACCACGACGACCGTGATGAGTGCTAGACCGCCTCCCACCCAGTAGCTTAGCGTCGCTATCCCCGCCCACAAGCAACTTTGCCCTAATAACCAGTACTTAGAGGGTACGATAGGCAGAATTATCGGTGCTTTCAGCATGCTCAACAATCATTTGTACGATTCGCCGCTGGCTAGGCTCCTCGGGCCACTCACGGTGCATCAGCCAGACAAACAGGTCCTGATCCTCACCTTTAATTAATTCCTCGTAAGCCAGCTGATCTGACTCACTAAGCTGATCAAATCGCTGCTCAAGGAACGGAATTAGCAGTAAATCTAGCTCCCACATACCACGCCGGGAGTGCCAGTAAAGCCGTTTACGCAATATGGCTGCTGGGGAATTGTCATCGTTCAACGTCAGCCGCTCCGATCTAAAAAATGAAAGACCAGTATACCTAAGCTGTGGGGTCGCGCCAGCGCCCACCTTCGCCTATGCTAAAGAAGTACCTAGAACCTTGTTTTATCTGAATTGTTTTATACCGAATTGCGCAGTATGCTGAATTTAATAATAGCGAGGTCGAGAGCGTGTCACGGCCTTCAATGTTCGCAGGGAGCCAACCGATGACTAAATCTGAATTAATCGAACAAATTGCGATGCGTCAGCCGGAATTGTCCGCCAAAGATGTTGAAACGGCGGTGCGTATTATTCTGGACGATATGACCGACTCTCTCGCCAGTGGCGGTCGTGTTGAGATCCGCGGTTTTGGCAGCTTTTCGCTGCACTACCGGGAACCCCGCGTAGGGCGCAACCCTAAAACCGGCGATGCGGTTAATTTAGACGGTAAATATGTGCCGCATTTCAAACCGGGTAAAGAGCTGCGTGAGCAGGTCGACGCGAGTCGAGCACTCGGCTACTAGCGTCGGTTATTGTGCTATCCGACCTTATGCGGGATGACGTCGCCGCCCGAGTCGTACACAATAGCACTACCCCGAACGTCACAGACTAGGAAACTCTCATGCGTTGGATTAAAGGGCTGATTCTAGCCGTCATTTTGCTGGTAGTTGTACTGGTAGGCATCCTGTTTGCGGTTAATAACCAGCAAACCATTGGGTTAAATCTCATTTGGCTGGAGCTACCAGCGGTATCGCTTTCCGTTTGGCTGCTGGTGTCATTAGTGCTCGGCGTCGTGCTAGGCATGCTCGCTATGCTAGGCGTGTACGTGCGGCTAAAAGCAAAGTTGGCCAGCAGCCACCGCCATAACAAGCAGCAGCGCAAGGAGCTTGATAGCCTGCGCACCCAGGAGTTCAAGGAACTGGCGTAAATGCTAGATGCCGCGCTGCTAGGCTTACTGTTGGTCGCTATCGCCATCGGTTACGGGCTAGGTTACCGACAAGCTGGGCGCCGCCGACATCGCCCAAACTCGCTCGCGGCGTCTTCGCAGGCCTTGTCTCGCGATTACTTCGTCGGGCTGAATTACCTGCTTAACGAGCAGCCCGACGAAGCGATCAACACCTTTATCAATGTGCTTGCGGTCAATAGCGACACGGTTGACACCCACATTGCCCTCGGCAAACTGTTTCGCGCCCGTGGCGAAGCCGATAAAGCGGTTAGCATCCATCAAAATTTATTAGCCCGCCCCGCCCTATCTCAACATACCAATGAACAGATCCAGCTTGAACTTGCCCGCGACTTTATGGCGTTGGGTGTCCATGACCGCGCCCAGGGCCTGCTCACGACGCTGCTGGAGCACAGCAGTGATGAACATCATCGCTACACCGCCAAGCAGCTGCTCGTCGATTTATTAGAGCGTGAAAAAGCTTGGCAGCAGGCCCTCGACGTTATTCAACCACTGCTTAAACAACACCCCAAAATGCGGCGTCCAGCGGCCCATTGGCTATGCGAACTGGCGTTAGAGAAGATTAATGAAGGCAGCCGTGCGCTGGCCAAAAAACACCTTAAAAAAGCCCTACAGCTCGATGACAACTGCGTTCGAGCCACCTTGCTATTGGCTGAGCTAGAGGTGGACAACGGGCACTATGCCCGCGCGATTGAGCGATTGGACAACATACCGCGCCAGGAGATAACGCATGTTCCCACCATGTTGCCTGCCCTTAAGCACGCCTATTTACGCAATAACGATGAGATGGGGTTTGAGACGCACCTCTATCGACTGCTGGAGCAAACGCCTTACACCAGCACCATTATTGAACTAGGACAGCTTGTGCATCAGCGTGACGGTGTCGACAAAGCCATTGAGCTGATTGGCGATCGTTTGCGTGCCACACCCAGCCTGGGTGGGCTAGATTACTTAATCGATCTCTATATCGAAAGCCAGCGGCTTAGCGGCAAGCCTTCCCCTGACACCCGCCTACTGCTGCTCAAACATCATACCAATGCGCTGCTGCTTAATCGCCCCAGCCACCGCTGCCAGCACTGTGGCTTTACCAGCGATGCCCTACAGTGGCAGTGCCCTAGCTGCCGCTACTGGGGAACGATTAAGCCCATCATTGGGGTAGAGGGCGAATAAAACGCACCTTATCCGGCAACTAGCGTTGTGCTAGCTCTGCTTCAATCGCCTTAAGCGCGACCATAGGGTCATCCGCCTGGGTGACCGGACGACCTATTACCAGGTGGCTACTGCCCGCCTCAATGGCTTCGCTGGGACTCATCACCCGTTGTTGGTCATTAGCGGCTGCAAAGCTGGGTCGAATACCGGGGGTCACTTTTAAGAACGACTCACCGCACAGCGCTTTAAGTTGCGCTGATTCTTGGGCCGAGCAGACCACGCCGTGCAAACCACTCTGCTTGGCCAGCAGCGCTAAGCGCTCCACATGCGTGGCCAACGGCTCAGTAATGCCCACGTCGACCAAATCGTCGGTCTGCATACTGGTTAATACGGTGACAGCAATTAGATGGGTCGTTAAATCGTGTTGATCCAAACGCTGCACGGCCGCCTCCATCATTCGCCGACCGCCGCTGGCATGAATGTTGACCATCCACACACCCTGCTCGGCCGCGGCCTGCACCGCGCTGGCAACCGTATTGGGAATATCGTGGAATTTAAGATCTAAAAAGACCTCAAACCCACGCCCATGTAGCGCTTCAAGTACCGCTGGACCGCTGCGGGTAAACAGCTCTTTGCCTACTTTAACGCGGCAGTGGGCAGGATCTAACTGGTCGGCCATGCACAGCGCCGCATCTAGCGAGGGATAATCAAGGGCAATAATAATCGGTGAATCAGTGACCACAGCATCGCTCCCAATACGTTTTTGGATATTGTAACAGCCTCGCCCTAACCTCGCGCCCTAAGAGAATGCGCATGCCTCTTTGTAAGCCTTTTGCCATACATCTATAGCGAAAAACTTACAAATGCTGTCATACATATCTTACATAAACATCCTCTTAATAAAGATAGATTAATACTGTAGCGGCGTTTTCTTCCTTATCGATAGCTAACTCATCGATAAACGGAAAGCTGTAGCAAGTTCTTCCTAACGTCGCCCACACAATCAACGTAACACAATGTTATTAAAAGGATCATTGAGGATGAAGATGACACTTAAAGCAATGTTAGCCACCCTACTGCTATGCATGAGCCTAGGGCTTTCCAGTGGCGTACTGGCCCAAGCGGTAGCGCCCATTAACGTTAATACCGCCGACGTAGAACTGCTGGAAGAACTGCCTGGCATCGGCCCCAGCCGTGCCGACGCGATTATTGAAGAGCGCGAAACCAATGGCGCCTTTGAAAGCGCTGAAGATCTTGAACGCGTCAGCGGCATTGGGCCTGCCACCGTCGATCGCATGCGCGAGCAAGTGTCCGTTGAATAAGCCTGCATTGTCGTTAACCACCACAGCCCGGCAGCGCTTTAGCGCGCCGGGTGCTTGTAAAGCTGACGGTGATGCACACCAGGCCTTTAAATCATCCACAAATCCATAAACTTGTGCACGGGCATCGCTTCAAGCACTGCCTGCTCGCTACATAGTTGCGCAATTTGATCACAGCGACCGGCCGGAAAGCGCGTAGCTAAATGGCGTTCAAACTTGTCAACCAACAGCGGCATGCCTTCTTCCCGCCGACGCCGATGGCCCACCGGGTACTCAACCGCGACGTTATCAGTTGACGTACCATCGGTGAAAAACACCTGCACGGCATTGGCAATGGAGCGTTTTTCAGGATCGTGGTACGCCGCCGAATACTCGCTGCTTTCGTCTACCACCATTTTACTGCGCAGTTCATCTATCAGCGGATGGGCCACGTGAAAGCTGTCCTCATAATGTTCGGCGGTCAACGTGCCAAAAATAAGCGGCACCGCGGTCATGTATTGCAAGCAGTGGTCGCGATCCGCCGGATTGGCGAGTGCGCCGGTTTTGGAAATAATCCGAATCGCCGAATCGTGGGTCGTCAGGACAATCTTATCGATCTCGGCCAAACGGTCTTTTACCTGCGGGTGTAGCGTTACGGCGGCTTCGCAGGCTGTCTGGGCGTGAAATTCCGCCGGAAAGGAGATCTTAAACAGAATATTCTCCATCACGTAGCTACCAAACTCACGCTGAAAACGTAGGCGGCGATCAGCTTCCGGCTTCAGGCTCAAATCTTTATTGGCATGGCTAAACAGCACATCGTAGAACCCCCATTGGGGCGCCGATAGCGCGCTGGGAATGCCCATTTCACCACGCAGGGCGATATCCGCCAAGCGCACGCCTCGGGAGGTGGCATCCCCTGCGGCCCAGCTCTTTCGCGAACCAGCGTTGGGCGCATGGCGATAGGTGCGCAGGCTCTGACCATCCACCCAGGCGTGGGAGAGCGCCGAGAGCATCTGCTCGCGATTAGCCCCCATCAGTTTAGCGGCTACCGCGGTAGAGGCGACTTTCACAAGCACTACATGATCAAGGCCAACGCGGTTGAAGCTATTCTCCAGCGCCAGCACGCCCTGAATCTCATGGGCCATAATCATGGCGTTGAGCACATCGCGTATCACCAGTGGCGCTTCGCCCTGAGCGGCCCGCTGCTGGGACAGATGGTCGGCCACGGCAAGTATCCCACCAAGATTATCGGAAGGGTGACCCCACTCGGCAGCAAGCCACGTATCGTTATAGTCCAGCCAGCGGATGATACAGCCGATGTCCCACGCTGCCTTAACCGGGTCAAGGCGGAGTGAGGTGCCCGGCACCCGCGCCCCAAAGGGCACCACCGTACCTTCCACTATCGGCCCTAGGTGCTTGGTACACTCAGGAAAGCGCAGCGCCAACAGCCCGCAGCCAAGGGTGTCCATCAGGCAGTAGCGGGCGGTTTCCCATGCTTCATCGGACGCCACCTGATAATTGAGTACGTAGTCGGCAATGGCCTGTAGCTCGGGGTCGTAATCAGGCCGCTCATTAGCTTCGGATGTGGCAAACGATCTTGAAGACGACGATCTTGAAGACATAGCGCTTTCTCCTGCTGTTGAATCAGCTACTCAGTATGGTCCAAGGAAGGCTGCCTAAAAGCTATCACCAGGAACTTTCACAAACCCCTCCATCAACACCCGCGCACTGCGGCTCATCACCGCCTGTTCGATATGCCAACGTCCCTCTATCAGGTTTGCTTCAGCGCCCACCCGCAGGCTGCCGGAGGGGTGCCCGAAGGTGACCTCGTTGCGCTTACCACCACCCGCTGCCAGGCTTACCAGCGTGCCTTCGATCGCCGCGGCAGCAGCAATGGCCACCGCCGCGGTGCCCATCATGGCGTGGTGCAGTTTGCCCATGGAAAGCGCCCTTACCACCAAATCGATATCGGCGGCCTGGACGTTTTTACCGCTCGATGAAACGTAATCCGCCGATGGCGCTACAAAAGCGACTTTCGGGGTGTGCTGGCGGTTGCCCGCATCGTTCACGTCACCGATTAGCCCCATTCGCAGCGCGCCATAGGCCCGAATGGTTTCAAACATCGCCAGCGCTTTGTTGTCGCTGTTGATCGCATCCTGCAGCTCAGCCCCGGTGTAACCAATATCAGCGGCGTTAATAAACACGGTGGGGATACCGGCGTTAATCATAGTGGCTTTAAGCGTGCCCACGCCCGGCACCTCAAGCTCATCGACCAGATTGCCGGTGGGGAAAATAGCCCCCTCCCCGTCGGCCGGATCCATAAAGGCCACCGGAATCTCAACGGCGGGAAAGGTCACGCCATCCAGCTCGAAATCGCCGGTTTCTTGCACCTCGCCATTAACGATTGGCACCCGTGAGACGATGGTTTTGTGAATATTGACCTGCCAAATGCGTACCTCGACCACCCCGTTGTCAGGAATACGCGCTGGATCAACCAGACCATTGGTAATCGCAAAGGGGCCAACAGCCGCCGAGAGGTTGCCGCAATTACCGCTCCAATCTACAAAAGGCTTGTCGATGGAAACCTGACCAAACAGGTAATCCACATCGTGCTCAGGTGACGCGCTTTTCGACGCAATTACCGTTTTGCTGGTACTGGAGGTCGCGGCCCCCATACCATCAATCTGCTTTTCATACGGATCGGGGCTGCCCATCACCCGCAGTAGTAGCTGATCCCGCGCGACACCCGGCTGCCGAGCCGCTTCGGGTAGATCGCTGAGTTTAAAAAACACGCCCTTACTGGTACCGCCACGCATATAGGTGGCGGGGATTTTAATCTGAGGCATTAACTTATCTCCGGCTGGGCCGCTGTGGATTCAAGAAAATCCTGGGCAAAGCGCTGCAGCACGCCGCCAGCAGTGTATATCGACACCTCCTCGGCGGTATCCAAGCGGCATTTCACCGGTACGCGCTCGCTGTCTCCGCTTTGGCGGTGGATTACCAGCGTGAGCTTCGCCCCTGGCGACACAGCGCCTTCGACATCAAACATTTCGGTGCCATCCAAGCCTAATGTTAGACGTGTGGTGCCGGATTCAAACTGCAGCGGCATCACCCCCATACCGATCAGGTTGGTGCGATGAATACGCTCAAAGCCCTCGGCGGCGATTGCCTCCACGCCCGCCAGCGCGACGCCTTTGGCCGCCCAGTCCCGTGATGAGCCCTGGCCGTAATCCGCACCGGCAATAATGATCAGCGGCTGCTTACGCGCCATATAGGTTTCGATCGCTTCCCACATGCGGGTCACGTCGCCTTCCGGCTCTACCCGCGCCAGTGATCCCTGCTTTACCTTGCCGTCGGCGTCGCGCACCATCTCGTTAAACAGCTTGGGGTTGGCGAAGGTGGCACGTTGGGCGGTGAGGTGGTCGCCACGGTGAGTGGCGTAGGAGTTGAAGTCCTCCTCCGGCACGCCCATTTTGGCCAGGTACTCTCCCGATGCGCTGTCAAGCTGAATCGCGTTTGAGGGCGACAGGTGATCGGTGGTGATATTGTCCGGCAGTATCGCCAGCGGGCGCATACCCTTCAGGGTGCGCTCCTTGGCCATATTGCCCTCCCAGTAGGGCGGACGACGGATATAGGTACTCTGCGGCCGCCAGTCATACAGCGGGCTCACCTGAACGCGGGCGCTCTTGTCCAGGTCAAACATGGGAATATAGGTCTGGCGGAACTGTTCAGGCTTCACCGACGCTTTGACAATCGCGTCAATCTCCTCATCGGCGGGCCAGATATCCTTCAAGGTAACGGGGTTACCCGCTTGATCCACACCCAGGACGTCTTTCTCGATATCGAAGCGAATGGTGCCTGCAATCGCGTAGGCAACCACCAGCGGCGGCGAGGCTAGAAAAGCCTGCTGAGCATGCGGGTGAATCCGCCCGTCGAAGTTACGGTTGCCAGAAAGTACCGCCGTCGCGTAAAGGTCACGCTCAATAATCTCCTGCTGGATTTCTGGATCCAGCGCCCCGGACATACCGTTGCAGGTGGTACAGGCGTAGGCCACCACCCCAAAGCCGAGATTTTCCAGCTCGCTCATCAAACCGGCTTCTTCCAGGTACATCTTGACGGTTTTCGAGCCCGGCGCCAGCGACGACTTGACCCACGGCTTGCGCAGCAGACCCAGCCGATTGGCGTTACGCGCGATTAGCCCGGCGGCGACCATATTGCGCGGATTAGAGGTATTGGTGCAGCTGGTGATGGCGGCGATGATCACCGCGCCATCGGGCATTTTGCCTGCTGCCTCCTCTTCTTGTGCCGCTTCAAGCCCCACCGCTATACCGCGCTGAGCAAGTTCCGACGTAGGCAAGTGGGCGTGGGGATTAGAGGGCCCCGCCAGGGTACGGGTGACCGACGATAGGTTGAAGGTCAGCACCCGCTCGTAATCAACCTCGGTCAAGCTATCCGCCCAGAGGCCAGTGTGCTTGGCATAGGTTTCCACCAGCGCTACTTGCTCATCTTCACGACCGGTAATTTTCAAGTAATCGATAGTTTGGCCATCGATATAGAACATCGCCGCCGTGGCGCCGTACTCGGGGGTCATATTGGAGATAGTGGCGCGATCACCCACGGTGAGGGCATCGGCGCCTTCGCCGTAAAACTCCAGGTAAGCCCCTACTACCCGCTCTTTGCGCAAAAATTCGGTAATCGCCAGCACCATATCGGTGCCGGTAATCCCCGGCTGCAGCTTGCCGGTCAGCTCCACGCCGACGATATCCGGCAGGCGCATCATGGAGGCGCGACCCAACATCACGCTTTCGGCTTCCAAGCCACCCACGCCCACCGAGATCACCCCGAGAGCATCCACCATAGGGGTATGGCTATCGGTGCCCACACAGGTATCCGGATAGGCAACGCCGTCACGGTTCTGTACCACCGGTGACATCTTCTCCAGATTAATCTGGTGCATGATGCCGTTACCGGGCGGGATCACATCGACGTTCTCAAAGGCCGTCTTGGTCCAGTTGATAAAGTGAAAGCGATCATCGTTGCGGCGATCTTCAATGGCGCGGTTTTTCTCGAAAGCGCCCTCTTCCGACCCGGCGTGCTCCACCGCCAGCGAGTGGTCGACAATCAGCTGGGTGGGCACCACCGGGTTGACCTTGGCGGGGTCGCCGCCCTTCTCGGCAATGGCGTCGCGCAGTCCGGCAAGATCAACCAGCGCGGTCTGGCCAAGGATGTCGTGACAGACCACACGCGCCGGGTACCAGGGGAAATCCAGGTCGCTCTTGCGCTCGATCAGCTGTTTTAGCGCATCGGTAAGCAGCTCAGGGTCGCAGCGGCGCACCAGCTGCTCCGCCAGCACGCGGGAAGTATAGGGCAGCTTGGCATAGGCTCCGGTTTGGATAGTTTCCACCGCCTCGCGAGCATCGAAAAAATCCAGCGCTGTGCCAGGCAACGGTTTACGGTAATGGGTATTCATAGCAGACAGGCTCACAAGAAGGGGCTGAAAAAAGCCCGGTCGCCAAGCCACCGGGCAGCACGCGGGTCAGTCTCGCGCTTCAATCGGCACCCACTCGCTCTTCTCGGGGCCTGTGTAGTCGGCGCTGGGGCGAATAATGCGGTTGTTGGCGCGTTGCTCGAAGACGTGGGCCGCCCAGCCGGTCAGCCGCGAGCAGACAAAGATTGGCGTGAACAGCTTGGTGGGAATATCCATAAAATGATAAGCGCTGGCGTGGAAGAAGTCCGCGTTACAGAACAGCTTCTTCTCCCGCCACATGACTTCCTCAACCCGCTCGGAAACCGGGTAGAGGACTTTGTCGCCGACATCGTCAGAAAGCTTTTTAGACCAGTGCTTGATAATTGCGTTGCGCGGGTCGGAATCACGATAGATTGCGTGGCCGAAGCCCATGATTTTATCTTTGCGCTCGAGCATGCCCATGATCTTGCTTTCCGCTTCTTCCGGCGACTGCCAATTCTCGATCATCGCCATGGCTGCTTCATTGGCACCGCCATGCAGCGGGCCGCGCAGTGAGCCAATCGCCCCGGTCACGCAGGAGTGCATATCGGAAAGCGTTGAGGCACAGACCCGAGCAGTAAACGTAGAGGCGTTAAACTCGTGCTCGGCGTAGAGAATCAGCGATACGTTCATTACCCGCGCATGTAGTTCCGAGGCGGGCTCGCCGCGCAGCATATGCAGAAAGTGACCGCCTACCGAGTCGTCATCGGTCTCGGTATCGATGCGCATGCCGTCATGGGAGAAGCGGTACCAGTAGCAGATAATCGAGGGCAGCACCGCCAGCAGGCGATCGGCGACGTCTTGCTGCTGATCGAAATTCTCCTCGGTTTCTAGATTGCCTAACATTGAGGCGCCGGTGCGCATTACATCCATCGGGTGGGCGTCTTTGGGAATTTGCTCAAGCACCGTTTTCAGCGCCTCAGGTAGGCCACGCAGGCTTTTGAGCTTGGCGATGTAATGATCTAATTCACCCTGGTTGGGCAGCTTGCCTTTCAACAGCAGGTAAGCGACCTCTTCAAACTTGGCTTTTTCAGCCAGCACTTTGATATCAAAGCCACGGTAGGTCAGGCCTGAACCTGTTTTGCCTACCGTACACAGCGCGGTTGAACCAGCGCTCTGGCCACGCAGTCCTGCACCTGTCACGGGTTTATCAGCCATGGTGTGTCTCCTATCGCTACTTTTTAACTATTGTTTGCTTTTAACTGTTGTTTTCTGAATATTGCCGTTCGGCTGGGGGACTTACTGGTCATCGCCTTTTTCGGCAAACAGGGCGTCGAGCTTCTGCTCGAAGTCGTGGTAGTTCAGAAAGTCGTAGAGCTCGTCGCGGGTCTGCATGATAGGCACCACGTCTTTTTGGTGGCCGTTGTCGAGGATGCTTTGATAGACCTGCAGCGCCGCGGCGTTCATGGCGCGGAAAGCAGAGAGCGGGTAAAGCACCATGCGGCAGCCAACGTCACCAAGCGCCGTTTGCGTAAACAGCGGTGTCGCGCCAAATTCGGTGATATTGGCCAGAATCGGCGCATTAACTCGTTCACAGAAAGCCTTGTAATCATCCAGGGTGTGCACTGCTTCGGCGAAGATGGCATCCGCCCCTGCTTCTACACAGGCGTTAGCCCGCTCAATGGCCGCATCAAGGCCCTCTTTTTGAAACGCATCGGTGCGGGCAATCAAATAAAAGTCGGGATCAATCTTGGCATCCGCGGCGGCCTTAATGCGGTCGACCATCTCCTGTTGCGAGACAATCGCCTTATTGGGGCGGTGACCACAGCGCTTTTGCGCCACCTGGTCTTCCATATGCACGGCGGCCACACCAGCGCGCTGCATCTCTTTGACGGTACGGGCGATATTGAAGGCACCGCCCCAGCCGGTATCGATGTCCACCAGCAGCGGCAGCTCGGTAGCGCCGCAGATACGGTGAGCATCCTCTACCACGTCATTCATGGTCGTTATTCCCAGATCCGGCAAGCCAAACGAGGCGTTGGCCACACCGCCACCGGAAAGGTAAATGGCTTGATGGCCCACTTTTTCGGCCATCAGCGCGGTGTAGGCATTGATGGTGCCTAAGATCGGCAGCGGGCGGTTAGCTTCAAGCGCGGCCCGAAAGCGGGCGCCGGGCGTCATCTGGGACATGGGGCGTTACTCCTGTTGTTCTGGTGTGGCTCTGGCGTAGTTATGGTTAAGTTCTGGTGAAGCGCTGATTCAGTTGACTTTTTAGTTATGTGTTAGCGTTACGATTGGGGCGCTGACTGTTCCAGGGTCGCTGCATAGCGTTCCGCCACATTGGCCCGGGAAGCGCTGACATGGCGGCGCATCAGCAGCTCTGCCAGTTCCGCATCGCCGGCCTCAATGGCATCCACAATACGATGGTGCTCCACAAAGGCGCGCTGGGGCCGCGTACCACTGGCACTGAACTGGGTGCGATAAAGGCGCACAAGGTAGTAAAGGTCATCGCAGAGCAGGTTCATCAACATCTTGTTATGGCTGCCCTGAACGATGCAGTAGTGAAAATCCAGATCGCCTTCACGCTGATAGTAGGCTTCACCGCGCTTTAAGTCGGCCTGGCCTTCGTGCAGCGCCAGCACATCCCTTAAGCCCTGAACCTCTTCTGGCGACATATGCTCGGCGGCAAGTCTGGCGGCCATGCTTTCCAGTGCTTCACGCAGGTCAAACAGCTCCAACAGCTCTTTCATCGAGAGCTGAACCACCCGTGCGCCCACATGGGGAACGCGCTCAATTAGCCGATGCGCTTCCAGACGCCGCATCGCCTCGCGCAGCGGCCCGCGGGAGATACCGTAGGTTTTAGACAGCCCCGGCTCGGTAATTTTACTGCCAGGGGCGAGTTCGCCGCGAACGATGGCATTCTGAAGCTGATTAAATACCCGCTCGGCGAGCGTGCGCACTTCAGAGGAGGTCGATTCGGGCGCCTTGTCAGCGGTGCTTGATGAAAAAGTAGCGAGAGAAGCCATAGTTTATTGTCGACAATTTGAAAGTTAATGAACTTTAGCGCGTGCCAATTGAACCGTCAACTAGCCACGTTTGCTGATTTTATACCCCTTTCGTTGTATCAAACGAGGCAAACAGAGCCTACCTGTCAACAATCAAACGTTTATCAGCACGTCTCCTTTTGCCAGAGGGGTTTTTGATAGGAAGCTGATGAGCACTTGAGCGCTGGATACACTGCGTGAGAAAGGCGTCGAAGCCGTATGCTGGTGTCATTGTCTCCACCTCTCTAAAATGGCATGCCCTTAACTGGCCAGGCGTTTGCTTTATGATCAAGGCGTTATCAATAACGGTCCTGCCCTACTCTTCCGATCCGCTGGGAATCTTCGCTCGCCTGCGTGCCAGGCCCGGCGCGGTGCTACTCGACAGTGGACGCCCAGTCGCCACCGGCCGCTTTGATATCATCAGCAGCGACCCACTGGCGACATTAGAAGTGTCTGGCGATGGCGAACCGCATGTGCTTTCCGACCAGCTTAGTCCGCCGGCATACTTGGCCCAGGACGCGTTTGGCCTCCAGCAATGGCTACTGGATCAGCTCGATATCACCAATACGCCCAGTGAACTGCCTTTTCTGGGCGGGCTGATTGGCTACTGGGGCTACGATTTAGGGCGTAACACCTTGTCAATTCTCAGCGCTCAGGCGAGCCCGGTGGCACTCCCTCAAGCCCGTCTGGGGCTTTACGACTGGTGCATCACGCTAGACCACATGGCCCAGCAGGCGTGGTTAATCGCCACGCCTGAGCGCCGTGAGCAGGTGGAAGACTGGCTTACTCAAACGCCTGCGCCGACCAGCTCGTTTACCCTGGAAGGTGGCTTTAAGCCAGAACTCAGCCACGCCCAATACGCTACCCGCTTCGACGCCGTGCAGCGCTACATTAGGGCGGGCGACTGCTATCAAATCAACCTGGCCCAGCGCTTTTATGCCGACTACCAAGGCGACGAGTGGCAGGCTTATCTACGCTTGCGCCAGGCGACCCCCACGCCCTTTTCCGCTTTTATGGCCTGGGGCGACAAGGCCGTTCTCTCGCTGTCACCGGAGCGCTTTATTCAGTGCCGTGATAGACAAGTGGAAACTCGCCCCATTAAAGGTACCCGGCCACGTGGCGCAACGCCTGAAGACGATCAGGCGCTGGCTGAGCAGCTATTAAGCAGCCCTAAAGATCGCGCCGAAAACGTCATGATCGTCGATCTGCTACGCAATGACTTAGGCCGGGTCTGCCAGCCGGGCTCCATCCGCGTGCCGCAATTGTGCCAATTGGAAAGCTACCCGAACGTACACCATCTGGTTAGTGTTGTGCAGGGAACGCTGGCCGATCGCTATACGCCGTTAGCACTGCTTAAAGCCGCGTTTCCCGGCGGTTCAATTACCGGTGCGCCCAAAATTCGCGCCATGCAAATCATCGATGAACTGGAGCCCTGCCTGCGCAGCGTGTATTGCGGCAGCCTTGGCTATGTCGATGTGCGCGGCAGCATGGATACCTCGATTGCCATTCGCACCATGGTGGCCGAGGCGGGCAGACTGCATGTATGGGGCGGCGGGGGCTTGGTCGCCGACTCCCAAGCGGACGAAGAGTACACCGAGACGCTGGATAAAATTCGCCACCTAATTGGCGCTTTGGAATAAAAAGCGCGAGCTCTATATCAAAAAGGAATATAAAAGCCAAACTAAACGGTATTGGGGTTCGCTGCCTCCTGTTTGGTAGCCTAGTCAATATTATTTAATTTCCAATTAGGAGGCAGCATGTCCTCAGAGCTTGCAGCGATTAATAGAGATTTCGCCAATAATCCTCAAGGGTTAGTTGAGTGGGCGTTAGCCCAGGGCGCACGACCTATTTGCACCACCAACTTCCGCCCCTTTGAGGCGGTGATTCTGCATATGGTGAGTCAGGTGCGTCCGGATATCCCGATTGTGTGGATGGACAGCGGCTACAATACCGAGGCGACCTATCAATTTGCCGATGCGGTCATTAAACAGCTCAATCTCAATCTGGTGAGCTTTATTCCCCAGCGCACCCGCGCCCATCGCGAAGCGCTGGAAGGCCCGATGCCTGGCATCGACGACCCGCGCCACGCGGCCTTTACCCAGGAAGTTAAAATCGAGCCCTTCGAGCGCGCGCTGCGTGAAATGCAGCCCGACGTGTGGTTCACCGCGCTGCGCGCCGAAGACACGCCCGAGCGCGCCCAAATGCTGCCGGTTAGCCGCAATAGCGACGGTCTATTGAAAGTCGCCCCACTGCTACAGTGGAGCGCAAAGGATATGTACCAGTATCTTCAGGCGCACAACCTGCCCAACAACTTTGACTACTTCGACCCCACCAAGGTGGAAGAGAAGCGCGAATGCGGGCTGCATTTACAGCATTAATTCACACTACGGATTAATACTCGGGCAGGTCCAAGCCATCAAACAACGACTGTTCATGGCGCGGACCTGCGGTTAGCGCTTCGTCTACGCGGTCGCGGGTTAAATGAGGCGCAAAGCGCTCGAGAAAATCATACATATAGCCACGCATAAAGGTGCCACGCCGAATACCGATTTTGGTCGTGGAACTGGCAAATAAGTGGCTAGCATCCAGCGCGACGAGGTCATCATCGAGCGTTTCGTCCACGGCCATGTGCGCCACAATGCCGACCCCCATACCCAGCCGAACGTAAGTCTTAATAACGTCGGCATCGGCCGCCGTCAGCACCACATTAGGCGTCAGCCCCTTGGCCTTGAAGGCGTCGTCTAACTGGGAACGACCGGTAAACCCAAACACGTAGGTGACCAGCGGGTGTTCAGCCAGTGCTTCCAGCGTTAACGGGCCTTGATGGGTAGCCAAGGCGTGGTCCTTGGGCACTAGAACGCAGCGGTTCCAGCGATAACACGGCAGCAATATCAAGTCGGTAAACAGCTCTAGCGACTCAGTGGCGATGGCAAAATCCGCCTGCCCTTCACTGACCATCTGCGCGATCTGCTTGGGCGTGCCCTGCTGCATATGCAACGCCACATCCGGATATTTCAGGGTGAATTCGCTGATAATGGGTGGCAGCGCATAGCGGGCCTGGGTGTGGGTGGTGGCAATGGCAAGGCTACCGCGACGCTCATCGCTATGCTCTTGGGCCACTTGCTTGATGTTATCGGTGAGGCGCAGCACCTGACCGGCCAGCGCGATAATTGATTGGCCAGCGGGCGTTACACGCGTTAAATGCTTACCGCTGCGGGCAAAAATTTCCACACCCAGCTCATCTTCCAGCAAGCGAATCTGTTTTGAAATACCCGGCTGTGAGGTAAATAGACTTTGTGCGGTGGCTGAGACATTCAGGTTATGTCGATTGACTTCCCAGATATAGCGTAGCTGCTGTAGCTTCATATCCTCACCTTGATTATTGTCTATACAGGTCTGTGCGGAGCGCGCTGAAACACCCTCATGCATGGCCAGTCAAAGCGTTTGATGGGCGGCAGTGGCGATTTGGCGCCACACAGCACCGGATAGAATAAAAAACACCTTTATAATACTTATATATTATAAAAAAATCTTCCTAACGGCATCCTTTAATTTCTGCTATTCAGATAACTCACCCGGTAGGAAATTTGCCAGCAACCTTCGCGCCCGCTACCATCTGCTCACGACTTGTCGCGGTAAACACAAGGCGCGGTGAAACTAAGCGCGGTGAAAGAGCGCTAGTCCGCGCAATGACCGTTGCTCCATTTGAGGCAACGAAACAGTAAGAGCAACGCAAACGGAGAATCAAATGGCTAATAATGTTGATGTCACCAACGCCAATTTTGAGCAAGAAGTCCTCAACGCTGAACAGCCTGTGCTAATGAAATTCTGGGCGCCCTGGTGCGGCCCATGCAAAGTGATGGCCCCGGTCGTTGATGAAGTCGCTGACGAACGTCAGGACAACCTGAAAGTCGTTAGCGTTAATGTGGACGACGCACCTGAGATTGCCGCCGAACAAGGCGTACGCGGTGTGCCTACCGTTATGCTGTTTAAATCCGGCACCAAAGTCGCTTCCCTGGTTGGCGCGCAATCTAAATCGCAACTGACGCAGTTCATCGAACAAAACGCCTGATGTGTAAAAATAGCCGCCGACCCTGTCGGCGGCTATTTTCCTGCTTATGATTTGCCTCTGCGCTTCCAGGGCGGCAGGCTGGCATCACTCATCTGAGCGTCGTCCTTGTGGCGCTTGCCTGGCCCTAAAAGCCGAGCGATCCAACGCGTTTGCGGGTGGCTATCCAAGGCAATCTTCAGTGTCATCGTCAGCACTACCGACAGCAGCATCCCCGCCGCACCAAAGATCCACCCCCACACCACCAGCGATAAAAACGCCACGAACGTTGAGAGCCCCAGCGCCTGCCCCATTACCCGAGGCTCAATCAGGTTGCCGAGCACAAAGTTGATGCCCAGATAGGCCGCCGCCAATAGTAACGCTTGAAAAACGCCGCCATCTTGAGCGACCAGCAGCAACAGCACTGGGGGAATGGCAGCAATGGCTGAGCCAATATTGGGTATAAAGTTGAGCGCAAAGGCCAACACCCCCCACAGCAGTGGGAACTCCACACCCACAATCAGGCATGAAAGCCACACCAATGCCCCGGTTGCCAAACTAATCATGGTCTTAACGGCCAGATAGCGCTTCAGCGTTAAGCTAAATTCACTAAAGCGTTTCAAGCTAGGCGCAGGATTTTCCAGTGCCCGAGAGATTTTGTCGCGCATGTTGAGTGTTTCAAACATCATGAAGATGACCAGCAGCACGACAATGATGCTCTGCATAAACAGGTTGCCAAGCTGGCTCAACACCTCTGGCATCCAAGAGCTTCCATCTTCCATCTCGAACAGCGAGTTGATCTGCTCGGGATTAATCGCTAACCCGCGCGAAGAAAGCGCATTAAGCACGTTCCAATACTG
This sequence comes from Halovibrio variabilis, assembly GCF_007991175.1. Classification (GTDB taxonomy): domain Bacteria; phylum Pseudomonadota; class Gammaproteobacteria; order Pseudomonadales; family Halomonadaceae; genus Vreelandella; species Vreelandella variabilis. The sequence continues at coordinate 68,382 of NZ_BJXV01000013.1, forward strand.
CTCATAAAGCCGCGACTCAATTTCCGGTAGCGCGGACACAAAAGTACTAAAGCTATTGACCACCAGTAGGCCAATCAGCGATATAAACGCCAGCAACACCATTAAGGTTAGAAAAGCCGAGGCCCGCAGGCTCAAACCACAGCGATGCAGCCACTGCACCGGCGAAGTGCATACAACGGCAATAAAGGTCGCTAGCAGCAACGGTACTAACAAATCAGCGCCCGCCTTCATTCCCGCAATAATGACGACCAACGCGGCAAGTGCCAGGGTGGCGTTAAGGGGAACACTGCGGTAATCCTCATCCGACAATTTCGACATACACCTATCCCTAGTCTGTTGTCATATTCATATTGGCTGTCAACGCACTATTTCACAAACCGTGCAAACAATAAGCAACTGTTTTACTTCGACTCTTATGAGCTGAACTTTCCTGGCTAGCGCGCTTCCAAGCTCCGTCTGCACTATTTTCTGAAAACAGCTGTTAAAAATCAGGTATTAGCTTGGCGGACTCCCGCCTACTCATTAAGGAAGCCATTTATGACCGCAATACTACCTACCTATCAAAGACCATGCGTTCAAAGGCTACGTACTCAACTGCTCGGCTACGGCTTGCTAGGCGGCGCCTTACTTGCCCTACTTAGCGCCCCTTTCGCGCACGCTGCGTCTTTGCCTCCATCGCAGCCTAGCCTACATGTTCAAGCGCAGTCGTGGGTAGAAGTCGCGCCCGATAAAGCCACCCTGAATGCACGGCTGTGGGAAAACACGCCCGCCCTTTCCACCTTGGAAGAGAGCGATAGTAGCTCACTTAGCGATGCCCGAGAGCGTTTAGAGGCTCGTGCCAGCGAATTAATCGAGCAGATGGAAGCCACCGGCCTTGAACGCAGCGCTATTAATGCGGGCTCACTGAATGTCTATCCCGAACATGTTCAAGGGCCACGCAACGAAGACGGCGAACATGAAAGCCTGCAGCGCACGCGGCTTGAGCGCCCGATCACCGTTGAACTCACCGATCTGGATCAGTTAGGCGAAGTGTTAGACGCGCTAATCGCCGCTGGGGTTAATGCATTGGATGGCGTGCAGTTCGACCTGCAAGACCGCGACGCGGCCACCGATGAAGCGCTGGTTAAAGCGCTAGAAAAAGCCCAGCACAAAGCGAATCTCATGGCCGACAGCTTAGATACTGAGCTAGGCCATGTGCAGCGCATTGAAGAAACCCAATCGCCAATCTTCCAGCCGCGCATGATGGCGATGCGGGCAGAAAGCGATACCGCCGCTGGTCAATCCGGTGCTGCCAGTGATTACAACCCCGGCACCATTCGCATTGATGCCGGGGTGAGCGTTGAGTGGGCGCTTAAAGGGCCAGACGCTCCACGCCGCCCAGGTAGCGACGCAGCGGCTCAGGAATAGTCACCGAGCCATCCGCCTGCTGGTGGTTTTCAAGCACCGCCAGCAGGCAGCGACCAACGGCCAGCCCTGAGCCGTTCAAAGTATGCAGTAACAGCGGCTTTTTGGATTCCGGATGGCGATAGCGCGCCTGCATCCGCCGCGCCTGGAAATCCTCGCAGTTAGACACCGACGAAATCTCCCGGTAGGTTTCCTGGCTCGGCAGCCATACTTCTAAATCGTAGGTTTTCGCCGCCCCAAAGCCCATGTCGCCGGTGCACAGTGTCACTACGCGATACGGCAACTCCAACGCCTGCAGGATCGCCTCGGCATGACCGCGCATATCTTCCAAGGCCTCGTAACTCTTTTCCGGCTCCACGATCTGTACCATTTCGACTTTATCGAACTGATGCTGGCGGATCATGCCACGGGTATCGCGCCCATACGCACCAGCCTCGCTGCGGAAACAGGGCGTATGCGCGGTGAGTTTCATCGGCAGCGCCGCCTGCTCAACGATTTCATCGCGCACAAAGTTGGTCAGCGGTACTTCTGAAGTGGGAATCAAGTGGTACTCGCGCTCATCGTCCAACTTGAACAGATCTTCGCCAAACTTCGGCAGCTGGCCGGTACCCATTAGCGAATCGCGGTTGACCATATACGGCACGTAGCACTCTTCGTAGCCGTGCTGCTCGGTTTGGGTATCCAGCATAAACTGCGCCAGTGCCCGGTGCAGGCGCGCAATCGGCCCGCGCATTACGGCAAAGCGCGCGCCGGTGATTTTCGCCGCCAGCTCGAAATCGAGATACCCCGACTGCTTGCCCAGGTCAACGTGATCCAGCACCTTAAAATCAAATTCTCGCGGCGTGCCCCAGCGGTGCAGCTCAACGTTATCGTCTTCGCTTTTGCCTTCCGGCACGCTCTCGTGGGGAAGATTGGGAATACCGCTAATGACGTCGTCCCACTCTTCCTGCACATCGGCCAGCTCGCGCTTGGCTTTATCCAAGCGCTCGCCTAAATCGCTGACTTCATCCAGCAGCGGCTGAATGTCTTCACCATTGGCCTTGGCCTTACCAATCGCCTTGGAGCGCATATTGCGCTCATTTTGCAGCTGCTCGGTTTGCGTTTGCAGCTCGCGGCGACGCGACTCCAGCGCCTGCAACTCCGCTTTATCAAGCACAAAGCCCCGGCGGGCCAGTTGATGAGCGACCGTGTCAAGATCACCGCGCAGCAGTTTCGGATCGAGCATGAATCCTGTCCCTTGGCCTGAAAACAATAAGAGCAACGCGCTGATGCACGTGCATAAAAACACCTATTGTAGGCAAAAGCGCTGGGCGGGGCTATGGGTGGTGTGAGGTGGTATTCGTTTAGGTAGGTTGGAGGAGGGATCGGCAAACTATTTTACAGCGCCACTGCTCCGGCAAAACTGTAACTTGACCATAGCAATACTCCAGTTGTGATTCACAACGTTTCTCGGCAACCTAGTGGTTATTGTCAACGTCACCCCTTTATTAGCCGAGCACGCTGCTATGCCTACCGCTTTTGATCAAACACTCGCCGCCATCGATGCGCTGCACGCCGAGGATCCGCGTTCCACCACCCTCGCCGATGGTACTTCCATGCCCAAAGAGCTGGCCTACGCTCAGCGTATGAGTGGCTGGCTGGACAACGTTCACGAGGCGCCCGATGACGTGTTGCGACTCGCGGTTCGCGCCCAGCACTTGCAGCGCTGGTTAGTGCCACGCGAGGATTATCCCGAAGGGCGCGTGGGCTACTTAACCTGGCGGCGCGACCAGGGCAAGCGCGCGGGCGAGACAACCGCCCAGCTAATGCGCGATGCAGGCTATAGCGAGGAAGACGCGAACCGAGCGGCAACCATTATTGGCAAAAAAGGCCTCGGCCGCGACCCTGACGTGCAGGCGCTGGAAGATTGCGCTTGTTTGGTATTTCTAGAGAACTACTTTGCTGATTTCTCGCGCAAGATCGAGCACGACCATTTGGTGCGGATTGTGCAGATGACCTGGCGCAAAATGTCACCTCGCGCCCACGAACTGGCCTTAACACTGCCGATGTCGGACGCCTCGTTAGCCTTGGTTAAAGAAGCCCTGGGTGCGGAATAAGAGTCAGCCTAAGACACCGCGTAAAACGCTACCGTTAGATGCAGCCGATCAGTTGCTGCGGTAAAGTAGTGGTCTTCCTTTATCGCGCTCCCGGCACTGACGGCTAAATCACCTATGATTGCATCCCTAGACACACGTACCGCCCCCTTTGAACGCCTGGGCAGCGACTATGTACGGTTTCTACAAGCCCTCAAAACGCGGGGCTTTGAAGGCGAAATCGCCCCCGATTACGCTAACCGTACCGTGCTGGCGACGGATAACTCGATTTACCAGCGCCTGCCCCAAGCGGCGGTCTACCCCAAGCATGGCGAAGATATCGAGCGCCTCACCCGGCTTGCCGCGCAAACCACCCACCGGGGTATTGTGTTAACACCCCGCGGTGGCGGTACCGGCACCAATGGCCAGTCGTTAACCGACGGCATTGTGGTTGATGTCTCTCGTCACATGAACCGGATTGTCGAAATCGACGTTGAGAACCGCCGCGTGCGTGTCCAGGCGGGCGTGATCAAAGACCAGCTCAACGCCGCGCTCAAACCCCACGGGCTATTCTTTGCGCCGGAGCTTTCGACCTCTAACCGCGCCACCATTGGCGGCATGATCGCTACCGACTCCAGTGGCCAAGGTAGCTGCGAATACGGTAAAACCCGCGACCACGTGCTGGAACTCGACACCGTTCTAATCGGCGGAAAGCACCTGCACAGCCACGCCTTAACGCCGGACGAAGAGCAGTCGGAGCGCCAGCAGGAAGGCATTATCGGCCGTGTGCACACCACCGCCGCCGAGATTATCGACCAGCAGCGCGACTTGATTGCGGCCAAGTTCCCACCGCTCAACCGCTGCTTGACCGGCTACGACCTGGCTCACCTTCGCAATGGCGACGGTCAACTGAACCTCAATAGCCTGCTGTGCGGCTCAGAAGGCTCGCTGGGTTTCTTGAATGAAGCGGTACTCAATGTACTGCCGATTCCCAAGCACTCAACGCTGGTTAACGTGCGCTATGTCAGCTTTATGGACGCACTGCGCGATGCCAACGCCTTAAAGGCCAGCCCGGCGCTGCCCACCTCTATCGAAACCGTGGATGACACCGTGCTGCAACTGGCCATGGAGGATTTTGTCTGGGACAGCGTGGCCGAGTTTTTCCCGGCAACCGGAACGGCGCCCATTCGCGGCATTAACCTGATCGAGTTTAATGACGACGATGAGAGCGCCCTCGCCAAGCGGGTGCGCGCCTTCACCGAACACCTAGGCCAAGACGCCACCGTTGAGCGCCTGGGTTACACCCTGGCCGAAGGGCGCAGGCAGATTCAGAAAGTCTACGCCATGCGCAAACGCTCGGTGGGTTTGCTCGGCAATGTGCAGGGCGAGAAGCGCCCCATTGCTTTTGTGGAAGACACCGCCGTGCCGCCGGAACATCTGGCGGATTTTATCGCTGAGTTCCGCGCCGCGCTGGACGCCCGCGGCCTCGCCTACGGTATGTTCGGCCATGTGGATGCCGGGGTGTTACATGTGCGCCCAGCGCTGGATATGAAAGACCCCGCCCAGGAAGCGCTGATTCGCGATATCTCCGATGAAGTCGTCGCGCTGACCCAGAAATATGGTGGCCTGCTGTGGGGCGAGCACGGCAAGGGCGTACGCTCTGAGTACGGCCCCAAATTTTTTGGCGAGTTATACCCTAGCCTTCAGCGGGTCAAAGCAGCGTTTGACCCTTACAACCAGCTTAACCCTGGCAAAATAGCATCGCCTGCCGAAAGCGGCGGGCTGATCGCCAAGGATAGCGACCCCAATCTGCTTACCATTGACGGCGTTCCCATGCGCGGTCAGTTTGATCGCACCATTGATGAGCGCGCTTGGCAGGCTTACGACGCGGCGGTGTACTGCAACGGCAACGGCGCCTGCTACAACTACGACGTTGACGACCCCATGTGCCCTTCCTGGAAAGCCACGCGGGATCGCCGCCACTCGCCCAATGGCCGTGCCAGCCTGATCCGCGAGTGGCTGCGCCTGCAGTCACAGGCGGGTATCGACGTGGTCGAGGAATCGCGTAAGGAAAAAGCCGAAGGCAGCTGGGGCTTTATGAAACGCTTCCCGCGGCGGGTGGCGAACACCTTCAGCCGCAAGCAGCACCACGACTACTCCCATGAGGTTTACGACGCCATGGCGGGCTGTTTGGCGTGTAAGTCCTGTGCGGGGCAGTGTCCGATCAAGGTCAACGTGCCGCAATTCCGCTCTCAGTTCTTGGAGGTCTACCACGGCCGCTACCTGCGCCCAGTACGGGACTACGTGATTGGCGGCACTGAGTTGTTGCTGCCCACGCTGGCTAACGTAGCGCCGCTGTACAACGCGGTGATTGGCCAGCGCTGGGTGGAAAAACTAATGCGCCGCACCCTGGGCATGAGCGACTCCCCGGCGCTCTCACGCAGCAGTGTTAAAAAGCAGCTAAACGCCTGGGGGGTTGCCGAGGCAACGCCGCTCTCGCTGGCCTTGTTGACCGAACAGCAGCGCGCCAACAGCGTGATACTTGTTCAGGATGCCTTTACCACCCACTTTGAAGCCAAGCTGGTGATGGATGTGGTAGAGCTACTATCGCGCCTCAATCTACGCGTGTTTGTGATGCCTTTTTCTGTTAACGGCAAACCGCTCCAGGTGCAGGGCTTTTTGGGCGCCTTTGAGCGCGCTGCCGCCAAGCAGGCCGAGCGGCTTCGCACCCTCGCCCGCTTTGAGATTCCCATGGTGGGTATCGACCCAGCGATGACCCTCACCTACCGCCAAGAGTATGTGAAAGCGCTAGGCGAAGACGCGGTGCCAGCGGTGCTGATGCTGCAAGAGTGGCTCGCGACCCGCATCAATACCCTGGCGCCCAGCCAGCTTAAGCTCACCGACCCGGGCTTTAAGTTGCTTTCCCACTGCACCGAGAAAACCAATGCACCGGGCAGCCCAAAAGCCTGGCAGCAGGTGTTTGCCGCCTTTGGCTTAGAGCTCGAGCTAATGGCCAGCGGCTGCTGCGGTATGTCGGGTACCTACGGCCACGAAACCCGCAACGCCGCCACCTCAAAAACGATCTATGCCCAATCCTGGCAGCCCCAGGTGGAAGCCGACGAGAACGCAGGCAAACTGCTGGCTACCGGCTACTCTTGCCGCAGCCAGGTGAAGCGCTACTCGGAACAAGTGCTGCCGCACCCTTTGCAAGCTCTGTTAGCGGCATTGAAACGGCATTAGGTTGTCATAAACGCATGACGAGCAAGAAGCCGTTGTACTCAACTAGATTCTTGTCTAACGTTGATACAATTATTGGTGTGCAGTGCAAAAAACTGTCACGCTCACTATCAACGTGTACTTTTCAGGAGCCACTTTGCTGCCGCTACTCCCCTCCCTGGCCCGCTTAGGGGCAAGCGTTGTTTTAGTTCTGAGCCTCTCGGCCATGGCTGCCGCTCAGGAAAACCGCGTAGAGACGCAGCTGGTCGAAGACTCTGCGCGGATAGAGATACTGCCGCTCACAGGCAGCGTCAGCGCCCCGCGCACCTCACTGCTTTCCAGCGCTGAAGCGGGCCAGGTGAGTGAGCTAACGGTTGAGATGGGCGACATGGTCACTCAAGGCCAGCCGCTACTCTCCCTGGATACCCGCGATATTCGCCTGGAAAGCCAGCGCGCCCGCGCCGATTTGGCCCAGGCCGAAGCCGAGCGCGACGAAGCCCAGCGCTTGGTCAACGAAGCCAACCAGCTCTCGGCACAAAGTATTGCCGCCAGCGAGCGCCGCCAGCGTGAAAGCACACTGGCCGCCGCTCAAGCCACGCTGGAGGCGCGTAGAGCGGACCACCAGCTCACTCAACTGCAGCTTGAGCGTCACCAAGTGCGTGCGCCTTTTGACGCCATGGTCACCCAGCGCGAAAGCGACGTCGGCGAGTGGGTAGACCCCGGCGATACGCTACTCACTTTGGTCGATTTGTCCGCGCTTAGGCTAGATTTTTCAGTGCCGCTCTCCGCCTACCAACGCTTTGAAGGCTCTCAGCTAGAAGTGCGCTTAGAAGGCAGTGATCAATGGCACCCGGCGCGTACTCTCGCCCGCATTCCGCTCGATGTGAGCTCACGGCAGTTTCTGCTCCGCGCAACGCCGCAAGCGCCGTTGGCAATGCTCCCCGGCATGGCCGTGGAAGGCCGTTTACAGCTCATCGGCGAAAGCGGCCCCAGCGTGCCTCGCGATGCGCTGGTTCGCCGTCCGGATGGTAGCGTCAGCGTTTGGCTGGCCCGCCAACGCGATGACACTTGGCAAGCGTTTGAGCAGCGGGTTGAAATCGGCAGCAGTTACCAGGGAGAGGTCGCCGTCAATGAGGGCCTATCCGCGGGAGACCGCGTGATCGTCGTCGGCAACGAACGTCTTGAAGAGGGGCAGAATGTGTCCCTCATCGACGACTAAAGGAGCGATAGCCGCGTATGTTTGCCGCCATTATTCGTCACGGCATCTTGGTTAGCGTGATTACACTAATCCTGCTGATTCTCGGCATTGCCGCCATTTGGCGCATTCCCGTGCAGATGATCCCCGACCTGGAAACCCGGGTCGTGGGTATCGAAACCCAGTGGCCGGGGGCCACCCCCCAGGATATTGAAAAGGATATATTGATCGAGCAGGAGGAGTTCCTGCGCAACGTGCCCAACCTGCAGCGCATGGAGTCCACCGCCAGCAGCGGCAGCGCCGAAATCGAGCTGGAGTTTCCGTTTGGCGTGGATCTCACCGAAACCTTGATCCGGGTTAACAACGCGCTTAGCCAGGTGCCTTCCTACCCCAACAATGTCGACCAGCCGCGCATCGTCGCCAACTCCTTTTCCGCCAACGCCTTTATGTACTTTAACGTTGGGCCCCGGGAAGGCAATCCGCGCCAGCTCGATATGCCCGCCATGCGCGACTATCTGGAAGACAACGTACGCCCGCGCCTGGAGGGGGTCGCCGGGGTCTCGGAAGTCACGGTTTCCGGGGGCGCCGAACGCCAGATGCAGCTGCTGATCGACCCCGAGGCGCTGGCCGCCCGCGAGCTAAGCATCAGCGATATTCAAGCGGCGCTAAGGGCGCGCAATCAGGATGTTTCCGGCGGCCACCTGGAGAGCGGCAAGCGACGCTACCTGCTGCGCACCGTGGGCCGTTTTGAGGACATTCAGAGCCTTGAATCGATGATTTTACGCCGTGACGGCGACGCGATTACCCGGCTAAGCGATGTCGCCGAGGCGCGCCAGTCCTATGCCGAACTTAGCTCCCGAGCGTACAACTCAGCGGGAGACCCCGTACTGAGCGTGCAGGTACGCCGGGAGCCGGGCGCCAATGTGATTGATATCAAGCGCGCCATGCTCGACGAGGTCGCGGCGCTGAATGAAGGCCTGCTGGCTCAGCAGGGCATGCGCATGACGCTCTCCAGCGACGACGTCCGCTACGTGGAGTCGTCAATTGCCAATGTGTGGTTCAACCTGGGCCTGGGTGCGCTGTTTGCCACCCTGGTGATGTACGCCTTCTTGCGCTCGGCCCGCGCGACGTTAGCCGGGGTCATCGGCATCCCTATCTGTACCATCGCCGCCTTTTTAGGCCTGCTGCTGGCAGGGCGCACGCTCAACGTTATTTCCCTGGCGGGTGTCGCGTTCGCCATTGGCATGACCATTGATAACACCATCGTGGTACTGGAGAGCGTTGAGACCCAGCGCCGCCGCGGCTTAGCGCGTTTTGAAGCCGCATTAGAGGGGGTCAAACAGGTGTGGCCCGCCGTGCTCGCCTCAACGATGACCACTGTTTTGGTTTTTGTACCGATCTTTTTTATTCAGCAAGAGGCCGGGCAGCTCTACTCCGATATCGCCGTGGCTATCTCGACGTCGATTATTGTCTCAATGGTGGTCGCGATTACCGTTATTCCCACCTTGGGTGCGCATATCGATTTTCGCGGCAAGGAGGGCGCCTCAACGTCATCATCGCGCTGGATACGCAGCTGCCTGTGGATCGTTGAAGGCATCATTCGCACCGCTACGCGGCGATTGATTGCCATTGTGCTGGGGATCGCGGGAGGGATCGCGATATTTGTTGGCCTGACACCCCCGGCGGAGTACCTGCCGGAAGGCGAAGAGGCCAAGACCTTTGCCAGCATGAACGCCCCGGCGAGCTACAATCTGGCCACCATGGACGCGATTGCGAAAACCCTGCAGCGGGAGCTTGAACCCCATGTGGGCGCAAACCCTGAGCGGTTTGAGCGCGGCGATACCGACGTGCCGCCGATTCTCACCATGGGCATTCAGGCCGAGGCGCAAAGTGTGCGCATCATTGCCGAAACCATCGACCCCAATCATATTGAGGCGCTGATGGACGCGCTCACCGAGCGCTATAGAGCCTACCCGGACATGCGCGCCTTCGCCGCCCGCGGCTCGATTATTTCCAGCAATGACGGCGGCACGCGCAGCATCACCCTGGATATTGCCGGCAACGATTTAGACGAGCTTTACACTACCGCCAATACGATTTATCAGCGCGCCCAAACGGTCTTCGATAACCCCCGCATTCAGTCGCAGCCCTCGGCATTGGATCTGGGCCAGCCGCTGATTGAGGTCTACCCGAACTGGGAGCGCGCCGCCGAAGTCGGCTTGGACACCGATGCCCTGGGCATCGCCGTGGCGGTACTGACCAACGGGGCTTATCTGGATGATTTTTATCTCGACGATGAAAAAATCGATCTTTACGGCTACGGGCCCAATGCGGGCGATATTGACCTGGATGCCCTCGCCACCCTGCCCATCCACACACCGTCAGGGATTAACGTGCCACTCAATACCCTGGCTGAGATTCGCGAGACGGTGGGAACGGCCACGCTACGGCGGGTGGACGGTCGTCGCAGCGTTACCCTGGACGTCATTCCGCCGCGCAGCGTGGCGCTGGAAGCAGGCATTGAACGCATGCAGCGCGAGGTAATCGATGCCTTGAGCGATGAGGGCGAACTCCCCGCTAACATCAATGTCACGTTGAGCGGGGCGGGCGACCAACTGGATGCCACTCGCCAGGCGCTAACCGGCAATGCATTGATTGCGCTGGCGATTGTGTATCTGCTGCTGGTGGCGATTTTTGCCCACTGGGGCTACCCGCTGCTGATTCTTGCCACTATTCCGTTAGGTGCCGCTGGCGGGATTGTCGGGCTATGGCTGATGAATACCGTGGGCGCTCTGCTGCCGAAAATTGGTTTAAATGCCATCAGCCAGCCGTTTGATATGATCACCATGCTGGGCTTTTTGATTTTGATGGGAACGGTAGTCAATAACCCGATACTGGTGGTTCATCAGGCGAGGGAGAATTTACGCACGGCGAGCATGGGCGTTCGCGAGGCCGTTCAACGGGCAGTGGAGAGCCGTTTACGGCCTATCGCCATGACCACGCTTACCACCCTGTGCGGCCTTTCACCGCTGGTGTTTTTGCCGGGGGAAGGCACCGAGCTTTACCGCGGCGTCGGTGCCATTGTGCTGTTCGGGCTGCTTGGCACGGCGATTGTTACCGTTACCTTCCTGCCCGCTCTAACGGTTGCCGTGCTGAGTTGGAAAGGCAAAAGAGTGGCAAACAACTAAGAGTGGGCAGGTTAGAAAAACAGCTGCTTAAGCGCTAGGCCTGGGTCGCTTTCGCGCATAAAGACCTCGCCCACCAAGAAGCCGTTGACGTTATGGTCGCGCATTAGCTCAACGTCATCGCGGGTATGGATGCCCGACTCGGTAATCACCGTTACGCTGTCAGGGAGACGCGGTAGTAGCTCAAGCGTGGTGTTCAAGCTGGTTTCAAAGGTATGCAAATCGCGGTTATTGATGCCCACCAGTTTGAGATCCAGCGCCAGAGCGCGTTCCAATTCATTGGCGTCGTGAACTTCCACCAACACATCCATCCCCAGCTGTTTGGCTTGCTGATTCAGGTCACGTAGCTGCGCGTCATCCAGGGCAGCCACAATGAGCAGAATGCAGTCCGCGCCAATCGCCCGGGCTTCACACACTTGGTAGCCATGGGTGATAAAGTCCTTGCGAATCACCGGCAGCGTGCAGACATCCCGGGCCGCTATCAAATAGTCTTCATGGCCCTGAAAAAAATCAGCGTCGGTGAGCACCGACAGGCAAGCCGCACCGCCTTGCGCATAGCTTTGAGCAATATCCGCCGGATGAAAGTCTTCGCGAATCACGCCTTTTGACGGCGAGGCCTTTTTGATCTCGGCGATAATCGCCGGATCACCGGTGGCAATGCAGGTGTTCAGGGCTTCGATAAAACCACGCGGAGCGCTCTGCTTATCGCCCAGGGCGAGCAGATCGGCTTCTGAAACGGCCTGGCGGCGTTCAGCCACTTCCTGCTCTTTGCGGGCCAGAATGCGCGTTAAAATCGTCGGGGTTGCTTGTTGCGTCATGATGATCTCTTATTGTTTAAAGCTATAATTTTAAAAGCTGTCAATTTAAAAACTGTCGATTTAAAAGCGATCTGTTTACAAACTGTCTGCGTAAAAAATTACTGCTTAAAAACGCTGGTGAAATGCGAAAGCTCTTTGAGCTTCTCTAGCGGCAGCTTGGAAGCCTGGGCATCCTGGGCCACCATCACGCCCTCTTTCAACGTATCGGCCACCCCCGAACAGTAAATGGCGGCGCCTGCGTTTAGCGCTACAATATCGGCGGCAGCGCCCTCCCCGGCCAACGCGGCTTTCACCAAGCGCAGGCTGTCTTCCGCGCTGGCGGCTTTTAGCGTTGCCAAGCTCTGGCGCTCAATACCCAGCTGTTCCGGGGTAATCGTATACTGGGTAATTTCGCCATCCTTAAGCTCAGCCACCAAGGTCGGCATCGCCAGGGAAATCTCGTCCAGCCCGTCCTCCGAGTGCACCACCATCACGTGGCGGCTACCCAGAGTTTGCAGCACGTCCGCCATCAGCGGCACCAGCTCCGGCGCGTAAACGCCCAGCACTTGATTGGGCGCGCCCGCAGGGTTGGTTAACGGCCCCAAAATATTAAACAGCGTGCGCACGCCCATTTCACGCCGCGGGCCAATCGCGTGGCGCATGGCCGGGTGATGATTGGGGGCAAACATAAAGCCTACGCCCACCTGTTCGATACAGCGCGCCACTTCTTCCGGTTTAAGGTCCAGGTAAATACCCGCCACATCAAATAAATCCGCACTGCCTGACGACGACGACACACTACGGTTGCCGTGTTTAGCCACGTGGGCACCTGCGGCCGCGGCGACAAAGCTGGCGGCAGTGGAAACATTAAACAAATTAGCGCCATCGCCGCCGGTGCCGACGATATCCACCACGTTTTCGGCATCCAGTTCAACGCGCTTCATCAGCTCGCGCATCACCTCAGCGGCGGCACTAATTTCAACGGCGCTTTCACCCTTCATGGCCAAACCGACCAGCAGGCCACCAATTTGCGCGTCACTGGCATCGCCGGTCATGATCTGTCGCATCAAGGCGTGCATGGCATCGAAAGAGAGGTCTTCGCGGCGCATCACCGCATTAATCGCGTCTCGCATTTGCATGAGCAGAAGGGCCCCTAAAAGCGTGTGAAACCGGCCATTAGCCGCGTTTTAAAAAGTTGGCCAACAGCGCATGGCCTTGGCGGGTAAGAATCGACTCGGGGTGAAACTGCACCCCTTCGATGTTCAATTCGCGGTGGCGTAAGCCCATCACCAATCCGGGCGTTACGTCGTCATCGCCTGTCCAGGCAGTGACTTCTAAACAGTCGGGCAGGCTGGCTTTATCGACCACCAGCGAGTGATAACGGGTGACTTCCACGGGGCTATTTAGCCCCTCGAAGACCCCTAGGTTCGCGTGCAACACCGCCGACGTTTTACCGTGCATGACGACTGGGGCACGCACGACGTTGCCACCGTAGACTTGGCCAATGGCCTGATGGCCCAGGCAAACGCCTAAAATTGGCAGCTTGCCGGCAAAGTGTTCGATGGCAGCCATGGAGATGCCGGCCTCGTTGGGCGTGCAGGGCCCTGGCGACACAATCAGGTGCGTTGGCGCCAGCGCTTCAATTTGCTCAATGGTGATGGCGTCGTTGAGGTAAGTGACCACTTCAGCGCCCAGCTCACCCAGGTACTGGACGATATTGAACGTGAAGCTGTCGTAATTATCGATCATCAAAACCTTGTGCACTGACCGCTCCTGCAACGACTAAGTTTTTGCACCAACTGAGCTTGCGCCATTGCCTCACCTACTCCATTGCATCATGTCGACCACAGACGAAACCGCTAATACAGCGATGATACCGCAACCGAGCACTGCCTTGCAGGGGTTAAGTGTCGCGCTGGGTGAGCCGACCAGCCAATGCCTTAAGTAAACGCTTGGAAATTGCTGCGGCGAAACTAAAAAAAGAAACCGGTGGGTCAGTCATAGGGCACGCTATGCTTAAGGGTGTAATACTGTTCAGCATAGTGGCGATTGCCGATGAAGGAAATCTTCACCAGGGTCATATCACTGTCGCCGACGCTGCATGGGAGCCGGGAAATGGGAACTGGCAACGGGCTACTGCCGTCTTTATTGTCTGCCGTCTTTTTTCGCTAGCTGTTTTAAACTCAACAGCTTTAAAACAGCTATCAAGACAGTTAGGAGAGTGGGATGTTTAAGCGGGTTACCTGGTGGATGGGTACGCTGTTCTTTTTCGTATTGATGAGCGCCGTAATGATGAGCGCTGCGCCAGCCTATGCCAACCCGACGCTACGCGTCATGACGTCTTTCTCAGTCATGGAAGAGTTCGTCAAACGGGTGGCGGGTGACACGGTAAACGTCAACGCGATTGTGCCCCGGGGAGAGGATGTGCACCGCTGGGAGTTAACGCCACCCGACGTGCTCGCCCTGGAAGAGACCCGTATTGTGTTTTACAACGGCTTGGGCTTAGAACCGTGGATACGCCACATTGAAGCGATGTCAGACGACCAGCTTACCCTGGTGGCAGTGGCTGAAAAAGCCGACTACCCAGTGCTGACAATACCCAACGGCGAGTATGAAGGAGGGCCTGACCCGCATATGTGGATGGACCCACTGGGGGCTGCCGCTTATATCGATGTAATTGCTGAGACCTTGGCTGAACACCTACCCGACCAGGCCGATGCCTTTTATGCCCGCGCTGAGCAGGCCCGCGAAGCGCTGACAGTACTCAACCAGGCGATAAAAGAGCGGCTAGACGGCATCCCCCAAACCAACCGCTCCCTGCTAACCAGTGAAGCCGGCTTTGGCTATTTTGCCCGCGCCTTCGCCTTTGAGACCCTGAGTATTTGGGGCGTCAACCATGAGACCCAAGGCAGCGCCCAGGCCATGGCGAATATGAGCGAATACCTGGCCGAAGAGCGCCCGCTAGCGCTGTTTTATGAAAGCACCACCCCCGACATTCATATGGATGCCTTGGCGCGGGAGGCGTCAATCTCCCTGGCAGGCCCTCTTTATGTCGATTCACTGAGTGGCACAGAGGGCCCGGCGGCCAATTACGCCGCCATGCTGCGCCACAACGCTGAGGTGATGCATGCCGCCTTAGGCGGCGCTACCCAATAGTGCCGATAACGAAGCCAGCAGCAGGTCCGGCTGACTGTTTTCAATCGGCTCGCCATGATTGTAGCCATAGGGCAGTGCCACTGTCGCAAAGCCCGCCGCTTTACCGGCGGCAATATCGTGGCGGGAATCACCCACCATCACACACGCAGCGGGTGGAACCTGGCAGGTTTGGGCGGCGTGAAGCAGTGGCAAAGGATGCGGCTTTTTCTCCGCCAGCGAATCGCCGCCGACCCAAAGGGTAAAATAGGCCAGCAGCTCGAAGTGAGCTAACAACGGCTTAATAAAGCGCTCAGGTTTATTGGTGATCAACACTAAGATCATGCCCTGCTGATGCAGCGTCTGAAGCGCTTGCTTGACTCCCGGATAGAGCGTTGTCAGGGTGTTCGGTGCTGCGCTGTAGTGCGCTATAAACGCATCGTAGGCGCGCTTTTGGAGCTCTGCTTCTGGCTGCGTTTTTAGCGCCCAGGTGAGGGCTCTTTCGACGAGTACCGGTGCGCCATTGCCAACCCAATCACGCACCTCAGCTTCTTTCGGCGTGGGCAACCCCAGCGCTTCCAGCGCCTTTTGCACGGCCACCGCCAAGTCCGGCACGGAATCGATCAGCGTGCCATCCAAGTCAAACGCAATCAGCTGTTTATCTTGGAGTACTGAATGAAGTGCTGAATGGAGTACTGAATAAGGTTTTGTATTCACCTTCAATGTCCTCTGCGTGTGTCGCGTTAGCCTTTTTATGCCTGCCTTGTGTTAGCGCTTCTAACGACTGTTTTTAGAGGACTTACTAGCGTGAAAACGTATGCGTCGCTCTACCGTATGCACCAGCTGTCTATTCATGGAGCGCCAAAGACGGCACTCGCATGGCTCATGGATAAGCTAAACCGGCACTTCAAACCGCGTGTGAAGCTTCACTCAACAGGGCGTGCCGGTTACTTCGCCAGCGCCGCCCGCATTTGTTTGATAACGGTGTCATAGCCATGGGGGTCGCTGGCCTGGTGGGCGCTAAAAATGGCAGACCCGGCAACAAAGGTATCGGCACCCGCGGCGGCAATCTCAGCGATGTTATCCACTTTGACGCCGCCGTCGATTTCTAACCGAATAGCGAAGTCTGAGGCATCAATGCGCGCTCGCGCTTCGCGCAGCTTGTTGAGCGTGCCGGGAATAAACGACTGGCCGCCAAAGCCGGGGTTGACGCTCATCAGTAACACCATATCGACTTTATCCATGACATAATCGAGGTAGGAAAGCGGCGTAGCGGGGTTAAATACCAAGCCTGCTTTACAGCCGCCATCACGAATGAGCTGCAGCGAACGGTCAACGTGCTCAGAGGCCTCGGGGTGAAAGGTGATATAGCTGGCGCCCGCCTCAATAAAGTCGCTGATCATGCGGTCGACCGGCTTGACCATTAAATGCACGTCAATCGGCGCCGTCACACCGTGCTTGCGCAACGCTTTGCACACCATCGGGCCCATGGTGAGGTTGGGCACATAATGATTGTCCATCACATCGAAGTGGACAATATCGGCACCCGCAGCCAACACGTTGTCCACTTCTTCGCCCAGCCGAGCAAAATCAGCCGATAAAATCGACGGGGCGATCAAACAATCCTGCGCAGCGGTCATATTGCATTCCTACGTATTAAACCAGTCAACGGATACAAACGCCCCGCTCTCAACCACATTACCGCTAAGCAACAGCGGGGGCTTGCAATAACTTGGCCTATCTTACCAGAGCCTTAGCGCCAACAAACTACCCGGCGTTGCTGAACAGGTCACACTCATATTCTAAAAAAGAATATCAAACATGATTGTAATTCCACATTGTTCGATCTAACCTTGGCGGTATTGCCACATGGTGCACTTATTATTCTAAGGAGTTTACTCATGGCCTTACCTGTTATGTTTCGCCGCAGCCTACTGGCGATTGCCCTAGGCGTCGGTGTTAGCGGCACTGCAGCTGCACAAGAGCGAGAACTGCTCAACTCATCTTACGATATCGCTCGCGAACTGTTTGCCGCGATTAACCCCGAGTTCCAAGCCTGGTGGCAAGAAGAGCACGGTGAAGAGATTGAGATTAGCCAATCTCACGGCGGCTCCTCTGCCCAGGCACGTGCCCTCCTGCAGGGCTTGCGCGCCGATGTGGTGACCTTTAACCAGGTGACCGATGTGCAAGTACTCGCAGATGCGGGGCTAGTGGCGGAAGACTGGCAGGATGCGTTCGACAACAACGCGTCGCCCTACTATTCCACTACTGCCTTCCTAGTCCGTAAGGACAACCCCAAAGGTATCGAAAGCTGGGACGACTTGGTTGAAGAAGATGTCGAACTGGTTTTCCCCAACCCGAAAACGTCGGGTAACGGTCGCTACACTTATCTAGCCGCCTGGGGCTTCGCCGATAACGAATTCGACGGCGATGAAGAACAGATTAAAGACTTCATGCGCACCTTCTTAGCCAATGTGGAGGTGTTTGATACTGGCGGCCGCGGGGCGACCACCAGCTTTATCGAGCGCGGAATTGGCGATGTGCTGATTAGCTTTGAGTCGGAAGTGAACAATATCCGTAGCGAATACGGCAGCGATGATTACGAAGTGATTGTACCGCCGGTGAGTATCCTGGCCGAGTTCCCCGTTGCGGTGGTCGAGGAATACGCTGAGCGCAACGGCAACAGCGATTTGGCCCAGAGCTACCTTGAGTATCTCTACACCGAAGAAATCCAGCGCCTGCTCGCGGGCTTTAACTACCGCGTGCACAACGAGGCCGTGGTCGAAGAGTTCGCCGACCAGTACCCGGAAACCGAATTGCTCGAAGTAGATGACGTATTTGGTAGCTGGGATGAGGCCATGGAGACCCACTTTGAGGGTGGTGCGCTTCTCGATCAGTTACAGCGTCGTTAACCCCCATGAGCCAGACTGAACTATGAGTCAACTCGCATTCCGGCGCTCCGGCAGCACTCACGTGCTGCCGGGTTTTGGCCTATCCATGGGTATCAGCGTGCTGTTTATTTCGCTGGTGCTGCTGTTGCCGCTAACCGGCCTGTTCGGGCAGTTAGCGGGGCTTAGCTTCGCCGAATACTGGGCGATCATCACTGAAGGCCGCGTGGTGGCAAGCTATATGGTTACCATTGGGGCCGCGGCCGTGGCGGCGCTAGTTAACGCCGTGTTTGGCCTGCTGCTGGCCTGGGTTTTGGTGCGCTACGAGTTCCCCGGCAGGCGGCTGCTGGACGCGCTAATGGATCTGCCCTTTGCGCTGCCCACCGCCGTGGCGGGTATTACCCTGGCAACCATGTACGCCAGCAGTGGCTGGATGGGCCGTTTGCTGGAGCCATTAGGGTTTCAAGTCGCCTATACCTGGGTGGGTATTGCCCTGGCCATGGCGTTTACCAGCATCCCTTTTGTCGTGCGTACGGTGCAGCCGGTATTAGAAGACTTACCCGCCGAGGTCGACGAAGCTGCGATGACGCTGGGCGCAACCGATGGTGTGGGCTTTCGCCGCGTCATCCTGCCCCACATTTGGCCTGCCCTGGTGACCGGTACCGGGCTTGCGTTTGTGCGCTCATTAGGCGAGTTCGGCGCGATTATCTTTATCGCTGGCAATATGCCTTACGAAACGGAGATCACCGCACTGATGATTTTCGTCAAGCTGCAAGAGTATGACTACGTCGGGGCGTCGGCGATTGCGTCGGTGGTGCTGTTTGTCTCACTGACACTGTTGCTGGTTATCAACATTTGGCAGGGACGTTTCATTCGTCGCCTACACGGAGGTAAGGGGTAATGCGTCGAATTGGTGATGCACCGCTTATTAGGCGCCTACTGATAGGCGCCGCCCTGGTGCTGTCAGCGCTGTTCCTGTTGCTACCGCTGGTGGCCATTTTTGCCCAGGCGTTTTCCCAGGGCATGTTGGTGTTCTGGGAGAATGTCAGCAACACCTTTACGCTGCATGCGATTGGGTTAACGCTGATGATCGCCCTGTTAACCATTCCAGTTTGCCTGGTTTTCGGTGTTGCGCTGGCGTGGCTGGTCACTCGCTTCAGTTTTCCAGGTAGGCGCATTCTGCAAACGCTGATCGATATTCCCTTCGCCGTATCGCCTGTGGTGGCGGGGCTTATTTATCTGCTGCTGTACGGCCGCAATGGCTGGATCGGCAGCTGGTTGGACAGTTACGACATCCAGCTAATGTTCTCCTGGCCGGGCATTTTAATGGTGACCATTTTTGTCACCTGCCCCTTTGTGGCTCGCGAATTAATCCCGTTGATGCAGGCCCAGGGCTCCCGGGAAGAGGAAGCGGCCGTGACACTCGGCGCCTCCGGCTGGACCATGTTCCGCCGCGTTACGCTGCCCAATATTCGCTGGGCACTGCTTTACGGTGTCATCCTCACCAATGCCCGGGCGGTGGGTGAATTTGGTGCTGTTTCAGTCGTTTCAGGGGCCATTCGGGGTAAAACCAACACGCTACCCCTGCATCTTGAGCAGCTTTATCAGGACTATAATGCCGTGGGGGCTTTCGCCTGCGCGGCCTTACTCGCATTGATTGCCCTACTCACGCTTGCAGCTAAGGCGGGGCTGGAATGGCGCGCAGCGCACCAGGAGGCATTTGCATGAGCATTCGCTTACAAAACATTGCTAAACACTTTGGCAATACGCAAGCGCTGGAGCCGATCAACCTGGATATTCACCAAGGTGAATTAGTAGGTCTTCTCGGCCCGTCAGGCTCCGGTAAAACCACATTGCTGCGCATTATTGCCGGCTTGGAAAATCCCGATCTCGCCACTCAATCTGGCAAGATTTTGTTTGGCGACCGCGATGTCACTAACGTGCATGTGCGCGACCGGCGCATTGGCTTTGTGTTCCAGCACTATGCGCTGTTCCACCACATGAGCGTGTACGATAACGTGGCCTTTGGGCTGACCGTACTCTCGCGCAAACGCCGCCCCAGTAGCGGTGAGATTCGCGCTCGGGTGCATAGGCTGCTCGAAATGGTCAAGCTGGAGCACCTGGCTAATCGCTACCCGGCCCAACTTTCAGGCGGCCAGCAGCAGCGGGTGTCGCTGGCCCGCGCTTTGGCCGTCGAGCCGGAGGTGCTACTGCTGGATGAGCCCTTTGGCGCGCTGGACGCCAAGGTGCGTCAAGAGTTACGCCGCTGGCTGCGCCACCTGCATGACGAGTTCAATTTCACCAGCGTCTTTGTCACCCACGACCAGGAAGAAGCGCTGGAGCTATCTGACCGCGTGGTGGTAATGAGCGACGGCCGGATTGAGCAGATTGACACCCCCGATGAGCTCTACCGTGAACCCAAAAATCGCTTTGTGTTTGAATTTTTAGGCGACGTGAACCATCTGGAAGGCAAAGTAACGAACGGTGTCCTCACCTGCGGCGACGCCTACTGGCACGTTGACCTGCCCGATGGGCATCAAGAGTTACTGCTTCGTCCTCACGAAGTGCGTCTTACTGAACAACCGACGTCAGAGAGCCACCTGCCGGTAACAATCACGGCGATCTCGCCGGTAGGTGCGGAAGTCCGCGTGGAACTGGAGGCGGATTGGCTCGCCCAGCCCTGGCTGGCGACCGTACGCCACACTGACTTTGAGCACATGGCACTACGCCGCGGTCAGCGTTTATATGCCCACCCCCGCCACTGGCGGCGCTTCCCTGAAACCGAGTCGAAAACGGCAGAACAAAGCCGCGTCGCTTAGGGGCAAGATAGTTAAAACCTCAGCACTTAAAGCCCAGCAGCTAACGCTGCTGGGGCTTTAATCGGGTTAGCTCAAAAACTCATTTGCCTAAAGGTGAGACTCACCCTTGGCTCAACATCTTTCTTGGTTTTAGGCAGGCTATGCAGCCAGTTTTTCTGCGTGGTGCCTTTCATAATCAACAGGCTACCGTGCTCTAAAGTAAGCGACACACTCTCGCCTGATTGTTTATGCTTAAATGAAAACCGCCTCTCCCCGCCTAAGGTCAACGCCCCGATCGATCCATTTTCCACCAGCTCTTTCTCGGCATCGCTGTGCCAACCCATGCCTTCGTCACCCGCGCTATAAACATTACACAGGCACGAATTAAAGCTTTCTCCACAGCTGCTTTCTACTGCCTGCTTAAGCTCACCTAAAAAATCCGGCCAGACGAGCGCCACCTTGGTATACCCCGAGTACCTGTAGGCAACCGGCTCATCCGCATACCACGCCATCTTTCGCTTGGTGACAATCTCTTTCCCATAAATAAACGCACGGTCATGCTCCCAGCTCAGTTCACGGATGCACTTATCTAAGTACATAGCAGCTGTAGCAGCATCCAGGATATTGCCGTAGTAGTAGACCTCCCCATCCCGTGGCAGCAGATTAATCGACTTCATATCGTCGTTTTCAAACAGATCCATAGAAATGCCTCTTTAACATCTCCCATGCGCGAAGCCGCTTGCCATGGCCCCTCGAACCGCTAAACGACGCGTTCACGCGCCGCCTTCGTCAAGGGAGCACAGGGGCTCACGCCGATTAAATAAACCCTAACTACAATTCCATGCACGCGCCGTAGCGCGTGGTAACGAGTATGTGAGAGGAACGAACGTAACGAGGCACCCGCGGGAGGCGGCGCCAGCCGCCCCATGGCACCACACCAACCCCAGCACCGCTGCGCTGCTTTCGCACCGGGCCGCCGTCGCGGGTGCGCCGTAGGGTTACCACGCCTACAAACCCACCGATGCAGCTTCGTGGCAACCGTAGCGCGTGGTAACGAGAACGCGAGTTCAGCGAGCGTTTGAGGCACCCGCGGGAGGCGGCGGCACGACGCCCAGTGGCACCACACCAACCCCGGCACCGCTTCGCGCTGCTCCCGCGGGTGCGCTGACGCTTACACCGCGCTACCAAAACCCACCGATTAAACTCGGTGCATGTACTCGTAGCGTGTGGTAACGAGAACGCGAGTTCAGCGAGCGTTTGAGGCATCCGCGAGAGGCGGCGGCACGACGCCCAGTGGTACCACGCCAACCCCGGCACCGCTTCGCGCTGCTCCCGCGGGTGCGCTGACGCTTACGCCGCGCTACCAACCACCCGAGAGATTCCACATATCGTAAACGAGTCTGTGAGAGCCACGAACATAACACGGCACCCAAAAGGCGTGCACTAGTCACCCCGTAGCATATAACCAACCAGACACCGACAGCCGCGGCTTAATCAGGTTGGTTCACAGCATTAGCAATAGCAAGTAAGGCCAAGCTGATCCACTCAACCATGGCTAAAAGCTGCTACTTATCCAGTTTAAAAATAACCAAAGAGAGCAAGAAACGGGTTTTTCCATCGCTATCAAAAGCCAATACTGCATTGCCATGGCGCAAAAAAATCAACCATCACTTGGCGGTTACTGGCTAAGAGAAAACCTTGAAAAGGGACATAAAATGAGAGCAATAGACTATGTACGACTACTGTCGCTAGCCGCTATTTGGGGAGCAAGTTTTCTATTTATGCGAATAGCCTCACCGGCGATAGGGGCAATCAACACAGCTTTTTTTAGGGTCTTTTTCGGATTTATTGGTTTAGCTGTCATTATATTTTTTATACGCAAAAGCCTGGCGTTTCGGGGAAAGCTAAGCAAAATCTTGATATTGGGTGCCGTCAACTCAGGTATCCCTTTTCTCATGTACAGCATAGCAGCTACATTACTACCGGCTGGCTACTCGGCGATTTTAAACGCCACAACCCCCTTAATGGGTGCCATGATTGGCTTTTTCGTCTTTAGCGAGAGTTTATCTATAAGAAAATTGGTCGGTATAGCGCTGGGTATTGTCGGTATTACGATCATTACCTCTGTGGGTGATTCAAATATTGCTGGTAACACCTATATTGGCGTTGCTGCCTGTATCATAGCCACTATTGGTTACGGCTTTGCGGGATTTCTTACCCGAAAATGGATAACCCAACAGGGCGGCCTGGATGCAACGCTGGTGGCGTTTGGCAGTCAATTAGGCGCGACCCTATTTCTAGCCCCTTTTTTAGTGTGGACGATTGCAACTGGCCCAAAAGTCGACTGGCTCCAAGGTGATATTTGGCTCAGCTTACTGGCAGTCGGTTTTATATGCACCTCACTGGCTTATATCCTTTATTTTAGATTGATCGCGGATATTGGACCATTACGGTCACTCACCGTTACATTTCTGGTGCCGCCCTTTGCTGTGCTATGGGGCTACTTAGTCCTCGACGAAACGATTTCCAGGGGCTTTTTGCTGGGGTCCCTTATCGTTTTGCTTTCAGTCTGGTTAATCGTTGCTCCTGAGTCTCAAAAGCAAAAAATAGCATAGTACGTTTTAGCCAGTTGCCACGGATGAGATTGAAGCCAGGTTCAACAAACCCGTGTCACCTGAGCCGCTACCCGCGTTATACTGGCGTTTTAGCCATCGCGGAGGAAGACCATGCTTCGGCGTCATTTTTTACGGATTTCAGGCGTACTGCTAGCCAGCGCTTGGCTTGTCGGCTGTGCCAGCCCGCAATATTTGCAGCTTAGCCCCCAGCGCAGCGCAGCGGTACCGCAGGTCGGTTCAGGCCAGCAGGTCACGGTGATTGCCCAGGATGGCCGCGAGAGCGACATTATCGGCAACCGTGCTGGCGGCGGCATGTCGACGGCGCATATTACCGTGAGCAGCCACGAGCTGATTCCACGCTTACAGCAAGAAGCTGAGCGCGCCGTGCGGGACATGGGCTTTAACCCCACGAGTGAACAGGCCGAGGGTCGCCCGAGCTTAACGCTGGAACTTGCCAACCTGAACTACGCCCGTGGCGATAGCGGTCAGCCGCTGGTAGCTGAAGCGCGTCTTGAAGGTGTTTTCCGCGCTACCGCCCGTAATCAGGGCACCACCTATACCGGCACCTATACCTCGCGGCGTACCCAGGGTTATGCCTTAAAGCCCGACGCTGATAGCAACACACGTATGCTCAGTGACCTACTTAGCGATGGTTTAAACCGCGCCTTTAGCGACCCGGAACTGGGTCGGCTATTAGCACGTTAGGCCTCTTGGCTTAAAAGCGCGGCCCGCGCCGTTCGAGTGCCCACACGCTCTCCGTTCGGCCACGCTCATCCGGGCTGCCCTGCTCTAAAAAGGTGAGCGTGAAATTAGGTGTGAACAGGCTTTCAATTTCACTGGCGGGCACACTGTAAGGCGGGCCTGAGGCATCATCTCCATGGGCTAAACTAATCAGTAAGCCTTTAGCACCGGGCGGCACCAACTGCGCAAGGTGAAACGCGTAGCGCTGCCGGGTCGCCGGTGGCAGCGCTATCAGCGAAGCGCGATCATAAAAAGCGCCAATTTCAGCGGCCTGCTGAATATGCAAATGAAAAAAATCCCCGCACCACAACTCCACACTGCCCTGACGGGAAATATTGAAACCCGCCTGACGGTAACGTGACACGGGGAAGCGGCGCTGGTCTAAAAACTGTTCTATCGCCTCGGGGGCAAATTCAATCCCCAGCACTGGGTGCCCCTTATCCGCTAGCCAGCGCATATCAAGGCTCATGCCACATAATGGCACCAGCACCTTGGTGTGCGTGGCAACGCCAAGCGACTCCCAATGACGCAGCAGTGCCGGGTGTGCCTGCTGCAGGTGAAAGCCAATACGCCCCTCTTGCCAGCGCTTGCGCCACTGATCACTCATTACTCGGCTGCCTTTAGCTAGTGGTAGACGCGTTTTTAGAACCAGCGATCACGCTTTTTACGCCGACGTGGCAGGTGCGGGACAATTAACCCCACCAATAAACCTGCGCCAGCGACACCGCCGCCATACATGAAGTAACGCATCAAAAGGTCTTCTTCCTGGGTCTCAAGGCGCGCTTGAAGCCCTCTGACCTGCTGGCGAGACGCTTCTGCCTGGCTATCCAACTCTTGATTTCTCGCTTCAAGCTCTTCAATGCGGCGTTGGCGAACCTCCAGCGTTTCCGTCATTGAGGCAACACGCTGCTCCCAGGCATCGTTGATACCTTCAAGCTCGGCGGTTAGCTCTTCTACCTGGGCTTCTAACGCGGGCAGTTGCTCAACGGCGCTGGGGGTTTGCTGAAGCTCTTCGCTCAACACCCAAACCGTATTGCCGTCGCTATTGCGTACCCGGGTGTAGTTGCCGCTGGTTTCCAGCACTTCCACCTGCTCACCCGCATTCAAGGTGCCAATAATGCGGTAGCCATCGGTAGGGCCACTGCGCACATAGGTGCTAAGCTCATCGGTCACCCACGCCTGATTATCTGACTGGGCAAGGGCATCCATACTCGCCACACTGAGCAAAACGCCAGCCGCGGCGGCGTAAGATCGAAAACGAATTCTAGTTACGTGCATGACATCATGTCCTGATTAAAAACGCTGCAAGGCGGACGGAGCCAACAGCGCTTATCGCTTGGTTCAGCGGTGCGCGCCTGTCTCAAACGCTTACCCTTCTCCGCGCGGAGGCAACGGAAAGGGACGAGGAAATTCCGCTACACGGGCATCGGTTTTGACCGCTTTCAATGGCCCTTCACGCTCAACTTCGTCAATGCGCACAATGGCGTTTAACGGTAAGTAGCTACGCTTAACACCATCAAAGGTCCGCTGCAATTTTTCAGTCGCAGGATCAACGACCACCCGTGAAGCATCTTCAAAGACAAACTCCTCGACTTCAATAAAGCCCCAGAGTTCGCTCTGAAATATTTCTCTGACGTATAAATCCCAAATTTCACCCTGCTGGTGAACCACTACACGGTAGATCGGTTTGGCCGCCATCTTGGCCTTTTCCTCTTGCCATTTGTACATGAAGTTGAACCGCCTAGCTTACCATATCCGCGCCAGCGCGCCTCTAGGCAAACCTGCGTTAATGCGACGCCCAGTGCATCGGTTGGCCGACTGTACGCACCTTGGTGTATGGTGAAGAAACTGGTCAACACATTCTGTTTACCGTCCAGCTTCAAGGCATTTGACCTGTTAGCTGGCGTATACGGCTTCAACGCTTATCAAAGCTCTATGGTAGTATTCGATCTGAACACAACTAAAAGGGAACTTACTCACGTTTTCCCGAAAGAAGTGGTCGATGCCAATGGCTTTGCGGGTTGCTTTGGCGCTTGCCCACCCTGCCAGGTGGTGGGCCGTTTGGAAATTCCCGAAGAAACTGAAAATCATCCCTACTTTGAATCTCATGAGCTAACCACACCCGTAGAAGAAACCGCCACTAAACGCACCGCGTTGGGTACCCATTGGGGTATGGCCTACTTCAAAGGCGAGGATACACATACGATTCGTGATCTACTCGAACGCTCAGAAGGTCTCGACTTCTATGTATAATTCCCGTTAACGCAGGGATAAGGAGTCACCGTGAAGACAGATCAGCTCACGTCTTCTCAAGAAGATAACAAGCTCAACGAGTTATTGAGCAAATTTGATGAGGCCGTACGCCTGCTGATGCAGTCGCCCGATTTCTCAAAGGCCGCCGAACTGCCGCAAGTGCTAGACACTGCGCGGCTTGTCCTGTTGCAGGATGGCGGTTGCGAAGCATTAGAAAAGCGTACGCAAGCCTATGAACAGGCAGGCGTATTTTTAGGCTCTGACTGGGAAACGCCCCAGTATTTAGTGCCCACCCTGACGCCCTTCGCGCTCAAAAGCGCGGATGCTAACGTGGTCGTCATCGAGGCATTAAGCGAGCTTAGACTGCTGTCTGTCGCTAAAGGCGAACATGCCCATTCGCTCGTGTCTGCGGAGCATGCTCACCATTATCTCACCCAGGTGATGGCGATTAATCTCTGGCTGCTGTTCTTGCCGCCCAGCGAGGCGGAGCGCGAAACCCAGGGCCAACTTGCCACCATTCCCCGCCAGCTTTTTCAGCACTTAGCTGAGCGGATTGGCTACGAACACATTGTTGATCAGCTGATCGATGAGATTTGGCGCATTTTAAAGCAGCGTCCTATCCAGGTAGACGCGATTAAACAGATGATCACCCAGATCGCGCTGTGCCAAGCCAATCCGGCGATTGACCTTGGCGCCAGCGGCCAGGGCGCCGATCGGCTGGTTAGTTCGCTTTACGGCCCCACCCAGGCCTGCCGCGAAGACCCCGGCGTGGACATTTATCGCGATCGCTTGGAGCGCATGGACCAAGCCGCCCTGCAGGCTGAATCCACAGGGTTTGCGCGGGCCATGCACGATACCGGCTTGGTATCGCCTTATCATGCAGTGTTGCTGCGCTATCTGCTTGAAGAGGGTGATCACCTGGTCTCCGAAGCGTTGGGGCTTTCTTCGACCGGCCGTGACTGCCTGCTCTGCTACCGAGAGTTGGTCCACGCCCTGATTCGTAGCGGCGTTTACCCTGCCACTTCGCAAGCGGTCTATGGTTTGGCGCTGATGCTTGAACGCGGCATTCTCTATCAGCCACCGGTCGCACCGGCAATGTGGCGACAGCTTAATCTGCCGCTCTCCGAGTGGGCGCAGTCGCGACTTAACATGGCCTATGGCGAGAGCGTCTCGGCACGCGCCCGTTTGATAGAAGGCGTGCTGTGTATGCTGGGCCTGCCGCTGGGGGTTGGCCAAGGCAATAACCCGACTTGCCAGTCCGCCCGGGCGTTGTCTATGTGGGCGTATAACGACCCGGACTATTTGTTGCAAATGGTCGCTTGGGCGGCGCGTGACGATGAAATCGTTATGCATTTCGAAGGCCAGGCCATCTCATCAATGGCAAGCCTCTCCGGCGTTGCCACCGCTTTACCCATGGACCTCGACCCCGTTTCGCTGATCGTTGTGCCCCACCTGGACCGTATCTATGCAGAAATGGGCCGACGCTGCATTGGCCGCGAAGGCGACCCTCACCGCTGGGTGAATCCCGAGTTCCACGGCTGGTGGTCGGGCCGCGGCTTTCGTATCAATGTTGATGTTGCCACTGGCCAGCTCTTTGAGGTCGACGATTTTGTGCGTCACTTCTTCGCTTGCTACCACCCTTACTACAATGGCAACCAGCCGCTGATTCATCCGCAACCGGCGGGGATTGCGGTCACCGACAGCGCCGCGCGTTTTATCGGCTGGCACGCGATTACCATTCTGCGGGTATCGCTCGATCCGACTGACGTGATGCGGGTGTATTTCTATAACCCCAACAACGATAGCGGTCAGGATTGGGGCGATGGCGCGATAGTCAGCACTTCGGGCAACGGCGAGCGGTTTGGCGAAGCCTCGCTGACTTTTGAACGCTTTGCGTCGCGGCTGTATATCTATCACTATGACCCGCTCGAGCGCGGTGAGCTGGTGTCTGTTACTAGCGACGAGCTGGAAAACGTTAAACACTACCTGCACCGTAGCTGGGGAGCCTCGCGCCTGCCGCCTGCCGAACTTCAGGCAGACCAAGGCCCTAGTGCGCCGCCTGACCTGGGGTAACCGAACCGCTTAGCGACCTACATACTGATGATGCGACTTGACCAGCTGTTGGTCAGCCAAGGGCTGGCCAACTCGCGTACCCGCTCCCAGCGGCTGATCCGCCATGGGCGGATACGCCTCGCCGATGGCGGCTCCCCCTTAACCAAAGCGTCCGCAAAATGGCCTGACGATACCCGTTTTGCGGTAGAAGACGACCCTGAAGAACGTTATGCATCCCGGGCTGGCTTAAAGCTTGAGGCCGTGCTGACAACGCTCGCGATGCGCTTTGACGACTGCGTTGTGCTGGATATTGGTCAATCGACAGGCGGCTTCACCGACTGTGCGCTGCGTTACGGCGCACGGCATGTGATAGGCGTGGAAGTTGGCCACGGCCAACTCGCCGCTGAACTGCACGGCGACCCGCGCGTCACCTGCCTGGAAGGCTTAAACGCGCGTGCGATGAGCTGTGACGACACGCTTAACAAGGTGCTTTCCACGCAGCCCATTAATAGCGCCATCATGGACGTTTCGTTTATTTCCCAAACGTTGATTTTGCCCGAAATCGCCGCCTTGCTACCCACCGGCGGCCACCTGATCTCGCTGGTAAAACCCCAGTTTGAGCTGAATGCCGACGCGCTGGATAAGCGCGGCGTGGTTCGCGACGTCAAACGTTTTAGCCAAGTAGAAGCCAATATTCGCCGCGTTTGTGACGACTGCGGGCTGACCCTGCGCCATTGGCAGGAGAGCCCGATTACCGGCGGCGACGGCAACCGCGAATTTCTCCTTCACGCGGTAAGAGAGGCTTAAAAAACATTAATTAGCCGACTGCACGTTTACCGCCTCGCCCTGATCTGGGTGTAACCACACATCCATCTGCTCGAACGCCACGCGCACGCCCGCTTCACGGAAAAGCGCATCGACTCGGCCGTTAATCTCATCGGCGGCATACAAACGATCCATGACGTCGTTGACGAAGATCCGCAGCTCAAAATTAAGGCTGTGCTGGCCATAACTGAGGCAGAAAACCTGGGGTTCTGGGTCGGTTAGCACGCGGGGGTTTTCATCCGCCACCTGGCGTAACAGCTGGTGCACTTTGGCCATATCCGAGCCGTGGGCAACGCCGTAAGTGAGTATCACCCGCGTAATATTGTCCGACAATGACCAGTTAATCAGCTGGTCGGTGACAAAGGTTTTATTGGGAATAATGATCTCTTTACGATCGAAATCAATGACGGTCGTGGCGCGAATACGAATACGGCTGACGGTACCGTGCAAATTGCCCAGGGTAATGGTGTCGCCAATCCGAATGGGACGCTCAAACAGGATAATCAAGCCCGAGATAAAGTTAGCGAAAATCTCCTGCAGGCCAAACCCCAAGCCCACACTCAAGGCCGCCACCAGCCACTGCAGCTTGTCCCAAGACACGCCCAGCGTCGCCAGCCCCATCACGATCCCGGTGCCCACAATGGTGTACGAGAGTAGCGAGCTAATGGCGTAGGCGCTGCCCTGCTTCAACGTCAGCCGTGATAGCACCATCACTTCCAGAAGGCCGGGCAAATTGCGCGCCATAATGAAGGTAATGGCGACCACCAACAGGGCGGTAAACACATCAGAAATCGACAGCACGCTGCCTACCAAGTCGCCCTCTTGCGCCTCCCACAGCGATACATTGTCTAAATAACTCAGCACTGAGAGTAAATCCGACCAAACCAGGTAAAGCAGCACGCTGAAGCCAATTAAGACAATCAGCTTGGAAAGCCGCAGCGACTGACTATTGATCTGTTGCATATCGAGCGGCGGCTCCTCGACTACTTCAAGCCCGCCTTCGGCGCCTTCCTGAAATTGCGCATGGCGGCGAGCTAACGCACGGCGATAGGCCAGCCGTCGCGCGGCAACTGCCAGGCTTCTCACCAAGGTGGCTTCCACCACTACCCATAAGCCGAGTAGATAAAGCGTAATGGCAAACCGGCCGATTAGGCGCAGCGCGGTATATTCGTACCCCCAGACTACTAACCCAAGTAGAAACAACGGCACTGACGCCATGGTCAGCCCTAACAATAAGCGAAATAAGTGCACGCCAAATACCGGCACATGCGCCAGTATCAACTGGGCTAGCATCCAGCTCATGGCCAGCAACCCCGTTGCAAAAAGGCCTAACGCGACGGGACGCAGCGCTAACGGCGTTTCCATCTCACCCGACAACGCCGCAATTCCAATCACCGGCACAATAGCGATACCTAAGCCACCTAAGAGCTGCCTCAAACGAGCAGTGTATACAGGCGACCAGGTGAAATGGCGGACGGCTACGCCATCGTCGACTAGCAGCCTGCGCCCCCACGCCACCACTGCCCAGCTAAGCGCTAACTGCAGCAGTGCCGGGGCAACGCTGTTAGCCAGCGGCTCTGCCGTGGCCAGCAGCCCAACGCCAACGCCCGCCAGCGCCAGCGGTCCCGGCAGCGCTAATAGCACATTCAGCAGCACAGCTTTGGGGGTATGGAGCTGCGTATCGCTCTTGAGTCGCCCAATTTGCGAATGTAGCTTGGCCAAGCGCTGCTTAATCGGTCGTCGCAGCCCGATGAGTACTAGGCTAAGCACCACAAGCGGTGCCCCTTTTAGCACTTCCCACGAGAACCCTTGCCAGCGCGTAGGCAAAATGGCGCGCCACTCGCCTTCTCGCCACTCAGTGCGCAGGTTGTGAGGCAGCTGGCGCAGCCAGTTAACATCGAGAGGGCGGCTGTTAGCGACCCAAAACAGCTGTTCATCGATGGTTTCACGCAGCTCGCTGGTGATGGTTAATAGCTGCTGCTGATTAAGCTGTAGCTCGATAGCCGTGCTTAATAAGCTGCTGTAAGTCTGTTCCAACTGCTCGACCAGCTCTCGACGCGATTGATAGAGCCGCGTGAGCGAGTCCACGAGTCCTGGCGTGGCTTCGACACCCGCCGCTTCTAAACGCCGGGTGGCAAACTGTTCGCTTTGGCGTAGCTGGTCTCGCTGGCGTACCAAATCAAACTGCTTTAAGCGCAGGTCAGCGATTTCGTCCTGTAAATCTCGCCGTGCCGCCAAAGGCGGCAGTGATTGGCGCTGTTCGCGCAAAATACGCGACAGCAGCTGACTGCCGCGTATGGCGTCAATTTGTTCGTTAAGGCTGCGCTGCAACTGCCGCACATGCTCCAACTGGCGCTGGGCTTCAATGTTTTCGCGCACAATGCTGTTGGAACGATCTGTCGCTCGCAGTAGCTCAAGGCTTAATGACTCATTGGTTTGTTGTGCTTGCACCACCACCGGATGACCGGCGGCAATCAACGGGTTATCCCGAGCGGCGTCGGCAATGGCCTGCTCAGAGGCCAGTCGCCGTTGTCGGTCAATCACCCCCTGTAGCATGTTGAGCTGCTGCTCTTGATAATCGATTTGCGTCAACAGCATATCGCGGCGCTGCTGAGCCAGCTCGCGTAGGCGGCTATTTGCGCTTAATTCGCGCTGGTAAAAGCTCACTTCGCGTTCAGCGACTGCTCGCTCAAGGCGTAGTTGGATCAACCGCGCATCGCTTAGCGCGGAAAGCTGTCGATCCGACAGCAAAGCCTCGCGCTCATCGTGCTGTCGGCGTAAACTCTCGGCACGCTGGAGGGTTTCAGCAATCGATTGTTGGGCACGCTCAGGCAACGTTTGAGCGGCGAGCAACTGCGAGCTAGCCTCCGCTAGCTGGCTTTGTAACTGCTGGAGTTCGACCACGGCTTGGGTTTGTAATGTTTCTAGCTCGTCGAGAGGACGATCACTCAAGTCAGCCACCGACAGCTGCTGCGATTCCTCCTCGGCCTCGCTCAGCTCACGCTCTAGCCGGGCTAGCTGCTCAGGGGCTTGATCAATACGCGCTTCTAACGCAGCGAGCCGTTCAGTCACCGATGCAAGCCTTGCATAAGCGTCTAACGCGGCTTCTAAGGCTTCTTTGTCGCTGGCTTGCTCGGCCGTCAGCGCGTCGGCTTCAATGGCTTCGAGCTCCGCAAGCCTTGAGGCCAGTTCGGCCCGTTCAGGCACGCGTTCTAGTACCTGGGCGTAAGCTGTATTAGGCGTAAAACTGCCGTTGATAAGCAGCAGGAACAAACACGTTACGATCCACTGGCTGGCGCATCTCACCACGTTACTTATGCCTCGTTGACATCAAAAACTCCGCAGACACGGATAAAGGCGTATTGTCAGACGTTCTGATAGCCAGCGCAATCAGCGCTGTTGACTTCCGCAGGCAGCCTGATAGAAACAGCCTCGACATTTGTCGATTCATTCATTTTGCGAGCCACCCTGATGGTCACCATGATCACCCGAAAACTGCTGTTCACGAAGCTTCTCGCCCTACTCAGTCTTGCCGCCTTTAGCGCGGATGCCCTAGCACAAACACAAGCAGAGATTAAGGCGCGGATACGCGCACTCGACGCTGAACTTTACCAGCTGCATCAACAGCTTCAGCAAGTCGAACAACCTAATGACGCCTTACAAGGCTTACCCTTTGACGCGCTACCGGAAGAGACTGCTCGGGAAGATTTAAGCGAGCGCCGTGAGCTGGAGCAGGAGTCAAGTCGGAACCCTTTTTCAATCACTACCCACCGCACCAATTATCTATTTCCGATCAGCTATAACGACAACCAAAATCGTGAAAACTTTCGCAGTATTTCTGACGACACGCCGGTGGATGGCACAGAGCTAAAATTCCAGCTTAGTGTCAAAGTTAACCTTGCGGAACAATTATTCGGTGACTACGGTGACCTCTATTTTGGCTATACCCAGCGCAGCTGGTGGCAGGCCTACAACACAGATGCCTCGTCGCCATTCCGCGAGACCAATTACGAACCCGAAGTGTTTATCGACTTTGACAATGCCTGGGGGGCGTTAGGCTGGGTGAATACCCGTAATCGGGTGGCTTTCAACCATCAATCTAACGGCCGTTCTGCCCCGCTCTCCCGCAGTTGGAACCGGGTCTACCTTGAAAGCATCTTCCAACGCGGCGACTGGGCATTCATCTTGGCGCCGCATTGGCGCGTGCCAGAATCCGCCGGCGATGACGATAATCCCGATATTGAGCGCTTTATGGGCTACGGCGATATCCGCTTGGCAAAGCGGCTTAACAATAATCATGAAGTGAGTGCTCAGCTGCGTGGCAACCCCAGTGCCGGCAATATCGGCACCCAAATCGATTACAGCTGGCCCGCCTTCAACAGCTTGCGAGCCCATGTTCAGTACTATTATGGCTACGGTGAGAGCTTGATCGATTACGATCATCGCGTAAGCCGCCTCAGCATTGGGTTTAGTTTAAACCCTTTATTTAGTGCCTCAGGGCTGAACCGATAGGCGCATTCGCTTGTCTGTTCGTACGTGACTGCTATGCTAATAGCAGTCACGTACACTCATTCGTCAAAGGAAGACTTCATGGCTAAACGTCAACCAACGTATTCTACTCAAGCCGATCAACTCAAAGATGATCTGCGCCACTTAAGCGAAACCGTTGAAGAGCTGGTCAACGCGACGGCCAAGGACGCCAGCGGCGAGATGAACGACCTGCGTAGCCGCGCCGAGCGCCGCTTGAAAGATACCCGTGAGCGTCTTGAAGCACGCGGTGAACGTATTTATGACGACACCCGCGACTCATTGACCTATCAAGCCGATGCGTGTGACCGCTATGTGCGCGACAACCCTTGGACAAGCATTGGCATTGGTGCCGCTGCAGGCATGGTGATCGGCTTGCTGCTCGGTCGTCGCTAATGGCTTTGGGTCCGACCCAACGCGTCTTCTCTGCCGCCAAACGTTTGCTGAACTCGCTGATTGCTAATAGCGAAACTCGCCTGCGTTTGGCGGTGTTTGAGTTAGAGGAAGAACGTGCTCGCTTAATGGTCTTGCTGCTTCTCGCCGGGGCAAGCCTGCTGTTGCTTTTATTAGGTATCGCAACGCTGACCGCCTTGGTCGTGGTGCTTTTCTGGGACAGCTATCGCTTAATCGCGATTGCGATTAGTGCGGGCGTGCTGATAGGGGCAAGTTTACTGCTAGCGTGGATCGCGATTCGCCAATCAAAGCGCCACTCGCTTTTAAAAGAAACACTCAAACAGCTTGCCGCTGATCGAGCACTGCTTGAGGAACCAAGTGATGAAACCATCCGCAGACACCGCTAAACCATCCACGAAACCATCCACGAAACCATCCACGAAACCACCCAGCCGTGCCGAGCGCAAAGCGCAAATATTAGCCGAGCTTGAGCAGCAGCGCGTCGACATCTTGGTGGATAGCGACTACCTGCAACAAGTCGCGTCACCACTGGATAGAAACTGGCAAAGTTTCAAGCTGCCGCTCTACGCTGTCGGTGGCTTTACCGCCTACAAGCTGATGCGCCACCCTGGTGGCGCAATGGCGGCAGGCAGAAAAATTCTGGCGGGCTATATGCTACTCAAGAAATTGAAATTATTAGCCAAAGCAGCTAATTAATTTTAACGCTATTGCATGGGCGAGAGGCGTTGCCTAGCAGGACTGCCCGCAGGCTACGCCACTCGCCCACGCCCACTGAAAGTTATACCCGCCAAGCTCTCCCGTTACATCCAACACCTCACCAATAAAGCGCAGCTGCGGCAGGCCTTTAACCTCAAAGGTCTTGGACGACACCGCATCGGTATTGACCCCGCCCATGGTGACCTCGGCCGTACGCCAGCCTTCGGTTCCCGCTGGCTTTAATTGCCAAGTGTTAAGTCTTGCCCCCCACTCATCCAGTGCCGCGTTGGCGTATTGCGCCAGTGGGCGTGCCGGGTCATGGTCGGGATACCATTCCAATAGCGCTTGCGCCAAGCGTTTCGGGAAGCGCTCGCCAAGCCAGGTAGACAGCTGGCGTTTGGGCGTTGCCTGACGCGCCTCACGCAGCGATTCCGCCACGCTCTCACCAGGCAACAGGTCAACCGTAAGGTTCTCGCCCGGCTGCCAAACGCTGGATATCTGCAGCATCGCCGGGCCTGACAAGCCACGGTGGGTAAATAGCATCGGCTCTACGAAGCGGCGGCTATTTGCGCTAACGGCCACGGGTACGCTGACGCCGGAAAGCTCTGCTGCGCGTGCCTTCCAGGTATCGCTCAAGGTAAACGGCACCAGCCCTGGGCGGGTAGCAAACACTTCTAAACCAAATTGGCGGGCAATATCGTAACCAAACCCTGTCGCCCCCATACTCGGAATGGAAAGGCCGCCGCATGCCACCACTACCACGCCTGCATCGATGTTACCTATCGAAGTGCTCAGCCGCATGGCACTGCCCTGCTGCGCCACGCGGGTAATCTGGGTGCTGAGCTTTATGTCGGCTCCCGCCCATTCACACTCGGTGAGTAGCGCACGTACGATCTCTTTTGCCGAGGTGGCGCAGAACAGCTGCCCCGGCGTTTTTTCGACGTGTTCAACGCCGTGGCGCTCCACCAGTTCGACAAAGTGTTCAGGCCGGTAGCGTTTGAGGGCCGAAATACAAAAGTAAGGATTTGACGAGTAAAAGTGCTGTGGCGTGGTACCCAGATTGGTAAAATTGCAGCGCCCGCCCCCGGACATCAGAATCTTCTTGCCTGCTTTATTAGCATGATCAAGCACTAACACCCGCTTACCGGCATAGCCTGCTTGCGCCGCGCACATTAAGCCAGCCGCACCAGCACCGATGATGACAACGTCATAGATCATAATGGACAGCTCATAATGAGGGCGACTCCCGCTGTAAAAAGCAGGCATTCTAACAGGGTCAGGCTTAAAAATTACTATATGATCAGATTACCCTATACAATTATTGTATAAATAATATCTAACGCTGGGAACACTATGCTTTTGCCCTTTCATCGACAACAGCTGTTGCGAATCACACTGGTGCCCCTCACCCTACTGCTGGCCAGTGTGGCGATTGCCCAATCGGCGCCCTCGGTCATCGGCACACGGGCGGTGCTAACCACCTGGTCGGATCCAATTGAAGCGTTAGGGACGCTTAGCGCGGATGAGAGCGTCACGCTATCCGCCACCGTCACGGAAATCGTGGCCGATATCAATTTCCGCGACGGCGAGCAGGTCGAAGAGGGGCAACTGCTGATTCGCCTGGAGGATGGCGAAGAACAGGCGCAACTAAGAGCCTCTCAGGCACTTCGCGAAGAACGCCGCAACGCCTCAAATCGCGCTTCGCAGCTTCAAGAGCGCAACCTGGCGGCCCGCGCCGACGTGGAAGATAGCCAGTCGCGTTTACGCCAAGCAGACGCAGACATTCAAGCCATTGAAGCTCAGCTGGCCAACTACCAAATAAAAGCCCCCTTCAGCGGCCGTGTTGGATTCCGCAATATCAGCATTGGCGCCCTGGTCACCCCAGGAATGGAGCTGGTGACGCTGGATAAACTGGACGTGATGCAGCTCGACTTCAGCGTGCCTGAGATGTATCTCGGCCGGCTGACGCCTGGGCTAACGCTGAACACCACCACGGCTGCCTACTTCGATGAGGTGTTTAGCGGCGAAATTGCCACCCTCGGCACGCGCATCGACCCTATAACGCGCAGCGTAAGCGTCCGCGCTGAACTCGATAATGCCGATGGGCGCCTGCGCCCCGGCATGCTAATGGAAGTGACCATTCAGCAGCGTGTACGCGACACTATTGTAATTCCCGAAGCGGCGATTGAGCCCAGCGGAGATCGTCACTTTGTGATGCTGATTAAACAGAGCGACGAAACCACCCGATTAGCTCAGCAAGAGGTCGAGATCGGCGAACGACGCCAGGGTGACGTGGAAATTGTCGAGGGACTCGCGGCGGGCGATTTAGTTGTTTTTCACGGCCTGCAGCTGGCCCGGGATGGCCTAGCAGTCAGGTTAATCGGCATTGCCGACGACGAAACCGATATCCGCGCGTTACTGGAGGCTGACCGCTAATGCGCTTATCGGATATCTCCGTTCAGCGCCCGGTGCTGGCGATGGTCATCGCGGCGCTGATTATTGCCTTTGGCCTACTGGCGCTCAATCGTCTGCCGCTGCAAGAGTACCCCACCATCGACCCGCCGGTGGTCACCATCGATACCCGCTATCCCGGCGCCTCGGCTAGCGTGGTGGAAACGCGCATTACCCAAGTATTAGAAGACCGGATTGCGGGCGTTGAAGGCATAGAGCTGATCACCTCAGAAAGCGAAGACGGCCGTTCTCAAATTGAGATCGAGTTTGGCATTGATAGCGATATCAACGCCGCCGCCAACGATATTCGCGATCGTATTGCCGGGGCGCTGCGCAACCTGCCCGACGACGCTGACAACCCCGAGGTGACCAAAGCCGATAGCAGTGGAGAAGTGGTCGTGTGGCTAAGCCTTTCTGGCGAAGACTACTCAATCACCGAACTGACCGACTACGCTAATCGCTTTCTGGTCGACAGCCTTTCCGTTCAGCCTGGCGTTGCTCGAGTGCGTGTCGGCGGCGGTAGCGACTATGCCATGCGCGTCTGGCTGGACCGCAATGCAATGGCCGCCCGCGGACTCACCGTCAGCGATATAGAAGCGGCACTACGCGCCGAGAACGTGGAACTCCCGGCGGGGTCGCTTGAGTCCGAAGATCGTCAGTTCATTGTGCGCCTGCCCCGTAGCTTTGCCAGTGCCGAAGATTTTCAACGCTTGGCGCTGAACCCGCCCGCCCTCAATCAGGGCGACAGCGGCTATCTGGTACGCCTTGCCGATGTGGCACGGGTAGAAGTCGGCGCGGTAGAGGATCGCTCGGTCTTTCGTTCTAACGGCATGCCCATGGTTGGCCTGGGCATGATCATGCAGTCGACAGCCAATGTGATCGAGCTTTCCGATGCCGTACAGGTAGAGCTTGAACGCCTGCAGGGCACTCTGCCCGACGGCATGTCCTTGAGCCTGAACTACGACGCCTCACTGTTTGTCGCTGGCGCCATTAAGCAGGTCGTTATGACACTGTTTATCGCCATGGGCTTGGTCGTGGTGGTGATCTTTATGTTCCTGGGTAATTTGCGTACCACTCTGGTACCCGCGGTGACCGTACCGATTGCGGTTATTGGCGCTTTTACTGCCCTGGCGGTGATGAATTTTTCGATCAACCTGTTAACGCTGTTAGCGCTGGTACTCGCTATTGGTCTGATCGTCGATGACGCCATCGTGGTACTGGAAAACATTAACCGACGCATGCACGACTACGGCGAAACCCCGCTCGTTGCGGCTTTTCGCGGTACCCGACAGATCGCCTTTGCAGTCATCGCCACCACCCTGGTGTTGGTGGCAGTCTTTGTGCCACTCAGCATGCTGCAAGGCGATATTGGCCGACTGTTTTCCGAGTTCGCACTGACCATGGCCGCTGCGGTCGTGGTTTCGACCCTGCTGGCGCTGACGCTCACGCCCATGATGGCCTCGAAAATCCTTAAGCCGGGCATGCACGACAGCCGCATTGGCAACGCCGTGCAGTGGTTGCTCGGCGGTACTCAGCGCCGCTATCAGGCGTCGCTAGAGTGGATGCTTAAACTGCGCTGGCTCGTCGTCGCTCTGTTTGCGTTGCTAATTGCCGCCACCGCCTGGCTGGCCACGGCGCTGCCCACCGAATACACCCCGCAGGAGGATCGCGGCAACTTTATCGTGTTAGTGAATGGCCCTGAAGGTGCCACCTTCGACTACATGATGGACTATATGGATGAGATCGAAGCGCGCATGACACCACTGGTGGAAAGCGGCGAGTTAGAGCGCGTGGTGGTTCGCGCCCCGCGTGGCTACGGCAACATTGAAAACTTTAACAGCGGCTTTATTATCGTCAATATGGCCGACTGGGGCAGCCGCCGCAGTGCTTGGGAGATTATATCGGAGGTGCGTCAAAGCTTAAGTACCCTGCCAGGCGTGCAGGCCTTCCCTGTAATGCGCCAAGGCTTTGGTCAACGCACCCAAAAACCGCTGCAGTTTGTGCTGGGGGGCGGCACTTACCAGCAAATTGCCCAGTGGCGCGACACCTTGATTGATCATGTGCGCGCCAACAACCCCCGCTTGATGGCGCTGGAGAGCAACTACAACGAAACCCAGCCGCAGTTGCGGGTAGACATCAACTATGAGCGCGCCGCTTCGCTAGGCGTGACTGTGACAGAAATTGGCCGTACGCTCGAAGTTCTGTTAGGCGGCCGCAACGTCACCCGCTATGTGGACGACGGCGAAGAATACGATGTGATTTTAGAAGGTGACCGGAGCCGCCAGAATAGCCCACGGGCGCTGGATAACATTCAGGTGCGCTCAGCACGTAGCGGGGAATTGATTCCTCTGGCAAGCCTGGTCACCCTTTCCGACTTTGCCGGTGCCAGCACCCTGAACCGCTTTGACCGCATACGGGCGATTACCATTGAAGCCAACCTGGCAGATGACTACCCGCTTGGTGAAGCGTTGGCATATTTAGAACAGATAGCCGCCGACCTGTTACCCGAAGAGGCGCAAACCAATGTGGCGGGTGCCTCGCGGGACTTCCAACAGGCCAGCGGCGCCACCGCGTTTCTGCTGATTCTCGGCGCGCTGGTGGTCTTTTTGGTTTTGGCGGCGCAGTTTGAGAGCCTGATTCACCCCTTTGTGATCATGCTGACAGTGCCGTTAGCCATGAGTGGCGCCCTGCTTGCGCTGTTGCTAAGCGGTCAATCGCTGAATATCTACAGCCAAGTTGGCTTGGTGCTGCTGATTGGCCTAGCGGCGAAAAACGGCATTCTGATTGTCGAGTTTGCCAACCAACTACGCGACGAGGGTAAAGCGTTTCGAACGGCGTTGATTGAAGCCTCGGTGACGCGCCTGCGTCCTATCTTGATGACCGCGGTGACAACGATGGCGGGCGCTATTCCGTTGATCGTCTCGACAGGGCCAGGGGCTGAGTCGCGCCTGGTCATCGGCACCGTGATTATGGCGGGGGTAGGCTCGGCAACGCTGTTTACGCTGTTTGTGGTGCCTGTGGCTTACGACTTGCTGGCGCGCCACACCGGCTCGCCTGGGGCGGTCAAGCAACAGCTGGAAGAGGAAATAGCCAACGCACCAAGCGGCGCCTCAGACGTTTAACCACGGCAATGCCTGAACCCAACTAGCAAGGCCGCCCCGGCGAGGGCGGCCTTGCAGTGCTTACTTGCTTACTTGCTTGCTTACTTACTCGCATTCGCCGAGGTATTCACCCTCGATGACGGTGTTCATATTCAGTTCGCCAATGGGTGACTGGGTAAGGATATCCACGCTGCCTTCAATGCGCTCGCCCATAAAACGCATTTCGCCGTCGATAGTCGCCTCGCCACCCTCGGCGCGGCATACCATGCTGTAGCTTAGGCCGTCCGCGTTCATGTCCTGGTCAAGCAACTCGCAGCCTTCTTCTTCCTCAATGAAGCCAAATTCACTTCCATCAAGCTCTTCCTGAGTAATGCATTGACGCTCGGTTTCGGTTTGATCCGGAATTTCCATTTCGCCGCTGACGCTGGTTTTACTCACGAACTCCCACTCACCAGCGGCCACATTGGGGGTTTCAGCCAACGCGACCATCGGAAAGGCCACCAGGGCCGCTACTGCCATGTTACGTAACATCATCGCTACTCTCACTGCGTTGCTTTAGGAATTTTAGCGCCTGGATATCCTACCTGATTCAATCCCACGATGCCCTACCCGACGGCGACACTGCTACACTGAGGGGGTAACAAACCGATTCAGCGCACCCGCAATACAAGGTAGCCAACAATGCAAGATGACGCCCTGGTCAACTATGACTTTCACTGCCCTTACTGCGATTCGCCGCTGACTTTTCTGATCGACACGTCTCAGGGCAGCCACGACACCTGGGAAGATTGCCATCAGTGCTGCGCACCCATCCAGCTACAAATTATCATCTCGCCCATCACCGGCGAGCTTGAGAGCGTGGTGGCTGGACGCGACGACGACGTTTTATAGCTTGAATTAGTCGTCATGCAGGGCGGCTTCCTGTAGGGCGGCCCCCCGCTTCGTTTCGCTGCGGCGCATAAAAAACCAAGCCAATAACGTCGCCAGCGACACCGTCAGGATAATCAAGGTGGCCAGCGCATTGATCTTCGGCGACACGCCCATGCGCACCGACGAAAACACCACCATCGGCAGCGTATTGGCCCCTGGCCCTGAGACAAAGCTGGCTATTACCAGGTCATCCAGGGAAAGCGTAAACGCCAACAGCCAACCGGCGACCAGCGCGGGGGTAATAATGGGTAGCGTAATGGAGAAGAAGGTTTTCAACGGCGGCGAGCCCAAATCCATCGCCGCCTCTTCAATCGAGTGGTCCACTTCTCGTAGACGCGCAGCCACCACCACCGCCACATAGGCACTGCAAAAAGTGGTGTGGGCAATCCAGATCGTCGCCATGCCCCGGTCGGCAGGCCAACCGGTTATCTGCGCCATTTGTACAAACAGCAACAGCAGCGAGAGGCCCGTTATGACTTCGGGCATCACCAGCGGCGCCGTCACCATACTCGAAAGCGCCGTTTTGCCACGGAAATGGCCGAAGCGGGTCATCACAAAGGCGGCCACGGTGCCCAAGCACACCGCCATGCTGGCCGCGAAAAACGCGATGCGCAGGCTCGTCCATACCGCGGAGAGTATCTGCTGGTCGCGAAACAGTTCGCCGTACCACTGAGTGGAAAACCCCGCCCACACCGTGACCAGTTTTGAGGCGTTAAACGAATACACCACCAGCACCACCATCGGCAGGTAGAGAAACAGCAGGCCCAGCACCAGCATGACCGTGGAGAAGTTAAATCGCCGCAGGGTACGCATCATTTAGCCCTCATGACTTAGCCCTCATCACTCTGGCCTCACTATTCAAGTTCGCGGGACTGGTAGCGATGGAACCAGACAATCGGCACCAGTAACAGCAGCAGCATCACCATCGCCAGCGCGGACGCCACGGGCCAGTCGCGATTGAGGAAAAACTCCTCCCACAGCACCTTGCCGATCATGAGCGTATCGGGGCCGCCAAGCAGTTCAGGAATCACAAATTCGCCTACCGCCGGGATAAACACCAGCATCGAACCCGCCACAATACCGCCCATGGAAAGCGGTAAAGTGACTTTGATAAAGGTATTGAGTTTACGCGAGCCAAGATCCGACGCGGCTTCTAACAGCGAGTTGTCCATGCGTGTTAAGTGGGCATACAGGGGCAGCACCATAAACGGCAAATAGGCGTAGACAATGCCAATAGTCACCGCAAACTGGGTGTTCATCATGCGCAGCGGTGTATCAATCAGACCCAGCCCTATCAATAGGTTATTGATTAACCCGTTGTTACTGAGAATCCCCATCCAGGCGTAGACGCGAATCAAAAACGACGTCCACGACGGCAGCATCACCAGCAGCAGTAATAGCAGCTGCCAGCGCGCTGACGCCCGGGCCATGGCATAAGCCATCGGGTAGCCCAGTAGCAAACAGGCTGCTGTGGCGATAAACGCGGTTTTTACCGACCCCCAGTAGGCGGCGATATACAGCGAATCTGAAAGCAGAAAGAGATAGTTGCCCAGATTAAGAAAGACATGCAGCGTTTGGTCGGCGTACTCAAGCAGCGGGCCATAAGGCGGAATGGCAATCGCCGCCTCGGACAAACTGATTTTGAGCACCAGCGCAAAGGGCAGTAAAAAGAACAGCGTTAGCCACACAAGCGGTAACGCGATCACGGCCCGGCGCCCTAACTGCCAACGCTTGAGCATTGTTGCAGGACGTGCTGACAAACGAGATGGCTTCATTTAAGGCAGTCTCCGGTACAAAGCCCGTACATCAACGGTTTAAAACAATGGTGCTGTGGTCTTCCCAGTAGACATACACACTGTCTTCCCAGGTAGGCCGATCACCGCGCCGCTTGGTATTGGCCATACTGACCTTGATGATCTGACCCGAGGGCGTGCGCACGTAGTAAAGTGAGAACCCCCCTAGGTAGGCGATATCATCGACCTTACCTTCCGCCCAGTTATACTCAGCGGTGGGTTTTTCCCGGGTTAGCCAAATCTTCTCTGGCCGAAGGGCCACCCAAACGCGTCGATTCGTCGCCTGGGTCGTAATACCGTGGTCAATGTAGATAGGTCGCTCAAGCGCGGGCGCGACGATGCGGCAATGGTCGGCAGCATCGTCGACAATCTCGCCTTCGAACAAATTCACCGTGCCGACGAATTCCGCCACCATGCGGCTGACCGGGCTTTCATAAATATCCACCGGTGAACCCACCTGCTCAATCCAGCCGTCGGCCATGATCGCCACACGGTCGGCCATGGTCATGGCCTCTTCCTGATCGTGGGTCACCATTATGCAGGTCACGCCGACCTGCTCGATGATTTCGACCACCTCCAACTGCATTTCAGTGCGCAGTTTTTTATCCAGCGCGCCCATGGGCTCGTCTAGCAGCAGCAGTTTGGGACGTTTGGCCAGCGAGCGGGCCAGCGCCACCCGCTGGCGTTGACCACCGGACAGCTGGTGCGGTTTGCGCCTGGCAAAGCGCTCCATATGCACCAGCTTGAGCATTTGGGTCACGCGGGCATCGACATCGGCCTTAGGCAGTTTGTCCTGCTTTAAACCAAAGGCAATATTCTGGGCCACCGTCATATGCGGAAACAGCGCGTAGGACTGGAACATCATATTGATGGGCCGCTTGTGCGGAGGCATCGCGGTGATGTTGTCACCGTCTAATAAAATGCTGCCCTCAGACGGCGTTTCAAACCCCGCCAACATACG
This sequence comes from Halovibrio variabilis, assembly GCF_007991175.1. Taxonomy (GTDB): domain Bacteria; phylum Pseudomonadota; class Gammaproteobacteria; order Pseudomonadales; family Halomonadaceae; genus Vreelandella; species Vreelandella variabilis. The sequence continues at coordinate 112,428 of NZ_BJXV01000013.1, forward strand.
CAGCAGGGTTGATTTGCCCGACCCGGACCCCCCTAAAAGCGCGAAAATTTCGCCGCGCTTAACCTGCAAGTTGACATCATCCACCGCCAGCGCATCGTCAAACCGTTTGCTTAAGCGCTTCACTTCCAGCACTACATCCTCAGCAAACCGCGGGGTTTTACCCTGGGGCCGCGAGGAAGGGACAGCTGGCGAAGCAGATGAAGACGCGTTCGACAGGGGCGTAGTGACCATTCGCCACTCCCATCAAAAGGCCCGGAACGCCGGGCATTGAAAAAACATGAAGCGAGCCGGTGAGAAAGTGTTGGGCTCGCTGTCGGGTAAGTATCTGCTTAACGGCCGGATTTTACGCGGTTCCAAATACGTGTACGGGCGCGCAATACATCTTGAGGCTTTTCAGCCTGGACGTATAGGTTTTGCATGACCTCGGTTTCCGGGTAGATCGCCGGATCGTTAAGAATTTCGTCAGAAAGATACTCATTAGCCGCCGCGTTGGGGTTGGCGTACCGCACGTACTCGGTAATTTCAGCGGCGATTTCCGGGTCGAGGATAAAGTTGATAAACGCATGGGCGTTTTCAGTATTCGGCGCATCAGCGGGAACCGCCATCATATCAAACCAGAGGGCCGCACCTTCTTTGGGAATGCTGTAACCGATACTGAAATCACGCCCCGCTTCTTCGGTACGCTCGGCGGCTTGGAACACATCCCCCGAGTAACCAGCGGCCACGCAGATATTACCGTTGGCGAGGTCGGACACATAGCGCGAGGAGTGGAAGTAGGTCATATCGTCGCGAACATCGGCAAGCAGTTCACCAGCGGCTTCCAGGTCGTCAATACGTTCACTCTGCGGGTTTAAGCCTAAATACGCCATGGCGGGCGAGAGCATCTCATCACCGGAGTCCAACATCGACAAGCCACAGCCCGCTTCGCTTAATGCCGCGGTGATTTCAGGGTCAAACAGCAGCGCCCAGCTATCCACTGGCGCGTCGTCCCCCAAAATTTCTGTCACACGGTCAATGTTATAACCGATTCCGTTGGTCCCCCACATATAGGGCACCGAGTACTCACTGCCTTCGTCAATGGCTTCCAAATTATCCATCAGGTCGGGATTAAGGTTATCTAAATTAGGCAGTAACTCATGATTGAGCGGCTGATAAACACCGGCTTTTAATTGACGGGTAAAATAGTAGGTAGAGGGCACCACCACATCGTAGCCGGAACGCCCGGCAAGTAGCGCCGCATCAAGAATCTCATTGCTGTCATAAACGTCGTAGGTCACGTCAATGCCGGTTCGCTCGGTGAACTTTTCCAGCGTTTCCGGGGCAATGTAGTCTGACCAGTTATACACCCGCACCTCTTCTTGGGCGTGGGCAGCGCTAGCCGCTGCGACAAACGAAATGGCCGCAACGGCCGCGGAAAGTTTGTGGATGTTCCCCATTCGATGACTCCTATCGTCTTCACTGTTTTGCGTTATGTGCGTTTGCGTTATGTACCGCCGGTTGCTTGCGAGCCAACGGCTAACATCAGCTTAGGTTATATGACTGAGCGTGCGAATTTTGCGGTGCCGCACGCCCTACCGCAAGGCACTTTAAGAAAAACGTGCATTTCGCCCTTCCGACGCCATGACACCGGCGGAAAAAACCACTCATTAGCTAATATATAAATACTATTGATTCGATGGCTTTTTTTAATTTTAGACATTAGTCGCTAGCCATTAGTCTTATTCTGGTTTATATACCCTTCACCCATGACAACTGGAGATTAGTCTTATGTCCTTGATCAACACTGAAGTAAAGCCGTTTAAAGCGACGGCTTACCTGAATGGCGAATTCGTCGATGTGACTGAAGCGGACATGCAAGGCCAGTGGTCTATTTTCTTCTTCTACCCGGCTGACTTTACCTTTGTCTGCCCTACCGAACTTGGCGATTTGGCTGACTACTATGCCGAGTTCAAAAAGCTGGGCGTTGAAATTTACAGTGTTTCTACCGACACCCACTTTACCCACAAAGCGTGGCACGACAGCTCTGAGACCATCGGCAAACTGCAGTACCCGATGATTGCTGATCCGACGTTGCGTATTTCCCGCAATTTCGAAGTTTTGATCGAAGATGCCGGTCTTGCTGAGCGCGGCACTTTCGTTGTCGATCCCGATGGCAAGATCCAAATTGTGGAAATCAACGCGGGCAACATTGGCCGTAACGCCGAAGAGCTGCTGCGTAAAGTCAAAGCTGCACAATACGTTCGTGAAAACCCCAACGAAGTGTGCCCGGCTAAATGGAAAGAAGGCGAAGAAACACTCGCGCCTTCACTGGACCTGGTCGGCAAAATCTAAATAGCCCACGGCTGCCAAACGGATATTTTTTAACTCTGTTGCCCCTCTTGGCAGCGCGACACCCGGGCACCCGCTCGGGTGTCTTGTTTTAAGCGCACGGTTTTACTGTGCGCCCTGTGACCCAACACCGACATGCTAATTACCAGGAGGCGACTGTCATGCTGGACGCCAATTTAAAATCTCAGTTAAAAACCTACCTAGAAAAAGTGACGCAGCCGTTCGAGATCGTTGCCTCCCTTGATGACGGTGCCAAGTCACAAGAACTTTTCGGCCTGCTGGAAGAAATCAGCAGCCTAAGCGACAAAATCACCCTGCACAGCGACGGTCAAGCGTCGCGTAAACCGTCGTTTGCAATCAACCGCCCCGGCGAAGACACCGGCGTGGTGTTTGCGGGCATCCCCATGGGCCACGAATTTACCTCGCTGGTGCTGGCGTTGCTGCAAGTTGGCGGCCATCCGCCTAAAACGTCTGAGGAAGTGCTTGATCAAATTAGAGCCCTCGACGGTGAGATGCTGTTTGAGACCTACTACTCGCTGTCGTGCCAGAACTGCCCTGACGTGGTTCAAGCGCTTAACTTGATGGCTATCTTCAACCCGAAGGTGCGCCATGTGGCCATTGACGGCGCGCTGTTTCAGGATGAAGTGGAAGCCCGTGAAATCATGTCGGTGCCGAGTATCTACCTAAACGGCAAGCCGTTTGACCAGGGCCGCATGACGCTTGAACAGATTCTTGGCAAGGTTGACACTGGCGCCGCCGAGCGCGAGGCCAAAAAGCTAAGCGAAAAAGCCGCTTTCGATACGCTTGTGATTGGCGGTGGCCCGGCAGGCGCGGCGGCGGCTATTTACTCGGCGCGCAAAGGGATTAATACCGGCCTTGCCGCTGGGCGCTTTGGCGGACAGGTAGCGGACACCATGGGGATTGAAAACTTTATCTCCGTCTCGCACACCGAAGGCCCCAAGATGGTCAGCGCGCTCGAAGAGCACGTGAAAGAGTACGAGGTCGATGTAATGAATTTACAAACCGCCACTGTGTTTAAAGCGGCGGACCCGGACGGCGGGCTTCATGAAATAGCGTTTGAATCAGGCGCTACGCTTAAAAGCAAGACATTGGTACTGGCGACGGGCGCCCGTTGGCGCGAGATGAATGTGCCCGGCGAACAAGCGTATCGCAACAAAGGCGTTGCCTATTGCCCCCACTGCGATGGGCCGCTGTACAAAGGCAAACGCGTGGCCGTCATTGGTGGCGGCAACTCCGGCGTTGAAGCGGCTATCGACCTGGCGGGTATAGTGAGCCATGTAACGCTGGTGGAGTTTATGGGTGAAATGCGTGCTGACGCCGTGCTGCAGAAAAAGCTAAAGAGCCTGCCGAATGTCGATATTATTCTGAATGCGCAGTCGACTGAAGTCACCGGCGACGGCAGCCGTGTTAATGGTTTGAATTATATCGACCGCACTAGCGATGAGCATAAAGCCATCGCGCTGGAAGGTATTTTTGTTCAGATTGGCCTGGTGCCCAATACCGAGTGGCTCAAAGGCTCCCCGATTGAGATGACGCCACGCGGTGAAATTATTGTCGATGCCCATGGCATGACCTCAGTGCCCGGGGTATTCGCCGCAGGCGATGTGACCACCGTGCCCTACAAACAGATCGTTATTGCCATGGGCGAAGGTGCCAAGGCATCGCTGGGCGCTTTTGACTACTTAATTCGTAATTAAATTAAGCCCATATAAAAGCCCGCTGGTCAGCGGGCTTTTTTGGCTTTTCGACTTCCGCGAAGCATTTTAAGACTGAGGCGGGGTTTCTCCCAGCACCTCGGGGATGGTCGTTTTCACATAGCGCCCAGGCGCCGGCTCAATGACCTTGAGCTCGCCGTCGCCAGGTTGGCGCGCGGGTACCATCTTGTCGTTATCGGCATAGCCGTTTTCGGTCATCCAGGCCTGCCAATGGGGCCACCAGGAACCTTCGTTCAATGTCGCGCTTTCCAGCCACTCTTCGTGGGTTTCCGGCAGTGCGTCGTTGGTCCAGTAGCCATACTTGTTCTTATGCGGTGGATTGACAATACCCGCAATATGCCCCGAACCGCCAAGCACAAAGGTGGCCGGCCCCTTGGGAAGCAAGGCACCATAGTAAGTACTGTTCCACCTGGCGATATGGTCTTCTTTGGTGGACACAAAGTAGCTAGGCGTAGACACCTTGCGCAGATCAATTTTCACGCCATCCAGTTCAATACCACCAGGCTCAACCAAGCGGTTCTCCAGGTACATGTGGCGCAGGTACCACGCATGCGTCCCGGCCGGTAGGTTGGTGCCATCGGTATTCCAGTAAAGCAGATCAAAGGCGGCAGGGGTTTCACCCTTCAAGTAGTTATTAATGTAGAAGGACCAAAACAAATCGTTCTCACGCAGCAAACTGAAGGTATAGGCCATTGAGCGACCATCCAGATAGCCCTTCGCTTCTAGCGTTTGCTCAATCCCCTCAACTACACGCTCATTCAGAAACACACCGATCTCGCCAGGATCGCGGAAATCCTGCAACGTGGCCATGTAGGTCACAGACTTCACTTTGCGGCCACGGCGAGTGCTGGTGAGGTACGCCACCGTGGAAGCGGCTAATGTGCCCCCGACGCAGTAACTATGTAAATTAACCGATTTCTCGCCACAGGCCTGTTCAATAGCCTCCATCGCGCTAATAGGGCCCATCTGCATGTAGTCGGCCCAGTTGATCTCGCGCTGTTCCGGGCCAGGATTGCGCCAGGAGATCAGAAACACCGTATGGCCCTGTGCCACTAGCCACTTAACCATGGAGTTTTCTTCACGCAGATCAAGAATGTAATATTTATTGATCCACGGCGGCACCATCAGCAAGGGTGTTTTAAAGGTCTTTTCGGTTGTCGGCGTGTACTGAATTAGCTGAATCAATTCGTTTTCATACACCACCGCACCGGGAGTCACGGCAATGTTGTCGCCCACGCCAAAGGCGGTACGGTCGGTCATACGAACGTTAATGCCTTCGGCAGAGTTATCTAAATCTTCGCGCAGGCGCTCCAGTCCATCCACCAGGTTCTGGCCACGGGTTTCAATGGTGCGGCGCATCACTTCAGGATTGGTGGTTATAAAGTTGGTCGGCGCCATTGCATTGACTAACTGGCGCGCATAAAACGCTAAATTGCGTTTATGGGTGTCATCCAAACCGGTTAAGTTGTCGACGAGTTCTTCGACCATCTGCGAGAACAGTAAATACTGTTGCATGATGGCCATGTAATAAGGGTCTTGGGTCCAGGCCTCGTCTTTAAAACGACGATCATTTTTGTCGGGGGTGATCAACGGCGTTACAGGTTCCCCCGCCATGGCACGCATGCCCTGCTGCCATAAAAGCCACTGCTCCTGAAGCAGGCGGGCCTGGGTTTCCCACAGTAGGGTAGGGTTTTGCATCAGCGACTGCGCGGCCGCTTCAAAGCTTTCGCGCATATCGCTGTAGACAGAATCGGCGGCTTCGCTTGGCGCGATACGGGAAAGGAGTTCCTGCATCAACCCCTGGTACTGTTCGCCAATCTCTTTAAGCTGGCTGCTCCAGGCTTCGACTTCCGATTGGGATAAGCCCTCAGGCAGCTCTTGAGAAAAGCCTTGAGTAAACCCTTGAGACAAACCTTCATATAACCCAGACATTTGCTTAAATGGATTTTGCCACGCTGACTGCATACTGATTCTCCCTACGCCTATGGTAGGCGGACCGAACTCTCTGGCCTAGGATGCAATGATCCAGGTTATTGTAGTCGACACTACAAATGCGTCGCGGCGCCCAAGGCACCGCGACGATACCACCTATCAGCTTTTACGCGACGACTGGCTGGAGGCTTTGGCAGGTTGCTCACCTTTCGTCGCCGCTTTGGCTTGCTCGGACATTTGCTGCCCGGCTTCGCTGAACATCTTTTCCATTTCAGATTTAAACTGCAGGCTCATCTCGCTCATCACCCGCGCGTCTTCTTGCATCTGCTGGGAAAGCTCATTCATCATTTCAGCTTGCTTGGTGCCGAAATCACGCAGGCTTTCTGCGTCTTCAATCTCAGTGGCGCTACGCATGCGCTCAGTGCCCATTTGGCTGTAGCGCTTCATGGCTTCCAACTGATAGTGGGTCATTTTTTCCATGTTATTGAGCATCAGCGAATTCATTTTACGCATCGGCTCGAACATCTGCTTCGTTTGGGCGTTAAAGGCGTCCATCATATTGTCTTGCATGGTGTCTGCTCCTGTTTAGTTCCTTGGCATGAGCCTTAGGCTTTACACAAAATTACCTGGAGTGACTCATCGCGTTTCATGATATAGCGTTGCTTTGCGTTGCTGCACTGCAAAAAGAGTAATCGCTAGCATGCTGCCTTGCAACATCGCTGAGATAGCGTCCTTACTCTCCCTACCCTTTTGCCCGTGAGCGGGAGGAGGAAGCGGCCGCTTTGGCCCTAGAGCTCCTCGCGCTAGATGGTTCTTTGCTCGATGACTCCTTACTGGATGACTCTTTAGCCGATGATTCTTTAGCCGATGACTCTTGACTTGAAGAAGCCTGATTCGACGTATCTTGGTTCGATGAACGTTGACTCGACGTACCTTGATTCGCTTCGTTATCTTTATCATCCGCTGAGCCGCTGGTGCTACCAGCTTGACGCAACATATCCAGCATCATCTGCTGATAGGTGCCGAAATTGGCCAGCCCCTGGGAAAGCCCCTGCTGCATCATCGGCTGCTGTAGATAAGGGCGCATCAAACTCATCGGGTCGTAGCCCTCAACCCCAGACTCCATTTGCCGTTGGATATTTTCCAGTAGATTTTTCTGGAAAACTTCCACATCCGGCAGGCCCAGCGATTGACGAAACTCATCCGGGGTGAGGTCAAACTCAACGTTGATTTTCATAGCCAGCTCCTGCTTTTACATTGTTTTAATTGAGTGTAGCAGCGAACAGCCAACCTCACCGCATTGCATTATCGCTGAGTTAAACGCGGCGTCTCAACGCGGACCTCACCATTTTGCCCGCGCTGGCGGAGCCAGTGATCCAACAGCGTTATCGCCATCATCGCCTCGGCGATGGGCGTTGCACGAATACCCACACAGGGGTCGTGACGCCCTTTGGTAATCACCTCGACCGCTTGACCATGAACGTCAATCGAACGCCCCGGCGTGGTAATGCTTGAGGTCGGTTTAAGCGCCAAACGCGCCACTATCGGCTGGCCGCTGGAAATCCCCCCCAGCACGCCGCCTGCATGGTTGGAGAGAAAGCCGTCAGGCGTCATCTCGTCGCGGTGCTCGCTGCCGCGCTGGGCAACGCTGTCGAAACCAGCGCCAATGGCTATCCCTTTTACCGCATTGATACTCATCAAACCATGCGCTAGATCAGCATCCAGGCGATCAAACACCGGCTCGCCCAGCCCGACCGGTACGCCTTCCGCTACCACGGTAATTTCCGCGCCGACCGAATCCTGGTCACGGCGCAGCTGGTCCATATAGGCTTCCAGCTCGGCGACTTTTTCAGGGTCAGGGCAGAAAAAGGCATTTTGATCAATTGACGCCCACTGTTTAAAGTCAATCTTGATAGGGCCTAACTGGCTCATATAGCCACGGATTTGTACGCCCTGGGCGGCCAAATATTTTTTGGCAATGGCCCCGGCGGCCACCCGCATGGCGGTTTCACGGGCGCTGGAACGACCGCCGCCGCGGTAGTCACGGTGGCCATATTTATGGTGGTAGGTGTAATCCGCGTGGGCGGGCCGAAACTGGTCTTTGATTTTAGAGTAATCATTGGAACGCTGGTCGGTGTTCTCAATCAACAAACCAATCGAGGTGCCGGTCGTTTTGCCCTCAAACACACCCGAGAGAATACGCACCTGATCGGGCTCTTTGCGCTGGGTGGTATGCCGTGAACTGCCCGGCCTACGACGATCCAGGTCGTGCTGTAGGTCGGCTTCGCTCAGGGGCAGCCCCGGCGGGCAGCCATCAACGATGGCCCCAAGCGCAGGGCCATGGCTCTCACCAAAGGTGGTGACGGTAAATAATTTGCCAAAGGTATTGCCAGACATGGCGGTTAGTTCCTCACACGAAAGACGCCGCATGGGCGTCGAGTTCAGCGGCGCTCAAGGCAAACACGCCCTGGCCGCCACGCTCGAATTCAAGCCATAGGAAAGGGACATTAGGGAATGCCGCTTCCACATGGCGATCGGAATTGCCGACCTCGACAATCAGCCAGCCCTCATCGGTTAAGTGTTCCCGCGCTTCACGCAGTATTCGCCGTACAATATCGAGACCATCGCTGCCTGCGCCCAGCGCTAACGAAGGCTCATGGCGGTATTCGGCAGGCATGGTAGCCAGGTCGCGGGCGTCCACGTAGGGTGGGTTGGCGACAATTAAATCAAAACGCTGACCTTCCAGCCCATTGAAGACATCCGACGCCACCGCGCGAACGCGGTCGCCGACATCGTGACGGGTAATATTTTGCCGGGCCACGGCCAGTGCATCCTGACTAATATCGGCCAGCGCTACTTCGCAGGTGGGCAGATAGAGCGCGGTCGCAATGCCGATACAGCCCGAGCCCGTGCATAAATCCAGCACCTTAGCGGGCGGCTCTTCCGGAAACCAGGCGGCAAAGCCATCCTCTATCAATTCGGCAATCGGCGAGCGCGGAATCAGCACGCGCTCATCGACACTAAACGGGTGGCCGGCAAAGAAGCTTTCACCGAGTAAATACGGCAGTGGGCGGCGCGTGGCAATTCGTTCCCGCGTCAGGCTGATGATACGCTGACGTTCAATCGGCAGCAGTCGCGCCTCCATCACGCCAGGGTCAACATTCCACGGCAGATGCAGCGCGCCCAAGCAGAGCGCTACCGCCTCATCCCATGCCGAATCGGTACCATGGCCATAATGCAGGCCAGCCAGATAAAACTCGCTGGAGACCCAGCGCAAGTAGTCGCGCAGCGTCAACAGATCGCTCACCAGCGCCGAATCTGGTAGGGAAAGCGTTGAGTGAGAATGCTCAGCGTTAAGATGCGTGGTCACAGCGACTCCTGGTTAACGATAATTATGGATGCGGCAAACAAGCAGCACCCACCTAATGAATAAAGATTGTACCTTTCACGCTGCCCGGTTCACAGCAACGCTCAGCCCGCTATACTGTACGCCTTTGCTTGATTCACCTTTTCTGCCACCTGAGCCTGCCATGACGCGACGCCGCCACCTACCCAACGATGACGATATCAGCACCTTCCGCGACGCGTTAAAAGCGGCGGGTGTGCGGCCTATCGCCTCTAACCAAGCGGACCCCGGCAAGCCTAAACGCGACGATCAGGCTCACCAGGCTCGGCGTACCGCTGCGGTAGAAAACACGACGACCCAGGCCAGTGGGCGCACCTCGGATGGCCGTGTTGAGGCAGTGCGCCCGTCTGAGTACCTAGAGTTTAGCGTGCCGGATCTGCCCTGGCGCGCCTTCAGTCAGTTAAAGCGTGGTCAAACCGCGTGGCAGGCAGGTCTTGATTTGCATGGCCATACGCTGGAAGAGGCGCGCGTTGAGCTGGAAAGTTTTCTGAGCGATTCGGCCAGCCAGGGCCTGCGCTGCGTACTCGTGGTGCACGGCAAGGCGTGGGGAACCACCTCAGATTTTCCGGTGCTCAAAAGCCATACCAACACCTGGCTGCGCGAGTGGCCGGGAGTACTGGCCTTCTGCTCGGCGATCGATATCGACGGCGGCACCGGGGCGGTCTATATATTGCTGCGCAAGCGGGGCCAGTAGCGCGTTACTCGCTAGCGTCGGACGCGAGGCTAGGCACTCGCCGTTCCAACGCTTCATCTGCCAGGTGGCGGCCGAGCCGTATCAGTTCCCTACCGCGGTGGAATTCGTAAGTACTACAGACGGTTTTAGGTATTTCAATCAGCACATCGGGCGGGTAGCCCGCCACCTTGTACTTGGCCAGCGCCGCCTGGGTAATATCAAACGATTCCAGAATCATGTCCAGCTTGCTCCACTCGCGTTTACCGCGGGCTTCGCTGGTCTCTTCTAGCGCTTCACCCTGCCCGTTTATACCCTCACCGTTTCCACCTTCGCCGTTGGCGCCCAGGCCACTCCAAAGCTTGCGGGTTGCGGTACGCACATCGCCTATCCAGCTGCCCATACGTTGATCGCGCTGGCGCTCTTGTTCACTGCGGCTATCGGCTGATTTCGCTTCCTTGGGCAGCAGCTCTTCTAGTGTCACCGGCAGCGGACTGTGCGCCGTAACGTTCACCGCCACTACAAAGTCGGCGTGGTGGGCGGCAACCACGGGCATGATGGGGAGCGGATTGAGGAGCCCGCCATCTACCAGCACTTGCTCGCCTAAATGCACCGGGGTGATCACCCCCGGCACGGCAATCGAGGCGCGAATGGCCTGGAGCAACGGGCCGTTTTGAAACCACACCTCGCGTTGACGTACTAAGTCAGTCGCGACCGTGGTCACCGGGATCGACAGGTCTTCAATCAAAATATCGCCGACCAGGGCTTCTAGCTTGTCCATGACTTTACTGGCGCGCATGGCGCCCATCGGGCTCCAGGTCACATCGACCAGCTTAAGTACGTCCAGGTAGTCAAGCTGACACACCCAGTCGCGGTATTCGGGCAGTTTTCCAGCCGCATAGACCCCGCCAATCAACGCGCCCATGGAGCACCCTGACACGGCAATGATCTCGAACCCCCGCGCCTCTAATGCCTCAATGACGCCAATATGCGCATAGCCGCGGGCACCACCGCTGCCCAGCACCAAGGCAACCTTATTGCCACTGCCCACCTGCGCCAATTCATTCATCAACGTCCCCCCAATGACGGTTAATGACCATCGCCACTTGCTCAACCGCCTGGAGCTCCAAGTGCAGATGGTGACCGCCGTTTACCACTTGACGAGTTAAATCTTTCACGGCTTGACGTGCCGCTACTGCCCAAGCGCGCTGCCCCAAAATACCGCCTTCGCCCTCTATCAACAGCACCGGCGCGTCAATAGCCGCCAAAAGCGAGCGTACCTGCTCAGGGGTGAAGCGTACCAGCGACGGTTTCAGCAAACGGCTGTCGGTACGCATCTGGATGTGGCCATCGGCAGTCGCTTGGGTGTTACGCTCCACTAACGGGGTGGCCGTTAGGCTATCCAACGGTGTGACACCGCCTGCCACACGCGCCGCCACGGCACTTTCGAGATCCGGGTAACGCGGTGTGCGGGAAGACCGCCGGCGGTAAGCCGTCAAGCCTTTACGTAGTTGGTCGGCGGTCTCTTCTGCCGGCGTGTTGAGGGCGCCTAGCCCGTCAATCAACGTCAAGCGCTCGACCCGCTCTGGCAGCGCGGCGGCAAGCAAACAGGCCACGGCCGCCCCCATGGAATGGGCTAATACCTTCGCTTGCTCAAGGCCGAGTGACTGCATGGCATCCAGCACATCGTGGCAGTAGTCCCACAATGCATAGTCAGTGCCCTCAGGCGCGTGGGATGAATGCCCATGACCGCGGAAATCCAGCGCCACGATACGAATATCCCGTGCCTCCACCAACAGCGGCGCCAAACGCGAAAAGCTGGCCGCATTATCCAGCCAGCCGTGTAAGGCCAGCCAGACGGGGGCATCAGAACGCCCCCAGCTCAGCGCCGCTAGACGCCCCTGAGCAAGCGAAAGTGGCTGCGGGGCAACATAGCGCGCCGCCGTGGGATTAGATTGAGGCATCATTCACGGTCCTACTTTGAGCTGACTAGATAACAGTAGCGGGAGGTAGCTTCAGCTCGCGCCCCTTCAGGCTGCAAGATGACGACATGAGCAACAAACGTTACCATGCCGACCTTAATGCTTCCGCTGCTTTTTACCTCCACGTTTATTTTGGTGCTGATATGAAACCAAACCGCGATACTCGCGCCCGTAATCTGGTCTTTTTAGTTGCCGTTGTTAGCGCCATTGTCGTCGGCTTCTGGCTTGCGCGATAACGATTACGCTTCGCCGAGTAAACCCAGACTGGCTGCTGGCGCTTGGCGACGTAACCCTCGCGAAAGCGCATGACCAATCACGCCAATCAACAGCGCACCGCCAACGGGGAGGAGAACCCATAGCCCTAGATGAAAGCGCGGGGCGAGATCCAGCAGGTAAATATACAGCGCCGCCGTGGCGAGCTCAGCCAATACTGCCCCCATTAACCCACTGGCAAAGCCTAACAGCGCGTACTCGGCGCCCTGCACCCGTGAAATCATTCGGCTACCGGCGCCAAACACACGCAGCAGGCCGCTTTCATGAGCGCGTACCGGACGGCTAGCCGTTAGTGCGGCATACAGCACGCTAACGCCCGCCAGCAGCACCAAGGCGAGCACTAATTCCACCGCGCGGGTGACCTGGGTAAGCACATCGCGGACCTGGCCCAAAATCGCGTCCACGTTGAGCAGTGAGACACCGGGGAAATCGCTAATCAGCTCTCTGATCAAGCCATCTTCCGCCTCCGGCAAGTGAAACGCCGTAATGTAGCTATGGCCAAACTGCTCTAACACGCCGGGAGGGAAGATAACGAAGAAGTTAGGTCGGAAGCTGTCCCAATTCAGGCTACGTAGGCTGGTAATTTGGGTGGTGATTTCATCGCTACCGACCGAAAACGTCATTTCATCGCCAATGCTCAGCCCCAGCCGTTCGGCAAGGCCATCCTCTACGGAAATAGGTACCGGGGCCGTCTGTTGCGTCGTTTGCTGGGGCGTTGACTCTACGGCGCTCATCCATCCTTGGCTCTCTTCGTCTCCGCTTTGCTCGGCTGAGAACCATTCCCCTGCGACGACTTCATTGCCCTCAGGCAGCTCAGCCTGCCAGGTAAGATTTAACTCCCGACGCAGCGAGTTATCACCACGGGCATCCGGCGGTACGGCGTCTCTGGGCGACTGGTCATTTATCGCAACGATCCGCCCTCGCACCATGGGATACAGAGTGCTTTGGGTTTCCACCCGGGGTGAAATCGCCGCTTCAAACGCGTCGCGTTCGGAAGGCTGAATATTAATGGCAAAGTAGTTGGGGGTATTGTCGGGTAGCTGATCTTGCCAGGTAGTCAGCAGGTCGCCGCGCACCAAGACAATCATCGCCATGGCAAAGAACGTCACCGAGAAAGCCAGCAGTTGCCCCAAGCCCGCTTGACGCCGCCGCGCCAGTTGGCGACCGCCCAAGCGTAGCGCCTGAGACCACTCACTGCGCCCTGAGAACCTTTTCACAACACGCAGTAAGCCGCTAAGCAGCAGCGCGCTAATGACCCACAATAATCCCAACAACAGCGCGCCACCGATGAGTAGCGCGATGGCCAGCGGCAGACTACCCGAGTAGAGCCATAGCAAACCGCCAAATACAACACCCGCCACACCCACGACGAGCCACGCAGAAGGCGGCAGTGGATCAAGCTCACGGCGCAGGACTTTTAGCGCGCTGACCTGCTTAATGCGCAGCAACGTTGGCCCTGCAAACCCGACCAGCACCGCCAGGGCGGTAAACACGCCTAACCCCAGCGGCATTAGCCCCGGCGGAGGCAGCGTCATGGGTAGAAAACTCACCAACAGCCAGATCAAGAGCGCTTGGCCAATGAGCCCAAGCAGCGCCCCGATGGTCGACGCCACCAGCGCTAAGCCGATGAGCTGGAGGCTAAAGATTGTCACTAATTGACGCTGACTGGCGCCAAAACAGCGTAGCAGAGCGGCGGTATCCAGGTGGCGCTCCACGTAGCGACGCGTCGACATTGCCACCGCCACGCCAGCCAGCAACACCGCGGCTAAGCCTGCCAAGCCTAAATAGCTTTCCGCACGCTGGAGCGCGTTGCCAAGTTGGGGCCGGTCGACGCGCACATCGCGCACTTCGACGCCTTCACGGCGCAGCTCGGCAAGCAGCGCCTGAACCTCATCAAGTGCTGCCGGGGGCCCTGCCGCTAAAATTTCAAACTCTACCCGCGAGCCCTCTTGAACGAGCCCGGTCGCATCGATATCCGCGGTGTTAAGCATTAAGCGCGGGTTAAAACTGCCAAAGCCACTGGATTGATCCGCTTCGCGCTCGATAATCCCGGTGACGGTAAGCTCGGTTTGACCCACCTGTACCTGGTCGCCCAATTCAATCTCAATGAGCTCTATCAGACGCGGATCCGCCCAGGCCTCGCCAGGCGGCGGGCCCGAGGCGACTTGCTCGGTGCCATCGCCGAAATCTACGTAGGAGGTACCGTAATGCGGGTACACATCATCCACGGCTTTCAAGCTCGCAGGCTGAAAGCGATCGCCACGACTGATCATTGAGACCAGATCGATTTGATCGCTGAGCGTAAAACCCGCGTCTCGCAAAGTAGCGCGTAGCTCATCCGAAAAGGGGTCGCGCTGCTCAAGCACCAAATCACCGCCCAGCATTTGTCCCGCTTGACGCTCCAGGCCCCGCTCTAGACGGTCAAGGAAGAAGGCAATCATGGTAGAGGCGGCAACGGCCAAGACCAGCGCCATAAACAGCGCGCGCACATCGGCAGCGCGTAAATCGCGCTTGAGACTGCGCATGGCCAAGCGCCAATTCACATCGCTCATTGGCTCTCCTCTGCGTTTAACGCGGCCGGTTCGAAGGGTTCCAGCTTGCCGTGATCCAAGCGCAGGCAGCGGTCACAACGCCGCGCTAACGCGTGGTCGTGGGTAACCAAAATAAGCGTGGTGCCCGCCTCGCGGTTCAATGTGAAGAGCAGATCAATGACTTGCGCGCCGGTATCCGGGTCGAGGTTGCCCGTGGGTTCATCAGCAAATACCAGTTCTGGGTCGGTCACAAAGGCGCGGGCAACCGCCACCCGCTGCTGCTCGCCGCCGGAAAGCTGCTTAGGTAGGTGATCTACTCGCTCGCCCAGCCCGACACGTTCTAACCACTGAGCGGCGGTTTGCGTCTCCCCAGCGCGAGGCGATAGCTCAAGCGGCAGCATGACGTTTTCCAGCGCGCTCAGCGTCGGCAATAGCTGGAAGTTCTGGAACACAAAGCCGACTCGCCCGGCTCTCAGCGCGGCACGCCCATCTTCATCCAAACGGCTCAGCGCTTGCCCAAACAGCGTGAGTTCGCCGTCGCTGGGGGTATCAAGGCCGGCCAACAACCCCAGTAGCGTTGATTTACCCGCGCCGCTTTTGCCCAGAATCGCCACGCTTTCACCTGCCGCCACGTTTAGCGAAAGGTCGTGTAAGATGGTTAACGAGCGTTCACCGCTGGTCACCTGCTTAGACAACTTGTCAGCGTACAAGACTGGCTGCCTAGCGGGGCGATGGGGAACGTTCTCAGCCGCTTGGCTGTCGCTAAGAGGTTGGCGATCACCGTGGGGTGACACACTCGATGCTGTTTTATCGGTGGCTGAATTTGCAGTTTGATCTGAGGAGTTAGACATGAAGCGTGGCATCCCTATGGCATGGCATGGACTGTACCGCATGGTAACCGGATGGCTGGTGTTGCTGATAGTCACCTTTGCCTCTGCGTCTATCAACGCTGAGACTGACAGCACAGAACCTGACCCCACCCTACTGATCATGGGTGACAGTTTAAGCGCTGCTTACGGCATTGAGCGTGAAGCAGGTTGGGTGAGCTTACTGGCAGAGCGCTTGGGCGATAATGCGCAAATCATCAACGCCAGTATCAGCGGCGAAACCACGTCGGGTGGTTTGCAACGCTTTAGTGATCTTATAGGACAGCATCAGCCGGACATTGTCCTCATTGAGCTAGGCGGCAACGACGGCTTGCGTGGCTTATCACCGGGGCAAATGCAGGCTAATTTGGCTGAAATGATTGAGCAAAGCCAAGCAGCCGATGCTGAGGTGTTACTGCTCGGCATTGATATTCCGCCCAATTACGGCCAAGCCTACCGCGATGCGTTTACCGGTGTGTTTTATTCGTTAGCGGAAGAGTACGACGTGACACTGGTGCCCTTCTTACTCGAAGGTATCGCCTTAAACGAGGCCTTAATGCAGAGCGATGGCATTCACCCCACCGCTGATGCGCAGCCGATGATTTTAGATAATGTGTGGGACGCTTTGAAACCATTGCTAGAATCGTCGCATCAGGCAGCCGCTGAATAAGCCTGTCATGACATCCTGGATGTTGGGGTGTAGCACTTCAACACGCCAGCTTGTAACCTTACTCCCTATTCGGCGGTTATCAAGGCGATCCATGCCTGCTCCCTCTAGTCATAGCCCTCCTGTTTTATCGCGTCGGCAGTTCTTAGCAACTGTCGGCGCGCTTTGGTTGGGCGCGGGTTTTGGCATTCATCCAACGCCTGCCGCGGCGTTTGACCCGCAACGCTTACGCCAAAGCATGCAGCAGCAGTATGGGCAGGCCGGTTTATCCGTCTTAGAAGAGTGGTTTTCGCTACTTCAACAGCTGCAGAATAAAGATGTACAGGCCCAGCTGCGCGGGGTTAATGACTTCTTTAATCGTCGCATCCGTTGGATTGACGATATCCAGGTGTGGGGGCAAGAGGATTATTGGGCAACGCCGTTGGAAGCGATGGGTAAAGGGCAAGGGGATTGCGAGGATTACTCCATTGCCAAGTACATTACCCTCAAGCAGTTGGGCGTTACTAGCCGCTATTTACGCATGATTTATGTCCGTGCGCGCATTGGCCGTAGTCAAATTACTCAAGCCCATATGGTACTTGGCTATTACTCGGCTCCCGATGCAGAACCATTGGTGCTGGACAATATTGTTCCGTCGATCACCCCAGCCTCGCAGCGTACCGACCTTGACCCGCTATTCAGTTTTAACAGCGATGGCCTGTGGGCTGGCGGCTCTTCAGAATCACGCGCTGATCCATTGGCGCGATTATCACGCTGGCGAAGCGTTATTGAACGTATGCAAACGCAGGGTTTTCTCTAAGAGGATAGGCATCATGTCGCTGATCAAACAGCTCTGGCTGGCCATTATTGCGCTACTACTGCTGTCATTTGTGGGTAGCCTGGCCGTTAGCATTGCCAGTAGCCGCCACTATATCGAACAAGCCGTACGCATCAAGAATGAAGATACGGCTACCGCGCTGGCGCTCTCCATGAGCCAGCTCGATAAAGATCTAGTCACTTTAGAGCTGTTGGTTGCAGCGCAGTTCGATACCGGCTACTACCAGCAGATTACGCTACGCGATACCGATGGCAGCGTGTTAATAGAGCGTTCGGCCAATGAGTACACGGGTGATGTGCCCGCTTGGTTCCGCCAGTTAATCGCCTTTGATGTCCCCAGTGGCGTGGCGACCATTCAAGACGGCTGGCGACAGTTCGGCACCCTGGAGCTTGAGAGCCAACACAGTTTTGCCTATGCCTCACTATGGCGTAGCACCCTAGAACTAGCGGCTTGGTTTTTGCTTGCCGGGGCGATCAGCCTAGCAATCGCCACGATGGTCGTGCGCGGGATAAAACATCCGCTTTCACGGGTAGTCGCGCAAGCACAAGATATCAGCGCGCGACGCTTCACGACGATTAAAGAACCCCGCACGCTAGAATTACGCCAAGTTACCCAGGCGATGAACGTGCTGTCCGCCAATGTCCATCAAATGCTAACCCAAGAGAGCCATAAGCTAGACGAATTGCGCCGTCATTTACAGCACGACCGTGTAACCGGCGCACTCAACCGCGATGTGTTTATGGGCAAATTCGCCGCCCAGTTAAGCAGCGATGATGCACGTGCAACAGGCATGCTGGTAATGGTGCGGGTACAGGCATTAGAAACACTCAACGAACAACTTGGCCATGCGACCACCGATGGCCTACTAAGAACGCTTGTGTCGCAGTTAGGCCAGCTAGATGGAGAGGCACCCGAGCCGGTGGTAGGCCGCCTCAACGGGAGCGACTTTATACTCTTGCTGCCCCACGCCGACGATGTTGAGCAGCTAAGCCAGCACGTTACTAAAGCGCTGGCTGACGTATCAGCCACAGCGCCCGTGGCCGTTTACTTACCCACGGCGATTGTGCCTTATGCCCCGCATGATGAGCGCGGCACTTTGCTGGCAACGCTGGATGATGCCTTGGCTCAAGCCGAAAGCCTGAGTACGCATAAACAAATAGTCATACGACACCGCGAGCGGGTTTCGCTATATAGCAGCCATGCGGAATGGCGGGCAGAACTAGCGGCGGCGATTCACGCAGGCCCGGAATTGGCCTACTTCCCGGTCATTGATGCCCAGGGCGAGATTCTCCATTACGAATGCCCAGCGCGGTTAAAACTGGCAGGTGAATGGCAAACCGCGGGGATATTTATCCCCTGGATTACCCGCTTTGACATGGAATCAGCGCTCGATTTAGCCGTGGTGAAGAAAGCGCTAACCAATCTCAACACAGACCTTAAACCGGTTGGAGTTAACCTTTCAGCGGCGTCAATTACCAATACCCAATTTGTTAATGAGCTGCGGGCACTGCTTGAAGCACAGCCCAGCCTTGCTAAGCAGCTCTGTTTTGAAGTGCCCGCCACGCTCAGCACCCACGCTATTGGCAGCTTACGCGGCCTTTGCGCTGCGTTAAGGCCGCTGGGATGTACCTTCGGCATTGAGCACGTAGGCGCAGAATTCACCAAGCTTGCCGACTTACACGACGTTGGCCTTGCCTACTTAAAAATGGATAACAGCCTTATTCACCACATAAATACCTCCACTAACCAGCAAACCATCGTGCGTGGCATGGCCACACTGTGCCATTCGTTGGGTATTCAGGTGATTGGTGAAGGGGTGGCAGATAATGAAGAACTCATGTGCCTGTTCCTGGTGGGCGTCGATGGCGCGACCGGGCCAGGTGTCCGTCAGCCCGTTTAACGCTTTGATGGGTAACGCAAAAGACAGCGGCCCGTCGTTTTAGATGGTGTCGCTGTCATAGTCGCTAATCAACCCCACATCGTTAACACGCTTACGCAGCGACTGCCTGGTCAGCAGCTTTTCCTGCGCTTTTTCGGGCAAGTCGGTGAAGCGGATGATCCCCTTATCCATCAATAGGTTGATCACGTCTTCCAGTACCCGCACGAACTCCATATCCGACTGCCTGAGCAGCGCGGCCTCGTGGGTTTCAGCGTTAATAAATTGCTGTAGCTCAGTCGATTCAGGCGAGACATACTCCTGGCAGTCATCGCTTACGGTACGGCTGACCTGGCTGATCTCGCCCTGGCTGTCGCGGTTGACGTACATGGTGATAGCGCTCCCAGTGGCAGCCAAGCTGCCGTCATCGTTGAGTATGGTTAGCCTAACAAAAGGCCCCGCTTGGCGGTACCAAGCGGGGCGTAGTGGCTTACAACACGGCGTTACTGATCGATATTCAGTTGACCATTTTCGATCAATTTGGCAATCAGCTCACTGCCGCCTTCATTAGGCGCCGCACCCAGATCACTGAATGTTTTACCTTCCAAGTGAACCACCTGGTCAGCATTCTCCTTGCCAGACAAGTTGCCATCCGAGCTGATATACAGCGTTGTCGTACCATCTTCCTCTTCGGCGAAAATGTACTCATTGATGTTGTTTTCGTTCTCGCCGTCAAGCAGTTCGGAAAGATCCAACTTGTCATTTTCACTCGACGAGAAGTCCATGACGATATCAGTCGCGGGACTATCTTCCGTGCCTTCGTCATTTAGCTCCCACTTGAAGGTATCGGCGCCCAACCCACCAATCAAGATATCATCACCTTGACCGCCAATGAGCGTGTCGCTACCGGCAGCATCATACTCAGCCTGTGACGGATTCGGATTAATCAATGACTCTGCGTGTTCACGGATGTAGTTCATGATTTGAGCATCATCCGGCTCAACACCACTGTTCACTTCCCAGGTTAGATATTGCACCAACCCTTCGTATCCCATTCCATGACCGGTTTCGATTGTTTCATCGTCGCCATTTGTCCAGGTCAGGTCATCCGTAAACAGCGCATCGCCAAAGATAACATCATCACCATCACCGCCTGTCAGCACATCATCACCCTGTTCAGCCGGGCCTTCTGTGGTATTGCCTTCTTGTAGCTTGGCAAGCAGTTGATCGGCATCATTGACGACTTGAGGTTCGCCGACTGGGCCAGTAACAACATCATCTGGCTCGGTAAGCAGGATATTATCAATGCGAAGTTCTGCATTTTCCCAATGTCTACCGTTACCAGAGTCATTGACTATATAAACGATCCGATACTCACCAGAATCCAACCCTTCAATATTTACTTGAGTGAAGCCATTTGTTCGGCTCAAACCAACCGGTTCCTGCGTTTCCCAGTCATTAGAATTATACTTCTGCAACTGCCAGCTAAAACTATCATTCGAATGTGCATCATCAGTCCGGTAATCGAATTGCAGCGAAGCACTAGCATCCCCCCCAGCAATCATAAAGGACGCACTAGTGGCAACGGTTGCCCCATTACCACTATTATCACGAATACTTAGATAACCATCTGGGTCTCCTAATGACCAGTCGGTATTATTTATAGAAGTGACAGAACCGCTGTTGTCTCCAGTTTTTTCCCAACCTCTATCAAGCGGATCAACTTCATAATCATAACTTGACCCAACAAAGGGGACATAACGATCAGTAAAGTCAGCTAATAATGACGTAGTACTAAATACCTCAGCACCGGTTCCAGTATTGTTAGTGTTATCAAAGAAACGTAGATAATCGGCATTTACCTCGTTACCGTTGCCAATACCGATACCATTGACTTCACTGATATTGCTCAATGCTTCAAAGGCTTCAACGGCTGCCTGGAGTGTTTCGAAATCAGTACTATTGCCGGTTCCACCATCATTATGAGAGGTAGGCTCCCCATCAGTCATAAAATAACTGATGAATTCATGGCCACCGACTTCGTCTGGTTGGGGTTGCGTACCAAACCATGCCACCGCTTCATTAAAAGCGTCTTCATAGTTGGTGCCGCCATTGGCTGAAAAATCACCAATTTCATCCAGCAAATCACTCAAACGTTGAGGATTATTGGCCAAATCAGCGACAGAGATTTTCAGTGAAGCCTCTTCGGCAAAGCCGATCAAACCAATGTTGATGATGCCATCATGATTTGAAAGATCATTGACAAAGGTCTTCAGACCATCTTCCACCATCTGAATACGGTCGCCTGACATACTACCTGACTCATCGGCGATAATAGCAATGCTGTAGTTTTTGCCAGGGTTGAACTGCTGATCTCGACCACCCACGTCACCAATCAAGACATCATTGCCACCTTCTGTGGTGTGCGTATTGCCCTCATTGGTGCCAACATACAGCTCATCCGGTGCAGCGATGGTTTCACTATCCGAGCCATCTTTAGAACTTGCCGCATCAGGGTCATACGCCGTCGCTATGGCTTCCACCGTAAGGTCACCCTCATAATCTGAAGGCACGGTCAACGTCAATCCGCTAACAGTCACGACACCGGTATTCGGATCCACCTCTACAGTTGGGCCGGTGTAATCATCATTCTCCGTACCTGTTAACAGTAACTGCCAGGTACTAATACCATCTGCTGTTCCGAGCAGTTTGCTATCAGAAAGCTCAACCCCTTTCGGTGCCTTCACAATCAGTTGAGTGATGTCCTCGGAGAAATCCGTATCTTTCGGTGTCGCTGTGATATCGACTGAGTAGCTAGTTAAAGCAGATTCATAGGAAACGCTATGAACCATAAAGTCGCTTTTACCATCATCAGGCACTGTGAACTCTATGGCCTCTATCATTTTGCCTGAGGACGCGGTCAGTGTGATTGGCTGACTAACTCTGTCTGCTCTACCATCGTCGTTAAGGGCCAGCTGGTCATTACCGCTAATCGAGAAGACTTCACTGGTACTACCGTCAGTGTACTTGATTGTGTATAAGCCCGTTTCTTCCAGACTTTCGCTATCACCCCGCAGCCACGCGATCTGGAAGGTCAAGGATGAAGCCGGTGAATCCAGATTCACAACCAGCTTTTCACCCTGTTCTATTTCAACTGCATCCCCATTTGTCTGAGCATCATCACCGACCCCAAAACCAGTGGGCTCAAGGTCATTGCCGGACTCATCCTGATAGCGAATGGCAATGTCAGTTTGCTCATCAGACGCATTAAATGCCTGCACAGTAAAACCTTCCGGATTACCGTCTTTGCCATCAGGATTGTTCAGAACATTAAACAGATTAACAGCCAGCATCTCCCAGTTAGTGGTTGGAGTAAGGTTCAACTCAACAGTCGGCTTATCCGTCACTGGTGTTACGTCAATTGTGGCCGTGGCAGTTTCGGACAGTAAACCTTCATTATCCTTGGCGACATATTTGAAGCTAGTACCCTCATAAGGATCGTTGCTGTTATTGCTCCAGTCCTCGTCCGGTACAAAGGTCAACGTTACTTCACCATTAGTGGCAGTAACCTCATCACGATTATTAACAACACTATCGCCGTTAAACAGAGTGCCATTTTCAGGCAGGCTGTGGATCACAAAGCTTTCTACTGTGCCATCAGCATCGGTTGCTGATAACAACAAACTGATACCTGTGCTGTCTTCCTCACCGCTTGCTTGGCTACCCAAAGCTTCTGGCGCATAATCTAAGTCAACCGAACCGGGTTGACCATCACTGGTGATCGTGCCAGTGATATTACCGTCATTCATATCACCATCAGCATCGGTGATGCTTACCGGCAGATCCAGCTCAACATCGATTAGGGTGATTTCGGTGTAGCTCACGTCACCACCGACACGATAATCCACATCTCCAGCCAGGAACTCAACCGAGGCAATGGCAAGATTTGAAGCACCGCCTTCCCAGATGACATCTGCTGAATCAATATTAATCTGGAAAGGATCTTTGGGGCCGTTGGAGTCGATACCAACAGAGGCCGTTCCTTTCGTGCCATCAACAGCGGTGAAGGAGAGATCGATAGTCGTTGCCGCGCCACTTTGTGTATTAACAGCGATGGACAGGCTATTCACACCCGCCACTACAGAGTTGGCCAGAGCACTATCGACGTCAGCCTGATTATTCAACGCCCCTGAAGCAGCAACATCATCGTAAAAGTAGAAGGTAGTTGAATCTGAGGTACCCGAATCAATCCACTGACTACCTGCGCCAACGTAACCGATGCTACCGGCGTTACTGGTGTTCGTAGATGTACCTTCTGAAACAATCAGTGTATCAATGCCATCAGTCTGGGCAGCCCAGGCGACTGAATTGTTACCACTTAAATCACCAATAGCAAATGTCTGTTCGCCACTCTCAAGATAGAAGGTGCCTTCGGCGACGCTGATGTCATAATTACCTTCAGCGTCGTTGAGGGTGATGGTAATCGCATCAACATCTGAAGCCGTTGTAGCAGTCAATACATCACCATCCAGAGACCAGCTCAGTGCTTCTCCGTTGAAGAGCACCTGTTCACCGTTCTGTGTGACATCCTGGTCATTGATCGATGTGTCAAACGCGATGTCACCAGCACCATCAGCCCCGAAGAGGCTTTCCAGCGAGATGTCATTAATAATTTGACCATCCTCAATCGTACCGAAGGATTCAGGTGCGATTTCGGGCA
>NZ_BJXV01000014.1 GCF_007991175.1 Halovibrio variabilis
GTTATAAGGCAGAAGTGCTAAGGCGGATTTCAGTGATTAAAGCCGCGCAAAAAGTCGGCGTCAGCCTGGAAGAGATCAAGCGGGCCTTTGAATCGTTACCCAATAACCGCACACCGACGGTTGAAGACTGGCAGCAGCTTTCAAAAAACTGGCAGCAGATGCTGGATGGCCGGATTGCCTACCTACAAAAGCTGCGTAATAACCTGGCGGGCTGTATAGGCTGTGGCTGCCTGAGCATGACCAGTTGCCCGCTCTATAACCCAGACGACAAACTGGCTGAATCGGGTAGCGGGCCGGTGCTTCTTGATCAGGCTGAGCAAAAAGCGAGAGCCCAACAACAACCAAACGCTAGCTCATAGCCCTTGATAGCAACCCTGGATAATCACCATCAAGCCTCAATCTATACGGATGAACCACTTGGGCTTGATGCGTCCAAAGACGCGGCGAGTGTTTGTTTTCAAAGATTTTTTGGAATCCAGCACCACGGCCTCCTGCTCACTCCTAACAAATACCACCCAATGCCAGAAAGGCCTGCCCTGCTCCATGCGCCATTTAATCGCCAACAGCGCCTTGTCTGGCAGGCTCTCCCAGGTATCGAAAGGCGTCTGCGTGGGCCCAGCCTTTATATCGAACGCACGTAAAAGTTGACGCACGTACTCGGTGTCTGACCAAAGCGCTGTGTCTTCGGCATGGATACCTAAAGCATTGGCTGTCTCTTTGGCCTGGGCATAGGTAATGCCCGCAAGCACCGCGCATGATGCGATGCCACAACCGGATATTTCTTCTTGGATAACTGGGTTCATAATGTGCCATGGCCTTCGCAAGCCCTCCAGCGGGTTTGGCAACGCTAGCCAAGTAAAACTCGGCAGATAATGCAACAGCAGCTGTTTACGTTTTATTCGTAGTGGCTCCAGAGCCTAAGCACTTTCACCACTCGCTCATCCTCAAGCACTTGGTAGACCAGACGATGCTGTATATTGATGCGGCGTGAATAGGCACCCGCAAGATCGCCAATGAGCTTCTCAAATGGAGGCGGCTTACGTTAGGGGTTTTCTGCTATCAATGCCAGTAATTGGCATTTGACTTGAGTCCGCTGAATGCCAGTTTCTTTGCGTCATTATGGGCGTGTTGGGTGTAAACCAGCTTCCATATCACCCGCCCAGCTCCTCATCGCATTCATTCATGGGGGTATTCATCCCCTCGCGAATAGACTCCCGCATACCGGGTACGGAGAGTAGGTAAAGTGTTTCCTGAATGGCTGACCAATCTTCTCCGGATACCAAGACGGCTTTGTTCCGCTTACCCATGATGACGATTGGCTGGTGGGACTCGACAGTTTCATCAATTAGCCGATATATGCTGCTGCGCGCCTGAGTGGCTGTGATTACGGTCATGACGCACCCGGTGGCCGAGCTCAGGCAGCTTTCGTACGAGGCCTAACCACTAGGCGGGTAAAAACGCATCTAATAGCTCGGCATTAGTGGGATATTTATCCAATAACTCAAGCAATTTCTGCGCGCCTTCTACTGGCTTAAGTGTTGTCAACGCCCTACGCAATGTGCGTACTTTTTCAATATCCTTTGCATCAATCAAAATCTCTTCTCGACGGGTACTGCTTTTGGCAATATCTATCGCAGGGAAAATCCGTTGATTGGCCACTTCTCGGGATAACACCAGTTCCATATTGCCCGTGCCCTTAAACTCCTCGAAAATCACCTGATCCATACGGCTTCCCGTATCCACCAGCACGGTGGCCAGAATGGTGAGCGATCCGCCGTTTTCGATCTTTCTCGCAGCGCCAAACAGTTTTCGTGGTATTTCCATCGCACGGGAATCCAACCCACCCGACATAGTGCGGCCGTTGCCCCGCTGCTCGGCATTATGAACGCGCGAAAGCCTGGTAAGCGAATCGATCACGATCATCACATCATGCCCCTCGCCTGCTTGCTTTCGCGCCGACTCAAGCAGCTTATCGGCCATACGCACATGGTGTGTGTAGGTTTCGTCTGACGACGAGGCATGCACCTCTGCCGACACGCTGCGCTTAAAATCGGTCACTTCTTCCGGGCGCTCATCTATCAGCAAGGCATACAGCTTTATGTCAGGATGCGCCTCGGCCACGGCCTGACAGATATGTTTTAACATCGTCGTTTTGCCAGAGCCTGGCGGCGCCACAATCAACCCCCGCTGCCCCATCCCAATGGGCGTAATCAAATCCATCGCTCGCGCAGTACGCTCTTGAGAGCCAGGCTCTAAATAGATGCGTGGGGAAGGATGAATCGCGACGCCATTTAAAAAACGTTTTTCGGGATCGTTAGGGAATTGATCTTCAACTTCGTCGGTGGGCTTGGTATCTATCTCTTTTTTTGCCTTCAGACCTAGTGTTTTTCTCGTCATAATATCGGTGGATCGCCTTTAATAATTTGAATTCATGGAATAACTGCAGCGCTTTGAAAAATGATATTGGTCACGCAGCGACGTCTGCCCATTCTTAGTAGCGGCCAGGTTTAGAGTCAGAAGTAACTTTATCGTGTTTTTCTGCCAGTTGCTTAGCATAGGCTGGAGGGGGCAGCCCACCAAGACTCTTCTTCGGTCTTTCCTCGTTGTACTCCAGTCACCACTCCTTGGTGACGACCTTGGCATGATGAAGGCTGGTGAACTAATGCACATTCAGACATTCATCTATAAAGTGACCATTGAACGTTTCGACGTAGGCGTTTTAATTATGTTTCCAAGTTCAATTAAAAAAGGACAACAACACGCTGATGAGCCCACGTCAACATAGCGCCCACAGAATTAATTGCCATTATCAGTACGAATGGCGTTAGGTAGCCTACGCTGCAGCAATAGGTGGTTCAGAATCCGCATTAATGACAGTCCACAAATGGCACGCTCGGGCACGATGGCTACTGCTTCAAAGGTACCATCATCGACAACGACTATGTTCTATATCACTCGTCTCTCAACAGTACGATCAAATACAAAATACATTGACCAGACCTAATTGGCGGCACAAGAGCGACTCAGTGGCTTCCGCTCCGCAATGGGAACCTTCTTGCACTTGCATCATTTTACCTGTGATTAAGCGCCGACATAGAGGCGCTCGGCACGCTCATAATTGAGCTGCTCGCTAGCATAACTCCTTAATGGGCAGTTCAGCCTCTACTTCGCCCAAAACTATGGAATATTCTTCACTGAAACACTTCCACATATCCAATTTCCTTGTTAGCAAAATCAGTCTCTAAAGTCTAGCGCCACTCCATCAGGGGAGACATCGACTTAATTCTTGTGTAACAGGAGCAATTGCAGAAATATCTAGTTTATGCAATTGTTAGGCGATTTCTTTTAACAAAAATTCTTCATTTACTAAAAAAAGATCAATTTCTTTTACAAGTATATCCATGGCAGCGTTCACAGAGTCGATATATTTAATTACATTGGCCATATCAGGGACTATTGAGTTTTCACCATGTGCAATGCTGTTTCTAATACTGACTAGCCGATCAATGTCACTCATTTTGTCTGAAAAAGCTCTGTGGTTAAACCCAAACATTTCGCATAATTCTTTCAAGACATCACTTTTTAAGTTAGATCTCGTATTTATCTTACTGTTAAATTTTATTGAATTTTTATATAGTAATTTAAATTTTTCCGTGAAATCAATTCGTTGATCGAAAGATTGTTTACCACTTAAAGTCTTGTACGACTCACCAAGACCAACAACAACTAATTTTGTGGGTATATTTTCAGGATGTAGCTCGAGTGTATTTAAGTGTGAAATTAAAGCTTTTAGGGAGCTAACAACGAACCCCTCCCAATGTGCATAAATCATAGGTATGCACATTCGACACCAAAGACTTTCGTCTGTACTAATCGCTATTTTTTTAAATTTGGCAAATTCGCCGTCTCGCCAGCTATTGTTTTCAACTATTTCTTCGACAACTTTATGAGCCACTGAAAATCTCCAGTGCACGATTCATACGGTTTCTAATCCGCATATTTGAAAATGTGCTGGTTCCAATGTCGTTATATTCTTGATCACTCTGCAGCTTATCAATTAAACTGAATATATGATCCTGATTACCTGAAAAGTCATCCATAACTTTAGGCAATGCGTATGATATAGAGTCAAATATATGTAACGCAAAATTACCTTTCGGTCTAAAAACACCCTTCCCATACTTATTGTTAAGTATTTTTATTAACTCAACGAAGGATTCTTTTTCTTCCTCAAGATCAAATAATATTTCACCTTTAGAGACTGACTGCATAAACTCAGTTAAAAATTGCGGGACTGTTGTTTTAAATTCTTTTGTTAGATACTTAAATGCAAAGTAACGCAAACTTAGCTCTTCCAAAAACATCTGCTCCTTTTTAGTATCGCTTGGACTAATAAGGCTTTCAAATTCTGGTAGCTGTGCAATCTCCTTAAGAATCTTGTTTAGATCAACATCATATGCTCGAAAAATACAATTTCTAATTTCCTGATCAGACAGAGGGCTTGAACCAGTATTCAATCGATTAAATAGCTCATATCTAATATCTTCTTTGCTATCCCATTTAACAATTTCGACTCTACATACCGATCTTTTAATAGTAGTTTTAAGCTTTATTGGCATACTATCAATTGTTACACCTTCAAGCTCTTTTACTATTTCACCTTGAGTAAGTGTAGAATTGTTCTTTTCTGGCATACTTTCTAACAATCCAAAAAATGCAAATATTGTTGATATCCGCTGTAGTCCATCTACAACTTCCCACCGCCCATCGTCATCTTCAGCAACAAAAATAGGTGGGATTGGAATTCCTAAAAGAACAGATTCTATAAATCTAGTTTTCTGAAAATCCGACCATCGAAAAACACGTTGATACTCTGGGGTAATGAATAAGTCGCCATCTTCAAAAATATTCATTAGCTCACCGAAAGACATATCTAATCTATCAGTTTTTAACGTATTCCTTTTTTTCGTTACTACGTCTACTAAGTCAGCCAATTTATCACTCCATTATTCATCTATAATTCTCGTTTAACATCAAGCATACGCTTTACCACATAACAGCTATAAAAGCGACAGCACATTCGTTAATGTTATGTAACCCTCTATAAAACACAACACATTAATTTCAACTATTTGATTGCTCGGTAATGTATCCAAAATTCGCGTACTTTCTCATTTGCTCTCTTCAATCATACTTTATTCACAAATTTACTTTAGGTCACGCAATAATTTGATGAAATTGGCTAGCCAAAGGTCTTAATAGGATTTTGGTGGCATCTTCGTCTTGCGTTAAATTGATTATCTAGAGGAAAAGAGGCATCGCATGGGTTTCGTTTCGTTCGAAAGAAGAAGCCAACTCAGGTACTGATGCTTATTAAAGGTAACTGGCGTGGCCCTCTTCGCAGATGCCTTTTGACTCGTTCCTTGCCAAGCGTTACGCGCGCCACACCTTCTCAATCTTTTGATTTCAATGGTTTTTTAGTGCATAGCGAGCGAAGCCCAATCGTAATAGTGGCCTGGCACTCTATTGGGCTGGATTGTTTATGTGGCTAGGTCTTCGCGCTCTGAAGCGCCCTCCCACAACACCGGTGCAACACCACTGATGCAGTGACGGGATTGAGGGAGGCGCCTTGGGTTTATGCTTTCAGAACGTAACGGAGGGTTTCAACCACTTGATCGGTAGTAGTGCACCAGGCTTGCGCACCAGCATCGACTTCTTTCAGCGGGTGGATAATATCTTCGCTGTGCAGGGTGATGTAGGGCTTGGCTAGGGCTGCGCAATAACCTGCGTCGAAGGCGGCGTTCCACTGTTTGTATTTGTCGCCGAAGCGTACGACGACCAGATCGGCCTGTTCGATCATCGTGCGGGTGCGGATGGCGTTGACCTTGGAGGACTGGTGGTCGCGCCAGAAGCCATTTTCGGGTTTGCCGAGGTGGTCACCGGCTGCGTCCGAGGCGTCGTGATCGGTCACCGGGGCGGTGAAGACGATGTCCAGGCCTGCCGCGTCGGCGCCGCGCTGGATTTCGTCGCGCCAGTCGGTGTGGATCTCGCCGGATAGATAAACGTAAAAGCTCATGGTCGCTCCTAAAACGCAGTCATTTAGTCGATGCGGTTATTTTATGGAAAAACATTCCATATTGATACCGGCGTCATATCAGCGGCTGCTTGGCCAGCAGGTAGATATCCATGATCCAGCCGTGCTGTTCACGCAGGCTGACGCGGCGCTGGATGATGTCGTCGCTGACCTCGCTTAGCCAGCCTTTGATCAAGCACTGTTTTTCCATGCCCAGGTAGGCGCCCCACCAGATGTAGGTATCTTTGTCGGGCAACGCAGTAAAGGCTCCGCCGCTGTCGAGCATGACGGCGACCGTGGCGGCGTCGCTTGGCCAGCCGCGTTCGCGCAGGCGGCGGCCGGTGGTGATCTGGATGGGCTCGGCCAAGGCGTTCAGCGGTATGCGGTGTTCGGCGGTGAGCACCTGCAGGCTGGTGATGCCCGGCACCACTTCGACGTCTACTTGTCCCCCGGCGGCGCTCAGGCGTTCGGCGATGCGCAGGCTGCTGTCGTAAAGCGAGGGGTCGCCCCAGATCAGCATGCCGACCCGCCCGCCTTCGGGCAGGTGGCGCGCCATCAGAGATGCCCACACCTCGGCGATGGCGTGGTGCCATTCATCTACGGCGCCCAGGTAATCGCCCCGCTCGCCTCGCTTAGGCAGGTCGAACTCGACGATTCGGGCCTGCTCGGGCTCGCGCAGCAGGGTTTGGCACAGCAGGCGGCGCAGGTCGACCAGGTCGCTTTTGGCTTCGCCTTTGCGCGGCAGCAGGATCAGGTCGGCGTCATTGAGGGCGCGCACGGCGGCGAGCGTGACGTGGTCCGGGTTGCCCGTGCCGATGCCGATCAGCGAAAGCGTCGTCATCCGTCACGGCCCTCCTCGTCTGGTAGGTTGGCAAACGGCGAGTCCGCGGACTGTGGCCGAAAGCGGCGGTCGTAGCCCACGGCGTACAGCGCGCTCTCCTGGAAGTCCTGGCTCTCGAGCACCGGCCCGACGAGAATCAGCGCCGTGCGCTGCAGCGTGTTGGCGGCTAACGCCTCAACGGTGGATAGGCGCCCTCTGATGATTTTTTCATCGGGCCAGCTGG
Source organism: Halovibrio variabilis (assembly GCF_007991175.1). GTDB lineage: Bacteria > Pseudomonadota > Gammaproteobacteria > Pseudomonadales > Halomonadaceae > Vreelandella > Vreelandella variabilis. The sequence continues at coordinate 7,138 of NZ_BJXV01000014.1, forward strand.
CACGCCACACAATGACCACGGGGCAGTCACTGCCGTAGTACGGCGTAAGTGACTCCACCACGCTTTCGAGGTTATGAACCGACAGGTGAATCGCCAGCGTCGCGCCGGTTTGGGCAAAGTTGGCCAGGGTTTCGTTGTCCGGCATGGCGCTGGCACGCCCGGAGGTCCGGGTCAGCACCACCGATTGCGCCACGCCCGGCAGGGTCAGCTCCTGGCCCAAACTGGCCGCAGCGGCGGCAAAGGACGGTACGCCGGGGGTAATAGTGTAGGGAATCTCCAGCGCGCGCAGGCGGCGGGTCTGCTCCCCCACCGCCGACCATACCGATAGGTCCCCCGAGTGCAGTCGCACGACATCCTGCTCAGCCGCGTGGGCAGCCTGGATTTCCTGGATGATTTCGTCCAGCGACAGCGGCGCAGTGTTGACGATGCGCGCCCCTGGCGGGCAGTGCTCTAGCAGTTCTTCCGGCACCAGCGAGCCTGCGTAGAGGCACACCGGGCTCGCGGCAATCAGGTCGCGTCCGCGCAGCGTAATCAGGTCCGGGGCGCCTGGCCCGGCGCCGATGAAATGAACGGTCATAATGATGTTCCTATGGCGATGGCCGCCGTTGCCTGCCGGTCAGCGGAAATGTGCCGTGGGCCGAGCAGCTCTGCCCCTGGCCCGGCGGCCAACAACGCCACCGCTTCGGCCACGCTGCCCGTCCCCCGCGCCTGCAGGCTTTGCGCGGATTGCGTGAGAGTAGTGACGCTTGGCAGGTGCGCATCGGCGACCAGGATGACATTCAGGCAACGCGCCTGGCCGAGGCTTTGCACCAGCGGGCGCATGGATTGCGTCGCGGCCAGGGCGTCGATGGCCCCAAAGCGCTGGGTCAGCGTATCGAGTAACGCCGCCAGCGAGGCGAGCGACGCACCGCGACGAAAACCAAAGCCCACGACTTTTCGCTCCTGCCCGCTCATCGAACGCCCCGCCACTGCACGATGGGGTAGCTGGCTTTCCAGCCGCGGCGGGTGCCCAGCGGCGCGGCGCTGGCAAGCTCCAGGCGCAGTAGCTCGCCGCCCGCCTGCTGGTGCCAGTGGGCCAGCAGCGCTTCGGACTCCAGCGTCACCGCATTGGCGACGATGCGCACGCCGCTCGGCAGATGTTCCCATAACGTGTCTAACAGCGTCTGGGAGAGCCCACCGCCGATAAACACCGCATCCGGCGGCGGTGCATCGTTTAAGCGCTCAACCGCGCTGCCCTCTTTTACCTCAAGCCAGTCGACGCCCAGTTGCCGGGCGTTATGGGCGGCGCGGCTGGCGCGGCTGGCGTTCTGCTCAAAGCCTACTGCCTGGTTGTCGGGGTGGGCCAGCAGCCACTCGATGGCAATCGAGCCCGAGCCGGTGCCGATATCCCATAGCCGTTCGCCGGGCTTTGGGGCCAGCGCGGCCAGGGTCATGGCGCGAATGGGTTGTTTGGTGATCTGGCCATCGTGGTCAAAAAAGTGATCGGGCAATCCGGGCGTCAGTGGCAATGCGGGCCCTTCACCTGCGACCTCAAGCGCTACCGCTACTGGATGCGCGATGTCATCGGGCAGTGTGGCGGCGGCCGAAAAAGTGCGCACCCGCTCGTGCTCGCCGCCCAGGGCTTCCAGTACGGTTAGCCGGGAATTCGCAAAGCCAAAACTTTCGACCAGCGCCGCCAGCTCCGCTACCGCGTCGCCGTCGCGTACCAGCACCAGCACGCGCCTGCCGGGCTGCAGGTAGGGGCGGACGCGGGTTAACGGCATGGCGTGCAGGCCCAGGCAGGTGCAGTCCTGAAGCGGCCAGCCCAGGCGGGAAGCCACCAGGCTGAATGTCGAGGGCGACGGCAGTGCCTGCCATTCCTGGGGCTCAAGGTGGCTAACGATGGAGGTGCCTGCGCCAAACCAGAAGGGGTCGCCGGAGGCCAGCATGACCACGCGGCGGCCGCGCTCGGCGAGCAGTTGGGGAATGCCGTCGGCAAACGGCACCGGCCATTCACGCAGCTTGGTTTTCAAGTCGGTTCTCAGGTCGGCGCTTTGGTCAGTGCGCAGGGGTTCAAGCAGGCGTAGGTGTCGGCGCGCGCCAAATACCACCTCGGCACGCTCAAGCGCCTCGCGGCTTGCCGTGGTAAGACCCTGTGTGCCACTCTCCCCCCAGCCTATTATCGTCAGCCAGGGAACCTCGTTACCGTTAACCACTATGAATATCCTGATTCTTGGCGGAACCTCAGAGGCCAGCGCCCTGGCCAGCCTGCTGGCTGAGCGTGCGATCCCGGCCACTTTTAGTTATGCGGGGCGTGTCAGCACCCCAAAACCGCAACCCTTGCCGACCCGCATTGGCGGCTTTGGCGGCGTTGATGGCCTCGTCGCGTACCTTCAGCAAGCGGGCATTAGCCACCTGATTGACGCGACCCACCCTTTCGCTGAGCAGATGAGCCGCCACGCGCTGGCCGCAGCGGCGCAGTGTAATATCCCCCTGATGGCGTTCACCCGCCCGGCTTGGCAACCCCAGCCCGACGACGACTGGACGCCGGTTGCCAGTATGGCAGAAGCGGTCAACCAGCTGGACGGCCCGCCCCAGCGCATCATGTTAGCCATTGGGCGCCAGCATCTGGAGGCGTTTGCCGCTATGCCGCAGCATCACTATTTACTGCGGCTGGTCGACCGCCTCGACCACCCGTTACCGCTTCCCCACCATACCGTCACCGTCGACCGGGGCCCGTTCAGCATGGCAGGCGATCTGGCCTTGCTCAAAGACCACGGCGTTGAGCGCCTGGTGTGCAAGAACGCTGGCGGCGACGGCGCGGTATCCAAACTCACCGCCGCCCGGGTGCTGGGCCTACCGGTAGTGGTGATTGAGCGGCCCACCCTGCCTTCACGCCGGGAGTGTCACGCCCTGGATGATGTACTGGCCTGGCTTTCTGCGCCCACCGAGCGGGGGGTATAAACCCATGGCTCGCTCGCTTTAGAGCCGCTTCTTTCAATAAGCCGCGTCTGGCTGGAACCCACGATGACCAGGGTGCGCATATCCGCCATCTCCGGCGTCGCCTGCTCCAGGGTGGTGACGCGAATTGACTCATCTGGGGCCGAAACGGCCCGCGCAAAAATGATCAGCCGCTCCGGCCCGCAGGCGTCCCGCAGCACCTCCAACGTACGCGCAAAGCCCTCCGGGCGGGCCTTCGAGCGCGGGTTGTAGAACGCCATGGCGAAGTCAGCCTCGGCAGCCAGGCGCAGGCGCTTTTCAATCAGCGCCCAGGGCTTGAGGTTGTCGGAGAGATTGATACAGCAGAAATCGTGCCCCAGCGGCGCGCCTGCTCGGGCGCTCGCGGCCAGCATGGCAGAGATCCCCGGCAGCACCTGAATATCCAGCCCTCGCCACTCAACCTGCCCGACTTCCAGCGCTTCAAATACCGCCGAGGCCATGGCAAATACGCCCGGATCGCCGGAGGAGACCACCGCCACGCGGCGGCCATCGGCGGCCATCGTCAGCGCCTGCTCGGCCCGCTGGATTTCTTCGCGGTTGTCCGAGCCGTGGCGAACAAGCCCCACCCTGGGTGCGACCCGCTCAACATAGGGGACGTAGCCCACCACATCCGTCGCCTCAGCGAGCACCGCCGACACCTCGGGGGTCACCTGTTGCTCGCTGCCCGGCCCCAGCCCGACGATTCTCAGCCAGCCGCTCATGGGCGTCTCCCGTGGCCGTGAATCAGCACAATCGAAAAGTAGGGAACGCTCTCACCCGCGTCCTTGAAAGGCTGGACCCGCTCTTGGCGCATGGCGGCGTACTCGATCAGCCAGGCTTCATCCTCGCGACCGGCGTGGGCCAGCGCCCGGCGCAGTTTGCCCAGGTTGCGGCCAATTTTCATCACCACCAGGGCATCGGTCTCGGCGATGCGCTCGGCCAACGTCGCCTCCGGCAGCGTGGCCATCACCACAGTGAGGATATCGTCGCCCCAGGTAATCGGCTGGCCGGTGGCGGTCCAGGCCGCCGACATGCCGGTGATCCCCGGCACTACGGAGACCGGCACGCGGTTCAGCAGTCGCGTATAAAGGTGCATAAAAGAGCCGTAGAAGAACGGGTCGCCTTCGCAGAGCACCACCACATCGCAACCGGCCTCGGCCATCTCGATCAGTTGGGCCACGCTGAGCTCGTAAAAGGCTGACAGCAGCTCATTGTAACGCGGGTCATCAAAGGGAATTTCCGTGGTCACCGGGTATTCCATGGCAAGCTCGGTCACCTCGGGCGCCAGCATGCCCTCGACGATGCCACGCGCATGGCCGGTACGCCCCTTCTTGCGAAAGTAGGCGACATGAGAAGCACCGCGGATCAGCCGGTCAGCGCGCACGCTCATCAAGTCCTGGCTTCCCGGCCCTAGGCCAACCCCGACTATCGTCCCTTGGGTCATTCGATACGATCCGCCATGGCGTTAATAGCCGCTACCGTCACCGCGCTGCCACCCAGACGGCCGCGCACGATACAGCTGGGAAGTTCAGTAGTCGCCAACAGCGCTTCCTTGGATTCCGCTGCACCAACAAAGCCTACCGGGCAGCCAATAATCGCTGCAGGGCGCGGGCAACCTGGATCTTCAAGCATATTGAGCAGGTGAAATAGCGCGGTGGGCGCATTGCCAATGGCGACCACGGCCCCCTCAAGGTGTGGGCGCCACAGTTCCAGCGCCGCCGCCGAGCGGGTATTGGCCATCTCCTGGGCGAGCGTGGGGGTGCGCTCATCGTTAAGGGTGCAGATGACATCGTTGTTGGCGGGTAGCCGCTTGCGAGTGATGCCTTCGGAGACCATCCGCGCATCGCATAGAATCGGTGCGCCCTGCTCTAACGCGGCGCGGGCTTTATTGACCACGTCGTTTTGAAAGTGAATATGCGCGGCTAACTCCACCAGCCCGGCGGCGTGAATCATACGTACCGCTACCGTCTCTTCCTCCGCTGAAAAACGGGCAAGGTCCGCCTCGCTGCGGATAATGGCAAACGACTGCTGGTAAATCGCCGGGCCGTGTGTTTCGTACTTATAGGGCACCCAAACTCTCCAAATATGCGATTACGTCACTCTCAGTGAGATCTGTTTTAACCGGCGTGCTATCGGCACTGCCGTTAACAATAAGATTAAATCGGCCTGCCTGGCCCACCAGGCACACATCGGCTGGTGTGCGGCGGGCGCAACCTTTAGAGCACCCGGATAGATGTACGCTGCTGTTTTTCAGGTCGCTTAGCCGCTCGGCAAGGGGCTGGGTCGCGACGCTCGCCTGTTCACAGTAGGGCGCGCCGGGGCAGGCATCCATCAATAGCCGCGGGTCGCTATTATGCCGGATTAAGCCATCAACCGCTGGCGCTGTATCGGCCTGCCCTAGCCTCTGTTTAACCAGCAAGCGCCGCCAGGGCGTGACCTGCACGGCGGTGACACTGGCAGGCGCTACCAAATCACGCAGCGTTGCGGCGGTGGCGCGCCCAAAGGGCATCCCCACCACCTGGCCAGCGGGATGGCTGCCTATCGCCAGCTTAGCGCCGAGTGGCGCTGGCGGCGTATCAGCAGGCGCCCAATCCGGCAATGGCGCTTTGTGGCGCCGCATACGCCCGGAGTCCCAGCCGCCGCTCTCAACAAACCAGTGGGTTAGGCGAATTAGCTGCTCAACGGCGGCTTCAGCATCGCTCACTGCGGTGCCTAATCCATGGCCATCGGCACGCACTAGCAGGCCGCCTTCCATTGAGCGCTCAATGCGAAAATCAGCGGCGCTGTCGCAAAGTACCGGCGCTTTTCCCGCATCGATGGCGATTCCTACCTTCCCGGGCATGGCGGCTAATTCGCTGCCCCGCGCCTGCAGCAGGCTGGCAATGGTAGGCGAGTCATCCCCGGCTTGCCAGTGTGGCGCCAGCATCAGCTGCGGCTGGCGTTCCGCTTCAGTGTCGGAACTGACTAACTGATGCTCAACCAGAAAGGCCATTAACGACGGCCAGCTAGTATCGGTCACGCCGCGCAGCTGGAAATTGGCGCGGCTGGTGAGTTCGATCAAACCACTGCCGAAATTTTCAGCAGCTTCGCATAACGCCAGCATTTGAGCCCGCGATAGCTGACCCAGCCGTGGGCGCACGCGCACCAGTAAACCATCGCCGGTCGCCATCGGCCGCCAGGCACCGGGGCACCAGCCTTTGATGCGAGGCTCAGCCGACATCCGCCGCAACCTCCTTGGCCTCGTCCATTTCCAGCAACAGGTCTTTCAGCGCGTCGCCCTGCTCGCCGGGCGCCTGCCACATGCCGCGCTGGGCGGCTTCGAGCAGGCGTTCGGCCATTTCTTCCAACGCCGAGGGGTTATGCTCGCGCAGGAACTGCTGATTGGCGTCGTCCAGCACCAGGGCGTCGGTCACCTGGGCGTACTGGTAGTCGGCGACCAGGTCGGTGGTGGCGTCGTAGGCAAACAGGTAGTCCACCGTGGCGGCCATCTCGAAGCCGCCTTTATAGCCGTGCTCGCGCATGGCGTTGATCCACTTGGGATTGAGCACCCGCGAGCGAATCACCTTGGCCAGCTCTTCTTTCAGCGTACGAATCTTGGGCTGGGCCGGGTTGGCGTGGTCGGCGTGGTAAATCGCCGGGGTTTTGCCGCTCAGCGAACGGCTGGCGTTGGCCATGCCACCCTGGAAGGCGTAGTAGCTGTTGGAATCGAGGATATCGTGCTCGCGGTTATCCTGGTTCTGCATCACCGCTTCCAGGCCTTTAAGCTGCTGCTCGAAGGCATCCGGGGCGGCCGTGCCGGACTCGGCAAACTGCCCGTAGGCGTAGGCGCCGTTGTCCAGGTAGGCCTTTGCCAGGTCATCCGCGCTCTCCCAGGCGCCGTTGTCGATCAACCGGTTAAGGCCGGTGCCGTACTCCCCAGGTTTGCTGCCAAACACCCGATAGCCCGCTTGCTGGGCGGCCATCTCAGCACTCAGCCCCTGGGCTTCCAGCGTTTGCTGGCGCGCCATCACCGCTTCGCGGATGGTGTTGCTGTTGCCCGGCTCGGCGTAGCTCGCCACCGCCTGCACGGCGGCATCAAACAGGCGGATCACGTTGGGAAACGCATCGCGAAAGAAGCCGGACACCCGCAGCGTGACGTCCACCCGCGGGCGGTTGAGCAGCATGGAGGGAATCACTTCGATATCGATCACCCGCTGCGAGCCCAGCGACCAGATGGGGCGCACGCCCATCAGCGCAAAGGCCTGGGCAATGTCATCGCCGCCGGTACGCATGGTGGCGGTGCCCCAGATGGAGAGCCCCAGGCGACGGGGGTAGTCGCCGTTATCCTGCAGGTAGCGTTCGACGAACGCCTGGGCGGATTTTTCGCCCAGCGTCCAGGCGGCGGGCGATGGAATCGAGCGGTTGTCCACACTGAAGAAGTTGCGCCCGGTGGGCAGCGTATCCAATCGCCCACGGCTGGGTGCGCCGCTGGGCCCCGGTGGCACAAACAGGCCGCTAAGCCCATCAAGCAGCGAGCTGATTTCCAACTCGGCGCTCTGCTGAAGCGCTACCCACAGCTGGTCCCGGGCGTAGCGCAGCTGCTCGGCGGTGGCAGGATAGTGGGCGGCCAACGCCGCCAGGCTGCCCGGCGCTACCACGTACGCCTCGACCAGCTGATGGGCCAGCGCTTCCAGCCGCTCGCGGGTGTCGTTGCCGCTGCGCCAGGCGGCGCTATCCAGCTCGCGTAGCACGCTCGGCTGGGGCCCCGTCCAGGGCTCGGCGTCGGCCATCAGCGGGTCAAAGGGCGTTTGGCTTTCGCCCTGCAGGGCCAAATCATCGGCCAGGTTATGCAGCAGGCCGCGTTGGGCAATGCTCTCGCCCCTCGGCAGCCGCAGCAGGGCGACCAAAGTACCAACCACTTTATCCTTTGGCGGCAGCGTGCCGAGAATGTGCAAGCCGTGACGAATCTGCGATTCCTTGATGTCGCATAAAAAGGTATCCAGCTCGTTGAGGATCAGCGCTTCGTCCTGGCTGTCGACCGCTTTGGTCAGCTCCTGGTCGATGCCGGTCTCGCGCAGGTGATCCAGAATCTGCTCGCGGATTAACGCCTCTCGCCGGGGGTCCATATCCAGCGCCTGGTAATATTCGTCGGTGAGCGCTTCCAGCTTGGCCATATCACCATACAGCTCGGCGCGGGCCAGCGGCGGCATCAGGTGGTCGATAATCACCGCCTGGCTGCGCCGCTTGGCTTGGGCGCCCTCGCCCGGGTCGTTGACGATAAACGGGTAGAAATGCGGCACCGGGCCCAGCGCGATATCCGGCCAGCAGTCAGCGCTCAAGGCGCTGCTTTTGCCCGGCAGCCACTCAAGGTTGCCGTGCTTGCCCACGTGAATCACCGCTTCCACCTGGTAGTGTTCGCGCAGCCAAAAGTAGAACGCCAGGTAGCTGTGCGGCGGCGCCAGCTGCATATCGTGGTAGGACTGGGTGAGATCCTCGATAAAGTCGCGCTCAGGCTGGATACCCACGAAAGTCTCCCCCAGCCGGATACCCGAGATCATCAGCCGCCCCTGACGGCATTTGGGGTCATCAGAAGGCGCGCCCCAGCGCGTCCATACCGTTTCCTTTAGCGCGGCGGGCAGGGTTTGAAACCAGGCCAGGTAGTCGTCAACGTCGATGCTTTGCCAGCACATGCGCTGGTCGATGGCGTTGCGGTCGTTGGTCACCGCCCCCTGCAGCAGGCGGATCAGGTCATCGCCGCTCTCGGGCAGGTCGCTGACCGGGTAACCCGCGGTTTGCAGCGCAGTTAATATCTGCAGCGTCGAGGCGGGGGTATCCAGCCCTACGCCGTTGCCAATTCGACCATCGCGGTTGGGGTAATTCGCCAGCACCAGCGCCAGCCGTTTGGCGTGATTGGGCGTGGTGCGCAAGTGGCAGAACCGGCGCGCCAGCTTGGCGACAAACTCAGCGCGCTCCGGGTGCAGGGCGTGATGGGTCACCGACAGCTGGCTGCGCTCGTTATAAAGCGCTTCCGCCTTGAAGCCCACCGCCCGGGTGATCACCCGGCCGTCCATTTCGGGCAATACAATCTGCATCGCCACATCGCGGCTTCTCAGCCCGGCGGCTGAAGCCTGCCAATCCTCGACGGTGCTGCTGGAAAGGATCGCCTGCAGAATCACCGGCTGGCCGACGAACACGCTCTCGGGAATCGCGCCGCCCAGCGGGTAGGTATCGTCGGAATTGCGGTTGATCGAAAAGCTGGTGGTATTGACCACCAGCATGGCGCCGGTTTGCTCGATGAGGTGATTGATAAACGCAATGCAGTCAGCCTCTTTCAACGAGGCAACGGCGATGGCGAGTGGCTCGAGCCCCTGCCCCTTAAGCGCCTCGATCATGCCGTCGACGACCAACGTATTGGCGCCCTGCAAATGGCTACGGTAGAACAGCAGCAGGCACACCGGCCGTTCCGGCTGCTGGTTTGCCCGCCACTCACTCAGGCTCATCACCTGTCGCCCAGTCTGGCTGGAAGCGTCGTTGGGCGCATAGATCACCGCCGTGGGAACCACCTTGGGTTCCTTCCAGGTGGTGGGCAACGCCAGGCATTCGCTGCCCAGGTAGCGCAGCAGCTGCTCGGCGTTATCCACGCCGCCTTCGCGCAGGTAGCGCCATACCCGGTAGGCGCTGTCGTAGTCGACGCTTGAGGCTTCCAGCAGCGCATCGTCCGGCGCGTCGCAGCCCGGCACTAGAATCAGCTGACGGCCTGGCTTGGCATGCTGCCAGGCCAAGAGGCGCTCGTAGCCGTATTGCCAGTAGGCCTGACCGCCCAGCATCGACACGACCACGAGCTGCGCCTTTTCCAGCACTCGGTCTTCGTAGAGATCAAAAGCGGCGGGCTTGACCAGGTTCATCCAGTTGGCCAGACGCACCGACGGATAGCGCTCGCCCAGGCGATCGATCGCCTGGGCCAGGGCCGAGAGGTTGCTGTCGGCGGCCGAGAGAATCACGACATCCGCAGGGCTTTGTTGAAGATCGACAATGCCTTCATCATCAACAAAGCCACCGGGTTTGGCGGCAAAAAGGTGCATTAGGCGGCTGCTGTGACCTCTGCTTCGGCAAGCGCGTCACGCAGCGCGTCGCTGTCCAGCGCTTTACCAATGATGACCAGTTGGGTTTGACGCGTCTCGCCTTCCGCCCACAGGCGGTCGAAATAGCCATCGAGACGCTCGCCCACGGCTTGAATGACTCGGCGCATCGGCTTGCCGGGAATGGCTGCGAAGCCTTTGGCCCGGTAGATTTCCTGGGTTTTGACAATGTGCTGCAGCTTGGCGGCCAGCAGATCACCGTCAACTTCGCCCAGGCTGATCACGCAGGAATCAAAGTTGTCGTGGGCATGGTCGTGATGCGCGCCCTCAGCGTGGTGTTTATCGTGGTGGTTGGCGATCAGGTCGATGTTTTCTTCGCTGGCCGCGCCGATACCCATCAAGGCTTCAAGCTGCACGGTATTGGTGGTCAGGGTTTGATCGATAAACAGGCACTTCACCGATGCCGGCACGCGCGCCTGAATCAGCGCCTCGACGCGGGCTTTATCATCCGGGCTTAACAGGTCCGCTTTGCTGACCAGCACCAGGTCGGCCGCGCTGAGCTGGTCGTCGAGCAGCTCCTGCAGGCTGGGGTCGTGATCCAGGCTTTCGTCGGCCTGGCGCTGGGCCTCTACCTTGGCAACATCGCTGGCATAACGACCGGCGGCCACCGCGGGGCCATCAATGACGGTAATGATGGCATCGACGGTGCAGTGCTGGCGCACCTCCGGCCAGTTAAAGGCCTGGACCAGCGGCTTGGGCAGCGCCAGGCCGCTGGTTTCGATCAGAATATGGTCGATATCGTTGCGGCGGGCGACCAGCTTTTTCATCACCGGCAGAAACTCTTCCTCTACCGTGCAGCAGATACAGCCGTTGGCCAGCTCGAAAATGCCGCTGTCTTCGCCTTCTACCGCCTGCCCGTCTTCGCAGTCGAGCGCACAGCCGCGCAGCAGGCTTGAGTCGATATCCTGCTCGCCGAATTCATTGACGATCACGGCAATTCGCTTGCCGGTCACCTGGCGCAAAATGCTCGCCAGCAGGGTGGTTTTACCGCTGCCCAAAAAGCCGGTCACCACGGTGGCGGGTATCTTATTTAACTGCATGAAGTGTGTCCTCAAAATCGATAGGCTGGCGCGCTGGCGACGTTTTGCCGCTAAACAGCAGCGCGATCGCGGCAGGGTTGTTGGCAAAAAACAGGTGTAAATAGGTAGCCGTCAACCGGCGGTCACGAAAAATGGCTTCCCCTGGCGCGGGGTGGCGCTGGCGTTCGCCATGGGCAATGGGCTCTGGCGTTCCCTCGGCCATCGAACGGTGGTGGGCATGGCCGCGCACCGGGCCTTCAGGCAACGCAGCGGTTTGCATCCCTTGGCAGCCCCGACGCCCACGCATGGCACCGTGGCCCGGCAGCAGGCCCAGCATGGTGTGGGTGGTGTCGTCGTAGTCGGTCAGGGTTTCCAGGCAGTAAAGCAGCCCACCGCACTCGGCAAGTATCGGCTTGTCGTCGATAAAGAACTGCCTGATGGCCGCGCGCATGGCTGAATTGGCCGCCAGCGTCGCGGAGTGGATTTCCGGGTAGCCCCCCGGTAGCCACAGCGCATCGCAGCTGGGCAAGTTGCTATCGGTAAGCGGCGAGAAAAAGCGCAGTTGCGCGCCCATCTGCTCGAGCAGATCCAGGTTGGCCTGGTAAATGAAGCTGAACGCGGCGTCTTTAGCCACGCCGATGGTGCGCCCGGCAAGCGACGGCAAGTCCACTGTCACAACGTCTGCCGGGGCAGTAAACGTCACCGGCGGCAGGGTGAGCAGCGTTTGGGGGAGGTTTTCCGCCTCGACCACGCTTGCGCCCTTTTCAAAGCGCACCTCCAGGTCATCACGAATCTCATCGGCCTGCACCAGCCCCAAATGGCGCTCGGGCAGCGCAAGCTCGGGGTTGCGGGCGATGGCAGCGAGTAACGGGATACCTTGCGGCAGGGTGGTCTCGATCAGCTCGCGATGGCGCTGGGAGCCGCAGTTATTGGCAATAAGACCGACAATGCGGATATCGTCACGAAAACCCGCCAGGCCCGCCAGCAGCGCACCCGCCGTTTGCGCCATGCCTTTGACGTCCATCACCACCACCAGGGGCAAATCAAACAGGGCGGCCAAGTCCGCGCTGGAGGGCTCGCCGTCAAACAGCCCCATGGCCCCTTCGACCAAGATCATGTCCGCGGTTTGGGCGGCTTCATAAAAGCGCTGGCGGCAGTAGGCTTCGCCCGCCATCCACAGGTCCAGCTGATCGACCGGCTGGCCAGCGGCCTGGGCTAGCACCTGGGGGTCCAGGTAATCAGGGCCGGTTTTAAACACGCGCACCACTTTGCCCTGGTTGCGCAGCGCCCGGGCCAGCGCCGCGGTAACGGTGGTTTTGCCCTGCCCCGACGAAGGCGCGGCTATAAACAGCGCTGGGCAGCTTGCGTTGGCTGTGTTCATCAGTATTCGATCCCCGCCTGGGCTTTAACACCGCCACGAAACGCGTGGCGCTCGTCCTGTACCGTGCTGATGGTGTCGGCAATCTCTTGAAGCGGCGTCGCCATGGTGCGCCCGGTAATAATCACGTTTTGGTGGGCGGGGCGCTGTTTAAGCGCTTCGACCACCGGCAGCGGGTCGAGGTAGCCGTACTTGAACATGTAGCTCATTTCATCGAGGACAATCAGGTGGTAGTCAGGGTTTTCAAGCAACCCCTTGGCCACTGCCCACGCCGACTGAGCGGCTTCAATATCGCGCTCGCGGTCCTGGGTTTCCCAGGTAAACCCCTGGCCCATGATGTGCCAGTCAAGGTTGGGCTGATCGCGGAAAAACAGGTACTCGCCGGTCTCACGGCGCCCCTTGATAAACTGAATCACCGCGCAGCGCTGCCCGTGGCCCAGCGCGCGCGCCAGAGTGCCCAGCGCGGAGCTGCTTTTGCCCTTGCCGTTGCCTTTGAGCAGGATCAACACCCCGCGCTCTTCCGTGGCGCGGCTGATGCGCTCATCGACCACGTCCTTTTTGCGCTGCATGCGGCTGATATGGCGATCGTCACTCATGGGGTTTCCCAACCTTGGTGTCCAAAAGGGTGTCCTGAAAGGGGTGTCGCGTACCTGGCGCCCAGTTGCTCAGCGATGCGCGCGCCCTGGCCGCGTTTTATTTTCGACGACTCGGTATCCAGCAAGAGGCAGTCGCCCAGCGGGCCAAGATCGGCGACGGATTCGCGGGTACGGCCGTCGGTAATCAGGTAGGTGCGGATATGCAGCCCGGGCTCGCGCCGCTGCCACTGATGGATCAGGCGTTTGGCTTCGATCACCGCCTTACGCAGCGGCGTGCCACCACCACCGGTGGTGGCCTCCAGCGCCGCTTGTACGCGCTTGGGCGCGCGACGCCGCGACAGAAGCGGCACCACGCCGCCGTTGCCAAACCCCACCACGGCGACCTGCTCGCGTGCCGTATAGGCCTGGCGCACCAGCGCCTCCACAAGCCCCTTCGCCTGGCCCAGCAAGCGCTGCCCCAGGGTGGAGCCGGAGGTATCCAGCAGCACCAGGTGTGCCCTTGGCTGCCCGGCCTGTGTCTTGCGCATTTTTAGCGTTCGCCAGGGCCACTGGCCGCGGTTGGCGATCAGGGTGCCAAAGCCGTCCAGGCGAGTGGTTTCAACCCGCGAGCGCCCCTTACCAAATACACGTCCTTTTCCGGCCGAGGCTGGGGTATCCGCCGTTTTCGCTTGGCCAATAACGTTTGGCGTATCCGCCAGGTTAAGCGTCGACTGCTGGATGGTTGACTGAGCCTGAGGCGGCATAGCGCCCCACTGGCCCTGCTCGCCGCGCTGATCGGATGACCCACCGGTCGACGCATTAGTCGTTGATGACGAACCAGTAGATGATGACGCACCGCCGTTCCCTTCCGAAGGCGGTTCATTCGGCGGCGGCGCAGACGGCGGGTTTTGGTTTTGCTCGGGCGATTGGGTGCGACGATGATTGAGCACCCAGGGCTCGACGGTCTCGATATCCTGTTGCTCCACCTCGCTAGCACCGCGCCAGGCAGCGTAGGCACGAGCGGCGCGGTGCCAGGTAACATCCGCACGCAGCCCTTCCACCCCGGCCGCTTCGCAGCGCGCGGCGATGGCCTGGTACACCCAAGGCTGGGTCGTAACCTCGGCGAGCTGGCGCTGCGCCTGGTGGATACGCTCGGTCAACGCGGCCTGGGCCTCCTCGAAGCGACGGGCCGCCCCCGCTGGGTCACGGTCGAAGGCTTCGCGCTGCTGGACGATAGCAATACGTTCATCAATACTCATCGTACCCGCCTGCTCAATGCATAGCCCAAAGCGATCCAACAACTGTGGGCGAAGCTCGCCCTCATCCGGGTTCATGGTGCCGATCAGGCTAAAACGCGCCGGGTGGGAATGGCTGATGCCGTCGCGCTCGACGATATTGGTTCCGCTGGCCGCCACATCGAGCAGCAAATCAACCAGCGTATCGGGCAGCAGATTGACTTCATCCACGTACAGCACGCCGCCGTGGGCCTTGGCCAGCAACCCTGGGTGAAAGGTGGTTTCCCGCTCGGCTAGTACCTTTTGCAAATCCAGGCTTCCCGTCAAGCGGTCTTCGCTTGCGCCCAGCGGCAGCGTCACGAATGACGGTGTCTGCCCCTGGCCATCCGGCGGCAAGATGGCGGCCAATGCCCGCGCCAGGGTTGATTTGGCACTGCCCCTGGGGCCGCTAATCAACACGCCGCCTATCTGGGGGTTAACCACGTTAAGCAGCAGCGCGGTTTTCAGCGCCTCCTGCCCGACCACCGCCGCAAAGGGGAACTCACTCACCGGCACCTCCCGTGCTGGTCAAGCCCGCCAGCCGATCAACATCCGCCAGTTGATTTGATGGCCGCGTGACTTGAATCTGATTCATGGTAACTGGCTGAGCAATGATAAAACCATTCATAAAGAAGCGGGAACTTAAAAGTCGTTCAGTATAGAGGAAGGCATGGCGGGGAGGCCAATCTGTTACCTTGCGAAGGCGTATATCAGCTTACGCTAAGGATGCCACTGGATTTTAATACCTCATTCAAATATAATGTTATAACATTATATTTATGGTGGAGTCTTATAAGATCCTTGGGCTTTCTGTTGTTCGCTATCCACCCGCAACCTAGAATGGCTAACGTCGGTGTTCCCTACCCGGAACTTAATAGAGAATCCGCCGCGGCTTGCCGCGAACCGGAACTGCCCCCGCAACTGTAGGCGGCGAGCGATGCTCTTTGATGCCACTGGACACAGCGTCTGGGAAGGCGAGCTAGCCATGACCCGTCAGTCAGGAGAACTGCCGATATATTACTTACATCGAGCGAAGTGGCTCGGTCAGTGTTTTCTGTCCGAATGCGGAGCTCATCATGCACGGGAGTGTACATGATGTTGAGATTGACCACGGCCATCGCCGCGAGCGCTGTTGGCCTTGCCCAGGCAGCTTACGCCTCCACCGACTACCCGCTTACGCTCACCAACTGCGGAGTAGAGATCAGCTTGGCGTCGCCCCCGGAGCGAACGGTGACGGTAGGCCAGTCAGCCACGGAGATTCTCTATTCCCTGGGGCTTGCTGACCGGGTGAACGGCACCTCGGTCTGGTTTAACCCGGTTTTGCCCCAGTTTGCTGAGGCTAATGAAGGGATCGAGCGGATCGCCAATGATGACCCAAGCTTCGAAGCAGTGGTCAATAAGCGGCCTGATTTGGTGGCAGTACAGTATGAATGGCACGTGGGGCCCACCGGCAGCGTGGCCAGCCGAGATCAACTCCATGAGCTGGGCATTAACACCTATATTATGCCCGCCGACTGCGACACCAAGGATAACTCGACCGGCGGTGATGGGACGCGTACGGCGGCCTTTTCTACCGATTCAATCTATAAAGGCATTACCGAGCTAGCCCAAATTTATGATGTGCAAGATGCTGGAGAAACCCTGGTAGCCGACCTTATCGACCGCGAAGCGCGCGCTATCGAGCTGGCGAGCAGCCTTGATTTGCCACAGGGGCTTTCAGCGGCATTCTGGTTCTCATCGACAGACCTGGGTGTTAGCCCCTTCGTTGCGGGTCAGCTAGGTGCACCGGGCTATATGATGGACAAACTCGGCATTCGCAATGTGATTGAGTCGGATGAGGAGTGGCCCACGGTGGGCTGGGAGAGCATCGCCAGGGCTGACCCCGATGTGCTTGTTATTGCCAGCATGGATCGTCGCCGTTTTCCCGCTGACAATATTGAAGCCAAGCGTGAGTTTCTGCGCAGCGACCCGGTCACTAGCGAGATGAGCGCGGTTAAAAACAACCGTATCGTGGAGATGGATGCCCATGCCATGAGCGCCACGATGCGCAGTATTTACGGCCTTGAAACACTCGCCGAGGCGCTATCCAACATGCCTTTTAACGAATGAGCATAGCGATAACGCGGCTATCAACGGCGGGCTTTGGGCTACGCTGGCTATGGATAACGCCCCTTGTGCTGGTGGCGGCGCTGATTGCGGGTACCGCCATCGGCGAAACGCCGATTCCGGTTGAGACGATTCTTAAAGTACTCGCCAATCAGCTATTGGGCGCGGATTACGCGGTTAACCGGATAGATGCAGGCATTATCTGGAACTATCGGCTCAGCCGCGCCGTTGTCGCCGCCTGCTGCGGCACCAGCTTGGCGCTGGCGGGGGTAGTGCTTCAGGCGCTGCTGCGTAATCCCTTGGCCGACCCCTACTTAATGGGCATTTCCGCTGGCGCTTCTACCGGTGCAGTGGCCGTGGCGGTGGCTGGGTTAGGCGCGGGGGCGCTTTCGCTCTCTCTGGGTGCCTTTGTGGGCGCCCTCCTCGCCTTTGGCATCGTGGTGATGCTCGCTCATGCGGCCAATAGCGGCGTCGGTGGTGGCCGCGGCGTTCAGGCAGCGGGCGCGATTATTCTGGCAGGCATTGCCGGTTCGCAGCTGTTCAATGCGCTGACCGCTTTTATCATTACCAAATCGGCGAGCGCCGAGCAGGCCCGGGGCATTATGTTTTGGCTGATGGGCAACCTCTCCGGGGTACGCTGGGCCGATGTGACTTTGGCTGTGCCTGCCGCCCTCTTCGGGCTGCTGGTTTGCCTGTGGCACCGACGCTCCCTGGATGCGTTTACCTTCGGTGCCGACAGCGCCGCTTCCATGGGCATTGCCGTGCGCCCGGTACGCGGGATGCTGATTATCGCCATGGCGCTGGTCACGGCAGTCATGGTGTCTATTGTGGGGGCGATTGGCTTTGTGGGCTTGGTGATTCCCCACGCCATGCGCTTTATCGTGGGTAGCCGCCATACCCGGCTGGTACCGGCCACCGCCTTGGCTGGCGCGGTGTTTTTGATTGGCTCAGATATTCTTTCCCGGGTGCTAGTGCCCGGCCAAGTACTTCCCATCGGAGTGATCACCTCACTGATCGGCGCGCCCGCTTTTGCGCTGATTCTGGTGCGCGGCAAGAGGTCTTAATGCGTTTATCGGCTGAACAACTCGCGTGGTCAGTGCATGGCACGCCACTGCTTATTGATGTCAATCTCGCCGTCGAGCCCGGCCACACCTTTGGCCTGGTGGGGCCTAACGGCTCGGGCAAAACCTCCCTGCTGCGCCTTTTGGCGGGTTTGAACAAACCCAAGTCAGGACGGGTGCTGATGGGTAGCCAGCCCATGCATACCCTCAAGCAGCGGGCTATCGCCCAATCCATCGCCCTGGTTGAGCAGCAGGCTGACACCACCGACCGAATTACCGTGCACCAGGTGGTATCACTGGGTCGAACACCCTTCCTTTCTGCTTTACGCCCATGGTCAGCGAAAGATGACGCCATCGTGGCTCAAGCGCTGATCGATGTGGATATGGCGCACATGGCTGACCGGCTTTGGCACACCCTCTCAGGCGGCGAGCGCCAGCGGGTGCATATCGCCCGCGCGCTGGCCCAGCAGCCTAACATCCTGCTGCTGGATGAACCCACCAACCATTTGGATATTCGCCATCAGCTGTCAATTCTTGAATTGGTCAGGCAGCTGCCGATCACGGTGATTATCTCCCTGCACGATCTTAACCAAGCCATGGAGTGTGACCGCATCGGCGTGATGGATGGCGGTCGCCTGATCGACAGCGGCCACCCTCATGACGTACTTACTCCCAACAGGCTAAAGCAGACCTTTGGGGTGTATACCCACGTGATTGATGACCCTGTCGATGGCAAACAGATCATGCGTTTTCGTAGTGCGGTTTAGGCAACGTCTGACTAGCTAAAACCTCTCTTTGGCCACTCACCTGCCCAGTATCTTGACTGAACTTCGGTGGGTTAAACCTTTCTTTGCTAAGGTGTGATAGTTCGTTCTATTAATTAGGGGCTCTATATGCGACTTCTGTTCACCGGCGGCAGCGGCAAAGCCGGCCGTCATGCAACGGCTTATCTTCGTGACCAAGGTCACCGGGTCACCAATTTAGACTGGGCGGCGTCCGATGTGCCCGGCATTACTACGCTGAAAACCGACCTGACCGACGCAGGCCAAGTGTTTAATGCCTGCCAGGCCTACGCCGATTTTGACGAACTGGAACCGGGCACTGGCGTGCCGCGTTACGATGCGATTGTCCACTTCGCGGCTATACCGGCCATCCTGCATCGGCCGGACAACGAGACCTACCGGATTAATACGCTGAGCACTTACAACGTGCTGGATGCAGCGACTAAGCTAGGCATTCCCAAGGTTATCTTCGCTTCCAGCGAGACTACCTACGGCGTTTGCTTTGCCGATGGAGAGAAGAAACCGGACTACCTGCCTGTCGATGAAGAGC
Organism: Halovibrio variabilis; assembly: GCF_007991175.1. Lineage (GTDB taxonomy): Bacteria > Pseudomonadota > Gammaproteobacteria > Pseudomonadales > Halomonadaceae > Vreelandella > Vreelandella variabilis. Next base: position 25,959 of record NZ_BJXV01000014.1, read on the forward strand.
ATCCCACCGTACCTCAAGATAGCTACGCCATGAGCAAGGTGGTGAATGAAGTAACCGCGCGCTCTTTCCAGGCGCGTTCAGGCATCGACATCTACGGCCTGCGTATCAATAACGTTATCGAGCCCCAAGAGTACCGCCAGAATTTCCCGGCCTATATGGACAACCCCGCCCTGCGCCGTCGCAATATCTTCGCCTACATCGACGCCCGCGACTTGGGCCAAATGGTCGATTGCTGCCTGAAAACCGATGGCCTGGGCTACCAAGTGTTCAATGTCGCCAATGACGATTTATCGGTGGGCCTGACCAATGCCCAGGTGATTGAGCGCTTCTACTCCGGCGTCCCCATCAAGCGCGAAATGGACGAGTTTGAGACCTTCTACAGCATCGAAAAGGCCCGCCGTCTGGTCGGTTTCGCACCACGCCACTTCTGGCGGGATGAGCTGGAGCAATAGGCCTCACCCTTTTATCGGCACAAACACCGGCGCACCGTCCACCTCTACCACCGCGAGTCTTTGGCGGTAGAGGTTTTCTAAGGCACTGGGCACCAGCATGTTATCTCTTGAGCCCCAACAGGCTTCGCCATTGGGATAGAGCAGTAAAATATGGTCGCACCAGCGGGCAGCAAGGTTTAGGTCGTGCAGACACATTATCACTGCCTTGCCTTCTGCAGCCTGTTCCGCCATTAGCCCCATCACGGCACTCTGGTGGTGAAGATCAAGATGGTTAGTCGGTTCATCGGCTAGCCAGACCGCCGGCGCCTGGGTCAGTACAGTAGCAATCGCAACGCGCTGGCGTTCGCCGCCGGAAAGCGTGCTGACTAAACGGTCGCGCAGGTGCGCCACATCTAGTCGCTCCAGGGCGGCGTCGGCACGGGCATAATCTTCAGCGCCCTCCATTTGCCATGGCGATAGATAAGGGTGGCGACCAATCAGTACTGTCTCTAATACGGTCGCGGGAAAGCCATCCTGGCGATCTTGAAATACCAACCCCAACCGCTGAGCGATATGGCGCCGACGCAGCTGGCTAATCAACTGATCATCCAGACTCACCTGACCTGAACGCGGGGCATGGAGACCCGCCAGGGTATGCAGCAGTGTGGTTTTACCCGCACCATTGGGGCCTAACACCCCCCACTTCTGTCCCGGCTCGATGGTTAAATTAAGCGGCGTACCGCCTTCACGGCCGGGTACGTCGATAATGAGATCGTGGCTAGCCAGTACGCTCATCAGCGGCTCCGATAGAGCAGGAAAAGAAAGGTAGGCACGCCCAATAACGCAGTGATGACTCCCACTGGCAGCTGTTCTGGTGCAATCATCGTGCGCGCCAAGGTGTCGGCCAGCACTAACAGCGTGCCGCCCGCCAGCGCACAGGCGGGCAAAATCAGCCGCTGATCGTTACCTAACAGCAGGCGCAGCATGTGGGGCACCACTAAACCGACAAACCCAATGCTGCCTGCGGTGGTGACTGCCGCGGCGGTGAGCAGGCTGGCAACTATATAGATACACCATTCCAGCGGCCTGACCGCAACGCCCAGGGCGGCGGCCTGCTGTGGGCCACGAGCCAACACATTCAGGCTGCGCCCAAGCGGAATCAGTACCACGCAGGTAGCCAACAACAGTAGCAGCGGCGGCCAAGGGGTACGCGCATAAGAGAGATCGCCCATCAGCCAGTAGAGCATGCCTGGCAGGCGCTCGGCAGGGCTCATAGCCAGCATTAAGGTAATGACCGCGCCCCACCCCGCCGCAACCACCACGCCGGTGAGCAGCAGCCGTGAAGGCGTCCAGCCGCCGCTACCGTGGGCTAAACCAAAAACTAAAAACGTCGAAAATAGCGCGCCGCCAAACGCCGAACTTGAAATCGCCAGCCCGCCTAACCCACCCAGCATGGCGGCCAGTGCGCCAATTGAGGCACCGCCAGAAAGGCCAAGCACATAAGGGTCAGCGAGAGGATTGCGCAGCAGCACCTGCATTAACGCCCCCGCCACTGCCAACAAACCGCCCACGGCAAACGCCGAGAGCGCCCTGGGCAGGCGCAGCTCCATCACCATCGTCCGCGCCAGGGCGTCACCTTCGCCCTGCCCTATATGACTAAGCGCCACCTCCCAAATTTGCCCCGGCGAAATCTGTGCACTGCCAACGCCAAGGGCGATGAGTAGCGAAGCCAGCGCCGCAAATAAGAGCAGGCTAAGCGGCAGGCCCAGGCGCGCTAGCATTAAAGGCGCTCACGCTTTTGGCGGGCGATTTCAAGCTTCTCACACAGAATTTGGGTACCCTCCGTCAGGCGCGGCGTCGGCCGTTGAATCAGCGAAGGCGGTACAAAGAAGAGGTTATCTTCGGTCACCGCCGTCAGGTTGGGGTACTGCTCCCAGTGGGTCAGCCAGTGGCGATTCTCTTCGCCCATGCCCCCGGCCACAATCGCCTCTGGATTCGCTGCCAGCACGGCTTCGTCGTCGATACGTGGCACCAGCCGCGCCTGCTCGCCAAACACATTCTCGCCACCGCACATCTCAACCACTTGGCCGATCAGGTGCTGGTTGTTGACGCTCATTAGCGGCTCATCCCAAACCTGATAGAACGTGGTCACCGGCTCGCGATCACGATAGCGAGCGTCAATTCCGCCCATGGTCTTCCGGAAATTATCGGCCACCGTCTGTCCGGCGGCTTCAGTACCCGCCAGCCGCGCCAAGCGCTCAATGGCGCTGGCCACGCCCTCTACATCGCGGGGCTCGATATAGAACACGGGCATGCCCAGGGCTTCGAGGGTTTCAAGCTGTTCGGCGGGGTTGCCGGTTACCCAGCCAATGACTAAATCCGGCGCCAGCCCCACTAACGCCTCTAAATCAATCCGGGTGTGGCTGCCCACCGACGTCACCTCCTTGGCTTCCGGCGGGTAGTCGCTGTAGGAAACGACGGCAACCACTTGATCCCCCGCGCCCGCCGCATAGGTCAATTCGGTTGCACCTGGCGACAGCGTGGCAATGCGCTGAGCAGCATGGTGAAGGCAAACCTCACGGTCACGATCATCCACTGCGCAGCGCGAGTGTTCATGGGCGTGCGATACAGCCGCTATCAGCAGCAGCGCTAGGCCTAAGGCCCCGCGTACTAAGTGACTTCTTTTATTGGCCAAAGTGAACACTCAAGAACCCTGCTCGGCCTGCATTGAGGTAGTCGGCGCCATCAAAAGAACGCGTGGTGATGTAGTCTTGGTCCAAAGTATTGTCTAACGTTACACGGGCGCTCCACAGCGGGGCAAATTGCCAGCCTGCACGCAGATTAACCAGCCCATACCCACTCAAACGATCATCGTTTTGCGCATGACGATAGCGAGTACCTCCCTCACGCCCACTAACCCCAGCACTTAGCCGCTGCGTATTGAAAGAGCCGCCGCCCACTGACGGATGCCGTCTATGAGTAAAACGTTTTGCCCGCTGCCGGTGCCACGGATATAGACACTCCTGGTTTTACCAAAGCTACCGTTGGTAGAAACATCTACCCCGGCTGACCACGGAATATATCAGTCAAGCTAGTGGGGTCTTGGCCGTTGTTATCTCGATCACCATTGCGGGGGCAGCGTTGGATTCCCACAAAACGTTCACCAACTTCCCATTTAACTGGCGGCTTTTCCACCGCCAGCATCTGAGAGTGAGCGTAAGCTAGCAACTTGCTGTGGGGAGGTCAATTGACGATGAGCTGCTAGAGTAAAGGCAGCGCACCGACAAGGAGACGCTTATGACCGATTCCTCGGCAGCCGGTGTGCCGCGCTGGCTAAAACTGGCCTTTACGCTGTGGATCCTGATATGGGCGCCGAGCTACGTAGTGCTGTTGGGGGCGCAGAATTTCTTCTGGCTATGCAACGTGGCGAGTTTTCTACTGCTGTTGGCACTGTGGAGCGAGCAGCGCACGCTGATGTCGATGCAGTGGCTGGCGGTGGCGCTGGTCGGCAGTTTATGGAGCCTGGACGTTGCAACAGCGGCGCTCACTGGCGTGCATCCCATCGGCGGCACTGAGTATATGTTCGACCCGGAGCATCCGCCCATGGCACGGGCCATGTCGCTCTACCACGTGGTACTGCCGCTGGTGGCGGGTATCGGTGTCGCCAAGCTTGGCTATGCGCGCCGCGCCCTGCTGTGGCAGACCCTGCTGACCTGGGTAGTGGTACCGTTGACCTACCTGTTCACAGAGGCCGAGCGCAATATCAACTGGGTGCACGGACCTTTCGGCCAACCCCAGGACAGCCTGGATCCGTTGCTGTATCTTTTCCTGCTGACGATGTTGTGGCCGGTAGCGGTCTACCTGCCGGTGCATCTAGTGATGATCGGCTGGCAGCGCTGGCGGCGCCAAGCTTAGCTAACTACTTAATCGCCATTACCAACCCATGCCGCACATGCTAAACCTGGTCGGCTTGGGCGGTGGGTTTCGATATTGATTATTTTTTCGGTTTAACACCACCCCGGCGCCCTAGCCCAAAACCGACTCGATAGAGGTCAGGCATATCGATTCGGCCATCTTTGCGTTGCTCAAAAACACCAACGGATAATAAGTCGTCGCGAACCCCAGCCCAGCCTTTTTCAGCATGCTGGGGAGGCAGCCGACCTCCAGCATCAGCATCTTTGGGGCCACTGGGGAAATTCTCTTCCCAGCACTGTTCAATATCCTCAAATTTAATCGGCACTGTCAGCCCCTGCAACGGGCTAAGCACTTCGTGTACCCAAGGGTAATCTTCAGTTAACTCGCTAACCCGAATTGCAGATGCCTCTTGCACGCCGCGCTTGATACTTTCAAAGTGCAAAGCATGGGGATGCTCTGGGTAGCGTTCACGTGTGTCCTCGACCGCTTGTCGAATAGCGGCAATAAATGAACGCGGTGACGTTCTCCCTTGTCCATCGGCTAAGTGTCCTACTGTCCAACTGTAGGGCACACCTCGTCGGTGGTCTCTTCCCATCCACGGCCCTGCTAATGCCTCAAACAGTGCTCGCTGTGCAGGTGTTTCTCTTTTAATCTCATCATTAAGAACAAATAGCCCGCCCTCCTGTCGAGGATCATTTTGCAAGGTACGCGAATACAACTCACGCAACACCTGACCATGTTCGTTCGGGCCATTTAAAAAATATTGCCAGAGCAAACCATGTAAGTCGTGGCGGGCCCAGGATAGCTCTGCCTTAGTAGCCAAAAGCTTTGAAGCGTCAGGAAAATTTGTCACCGTTCGTTCTAACTGATCGTCACGTAGGAAAATTTTGGCGAAAATACGCGGATAAGGCTTCAACCAAAGAGCTACGCGCAGTAGATCACGCACGACCTCATCCATGATATGCCAATCGCTACTAAGTCTATCCAGGGCATCGAAAAGTATGAATGCGTCCTTTTGTTCCTCGTTAAGTTGCTCGCTAGCCAGTATCACCATTTGGGCAACACGCTCTGGATTATCACTGACCCACTCGACGCTTTCTTGCCAACTTGTGCAAGGAATGTGTTCACCAAGGAGCTCGGCTAACCAACGCACAACCACGGCCCGCCAGACGGCATAAGGCTCAGCGCCAGCCTTCATTAGTTGATCTAATGTAGCAGCATCTGGATAACGGTCAGGTTCTGGACGTTCTGAGAAGCCTATCCGAATTTCTGCTTGATCCAGTTTTGGAATTGAGGAGCCCAACCGGCTTCTTAAAGCTTGATCATTCAGGGCAGCCGTCCAGACCGACTTCCCTACTCCTCGTGTACCCACCACCAACTGACATTCGGGTCTTAGTGCTTTTAAATGTGTAGGGGGTACATAGAGATGCTCTTGCGGCGGAGCGCCCCCATTGTAAGACGTATCGACTGGCAGCGCCTGCAAGATGGCTTCCCTGATCCGACTAAGCCCTGTCATCTTTTTTCTCCTGAAAAGAAGTGGAGACACCTAATCCATTGATCAATGAGCCATATATAGAATCTACCTCATGGCGATCTATTTGCTGAAAGCGACTGTGCAAGGACGTTAAAGCGGCAAAGCCACGGTGCCAATTAATCGGCCATGGGTAATGCGGAGCAGTTTCATCGCTATCATCGAAGTTCCACAACGTTTCGGTCGTCTCGCCGGGAGGCACGTCATCATATAAAGACTCAGCAAACAAATCCCAACTGTGTTCATTCAAAGATCCAAAATACTCGGCAGCGCCAATGTCCGGAATCATCGCGCCGACCAGCTGCAACCGTTCGCGGATTTCCTGGGCAACACCAGCTTTGTGCCAATAATCAAACAAAATGCGGTATCCCGACCAGGTTTGTTCGCCATCAATAGCGAATAGAAGCACTAATCCCGCGCCAAGATCTGTTACGCAACTTGATGCAACATCGTCAATCCCAGAGCGGGAGTCGATCAGAATAATGTCAGGCTGCCAGCGCTGCTCTAATTGTCCAAGCAACCGGTCAAGGCGCTGAGACCATGCCTCATGTATCCCAACGGCGTTGTGTTTTGGCATCCATACTCGTCCCAGCTTGGCAATATAATCGCCAGGGTCGGCCCCATGAGCGGGCACCACAAGAATCTCTCCATCATGGGCAAGTTCGCTGGTAGCTACCATGTCCTCAAAGACAACAGCTCCATTATCGACCAAATCCTCTACCAACCAGTCCGTAATTCCATAAGCTGGACGCCTTTCCTCGGGTAACAATCCTGACGAAAGCCCGGGAGATTCAAGGTCTAAATCCAGCACCATCACCCGCTTACCCGACTGAGCCAGTGACCAAGCCGATGCGGCCATTGCGGTTGAACGGCCGACGCCTCCTTTAATAGAAAAAAACACCACACGAGGAGCACCATCAGTTACCTCTGTAATATTCGCCCAGCGCCCCTCGGTAGCTAAGCGGTCAACAACATAGGCGCCTTCAACATCCCCTAACCTAAATTTAGAAGCACCGGAAAACACAGCATCCATGTCGTCCTCAAACAGAATCATCTGCTCAGTTGGAAAGGCGTGAGCACCAAGCTCATTAGAAAGTTCTGCCGCGATTAAACGGAAGCTATCAAGTGCCTTGCTGTCTTGTTCAACGCTGCCAGGGAGAACAAGGCGAACGCGCCCGTTGAGATCACGATTCGCAATAACTGGCTGTGTTTGTGCAATCAACTCAGTATGGGGGGTCAAAACATGGATCAGAACACGCAGAATATTATCAAAGGTAATCATATCAAACCGTCCAGTTGCGCTTTGCGAATCAGTTGACGCACACTCTTAGCACCTTTTCTGTGCGGCTCAACCCGAGCCTGATCAAATAAATTTTGATTAGCATACCGCTGTGATGCGTTCCAATCTTGGAATGGATCAGCTAGTTCAAGACCGTAGGCAGTGCCTTGATGAAGCCCACTTCGATAGGTTTCGTAACGTGCCCAAATAACATTAATATGCTTCTTATCTTTATCCCTTTTAGGCATATCCTTGCTTTCATCAAATGGCATGCCAAATACCAGCATTAATTTCTTCAAACCGCATTCAGCCGCTATGCCAAAAAGATGATCTGCATTGGCCCAACGCTGCGACTGAAAGAGTTGTTCAGCATCTTGCCAATGGCGCTCGCTAGCGTCGAGAAAATCACTTTGCATCCTTAACCGGCCCCTATAAATCTATTGGTTAGTCTTCATTAGTTGTAAGCATACGCACACTAACCCTTCAGCGCTTGTACCAACCCATGCCGCACATACCAAACCTGGTCGGCTTGGGCGGTGGCATCCTGCACGAACCAGCCATTGAGATCACGTAGGCGCCGTTGCTCGGGCTGCATGGGCACAATCCCGCGGCCGACTTCGCTAGCAATGATGATTAGCGGCGCCTGTAGCTCCTCGGCACGCAGGCAGAGCTGTGTCATATCGCCCTGCCACTGTTGGCGTAAGGCAGTATTTTCAGCACTTTCTAACGCTGATTCGAGCCACTCAAACACGCCGGTTATCAACAGCGGCGTGTCGGCAACCAGCGCTTGCTGACTTGCTTCCAACCGCTGAACCGACGCCAGCCGATACCATATGGCGCCGGGAAAACGAGCCGTTACGGCATCGCGTTTGCCAGCGCAGGCACCGCCGATGAAAAGCTGCATTGCCATTCCCCTTTCCCCTGTTCGTCGGTGTGGTAAATAAGCTGCCAGCGCCTGCCTTGGGCCTGAACGACCGTACCATCCCAGAAGTGAATCGTTTCAAAGCGTCGGCGCAGCTCACGAATCACGCCGCCATGAGTGACCGCCAGAATTTTGCGGTGGCCGTCCTGCTGGGCATTCATCGCTAGTTCATGCAGCCAGGCATCCAACCGCTCGCGCAGTTGTGCCGCCGACTCACCGCCGGGTATTTGCAATTCCCCCACACTGTCAATCCAGGCGCGGTAATGAGGTAAGTGTTTAAGCTCGTCGTAAACCTTGCCTTCATACTCACCAAAATCGAGCTCGCGTAGACGTGGCTCAAGCGCAAGCGGTACGCCCTCTTTCACAGCCTGGGCCCACGCCAGGGTTTGCTGACAGCGTTGCAGATCGCTTGCGTAGATGGCATCAAAGCGCTCATCCGCCAGCGCTTCGCGTAGCGCCAGTAACCCCGCTTCAGCGTCTGGAAACAGCAGCGGAATATCTTGCTGGCCTTGATAACGGCGCTCTAAATTCCAAGCGGTGATACCGTGGCGAACTGCCACCAGCTCCACACTAAGATCAGTAGCCAAAACTCTCCTCCTTCAATGGTGGCACCGACCATATCGCCGTTAATGCCGTTAAACAGTCGCAACATGAACCAGCGCGAAAGCCCCACAAAGACAGCTGTCGCGAGCCCCATTAGCGCAAGCGAGGGTACCAGCAGCGTAATCAATGCCATGGGCACCAGCGCCAGCACCACATCCAGGGTACCGAGCGACTGCTGCCAGCTCCATGCCAAGCCCTTCTGCTGGGCGCAGGACGTTAAGACCAGCAACGCAACGCCTGCCCAGCGCCCGAGTGCCGGGATAACTACTAGCCACCACCAAGGGGCGTTATACGCCAACAGCGCCCACAGCAGCACGCCCTTCCAGGCAAGCAGAAACACCAGCGCTAACATGCCAAAGCTGCCAATTTGTGGATCTTTGAGGATCTCCCAACGCCGCGCTAGCGGCTGATTGCTGCCCAAAGCATCGGCAATATCCATCACGCCGTCCAAATGCAGCCCGCCGGAAAGCGTCACCCAAACGCTTAATACCGCCAACGCGGTGATCGGCGTTGGGACGTTGTGCATTACAAACGCGAGCAGCGCCAGCACGCTGCCAATCAAAAGGCCGACAAGCGGATAGCAGCGCACCGCCCAGCGGCGAGTCTCAGGCGTCCAGGGGCAAGCAATTGGAATGGGGATTCGGGTCAGAAACTGCAGCGCCAGCAAAAGGCCAAATAGAGCACTTTTCACAGCGAATGCCCCTTCTCGTGTTTCCACTTCAGGGCGCAGCCCGCGATTACCTCAATGACGGAGTCGGCCTCTGCCGCGAGCCAGCGATGGGTGCGCTGAAGAAAGGCGAGATAGCGCCAGGTTTCAGCATCAGTGGGTGGCAGCGCTTCATTGATGTCGTTGGAGACAATCACCAAATGAATGCTGCGCACTCGGGCATCAGCAAGCATGTTGGCCATTAGCGCCAAGCCCTCCGCTTGGCTAAGCTCGCTGGCATACAAGACTTGGCTGGCCCAGAGGGTTAGGCAGTCCAGCAGTACCGCACTGCCATCGGGCACTTTTTCGAGCGCCCGATCAATCGCTAATGGCGCCTCCAGCGTCTGCCACTGCCCGCATCGGAACTGTCGATGGTGCGCGATACGTTCGGCCATTTCGCGGTCGTATGCCTGAGCGGTCGCCAGGTAGTAGCCAGTAGCGCCATCCGCCGCGCTAAGCACGCACCGCTCGGCGAGTTCACTTTTACCGGAGCGCGCGCCGCCGCTAACGAAGACAATCATGCAGTCCCTTTTTCTTCAGTCACTTTTTTCTTAAGTACATTGACTAGCCGCCGATTGGCAGGTTCGTCGCGCAGCGCCACTCTTAGCCAATCACCCTTGAGCCCGGAAAAGTTGTGGGTATGACGCACTAAAATTCCCCGGCGTAGTAGCTGCTCAAAAAGCTCGTCGCTGGTCATTGCCTGGGCGGCACTAGGGCGCATTAGAAAAAAACAGGCATGGCTCGGGACTATTTCGAACCCTAGTTGGATAAGCGCCTGCATCATGCGTGGGCGCTCAGTAGCCAACCAACGCTGGGTGCGGCGGGCAAAGGCTTCATCTGCCAATAGCGGCGCTACCAGTTCAGCCGCCAAGTGATTAACACTCCAGGCTGGCTGATGGGTGGCGGCGGTATCTATCGTCGCCGCGTCCGCTAGCATATAGCCAAGTCTCAAGCCCGGCAGGGTATAAAACTTGGTCATTGAGTGCAGCAGAATCAAGTGTGGGTAGCGTGCCAGTAACGGTGCCAACGAAGCCGACGACTCGCCCACCATATCGACAAACGCTTCATCGACCACCACGCGGCAGCCAATCAAGGCGGTGTGCGCCAATAATGCCTCCATCTCAGCAGCATCGATAAGCGTTGCCGTCGGGTTGTTGGGCCGGCATAGAAACAGCACATCGATGCCGTTAAGCTCAGCCAATAGCGAATCAATAGCCAACGTGAAGTGCGGCGCGGGCAGTGCAATCTCTGTGACCGCGAGCCGATGGGCGCGACATGCGCGGGCATACTCGCCAAAGCTTGGGGTAATTATCGCCGCGCGCTTACCTGCATGTAGCGCGGCGGCGAGAAAAATCGCCTCCGCGCCGCCGTTGGTCAGCAGTACCTGGTCGGGCTGAAGCTGGTGATGGGCGGCGATGGCCTGACGCGCAGCGGCGTAATCCGGGGCAGGATAACGTTCAAGACCTGCCAGCTGTTTGGCTAACCAATCACTCACCCATGCCGGAGGCCCCAGAGGATTGAGGTTGGCGCTAAAGTCTTCCAGACGGTGATCGGCGGGCAAACCGAAGTGCGCTAATAGCGCTTCGGCTTGGCCGCCGTGGCTGGGCCACATAAATTTAGTCATAGTAGCCCCTTCAAAATGAATGACAATCCAGCTATCACCACCACGGACAGCAACATAAACAGTAGCCAGGCACCATGCATTAAGCGCACCGTGGCAGTGATATGCGTGACCTGCAGCACCTCAAGGGGCTTGCCTAGGGTAGCGCGCTGAGACACCACACCTTGATAGTAATTAGTGCCGCCCAGTTGAACGCCAAGTAGCCTTGCCACCATAGCCTCCGGCCAGCCAGCATTGGGGCTTGGATGACGCGGCGCATCATGGCAAGTGCCGCGCAGTGCGCCGCGCCAGCGCAAAGCCAAAACACCCGTAACATTAAGCAGCAGGCCAGCAAGCCATAGACACAACACGGTGAAACGTGCCGGTAGCCAATTGGCTATGTCGTCCAGCTTGGCGGAGGCAAAACCAAAATCCGCATAGCGCTGGTTTTTATAGCCTACCATCGAATCCAGGGTATTAACCGCCTTGTACGCCAGCGCTAGCGGCGCCCCGCCGATAAGGGCGAAAAACAACGGCGCGGTGATGCCATCCACCGTGTTTTCCGCCACGGTTTCTACCGTGCCCCGCGCGACCTCCGCTTCATCCAGACCTTGGGTATCGCGGCCAACAATCATCCCCAGCGCTTGACGGGCAGCCGGCAAATCACCTTTGGTCAGCGGCTCAACCACGGCGCGGGCCGCGTCGCCCAAGCCTTTAATAGCGAGCGTGGTGGAGAGCAGCCAGAGCTCTGCGATGATCGCAAGCCCCGGGTGGAGCCTGGCCAGTAAGGCCAGCGCTAACCAGCTAATCGTCCATGTACCGCCCACCACCATGAGGGTTAGCAGTCCGCCGCTGAGCCTGCGCTGCTGCGCAGTGCCGCGATTCCACAGCCGCTCATAGCCGGCAATAAAACGCCCAATCAGCACCACCGGGTGCGGCAGTGCCCGTGGGTCACCGACGATCAAATCAATCATAATCGCAACGGTCACCATCACCAGAGCGGCGAAAAAATAATCGCTAAACACGCTCATGGGGCTGCGTTATCGCTAACACCGGCATCGGTAAAGGTAGCCATTTCCGCCACCATCGCTGTTGCTGCTTGCAGTAGCGGAAAGGCGAGCGCCGCCCCGCTACCCTCGCCTAGCCGCATGCCCATATCAAGCAGCGGTTTTGCCTCTAGCGCCTTTAAAGCGATATTGTGTCCTGGCTCATGGGAGCGGTGACCAAAGATAAGATAACCGCGTACGGCGGGACACATTCGGCAGGCGATAAGCGCCGCCACGGTGGCAATAAAGCCATCCACAATTGCAGGCAACCGATGCGCCGCTGCCGCCAAGTAAGCCCCGGCCATGGCGGCAATTTCCAGCCCACCCAACTTGGCGAGCACCTCTAAAGGCGCCAGGGAGTCAGCGTTACGGGCGGCGATGGCGCGCTCAATAACTGCCACTTTGTGGACCAGCTGCTGCTGATTGATACCGGTTCCTGCGCCTACCAAGCTTGCCACCGACTCACCAGTGAGTACCGCCAGCATGGCGCTGCTGGCGGTGGTATTAGCAATGCCCATTTCACCGACAATAAGGCAGCGTGCTCCCGCCGTTCTTGCACGCTCAACGGCCGCGATACCTACGTCAATCGCCGCTAAGGCTTGATCTGCGTGCATCGCGTCTTCCACCACCATATTGGCGGTGCCATAACGCAGCTTGGCATTGACCACACCGGGCGCCTCGGTGGCGCTTGCCACGCCAACGTCCACGACCTCTATGTTGGCGCCTATCTGTCGGGCAAACACATTAATCGCCGCCCCGCCGCTAGCAAAGTTGGCCACCATCTGCGCGGTCACCGCTTGAGGAAACGCCGAGACGCCCTCTTCGGCAACGCCGTGATCGGCGGCAAACACCGTCACGGCAGGTGGCGCCACGCTGGGCTTAAGCTCGCCGGTAATAGTACTAAGCTGAACGGCTAGGTCTTCAAGGGCACCTAAACTCCCCGGTGGCTTGGTTAGCGTATCCAAATAGCGACACGTTACTTCACCCGCATGGCGGTCAACGGGCTGAATGTGGTCAACGATGGGGTGCATGCAGGCTCCGGCTTTTTGAGGGCTCTCTCATTAGGGGCAATCAACTATTCATTAGAACTATTCGTCAAAACGCAAAAGGGTAGCAAAAGCCTGGATGCTATACTTGCAATTTCATCCATGGGTATCCCAATCTCTTATAATCTAAAGGCTTTCATCGCACCCCGTGGGCAAGGTGATAGCCACACTACATTAGGGTAATAAAACTACAAATATGGTTTTTATTGCCGTAAAGTCTCTTATATCGACACTAAAAAATGTAAAATAACTACAAGTCTCTCACACCGTCTCTATCACGCAGAGGTCCCTATGCCGAGCTCAACACCTGCTAAATTAAACTCCACCGTTGCTGAGGTGACTCAGCGCATTCGTGAGCGTTCTGCTGAGCGTCGTGCCCTCTACGAGCGGCGCATGTCGGATCAGCATAAACGTGGTGTGCACCGTTCTGAGCTAAGCTGCGGCAACCTAGCCCACGGTTTTGCTGCCTGCAACCCGCGTGATAAGGGCGAGCTTAAGCTGATGAATAGTGCCAATCTGGGCATTATCTCGTCTTACAACGATATGCTCTCGGCGCACCAGCCGCTCGAAACCTTCCCGGAAACCATCAAAGCGGCAGCCCGGGATATGGGCTCAACCGCCCAGTTTGCCGGCGGCGTTCCAGCCATGTGTGACGGCGTCACCCAAGGCCAACCGGGTATGGAACTATCACTGTTCTCCCGTGATGTAATTGCCATGGCAGCGGCAGTGGGTCTCTCGCACAATATGTTCGACGCGGCGCTGTATTTAGGCGTCTGCGATAAGATTGTTCCAGGGCTGTTCATCGCTGCCGCGCGCTTTGGCCACTTGCCAGCGATGTTCGTACCAGCAGGCCCGATGCCCAGCGGCCTGCCCAATAAAGAAAAAGCCCGCATTCGCCAGCTTTACGCGGAAGGCAAAGTGGGCCGCGCTGAGCTGTTGGAGGCGGAGTCGGATTCTTACCACAGCCCCGGCACCTGCACCTTTTACGGTACCGCTAACTCCAACCAGCTAATGATGGAGATGATGGGCCTACACCTGCCCGGCACCTCTTTCGTTAACCCCGGCACCGAGATGCGCGAAGCACTGACCCGCTACGCCACCGAGCAGGCGATTCGCAACACCGAACCCGGTGGCGACTACCGCCCGTTCTACAAGCAGATTGATGAGCGCGCGATCGTTAACGCGGTGGTGGGCCTGCTGGCCTCCGGCGGTTCAACTAACCACACGCTTCACCTGATCGCCATGGCGGCTGCATCGGGCATCACCCTCAACTGGGACGACTTCACCGACCTTTCAGCGGTCACACCCAGTCTGATGCGGGTTTACCCCAACGGCCAAGCTGATATCAACCACTTCCAAGCAGCGGGCGGCATGAGCTACCTGTTCCGCGAACTACTGGGCGCTGGCTTGATCCATGGCGATATCCCGACCGTGTTCGGCACCGATTTAACCGCCTATACCCAAGAGCCGTTCTTGGAAGATGGCAAAATCGTTTGGCACGAAGGCCCCGAGAAAAGCCTCGACGAAGCCGTCCTCAGCACCGTCGCCACGCCCTTCGCGCCAACCGGCGGCCTCACGGTGATGAAAGGCAACTTAGGGCGCGGTGTGATCAAGGTGTCAGCGGTGGCCGAAGAGCATCGCATCGTCGAAGCGCCGATCAAAATCTTTGAAGACCAAAACGAAATGAAAGCCGCCTTTGAATCTGGCGACCTGGATCGCGATGTTATCGTGGTCGTACGTTTCCAAGGGCCCAAAGCCAACGGCATGCCGGAACTGCACAAATTAACGCCCTTCCTGGGTGTCCTGCAGGATCGTGGTTTCAAAGTCGCGCTGGTGACCGATGGGCGGATGTCTGGCGCCTCGGGCAAAGTGCCTGCTTCTATCCATATGAGCCCCGAAGCGCTGGATGGCGGCCCACTGGCTAAACTGCGCGACGGCGACATTGTGCGCCTGGATGCTAACGCAGGCACGCTGGAAGCCAAGATCGACCCCCACACCTGGTCCAAACGCGAACTACAGATCGGTGAGCTGGATCACTACCACGTCGGCTTAGGTCGCGAGCTGTTCGGCGGTTTCCGCCACTTAGCCATGCGCGGTGAAGAAGGTGCCGGCGTGTTTGGTGGTTTTGAAGCCGATGACATTGCTCGTCAGCAGGGCCAAATCTCGGAAGAGGATGCCTGATGCGACCGGCGTTAATCGGCGATATCGGGGGAACCAATGCGCGCTTAGCGCTGGTTTCCCCCGGTGAAATTATCCCACGCGATATCTTGAACCTGCCCTGCGCCGACTATGCTGGCATCACCGAGGCCGTGCAAGACTATTTAAACCAGGTAGGTGCCACGGGTGACAACGCCCCTCAGGAAGCTTGTTTAGCCTTCGCCTGCCCGGTCCACGCCGAGCGGGTTAAAATGACCAACAATCATTGGGACTTTATGAAAGGCGACGTTCAGCAAGCGCTGAACCTCTCGCTGTTTAAAGTCATTAACGACTTCACCGCACAGGCGTTAGGCGTTCCCCATGTGGCGGCCGAGGATCTGGTGGAAATCCAGCCGGGTAACGCCCAGGAGCATGCAACACGCCTAATCATCGGCCCCGGTACCGGGCTGGGCGTGGCCGGTGTATTCCCTGGCCAGCACGCCTGGATTCCACTGCCCACCGAAGGCGGCCACGTGACCTTCGCCCCTACCGACGATACCGAAAGGGCAATTGTCGATATTTTCAAACAGCGCCACGCGCGGGTAAGCGTTGAACGCCTATTGTGCGGCCAAGGGTTGCTGGAGCTTTATCAAGCCTACTGCACGCTTGAAGGCGTTACCCCAACCGTCACTCACCCGGCAGACGTCACCGCGGCGGCCAACGCAGGCGACAGCCTGGCAACCGCGGCCCTGCTGCGGTTTCTGAAAATTCTGGGCGACGTGTGCGGCGATGCCACCTTAACCATGGGTTCACGGGGCGGCGTTTATCTGTGTGGCGGTATCCTGCCGCGCCTGCTGGATTGGCTGCCGAGAAGCGAGCTGCGTACTGCGTTTACCAACAAAGGTCGCATGGGCGCCTACA
Organism: Halovibrio variabilis; assembly: GCF_007991175.1. GTDB lineage: Bacteria > Pseudomonadota > Gammaproteobacteria > Pseudomonadales > Halomonadaceae > Vreelandella > Vreelandella variabilis. Next base: position 42,095 of record NZ_BJXV01000014.1, read on the forward strand.
ACGCGGACATCCCCGTGTGGGTCGTCACCGCCCCTTGGACCGGCCTGCTGGGCGCCGCCGAAGCGCTGCATAACGAAGAAGTTTTCTAATAATATCAATACGGTGCTCCGCTATGTCTGCTGTTACTTTTGACGTGCCATTTATACTTGGCATGATGCGCTTGCACGAAGCGCGCACGATGCACGACCCAGAGCAACTCGCCAATTGGATCGAAGCACGCCTGGAAGAAGGCCTTCACTGGTTTGATCACGCGGATATTTACGGCAGCGGCCAAGGGGAGACGCTATTTGGTGCCGCGCTGCGGGCCCGCCCTGCGCTGGCGAAGCGGGTAAAGATAGTGACCAAGGCAGGGATTGCCAACGATAACCCGGCGCCCGATTCGGGCAAGGTAAAGCACTACAACGCTAGCCCCGCTTATCTAAATGGCGCCATTGACGCCTCGCTTGAGCGTTTAAACGTCGAACGCCTCGATCACTTTTTGATTCACCGCCCCGACCTGCTCATGAACGCAGAAGCCACCGGCCGCGCCCTGGATGACGCCATTGCAGCAGGCAAAATCGGCGCGGCGGGTGTCTCCAACCACCTGCCCAGTCAATGGCGACGCCTGCAAGGCGCCATGCATCAGCACTTAAGCGCCAATCAAATTGAGCTTTCGATTGCCCATACCGCGCCGCTGTTCGACGGCAGTTTTGACGATCTGTGTACCGATGGCCACGCCCCTATGGCGTGGTCGCCGCTGGCAGGTGGGCAATTGATGCAAGGCCCAATCGGTGACTGTTTGGATCAATGGGCCACGACGCTCAACACTACACCGAACGGCATTGCCCTGGCCTGGCTGCGCAGCCTCCCTAATTCGCCGGTACCCGTAGTGGGCAGCGTCAAGCCTGAGCGAATCGTCGCGATGCTCAACGGCCCCGCCACGCTACCCCGCGAAGCCTGGTATGAACTGCTTGAAGCTGCACGCGGCCACTGCGTGGCATAAGTTCACAACAAGGAGCCACTAATGACGCCAGTTATCGCATTTGGGGAAGCCCTGGTCGATATGCTTTCCAGCCGTTTGGGCACCTCAACCGAGGTCCAGGAAACCTTTACCCCCTACGCCGGTGGTGCGCCTGCTAATGTGGCGGTTGCCTGCGCGCGGCTGGGCGTACCCAGCCAGTTTTTGGGCATGGTGGGTGACGACACCTTTGGGCATTTTTTAATCCGCGAGCTGCAACACCACGGTGTGGATACCCAGGGCGTGATACTCACCCAAGCGGCCCGCACTGCCCTGGCCTTCGTTTCTCGGGACAGCAGCGGCGAGCGCACCTTTGACTTTTATCGGCCACCCGCTGCCGATCTGCTGTATCGCCTTGAGCATTTACCCCAGGGCGTGTTTGAAGACCCGGCTATTTTACACCTGTGCAGTAACAGTCTCACCGACCCAGAGATCGCCGACGTTACCCTGGCGATGGCCACCATGGCCAAGCGCGCGGGCTGTTTGGTCAGCGTCGACGCCAACCTGCGCCATAATCTGTGGCCAAACAATGAAGCGGATGCCAGCTTAGTCACCCAGTTGCTGGACGGGGCTGAACTGCTCAAGCTCTCTCAAGAAGAGCTCGACTATCTGCGCGCTGATCATCCTGCCGAAACGTGGCTTTCAGAGCGGCTAGTGGCAGGGGTTAAGATTATCTTGATTACCGACGGCCCCAACGACGTGGTGCTCAAAGGTGTTGGCATCGACCAGCGCATTGCGCCACCCAAAGTGAAAGCAGTCGATACCACCGCCGGCGGCGACGCCTTTATTGGCGGTTTGCTAGCGGAGCTTTCAGCCCACGGGATCAATGAAAACTGGCACCACGATGCCGACTTTCTGCAACGCGCGGTAGCGACCGCCTGCCGCTGCGGCGCCCATGCTGTGACTCGACCCGGCGCCTATGCGGCGCTGCCTACTCAGGCGGATATTGGCTAATAAGTAGCGCGATAAACTATTAACACATGGCACGTCTGACTCAGGCGTGCTTTTTTTATGCCTGCGTTGGGGTCGACTAAGCGCTAACCTAACTCGGACTTTTGTCTAAAGCAGTTCGCTTGTAGAAATGTCAGACATTTACTAGACTGTATTTTACTCTACCCCTTATAAGAGACGCTCCATGTCCCTGGACTCCCTACCCGCCCACCAGGGTGGCGCTGAAAATTTAGCGCGCTTGCTTGCTCAAGCGTTACTGGCAGGCCATTGGCAACCAGGCGACATTTTTCCCCGCGAGCTGGATATTGGCGCTCATTTTAACGTCAGCCGTAATCAGGTACGCAATGCGCTGACCAGCCTCACCGCTGCAGGGCTATTAGAGCGCACTGCGGGGCGCGGCACGCTGGTTCGCAAGATGGGAGATTGGCATTTACTCGACCCGCTGATGAGTCACTGGATGACCGGCTTAGTGAATCTTGACCCACAGCTGGTAAGGGCGATTTATGCGTTTCGGTTTTCCGCAGAACCCGTGGTGGCTGGCCTCGCCGCACAGGCAGCCCAGGATGAAGACCTCGCGCGCCTGGAGAGCGCTTTTGCGGGCATGAAGAGCAGCGCAGGCAGCGTTGCCTTGCGCGCTGAACACGCTGAATACGATGTCGCCTTTCATGACGCCACCTATCGGGCCAGCCATAATTTAGTTTGGCGGCAAATGGGCCATCTATTGCGCCCTTCCATCATGGCGCTGATCCATAACTCGCAACATCGCACCGATACACTGGACGACAGCCTAGCGCGTCACCGTCAGGTACTTGAGGCCATTCGCCACCGCGATGCAGCCGCCGCAGAAATCGCTGCACGCGAGGTACTGCGCCGCACGGCCATTGATCTTGGCATCGTCAGTTAAACTTCGCTTTGCACAAGGAATACCCACATGAAAATTACTCGTCTCAAAACTTGGCAAGTGCCGCCGCGCTGGCTGTTCCTGAAGATAGAAACCGACGAAGGCTGCTACGGCTGGGGAGAGCCTGTGATCGAAGGTCGCGCTGCCACCGTTGAAGCCGCCGTGCATGAACTTTCCGACTACCTGATTGGCCAGGATCCGCACCGCATTGAGCATCTCTGGAACATGATGTACCGCGCCGGCTTTTATCGCGGCGGGCCTATTTTAATGAGTGCGATTGCGGGCATCGACCAGGCGCTATGGGATCTTAAAGGTCGCGATCTGGGCGTACCCGTTCACCAGCTGCTAGGCGGTGCCGTGCGCGACAAAATGCGCATGTATGCCTGGACCGGTGGCGACAGGCCCAGTGACGTCGGGGCGGGTGCCAAAGCGCTGGTCGAAAAGGGTTTTACCGCTTTTAAAATGAACGGCACCCCCGAGATGCAAATTGTCGACTCCCACCGCAAGGTCGATGAAGCCGTGGCCCGGGTGGCGGAAGCCCGCTATGCCGTTGGCCCGGATGTCGGCATAGGCATCGACTTTCATGGTCGCGTCCACCGGCCCATGGCCAAAGCACTGCTGCGCGAGTTAGAACCTTTCCACCCCATGTTTGTGGAAGAGCCGGTTGCCCCGGAACACCTGCCCTGCTTGAAAGATATCGCCGGCGGCCTGGGCTACCCGCTGGCGACCGGCGAGCGGCTGCACACCCGCTTTCAGTTCCGCGATCTGCTGGCCGATGGCATGATCGATATTATTCAGCCGGATATTTCCCACTGCGGCGGGATCAGCGAAGGCCTCAAAATTGCCGCCTTAGCGTCCGCCTACGACGTGGCCCTGGCGCCTCACTGCCCGCTCGGCCCGCTGACATTGGCTGCGTCGTTACAGCTTGATGCAGTGAGCCACAATGCCTTTATCCAAGAGCAGAGCATGGGCATTCACTACAACCAGGGCAACGACGTACTCGACTACCTGGTCGACAAATCCGCCCTAGCGATTGAAGACGGCTTCTGCGCGATTCCCCAAGGCCCTGGGCTTGGTGTTGAGATTAACGAAGAATTTGTTGAAGAGCGCGCCAAAGTCGGCCACCGCTGGCGCAACCCGGTTTGGACCCACGAAGACGGCTCTATTGCGGAGTGGTAAGCCATGTTATCAACACTGAGACTTACCCCATGAACACGACGACTGCCGAAGTAGCGCACCAGCTGGCCTGGATTGCTGTGGATTGGGGGTCCAGCAACCTGCGCGCCTGGGGGCTGGATAAACACACTAACGTCATTGCTCAAACCCGTAGCGACAAGGGCATGCTGTCGCTAAAGGCCGACGAGTATGAAGCCGAGTTGCTGAGACTGGTGGGTGATTGGCTACCCACCACCGGGCAGACCGATGTGATGGTATGCGGCATGGCAGGCGCCCGCCAAGGCTGGCAAGAAGCTGCCTATTTGCCGGTGCCAACGCGGCTTAATCAGCTTAGCCAGGGCGCGGTGACGCCCACGCTTACGAGCCAACGATTGAGCGTTTATCTGCTGCCTGGGTTGAGCCAAACCCGCAGTAACGCAACGCACTTTGATGTCATGCGCGGCGAAGAGACCCAGTTAGCCGGGCTCGTCGCTGATAACCCTGCTTTTACCGGCCTTGCCTGCCTACCCGGCACCCATGCCAAATGGGCAAGCCTGGACGCGGGGGCGGTAACGCAGTTTACGACGTATCTAACCGGTGAGCTTTACCAACTGTTAGCCCAACAATCGGTACTCAAACATTCGGTGGGTAGCGACGACCTTAACGACCCAGCGTGCCGCGAGGCGTTTATCTCGGCAGTCAGCGAGATAAACGCAGCCCCCGAAACCTTTAGCAGCCGCCTGTTCGGCCTGCGTGCGCAAGATTTACTCGATAGCCACCTGCCGACGGGTAAGAAGCGGGCCGACGTGCTTTCGGCACGGCTTTCTGGGCTCGCCATTGGGCTTGAGCTAGCCGACGCCTGTGATCAACGCTTGAGTGACGAGCCGATAACGCTGATTGGTCATCAAGCCCTGTGCCAACGCTACACCTTAGCACTCAACGCAATCGGCTTTCAGACACAGCATCTGGATGGCGACACGGCCGTACTGGCAGGTCTACGCCTTGCCCACCATGCGCTCAAGGCGTAAAGCCACTAATATGAATGGGGAGATTTGCTATGGCGCTGCCTTTGATCGGTATTTTACGCGGCGTAACGCCCGAAGAAGTGATTGACATCGCTCAAGCGGTGCTTGCCGCGGGGATCACCCAGATTGAGGTGCCACTCAATTCGCCTAATCCGCTCGAAAGCATTCGTCGCTTGGTAGATGCTTTTGGCGATCAAGCGGTGATTGGGGCTGGTACGGTGCTTTCGCCTGCGCAGGTGCGTGATGTTCACGCCGCCGGGGGGCGTTTGATCGTCTCGCCTAACTGCCGCCCGGCTGTGATAGCGGAGACTCACCGGCTTGAGATGGCCAGTTGGCCGGGCATTGTGACACCTTCTGAAGCGTTCGATGCACTGGACGCAGGTGCCTCCGGGCTTAAACTCTTCCCCGCGGTTCAGGTAGGCTTGGCGGGCATGCAAGCGGTGCGTTCAGTACTGCCCAAGGGCACTCTGTTGTATGCTGTTGGCGGCATTGGGATCGATAACTTCGCCGCTTGGCGCGCCGCTGGTGTCGATGGCGCGGGGCTTGGAAGCGCGTTATATAAACCCGGCCAAAGCGCCACTCAGGTGGGCAAACAGGCACAGGCGTTAGTCGATGCCTGGCAAGCAGGAGAACCATAAGGAGAACCAATAACAATGCAATCAGACATGAGTATTTCAACGTGGCAGGCCGAACTAGCGGTCGACTGTCGCTGCATCCTGGGCGAAGGCCCGCAGTGGGACGCCGTTAACCAGCGCCTTTATTGGTGCAATATTCTCGAAAAGCAGCTGCACTGGTTATCCCCCGCCAGCGGCGAAAGCGGACACTATCAGCTTGATCACATGGTATCCCTCGCCGCACCGCTTGAAGGCGGTGGCCTGCTACTCGTCGGTGAAGATCGCTTAAGCCGCTTTGATCCTATTAATGCCGCTGTTGAGAAGTTCTGCGATTTCGAAGCCGACAACCCGGTCACCCGCAGCAATGACGCCCGCATTGATCGCCACGGTAGCCTGTGGCTTTCCAGCATGGGTAAGGCCGCCGAAAAAGGCGCAGGCAGCCTTTATCGCCTGCATCGCGGCAAGCTGACTCAGTTGCGCACCGGCCTGACCATTCCCAATGCTATCTGCTTCTCTGCCAATGGCGGGTTTGCCTGGTTTACCGATACGGCAACAGGCGTGGTGATGCGCTGGACGCTGGATAGCGATGGCTGGCCGAAAGGTGAGCCGCAGCCCTGGGCAGATTTTTCAGCCACTCAAGGCAACCCAGACGGTGCCGTGGTCGATAGCCAAGGTTGCCTGTGGTTAGCCCTTTGGGGAGCAAGCCAAGTCGTCCGCCTGGATCATGACGGCCAAGTGATTGCGCGCGTTGAGCTGCCGGTCAGCCAGCCTTCCTGCCCGGCCTTTGCAGGCCCCGAGCTTAAAACGCTGTATATCACCACGGCACAAGAAGGTTTCAGCGCTGAGCAGCTTGCTCAGGAGCCAACCGCAGGCTCACTTTATGTGGCCGAAACCGGTATCAAAGGGCTCGCCGAGCCGCCGCTGCGCCTCGTATAACGCTCTCAATTATAGGTTCTCCGTCGTTTCATGTGGATTTAATATTCGTTAGCAGTTTTGTGTCTCACGTTTCAGGATGAAACTACTAAGCTATCTATATTTTGTGGGAGGGAGCTTCAGCTCGCGAATATTTGGGCTCCTAGCATAATGAAACCAAGGGAGTGCCTGCGGCACCCTTCGCGCGCTGAAGCGCCCTCCCACAAGAGCTACCATCAGGCTGGCAGAGTTAATCCTATACTGAATGACGAAGAGACCAATTATAACGCTCTAGCAATGCGAAAGGCCCCGCGAGTATAAGCTCGAGGGGCCTTTCTATTCGTTATTACGGCTTCATCTCTATCTGCGACTAAGCTGCGACCAAGGCTTTCATTCAACCGGCGAAGCTTATGTACATAACGATGACTAACACAACCAGGACGATACCGGCGGGTACTGCGCCTTTCCAGGGTGTCAGATCCACATCGCCGCTGTGCTGCTGAATCCAGTCTGTTTCCCTGGGGCGAAGCTTACCGATAATCAGCATCACAACGACCAACAACACAAAGACCAACGCCACGAAGTGGAACTCGTGCATGACTTGGGGAAGCAGCGTGAACGGTGGCACAAAGTAACCGGCGGCAATCAACAAGCAACCACCCACCAGGGCAATTTTCGCCGCCATGGGGGGAACACGCTTGGTCAGAAGCCCAACCAACACAACCGCCAAAATAGGAATAAAGTAGATCGCGTTCATCTTCTGCAGGTAGCCAAACAGGCTTTCCTGACCTGCCAGCAGCGGGGCAATGATCATGGTGGAAACGGCCATGATCCAGCCGAACACCTTACCCGATTTGACCACCTGCTCTTCGCTAGCGTTTTTATTCAGTACGCCTTTATAGATACCCAGGCTGAAGATCGTCGTGGTGCTGTTAAGCGCCGAGTTAAACGACGACAGAATCGCGCCAACCATCACCGCGGCGAAAAAGCCGGTCAAGTAAGGTGGCAGTACGTTAAACACCAGATGGCCGTAGGCTTCATCGGCACGCACGCCCTGATCGGCATAAAGGTGATAGGCAATAATCCCTGGCAGCACCAGATACAGCGGCCCCAGCAGCTTGAACAGGCCGGTCAAAAGCACGCCTTTCTGACCTTCGGCGAGGTTCTTGGCCGCAAACGTCCGCTGAATAATCTGCTGGTTGGTGCTCCAGTAGAACAGGTTAATCAGGAAGACGCCGGTAAACAGGGTGAAAAATGGCACCTGCTGATCAGAGCCGCCAATTGAATTGAGCTTATCGGGGTCGCTTTCTTTGAGGATGTTCCACCCTTCCATCACCCCCGAACCGTCACTCACGGCCTGTAGGCCAAAATAGACAATGACGAAACCACCGATCAACAGCCCAACGCCGTTAAGCGTATCGGACACCGCTACCGTGCGTAGCCCCCCAAACAGCGCATACACCGAACCGATAATGCCGACAATCCACACCGTAAGCCAAAGCAGCCCGGTGGAAGATTCGATGCCGGTTAACCCCTGAAGATCGAGCATGCCCTGCAGGCCGATCGCCCCCGAATAGAGAATAATCGGCAGCAGGATGACCGCATAAGCCAGCAGGAAAATAATATTGGCAATTAGCTGGGTCGTTTTGTCGAAACGAATCTCGAGCAGCTGCGGCAGCGTGGCAATACCGCTTTTCAAAAAGCGGGGTAGGAAAAATAGCGCCAATGCGACCAGCGCGATAACCGCCACCACTTCCCAGGCCATCACACTCAGGCCATCGGCAAAGGCAGCCCCGTTGAGCCCCACCATTTGCTCGGTGGAGAGGTTGGTCATCAACAATGAACCCGCGATCAGCGGGAACGTTAGCGTGCGTCCAGCCAGAAAATAGCCACTGGTGCTTGAATGATCATCTCGGCGCGTAATCCGCCAAGTGATAAAGGCGACAAGCCCTGTGAAGAACAGGAAGGACGCCAGGGTCAACGCGTGCATATTGACTACCTCATCATCATTATAAGTGGCACGCACGTTACTGTATGCGCGTATAGCGAAATGTCAGACAATTCGTGGGGCATTTTAGTCGAGCTGAATATAGCCCGTTATACCCCTTTGGTCTTACACGGGCGGATAAACTAGCTAAAAAGCTGGCATATCGCTATAAAAAAACCCTAGCTATGCTTAAAAACATAGCTAGGGCTAGGATTACGGATGGCTTACTTAATGATGAAAGCGCTCAGCTGACTGACGAGCCAGCTCACGAATGCCATCCCAATCTTCCGCCTCGACCATCGCTTTGGGCGTTAACCAGGAGCCACCAACGCACATCACGTTGGGCAGCGATAGGTAGTCATCGGCATTGTCGACAGTAATGCCGCCCGTGGGGCAGAAGCGGGCTTCAGGAATCGGAGCACCGAAGGCTTTAATCGCTTTGGCGCCGCCGCTGGATTCAGCAGGGAAAAATTTAAACCGGCGGTAGCCATACTGCCAGCCGGTCATCAGCTCAGAAATCGTCGAAACGCCCGGCAGCATCGGCACAGGACTTTCTACGCCGTAGCGATATAACGCATCGGTCGCCCCTGGCGTAACAACAAAATCGGCGCCTACTTGCTCGGCTTGGCGATACTGCGCCGGGGTTAATACGGTGCCCACGCCAATGCTGGCGCCGGGCAGCGCTTCGCGCATGCGTTTTACCGCGTCTAGCGCGCAGTCGGTACGCAGGGTAATTTCCAGCACGGTTAAGCCGCCTTCCACCAGGGCGCGCCCTAGCGGCACGGCATCTTCAAGGCGCTCAATAGTGATTACCGGAATCACTTCGGCTTTCGAGCAGATGCTGTCGAGCTCTGCGGTGCGGGTAGAAGGTAGCTGTTTTTCAATACTCATCAGTGAGTCTCCAAGCAAATTATTATTGGCTAAGGCGGCTGGCGCTTAGGGCGCCCAGTAAATCGCCAATGGACAGGTTAAAAAAGCACGTATGGGCAGTTGACGCACATCGTCACCGTTCAAAGCTTTAGCCAGCACCGCGCGCTTATCGTCGCCGGTAATATGCAAAATATGCCGCCGCGCTTGATGCAAGCGGTCCGCGGAAAAGGTGATTCGCGGCTGCGGCTGGCTGGGCGTTCGCACCGCCACCAGCAACTCCTCGGTGGCCAGGGCCAGGCCAAGCTCCAAGCTGTCGGGGAACAGCGAGGCCGTGTGGCCATCGCCGCCCATGCCCAGAATCACCACGCTGGCAGGCCAAGCCAGTGTTTCCGCGAGCTTAGCCACTTCATCAACCCCTTCTTCGGGGGTGGCCGCATCACACGTTAACGGTAGAAAATTGGCCTCTATGGCGTCGCCCTGAAGAAGATGCTCACGCACCAATTTGGCGTTGCTATCGCTGCTATCCATGCCCACCCAGCGCTCGTCGGCAAGCGTTATATCAATGCGCTCCCACGGCAGTGGCTTAGCCGCCAGCGCTTCAAAAAAAGGCACCGGCGTTGAGCCGCCTGAGACCACTAACAAGGCGCGCTGTTGATGGCTCAAGTCGTCGTGAAGGGCTTGGAAAACCGCTTCGGCGAGCTGCTCGGCAAGCTGTTGGCGTGATTGGCTCATATTAATAATCCTCGTACCAGCTACGACCATCCTGGGTAATCATGGCAATCGATGCGACAGGCCCCCAAGAACCAGCCGGGTAACGGCGCGGCGGTGTTTCGCGTTGTTTCCAACCCTCAATTAACTGGTCGCACCAACGCCAGGCGTGTTCAACTTCGTCACGGCGAACAAACAGATACTGCTGACCTTTCATGACTTCGAGCAGCAGCCGCTCGTAGGCATCGGGAATCCGCGACTTGGGAAAGGCATTATTGAAATCCAGGTGCAAAGGGCCAGGCCGGAGGCGCATGCCTTTATCCAGGCCGCTATCTTTGGTCAACACTTGCAGGGCAATGCCCTCTTCCGGCTGTAGACGAATAATCAGTTTATTGGCGGCAATGTCGCGCTGGTCGGGATCAAAAATATAGTGCGGCTGCTGACGGAAGTGAATCACAATTTGCGAGAGCTTTTCCGGCATCCGCTTACCGGTGCGCAGGTAGAACGGCACCCCTGCCCAACGCCAGTTAGCCACTTCGGTTTTCATGGCCACAAAGGTTTCGGTTCGACTCTCGGTGTTGGCGCCCTCTTCTTCCAAATAGCCGGGGACAGACTGGCCGTCGCTATTGCCGGCAATATATTGGCCGCGCACCACATCACGCCCGAGCGCTTCGCCTACAAACGGCTTGAGTGCTTTAAGCACTTTGACCTTTTCATCGCGTATCGCATCGGCATCCAAATTGGAAGGCGGGTCCATGGCGATTAGGCACAGCAGCTGAAGCAAATGGTTTTGCACCATATCGCGCAGTTGCCCCGCCTCATCGAAATACCCCCAGCGCCCTTCAATACCGACTTTTTCAGCGACGGTAATCTCCACATGGGAAATGTGGTTTTGATTCCACTGGGTGCCAAATAGCGGGTTGGCAAAGCGCAGGGCAATCAAGTTTTGCACCGTTTCTTTGCCCAGGTAGTGATCGATGCGATAGATGCGTGATTCAGGAAAAACGGCGCCGATGGCATCGTTGATCTCTATTGATGACGCCAGGTCAGATCCAATTGGCTTTTCCACGACCACGCGAGTTTCATCGTCTAAGCTGCCGCTTGCTTCCAGGTTGCGGCAAATATCGCCATAAATAACGGCAGCAACCGACAAATACACCACCATCGGGCGCTCAGACCCTTCGCGCCATTGGCGTATTTTCTCAAACCCCTCGGCTTGCTTGAAGTCGAGTTTTAAGTAGTCAATACGGTTTAAAAACCGCGTAATGCTTTGTTTATCCTGCTCGTCTTTTTTTATCCGCTTTTGCAGCGCTTCGCTAACCAGTTGACGAAAAGACGCCGCATCGTGCTCCTGGCGAGCCAGCCCCATAATGCGCGTGCTATCAGGCATCAGGCCTTCGCGATCAAGATGGTACAAGGCCGGAAACAGTTTGCGCATGGCAAGATCACCCAGCGCGCCAAACAGCGCCAGATCGATAGCGTGATTAAGGCCACCCAGCGGTGCACCTTGGGAAGCATTGGACTGGCTCATCGTTGCTCCTATTTATAATTAGACAACTAACGTAGTTAGATTACCTAAAACTTACCTGAAAAAGGGCATTATACGCAATATTTCGTGTAATTTTACTACAAAATACCGGCATCTGCGCTTAATTCGTCTTTTATACACCGATACAAGGTCAGGATGGTGCAAAACACTGATGCAGTGAAGTAAGGCAGCTAAAAAGAGGGGCGATAAAAGAGTGACAACAATAACAGTGGCTATATACCGGCATTGTTAATATGGCTCGTTCAGGCATCTGCCATACGGCCGACACACTCAACCGTCCAAACGCACGCAAAAAAAAGCCCGCGACGGATCGCGGGCAATGCGCATTGGAGAAGAAACAGTGAACAGCTAATTAACTCGCATCGTTTAGAACCACACCTCGGTCTGAACGCCGAAGGACCACTGGCCGCCAGTGAAGCCTTCGTTGCCCAGTGAGCTGGCACCGTAGTTGTTAAGGTCGTCGTCCCAATCGCTGAAGGTGGTGAACAGGCGAATCTCAGGACGCTGCCAGAAGCCGCCGACTTCAGGCTTGAAGGTGGGCGCAATAGTGAATTTGCTGAAGCCACCATCCACGGCGTTACGACCGCTATAACCCTGGGGATCGAGATCCATCCACTGATAGCCAGCTTCGTACTGCATTTCGAAGTTCTGCGTTAGCTCGTTGGCCAGGCGTACGTTAAGCCCTGCCCAGTTGTACTTATCGCCCTGGACATAACGGTCTTCGCTGGTTTCAGCCAGAATGGAGGGGGCAATGCGCCACTGCGGGGCAATATACGTTGTGCCATAGAGCGCTAGGCGCGTGGCGGTAGCATCATCGGTTAGATCACCCCGTGAACCCAGACTTTTGGTCTCGGCACCTAACCCCTGACCATGCAACACGGCCGCTTTAAAACTGCCTTCACCCATGCCGAAGAAGCTGTCGCCATGATAAGCCACCATGGTGTGCCAGCCTGTATCGGCGCCAGCTTGACCAGTACTAATTAAATTTTCATCTTCATCAAAGCGTACATCATTCGAGCGCTCGTCGTTGTCTGCAGCGGACATACCGTTAACCATCCACTGCCAGTTGCCGAAGTAGTTGTTGGAGGTCAGGATCAGGTTGTCGGTATCGCCCTCAAGACCGGGGTTCTCGCGGTCAACGATCGGATAGTCGGCAAAACTACGGCCGTAAATCGACAGGTTGGACTTCCAATTATCTGCCAACTGCATGTCGTAGATACCGCCACCGGTACCCGCCAGGAAGATCACGTCGCTGTCGAGCCAATGAATATCGAAGTTATCGCGGTCAAAGCGCTTACCCGCCCAGATAGAGGCGTTTTCAAAGGCACCGGTAAAGCTGGGAAGATCGCTGAATTCGGCAAACACCTGACGCACATTGATATCCGACTCGCCGCCGGTCCAGTCATTGCTGGAGGTCGTGCCGTCAGCAATCATGGTGCGGTAAAGCGCTTTGGCGCCGTTATCAAACTGCATGCGGTAGTTGAAAATTGCTTCGGCGTAAGTATCCGGCTCATTGCCTAAGCGGCCAACGGCGCCGCCTTCACCGCCTGCGGGTGTTAGATAAGGGCCAGCGTTTTCACTTTTACCATCTTCACCAATCAGCAGGCCTGAACGGGCGTAAACGTTAAACGAGAAACCCTCTTCGCCATCGGCATAACGTTCCACCCGGGCCAGACGCTCTTCAATCTCCGCGTCACTTTCCGGCGCTGCCTGGGTCTGCTCGGCGATCTCGGCACGGCGCTCGGCGGCATCGGCACGCTGTTCCGCGGCTTCAATGCGGGCTTCCAGTTCGGCAAAGCGCTGTTCCATGGTCATCTGTGCTGAAGCAACACCACTCATCCCTAAGCTGGCGGCGGCAATGGCAATCGCTAACGGCTTTTTGAATGTCATTTTATACATTGTTTTTGAGTACCCTATTGTTATTGGTAGGCGGTTGTTTATAAGCGTCTGTTCGTAAGCGCTTTGATCTAAATCGATTAAGATCGTATCGATAACACTTCCCTTGCACAGTTCCCCCAGCGGGGTAGAGACTGCTGTGAAACACCACAGTACTTATGGACTGTGCTTGTGGAAAGGTAGCCAAAACTTAATCGATTAAGCCTCTTGTTACCAACAGCTAGTTGCTAATTAACGACTAATGTCTAAGGAACGATTTTATTTAGTGAAAACTGAAGGTCTGTTGTTAGACAAAAGTCGCTATTGAACTTCCTCTGTCAAAGCGGCTAACTGAGCAGCACGATCTTAATCGATTAAGATAACGGTTAAGAGAGCGATTAAAAAACGCTTAGCTAGTTACTCAATGCTGATTTTGATGCAACACCATCCACAACAATAAACGCCGAGGTACGCCGTTATGAAAAAGACATTAATCACTACCGCCATCGCCGTGGCCAGCACGCTGAGCGCGACAAGCCAGGCTCAGGCTCAGGCTGAAGAGCTCACCATTTCCTGTGGCGCGGTAGGCGCAGAGCTAACGCTTTGCCAGGAGGGTGTTGCCGCCTGGGAGGAGAAAACCGGCCATAGCGTCGATGTGGTCTCAACGCCTAACTCCTCCACCGAGCGTCTTTCGCTCTATCAGCAAATCCTTTCGGCCAACGCCAGCGATATCGATGTAATGCAGATCGACGTGGTGTGGCCTGGCCTACTCGCCAATCACCTGCTTGACCTGCACGAAGTGATTGGCGATGACGCCGCTGCCGGGCACTTTGACACCATCGTTACCAACAACACTATCGATGGCCGCTTAGTCGCCATGCCGTGGTTCACCGATGCGGGTGTGCTCTACTACCGCGAAGATCTATTAGACAAATATGACCATGCGGTGCCGACCACCTGGCAGGAACTCACCGAGATTGCCCGCGAGATTAAAGACGCCGAACGTGCCGAAGGCAACGATCGCATGCAGGGGTATGTCTTTCAGGGCCGTGCTTATGAGGGCTTGACCGTGAATGCCCTTGAGTGGGTGGCAAGCTTTGGCGGGGGCACGGTGGTGGAAGCCGATGGCGAAGTGAGCATTAACAACGAACACGCCGCAAAAGCGCTGGACTTAGCCGCTTCCTGGATTGGCGATATTTCGCCCAACGGTGTGCTTAATTACACCGAAGAGGAAGCCCGCGGTGTATTCCAAGGCGGCAACGCGGTATTTATGCGCAACTGGCCCTACGCCTGGTCGCTGGCCCAAAGCGAAGACAGTGACGTTCGCGGCAAAGTGGGGGTAACCCAACTGCCCGCGGGTGGTGAAAACGGCCAAAGTGCCGCTGGCCTGGGCGGCTGGAACCTGGCCGTATCGCGCTATAGCGAACACCCTGAGCTCGCCGCCGACCTCGTCGCCTTCCTGACCGGTGAAGAAGAGCAAAAGCGTCGCGCCATTCAAGCCTCTTATAACCCCACTATCGACGCCCTCTACCAGGATGAAGAAGTGCTTGAGGCGGTGCCCTTCTTTGGCACCCTTTACGACACCTTTGTTAACGCTGTTGCACGCCCCTCCGCGCCTACCGGCGATGCCTATGGCCGAGTGAGCAACGCCTTTTTCAGCAACGCTCATCAGGTATTGTCCGGCAGCAAAGATGGCGCCCAAGCGGTCGCCGACCTCGAAGACGAATTGGCTCGCCTGAAGCGTCGCAACTGGTAACCCTGGAGCCCTTCCATGTCGACCTCCATCAAGCATGATGACGCGCCCGCCGGGGCGCGTTCTTTCACAACCAAGCCGCGCCGGGGCACTAAGGTTCGCCGTCAGCGGGTTAAAGCCGCCTGGCTCTTTTTAGCCCCCATGCTGATTGCGTTAACCCTGGTCGCTGGCTGGCCACTGGTGCGCACCTTCTTTCTCAGCTTCACCGATGCATCACTATCAGATTTAGGCGCTGCCAATCTGATTGGCTTCGAGAACTACCTCGTCTATGAAGATGGCCGCTGGTATGGGGTATTGGCCGACTCGGTGTGGTGGCAGTCGGTATGGAACACCGTCTACTTTTCGGTGGTGTCGGTATCGCTGGAAGTGGTTTTCGGGGTCATTGTGGCGCTGATTTTGAACGCCGAGTTTAAGGGCCGCGTGATTGTACGCGCTGCGGTGCTGATCCCCTGGGCAATCCCAACTATTGTTTCCGCGCAAATGTGGGCATGGATGCTCAACGACCAATTCGGCATCATCAATCACCTGCTGATGAGCGTGGGCATTATCGATGCCCCCATCGCCTGGACGGCGAACGCCACCTACTCCATGTGGGCGGTGATTATGGTCGATGTGTGGAAAACCATTCCCTTCGTGGCGCTGCTGGTGCTTGCTGCTCTGCAGATGCTGCCCAAGGATTGCTACGAGGCCGCCGAGGTAGACGGCATTCACCCGCTGCGGGTGTTCTTCAAAGTTACCCTACCGCTGATTACCCCGGCGCTAATGGTCGCAGTGATCTTCCGCCTGTTGGATGCGCTGCGCGTCTTCGATGTGATTTACGTACTCACCTCCAACTCCACCAGCACCATGTCGATGTCGGTCTATGCCCGCCAACAGCTGGTCGAGTTCCAGGATGTCGGTTACGGCAGCGCCGCTTCTACCCTGCTGTTCCTAATCATTGCCCTGGCTACCGTGGCTTACCTCTACGCTGGGCGTAAACAGATCCAATTGGGAGGTGACTAATGAACACTCGTCAGTTGGCCAAAATAGCCAAGCGCGTCGGGTTTTGGGCGCTGATTGTGCTGATCATGGTGTACGCCGTTTTCCCCTTCTACTACGCGGTAGTCACCTCGTTAAAACCGTCGAGCGACCTGTTCCGCGTCGAGCTTTGGCCTTCGAACTGGAACTTCGATAACTACATCAGCATTTTTAGCCAGACCAGCTTTCTGCGCGCTATTTTCAACTCCATCGTGGTGGCGTTTAGCGTGGTGTTTATCGCCCTGCTACTCGGCATTACCGCCTCTTACGCCCTGGGCCGGGTGCGCTTTCGGGGCCGCTCCACGGTGCTGCTGGTAATTCTTGGGGTGTCGATGTTTCCCCAGGTAGCGGTGCTTTCCGGGCTTTTTGAGGTGATTCGTGCGCTCAATCTCTATAACAACCCCGCTGGGCTGATTTTAAGCTACACCATCTTCACCCTGCCCTTCACCGTATGGGTATTGACCACCTTTATGAAGCAGTTGCCCATGGAGCTGGAAGAGGCCGCCATCATGGACGGTGCCACGCCCTGGATAACCATCACGAAAGTATTTCTGCCGCTCATGTGGCCCGCCATGGCGACCACCGGCCTGCTGGCATTTATCGCGGCTTGGAACGAGTTTCTGTTTGCCCTCACCTTCACGCTGACCGATGACCAGCGCACGGTACCCGTCGCTATTGCGCTGCTGTCAGGCGGCAGTGCCTACGAACTGCCCTGGGGGCCGATTATGGCCGCGTCTGTGGTGGTCACGGTGCCACTGGTCGTATTAGTGATTATCTTCCAGCGCCGCATTGTGTCAGGCCTTACTGCAGGCGCCGTTAAAGGATAAGGAATTTTTTTATGTCAACGATGGACTCTACGATGCAAGACAACACACTCTGGTGGCGCGGTGGGGTTATCTACCAGATCTACCCGCGCAGCTTTATGGATAGCCGCGGCGACGGTATTGGCGATCTTAACGGCATTACCGAAAAACTCGATTACGTTGCCTCCCTCAATGTGGACGGCATCTGGCTATCACCGTTTTTCACCTCGCCAATGCTCGATTTTGGCTACGATATTAGCGATTATTGCGACGTCGACCCCATGTTCGGCACCCTTGAGGACTTTAAAACGCTACTGGCAAAAGCCCACTCGCTTGGCTTGAAGGTGATGATCGACCAGGTGATTAGTCACACCTCGGATCAACACGCCTGGTTTCAGGAAAGTCGTCAAAACCGCAGCAACCCTAAAGCCGACTGGTTTGTATGGGCCGACCCCAAACCGGACGGCACGCCACCCAACAACTGGCTGTCGATTTTCGGCGGCCCGGCGTGGACGTTTGATTCCCGTCGCCAGCAGTACTATATGCATAACTTCCTGACCAGCCAGCCGGACGTTAACTTCCATAATCCGGAAGCACGTCAGGCGCAGTTGGACAATATGCGTTTCTGGCTGGAGCTGGGCGTGGACGGTTTCCGCTTGGACACCGTCAACTTTTACTTCCACGATGCCGAGCTGCGCGACAATCCGCCGGTCCCCAAGGGCGAAGCTAAAACCCTGGGCGCACCGGATAGCAATCCCTACACTTGGCAGCGCCACGTCTACGACCTGAGCCGCCCCGAAAACCTCGACTTCTTGAAAGATCTACGGGCGCTGATGTACGAGTATCCCGGTACCACGACCGTGGGCGAAATTGGCGACGATAACCCGCTTGAGCGCATGGCCGAGTACACCGCCGGTGGCGACAAGCTGCATATGGCCTACACCTTCGACCTGCTCAACACACCCCACTCGGCGCGCTATATTCATGAAGTGCTGGAGCGTTTTCAGCGACTGGCGGGCGACGCCTGGCCCTGCTGGGCAACCTCCAATCATGATGTGGTGCGCAGTGCCACCCGCTGGGGAGCCGATGAGGATCCACGCGCTTATCCCAAGGTAATGCTGGCCATGCTCTGCTCGCTGCGCGGTAGCGTCTGCCTTTATCAAGGCGAAGAACTCGGTCTGCCGGAAGCCGACGTGCCGTTTGAACGCATTCAGGATCCTTACGGCAAAGTGCTCTGGCCGGAATTTAAAGGCCGCGACGGTTGCCGCACGCCAATACCCTGGAACGACAGCGAACATGGCGGTTTTTCCAGCGTTGAACCTTGGCTACCCATGGAGGCCAGTCATCGGGATATGGCGGTTAGTCGCCAACAAGGTGATGCTAACTCAACCTTGAATGCACTGCGCAACATGCTGGCCTTCCGCCGCCAGCACCCCGCACTGTTCGATGGTGACTTAACGCTGGTCGATGTAGGCGAAACGCTGCTCGGTTTTAGCCGACAAAAAGGTGATGAAACAGTGCTGTGCGTTTTCAATCTCACCAACGAGGCGCAGACGGTTAGCCTGCCATTAACGATTGAAAGCGATTTGCAGGGCCACGGCTTTAACACCCAACGTGACGGTAACAGCCTGACACTACCGGGCTATCAAGCGGCTTTTATGCGCGTCGCTTAATGGCAAAGCCCTCACCCACAACAACAAGCCGACCTAACGCGACTCAAGCGTTGAGGTCGGCAAGGAGTCACCCATGGCAAGTGTTACGCTTAATAAGGTCAACAAGTTGTTTGGCCGCGATCATATTATTAATGATATTGACCTACACATTGGCGACGGCGAGTTTGTGGTCTTCGTCGGTCCCTCAGGCTGCGGCAAGTCAACGCTTTTACGCCTGATCGCCGGTTTGGAGTCGATCAGCGATGGCGATCTCTGCATAGACGAGACGGTCGTCAACGACCTACCGCCCCGGGAGCGCGGCGTCGGCATGGTGTTTCAGTCCTACGCGCTCTATCCGCATATGACCGTTTACGACAACATGGCGTTTGGCTTAAAGCTGGCTAAAGCGACCAAGGAAACAGTTCATGAGCGGGTAATGGCTACCGCCAAGATCCTGCAGCTAGAAGAGCTACTCCACCGCAAACCCAAGGCTCTCTCTGGCGGGCAGCGCCAGCGGGTGGCCATGGGCCGAGCCATGGCGCGTGAACCGCGCATTCTGCTATTTGACGAGCCGCTCTCCAACCTGGATGCCTCGCTGCGGGTACAAATGCGTAACGAGATCGCCCGGCTGCATAACCGCCTGGGTTCAACCATGATTTACGTCACCCACGACCAGGTCGAAGCCATGACCCTGGCCGACAAAATTGTAGTACTCAATGGCGGCCACGTTGAGCAGGTGGGCAGCCCCCACGAGCTGTACCAGCGCCCCGCGACGAAATTCGTTGCCGGGTTTATCGGTTCCCCTACCATGAACTTCATGCCTGCTGAATTACTCGCTGGTGACGCTAACGGCTGCCGTGTGCGAGCTGCGGGAATTGGCGAACTCGCCCTGCCCCAGAACGCCCAGCAGCGGCAAAGCGGCGAAGCGTTGACCCTCGGCATTCGCCCAGAGCACCTATGCTTAGCTGCGCCCACCGATGACAACTGTTTCGATATCGTCAACGTCGAGTATTTAGGTAACGAGGTTTACGTCTACCTTGAGCCCAAACAGGGCGACACGCTGCTGATCCATCGCAGCGAAGCCCCCAGTCAGTGGCGGGAAGGCCAGCAGGTATCACTAGCAGCAGATTGGGAAAAAGTACACTTATTCGATGAGAACGGTGCAGCACTAATGCTATCTACTCAACAAGCAGCAGCTTAAGCACGAGAGACAACCAAGATACCCGCATTAACGACCCTCTGTGTGTGCCTAACCCCCCCTTTCGCTTATCATGGGGAGTGGCAACATTCAGCGGGTCGATTTTATTATCCGCACCTATTGAATAGCTAAATTTTCAATTATTAAAAAAGCCTGTAAAGGAAGCACCGTGACTGATCAGCGCCGTATGACACTCAAGGATCTTGCGCAGGAACTCAACGTCTCTACTGCGACGATTTCCAACGCCTTTAACCGGCCGGATCAGCTCTCGCCAGCCCTGCGCGAACGCATACTCAAAGAGGCCAAACGGCTGGGTTACAGCGGCCCTGACGCCAAAGCGCGCAGCTTGCGCACCGGCCGCTCGCGGATTATTGCGGTGATTCTTGCAGAAAGCCTTACCTACAGTTTGAACGACGCCGTGGCCAGCGAGTTTTTATCCGGTGTTGCCGAAGTTCTCGATGCCCACGGCCACACGCTGCTGTTATTGCCGGGTCGCGGCCACGCCTCACAGCCGCCGGGCTCCGCCAATATCGCCGATGGCTTTATCGTTTACGGGTTAATGCCCAACAATAAACTGCTGGATGAACTGCCCGCCCAGCGCACCCTGGTGGCCGTTGATTTTGATATTGAAGGCTGCCCGACGGTGCATATCGATGACACCGCTGCCAGCTATAAAATCGCCCAGCATGCGCTTAGCGAGTTGCCCAAACGCCCGGCGATTATCAACCTGCGCTTGACCAAAGAGGTCTGCAACGGCCGGGTGACGGCCGAGCACACGCTGCTGCCCAACACCAGCACCATCAGCCGCGCCCGCCTTGAGGGCTTTCATAGCGCGCTGAGTGAGCAAGGTGTGGATGTGGCGCAAGTGCCGCTCTGGAATATCGAGGAGAATACCTTTGAGGTGTGCTCGCCGGTGATTGCTGAGATTCTCGACCAGCCCATAGAAAAACGGCCAGACCTGCTGCTGTGCATGTCTGACCGCATTGCGCTCACGGCGCTAACGCTCGCCGAGCAGCGCGGTATTCGGGTGCCGGAAGAGTTACGCATTACCGGGTTTGACGGCATTGCAGAAGGGCAGTACCGGGCACCGCGTTTAACCACAGTGCGCCAGGATAGCGTGGGTAAAGGGCGGGTCGCAGCGCAGATGATTCTTGGCCGCGTCCCCCTCGCCCAGCAGCTGCTGCAAACTGAACTGCTGCTGGGCGATACCTGCCCTTAGTAGTGGATACCTGGCAGCGTGTTACTTGGCAGTTGCCTGCATGGCCAGCGCGGTATCCAGCATACGGTTGGAGAAGCCCCACTCGTTGTCGTACCAGGCCATAATTTTAACCAGACGCCCATTCACACGGGTGTGATTAGCATCGAAGGTCGAAGAGTTGGCATCGTGGTTAAAGTCAATAGAGACCAACGGCTCAGCGTTAACGGCCAATACCGGCGAGTTAGCCGCGGCCTTCTCAACGATGGCATTAATCTCTTCTTTAGTGGTATCGCGACTGGCAGTAAAGGTCAGATCCACCAGCGAGACGTTGATTACCGGTACGCGAACGGCCAGGCCGTCAAACTTACCCGCCAGCTCTGGTAGCACCAAGCCCACCGCAGCGGCAGCGCCGGTTTTGGTCGGGATCATCGAATGCGTGGCACTGCGCGCACGATAAGGGTCGGTATGGTAAACATCCGACAGATTCTGATCGTTGGTGTAAGCGTGCACCGTGGTCATCAAACCGTTTTCGATACCGACTGCATCGTTCAACGCTTTTGCCACCGGCGCTAAACAGTTGGTGGTGCAGGAAGCGTTAGAGACAACGGTGTGCTCAGCGGTCAACACCTGGTCATTCACGCCATACACAATCGTCGCATCGGCATCAGGGCTGGGTGCAGAAATCAGCACGCGCTTGGCACCCGCTTGGATATGCTTGGCCGCCGCTTCGCGCTTGGTAAACAGCCCGGTGCACTCCATCACTAGATCGATATTCATCGATGCCCATGGCAGCTGCACTGGATCGCGCTCAGAAGAGATGACGATACGATCACCATCCACCGTGATGCTTTCGGCGTCGTGTTCTACCTTAAAAGGAAAATGACCATGCACAGTGTCGTGACGCAGCAGGTGGGAATTTAGCGAGGGGTCGCCGAGATCGTTAATAGCAACGACCTGAATACGGTCACGGTAGCTGTTTTCATAAAGGGCGCGCAGCACATTGCGGCCGATACGACCAAATCCGTTAATTGCAACTTTTATTGTCATGTTAGCTCCTCAATTGACCAATAATAATAAGTGGTACCTTTAGTAAAAAAATTACTAAAAATACGTATTTAAGCGTCATGAGGCCGATAAATAGCTTCTTAACCGCCCCAAAAGGCTAGTAAAAATCCAATATGTAGTAAAATTACTATATAAACGCTATCGTAGTCCAATACTAAATCGCCAACAATACCCTTAAAAAGGAGAGCGCCCACGTGACAAAAGCCACCTCGAATACACAAGCTCCGGCGTCTACTAGCCATCTTACCCACACGCAGACCAGCCCTCATACTCCATTGCGGCGCACCAAAATCGTCGCCACACTCGGCCCCGCTAGTGATCGCCCCGGCGTGCTGGAAGCGATGCTAAAAGCCGGTGTGGATGTGGTACGGCTTAACTTCTCCCACGGCTCAGCGGATGATCACCGCCGTCGCTTAAGCGAAGTCCGCGAGATCGCCGAGGGCCTTGGCCGCAGCGTTGCTGCCCTGGGCGACCTGCAGGGGCCAAAAATTCGTATTGCTCGTTTCATCGAGGGCGCCGTCAAACTCGAGGTCGGCCAACCGTTTGTCTTGGATATGGCACTGGACGCCAACAGTGGCACCGCAGACCGCGTCGGCTGTGACTATCAAACCCTGGCTGATGATGTTGTTGAGGGCGACCGCCTGCTGCTCGACGATGGCCGCTTGGTACTCGATGTCACGCAAGTAGTTGGACAAGAAGTCCATACCCGCGTTCACGTGGGCGGCAAGCTCTCCAACAATAAAGGCATTAACAAACAAGGCGGCGGACTCTCAGCGCCCGCTCTCACTGAAAAAGACAAGGCTGACCTAAAAACCGCCATTGAAATCGGCGTTGACTACTTAGCTGTCTCCTTCCCGCGCAGCGCCGCGGACATGCAAGAAGCCCGCGAGCTGCTTGGCGAAGCCGGTAAAGAAATTGGCTTAGTGGCTAAGCTTGAACGTGCCGAAGCGGTTGCTGACGATGCTACGCTGGACGGCATCATTGAAGCCTCTGAGGCGGTCATGGTGGCCAGGGGCGATTTGGGCGTTGAGATTGGCGACGCCGCGCTGATTGGTACTCAGAAGCGCATTATCAAGCACGCACGTACGCTCAACCGTGCCGTCATTACCGCCACCCAGATGATGGAATCGATGATTGAGTCGCCGCTGCCCACCCGCGCCGAGGTCTTCGACGTGGCTAACGCAGTGCTCGACGCCACCGATGCAGTCATGCTCTCTGCGGAAACGGCGGCAGGTGATTACCCGGTGGAAACCATCGAAGCGATGAACCGCGTTTGTCTGGGTGCCGAGCGTGAGCGGCTCGCTCAAGAGTCAGGCCACCGCATTCATGAAGGCTTTGAGCGCATCGATGAAACCATTGCGCTATCGGCGATGTATGCAGCGAATCACTTATCCGGCGTCAGCGCCATCGCCTGCATGACCTCCACCGGCTATACACCGCTGATTGCATCGCGCATTCGTTCAGGCCTGCCTATCGTAGGGTTGGCTCACAGCCCTATCGCCCAGCGGCGCATGGCGCTCTATCGTGGCGTCGTTTCAATACCTTTCGACACCACCGATATGGACCCGGCCAATCTTAACCAAGAGGCCTTGAAATGCTTGCAGGCGAAGGGATTTATCCACCCGGGCGAGCATGTCATTCTCACTCGCGGCGACCATATGAATGCCCATGGGGGCACCAATACGATGAAAATCCTTGCCTTTGATAGTGAGTAACGGTCTAACCTCTATAGCGAGCTTTTAGCTTTTGCGACCTTTAACAAGAAAAAAGCCATTCGGCCATAAGACCGAAAGACAATAGAACCATGAGGGAAGTAACCAAATGAGTGACGCGCAACCGCCCCGCCAGGCCATCCGTACGCTGCAACCGCGCAAGCGTATTGCGCTGATTGCCCACGATGGCAAGAAGAGCGAAATGCTGGAGTGGGCAACCCGCTGGAAGGATACGCTGAGCCAGCACGAACTGATCGGGACAGGCACAACATCTAAGCGGCTGCAAACCGCGTTAGGATTAGATGTCGAGGGGCTAATGAGCGGGCCCTTAGGCGGTGACCAGCAGATTGGCGCACGGATTGCGGAGCAGCGGCTGGATGTGCTGATCTTCTTTTGGGACCCCTTCTCTCCCCAGCCCCACGACCCGGATGTCAAAGCGCTGCTGCGTTTAGCGGCACTGTGGAATGTACCGGTCGCCTGCAATGCGGCGAGCGCCGACTTTCTACTCTCCTCGCCCTACTTAAGCGAGAGCTACGACATGTCGATACCCGATGCAGCCGCTTGGGCCCAGGCGCGTACTGTTTAACGCTGGTGCAGGTGGCGAGCCACCACCTGCAACCCACATTCGTAATGCCCGTCCATGGCGGCCAAAGTGCAATGCAGGGTTAGTTCAGCAATACGGTCATAATCTTGCCAAGCTGAATTCACCGGCTGGGGAAGAAAGTCCAGAAGCCGATGGTCGCCAAAAGTAGCCAGGCGAATATTGTCCGGCAAGCCGCCACGCTCTAAGAACACATCAAACACCCCCTCCAGCAGCGTATAAGACGCCGTCACCAGTGCATCGGCACCACCCTGCTCATCTAGCAGCTGAACGGCTAAACGCGCACCTTCGCTCCGCTCATAGTGGGCACCGCTCAAATACAGTGGTTCAATTGCGGTATCTTTTAGGGCGGCATTAAACCCTGCTCGCCGTTCGCGGCTAATCGACAGATCCGGCATCGCTTCTAACCAGGCAACACGTTTGGTTGCCGCGCCGATTACCGAGCGGGTCAATATCTTTGCTGCTTCCTGATCATTACTCACAACACTGGCAAAGCGCGCCGGATTGAGGCCACGGTCCATGCCCACCACGAACCAGCCCTCATCTACCAAGTCGGTGTAAAAAGTATCGTCGCTGGGCAAGCAGCTGGCGGTGATCAACACCTCACAGCGTTGTGCACGCAGCGCCAACGCAAGTGTCCGCTCACTCTCTGCACAATCATCCGAGCTTACGATCAGCAGCTGATAACCCCGCTCCCTGGCACCGCGCTCCAGGCGTTTGGCTAGGCGGGCGTAACTGACATTCTCTAAATCAGGCACGATAAGGCCAATAAGACGGCTGGCGCCACGGCGTAACGCGGCAGCTTGGGGATCAATGTGGTAGCGATGTTGACGCACCACGGCCATGACTTTTTCAATCGTTGCCGTGCTGATACGTCGCTGTTCTGCCTGGCCATTAATCACGTAACTCGCTGTGGTGCGTGAAACACCAGCGAGTCGGGCAATATCAGCAAGTGTCATGAGACCCTCTTGGTGTTACTAGACCGTTTATCAGCGCGCTGGGCTTTACCCGACCAAAGTCTAAATACACAGCCCTTGTGTCCTAAAGTGAATCGATTCAGCATAGCCACTATACACAGGTGACACGATTCATCCATCCAGACCCATGACGCCTTCGACTATAGATGTAGGCTTCAGCATCATGGGCTTTCGCAGCGGCTGAATTGTCATTAGACGTTACCTGAACGCGTTTACAGGAGAGCACCATGCTAACACTCGGCCCCGATGACATCTTGCTTGGCCGCCACGCAGACAGCTGGCAAATCGCTCTGGACAGTGCCGCTGAGGCGTTGGTAGACGCCGGATTCGTTGAGGCTGGCTACCGCGATGGCCTACACGCCCGCGAGGCGCAGTCATCAACGTTTTTAGGCAACACCATTGCGATCCCCCACGGTACGCCAGAAAGCCGCCAGCATGTGAAGCAAACGGGCGTGCGGGTACTGCAGTTTCCCCAAGGGATCGAGTGGCACGACGGCCAGCAGGTACACGTACTGGTAACCATCGCCGCACAGAACGATGAGCACCTTGATATCTTACGCCAGCTCACCCACGTTCTGGATCGCGAAGGCGTTGCGGAACAGCTGGCCGGCGCCACTTCGGCCGATGATGTAGCGCGGCTACTTTCCAAACCAACGTTAGAACCCCGCCTGGATGCTGAAACCCTGTGCGTCAACTTTCCGGCTCGCGACCCACAAGAACTCGCCCTGGCCGCCGCCGCTCGCTTACGTCAATGCGGCTGTGTCGATAACAGTTTTATTACCGGCGTCGCTGCGGCGCAGCCGACCTGGTTAGGCAAAGGACTCTGGCTGACCAGCAGCGACCAGGGCGTGAATCAGCCAGCGCTTGGGGTTGCCACGCCTGCTGAACAATCCCTGGAAAGCGCTGGCCATCCAATACATGCGTTGTTTTGTTTAGCTGCTCACGGCGATGCCCACCGCCCGCTGCTAGAGCAACTGATGGCAGTGATAGAAAACGGTGAAAGCCAGAGCCTAGTGGGCAAAACCAGCGCGCAACTGCTAGCCTCCCTGGCAGGAGAGACTGCCAATACACACACCCATCGCGTTAGAGTTCTTAATACGCACGGCCTGCACGCCCGCCCGGCGAAACAGCTGGTGCAGGTGGCTCGCGCCCAGCACATGCCAATTAATGTACGCCTGGAAGAAGGCAGCGCGACGCCGGTTTCCGCGGCTAGCCTAACCAAAGTAATTGGTTTGGGCGCACGACGTGGCCAGTGGCTGGTGCTGTCAGCCGAAGGGGAGCAAGCAAGCGAAGCCTTAGAGGCCGTCGCCGCTGCGGTTGAAGACGGCCTGGGTGAGAAAGTATCGCCGTTTGACGGTGGGCGCGAAGACAACGCCATTGTTGATACGCAAGCAGCACCCAGCGTGGCGCCATTAGCCAGCGATACGCCCCACGTTGGGGTAGCCGCGTCCCCTGGTTTAGCGATCGCGCCGGTGTTTGTGATTCGTCCGCTGACATTTGACTATCCCCAGCACGCCGACGATCCAGAGCATGAGTTGGTCCGCCTGCGCGAGGCATTAAAAGTGGCGGGTACCCAGCTGCAGACCCTCGTGCACAACGCCCCTGGCGCTGAGGTTGCCGATATTCTCTCGATGCACGAGGAAATACTCGACGACCCCGAGCTTTACCAGGCGGCGGCAGAAGGCATTCGCGATGGTTTATCGGCTCAGGCCGCCTGGTGGGAAGCCATTGAAACCGCGGCCCACGCCCAAGAGATGCTCGCCGACCGCCTGCTTGCCCAACGCGCGGCCGACCTGCGCGACGTCGGCCGCCGGGTGCTTGGCGTGCTCTGCGATGTCAGCCTTCCCGAACCGCCGGATCACCCCTACATTCTGGTCATGGACGATATCGGCCCTTCCGATGTCGCTCGCCTGGATACGTCGCGGGTACGCGGCCTGCTTACCGTACGCGGCGGCGCCACCGCCCACAGCGCTATTCTCGCCCGCGCCCTGGGCATTCCTGCCGTCGTCGGCGCGGGCCAAGCGGTGATGACACTCAATAACGGCAGTATGATGATTCTGGACGGCGAGCGCGGCCGAGTGACACCGCAGCCTTCAGAGGAACGCTTACTGCGTGCTGAGAAACAGCTGCAAGAGCACCAGCAGCGTGAAGCCGATGCCTGGGAAACACGCTTTGAGATCGCCCAAACCCGGGATGGCCATCGAGTCGAAGTCGCGGCGAATTTAGGCAACACCGCCCACGCCGCCGATGCGGTAGAGCGCGGCGCCGAAGGCGTTGGCCTGCTACGCACCGAATTTCTGTTTATGGCCCACGCCAGTGCACCGGACTTGGCCACCCAAATTGGCGAGTACCGCCAGGCGATTGATGCCCTGGAGGGCCGCCCGCTGGTCGCGCGCACCCTGGACGTCGGCGGCGACAAACCGCTGCCCTACTGGCCTGTGCCCCACGAAGACAATCCCTTCCTGGGCCTGCGTGGCATTCGCTTAGCGCTGACCCAACCCGACGTACTGGAAACTCAGCTACGCGCCCTGCTGATGGCCAGCACCAACCAGCCGCTGCGTATCATGCTGCCGATGGTCAAAGACATCGCCGAATTCCGCGCGGTTAAAGCGATTTATGATCGCTTATTAACTGAAATCGCCCCCTCTCAGCGTGCTACCGATGTGCAATTAGGGGTGATGATTGAAATCCCCTCCAGCGCGCTGCTGGCGCCAAGCCTTGCCGCCGAGGTGGACTTTTTCTCGGTGGGCACCAACGACTTGACCCAGTACACCCTGGCCATCGACCGTGGCCACCCGGAGCTTTCGGCCAGTGCCGATGGTTTACACCCCGCAGTGCTGCGTTTAATTCAAATGACCGTGGCAGCTGCCCACACCCAAGGCAAATGGGTCGGCGTATGCGGCGAATTAGCCTCAGACGCCGTGGCCATTCCGGTGCTGGTAGGCCTGGGCGTCGACGAGCTCTCCGTCAGCGCGCGGCAGATTCCGCTGGTCAAAGCCCGCCTGCGCGAGTTTGACTTCGCGGACGCTCAGGTCAGTGCGCAATTGGCGCTCTCCCAAGCGACCAGCGACGAAGTGCGTGATGCCCTGGAGGCGCGCTAATGGCCCGCGTGCTGTGCATTACGCTCAACCCAGCGCTGGATTTGGCGTTTAACCTTGATGCCCTGGTAGTAGGCAGCGTCAACCGCCCCAACAGCGCGCAGTTAGAAGCCGCAGGCAAAGGCGTTAACGTTGCCCGGGTATTGGCAGGCCTTGGCCACGTCGTTACCGTTAGCGGCTTTTTAGGTGCCGATAACGAGGCGCCCTTTCAGCTGGCGTTTGCCAAGTACTCGCTAGCAGACGCCTTTGTGCGCGTGCCGGGGGAAACCCGTATTAACGCCAAAATTGCTGAACAGAGCGGTCGCATCACCGACATTAACGGCCCCGGCATGCCGGTTGACGCCACGCATTTGCAGGCGTTGATCAACACCCTTGATACCGAGCTTGCCAGCACGACACCGCCACAAGCCGTCGTTCTAGCGGGCAGCCTGCCCCCGGGGCTGTCACTGGACGACTTCAGCAAGCTATTAAAGCATTTAAACGCCAGCGGCGTGCCGCTGTGGGTGGATACCAGCGGTCCAGCGCTTAATGTTGCCATCGCAACGCATCCTGCGGGCGTTAAACCCAACGAAACCGAGCTTGCCGAATGGGCAGGTGAAGCGCTCGAAACCACTCCGACGCGCCTACGCGCTGCTACACGATTACATCACAGCGGCGTGGAGCACGCGTTAATTTCTGCGGGTGCTGACGGCGTGCTGTGGGTTAATGCGCAAGGTGCCTGGCACGCTACGCCGCCCAAGGTCACCGCGACCAATACCGTTTGCGCTGGCGATACTTTTGTCGCTGGCATCCTCCACGGCCTGCTGAGTGGCCATGCCCCCGAGCACACCCTTCGCTTTGCCACCGCGCTTTCTGCCGAAGCAGTGCGCCACATTGGTGTGGGCAACCCCCACGCTGCCGATTTCGATTCACTCCAACAACACACCCGGATACGGCGTCTTGATGACACCATCACCGAGGGAGCCACGCTATGAACATTATTCTGATTACCGCCTGCCCCAGCGGCATGGCGACCACGTTCCTCGCGGCCAAGCGCCTGGAGCAAGCCGCCCAGCGCCAAGGCTGGACAGTGCATGTGGAAATGCACGCTGAAATAGCCCCGCTGCAAGCCGCCACTGCCGAGCAGATCGCCAACGCCGATTTAATCGTCGTCGCGGCTGATTACGTGCCAGCCCCGGAACGCTTTGAAGGCAAGCGGCTCTTCCAGGCGCCTATCGCCAGCGCCCTTCCCGACCCCAGCGCGTTCCTGGCTCAGGCCAAGCGTGAAGCACCTATCTACACGGCGCCTACTGCCACGCCCACCGCCGTTGACGCCAGCAAGCCGGGCGGCAAGAAGATTGTTGCCGTCACCGCCTGCCCCACCGGCGTGGCCCACACCTTTATGGCCGCTGAAGCGCTAGCAGAGGCAGGTAAAGCCATGGGCCACGCCATTCGCGTGGAGACCCAAGGCTCGGTAGGCGCACAAGCTCAGTTGACCGAAGCAGAGATCGCCGAAGCAGACGTGGTGCTGCTGGCCTGCGATATCGAAGTCGATCCTACTCGCTTCGCTGGCAAGCGCGTTTATCGCACCTCTACCAGCAACGCATTGAAGAAGCCACAACCTACCATTGAGGCCGCGCTGGAAAATGCGGCGTTAGAGAGCAGCGGTTCAGCCAACGCCGCCAGCGACACTAAGAGCGTCAAAGAGAAAGGCGTTTATAAGCACCTGCTCACCGGCGTTTCCTTTATGCTGCCGATGGTAGTAGCGGGCGGCCTGCTGATTGCACTTTCCTTTGTGTTTGGCATCGAGGCTTTTGAACAGGAAGGCACCCTGGCCGCCGCGCTAATGCAGATCGGTGGCGGCACCGCCTTTGCCCTGATGATTCCAGTACTGGCAGGCTACATTGCCTATTCCATCGCCGATCGCCCCGGCATTGCGCCGGGTATGATTGGCGGCATGCTGGCGTCCAATATCGGCTCCGGGTTTATCGGCGGTATTTTGGCGGGCTTTCTGGCGGGCTATGTGGCGCTGGCCGTTACTCGCTATGTCAAACTGCCCTCTAGCATTGAATCCCTGAAGCCGATTCTGATCATTCCGCTAGTGGCCAGTTTGGTTACCGGCCTAACCATGATCTACGTGATTGGCGAACCGGTCGCCGCACTGCTCAATGGCCTGACCAGCTTCCTGGAATCCATGGGCTCCACCAACGCGGTGCTACTGGGCATTCTGCTGGGGGCGATGATGTGCTTTGACCTGGGTGGCCCGGTCAATAAAGCCGCCTACACTTTTGGCGTGGGTCTGCTCGCCTCAGAAACCTACGGCCCCATGGCAGCGATTATGGCGGCGGGCATGGTGCCTGCCATTGGTATGGGCATTGCCAGTTTTGTCGCCAGTCGCAAGTTCTCTGAACCCGAGCGGGAAGCGGGTAAAGCCTCGTTCGTACTTGGCCTATGCTTTATTAGCGAAGGCGCGATCCCCTTTGCGGCCAAAGATCCGCTACGGGTCATTCCTGCCTGTATCGTGGGCGGTGCGCTAACCGGCGCGCTCTCTATGCTGGTCGGTGCGCAGCTAATGGCGCCCCACGGCGGCATCTTTGTGCTGCTGATTCCCAACGCCATTACCCCGGTGCTGCTCTACCTTGGCGCCATTGTGGCAGGCTCGCTGGTCACCGGATTGGGCTACGCCTTTATCAAGCGCGGTGCTGCCCCAGTAGCCGTTGCCACTTAACGGCTTTTAGCAAAAAAGTGAAGGGCAGGCATCTCGCCTGCCCTCACAAAAGTCGGTAGTTTTAAGCAGCTAACTCCTTCCCAGCACAAATACCCTCCACTCTTTGTCACTTTTTATGTAGTATTTTTACATAACCTACTTTTTCGATTTTTGATCACCTAATTCATCTACAACAAACGGATCGCCTTATGTTTCAGCTCACTCGCAGTGTTACCTGGCAGGCGCTTGAGCGCCTGCGCGATAAAACCGCCAACGACCGCATTCGTGACTATTTCACCAATGACCCGCAGCGCTTTGAGAAAATGAGCTTACGGGTGGGGGGGCTGTTTCTTGACTACTCCAAGCACCACGTCTCAGATGAAGTGCTCGCCAAGCTGATTGAGCTGGCCGACCACTCCGCGCTGGTACAGCGCCGCGCACAGATGTTCTCGGGCGATATTATCAACGTCACCGAGAACCGCCCGGTACTGCATACCGCTCTGCGCCACTTAGGCGATGAGCCGGTCTATGTGGACGGCGAAGACGTCATGCCTGAAATTACTCGCACTCGCGAACAGATCAAGCTTTTCTCGGAAGCAGTGCGTAGCGGCGAGTGGAAAGGCTACAACGGCCAGCGCATCAAGGACGTGGTCAATATCGGCATAGGCGGCTCGGACCTTGGCCCCAATATGGCGGTGCGTGCGCTGCTCAAGTACCGCCACCCGGAGCTGCACTTCCACTTCGTTTCCAACGTGGACGGTACCCATATTCAGAAGGTGCTTTCGCGGCTCGACCCGGCGACTACGCTGTTTATCGTCTCGACCAAAACCTTCTCTACCCAGGAAACGCTGCTCAACGCCAAAACCGCGCGCCGCTGGTTCCTGGAGAATGCCGGGGAAGACGCCGATGTGGGCGCGCACTTTATTGCCGCTTCCACCAACCGCAAAGCGGCGATGGAGTTCGGTATTCGCGAAGAGAACGTATTCGAGTTCTGGGCCTGGGTGGGCGGGCGATACTCCATGTGGTCATCCATCGGCCTGCCGATTGCGCTTTCGATTGGTTTTGAAGGCTTTATCGAGCTGCTGGAAGGCGCCCAGGAAATGGATAACCATTTCATCAATGCGCCCTTTTCACAAAATATGCCGGTACTGATGGCGCTGATTGGCATTTGGTACATCAACTTTATTGGCGCCGAGACCCAAGCTAT
The DNA here is from genome assembly GCF_007991175.1 of Halovibrio variabilis. Classification (GTDB taxonomy): domain Bacteria; phylum Pseudomonadota; class Gammaproteobacteria; order Pseudomonadales; family Halomonadaceae; genus Vreelandella; species Vreelandella variabilis. The sequence goes on from NZ_BJXV01000014.1 coordinate 74,606, forward strand.
CGTGCCCTACGACCAGGCCTTGAACCAGCTGCCCTCTTTCCTGCAGCAGCTGGATATGGAGTCTAACGGTAAGTCGGTGGATATTTTCGGCCACCCGGTGAACTATAAAACCGGCCCGATTGTATGGGGGCAAACCGGTTCCAACGGCCAGCATGCATTCTTCCAGCTACTGCACCAAGGCACCCGCTACGTGCCTATCGACTTTATTGCCTCGCTCAAGCCCGAGCCCGGCATGGAAGACCACCATTTTGCCCTGCTGACCAACATGCTCGCCCAGGCCAACGCCTTCATGGAAGGCAGCCAAGGGGACAGCAAAGAGCTAAGCCAGCATGACCCCTACAGCTGCCCCGGCAACCGTCCTTCCAGCACCCTACTGCTGGACGAGCTAACGCCGAAAAATCTGGGCGCGCTGATAGCACTTTATGAACACAAGGTATTCGTTCAAGGGGTAATCTGGAACATCAACTCCTTTGACCAGTGGGGTGTGCAGCTCGGCAAGCGTATCGCCGGTGAAATCAGCGAACGCATCGACACCAACGCCGCTGACTTCGATGCCTCCACCCAAGGCCTGCTGGAACTGGTTCGTGCGCACTTCCCCAATGGCGGCAGCGGCGAACAGGAAAGCGTACCGGCCAATGCCGATAAGAAGCCGGCGAGGAAAAAGCACTAATCGAATAAGTAAACGGGTAAAACCAACGCCTTGGTTTGAAAGAACCAAGGCGTTTTTTTAGGGAAGGTAGGCGACTAAGCGTTTAACAGTAGATCTTCACGAATAATTTCAGGGTGACGAAACGCTATTTCAACCAATGCCTTAGCGGGCCCAGAAGGCTTCCTGCGACCTTGCTCCCACTCCTGCAAAGTACGTGGAGAAATATTGAGCGCCTTGGCAAACTCACCCTGCGTTAGACCGGTTTTGCTGCGTGCTTTAGCGACTTCATTGGGCGCAACACGGCTGACACGTGCTGCCTTTGCGGCCTTCATCTCTTTAACAGATTGGAGCAGCTTGTTACCAAGCTCTTCTGCACTGATAATTTCGTTACTCATCTTCCAGCACCTCACGAATCGACTTCAGAATATGAGCGGGAATGTTCTCTTTAACAGCTTTTTTGTAGATGACTAATAGCCAGATTTCACCGTTAGCCCGTTTAGTAAAATAAATAACTCGAGCCCCGCCCCGCTTTCCGGTGCCCGCTACAGACCAACGAACTTTCCTACACCCACCGCTACCTGGGATGGGGTCGCCAATTTCTGGATTGGCTGCCAACCAGGCAAAGAAAGCCCCTCGCTCTTCCTCTGTCCAGATTTTTCTGGCGTCCGCTGCAAATGTTGGGGTTTCAATGATGGTAAGCATAATAACAAACATACGTCATTGACGTATTTTTTGCAAGTACCGTAAAAAATATTTAAGAAGTCTGATTAATAGTGCCTATTAGTAAATGGGGCCAAGTCTAAGATTTTAGACAATTGTGACAACTCAGCGTGGTACTCAAATCGTCGACTGTCAGCGCCGCTACCCAGTTAATCATCACGGTATCGGGCCATCCGCGACGTTTTTTTAAGCCCCTCTCCCGCTCCTTGCACCTTTAGCCAAACGCCATATACTGTATATATAACCATATATATAGTTATACAAGTCAGAGGTGGCAAATGATGACTCCCGAGCAAACGTCTAGTGTTTCAGCAGTGCGTAAAGGCCGTGGGGCGACATACGACCCGCACAATCGCTTTGCGCCCACCCACAGCGTTGCGGAAGATGACGGCTGGTGGCGGGAAGAAACGTCGACAACCATTGCCACCGAAGTGCGCGAGGAAGTGAGCAAAAGTGCCCTGTCCTGGAACAAATCGCCTGATTTGCCCTTTGATCGCTCACTAAACCCTTATCGCGGCTGTGAACATGGCTGCGTTTACTGCTATGCCCGCCCGTCGCATGCCTACTGGGACTTATCGCCAGGGCTGGATTTTGAAACCAAATTGATTGCCCGCAGCGGTTTAGTGGAACGGTTATCTGAGGAGTTTTGCCACCCCAACTATGTGTGTCGTCCTATCAACCTTTCTGGCAACACCGACTGCTACCAGCCGTTAGAGGCCACCTACCAAACCACCCGGCGGTTGCTGGAACTGCTGCTGGAATGTCGTCACCCGGTGACGATTGTGACAAAAAGCACCTTAGTGCTGCGGGATTTAGAGTTGCTGGCTGAGATGGCCGAACACCGCTTAGTACGTGTGTTTGTCAGCTTGACCAGCCTGGATGCCAACCTAAAGCGTTCCCTGGAACCGCGTACAGCGTCACCCCAAGCGCGCCTGCGGGCCATTAGCGAACTCAATACCGCGGGTATTCCGGTGGGCACGCTGATCTCACCGGTTATTCCGGGGCTGACCGATCATGAAATCGAAAACCTTTTGGAAGCCGCCAGCCGCGCGGGCGCACGCACGGCCACTTGGATGCTGTTGAGGCTTCCCCATGAAGTCGCGCCACTGTTTGAAGCGTGGTTAGAAGCGCACTACCCGGAGCGCGCCGCTAAAGTAATGAGCCTGATGCGCCAGTGCCGAGGTGGCAAAACGTACGATGCCAAGTTTGGTAAGCGCTTTCGCGGTGAAGGCGTTTTTGCCGATTTAATCGCGAAGCGTTTCGCTCGCGCCAGCCGCCAGTGGAAGTTACAAGAACGTACCGAACAGGGGCTCAACACGCGAGATTTTCGGCCACCACGGGCGCAGGGAGATTTATTCATTTAAGCTAGTCGGCGACGTTAATAAACTTGCTGTAAAGGAAGCCAAATGCCCGCTCTTAGCAAAACCAAATCGAGTTTTTACCGACGTTTATACGTCGCCTATTTGATCGAACAAGGCGTCGCCAGCGTGCCCGCGTTAATCGAGGCCACCGGCATGCCACGGCGCACCGCCCAGGATACGATTGCATCGCTTGCCGAGTTGGATATCGAGTGTGTGTTTACTAAAGGCGAAGGCGAGCGCCACAACATTGGCCGCTACCAGATTCGTGATTGGGGCGCGATCAATCCAAGTTGGGTGGCCACACACGCCGAGCGACTCAAGCAGGCACTTGGCTATGCTGTTTAGTCATTTTCATCAGGGTCTGACCATGCCAGTCGTGCAGCGTTAAGGGTAACCGTCAGCGAGCTCGCCGCCATGGCAAGGACCGCCACTAGCGGGGGTATCGCCACCAGCACCACCAAGCCCAATGCCAAAGTGTTATAGAGCGCCGAAAAGAACAGATTCTGAACCATGATGCGCCGCGTGCGTTTGGCAATGCAGAGCAATTTCACTACGCTCCCGACCCCGGCCGCCATTAGCTGTGCGGCAGCCCCTTCTCTAGCAGCTTCGCTGGCACTCAGTGGCGCGATACCCACATCGGCCGCGGCCAAGCTCAAGGTATCGTTTAAGCCATCCCCTACATAGAGCGTTGGCGATGGCAGCGCCTGCAGCAGCCGCGCTTTGGCTTCCGGCGAGCGCCGGGCATAGCAAGCGTCTCTTCCAAGACCTATCCGCTCACCCAACCAACTCACTGCGCCCTGCCGGTCACCGCTGATCATCGCCACCACATAACCAGCCGCTAACAAATTGTTCACACTGGCCGCGGCATCCTTTACTGGCTGATCGGCCAAATAGAACGTTGCTAACCAGCCTGTATCGTCCGCAAGCATCACTTGGGAAGCAAAGTCCAGCGTTGCGTCTTCCGCTTGGGCAGGCAGCGCTATCTGCTGGCGAGCGAGCCACCCGGCGCTGCCCACCGTGAGCCACTCGCCGCTGTTGAGTTGCACGCGGCGCCCTTCCCCGGGTGTGTCATTAACCTGCAGATACTGCCCAGGGCGCTGATCGCCTCGGCTGCTCGACCAGCGCGCCAACGCTTGTGCTAACGGATGTTCGCTTCCCGCCACGGCGGCACTGAGCTTGCGCTGCAAGGTGGGCTCACCAACGCCCTCTCTAGCCTGCCAGTGCATTACCGAGTGGCTACCGGTGGTTAAGGTGCCGGTTTTATCCAGCGCTACCGAGCGAATACGTGCCAAAGTTTCGAGCGCTGCTGGGTCGCGTAGCGCAATACTCTGCTGCATAGCCTGACCGCTACCCGCCAGGCTTGCCAGCGGTACCGCGAGCCCGACGGCGCAAGGGCAAGCGACGACTAAAACCGAAAGAGCGCGCACAAAAGCATCTTCCCAGCCCAGGCCAAACAGCAATGCGCCGGGCAGCGTTAGCATTGCTAGCACTAGCGCCAGCGGGCTTAACCAGGCGGCAAAGCGGTCAGCGAGCTTCTGCAGCTCGCCTTTTTCGGCTTGGTAGCGGCGCATTTCGTCACACAGTAGATCCAGTCGCCGCTTGCCTACCCCAGCGCTTACCTGCATAACGATAGGCGTGGCGCCCAAATAGCGGCAGCCCGCGTAGACCTTTTGCCCGGCATGCAAGTGGCGCGGCAGGCTTTCGCCGGTCAGCGAGGCCGTATCGATCCAACCGGGCGCTTCTAGCATGCCATCAAGCGCTACCAACTCACCGGACGCAAGCTCGATGCGCATTCCCTTCGTCGCTTCACCCACAGGAAGCGATTCCCAACGTTCAGCTTGCCAAACCTTTATGTTGTCATCTGGCAGCGCCAGCGAATCGAGCGCTTTTAACCCACGGTGGCGGCACAGCGTTTCCACCAGCCGCCCAACCAGTAAAAGCATAATCAGCATCACGGCCGTGTCGAAGTAAGCCTCGCTTGAGCCGCGCCATAGCAGCCAAATCGAGACCATCACCGCGCCGATAACGCCCAGGCTAACCAGCACATCCATTCCCGGTCGTTTAGCCAGCAGCGTACGCCATCCCGCCCGATAAAACGGCACTCCTGCAAACAACACAACGGGCAGTGAAAACGCCCCTGAAACCCATGCCACCACCAGCTCAACCTGATGATCAGGCAGCGCACCGGCGTAGATCAGTAGGGAGGCGAGCATCGTCCACATGCCGAACAGCGAACCGACCATCAGTCGAAGCGTTAGGTAGCGGCTCTCCTCTTCTAAACGCCCATGGGCGTCTACCACCGGCTCAAGTTCTGTTAGCCGATAGCCAAGGCGTTTAACTTTTGGGGCGAGCGTTGAGAGCTGGATAACGGCAGGTGTGCCACTGATGCAGAGGGTCGCGCTTGGATAGTGGACGCTAACCTCACGCACGCCTTCAAGCCGTTTGAGAGAGCCTTCCACGGCTAAGGCGCAGCTGGTGCACCACATACCGTGGAGGGTAAAGAGCTGCTCGTCCTCCTTACTAAGCGCATCGCTTACAGGCAAGCCGGAATGCCTATAATGGGTAACGCGGTAAATACAACACCCAGCGTAGAGAATAGATAGAGCCCTGCAGAAACCACCGCATTAAAGCGCAGCCGCCCTTCATGGCGCTTGGCCACGCGGCAACAGCCTAGCGTTAACGCCGCCAGCAGTGCGATTGCTGCAATACTAACGACAAGCAGCATGGCGTTAACCAAGGTAAAAACGCCCTGTTCGGGAGCAGGTGGCACCACGGCGCAGGCCACCGCATGCCCGCCATAAACGGCTACAAACCAGATACTCCAAAGTGTCAGACCAATCACGAAATGCACTGGATGGGTTAAGTGCAAGCGCTGCATAATCAATGTCATCAGCCTAGCTCCCTATCACGCGGGGCAGCACCGCAAGCGCGCCCACCAGTATCCAGAAGGTCACCAGGTTATAGCGCCACAGCTGGGCAACCACTGCGGGCTCGAAAGGCGCATGGGCACCCACATAGCCATAACCTACTCGCAGGCCCTGCAGCAGCGTTAGAGTAGCGCCTAAGCTACCGTGTAGCAGCGCATAGGCCAGCCCGACCATAATGATCGCATCATGGGAAGTCTCGGTAACGGCGAGAGCCGCACTGAGCAATACCCAGAGTGTCATGCCCACCTGCACAAAGCCTAGGGCGCTGATGCAATACATGCCCACGGCCAGCCCTGAATCCTTGCGCTGGCGTAGACCGCGCACCAGTTTCTCAAGTATTCCGGCACCAGCGGTTAGCGCCCCCCCTGCAACAACCAGCCCCACCGAGGAGAGCTGTGACGTCTCGGGCATCCGCCACTCAGGGGACATCGTCCATAAATAGAACCAGCCAAACAGATAGGATAAGAAGAACGAACCATTGGCGAGCAGCGTGATCGACATGGCCCATAGGCCTGGGCCATCCATGGTGCGTGAGTGTAGTGGTGGGTCGCCGGGAGCGACCTCGGCATCCGGCGCCGCTTTCGGGTGCGCCCCGTTCTCCCACGACCAGCGCAGCAGAAATAGCCCAGCCACGATGACGGCGATACCGGCTAGCGGATATAGCCGCGTCAGCAGGCTTAAACACACCACGGCAAGCGCCATAGCAGCAAACAGCGGCCACCATGAGTTTCCCGGCAGATGAATGATTTCACGCACTTTTCCGGTTAAAGGGTCAGTGCCCCACATCTCCCGCCGCCCATGGGTTGCCACCGCCAGGCCATGCTCACCTTCCGCCATGGCGCGAGGTAAATCCGGGTTATCCCATAGCGGGTGACGTGTCTCGACGTTTGGCAGGCTGACAAAGTTATAGGCGCTGGGCGGCATGCGGTTGGCCCACTCAAGGGTATCTGCGTTCCAGGGGTTATGCTTAGCGGGTTTGCCGAAACGGAAGTGCAGCGCTATATCCAACAGCACCATGGCAACGCCCGCCGACAGAATAAAGCTGCTGACGGATGAGAGTAGATTAAAAATATCCCACCCCATGCCCGAATCGTAGGAGTACACTCGCCGCGGCATACCCAGCAGGCCCGTCCAGTGCATGATCAAGAAAGTGCCATTAAAGCCCAAAAAGGTCAGCCAAAAGCCCCATTTCCCCAGCGTTTCAGACGGCATGCGCCCTGAAAACAGCGGCAACCAGTAATACAGCCCGGCGATAAGTGGGAAAAACATGCCCCCCACCAACACATAGTGCATATGCGCCACCACAAAGTGGGTGTCGTGCACCTGTAGATTAAACGGCACCAGCGCCAGCATTACCCCGGTCAAACCGCCACACACAAAGATAATCAAAAAGCCCATGATCCACAGCATCGGCAGCTTCATTTTGGGCTTACCCAGCCAGAGTGTGGCCAACCACACAAACACCTGAATGGCCGTGGGTACCGCCACCAACATACTCGCCGCCGAAAAAAATGCTTGGGCCAACTGGGGAATCCCCACGGTAAACATGTGATGAACCCAGAGTCCAAAACTGATAAAACCGGTGATGATAATCGCGGCCACCACCCAGCCATAGCCAACGATCGGGCGGCCCGCAAACACTGGTATCAGCGTGGAGACAACCCCCGCTGCGGGCAGGAAAATGATGTACACCTCAGGATGGCCAAACAGCCAGAACAGGTGCTGCCAAAGAATCGGGTCACCGCCGCCGGCAACTTCAAAAAAGGGCATCCCCACGGCGCGCTCAAGCTCCAGCAACACACTGCCCAAAATCAGCGGCGGGAAACCGACCACAATCATTAGCGCCATGGCGAGGATGTACCAGGCAAACAGCGGCATTTTATGCAGTGCCATGCCCTGAGTGCGGGTGCGCAGAATCGACACCACCAGTTCAACCCCGGCAGAAAGCGCGGAAATTTCAACAAAGGTAATGCCTAGCAGCCAGAAATCCGAACCCAAGCCCGGTGAGTATTCATTGCTGCTGAGCGGCGTATACATAAACCAGCCGCTATTAGGCGCCATCTCCAGAATCAAACTAAACGACAAAATGATGCCGCCAAATAGATAACACCAGTAACCCAGTGATGTCAGCCGCGGGCAAACCAGATCCCGGGCACCAATCATCTTGGGTATCATGTAAATCGCCAGCCCTTCCAACATAGGGATGGCGAACAGGAACATCATCACCGTGCCGTGCATGGTGATGACCTGGTTATAGATATCCGGCGACATGAAGTCTTGATCGGGGAATGCCAACTGGGTGCGCACCAGCATGGCTAACAGACCGCCGACCAAGAAGAACACCATCCCAGTGACCATGAACCTTAGGCCGAGCGTGGAGTGATTCACAATGGTGAAGGCTTTTAACCCGCGTGGATTGCCCCATATTTCGTGCAGATCTTCGTGTAACCCTTGCGGGTCTTTAGAATATTGGGGATATTGAGGGGTTGCCTGGCGATTAATCGTCGTCATGGGGCCAAGGTCTCCAGCCAAGCACCCAGGCTCTCCAAGGTGGCGGTTTCAATATTATCGTGGGACGGCATTTTGTTGCCCGGTTTTAAGCGCTGGTGATGCTTAAGCCAGTGAGTGACGGCGCCCTCTTCCATGGCCATTATCCCCGCCCCGAGGCTTGTCCGGCTTCCAAGATCAGAAAGATCCGGCCCTGCTTTACCCGAGGAGAGCCCTGCCACTCGGTGGCAGCTCGCGCAATGGGTCATAAAGGCCTCCCTGGCAGGTTCATGCTGTTGGTCGTTTCCCGCTAGCGCCGTTAGCTCGCTAGTTTGACGGGCAGCCAGCCAGGCCTCGTACTCGTCACGCCCCACGGCTTCCACATAAAGCTGCATTTGAGCATGCTGGGCACCGCAAAACTCGGCACACTGAGCGCCAAATACCGCTGGTTCATCGGCTTCCAAACGTATTTTATTCATCCGCCCAGGGATCATGTCGATCTTGCCGCCCAGCCGTGGCACCCAGAAAGCGTGAATAACATCAGCGCCGGTAACGTGAAAATCCACCGGCTCGCCAGCGGGCATTATCAACTGATTAGCGGTCACCACCTCGCCCCCTTCCGCATCAGGGTAGCGGACTTCCCACCACCACTGGTGGCCAATCACTTCAATCACTTCCGGTGGCTCTTCCAATGGCAGCGGCAAAAGCCGCTGCCCGGTGGGCACCCCAAACGCCAATAGCGCCGTAATGCTCGCCACCGGCAGTACAATGCCGCCGCCAACAATCCAGCGGCGGGCTATTTTTCGCTCCTCAGCAGGCGTTCGCGTCACCGCTTTACGCTTGAAGGTATATAGCCAAAACGCGGTGACCAGTACCAATACCACGCTGCCAAATCCCAGCATTATCCACCAGATCATCACCACATCTCGCGCGGCCTGGCCAGCCGGGTTTAGGATAGACTGATCCCCCGCGCAGCCGGCCAATAGCAGCCCAATTAGCATTGTTAGTGCTACGCTAAACTTGTTGGCCCGCTGCGGGCCTAGGCGCTGTCTACGCAGCTTTATCCCTTGAATGGCTTTTACTGCCCACAGGAAGTGACGATGGCAAAATCTCCCCAACGCTCGATTAAAAGCCGCGCCTCGCTCGCCGGCCACCCGCTTCATCCCGTGATGATTCACTTTCCCGTCGCGGCTCTGATGGCGCTGGTAGCGAGCGATATCGGCTTTTTGCTGAGCGGCGACCCGTTCTGGCTGCGCGCTAGCCTGTGGCTGGCAGGCGTTGGCGCTTTTGGTGGCTGGATTGCCAGCATGGTGGGGATTATTGACTTGGTGACGGTGCCACGTATTCGCCACCTGATAACAGGCTGGAGTCACGCTATCGTCGCGGTGGTAATGCTTTCGCTGGCGTCGCTTAACTGGCTGTTGCGCTTTAATGACCCCAGCGCGATTATACCCTGGGGCCTGACTGTTTCGCTGATCACCGCCGCTTTGATTGCCTTGGCGGGGTGGCTGGGCGGGCAACTGGTGTATGAACACGCGGTCGGCGTCGATGTTGACGACTGAAGCAGCTCGATCAAATAACATCTTGTCAGCTCCAGTCCAACGGTTTCGCTAACACGACGGCGAGAACACTCAATATTCCCGCCAGCGCAACGCTCAGCGCGGCCCAGTTAGCGGGCTTAACCCAGCGGTAATGGCCCATCTCTATGCGTAGAATCAAAAAACCAAAACAGCCATGAGCCGCCACCATCGCAACGACCGCACCAAGCTTTAAAATCAGCCAGCCGCCCAACACGCCATGGACAAGAAACAGCAGCGTGCCCGAGGCGATCGCTGTTAAGGCGGCCGGGGTAGCGATTGAGTTATAAAAAAACCGCGGCATAGGCGGCGTACCCTGGGCAAAGCCCGAGTCTTTACGCAGTAGCAGCGCCTGACTAAGCAAGGCAGGTAAATAAAGCAGTGAGCCGCACCAGATGACTAGCGCGGCAATGTGAAGCAGTTTTAGCCAGGGCATCGAAGGCTTCCTTGCGTTGCTTAAGGCTGGATCAGTTACTTCCTAACCTTAGCCAACTCGATGCGTTCTAACCAGCCGTGTTAACTTATTTGGATCTCGTAACCGGTGAATTTGCGGAGATTAATCACGCCGCTATCAAGGATTAAATACTGTCCTTTGACGCCTTGCAGCAGGCCTTCCACTAACGGCTGCTTGTCAAAATTATGCGATGCCACTTTTTTCGGAAAGACGCTAACCGGGTAGTGGAAATGTTGCGGCACCGCTTCCAGCGTGCGAATCGAATCGACGCCGTGGGTCTCGCGTAGTTGACTCAAGCCATTGGCCAACAGGCTAAACAAACGGTCACGCTCGGCGTTTAAATCGATCACCTCTACGTCCCCCTTGAGCATCGCCCGCCAGTTGGTACGGTCTGCTACCTGCTCTTTAAACAGCATTTCGACAAACCCGGACTGCTGACGAGTATCCACTTCAAGAATCGGCAGCGCCTGAATCGCGCCTTGGTCCAGCCAGCGGGTAGGCATCTGGGTGTTGCGGGTAATACCCACCTTGAGCCCCGAGGAGTTAGCCAAATAGACGATATGGGGTTGGAAACAATGCCGCTCGCCCCACTCCGGCTCACGGCAGGTGCCTTGGAAATAGTGGCAGGTTTCCGGCTTCATGATGCAGGTATCGCACTGGGCCAATCGCTTGAAGCAGGGGTAACAGTGGCCCTGGGCAAAGCTTTTTTTAGTCGCCCGCCCACAGTGAGTACAGGCAATTGCCCCGGTCCAGCGCAGGCTAAGCGGCTCGCCGATACGCTCGTTAAGCGCAATTCGGTGCTCACCCGCCCGCAAGTGGTAGACCACCTGATCATTCTGGCGGCTAGGGAGCGCTGCCGCCATTTTGCTTAAACAACCTTGTACTGCCATATCAATCACGCGTGGCATCCCGCGCCAAACCGGTCATTTCAGGCGATACACCCGCGCCGCTGGCAGCCGCCCCGCAGGTACGCTGCTCTAAATACCCGACACGGTTCTCTTCTGGCACGTTGTTCTCCGCCTCAAAACGCATCACCGCTTCCAGGCAGAGTGCGGTTTGTTCCGGCGTCAAACGACGGCCGTCGGGCCATTTGCGCAGCGATACGGCCTGTTTAAGGCTTTCGTAAATCGCCGGGGTCATCTGGTTGATCATTTTTTCGAACGTCATGTCGCTCATTGCAGGCCTCTTAACGATGTTTCAAACGGCGTGATGAATAATACCAGCCAGTGGCAAGCCCCACGAGCAGCCCGCCCAAGTGGGCTTCGTTGGCCACGTTGCCAAACCCAACGCTGTCGGCCATGTCGGTCATGGTGAACACCATCCAGCCGAGCATAAACACCACCAGCATCTGGGGTACAAAAAAGCCGCTTTGCGGCACTCGACGCGACATCAGCCACACGTGCGCCAGCAAAGCGTAAACCACCCCGGACATACCGCCAAACAGGGCGGTGCCGGTCAGGTACTGCGCCAGGTTAGCACCGATACCCGCCACAATAAGCAGCAGTAACATGGTACGACTGCCCTGCAGCGCCTCAATTTGGCGGCCGAAATACCATACCCACATCAGATTAAAAATCAGATGCATCCAGCCAAAGTGCAAAAAGGCCGGCGATAATAAGCGCCATAGTTGGCCTGAGAAAAGCGTTTGCGACAGATTACCCATGACCAGCTCACCCCCTGAAATACCTATCGGGACGATGGTCAAGGTCACAATCAACAGATCGCCAAACACCCCAATCAACGCAAATACTGCCAGGCTAATCACTATCATCAGTGCCGTCACCGGCACCTGACGCAGCGAGGTTAACGAAGTGGTCATGGTATTTGAACGTTTAGCAGGCTGCTGAAGCTCCAGGCGTTCACCCTGCTGCCAGCGCTCTACTAGGGCCATGAGCTCATCATGTTGGTGTGGGTCGGCGATCCATAGCAGCTGTCCATCAGCTTCATCGGTAATGCGGTGACCAATGCGATGGTGCCAAAGCGCTTGGCGCAGTTCGCTCATATCCGCGTGATCGGGCAAAAGCATCACTGGATGCATAACTTCCCTCTAATCAAAGCGCAGGCAGCTCTATGGCCGCAACGCGTGGGTTTGAATACGCTAAGTGGCCGCCAACCAACAGACCAAAAAAAACCGGCGGTGGGGACCGCCGGAGAATTAAAGCAAGGGATCATTCAAGGGAACACTTACTCTGATAGCCGACAGCAGGGTTAGTTCAGCTGGTTTGCAAAAATTATGTAACGGTATGTAATTTTAAAAACAAGGGGCTAATCAAAGTCGATCTCCCAGGGTTTGGGCAACGCTCGTTCCTCTCTGGGAACCGGCACCCAAACAAAGTGGTCGGCGTTTAAGGCACGCTCTCCGCTCCAACGGTAAGCAACTAAACGTCCATATTTGACAGCACTATAATCCAGACAAGCGATATTGCCAGTCGGCAACGCCGGTATGCCTTCACACCAGTAGTGACCGATAAACAACGGCGGTTGTTCAGGGCCATAATAACTAAGTTGCTGGCGTTCTTCGGGGGTCAATGGCCGGGTTTCAAGATCGCCGGGCAGATTATCCGGCTGGAAGACTACATCGCCCCACTGCTGAGGCGCCTGGGCCCAGAAGTGGGCGCGAAAACTTTTCCGCTTAAAGCCATCGCCGGAGTGGATCGCGATGCCTGCGGGCAGCGAGACATGCGGGCCACGGGTTAAGCGGTCTAAAATTCGAAACGCCTGGGTCGTCGGATCGATAGACTCGACTAGAAACTGAGTGTCCATGCAGCCATCAGGATGGCGCTGGTTAAGCTCTGCAATCAGCGCCTTATCCCAGCAGGCATGCACCACGCGGATACCATCGATTTCTAAACACAGCGGGATGGTTTTAAACCACGCCAGGGTATCGTCCCACTCGTTGGTATAGTCGCGATACTGATCCAGGGTATCTTGAATAATACGATTATGCCGCGGGGTATGCTCACGCAGCCAGCGTTTGTGGCTGCCCACAGGCGCTGGATGGGTATACGCCAGGGCGTTATATTCATGATTGCCCATGACGATATACGCCTCGCCCTGCTCGACCATCCGCCGGGCGATGGTCACCGCAAGGCGGATACGCGGCCCGCGATCAATTAAATCTCCCAGAAAGATGACTTTGCGGCGGGGATGGCGATACACACCGGCACGCTGGTGGTACCCCAGCTTTTCCAGCAATACCGCCAGCGTAGCGCCACAGCCATGAACATCACCAATCAGGTCATATCCTTCCAGTGGGGGCTTGCCTTGCGTTTGACGCTGCATGCTTAATCCCCCAACCGATTGCTCCAGCCTAACTTGCTGCGTAGCACTTCATAAAAATTGTGGCCGATGGGATGCACCAACTGAACAGGTTCGGGTTTACGTGTAATCACTAGCACATCGTTGGGTTTGGCCACCGCTCGCGTTTGCCCGTCGCAGCTTATATGCGGATAGGACTGGTTCGTTTCGCCAATATGAATGCGTATTTCACTCTCGGCATCAATCACAATTGGCCGACTCGACAGCGTATGGGGGAACATTGGGACCAGCGTCACGACATCCAGCTTAGGGTGCATAATCGGCCCGCCGCCCGACAACGCGTAGGCCGTGGAGCCGGTGGGCGTGGCAATAATTAAGCCGTCGCTACGCTGGCTATACACAAACTGGCCGTCAATAAACAGCTCAAACTCAATCATGCGGACCGCTTTACCGGGATGCACCACTACTTCGTTAAGGGCATCGCCATTGCCTACCGCAACCCCATTACGGTACAGCACTGCGTCGAGCAAGAAACGCTGCTCAACCTCAAACTCCCCCGCCAGCACTTCGCCTACGCGGGTTTCTAGCTCATCTGGGGAAATATCGGTAAGAAATCCCAGCCGACCACGGTTAACACCTAAAATCAGCGTGCCGCTACGGCAAAGAGTGCGCGCCGCGCCTAGCAAACTACCGTCGCCGCCCACCACAATCACTAAATCGCACAGCTCACCCAACATGCGGCGGCTGGTTTCCGGCTGACCATGCTGCGGCAACGCGGTAGCGGTGCGGTCTTCCATCAGCACATGGTAGTCGTTGGCGACCAGGTAGGTGACGAGACGCTGCAAAGAGTCGATAACTTTATCGCTACCCAGCCGACCAATCAGCCCAATGGTTTTAAAGGGCCTGCCTGGGCGGTCGCGGGAAGACGACACAGCGTCTGATGGCGATAGTAAGGTGTTGCTCATGGGCTGAGTCTCGCTTGCATAGACAGCCATTATGGCGTCAGCGATAGTATCGGGCAAATAGACTTAACTAACGGCCACTTGACGGCGCTGGCACCACCAATGGTTTAGCCATAGTGAAGCTGCCATTATCAGCGCGCCTAACACCAAGCGTGGGATATCCGCATCGCGGTTCCAAATCAGCAAATTGACTATCAAGCCCGCGGGCACCAGCGCATTGTTCATAATGGCCAAGGTGCCAGCGTCTACTTTCGTCGCCCCCTGGTTCCAGGCAAAGTAGCCCACGCCTGACGCCACTAACCCTAGCCACGCCAATACTCCCCACTGCAGCGACGTCGTGGGCAGCGCCGCGCTGTTGCCGAAGAGTAAATACGCCGGCAAGGCGACGACCATTGCGCCAATAAAGAACCAGCCAAAGACGTTATGCCATGCCAACGAAGGCGACAAATCAGCCGCTAAGCGACGGTAGCCCACTTGGCCGAGGGCGAAACAAAGGTTGGCCCCTTGCACCACTAAAAAGCCTGCCCAAAACCCGCTGTCAACGCCGTCGTAGCGGATAACCCCAGCGCCCACCACCGCGAGCAGCGCAGTGATTAAATAGATCGGCGTAAAGCGCCCGAACAGCAGATCATCCAGCAGCGCGATATAAATAGGCGTAAAGATGGTAAACAGCAGAACTTCAGGTACCGACAGCAGCAGAAAAGATTGATAGAAAAAGGTGTACATCACCCCTAGCTGCACGGCGCCTAAGCCCATAAGCGCCAGCCGCTGCTTACCTTGCAGCAAGCTGGGGCGTAAAAACGGCAAGAACACCAACGTAGCCAGTGATACCCGCAAGAGTACCGCAAAGTAGCTGTCTACCTGCCCGGCCAGATATACCCCAATCAGCGAAAAGGAGAATGCCCACAAGGCGGTCACACCAATCAAATAGCCCACTGTAAACCTCGTTGCTTTAGGTGGTTTACATGGATTATACGCACCTTAACAGGGCTGCCAAGTCGTCAACGTCATTAAGCACCTAACGTTAACGCTGCCAAACCCAGCGAAACGCGTAGGCTACGCCGGGTAACCAACCCAGCAGCGTTAACACAGCGCTGATGACCACTCGGCGGGGGCTGCCTTTCGTCAATGCCACGGCAAGCGGGGGCAGTAGAATTGCCAGCGCGAAGTAGGCCATTCTCAACCCTGCTGGCGACTCAGGCGGCGCGGTTTCCATGTCCGCCGTTGGTCCTTCTGACCGCGCTTTTGGCGCAGGCGTGAAGTGCTCGACAGGACTTGCTTCCGGCGCTGCCGCTTCCCCCCGCGCCTGTGCCCGATGGGCTTCTTTGTCAATTTTCTGATCGAGCGTCTCGGCCCCTTCAGCAAGATCACCGTGGTAGCGCTCCCACTCTTCCCAATCATGGGGCGTACCTGATTTAGGTCGCTGATGACCAGAGCCACGCGCGCGCTCCCAGGCCTTTTCTTCCAGCGTATTGGGACGTTCAGGTTCATGGTCAACGCCCACTCCTTTGCGGTTCAAGTACTCACGTGCATCCATCAGAAGCTCCTTGAAGCGTTCAATCAATAGGGGATCATTTTAATGGTTAGAGAAATAACAGCTTACAAGATTCAGTATTGAAAGCGTTGAAATACCTCAGGGGGCACAGCAACACGCAATGGGCAAAATCACCTACAGTGATAGAGTCGATCAGTGGTAGGGTCGATGTTGCATTAAGGCGATACCCGCTGGCTCTCAAACACCCGCTCACGTGGTGCATTGATATGGCTGTCGCTAAATGCAACGAGTCAAATACAGTGATAGCTAAATACAATGGCTGAAGACGGTGCGTCAGGAGTCCTTTATGAAAACAACAACCCCTAACATCGTGCGCGACATCATGTCCCGTGACTGCTACCGCGTCTCACCCGACACATCGGTTACCACGCTAGCCAAAGGGTTAGCATTGCACCGTTTACCTGGGGCGCCGGTTGTAGACGCTGCTGATCGGCTAATTGGCTTTATCTCCGAGCAGGATGTCATGGGCCGCGTGCTGGATAGCATCTATCACGACGACGAAGCACCGCTGGTTAAAGAAATGATGCGTCATGAGGTGCTTAGCGTAACGCCAAATAAAAGTATTACCGACCTGGCCCAGGAAATGCTCGGCCCTAAACCCAAAATCTATCCGGTGGTCGAACAGCAGCGCTTGGTAGGCATCGTGACACGACGTGATATCCTCATCGCCCTACTGACCATTCGCCGTCATTAATGGTGTGGAGGTCCTAACCATCACAAGGCCCTAACTATCACCCAGGCGTGAGCCATTGGCAGGCAACAGGCAAAAAAAACCGCTACTCAGAAAGTAGCGGAAGCAAGGGATCAAAACATATAGAGCTAAGACAACAATTCTAGCGACTGCTATCGCCATGTTGCCTGTACTAACTCAGACACGCTGTGAAGGAAAAGTTCGCAAAAAAGGTAAAATTTTCGTCATTGCCAGCTTCCAGCGTATAGTTAAACAGGTATTTATTAACGGACGACGCCTAGGAGCATTGCGAATGGCGCTGTATCTTTTAGTGTTTGGTGTGTGCCTGCTGGTGATTGGCGCGGTCATGTTGGTGTTAATGACGTCAAGCACCCCGCGATACCGCACTGAACCCGACGATCTACTTACACTGTTTGATAAGGCGCTTAACAGCGAAGTGAGCGAAACCGAATGGAACGCTATCATCGGTTATCCCATTCGCCACAATGAGTATTTGGACGGCATTAGGCGCCGCGCTGCGCACTTAATGGAGGAGCACGGTCGTCGCTGGCTGGTTGCCCAAGGTAAGCCACTGCTTACGCAAGAGGGGCAAGAAGAGCTTAAGGCCCTTCGCGACCATTTGTCCGCTCATACTAACCTCCGCCAGCAACAGTGATTGCGGTTCATGAGCGTTATTGCGGTTTAGGAGACTGACGATGCCCAGCACTATCCGGCAAATTCCGCTAGCCAGCGCTACACATCACCACACGCACGATTTTCATCAAATAGTGATTACGCTGTACGGTTCCTCGGAATTTGAAATCGAAGGCTTAGGTGGTCGAGTCAATGCGTTTTCGGGCTGTATCGTGCCCGCCAACCACGAACACTACTACTCAGGTTACGGCCACAACCGGCAATTGATTTTCGACCTTCCCGAAGATGCCCCTGCGCTAACCGGTGAAAACCGCGAGCTGGTGGCACTGTTTGATGCACCCCGCTTTTTCGGCCTGGATAGCTCCATACGCCACTATTTAACTTTTATGCAAAGCGAGCTTGCTCAAGGGTTTGACACTGCCTCCGACTCCTTTCAGCAAGATCGATTGGCAGCCACTCTGCTGGGCTCACTTAAAGCCCGGCTAGGTACGCCGGCCAACACCACTCAGCGCCGCTTGGACCTAAGCCGCATCGACCACTTTATTCATCAACATCTCGCCGATGACCTCCGAGTTGCCGATCTTGCCCGGCTGGCCTGCCTGAGCGAAGCGCATTTTTCCGAGTGCTTTCGCGCCCAAACCGGGCTATCGCCCTGGCAGTACGTCAAGCGCCAGCGCCTGCATGCGGCCCGCCAATTGATTCTGCAAAGCCGCCTACCGCTTACCGATATTGCGATTCAAACCGGCTTTGCCAACCAAAGCGCCCTGTCCCATGCGTTTCGGCGCAGCTATGGATTGTCGCCGCGCAAATTGCGCCAAGCGGATATGGCACCGGTTGCTATTAGCCCGTCAAACGCTGCTTTTGAGCCGCTAGCAGGCCAGCAAAAATTCTACTAAAGTCGTAAAACTACTACTCTTGCCGCGGAATTGACACGTATTACCGCGGAACCAACATACACTCAAGGTGGCGGCACTCTACATTCGCTTATTAGCTTGGGCCTAACGCTCTGTTACTCATTTGTTCTTTATCTGAAACACTTGTTACTGCAAAAACGATTACTAATAACACCGCTGCGTTAGGCGGGAACGCGTCACTGTTGGCGCTAGGCGATGAGTGAGCAACTCATCAACGACAAACCAAAACTCCTGAACAGGAAACTACCTCATGGTCGAAAATAATACAGGGATCATTGCTGATAAACGTGCCATCAAACCTTCTGACACTATCTCTGGCGGGCGCTCGTTAGGCCTCGTAACGTAATAGCCAACGGGGTTAAAAACAATGCGGGCCACTACCGGTTTCTCACGGTAACCGCGCTAACCGGTCGGAACTCATTCCGTCCTGACGAACTGGAGAAGTTACATGGCTATTGGTGTTTGGATTAGTCTCATTGCGTACTTTGCGCTTATGGTCGGCATCGGCATTTATGCGATGCGCAAATCCACCTCTTCCTCTGAAGATTACATGCTGGGTGGTCGAACCCTCAGCCCGCAAGTAGCGGCTCTCTCTGCCGGCGCATCGGACATGAGCGGTTGGTTGCTGCTAGGTTTACCGGGCGCAATGTTTGTATCCGGCCTGGGCTCGGCCTGGATCGGCATTGGCTTGCTCGTAGGGGCGTTATTCAACTGGATTCTGGTCGCTCCGCGTCTGCGTGAACAGACGGTTCACTACGGCAATGCGATCACTATTCCGGCTTTCCTCGCCAACCGCTTCCCGACCCGTGCGCTTTCCCTGCGCACCGTGTCTGCCATCGTTATCGTGATCTTTTTCGCGGTTTACACCGCGTCAGGTCTAGTGGCTGGCGGCAAGCTATTTGAAAGCGCGTTTTCTGGCATTTACAACTTCGGTGACATGAGCAACTACGCCATGGGTATCATGATCACGCTTGGCGTGGTGCTTGTTTACACGGTGGTCGGCGGCTTCCTGGCTGTGAGCATGACGGACTTCGTGCAAGGCTGCATCATGATGCTAGCGCTAGTAATCATGCCAGCGGTGGTGCTATTTGGCGAAGGTGGCGGTGGTTTAGGCCAAGCGACACAGACCCTGAATGAAATCGATCCTACCCTGCTATCCTGGACATCAGGCCTCACCTTCATCGGCTGGCTGTCTGCGGTGACCTGGGGGCTGGGCTATTTCGGCCAGCCGCACATCATTGTGCGCTTTATGGCGATCCGAACGCTGAAGGATGTCCCCGTTGCCCGCAACATCGGCATGGGCTGGATGCTTATCTCGCTGATTGGTGCCGTTTCTCTGGGCATCTTCGGCCGCGCCTATGCGATCCGCAATGGCATGGATATCGAAGATCCGGAAACGATCTTTATTGTCCTGGCGAATCTGCTGTTCCATCCGTTGATTACCGGTTTCCTCTACGCGGCACTGCTTGCTGCGATCATGAGTACCGTTTCCAGCCAGCTTCTGGTGGCGTCTTCCTCACTGACTGAGGACTTCTATCGCCTGTTCCTGCACAAGAATGCGTCCGAACAAGAGTCTGTCGCCGTCGGCCGTGTCTGCGTGGTGCTGGTGGGTATCGTGGCAGCGATTATTGCCTCTGATGAAAACTCCCAGGTGCTGGGGCTGGTCAGTAACGCTTGGGCAGGCTTCGGTGCAGCGTTTGGCCCGCTAATTATCTTGTCGCTGATGTGGTCACGCACCAACGGTAATGGTGCCATCGCAGGCATGGTAGTCGGTGCTCTCACGGTTATGATTTGGATCTCGCTGGGCTGGAACGGTGAATTCCTGGGCGGCCCAGGTGTCTACGAGATTATTCCTGGCTTCATCGCGTCCTTCATTGCCATCATGGTGGTGAGCAACGCAACCGAAGACTCGGGTGAATATCAGCACATCACTCGCAACTAACGTTCCAGGGTACATTCAACGTATTGCCAGAGCATATCTAACGTATAAAGAGGGCTCCCGCGGGAGCCCTCTATTGGTTTGATCTTTTGTGCTTGCTTTAAAAAGAACGACTACATTCTAGCTGACAACGCATCAACGCTACGTTTCGGCTAGCAGGGAGAAACCCAGTATGAACGAAGCCAATCCCCATCTGCATAATCTGCATAGCGACGTGAGTGATCTGCGCTCACGCATTCGCACCAATTACGACGCCAATGAGGCAGATGTACTGCACGGGCTTGTCGAGCGTATCAAGCTATCGGAGGATGACCGCCAGAAGGTCGCCGCCGAGGGTGCTAACTACGTGGCGCGTGTGCGTAAGGAAAGGTCGCCCTCAATGATGGAGGCGTTCCTGGCCGAGTACGGGCTCTCGACCACCGAGGGCGTCGGTCTGATGTGTCTGGCGGAAGCACTGCTGCGCGTACCCGATGCGGAAACCATCGACGACCTGATCCACGACAAGATCGAGCCGTCTGACTGGGGCGCCCACCTGGGCAAGTCGTCTTCGTCAATGGTCAATGCCTCGACCTGGGCACTGCTGCTGACTGGCAAGGTGCTGGAAGAAGACCCCAAGGGCCCGACGCGGGCGCTACGCGGCCTGGTACGCCGCATGGGCGAGCCGGTGGTGCGCAGGGCGGTTGGCCAATCAATGAAAATTCTCGGCCGCCAGTTCGTACTCGGCCAAACCATTGACGAGGGTATGAAAAATGCCCGCGAACTCGAGAAACAGGGCTACACCTACTCCTACGACATGCTGGGCGAAGCGGCGCGCACCGACGACGATGCTCTCCGCTATCATCAAGCGTATGCCGAGGCGATTACCGCGATCGCCAAGCAGGCCAAGGGCGACGTACGCGGCAGCCCCGGCATCTCCGTGAAGCTCTCAGCGCTGCATCCGCGCTATGAATATACCCACCGTGACACGGTGATGGCCGAGCTATTGCCCCGCGCCAAAGAGCTGGTGCAGCAGGCAGCCAAGGCCAATATCGGTTTCAACATCGACGCCGAAGAGCAAGACCGGCTGGATCTCTCCCTCGACGTGATCGAGGCATTGATGGCCGACCCAAGCCTGGACGGATGGGATGGCTTCGGGGTCGTCGTGCAGGCCTATGGGCGCCGAGCCGCGCCGATGATTGAGACACTCTACGAACTGGCCGAGCGGTTCGATCGCAAGATTATGGTACGTCTGGTCAAAGGCGCTTACTGGGATACCGAGATCAAACTTTCCCAGGAGATGGGGGTCAAGACCTTCCCGGTCTTCACCCGCAAGGTCAACACCGATGTCAGCTACATGGCCTGCGCCCAGATGCTGCTCGACCGGCGCGACCGTATCTATCCGCAGTTCGCTACCCACAACGCCCACACCTGCGCCGCCGTGGTGGCCATGGCAGGCGACGACAAGGACAGCTACGAGTTCCAGCGCCTGCACGGCATGGGCGAATCGCTGCACCACATCGTCAAGGAGACGGAAGGCGCCCACTGCCGCATCTATGCCCCGGTCGGCGCGCACCGCGATCTGCTGGCCTATCTGGTCCGCCGCCTGTTGGAAAACGGCGCCAATTCCTCGTTCGTCAATCAGGTGGTGGACAGCTCGATTCCGCCGAGCGAGGTATCAAAGGATCCCATTGAAGGCTTTAAGCAGCTCGGCAACGACGTCTCAAGCCCGTTGATCCGTCAGCCCGGCGAGCTGTTCGAGCCTGAGCGCAAGAACTCCAAGGGCTATCGGATTAACGAGCCAGCATCGATCCTCCCACTGCTTGAGGCACGGGAAGCGTTTGCCGATGCCACCTGGACCGCAGGCCCCATGCTGGTGGGCAACCCCGCACCCCAGGGCCCGGCGCGCGATGCCGTCTCCCCCGCAGATGGTTCGCGAGTGGTCGGCAAGGTGCATGAGGCCACCCCTGAAGAGGTGACAACCGCCCTTGACGCCGCCGAGCAAGGCTTCAAAGAGTGGTCGGCACGCCCAGCGGCCGAACGCGCCGCGGTACTGCGCCGCACTGCCGATCTCTACGAGGAGCATATCGCCGAGCTGACCGTGATCACCACCCGCGAAGCGGGCAAGATGATGTTCGACGGTATCGCCGAAGTGCGCGAAGCGGTGGATTTCCTGCGTTTTTATGCCAACGAAGGCGAGCGTCTGGACGCGGAAGAGCCCGGCAGCGCCCGCGGCATCTTCGTCTGCATCAGCCCGTGGAACTTCCCCCTGGCGATTACCACCGGGCAGATCGCTGCTGCCCTAGTGGCCGGTAACGCGGTACTCGCCAAGCCCGCCGAGCAGACGCCCCTGATTGCCGCCCGCGCCGTCGAGCTGATGCGCGAAGCCGGCCTACCGGAAGCGGCGCTGCAGCTGCTGCCGGGCGACGGCCCGACGGTGGGCGGCCCGCTGACCAGCGATCCGCGTATCGCCGGTGTCTGCTTCACCGGCTCCACCCCGGTGGCGCAGATTATCCACAAGGCGCTGGCCGAGAACGCGGGCCCCGATGCGATACTAATCGCCGAGACCGGCGGGCTCAACTCCATGATTGTGGACTCCACGGCGCTGACCGAGCAGGCGGTGCGCGATATACTGATTTCCTCCTTCCAGTCGGCTGGCCAGCGCTGTTCCGCGCTGCGCATGCTGTATGTCCAGGAAGAAGCGCGGGACCGGTTGCTCAACATGCTCTACGGCGCCATGGACGCGCTCACCATTGGCGACCCCTGGAACACCGATACCGACGTGTCGCCGGTCATCGACGCCGACGCCCAGGCCGATATCAGCGACTATGTGGCAACACAGGAGAAAAACGGCAAGGTACTGAAGAAGCTGCCCGCGCCAGACACCGGCACCTTTGTCACCCCGGCGGTGGTCGAAGTCAGCGGCATCGAGGACCTCGAGCGTGAGATCTTCGGCCCGGTGCTGCACGTCGCCACCTTCAAAGCGCGGGATATCGACAAGGTGGTCGACGATATCAATGGCAAAGGCTACGGGCTGACCTTCGGCTTGCATACCCGCATTGATGACCGCGTGCAGCAGATCGTCGAGCGCATCCATGTCGGCAACGTCTACGTCAACCGCAACCAGATCGGCGCCATCGTTGGCTCCCAGCCGTTCGGTGGCGAGGGGCTCTCAGGCACAGGCCCCAAGGCCGGTGGCCCACTCTACGTCAACCGCTTCCGTCGCACCGCAGACGCCGAGCACGTTGAGGCGCCAGAAGGAAAAGCCGTTTCACTTGGCGATCTTCAATCGGCGCTTGATGGGCTGGATGCGCGTAACTGGGCGGTACGTCCCAATCGCATCGAGGTGCTGCGCAAGGCGCTCTCCGGCAAAGGCGGCGTGATCCGCAAGGCACTCAATGAGACGGCCGCGCTGGACATGACGTCGCAGACGCTGCCGGGGCCGACGGGCGAAAGCAACCGCCTGGCGATGTATCCGAAAGGAGTGGTGCTGTGCCTCGGGCCAACTCTGGATATCGCCATCGCGCAAGCAGCCCAGGCCCTCGGCGCGGGCTGTGCGGCCGTCGTGGTCACGACAGGTGCCGAGCAGGCGGTGAAGCCACTGATTGACGCCGGCGCGCCAGTGGTCGGGCTTGATGGCAGCGTTTCAGCAGAGACACTGAGCGAGGTCAAAGGCATTGCAGCGGTCGCCGCTGCTGGCGCCAGCGACTGGACCCGCGAACTGCGCATTGCGCTGGCCAAGCGCGACGGCGCCATCATCTCGCTCGAGACCCAGACTATCTCGCCGGATCGCTACGTGGTGGAACGTCACCTATGTATCGACACCACCGCAGCGGGCGGCAACGCCAGCCTGTTGGCAACGGCCGAATAGGTTGTTGCCTTAGTGGTTGGTGCTTAGGAACAGGTGCTTAGGAGGCGAGCGGCTCATTGAAGTCGCTTGCCCTCCTCCCGCACTCAGCAAATGCTGATCACTGTCTCAGCGATCCATCATTAGCCACTACTCGTTAGTGGCTTTTTTGTATCTGGCAGCCGGGATTTACGGAGGATTACCCTGCAATTTGTTAAATGCTCACTTGAATGCGCATTCCAGTGCGCATAATCTGTAATAATGTTGGTCACAACTCTGTGGAGGGAAAAATGCCAGAACTTTACGATACAGCCGCACCCAGAAAGGCAGCGAACCTGTCGGTGAACAGTGACCTCCTAAACAAGACCCGCGCTCTGAACATTAACCTTTCAGCCACCCTTGAGCGGGCGCTGAAGGAAGAGCTTGCGAAACGAGAGGCCGCTCAATGGGTCGAAGAAAACCGTAGTGCGATCAAGAATTATAACGAATTCGTTGAGCAACATGGGTGCTTTGGCGACGAATTTCGGGAGTTTTGATGGCACAATTCGACGTTTACCCTAACCCAAGTAAAACCAGCAAAGCGCACTACCCTTACCTGATAGATATTCAAAGCGCCCTTCTGACCGACTTGGCAACTCGTATCGTTATCCCTTTGGGGAGGAGCGCTGCTTTTGGCGAACAGGCCATGCGGGGCCTCACGCCAGAGGTAACGTTCAACGATCAGACGTTGCTCTTGCTCACTCCGCAAATTTCCTCGGTGCCAAAAAAGCACCTAAAGAATCCCGTCGGCTCCCTCTCGCACTTCAGAGATCACATTATTGCCGCACTGGATCTCGCGGTCACTGGCATTTAACGCTTCGAAACAGCGGCGAGTTTACGAGTCCGACTGCTTTTGATCGTTATGTGACTCTGCTTCCGGCACAGGGTCAATAGGTTGGTAGGGTGGTAGGTATGTAACCGCCATTGGAAAGGATCTTCGCCCTTCCAAGATACCAACGATCCCTTCTCTTATCTTGGTTTGATCTCTTTCAATTTTTCCGTGCGCTATCGGGCTATAACAATCCCGCTTCAGCTGGACTTCATCAAAGTCATAACCTAAGGACTGAGACATGGCATACAGTAAAGACGTAAATAGCTCAGCCCCTTTCTCTATCCATGCGTCTAGACGTTCATCAGGTACGCTGTTATTCAGATGATCGTTATAGATTTTCCATGCGTTCGTGACTTTCCTGTCAGCTTCCGATTGCCAGCGTTTACCGAAGTATTTCTTCCCGTAGAATTCCAGGTCTATCATGTTTAGAGCTGAAACGTGTGGCCCTGAAAGCCTAGTAGCCCGTGTCTCCATCAGGGTATGGAAGATTTGAAGTTTTCTTTGCTTTCGGTCTCGTATGCTCTCGACCATTTTTTGCGCTTGGACAGCCAGAATTGGCCCAGCGATGATCGCGCAAACGGTAATCCAATCTTTGATTTCCATGTTCAAATCCATACTGACCTCTTGGGCACATAACGTTCAAGGTCAGGGGCGCTGCGCGGCCTCACTGCGCAGCGTCCCCTGCACCGCCAGGTTGGGCATCATCTGCATCATCGTCCAAAAAATCATCATCAATGTATTCGGCGTACTGCCGTTCGTAGGCAATTGCTGGCGTCTTATGCACCCATTTGTTGGGTTGAGCAATTAGAAGGGGACTTGCCCGAACTAGAGTGACCTTATCAGCTTGCAGTTCAACAGTACGTACAAGGCAATAGATGATGTAGCGATTCTTGCCACCAATTCGGGTGATGGCTGACATAGACATCATGAAGATGGGATCTAGTATCCATTCAATACGAAGATGCTTTCGTGAATAGTGAAGAAGGATGGTCGGAGTGCTCGCAGTGATAGGCAGGTCCGGCCCTTTAGCACAGACACCGCCGATGAAGAACGCGTAATGCCCTTCGCTCGCCTTCAGGGCGGAATGCCCTGCGTTAGCCGTTTCATCTAGATCGATGAAGTTAGTCACCGTGGCAATCTGCTGCGTCAGTTGTTTGTAGTGCTCTGTCTCTTGGTGCGTGATGTAGTCGAATAGGTAGCGCCCTCCCGACAAGTGTGTCTGAACATACTTCTGGTCAAAGGAGCCACCAGCGCCCAAAATGCCTGCGCTGCGAAGGCTGGCTGTAAGCGTTGTTTGAGGTATCTTCTTGAAGAGACGAACACACAACTCTTCGATGCGTTTCACATTGACGTAGTCAATTGCATCGTCATTCACGTCGATTAATTGCGCTGCTCTTTGCGCATTCGCCACCTCGACCTGTTTTTCCCACTTCGTTTTTGTTGTGCGCAGCTGAGATTCGGTGAGCCTTAGAGTCAGCCCGCCTTGGTGTGCGAGGTCGTGATCGACGGGGCAAAGGACAATAAGATTGTTGTAGGTGTTGTCCTGAGTCTTTTCGTATTCGACTATGTGGTGAATGATGTAAGAAGGCCCCTTTTGACCTTTGCACACACTGCACACGAAGTTACTGCTTTCCAGCAGTAACTGAACAATTTGCTCGTCGATTGGTTCCCGCCGTACACAGTGGCTCAAGGTCTTCGCTTCAGCCTCGGAAAGACCGAACTTTGAAACCATATCCTTCTGGCTAAGTGACCTCGCCTTGGTCACAGTGAGCCCAGCTGAATTAGCTTTTTCGGCAAGATCGCTAGCAACACCGTATTGAAGCAGAGTACCTAGAGTGCGTGCATTCATGGGGTCAGTCGCCTCGGAGCGAGTGTGTTGATGCCCAACGCTAACCGTCAGCCGCGCGAGGTACGAGCGTCGGCTGCACAGGATGGTTAAATTCTCAACACTGCTCCAGCGCTAAATCAATCATGGAACCTATATTGACTCTCACCCCTGGAATCTCAGGGTTTTCTCGCCAAATTGGATCTATAGGCGCATAGCCACTACTACGGGCAAAACCATTCAGTTGATAGGACGTCCCGCCTGTCTTGAAGATCGCCGCCTGGCCATCAACACAATCCACAACTCCACTTTCTACAGTAAACGGCCAAGATTCCCCAAACTCGCCTTTTGAGACCTCTAAGCCTGAGCTGCTAGATTGCCCACAACCTGACAATGCAAACAAAATTACGACAATTAACGTGGTACGGATGTTCATTCGTTTCTCCATGAATTTAACAGTTTATTTATAAGCATGCGTATTTTTCTAGAAAGTCTAACACCATAAAAACCTTCAAGGTATTGATAAGAATGGAAAATCACCAATCCCCAATGCAAACCACGCTAGAAAAAAGCGCATGCTCATAATCACTTATGACCATCTTTTCGCATTGCCTATAAGCACGGCATATTTTTTACAACCAGCTGTTTTAATTCGTTTTTATAAAAAAATCCGGAAAATTTGAGCATGCCGCTTGCTGAGCGTACCAGAAAAACACGCATTACGGACTCAAAATACTGCTTATAGCTGTGCATATACCCATGCTAATTGGGTACCCAAATGGCCAGCAGCCCGCTCCTGAGTTAGGCTTCCCCGCCCCCCTCCCTCCTAATAACGTTTGTCTAATAACCCTTGCCCTGGATCAATAATCCACTCCCTGGGTCTCGTTACACTTGTTTCATCGTTAAGCGGCTATCGAATGGCCGCCCAGCTTTGCAACTAGTCATTTGAAACTGTCTGTTTTAACACCTGGAGTGAACCCATGCGTAAAGCCGCCCTTTCCACCTTACTCGTTTCCAGCATTGCCGCTGCGGCATTGATGACCAGCAGCCAGGCATTTGCTTATGGCGCGGGTGACTTTTTTACCCGCGTGGGTATTGCGAAAGTGGACCCGAAAAGCAATAACGGTGAGATCTTAGGCGCCGATGTTAATGTCGATGCGGAATCGAATTTTGCCTTCACTCTGGGCTATCGCTTCCACGATAAGATGGGCGTCGAGCTGTTGGCCGCGCTACCCTTCAAACACGACCTGCAGGTGGAAGGCGTGACCGATGGCTCTACCAAGCATCTGCCGCCTACCCTCACGCTACAGTACTACCCGCTAGGGGGTACCGAGGCCCGTGTTCAGCCTTATGTCGGCGCCGGTATTAACTACACCCGCTTCTCTGACGAAAAAACCGATATCGGCGCGTCATTGGAACTTGACGACTCCTGGGGCGCTGCGGGTCAGGTAGGTGTGGACCTGCTGATTGATGAACATTGGGCGTTCAATGCGGCGGCCTGGTATATCGATATCGATGCCGACGCCAAAGTAGGCGGCGCAGACGCTGGCAGCGTTGAGATCGACCCTGTCGTGGTCATGGCAGGCCTCAGTTACCGCTTCTAGGCCGCCTGTAAAACCACCGTTTTAGCTGTTATCCCCAAAGCCTGCCTTTCTGGCAGGCTTTTCGTTACTAAGATCCTACGCAGCTCTTCCCTTTCAGCTCTCCGTGACAATCTGATCGACCTTCTCCACCGCGCGAACGACGAGCAGCTGGTGGTGGGCGGGTGTTTTTTCCTGCTGCAAATAGGCCGCCACGGCGGGCGCCACCTCGCACTTGGCGGGCATGGCAGCATTCGCATCAATCAAAGCGTTCAAACGGGCAATAAACACAAAGCGGATCCACTGGGGAAGCGACATGGTGTCGATACAAAACGGCTGCTGGCTTGCAAATGCGTCTGCGTCCGGTCTTGGCATACGCCACAAATCGGCGGCTTTCATCGAAGCTTCAAGCTCTAAAAGCGCGGTTTGCAGCGGCTGATAAGTACTCATAAATAGGTTTGTCACTGCCTTGGAAAGTGAAAAAGAAAATCGTCCTATCATTATCCCTGCTGTGTGGACGGCTTGCCAATCAAGATCGTTTGAGAATACTTATCCATAGACCCACAGAAAACCTGCATGAGCCTGTGGATAAACTATGGAAAGGTGTCGCAGCGCCTGCTCTCATGGGGCTTTCGACTAGTTGTTTAATTTTTAACCGCACTGTCATGAATGGCGCGTCATTTGAACGATGTTTATCGACTTTTGCGGCTGACAGTGATCCATCATCAAGGTAGAGTGCAGGCTTGCAACGCGGAAGGATGTCATGCAACCGATTCAAACCCTTGATGAGTTTTTTACCCGTAGCGGTGGTGAGGTCTCGCTTTACCATATGGGCCGCCATGTCGTCCCCTGTCCACGGGAGTCATTCGCTGCCTTTGAACGTGGCGAGCTGGCGTGGCCAGAACCATGGCAAAGCCAAGCGCGATTAGCCATTGTGTTTCGCCTCGGCGATATGCCCGAGCCGGCGATTTGGTTTTTAGCCTTACCGCTGGATGAACAAGGGCTGCTGGTACCCGCCCAGCGCGATGCGTTTTTAAATCGGCTATTAGAGACGCTGGGACGCAACGTTTCGCAAGTAGGCCGCGAAGAAACAGCGGACGTGGATCATTTAATGAAGGATAATCCTCTCGCCTTCACGCCGAATGTTACCTTCCAAGCGACGTTAAATGCCCGCGCTACCTACGCCATGGGCTTGCCCGCCAGTCAGCATTTAGAACCCGTTGAAGCGTACTTTAGCGGCCAGCTAAGCATTGATTGGCAAGCCTTGGGGTTACAAGGGATCGCCGACTACGTCGCCCGCTTGGAAACGCCTGACGATGCAACCTTAGCTCAACAACTGGGTTCACTGCCTGCCGCCGTTATTCACTCATTGTGCTACTGTTTAGAACATCATGCCTTGTCAGCGGCACTAGCGTCGGCACTTCACCAGCGAGGCGAGGTTGCCGCGCAAGCGGGCGATGTAGAAACCCTGTGTGCCTGTCTACGCGCTGTGGGCAATACCGACAGCGCCGAAATTGGCCAGTGGTATGGCCTTTTATTAACTGACACGGCGGCTTGCGGGCCTGATGTGCTCGCCGCCATGGCAGGCCGCGGCTGGCGCCACCTTGAAGATGCTCAGCGACTGCCGCTATTTCTACAGCGTTTGGCGGAGGACAAGCGGACCGATTTCGCCGCGGCGGTGCGAGACATTGCGCTAATACCGCGGCTACGCTTACCGGTCATGATGGCGCTACGGGATGCGCCAGCGGGCTCCCCGGTCCAACGCCGATTAGCCCTTATGATGCAACACAGCAATGCTTGATTCGATGTTGTCACTTTTATTTGCAAGGAGTGAACTTTGAAGGAATTACCCTATCAGGCTAAGGCGGTTATTGGACGTCGCGAGATGGTGACGTTACCTGAGCTTGGGCTCCACCTTTGTTGCAAAGCCGACACCGGTGCACGCACGTCTGCCCTGCATGCGGAAGAGATAGACACCCATGAAGATGAACATGGGCAACTGTGGGTGAGTTTTATTACCCACGGCGGGGGACCGGACACGCCGGCCCACCGTTATAGTCTGCACTTGCATGATCGACGCCGGGTCACCAGTTCTAACGGCCATAGCGAGTGGCGCTATGTGATCCGCACCCCGATGCAAATGGGCGAATTAAATTTTCTCGTTGAACTGACCCTGACTGACCGTAGCAATATGCGCCATCCGATGTTACTAGGACGCCGCGCCTTGCGCCGCCTGCTAGTTGCACCCGGTGCCGCTTTTTTGCACGGTGAGCCTTAACCCCTTATTAGTCGCCTTAATTTAGGCTCGGAGTCTCTTACATGCATATCGCTCTGCTGTCGCGCAATCGCAATTTGTACTCTACCCGCCGCTTGGTGGAAGCTGCAGAGCAGCGCGGGCATACCGCTCGCGTGGTGGACACGCTGCGCTGCTATATGAGCATTACCTCTCACCACCCCTCGATTCACTATAAAGGCGAAGAGATTGAGCCTTTCGATGCAGTGATCCCGCGGATTGGCTCATCGGTGACCTTTTACGGCTGCGCGGTGCTGCGTCAGTTTGAGATGATGGGCACTTACGTTATCAACGATAACGTCTCGATTACCCGCTCACGGGACAAGCTGCGTTCGCTACAGCTACTATCGCGTAAAGGCCTGGGCCTACCAATCACGGGGTTTGCCCACTCGCCTGACGATATTCCCGACTTAATCACCATGGTAAAAGGCGCACCGCTGGTCATTAAGTTGCTCGAAGGCACCCAGGGGATTGGCGTGGTACTGGCGGAAACCAACCAGGCGGCAGAATCGGTGATTCAAGCCTTCATGGGCATGAAAGCCAACATCATGGTGCAGGAGTATATTAAAGAAGCGCGTGGCGCCGATATCCGCTGCTTAGTGATCGGCGATAAGGTGGTGGCGTCAATGAAGCGCCAGGCGGCAGAGGGCGAGTTTCGTTCGAACCTGCACCGCGGCGGCACCGCCAGCGTGATCCGAATTACCCCCGAAGAGCGCTCTACCGCTATTCGCGCGGCAAAAGCCATGGGGCTGCGCGTGGCCGGTGTCGACTTGTTGCGCTCTAATCACGGGCCGGTGATTATGGAGGTTAACTCTTCACCTGGGCTGTTTGGCATTGAAAACGCCACCGGCAAGGATATTGCAGGCATGATTATTGAACATATTGAAAAAAATGCCGTGCCCCCCCGCAAGGCGCCGCCTAAGCCGAAAGGCTAGGGCAAAAAATATAAAATATATCCGTTACGGGGGTGGCAAATTGACGCTGCCCCGCTCACAATCTGCGTCACCGAAGGAGGTAGACGCTCATGTTTCTCGATAATCGCCAAGTGGCGATGGACAGCGTATTGGAAGCGCTGGCCGATAGCATTGATTATTTCCAAGACAATATCGAACGCCTGCGGCCCTCACTGCGCGACGCCCTAAAGCCGCACTATACCGAACGGCTTAAACAGATGCGCAAGCTGCAGGAACTCGCCCGTACGCATTTGAAAATGCTGCCTCGCGATGCAGACGTTGAGCGGGATGATTTTCTCTGGCTATGGAGCCGCTTGAAAAGCTTTGTTGGCAACGATAGTCAAGTATTGATCAATGAGCTATTGGAGCAAGAGCGGGTACTGATGCAGGCCCTCTCTTCACTGTTTACTCACCCCTTGCCCGACCCGATCGAGCCAGTAGTGGAAGAGTGCATGCGGGGCTGTCGTAAGCTGATACGCGAGCTGTATACGCTGCAAAAGCGCAAAACGCATCGCTGAGATTGGCAAGGCTGACGTGGGCAAAGCTGGTCAAGGGGCGACAAAACGCTTGTCTAACCCCGGCAGGATGAGTTCAATGGGAGGCCGCGGCGGCAATTCAATGGGTTCCGGCGCACCTAGAAAATAGGGTTCCCGCTTCCAAATATACAGATCGCCCAGGGTGGCTACCCGCGCCGCCCACTCGCGCAGCTTTAAGCGCCACCCCAAAGCGACCGTTGGGTCATCCGCCACGCAGCCAGTGACATCTATACCTAACGCCCGACCAATATACACCGCCCGCGGCAGGTGCCAGCTCTGCGTGATCAGTAACGCCCTTTCAAGCTGAAAAACGTCCTTGGCACGAGCCAGCGTGTCGTAGGTGCTAAAGCCCGCAAAATCCATGGTCAACCGCTCAGGCGCTACGCCGCGCCGATACAGCTCGCGCCACATCGCCCGTGGCTCGTTATACGCCTGGGTACGGTTATCCCCTGAGAGCAACAGATGCTCGACACTCGCTTGATCAATCAATGTTGCCGCGGTGCGCATACGGGCATGAAAGTGCGGGTTGCGTACGCCGCTGCGCGTCCAGTGAGACGTGCCAAATACAATTCCCACTTTATCGGGGCGGCATTGCTGGGGTTGCTTTTCGATATAGGCCGCCGTGGTGGCCACTACCCAAAAATTACCCGCTATAAACAACAATATCGCCAGCAGCAATAGTGCTCCTAGCGACATTAGCAAACGCTTTAGCCATATCAACACAAGGTTATGTATCCAACTCAAAACATGCCGAGTTCAAGCTTGGCCTCGTCACTCATCATGTCACGGCTCCAGGGCGGACTGAAGACGATTTCGGTGTGCACTTTGCTGATTTGCGGCGCACCGAGGATCTTATTGCGCGCATCCGCGGCAATCACATCGCCCATTCCACAGCCTGGGGCGGTCAGCGTCATACGGATAGTCACCATGCGCTCACCGTTAATTAAGCGCTCGATACGGCAGCCGTAGACCAGCCCTAAATCAACAATGTTAACGGGAATCTCCGGGTCAAAACAGGTGCGTAGCTGATCCCACACAAACTGCTCTATTTCTTCTTCCGTTGCCGTTTCGGGCAGCGTAGGGCGCGGTAACGGCTCAAGCCCTAAGGCATCTAAGTTGCTGCCCTCAACCAGAAAAAGACGCCCCTCAAAACCGACACTCACCGTACTGCCCTTCGCTTGCATGACGCTCACCACGCTATCTTCGGCCAGCGTTTCCGTACTCCCAAACGGAATCGCAATAGCCTCCACATCACGCTGGAGCGGCAACTGTTGGCCTCGTTCGAGACTAGCGACTTGCTCAAGATCCATAGCTGTCCTTAAATAGCTGTTCTTAGAGAACTGGCCTTACATAACCGCGCTTAACGCACCATATTAATGACACGTTGAAGTGCTTCAATAAAGCGGTCCACTTCTTCCAGCGTATTATACGCCGCAAATGAAGCACGGCACGTCGCGTCTACCCCGAAATGATGTAACAACGGCTGCGCGCAGTGGTGCCCGGTACGAATGGCGACGCCGAGCTGATCGATCAGCAGACCAATATCCTGGGAGTGCGCACCGTCCACGATAAAGGAGAGAACGGCAGCTTTATCAGGCGCTGTGCCTAAAATACGTAGACCGTCAATGCGGCCCGCCGCTTGCGTCGCATGCGCAAGCAGCTGCCCTTCCCAGGCGCCAATCGCGCTCACACCGACGCTCTCCATCCACTCCAAAGCCCGCCCCAGGGCGATCACTTCCGCAATAGCCGGCGTGCCCGCTTCAAATTTATGTGGAATCGCCGCGAAGGTAGTGCCGACATCAAAGGAGACGGTATTGATCATCTCACCGCCGCCCTGCCAGGGCGGCATCGCTTCAAGCAGTGCCTGCTTACCGTACAGCACGCCCACCCCGGTCGGCCCATAAACTTTATGGCCGGAGAAGGCATAGAAGTCGGCATCAATGGCTTGCACATCGACAACCTGATGCGGCGCGGCCTGAGCGCCATCGACCAGTATCACCGCGCCCTGATGATGAGCCAGCGCGGCCATCTCCTGGACTGGATTAACCGTGCCAAACGCATTAGAGACGTGGTTCACCGCCACCAGCTTGGTACGCTCGCTAAGCAGCGCGCGATAAGCGGCCAGGTCCAGCGTGCCGTTGGCTTCGACGGGAATCACCTTGATGGTGAAGCCGATCTCAGCGGCCAGCAGCTGCCAGGGCACAATATTGGAGTGGTGCTCAAGCATCGAAATAAGCACTTCATCACCAGGGGCAAGGTTTTTCCGCCCCCAGCTTTGCGCCACCAGGTTAATCGCTTCTGTGGTGCCACGGGTGAAGATGATCTGACGCGCATCTTCCGCGTTGAGAAACGCCCGAACCCGATGGCGCGTGCCTTCAAACGCCGCTGTTGCTTCATCGGCGAGGGTGTGCAGCCCACGATGGATATTGGCGTTATAGCGCGAATAGTAATCGCTAAATACGTCAATGACCTGCTGTGGCGTCTGGCTAGTGGCCGCGTTGTCTAAATAGATCAGCGGCTTGCCGTGCACTTCACGAGCCAAAATCGGGAAGTCCTGACGCAGCCGCGCAACGTCTAAAGGCGCTTGCGCAGGGCTCGTTGGCGAAAGGCTAGGCGCTGACTCAATAACGGTATGTGGCATCGAACACTCCTGGTTAATCGTTGAGAGCAACCGCCGTTTCTACCAGCCCTGCCAGATTAAAGCGCTCTGGCAGCTTACCAGCGACCGCTAATTCAACGCGTTCGGCAATTGCGTCCAGACTGACCTTGTCCAGCACTTCACCGGCAAAGGCCAGCGTCAGTAGACCCCGTGCAGTGGCTTCATCAATGCCGCGGGTACGCAGCACATAGATAGCGTTTTCGTCCAACTGGCCGGTGGTCGTACCGTGCGAGCACTTCACATCGTCGGCATAGATTTCAAGCTCGGGCTTGGCGTCGATGTGGGCGCGATCCGAGAGCAGTAAGTTTTGGTTACTTTGATAGCCTTCGATCTTCTGACTGTCGCGCTTGACGTAGACTTTGCCGTTAAACACCCCGTGGGCGCGGTCATCCAGAATGCCTTTGTAGTTCTCGTTGGAGAACGTCAGCGGCGCGTTGTGATTCACCTTGGTGTGGTTATCAACGTGCTGGCGCCCCTGGCCAAAGAACAGCCCCAGAAAATTGGTTTCCGCGCCCTGGCCATTCAAATCACTGATCAGGTCGTTACGCACCAGCGAACCGCCCAAGCTCAGGTTGTAAGAGGTATAGCGCGTATCACGACCCTGCTCCACGTGGATACTTGCCACGTGCATATCGCCCAGCGGCGCTTCTTGCAGCTTGTAGTGGGCCAATATCGCGCCACGATCAAGCATCAACTCACCCACCACATTGGTGAAGTTAGTCGCTTCACTTTCACCAGTATAGTGTTCAATCAGCGTGGCTTCGCTGCGGCTACCGGCTTCTACCAGCACGCGCGGGTGGCACATCACCGGCTGGCCAGCACGGGATAGAAACTGCAGCAGAATGGGTTTTTCAACCACCGTTCCGGGCGCGATGCGCACCACGGCGCCCTCTTCCATAAAGGCGGTGTTCAATGCGGCAAACGGTGAGAATTCGACCCCGGTCAAACGGCCCAGCGGCCCGCCCACGGCTTCGTGATTCTCCTCAAGCGCCTTGGAAAGCGGTAATACCTGGACGCTTGACGGCAGCGAATCAACATCCGAGAGTGCGGCCGAAAAAACACCATCCACGAAGGTAAGTCGATAGGCATTGATGGGCAGCGTCAGCGCCGCAGCGCTAGCCGGGGAAAATTCGGCGTCATCGGCCAGGGCAAAGTTGCCCCGGGCAATCGAGCGCACGTCGGTATATTTCCACTCTTCATCACGGCGCGTCGGGAAACCCAAGGCTTCAAACCGTGCAGCGCCCGCCTGGCGGCGCGCGGCGATCCAGGTTGGCTCCGCCTGATAGCCTTGGCTACGCGCTTGCAGCGTATCTAAAAAGGTTTGCGTATCGCTCATGCCACAGACTCCTCGATGCCTTCGTACCCGTTGGCTTCCAGCTGTTTGGCCAGCTCAGCGTCGCCGCTTTTGACAATACGGCCATCGACCAGCACATGGACTTTATCCGGCACGATGTAATCCAGCAGGCGCTGATAGTGAGTGACCAGCAGAATGGCGCGGTCTTGAGCGCGCAGGCTGTTAACGCCATCTGCAACGACTTTCATGGCGTCGATATCCAGCCCCGAATCGATTTCATCGAGCATGGCGAGTTTGGGCTGGAGTACCAGCATTTGCAGAATCTCGTTGCGCTTTTTCTCGCCGCCAGAGAAGCCTTCGTTTACCGCACGCTGCAGGAAGCTGGCGTCCATTTTCATGTAGCCGAGCTTCTCTTTGACCAGCTTCATAAACTCCGGTGCGGGCATCTCGCCTTCACCGCGAGCCACACGCTGGGCATTAAGCGCTGCTTTCAGCAGATAGATGTTTTTTACCCCTGGAATTTCCACCGGGTATTGAAAGCCCAACAGCAAACCGGCCTGGGCGCGCTCTTCAATTTCCATCTCGAGCACGTCTTTGCCTTCAAAGGTAACCGTACCCTGGGTAACTTCGTAGCCATCTTTACCGGCGATCACCGCCGATAGTGTCGATTTACCCGCGCCGTTTGGCCCCATGATGGCGTGTACTTCACCGGCATTGATGGTCAGGGTGAGGCCTTTAAGAATTTCATTACCTTCGACGGTGACGTGTAAATCATTCACTTGCAACATATTGATTACCTTTCTGATTCTTGCGTGCCGCCAGGGCGACACGGGTATAAGTAAGTAAAACAAAGGGCCAACGGTTAGCCTACCGCACCTTCCAACGTCACGTTGAGCAGTGCTTCGGCTTCTACCGCGAATTCCATCGGCAGCTCTTGGAAAACGTCTTTACAGAAGCCGTTAACGATCATGCTGACGGCGTCCTCTTCCGAGATACCGCGGCTCTGGCAGTAGAACAGCTGGTCTTCCCCGATTTTAGACGTGGTCGCTTCGTGCTCAATGGTCGCCGTGCTATTACCAATTTCTTGGTAGGGGAAGGTGTGCGCACCGCTCTTATCGCCGATCAGCAGCGAATCGCACTGGGTAAAGTTGCGCGCCCCTTTGGCCCGCGGGCCGATTTTCACCAGGCCACGATAGGACTGGTCACTTCTGCCCGCTGAAATGCCCTTGGCGACGATATAAGAGCGAGTGCCCTCACCAATATGAATCATCTTGGTGCCGGTATCCGCCTGCTGACGACCGTTGGTGACCGCAACGGAGTAAAATTCGCCGATGCTGTCTTTACCGCGCAGCACACAGGAGGGGTACTTCCAGGTGATGGCAGAACCGGTTTCCACCTGGGTCCAGCTGATCCGTGAACGGTCGCCACGGCAGTCACCGCGTTTGGTAACAAAGTTGTAGATACCGCCAACGCCGTTTTCATCACCGGGGTACCAGTTCTGTACGGTGGAGTATTTGATATAGGCGTCGTCTAGCGCGACGAGCTCGACCACTGCGGCGTGGAGCTGGTTTTCATCGCGCATCGGCGCCGTACAGCCTTCCAGATAGGAGACCTGAGCACGGCTTTCGCAAATAATCAGCGTGCGTTCAAACTGGCCGGTGTTGGCCGCGTTAATACGGAAGTAAGTCGACAGCTCCATCGGGCAGGTCACGCCTTCCGGCACAAACACAAAGGAGCCATCGGTAAACACCGCTGAGTTCAGTGCCGCAAAATAGTTGTCGTTTTGCGGGACGACGGTGCCCAGGTATTGCTTGATCAGCTCTGGGTAGTCGCGAATGGCTTCGGAAATCGAGCAGAAAATCACCCCGGCTTCGCCCAGCTGCTTTTTAAAGGTGGTAGCGACCGACACGGAGTCGAACACGGCGTCTACCGCCACGCCCGCAAGCGCGGCGCGCTCGTGCAGCGGAATACCCAGTTTTTCGTAGGTCTCCAGCAGCTTGGGATCCACTTCATCCAGGCTCTGAGGACGGTCTTCCGGGCGCTTCGGTGCGCTAAAGTAAGAGATGGACTGGTAATCAATCGGCGGATAATCGAGATGCGCCCAGGAAGGAGCCTCCATCTTCAACCATTGACGGTAGGCATCCAGACGCCACTCAAGCATCCACTCGGGTTCGCCTTTCTTGTTAGAGATAAAGGCGATGGTGTTTTCATCCAGGCCAGGTGGCAGGGTGTCGCTTTCAATATCGGTTACAAAGCCGTCTTTGTATTCGCGACGAACCAACTGTTCCATTTCTTCAGTTGCCATGGTGATACCCTCCGGGCAGTTGGGTGGCGAGGTCATCGCCTTTAATAATTAATAAGGCCTGCTTCTACGGCGGCGCTGTTAGGCAGTCGCTGTCGACAGGCTGATCGTTTGAATCGGCATTTGCACCGGCAATTTAATCGGCGCGGTATCCGCAAGGTGCGCGAGCGTCACGCTCTCAAGCAGGGTGCGCATTGCCAATGAAACCCGTTGCCAGTTGTCGGCCACGCTGCAGGTCGCTACCAGCTCACAATCACCTTCTGCTTGACTACACTCGGTCATGGCGACGGGGCCTTCAATCGCCGCAATAATGTCGGCGGCGGTAATTTGCGACGCTGGGCGCGCAAGCCGATAACCGCCTTGAACGCCGCGCTGAGAAACCAACAGCCCTGCGCGCACCAGCATTTTAAGCGTCTTACTCACAGTGGGGTGTGGCAACTGCACGGCGTCAGCCAGATCAGCCGCTGCATGCGACGCTTGGGAGTGACGGGCAATTTGCGCCATCACTACCGCGGCATAGTCTGTCAGCCGAGAAAGCTTGAGCATGTCGACTCCCCTTGAGCGTTTTCTTTATGCGGCTTTTTGAACCGCCGCAGCTGAATTGAGGACCATTTTAGTCCTGTATAAATTTGATGTGAAGCCCTTGAGCAAAATGGATAGCAATTTACGCATAATATCGGCACGTTCGACGCTAATCGCATCAAAAACAACAATCATTATCATTCAGAAAAGCTATCGCCTAACCTTTTCCAGAAGAGGGCTTTGCACTTGGTAGGGACGTCTGGTAATTTCAGTTGAGTATTTGATGCCATCGTTGCGGATGGCTAAAGCTATTCGAGGGTGACAACATGGATTCAGCCGTAAATAACATGGTAAGTGCATCGATGGCGATGCAGCAGGTACAGGTAAGCCAACAGGCCCAACTCAGCGTTTTTAAACAAGCGTTAGATGGCAGTGCATCGCAGATTGCTGCACTGATGGAAAGCGTTTCAATGGATTCCCAGTTAGCTACCAGTGGCAGCGTCGGAACACAAATTAATACCACGGCGTAACAAGCGTGATAGCCGATACAAAAATAACCCCCTGACTAACGCCAGGGGGCTATTTTTTTGGCTATCTATTTCTGGTTTTTTATATGGTTAGCGTTACGCTTTCTTAACAAACTCGGATTTAAGCTTCATCGGGCCGATACCGTCAATTTTGCAGTCGATATCGTGATCGCCGTCCACTAGACGAATGCTTTTCACTTTGGTGCCTACTTTCACCACCAACGAACTACCTTTAACCTTTAAATCCTTGATCACCGTAACGCTATCGCCGTCGACCAGCTTATTGCCGTTGGCATCGCGCACGCCTGCCGTGTCATCAGCCCCCGCGTCCTCTGCCACTTTTGACCACTCGTGACCACACTCTGGGCACACGTATTGAAGCCCATCGTCGTAGCTAAACTCCGAGGCACAGGCAGGACAATTAGGTAGATCACTCATCAGAAGGCTCCATCGCAGGGCTCATACAAAAAACTAATACAAAGGGCTAGCAAGAACTAAGAAAGCGATGGAGCCTACACGGGTTAGCCAAAATGTCCAGCATGATAATATTAGCCGCGCTGATAGGTCCCCACCAGGCGGTTCATGCCGAGCAGATTAGGCTCTACTTCTTGCAATAGCTCAGTCAGCGTCAAGCCTTCAGGTAGCGACGTTTGATGATCCAGCGCCAGCACCCAGAAGTAGTAAAGATGCTTGCCATGCCCTTCTGGCGGCATTGGGCCCGCATAGCCAATATTGCCACTGTCGTTCATCCCAGCGGCACCCAGCGCCGTCTTTTCAGTTAATTCCTGAATATCGCCCGGTAAGTTGTAGAGTACCCAGTGTACAAAACCGTAGCTTCCCCCTTTAACCAACGGCGCATCCGGGTCATGGCAGATGAGGGCAAACCCTTTGGTTCCCTCAGGCGCCTCCTGCCAAGCCAGCGCTGGCGATACATCGTCACCTTCCCCGGTGTGTTGGGAAGGAATCGCTTCATGGTTAGCAAACGCCGGGCTGGTAACCTGCATTGATGAAAGTGCAAATGCCATCTCTATCTCCTTGGTTTATCTGATGTGTCATTGCTTGGCTTTAAGTGGGCCACCGGCCCTGTTCCTGCAAGCGGCGCTTAACCCAAACATCATAAAGCTTGCGCAATCCTGTTTTAATGCCCGGCAGACCAATGATCCAGGCGATCGGCACCAGTACGGGTATGCGCGCCATTAATAAACGGTAAGCATCGATACCTTCAATGAGCTGGCCGTTGGCGGTTTCGACATGCAGGGAGCGCAGCGCCACTTCTGGTTCAACCCCTTTGGCGCGCAGCATCTGCTGGTGCTCGGTGACGTCAAGCCAGGCGATATCACCAACGTTTTTGCCCGCCCAGCGTTCATAGCGGCGCCGCTCTTTGCGACACAGCGGGCACTCTGCATCATAAAAGACATTGATAGCGCTTTGACTCGGCATATAGGCTCTCTAGACAAGATTATTTAATCAGTGTGGCATTTTCGGCACCTGACGCAAGCCAATAGATCGACGCCATATTTTAGTTGAGACGCCCTGCATGAAACAGCTATTAGTGATTGCCCATGCCCCTTCCGCCAATACGCGCCTTTTACGAGAGGCAGCCTACCGTGGCGCTTGCCATCCTGATCTCGACCAAGTGAACTGTGTGGTGAAAGCGCCCTTGGACGCAGGCCCAGACGATGTTCTAGCCTGCGACGCCCTTCTACTCGGCACCACGGAAAACCTCGGCTATATGAGCGGCGCACTCAAGGATTTTTTTGATCGCAGCTACTACGCCGTTCTTGAAGAGCAGCAGGGACTGCCTTGCGCGCTGTATATTCGCGCGGGCCACGATGGGACGGGCACCCAGCGAGCGGTGGAAAGCATCGTTACCGGCTTACGCTGGCGATGGGCTCAGCCGCCACTGATTTTGCGTGGTGAGTGGCAGGACGCCTTTATTGATCAGGTGGAAGAACTGGGGCTTTATCTAGCCGCGGGGCTGGATAACGGCATACTTTAAGAAGCTGTATAAGCGAGAACGGCACCTCGCAGGGTGCCGTTTTCTAGTGCCGTCTTGTCGCAATAAAGAGCGCGGTGGTTATTTAAGCCGCTCAAATACCGTCGCAACGCCCTGCCCCATGCCGATACACATGGTGGCAAGGCCCAGGGTGGTATCGCGCTGCTGCATCACGTTGAGCAGCGTGGTGCAAATACGCGAGCCGGAACAACCTAGCGGGTGGCCCAGGGCAATGGCGCCGCCGTGAAGATTGACCTTGTCGTCCATCGCCTCCAGGAAACCAAGATCTTTCAGCACCGGGATGCCCTGAGCGGCGAAGGCTTCGTTAAGCTCAACGGTTTGAATATCCGCCGCGGAAAGACCGGCGATTTTCAGCGCCTTCTTGGACGCGGGCACCGGGCCATAGCCCATGATTGAGGCATCGCAACCCGCCACGCCGGTCGAAAGCACCCTTGCAATAGGCTCTAAGCCCAGCGCTTGAGCGCGCTCATAGCTCATCACCGCCATTGCCGAGGCGCCCACGGAAAGCGCCGAGGAGGTACCCGCAGTCACGGTACCGTTACGCGGATCAAATACCGGCTTCAAATTGGCCATCGACTCGAGGCTCGCATCCTCACGGATCACTTCGTCGCGCTGCACCATAAACCTAAAGCCGCGCTGGTCGTGGCCTTCAACACCGATAACTTCATTGTCAAAGTAGCCTTTCTCCATGGCCGCCTGGGCGCGCTGGTGGGAGCGCACGCCAAACTTATCCTGCTCTTCCCGCGAAACGCCGTGCATTTTGCCCAGCAGTTCGGCAGTTAGGCCCATCATCATCGCCGCTTTCGCCGCGTACTTGCTGGCCGCCGGGTTAACGTCAACGCCGTGAGCCATGGGGACGTGCTCCATGTGTTCAACGCCGCCGATGATAAAGAAGTCGCCCATACCGGCTTTAATATTGGCCGCGGCGATATGCAGCGCGGTCATTGAAGAACCACACAAGCGGTTGACCGTTTGGGCCGGCACAGAGCGGGGAATGCCGGTCATAATCGCCGCGTTACGGGCAATGTTCATCGACTGCTCTAGCGTCTGGTTGACGCAACCCCAGATCACATCGTCCACTTCGGACGGGTCTAGATTAGGATTACGGGCAAATAGCGCCTGCATCACCGCGGCAGACAGGTTTTCAGCGCGAACGTTGCGAAACGCACCGTTCTTGGCTTTCGCCATGGCGGTACGGACACCGTCAACCACCACAATATCTCTCGGATTCAAACTCATCTTATTTCTCCTTTGGGTGGTGGTTAGGCCTGGGTGGCTGAATTGTCGCTGGAATTGTCGCTGGAATTGTTGCTGGAATAGAAAAGCGCGTTGTTTTGAGCCATTTGACGCAGCTTGTCGGTAGGTGCGTAAAGCGGGCCCAGCTCTTCAGCAAGCCCTTCCGCCAGCTTCACGAACTCTGCAACGCCCATTGCATCGATGTAGCGCAGCGCGCCACCGCGGAACGGCGGGAAGCCAATACCATAAATCAGCGCCATATCGGCTTCGGCAGGCGTCGCCACGATGTCATCCTCCAGGCAGCGCACGGTTTCCAGGCACAGCGGCACCATCATGCGGGCGATAATATCTTCGTCAGAGAACTCTTTTTGCTCTTTGACTACTTCCTTCACTAGGGCGTAAGCCGCTTCGTCAGTAACTTTCTTCGGCTTACCTTTTTTATCTTCTTCGTAGGCATAAAAGCCCTTGTCGTTCTTCTGGCCTAGGCGGTCATTGTCGTACATGACCTGAATGGCAGTTTTACCCTCACGCGCCATACGGTCT
This sequence comes from Halovibrio variabilis, assembly GCF_007991175.1. Classification (GTDB taxonomy): domain Bacteria; phylum Pseudomonadota; class Gammaproteobacteria; order Pseudomonadales; family Halomonadaceae; genus Vreelandella; species Vreelandella variabilis. The sequence continues at coordinate 117,714 of NZ_BJXV01000014.1, forward strand.
GGGAAGCCTTCAGCCATGACCTCATTGGCATGAACCGCCGTATCCAAACCGACCACATCCAGCAAGTAGGCAGGACCCATCGGCCAACCAAACTTTTCCATCACTTTATCCACGCGCTGGAAGTCAGCGCCCTGCTCAACCAGTAAACTAAAGCCACCGAAATAGGGGAACAGCACCCGGTTGACCAAGAAACCGGGGCAGTCATTGACCACAATCGGCGTTTTGCCCATTGCCCGCGCGTAGGCCACGGTAGCGCCAACGGCGGCGTCAGAGGTTTTTTCGCCACGAATCACTTCCACCAGCGGCATACGGTGCACGGGGTTAAAGAAGTGCATACCGCAGAAATTTTCCGGCCGCTTTAGATTTTGCGCCAGGCGGTTAATTGAAATCGTCGAGGTGTTGGAGGTCAAAATGGTGTTTTCACCCACCATGCCTTCGACTTCGGATAGCACGTTGTCTTTGACCTTGGGGTTTTCAACCACCGCTTCGACGACAAGATCGACGTTACCGAAATCACCGTAGGAGAGCGTGGGGCGAATATTGGTCAGCTTCTCCGCCATCTGCTCGTTGGTCAGCTTGTTGCGTTCTACCTGCTTGGCAAACAGCTTACGAGCTTCTTTCAAGCCTAGTTCCAGCGCTTCATCCTTAATGTCCTTCATCAGGATCGGGGTGCCTTTGGAAGCACTCTGGTAGGCAATACCACCGCCCATGATGCCAGCGCCCAGTACAGCGGTTTGCTTCACAGGCTGCGCCTGTTTTTCATACTGGCTGGCTTTCTTCTTGACTACCTGGTCATTCAGGAACAAGCCAACAAGATTAAACGCCACGCTGCTAAGCGCCAGCTTGGCGAAGGCTTTGGCTTCAATCGCCTGGGCACGATCACGCGCTTCGCCTGCGCCTTTTTGAATCACTTTGATCGCTTCGATCGGCGCCGGGTAGTGCGGGCCGGCCTTGCCAGCCACATAGCCTTTAGCGGTTTCAAACGCCATCATCTGCTCAATAGGGTTGAGCTTCAGCGGGCTGGTCTTTTCAGCGCGGCGCGCTTGGTAATCCAGCTCACCGGCATTGGCACGGTCGAGCATATCCAGCGCAGCGTCTTCCAGCTGCTCCGCCGTTACCACCGCGTCGACGGCACCCATTTTTAGCGCTGCATCGGCACGGTTTTCGGTGCCACCGGCAATCCACTCAATGGCGTTATCAGCGCCGATGATTCGTGGTAACCGGACACAACCACCCCAGCCGGGCAGAAGGCCAAGCTTGGTTTCAGGCAGGCCGATCTTGGCTTTTTCACTCATCACCCGGAAATCGGTGGTCAGCAACACTTCGCAACCGCCGCCGAGTGCCAGCCCATTGATCGCCGTGACGGTCGGGAACGGCAGGTCTTCGATGGCGTTAAAAATAGCGTGTACCTTGAGGTTCATCTCAACCAGGTACTCTTCACCTTTATCGAATAGCGTGTGAAATTCGGTGATATCGGCGCCGACGATAAACGCGTCTTTACCACTGGCAATGACTAGACCCTGTAAGCCATTTTCAGCTTGAAGGGCTTTCACTGCCTCGCCTAGCTCTGCAACCACGGCGCTTGAGAGTTTATTGACGGACTCATCTTTCAAATCGAAAGTGAGCATTGCGATGTCATTGCCACTCGGGGTGTCACGACGTGTCACCGTGATGGCGTTGCCTTGATAGATCATCCGTGCTTTCTCCACATTACGGGCTGGCTCTAAAAAGAACCCGCCACACTTTTACACGATTTTCATACGGTCGTTTGATTACATTAGCTTGGTTGAGTTGAATGACAACGTCAAGCCCAGACTTTTGGCTAATTTACCAATTTACTCAGATGCTAATTTGCTCAGCTACTAACTTGCTCAGACCAGGCCTTCCCTGTCTACGTTCATATTGCACAGCCTGTGCGGGTTAAACCAATCGTGATGAATAAAACGGATTGATAGTAGATCAGCGTTAAGCCTGACAGCCTGTTAGAATCGCGCTTCCTCTTATTTTGCAGGTTACCTTGTATGAGCACATTGCTCACGCCAGCGCGGATTGCCATTGTTCAGAACGGCATCGAAAATCTTGTTGAGCGGCTGAAACCCTGGACTTTGCTATGGCCGCCTATGGCGTTCGCGGCAGGTTTAGCTAGCTTCTTCCTAGTCGATCGCCAGCAGTGGTTAGGCGCCGCCTTGGCGCTGGGTTTGCTTTTTGCGTGGGCATTACTGCTTTCAGAAGGCTTAATCAGCCGCTGGCTCTCCAAGCGAGGGCACCCCACGCCACCGCGCGGCGTGGCAACCTTTATAGCCCAGATGATTCACCAGGAAACGCTTTTCTTCACCCTGCCGTTTATTTGGGTGACCACGGTTTGGAACAGTGGACAAACGCTGTTTGCTCTATTGGTTGGGGGCATGGCGCTACTCTCGATTATTGATCCGTTCTATTTCAAAATCGCAGAACGCTGGCGCAGCCTCTACTTTGTGTTTCATGCCCAGTGCGTCTTTCTGGTCTTGCTGGTCACGTTGCCGATTATGCTGCACCTCACCACTGGGCAGAGCCTACTGCTGGCCCTGGGCATCACGATTTTGGTTGCCCTCCCCAGTTTTTGGCACCTGCTAAAGCAGAGCTCCATAAAACGCTGGTGCGCTTTCTTTGCGCTCACGCTGGTACTTGCCTACGTCGCGTGGGTGGGACGTATTTGGGTGCCGCCGGCTAGCCTATGGATGACCGGCAGTGCGCTATCCCCGGGCTTTGATGTTGAACAGCGCCTCCCCCAAGGCTCAATGACACTGACCCCGCAGGCAATCAGCGAAAATGGCCTCTATGTCTACACGGCGATCCGCGCGCCGCGAGGTTTAAGTGAAACCATTACCCACGCTTGGCATCATAATGGGGAAGCCCTTGACGTGGTGGCGCTAAATATTGACGGCGGGCGCGAACAGGGTTACCGCGCCTGGAGTCATAAACAAAATTTCCCTGCTGACCCCTCGGGTGATTGGCGAGTCGATATCATGACCGCCAGCGGCCAGCGATTGGGTTTAATACGCTTTGAAGTGTCAGAAGACGCCGAGAAGGCTTCCCAGGCCAATGCCGACATTCATGCCAGCGGTCTAAGCGGCATGAATTTAGGGCGTTTCGTGCCAGGTAGCACTGATGATGACGCTCAACCGGCGGATTGAATGGTTATGAGCCTTGCATTCATTGGCGCAGCTTATGACAATTCGCCTACTCACACTTATTGGTAGCTCGTTAACTATGGCTTCAACGATTGGTTTTCGCATCGCACGCTTGCCGCACCTATGGCGTTCCATTCTAGATCGGCGACTGGCGCCCTTAGGCTTAACGCAGACGCGTTGGGTCACGCTCTATCATCTATGGCGTTTAGGTGAAGGACACCCCCAGTGCGATCTGGCCCGCGCCATCGGCGTTGAGGCCCCTTCGCTAGTGCGCACACTCGGCCAACTAGAAGAACAGGGCTTGGTTGAACGGCGCGCCTGCGATAATGACCGCCGCAGCAAGCGGATCTATTTAACGCCCGCTGCCATGCCGTTACTGGAGCAAATCGACAGCGTTGCTCAACAGGCGCGCAAGGAGATGTTCGCGGGGTTAAGCGAGGAGAATCTGGAACAACTCAACGATTGGCTAGCCGTCATTGAATCCAACGGGCTGGCGATTCAAGCGCGGGATCAAGATGACCCCGCTTCCTGATCATTGATTGCTCGGCTTCCCGACAGCGCGCCAACGTCGAGCGGTTTGTTGATAGGCCGATCAGCATGGCCCTGTAGCGCATCGCGCAATTGCTGAAACTCGGGCAAATAGGTCGCAAACCGCTGCGCGGTTTGTGACTCCCACCACCATAGCGTCAGCGTATAACGGTTCGACTGCACCACCAGCGCATCTTGAGGCAAGCGCTCCAGGAGTGTTTTTAAAGGCACCGTCGCCGCCTCTGGTAGCGGGCGCAAGGGCGCAATCCGCCAACGCCAGCCAGCATAGTAAGGCGCCAAGGCGTCACTGGCATCGCTATCCCTAACCAGCAGAAAATCCGGACCGGGCCTTTCCTGTGGATAGTGCCAACGATACGCAGGCATCGTGCCCCTAAAATAGTGAAGCGGCGGCTTTTCCAGCTTGATCGTGACGCCCTTGTCGGCGATATGGGCGCGAAGCGTTTGCTGACGCTTTTGCCGTGGGCTTGGTTTTAGCCACATCACCGGCGCAATGACAAGCATCAGAATAAAGACAATAATTAACCAGTCCATTTCTACATTTCCCTCAATATAAGCCACACTCAATAAACTAACCGATAAAACCATGACCTAGGTCGTTGTTAAGGCTTAATCCGTTGTTAAAACAAGTCACTCCATCTAAAGTAAAGGTCATCGTACAAAGAACTTCTTTGTTACCCACTGCCAAGGAGATACGCCATGAGCTATCACCACATTTTAGTTGCCGTTGACCTAACCAAAGATTCCCACAAGATTCTGGAACGTGCCGTTGCCATCGCTGAACGTAACGAACAAGCCAAAATCTCCATCATGCATACCCTGGAGCCACTGGGGTTTGCCTACGGTGGCGACATTCCCATGGACTTGACCAGCATCCAGGATCAGCTGGATGAACACGCCAAAAAACGCCTGGCCGAAATTGCTGACCCGCATGTTTCTGAGGCCGACCAACACGTCGTCGTGGGTATGCCCGATACCGAAATCCATCGCTTTGCCGAAGAGCATAACGTGGATCTCATTGTGGTGGGGTCCCACGGCCGCCACGGCTTCGCCCTGCTGCTGGGCTCAACCTCTACTGGCGTGCTGCACGGCGCCCAGTGCGACGTTCTTGCGGTACGTGTCGGTAAGAACGGCGAAAAAAGCGACGAGTAACCCACAGCGTTATCCGCTTACAAAAAAGGCGCCCATTGGCGCCTTTTAACGTTACTGCGTTTATTCGCCAGCAGCCATCGCTTCAAGCGACATCCAGCGCTCCATGGCGACTTCTAACGCCTTCTGCACTTTCTCAAGCGTTTGCAGCTTTGCCGTCACGGCCTCGGCGTCCTGCTGATAAAACGCCGGGTCGCCAATCTCACGCTCCAGGGCCTCTACTTCACTTTCCAGGCGCTCTATCTCCGCGGGCAACGCATCCAGCTCTCGCTGTAAATTATACGAGAGCTTGACGCTCTTTTTAGCCACTGCGGCAGGTGCTTCGGCGACTTTCTTGGACGTTTCGACGGTGGGTTCAGTGCGCTGACGCGCCGCCCCTTCCCAGGGCGCTGGGGGCAGCTTGCCACCCTGACGAATCCAGTCGGTATAGCCGCCCACGTATTCACGTACAACGCCATCGCCTTCAAAGGCCAACATGCTGGTCACCACGTTATCCATAAAGGTACGGTCGTGGGAGACCAACAGCAGCGTGCCGTCGAAGTCGAGCAGCAGCTCTTCAAGCAGCTCCAGGGTTTCCATGTCGAGGTCGTTGGTCGGCTCATCGAGCACCAGCACATTGGCGGGCTGAGTAAACAGCTTGGCCAGCAGCAGGCGGTTGGACTCACCCCCCGAAAGCGCTTTCACCGGTTGGCGTACCCGCTCAGGTGTAAACAGGAAATCCTGCAGGTAGCTCATCACATGGCGATCTTTACCGCCCACGCTGACGCGGTCACTGCCCTGAGCTACGTTGTCATAGACGGTTTTTTCCAGCTCAAGCCCGGCGCGTAGCTGGTCAAAATAAGCCACTTTGAGATTGGTGCCCATCTGCACCTTGCCTTCGCTGGGTTCCAGCTCGCCCAGCAATATCTTCAGCAGCGTTGTCTTCCCCGCACCGTTGCGGCCCAAGAAACCGATTCGATCGCCGCGCAGTACCTCAAGGTTAATATCGCGCAGTATCACCTCATCGCCAAACCGCTGGGTCACGCCTTGCAACTCAACAACGCGCTTGCCGGTGCGCTCACCACGGTCAACCGTCAGGTTGGCATTACCCTGGCGTTCGCGGCGCTGGCTGCGCTCGTTACGCATGGCTTCTAGCTCTCGTACCCGGCCTTCGTTACGGGTGCGCCGGGCTTTGACGCCTTGACGAATCCAGACTTCTTCTTGGGCGAGCTTTTTATCAAACTCGGCGTTCTCCCGCGCCTCCACTTCCAGCTCGTGCTGCTTGCGGGCTTGGTACTCAACGTACTTGCCGGGGTAGCGGCCCAGCTGGCCACGGTCTAGCTCAAGAATATTGGTCGCCAGCTTGGAAAGAAACGCCCGGTCGTGGGTAATCAATAGCACCGCGCCGTTAAACGCCAGCAGCTGCTCTTCCAACCAGGCAATGGTGTCTAGGTCCAAGTGGTTAGTGGGCTCATCAAGCAGCAGCAGGTCGGGCTCGGCGACCAAGGCGCGGGCCAAGGCGACACGCCGACGCCAACCGCCCGAGAGCGAGCTCATCTCGGCCTCGGGCGGTAAGCCTAAACGCGTTAGCACGGTGTCGATACGCTGGTGGAACGACCAGCCATCGATAGCTTCCAAGCGCGTTTGCAAGGTCGCCATGCGATCCATATCGGGGTCAGGGTCGTTAACTAAATGATCGTATTCGGAGAGCAGCGCCCCCGCCTCTGACAACCCTTGGGCCACCATATCAAAGATGGTCAGGCCCGATGACTCAGGTAATTCCTGGGCCAACACACCAATTTCAAGGCCGGGCGCACGCCAGATCGAGCCGTCGTCGGGCAGAATCTCCCCCGCCACCAATTTCAGCAGGGTGGACTTGCCGGTGCCGTTACGCCCAACCAGCGCCAGCCGCTCGCCTTTTTCAACCGTCAGGTCGGCGCGATTGAGTAGTACATGGTTGCCGTAGGCGAGTTGCAGCTGTTCGAGTCGTAGCAGGGTCACGCGGTGTCCTCCTTAATCGTAAGGCGCACAGTGTAACGCATGAGCGAGCCGGGAGGGGGAACCGAAACCGTGCTTTCAACGCAGGAAGAGACAAATCACCAACCGCTGGCCCCAAAACATGCACGGCAGGTGGTGGCTAACAAACGACTAAATTTCAGTACGAATACGTTTTTTATCCAGTTTTCCCACGCTGGTCTTGGGAATCTCATCCACAAAGCGGATAAGGCTGGGAATCGCCCAGCGGTTGAGTTTGCCCTCGATAACAAACCGCTCTAAAAATGCCTGTACGGATTCTGTGGTCGGGGGGTTATTAAGGTCCGAAGGCACGGCTAACGCCGCCGGTCGTTCGCCCCATTTATCATCCGCCACCCCAATCACCGCGACTTCGGCGATGCCTGGGCACTGACTAAGATAGCTTTCCAGCTCTAACGACGAAAGCCACTCGCCACCGGTCTTAATCACATCTTTAATACGGTCACTAATAGTCAAAAAACCGCGTTCATCAAGACAGCCCACGTCTCCGGTATGTAGCCAGCCATCGCGCCATAACTCGGCACTGCGTTTATCTTCTTTGTAGTAGGCCTGAGTCAACCAGGGCGCCTGAACACGCACTTCGCCAACGCTTTCACCATCATTGGGTAATGGCTCGCCGCCCACATCGACTACTTGAAGCTTAACCAGAGGCATCGGCAAGCCCGCTTTACAGCGCCAGGGCAGCTGAGTGTCAAAATCGGCGTCGGCGATATCCTTGGGTAGAATATCAGCAGTGAGTAGCGGGCAGGTTTCCGACATGCCATAAGCGCTGCGGGTATCAATGCCCAGTTTCCATGCCTTGCTCGCCAGCGATTGGGTCAACGCACTGCCACCCACCAACACTTTCCAGCCGGAGAGATCGACCTGTCTTGAGGCGATGGCTTCAGCACTTACCACCATATTGAGCAGGGTGGGCACGCAATGAGAAAAGTCGACTTTCTCGCTAACCAACAGTTTAACCAGCATTTCCGGCTCGTAGCGACCGGGATAGACCTGGGTAGCCCCCATCAGTGTGGCGGTATAGGGCACACCCCAGGCATGCACATGAAACATAGGAGTAATCGGCATATAGACTTTGTCGCGATTGAGCAACTCAAAGCCGGGCGACTGGAAAGTACTGGCCTCGCCCAAGGTATGTAGCACCAGTTGACGGTGGGTAAAGAAAACCCCTTTTGGGTTACCAGTGGTGCCGGTAGTATAGAATAGCGTCGCGACGGCGTTTTCATCAAAGCTTGGAAAATCGTACTGGGTGAGCTGCTGGCCGAGAAGCGCCTCAAATTCACCGACAAGCGGCAAAGTGGTGTCGACTGCCTGCGGATTTTCCTGACACAGCAGGTAGCCACGCACTTGGGCTAATTTGTCGGATAGCGGCTCAAGCAGAGGCACAAATTCTTCGTGTACGATCACAAAGACATCTTCGGCGTGTTCCATGGTGTAGAGGATCTGCTCAGGGGCTAGGCGCACATTGACGGTATGCAGCACTGCTCCGATCATCGGGATTGCAAAAAAACATTCCAGATAGCGGTGGCTATCCCAATCGAGCACCGCCACCACATCGCCTGCTTTTACCCCTTGAGACGTTAGTACGTGGGCCAGCTGGTGAACCCGTTCACGAAAGCGCTCGTAGTCATGACGGCGTTGATCTCGGTAGACAATTTGATTGTCGCCTGCCATACGCACACCTGCCTCTAGCAAATCGCCAATCATTAGCGGTGGATTTGTCGAGGAAGCCGCGGCGGGCAAAGTTTTCGGGGTAACTGAGGCCATAAATACTCCGTTGGGTTTGTTATTAGAGTTAAAGATGTTTTAGCAGCCCTTGATCTGTAGGGCAATGTCTTCGTTCTACAGCGATCAAACCAATGCTTTGCAATGCGAACAAATTACTTACCTACTCGACCCTCACAACTCACCATTAGTCGATGTCAGTGCTTACCGTTACAATGAGGGTTTGATAATTCAATGGAGAGTGACGTTTGGCTACGCCTTTCGCAGATGATTTTTTACCCGAGGCGTTACAGTTTCGCCCCGACGTTCCGTTGGTCGATATTGGCGCGAACTTAACCCATGACAGTTTCGGGCGCGACCTTGAGGCGGTTATCCAGCGTGCGCAGGCGGCACGGGTGACGACAATGATCGTGACCGGCACGGATCTCGCTCATGCCGAACAGGCGGTTGCACTAGCCAAGCAGTATCCAGGGCTCTACGCCACCGCCGGGGTGCACCCACACGACGCCAGTCACTGGAACGCCGACCTTCAGCGCGCCATGGCGGCGCTACATGCCATGCCAGAAGTCGTAGCCGTGGGCGAATGTGGTTTGGACTTCAATCGCAACTTGTCGACGCCGCAGGAACAGCAGCGTGCCTTTGAAGCCCAACTAGCCCAGGCGGTGGAGAGCGGCTTACCGCTTTTTTTGCATGAGCGTGATGCCGGCCAACGGATGCGTGAAATATTGCACACCTGGCGGGACGATATTAGCCAAACGGTAGTGCACTGTTTTACCGCCGACCGCGATACGCTGTTTGGTTATCTCGACCTAGACTTGCATATAGGGTTAACGGGCTGGATTTGCGATGAGCGACGCGGCCACCATTTACGCTCTCTGGTAAACGATATTCCACTAAAGCGTTTGATGGTAGAAACCGACTGCCCTTACCTATTGCCGCGCAACCTGCCAGCTAAATTAAAGGGCCGCCGACACGAGCCGGCTCTGCTGCCGTGGATTACGCGCGAAATTGCTCAGTGGCGTGGCATTAGCGAAACTGAACTAGCTAACGCAACAACACAAACCGCCCAGCGTTTTTTCCGTCTTCCGACGGCATTATTAGAGGAGTCATAGCGTGGACGATTATCCAGGGTTTATTGCCATTGAAACAGGCGAAGATGATGGCCTACCGCTAGCCATAGCTTGGTCGCTGCCCGATGGCAGAGTGAAGCAAACATTGATTCAGCCCGACGATAGCTGGATCAAAGAAGATACCAATGCCTTGGGCGCCTACAGCATGGAAGAGCTGGAGAGCCTGGGGGTTAGCCCCCTTGAAGTGATTCGCGAACTTGAGAACGATCACTTCTCCGCCACGCTGTATACCAGCGACAATCACAATGAAGAAGCAGCGCTGGCGCGGCTATTTGACACCTACGGCCTCGATCCTTTCGTGGAGCTAGCCCCCGCCTGCGAGCTTTATCCTTCCATTAGCGCTGGTGAATGGCACCGCCAACGGCGCGAAACCTTTAGCGAACTAGGCCTGGAGCCGATGCGCCCCGAACATGAGCTGGAAGTGATGCTGTCGATGCATCAGCGCCTGACCGAAGAGGGCTAAGCAAAGAACGATGCCGTAACAACGATGCCGTAACCGCTGAGTCCGCTTTACCCGTTTTATCCAACTTGGAGGCTGAAGTGCTTGAACAGAAGTCCTGTTACACCCGAGACAGATACATAATTACTTCTATAGCAATGGCACCACCAGCCCGCCAAACAGCCAGAGCGCTGCGACCCCCACCAGTACTTTAAGCACTTTATCAGTCATTGATGTACCACCATGGTCATGACTTGCATGCCCATGGTGTTCCTGTTTAGAGAGCCGCCATAGCCACAGCATGATAGCCGTTAAGATGGCAAAAATGATGTTAAGGAATAACTGATAGTTGACTTTAAAGAATTCACGATCACTCGGCGCCGTTACGCTTGAGAAGTCCGGCAACAGCCCCATAAATGCCAACGTGTAGTGCATGATTAGTGAGGCCGTCACAATACCTATGAGCATGAGCCCCAACAGATACAGAGCCATACGCCATCCGTAGTAAGTAGCGTTAATGCGTAGAACAGGTAGCACGACGAGATCGGAAAAGATGAAAGCCATCACCCCCGCGAAAGTAACCCCCTGCCCAAATAAAACTGCCGCCAGCGGAATATTACCCATGGAACCAATAAAGGTAAAAAAGGCGGCAAAGGGACCTACAATCGTCTGTGCCAGTACTGCCAGGAATCCGGGATTGGCACTATTCTCGCCACCTGAGCCAACAAACAGGGTCTGAAAGAAAACATCCGGTACAAAGGCAGAAATAATTCCCGCTACCGTAAAACCTATCAGTACATCTTTCCAAACCATTTGCCATTCCATGACATATGTCTGGCCAATATTCTTCCACCCTTGGAGGCTGGTGACCTTCTCCTTCCAAGTTTTATTTGCTTGTTGTCCCTCTTCATCCGGCTCCCCCAGCTTCCTGCGCGCTTGGGCTTCAAGACGGCGCGGACGGGTAATTCTGATCAACATCCAAGTGATCAAAATCAATAAAACACCTCCCACGTACTCACCCACAACGAACTGCCAGCCGAGGAAGACAGCAATCACCATGCCTAACTCGATCACCAAATTGGTAGAAGCCAACATGAAAGCCATTGCCGGTGCCAAACCCGCGCCTTTATGGAAGATAGTGCGCGTGGTCGCTAGCGCAGCAAAACTACAGGAACTGGAAATAAATCCAAAAAAGGTGCCCAATGCGACGCTGCGCGGGCCATCTTTTCCCATCACCCTCTGCATGCGTTCTTTGGTCACCAACACCTGAATAAGACTGCTGATGATATAGCCTAAGACAAATGCCCAAAGTGCCATCCAAAAGAAACCAATACTGGTCATGGCAGCTTCATTCCATGAGGTGAAAAACTCCTCCATCACAATTATCCCCGTTGATTGATGATATCAAACAACATTTAGTGCGACTAACTAGCGCCAGCTTATGTCTAGTGCTTTAAGTCGTGATGATAACTATCAACACGAAACCTAAACATAGTAGCGTAGGTCACAACTTGCCAAGGCCTTGTTCAATGGCGACATCAAGCGTTAGTCCCTGCTGATAGTATGCGCGTAAGGCCTGACGAAAGGCGTTGGCTCGGGCTGGCAAGCCCTCTTGCACGTAGCGTTGGGCGCGGGCGGCAACCCGCGCTGCAAAGGCATCACGATCTACGTCTACCTCCCCGCCTAAGTTGTCGACGCTAACGTGAAACTCGCGACCACACGCCTGGGTAAATAGATACTCCAGCGCCTGCGGCGCTATCTCGGCGTTCTCAAAAGCGACTTGCTGTTCAGCATCACGACCATCCGGCGAGTACCAATAACCATAATCTTCCAGTTGCCGACGGCGTTCCCCAGCGATACACCAATGGCTGATTTCGTGCAACGCACTGGCATAATAGCCGCGCGCGAAAATGACCTGGTGGTAGGCTATTTCACTGGTCGCCGGCCGATAGAGCGGCTCATCGCCCCCCCGAATCAACCGGGTTTGATAGCGCTGTGCAAAAATGCCGTCAAAAAGCGCGGTAATATCGTCAAGCGTCCACCGATCCTGCGTATGACTCACATTAACCTCAATGTTCATGGGTTTTGGTGCATTATACCTGCCCCGCGGCGGCAAGCTAACGACGACACGCAAAGGCGTTACTGGGGCTGCTAATATAGCCACTTTGAACACTATGTCACCCATTAGGAGCCATCAATTGGGCTTTTTTATTCAACAGGTTAAATCAGTTTACTGGCCTGAAACTCGGACATTAATGCACTTGGCGCTGCCAATTTGCGGGGCACAGCTGGCTCAAGCGGGGATGAGCGTTGTCGACGTGATGATGACTGGCCGACACGACGCCACCTCGCTCGCGGCAGTTTCGGTAGGCTCCAGCTTATGGATGCCACTGATGCTGTTTATGACCGGTACCTTAATGGGACTTACCCCCATCGTTGCGCATTTGCTGGGGGGCCAACGTCACGCGGCCATACGGCCTGCTGTCCATCAAGCGCTTTGGGTCGCTTTAGCGCTTGGCGTTATTGCAGCATTGCTGCTGTGGTTAGCCGTCATGCCGATATTTGAAGTAATGAACGTGCCGCAAGCCGTCGCAAAAGAGTCAGCGGCCTACCTTTCTGCCGCCGCTTTTGGCATGCCGGGGATTGCGCTGTTTCAGGCACTGAGGGCTTTCTCGGATGGCATGAACCATACCCGCCCGGCGCTATGGATCAGCTTGGTAGGCTTGGCCGTCAATATTCCTGCCAACTACGTATTGATCTACGGCGGCGACGGCTTAGTTGAACTCTTCGGTTCATGGATCCCCAGCAGCCTGCAACAATTACCGACCTTAGGGGCACTTGGCTGTGGTATTGCAACGGCGCTTTCTATGTGGACGATGGCCTTGGCAATGGCCTACTACACACGCCGGGGGCGTACTTACAAAAGCGTGGCTATTTGGCAACGTCTTACCGCTCCTCAATGGATGGGGATTCGTGAGCTAATCGTCGTGGGTGTCCCGATTGGCGTGGCTATTTTTGTCGAAGTCACCTTATTTACCCTGATTGCGCTTTTTATCGCCAGTTATGGTGAAGTCACCGTAGGTGCCCACCAAATAGCACTCAGTTTCACCACCATTCTGTTTATGCTGCCCATGTCGCTGAGCATGGCGCTGACCGTGCGAGTGGGTAACACCCTGGGCCAGCAGCGCTTGGCACTCGCCCGTAAAGTCGCCTGGAATGGTATTGTGATTAGCGTGATCGTCGCCGCCATTAACAGTATCCTACTGTGGGTAACGGCCGCCCCGGTGATTTCGCTTTACACCTCGAATGCTGAAGTACAGGCGCTGGCGCTTTCTATCATTGCCTTGGCTGTCCTATTTCAATTGTCTGACGCGTTGCAAGTTAATTTGGCAGGCGCGTTACGCGGCTATAAGGATACCCGCATCGTGATGGTAATCACGGTGCTCTCCTACTGGATTGTAGGTTTGGGCGGCGGCCACTGGTTGGGGTCAAGAGGCGTGGGTGACTGGGTCAACCCACTGGGGGTGCATGGCTACTGGATAGGCTTAATTGCCGGCCTGACGACCGCCGCTCTATTACTCGCTTGGCGTTTACAGCGTATTAGTGTTCAGGAGTAGTTATATGGTGCGATGGAAAAAGCTCACGGCTGCATTCGTTGTGATGATCAGCCTACTCCTTGGCTGCGGTGGCGACGACCGCGCGGACCAGCCTTGGGTGGCCTACCATCAGCAGCTCACTAACGATCTGTCGGTGGGCAATATTGAACAAGCGGAACCCGAGAATATCGGCGCTTTCCCTGAACGCCGAGCTAGGCTCATTGAGGTACCCGAAACCCGTGATAGCATTCTCAATGTGTACGCCTTACGCGAATGCCAAATCACCTCGCTGGTCGCAGCGCGCAATAACCAGCTCGGCCGCGTAGCTCCGCCCAGCCAGCAGTGGCTGTATGAACGCACGCTATGGCAACGTCTGAACAGTTGCTGGAATAGCGATATCCCCGAACAACTGAGCGATGAAAATAAAGACCGCTTGGAGTATTTGACGGCCACCAAAACAGCCCAGTTGCCCGCAGTCAGCTGGAACGCTATCTTTGACTCCAGCGAATGGGAGCAGAGCTTTTCTCGCGCCAGTCAGCCATTAACGCAGCCAGGCTTAACGGATGTCCCTCAACACCTTGAGGCGATTGATTACCTACAGCAGATGACCGAACACCAATTTGATCCCGCGTGGCAGCAAGACTCCTCAACCCTCGAAAGCCATTTAAAAACCCTGCAGGAGCGACCATTAACCGCCGAGGTTTTACGCATGCTATTACTCGCCAATCAGCGCTTAGGCGAAGCCAATAGCCTGCTTCGCCAACAAGGTGAAGAATCCTCGCACTGCTTACAGCAATGGGATACAGCATCGCTTGAGCGCTTAGCAGAGGCCGCCAACCAATGGCTTACGGCCATCAACCGCTTAATTGATACGCAGCCGGTAGATAAGCCTCGTGCGGTCCAACGCTATCAAACGCGCTGGCTATCACGCCACAATCCACAAGCCCCGTGGGCCCAATTTCAACAAGCAAAAACCCAACATGAGGCACTAAGAACGCGCTTTGCCACTTGTTGAAGCAATAAAAATTCGCACAACCCTTAACCTTATGAGCAACTTGTGCTATTGGTGAAACACAGCGGTAAATAATGAGGCAAGCCAAGAGTCTGCTTCGCCAATGTCATGACCACGCAGCACAAGGAGGGACACAATGGGCGCATCCCTGTCACCCCGCTCTGCCCAGGTCATTGATCTGGAAACTGTGCGTCAGCGTCAGCAGGCGCAAAAGTGCTTAGTTCGTTTAGCCCCCGAGCTAGATGGCCTAGAAATGGTATATCAGCTCGCTGAAAGTCCCGATACGTACTACGGCATGCCCATTTTAGCCTGGGGGTTAAGAGAGGACGGTAATGTCATTGGTTTGGTGCCGTGGATGGAAACACTGGCAGCCTGTGGTGATTTAAACAGTCAGGAGAATGGCCATTTTGTGGGTTATCGTGACCCCGAGACTGACGAAATTTTCGATACACCGCCTGA
Organism: Halovibrio variabilis; assembly: GCF_007991175.1. Taxonomy (GTDB): domain Bacteria; phylum Pseudomonadota; class Gammaproteobacteria; order Pseudomonadales; family Halomonadaceae; genus Vreelandella; species Vreelandella variabilis. The sequence goes on from NZ_BJXV01000014.1 coordinate 132,953, forward strand.
CCACAAATACCATGAGCTAGTCGCGGCAGCTGAGTACTTTGATTACGAAGCATCCGGCGAAGTCACCCTCATTCAGCAAATTCCCGATACGCTTGGCACTCACGCGCTGTGCATGACCCATCCGAACGCCCCTTGGCACATGAAACCAATCTATGGGTGGCGTCTTTACAGCGATGGCAGCGTTGACGCATTGTTAGCCGACGAACAGAAGGCAACAATGACACCTATCTTGTTAAGTGATAAATGCCTCTATGGCGCTCGCACTCGTCATCAAACCGCGTATTTTTTCCAACGCCATATTGCCAATCGCATATTAGAAGAAGACCCAGCTACGCTGGACGCATTAGCGATGATGGTCGTAGCAGGCGATTGAAGCGTGTCACGTTGGAACGTACAGCGAAGCTAAAATCGAACGGTTCGATTTTAGCTTTGCCTATGCATCGCGATGCACAGCTAACGGACTCAAACGAACTAAGCCAAACGGATAAAGTACAGATAGTTATCCGCCGCTGAAGTGTCTTGCTCAAGCAGCTCATGGCCTAAAAACTGACAAAACTTGGGCACATCACGCGTGGTGGCAGGGTCAGTTGCGATCACCTTAAGCACTTGGCCCGACGTCATATCGCGTACTTTGTTATGCATCAACATAATCGGCTCTGGGCAATATAGCCCAGTGGTGTCTAATACCGCGTCAAAGCTGGGTAATGTACCCGTATTATCAGCCATTAATACCCTCGATGTAGGAAGTAGAACGTATGATTAAAGTTATCATCGAACGGCGAATCATGCCCGGTCTTGAAGAAGAGTTTGAGCAAGCAGCGCGAGAGGCAATGCATGCCTCCCTCGGTGTAAAGGGCTTCGTAAGTGGCGAAACCCTTGTGGAACGTGGCCATACCGATCGCCGACTGATGATCACCAAATGGCGCGACATTCGAGCCTGGAAAGAGTGGCATTCCAGCGAAGCTCGCGCGATGGTCATGCAACGTATTTTACCGCTATTAACCGAAGACGAAACCGTGCGGATCTACGAGTCAGGCTAGCTATTAGTCCTGCAATGGCTAATCTTTCACTGTCGAAACTTCAATTTTTAAGCCGCACATGTACCGTTACCTCTTCACGATCATGGTATAGCTGACGGCAAGTTACGTTAGCCGGGACACCGGCTTTTTCCAGCGATTCTTCCAATGTCGCCAGGCAGCGAGTGACTTCGTCCCAGCGCTTTTTCATCGGCAATTTAAGGTTAAAAATGGCTTCTCGACACCATTTTCGAATCAGCCACCGCTCAACCATGGCCAATACCCGCACCGGTTTATCAACAATATCGCAAACCAGCCAGTCCAGTCGCTGCGGCGGCTCCCAGGTAAAACCATCCTCCTTCAGATGATCTATCTGCCCTGTACTCATCAACTGTGGGTCCATAGGGCCATTATCGATGGCATAAACGTACATACCTCGCTGCACCAGCTGCCACGTCCAACCGCCTGGGGCGGCCCCTAAATCTGCCGCCTGCATATGCGGCGCAAGGCGTGTCTCCCACTCCTCCCTGGGGATAAACTCGTGCCACGCCTCTTCCAACTTCAAGGTAGAGCGGCTGGGTGCTCGAGAGGGGAAACGCAGTCGACGAATACCGTTAATCAAGTCACTACGATTGCCTGGAAAGCTCATCGCTAGCTGTACTTGATCACCATCTGTCCAGAAAATATGTAAGCGCCGCGCTCCTGCCTTACGCCTGAGTGCACCCCGCTTTTTAAGCATACTTTCTAGCGGCTTGGTAAGCGCTTTAATCAGCCCTGCCAGGGCTTTACCGTCGTTGGTATCCGGCGTTTCATGCCAAATTTCTTCAAAATTCCAGTGACTGGCTTTGACTTGCTGCAAAATCGCCGTAAGGCGATCGTCACGGGAGAGGCTAAGTGCAGGCAAAGCAGCGAGGCTTTGACGTGCGAAAATCAGCTTTTTAAACGCTGCCTGACGATGCAGGTCATTCACCGCTTCACCATCGACGCGCGTTAAGCTTACCCACCCTTCGCCGGTAGACGCCTCACAACTAATATCATGGAGTGCTGCATGATACTGCATCTCTGCCAGCGCATCATTTTCAAACCCTGGACGGCAGTAAACCAGCCACGATGTGGGTACTATTTCACTCACCACTTCACCTCAATTCCGACCATCACAAACGGTGACGGCTGCCTCATTAATTGGGGCGCATCATAGCACTTATCAAGCCCTATTTATTTCCTTGCGCCCAACAAAAAACCCCGAACACAATGTGCTCGGGGTTTTTCTG
>NZ_BJXV01000015.1 GCF_007991175.1 Halovibrio variabilis
TTAGCTCGCGACTATTTAGGCTTCCAGTCTTACAACACCGGGGTGCCTACGGCACCCTTCGCCGAAGTGTCGGACCAACGCTAAATCGCCCTCCCACAATTAGCTTCTAGCCTGATAACTGCAACCGTGGGAGGCAGCTTTAGCTCGCGACCATTTAGGCTTCTAGCCTGATGAAGCTAAGGAGTGCCTTCGGCACCCTTCGCCGAAGTGTCGGACCAACGCTAAAGCGCCCTCCCACAAAAAATAGCTAATAATATTAAGTATCACCTTCTTCTTCATCGTCGGCGATATCGCGACCAAACGAGCGCCACTGGGCCAGGGTCATGACTTCGGTCATTTCCAGCTCCAGGTCGTGGGCGATGATCAGCTCATTGCGCTCTAGCTGCTTTTTCAACTGAACTACCCAGCCGTGCATGCCCTCGCCCGTCGTATCGGTGGTGTCGTAACCCTGACGAGTCACGAACGCCTCCAACAGGGCGTTTAGCGTTTCTGGCGGTAGCATTCTTGCGGGGACTTCAATAAAGCGGCTCATTAGCGTTGCTCCCACTCGGCCAAACGTTCAATAAAGGTGGCTTCGTCGATGACATCTACGCCCATCTGTTCTGCTTTGGTGAGCTTGCTGCCCGCCGCTTCGCCGGCGACCAGGCAGCTGGTTTTTTTCGACACGCTGCCCGCTACCTTGGCGCCCAGAGCCTGAAGCCGCGCCTTGCCTTCATCCCGGGTCATGCTTTCCAGCGAGCCGGTGAGCACCCAGGTCTGCCCTTCCAGCGGCGTGGGGCCTTGGGTCACTTCCGCTTCTTGCCAGGTAACCCCGGCGTCAATCAGCGCAACAATGGTTTCCTGGTTGTGCGGCTGGCGGAAGAACGTATGCACATGGGCCGCCACAATCGGGCCGACATCGTTGACCGCTTCAAGCGCCTCGCGTTCTGCGTTTTGAATAGCCTCAAGGGTGCCAAAGTGATTAGCAAGATTCGCCGCCGTGGCTTCGCCCACTTCGCGAATACCCAGCGAATAAATAAACCGCGCCAGTGTCGTTGATTTAGATTTTTCGAGGGAGTTGACCAGGTTAGTCGCCGATTTCTCGCCCATACGCGGCAGGCTTTGTAGCTGCTCTACGCTTAGGTGAAACAGCGCTGCAGGCGTTTCTACCCAGCCTAAATCAACCAGCTGCACAATCAGCTTTTCGCCCAGGCCGTCAATATCCAGCGCTTTGCGGCTGGCGAAGTGCTTGAGCGCCTCTTTGCGCTGGGCGGCACAGTACAATCCACCCGAGCAGCGCGCCACCGCTTCGCCTTCAATGCGCTCGATATCCGAACCGCAGACCGGGCAGTGTTCGGGAAATATGATCGCCTTTGCATCAGCGGGCCGCTGCTCAACGTGCACGCTTACCACTTGGGGAATCACATCACCGGCCCGGCGAATCGAGACTGTATCGCCGATCATCACGTCTAAGCGGGCAATCTCATCAGCGTTGTGCAGCGTGGCATTGGAAACCGTCACGCCCGCCACGGTGACTGGCTCAAGCCGCGCCACTGGGGTGATTGCCCCGGTGCGGCCGACCTGAAACTCCACATCGTTAAGCGTAGTGACTTCTTCCTGCGCCGGAAACTTGAACGCCACCGCCCAGCGCGGCGCACGGGCAACAAAGCCTAGCTCACGCTGGTGGCGCAGGTCGTTGACCTTGATCACCACGCCATCGATATCGAAACCTAAACCGTCACGCTTCTCACCCAGTTGCTCACAGTAGTCGGCGACTGCCTGGGGGCCTTTGATCACCTTTAGCTCTGAACTGGCGCGAAAGCCAAGCGTGGCTAACCGCGCCATTAGTTCGCTGTGGCTGGTGTCACCGAGATCCGGTTCCAGGCGCGCCGCCTGGTAAGCGTGGAATTCCAATGGCCGTTTGGCCGTAATTCGCGGGTCGAGTTGGCGCAGGCTGCCCGCCGCCGCATTACGCGGGTTGGCAAATACCTTGCTGCCCGCTTCCCGGGCGCGTTCGTTCAGCGCTTCAAAGCCTGCATGGCGCATAATCACTTCGCCGCGGACTTCCAGCAGAGCGGGCACGTTGCTATCCCGCAGCTTTAACGGTACCGAGCGCAGCGTGCGCAGGTTTGAGGTAATGCCTTCGCCGGTGCGGCCATCGCCTCGGGTCGCCCCGCTAACGAGTACGCCTTGTTCGTAGACCAGCGAGACGGCTGCGCCATCCAATTTGGGTTCGCAGGTAAACTCAACGTCGTCTGCGGTGCATTCAAGGCGCTCGGCGACTCGCTCGGCAAAGGCGTGGATATCCTCACGGCTAAAGGCGTTATCCAGCGACAGCATGGGGATCGCATGGGCTACCGAGGGGAAGCCTTCCGCGGGGGCAGCCCCCACGCGCTGGGTCGGTGAATCGGGGGTAATCAATTCTGGGTGTTCGGTCTCCAACTCCTGTAAGCGCTGAAATTGACGGTCATAGTCAGCATCCGTGAGCGTCGGGTCGTCCAGCACGTAGTAACGGTAGTTGGCCTCGTCCAGGGTGGCGCGCAGTTGGGTAATCTCTTCCAGGGGTTGAGCGTCAGACTTAGTCATTAGCAGGGGTTCCAGACTCGCCGCAGCGAAAGCGCAAAAAAATTGGAAATACAAAAGGTGCTGCGTATTGAACAGAAACACCCGCCTTCTGGCAAGAAGGCGGGTGTGACACAGCAAGTGCTGCTCTAGAGATTAATGAACGACGATTAGCGCGCCTGCAATTGGCGATGCAGGCGATGGCGGCGCTCAAACTCACGCACCCGCTGACGGGCGAATTCGATGGTTTGCGCGGTCATCACGCTATGGTTTTCGTCTTTCAGCTCGCCGCCCATGTGGCGAACCACCACCATGGCGGTTTCTACCATCGCCTCAAACGCTACTGAACTATCAACCGCACCGGGCAGCGGCATCAACAGCGTGACACCTGGCGTGGTAAATTCATCCATCTCTTCAATGGGGAAAGTACCCGGCTTGACCACATTAACCATTGAGAACTGCAGTTCGCTGTCCTCGCTCTCGGTTTCAAAACGGTGGAACACGCCCATCGCACGGCTGTAGCGCAAACCGCATACCATCATCAGATCAAGCAGCTTGGTGCCGTCGAAACCTTCGGGGTCTCTGGAGAGCACGCTAATTACCACGACTTCGTCGGCATTGGTCAGCGTTTCTTTGGCGTGTTCACCGTTGACATCGTGGCGTAAAGCTTTTTCTAACGTTGGGTGTACGCGGACGCTTTCGCCACTACTCTCATCAGTTTCCAGGCTGTCAGCGCCATAGTCACTAAGATAATCATCACTGGCATCAACGTTAGCGCTGCGGCTTTCTTCGGCATATTCGGCAGAACGCTGCTCGGCGGCGAGTCGCTCTGCTGCGGCCGCATTGGCTGCCGCCTCGCGGGCCTCTGCCTGCTCTTGCGCGAGACGTGCACGCTCGGCGTCAGCGGCTTCTTTGGCTTCACGCCGCTGCTCAGCTTCCAGTGCTTTGCGCTCGGCTTTCTGCTTGGCCAGGGCTTCATCGCGAATGGCTTTCTCGGCTTTCTTGCGCTGTTTCTCTTTACGCCGCGCAATCAGACGACGTTTCAGTGAGCGCCCCATACCCTCAAAATCAACCAGCCGATATTCATCGACTTCATCATCGTCTAATTCATCGTGGTCGCCCGCTGTGTCGGGACGTAATTGGCGTCGCTTAGCCCCATGGTCACTCGCCGCGTGCTTGGCAAACACGGCATCGTCAGGCTCGGCGCGCAGCACAGGCTCTTGCTGTTCATGCGAAGGCTGTTCATCTGATGACTGCTCATGCGAGGACTGGGCCGGTGCTTCCGCTGCCTCAGGCGTCATTGGGGCATTGGTTTCAGGCGTGGTTTCAGTAGGCAGAGGCTGCTCGGTTTGTGGCGAAGAGAAAGAGATACTCGGCTCGCGACGCTCATGTTCACTCACCGGCGATGGTTGATGATCGGCTGATGCGACTGGGTCACTTGCGGCATCGCGGGTAGCCGCGCTAGTAACAGTAGGCTCGGCATCAACCCGCTGCTGCGGTGTTGCCGTGTGAGATTGAGACCTTCTGGCTACCGCATCGGCTTTTTCCGCTTTGTCCGCTTTGCGTTTGGCCGACTTCGCCGACGCTGAGCGCCTAAACTCAGCCAGCACACTGGAGGGCCCAGGGTGCTCTTGGCGTTCTAATTTTGGCTTATTGCCTAAACCGCTGTAATCGGCAGGCTTAACCACCCGAGCGCCACCGTTCGGCAGCTCCCAATTGATTTCCGCTGCCTTGGCCGCTTCTTCGGGATCCTCAAACTGACTGTCAGGAAAATCCCTGTCCGCCTGATCCAAGCGGGGTACACGTCGCTGTCGTTGAAGTCTTCGCACACCGTCGATAACGATGAGCGATACCAACGCCAGCCCTAAAATAATTAACCACTCTCTTAGTTCCATGTTGAACGTTCCATGGTCGTCTTGCCGGTTGCTAAGGCACGGTGTCTAAAAATTATGCCTGAATGTGGATAACGGTAACGGCTATTGAACAAATAACAACCATCAGCATAGCGCGGTTGCTAGGAAAATGGCTAGTTTTCGCCGTATTTAACGCGATTTTCACACTTTGGCAAAATGCCGACACTGTTAAAAGCAAAAAATTCGCCTTAATCGACCAGCGCTGCCGCTTCTTCGATACCCACCGAAACTAAACGCGAAACGCCGGGCTCTTGCATGGTAACCCCCATTAAGCGTTCGGCGGCTTCCATGGCAATCTTGTTGTGGGTGATATAGATAAACTGCACGTTCTCCGACATCTCTTTTACCAACCTGGCGTAACGGCCCACATTGGCATCGTCCAGTGGCGCATCCACTTCATCCAGCATACAAAACGGCGCAGGATTAAGCTGAAAGATAGCAAATACCAGCGACAGCGCGGTAAGCGCTTTTTCACCGCCCGAGAGCAGGTGAATGGTGCTGTTCTTTTTACCCGGCGGGCGGGCCATGATTGCCACGCCGGTTTCCAGCAGATCATCGCCAGTCAGCGTTAGCCATGCCGCACCGCCGCCGAACACGCGGGGGAACAGGGCTTGCAGCCCGGCATTCACTTGGTCAAAGGTTTCCCTGAAGCGCACGCGGGTTTCTTGGTCGATACGCTTAATCGCCCGCTCAAGGGTTTCCAGCGCTTCGGTTAACTCGGCGTGCTGGGCTTCTAAATAGTTACGCCGCTCGGCCTGCTGATCGTACTCTTCAATCGCCGCCAGGTTGATCGCGCCCAAGCGGCGAATTTTATCCGTGGTGCTTTCCAGACGCTCCTGCCAACTAGCCTCAGTGGCCTCGCTGGGCAGCTGCTCGGCGAGGGTTTCGACGTTGTGCCCCAGCTCTTCCAGCTGTTCGTCTTGAGTAGCCGCTTTTAGCGCCAGCGCCTGAGCGTCCATACGCCGCTGTTGCAGCTGCTCGCGGCTTTGCTCCAGATTGCGTTCGTGCTGCTGGCGGGCAAGCTCATCATTGCGCAGCTGTTCTGCCAGCGCCTGGGCCTGTTGGCGAGTCGCGTTTAAGCGCCCTTCCTGCTGTTCGCGCTGGTGCAACAGCTCTTCCAGCTCTTCCCCCGCCAACTCATCGGGTTCGAGCAGCATTTCTCGCGATTCTTCCAGCTCGGCAATACGCAGCGACAAGCGTTCTTCACTGCCGCTTGAACGCGCCTGCTGGGAGCGCAGGCTATCGCGTTCAGCGGTTAAGCGTTCGCGCTCGAGTGCCAGCGCCTGCTGCTGCGCTTTAAGCGGAGACAGCTGCTGAGTCAGCTGGTCACGCTGTTCGCGACGCTGGCTACGCTTTTCAGCGGTTGTTTCCCGTGCTTGGGCCGCGCTTTCCAATTGCTCCATTGCCGCATGCCAACGGGCACGCTGCTCATCAATAGTGAGTGCCAACTCCGCTTCGTCTTCCTGGAGCTGGGCAAGCTCGTCATCGAGTTCCGTCGCGCGGCTTTCCAGGTGTTCCAAACGCTGGGCTAGGCTGCGCTCCTTAACGGCTAGCTGCTGCAGATTAGCGGCGTGGCTGCGCTCCTGTTCGGCCTGTTGCTCGCGGGCCTGCTCGAGCGTTTCAATCGCCTCGCTGGCGGCTTCACACTGCGCTTCTGTCAGCGCCAGCGCGTCCTCTTCGCTTGCACGCTGGGCGATGAGTTCGGCGTAGCGACGGCGCGTTAGCAGTAGCCCATCGACACCTTCGCCGTTGGCCTGCTGGTGCAGCCAGCCACGGCCCAGCCAAACCCCATCCTGGCTCACCACGCTTTCACCGGGCGCTAACTGCGCTACCTGCTGCTCGGCCTCTGCAGCAGTTTGCGTATAGTGAATGCTTGCTAACCATTCACCCAGCGCACCGGCGCCGTTGACCAACTGATCCAAACGCTGCCCTGGCGAGGAGGCTGTCGGCGGCGTTTGATCAATCAAACACCAGTCGGTGGCCAGCGCTTCAGGCAGGGCGGCTAATTGGTGACGAGCAACAAGACGCGCATTGAGCCACGGCGCCAGCAGCCAGGAAACCAGCGTTTCCCAGCCGGGCTCTACCTGCAGCACTTCACCCAGCTGGGGGGCATCCGCCAGGCCATGCGCTTCCAGGGCCGTGCCAATCGCAGGATCATGATCCGCCAGGGCGGCATCCATCAGCGCTTTCAGCGACGCCAATTCCCCCTGGCGCTGGCTGAGCTCCGCGCGCTGCTGATCGCGCGCCTGAGTCGCCTGCTGGTAGGCCGCCTTGGCATCGCTGTAGCGCTGCTGCCACTGATCGCGCTGAGTTTGGAAACCTTCCGCCTGCTCCTCTGCCGCCGTTAACTGCGCTTGGCACACGGCATGCTCTTCGCGCAGCGCGGTAAGGTCAGCGACCTCGCTGCGCTGCTGGCGGCGGCGCTGGTTCTCCGCCTGAAGGCGCGCAATACGTTGCTCCAGGTCGCGCAACTGATCCTGGCTACGCTCCGCATCGCGGCTGGCATCCCGCCAGCGCGTTTCGGCATCGGTCCACTGTTGCTCGGCGGCTTCCAGCGCGGGGGACGCATCGGCCAACGCCTGCTCAAGGTTTTCAAGCTGCTCCTCTAACGCTTCGTGCTCGGGGAGTAGATCATCAAAGCGCTCGTCAATCGCGGCTAGGCGCGCCTGGTCGCCTTCGCTGACACGGCGCTGCTCGTCCAATTCACGCCGGGCGGTGGCGATGTCGCTAGCCAGCTGGGTTTCACGGCTGCGCCGATGGGCCTGATCCTGCTCTAAACGCGCGATGCGCGTCGTGGTTTCAAAGAACTGCTGCTGATGACGGTCAAGCACCTCAGACAATTCGTCGTGCTGCTCCCGGGCCTGTTCCAGGCGGGTTTCGCACTGGCGAACGCCGAAGACATCTTTTTCAACCGCTATTTCCAGTTCGCGGACGCGGCTCTCCTGGTGCGACTGCTCGGCGCGCAAAGTGCGCCCGCGCAATAGCGCCAGCTCGCCCTTGAGCCGATACTCCTGCTCTTTTAGGTCCTGATAGCGCCGGGCGGCTTCGGCCTGACGTTTAAGACGCTCCAGCTGTTTATCCAGCTCCTCGCGAATATCGTCCAGACGCTCCAGGTTCTCCTGAGTGCGCCGCATGCGGTTTTCGGTTTCCCGGCGGCGCTCTTTGTACTTGGAGATACCCGCGGCTTCTTCCAGGGTCGAGCGCAGGTCGTCGGGGCGGGCCTCGATCAGCCGCGAAATCATGCCCTGGCCGATAATGGCATAGGAGCGCGGGCCCAGGCCGGTACCCATAAACAGATCGGCGATATCCCGGCGACGGCACTTTTGGCCGTTAAAGAAGTAGTTTGACTGCCCGTCGCGGGTAACTAAACGCCTAACCACGATTTCGGCATATTGGGCATAAACACCGCCCATGCTGCCATCGCGATTGTCGAATTTGAGCTCTATGGAAGCTTGGCTGATCGGTTTGCGGCCGGTGGAGCCGTTAAAAATAACGTCGGCCATGGATTCGCCGCGCAGGGTTTTGGCGGAGGACTCGCCCATCACCCAGCGCACGGCGTCAATAATATTGGATTTACCGCAGCCGTTGGGGCCCACGATGGCGGTCATATTGCCATCGAAGGGCACCGTCACGGGATCGACAAAGGACTTAAACCCGACTAAGCGAATCGACGTTAAGCGCATACCGAGGCGGCGTTCCCGTTGTGATTATTCAAAGACACGGTTAATCACCACGTCGGCGGCGCTATCTTGCTCAATCGGCCCGACGCTGACGCCGTCAAGGTCGCCAAACAGGTCGCCGGGCTGGGGAGTGGCTTGACCAGAAGGAGAAACACGTACCACGATGCGCGCTTCCTGCACCTGGGAGATTTGCGCCTGGGGCGACATGGCCACGCTGTTGTCCAACACCACGGTCATTGGCAGCTCGGATACCTGCGTCCGAACCACGGCCAGGGGCGGCAGTTCTCCCTCGATATCGCGGGCGGTAATAAACACCGTGTCGTCGCCGTCAACACGCCCAGCGAGGTCTTCGTCCAGCGCAACGCGCACGCGGATACCGCTGCTCTCGGCGGCTTCTACAGCGGCCTTTTCGGGTTCAATGCCCAGGCGCTCCTGGGCCACGCGAATACCGTCGCGCAGCGAAGCCGCCGTGTCTGGGTTTTCAATATTGGCCACGGCGCGCCGCCAACGATCAATGGCTTGTTCATAATCGCCATTATCGAAGGCGTGAATGCCCAACATCCCTAATACCGTTGGCTGACGCGGGTCCTTCTCTAGCGTCTCATCGACTAACGCCTGTACCTCGTCGGTTAACTCACGCTCGGCCATAAAGAAACGAAGTTGCGCCAGCTGGGCGAGCAGGGGAGGAATACGGCCCTCGATAGCGATCAGGCGCTCGAGGGCATCCACCGCCTGATCCATTTGCCCCGTCTCGCGATAAAGCGGAAACAAGGAACTCCACACATTAGGGTTATCCGGCTGGCGCTCGGCCTGCTCTTCCATACGCTCGATATACATGGCAAGCGACCCGTTAGGGTCGTTGCGCACCTCTTGCTGTACCGCTAGCAGCGTCAGATCGCCTTCGGCGCCCTCCTGCTGGTACCAAAGTACGCTGATCACCACCACGGCGACCATCACCACCGGCACCACAAACCGCCCGGCGCCGGCCGACTTGAGCGGACGCCGGGCGGTCACTGCGGTGTCCTCCAGCAGGCTGCGCTCCAGCTCCAGGCGGTCTTCATCAAACCGGCCAGCGTCGATCTCACCGCGCTCTCTAGCCGCCTCTAGCGATGCCAAACGACGCTGGAAAATCGCCACGTTCTGCTCGGCAGAGGTGTCGTTGGCTTCAAAGTGGTACTGCTGGTCGTGCAGCTTACGTGCGTTCCTTAACGGCGAGGCCAACAGCCAGAGTGCAGGTAGCAGCAGTACGGCAATCGCAATCCAGAGCAGCGTCATGAAGACCCCTTACGGTTAATCAGCGCATCAATGCGCTGGCGCTCTTCCGCGCTCAACGCTTTAGCAGAGGCATGGCGGCGGGCGCGAACCATCAGCACGACGATAACGGCACCTAGCAATACCAGCGCAAAGGGCAGCCCCCAAAGCAGATAGGTGCGGCTCTCTAAACGCGGGTTGTAGAGGATGTATTCGCCGAACCGCTGGACCATGTGGTTAATAATTTCGGTGTCCGAACGGCCGTCTTCCAGCAAACGGTAAACCCGCTCGCGCATATCCGCCGAGATAGGCGCATCGGAATCGTTGATGGCTTGATTTTCACACAGCGGGCAGCGCATGGAGGCGGTTAAATCGTGATAGCGCTTCTCCTTCACCGGGTCGTCAAACTCACGCAGTTCAATACCCGCTGCTACGGCGCCTGACGCCATGGCTAGCAGCGTTAGCGCTAGGATTAAGCGAATCAGCGCCATTTTTCCACCTCCGGCAAAATTCGTTCGCGCACGTCTTGAGGCGAGACATAGCCTTTATGGTGATAGCGAATCACCCCATCGGCATCGACCAGAAAGGTTTCCGGGGCCCCGTAAACACCCAGATCAAAGCCCAGATCGCCTTCTGGATCAAAAATATTGGTTTCAAACGGGTCGCCAAACTCGCTAAGAAACGCCAAGCCTTTCTCACGGGTGTCGCGGTAGTTAACCCCCACCATGCGTATCCCGTGGTCAGCCAGTTCCAGCAGCTGGGGCATTTCCTGCTTGCATGCCGGGCACCATTCGCCCCAGACGTTTACCAGGGTCACTTCGCCTGCGAGCAGCGACTGATCAACGCGCTGAGTTTCATCGCGCAGCGTGGTGGCTTCAAAGGGGGGAAATTCGCGCGCCATCAGCGCAGAATCACGCTGAGAGGGGTCCAGCGCCAACCCCTGATAAAAGAACAGCGCCAGCCCCAAAAAACACACCGGCAGGAGTAGCAATAATAACCGTCGCTTCATACCGCCACCTCCCCTGCCGTCTCGCGATTGGCCGCCACCTTCGGTGCCTCACGGGTTACCGCGGCGCGCCGGTAGCGCTTGTCGAGTACGGCGAGCACGCCACCTGTCGCCATTAGCAGGGCACCCAGCCACAGCCAGCGCACAAACGGCTTGTATTGAACGCGCATCGCCCAGCTGCCATCGCCCAGGTCTTCGCCCATGGCCACGTAAAGGTCACGGAACAGGCCCGGCCGCAGAGCCACTTGGTTCATGGGCATTCTGGTGGCCAGGTAAAGGCGCTTTTCGGGCCGCATGGTAAAGCTGCGACCTGAATCGCCGCGCTGCACCTGTAGAATCGACGTATCCGCCAGGAAGTTGGCCCCGCGGCGTTCGACCAGCCCGGTCATGGTGAACTGATACCCCGCCACTTCGACCGTGGTGCCCGGCGACATGCGCACGTTGCGCTCAATGTTGTAGTTAGACACGACCGTCACGCCGACAATGGTAACCGCAACGCCTACGTGACCCAGCACCATGCCCCAATAAGCCAGCGATAGCTTGCGGACACCGGCCAAAAACGAGCTAGCATGACGGGTTTTATCCACCACATCGCGCACCATCGGCAATACAATCCAGAGCGCCGACACAATGCCGAGCGATACCCAAAGATTCCATTCGCCGCGATACAAAAGCGGCATCAATATACCCAGCACCAGCGCGGCAACGCCTGCCAGCCACAGTTTGCGGACGAGGTCGCGCACCGCCATGCCTTTCCAGCGGGCCACGGAACCGAGCCCCATAAACATGCACATCATGACGGTGAGCGGTACAAACAGGGCATTAAAGTAAGGCGGACCCACGCTGATTTTCCCCATGCCCAGCGAATCCAAAATCAGCGGGTAAACGGTCCCCAGCAGCACGGTGACGGTCATGATCACCAGGAAAATGTTATTGACCAGCAGCAGCGCATCCCGGGAAAGCCAGTTAAAACCCACCTTATGACTCACCCGTGGGGCGCGCAGGGCAAATACCAGCAGCGACAACGTCACCGTAATGGCCAGTAGCATCAGAATAAAGAAACCGCGGGCGGGGTCATTGGCAAACGCATGCACCGAGGTCAGCACCCCGGAACGCACCAGGAAGGTGCCCATCAGCGACAGCGAGAAGGTCGAAATCGCCAGCAGCACGGTCCAGCTTTTAAACGAGCCACGCTTCTCGGTCACCGCCAGCGAGTGCACCAGCGCGGTGCCCGTCAGCCAGGGCAGGAGTGACGCGTTTTCAACCGGGTCCCAGAACCACCAGCCGCCCCAGCCAAGCTCGTAATAGGCCCACCAGCTGCCCAGCGCAATGCCCACGGTGAGAAACGCCCAGGCCAGGTTGGTCCATGGCCGCGCCCAGCGGGTCCAGGCGGCGTCCAAGCGCCCGCCCATCAGCGCCGCAATCGCAAACGCAAAGACCACGGAAAAGCCCACATAGCCCATATAGAGCATTGGCGGATGCACCACTAACCCGAAGTCTTGCAGCAACGGGTTAAGGTCGGCGCCATCCTGGGGCATATCGGGCAGCAGCCGTTCGAAGGGATTGGAGGTGACCAAAATGAACAGTAAAAAGCCTACGCAAATCATGCCCATCACGCCCATTACCCGGGCAACCATATCCCGCGGCAGGTTACCGGTGAACAGGCTAGCCACGAAGCCCCAGCCCGCCAGCATAAAGCTCCACAGCAGCACCGAGCCTTCATGGTTGCCCCACACGGCACTGAACTTGTAGTACCAGGGCAGTAGCGAGTTGGAGTTATTGGCCACGTTCGCCACGCTAAAGTCATCCAGCATGTAGCTGGCAGTCAAACAGGCGTAGGCAATGGCTACAAACACAAATTGCCCCGCCGCCATGGGCTGGCCGTAAGCCATCCATAGCGGGCGCCGAGTCGCCGCTCCGGCCAGCGGCATCACCGCCTGTACTGCCGCCATCAACAGCGCAATAATCAGGGCGAAGTGGCCAATTTCAGGGATTAGTTTAGTAAGCATGGGTGCTCCGCATAAGGCTTTATTGCCAACCCTGGGGGGACGAGAACTAGTATTCGTTTGCCTGGGGCACGCCTTTTTCATCAAGGCGCTGGCCTACTTCGGCAGCTTTGGCCTGGTAGTCGGCAGGCGAATAGCCCGCTTCTTCCAATGCCTGAGCGACTTCAGGGGGCATGTAGTTCTCGTCGTGGCGGGCGAGTACTTTATCGGCATACAGGCGGCCGTCGGCCTGAAGCTCACCGACCACCACCACGCCTTGGCCTTCCCGGAACAGGTCGGGCAAAATCCCGCTGTAATAGACCTCCAGATCGTCGACGTAATCGGTGACGGTAAATTCGACGTCCAGGCTTTCTTTATCACGCGACACCGAGCCCGCTTTCACCATACCGCCCGCGCGAATTTGCCGTTCTATGGGCGCATCGCCCTGAGCGATCTGTACCGGGCTAAAAAACAAATTGATGTTGGCACGCAGCGCGTAAAGCGTCAGCCCCACGGCAATCGCCGCTAGCGACACCAGGCCCAAAATAACAAACAGTTTCTGTTTACGTTTAGGTGTCATTGGGCATTCCCTCTCGAGCTGTTTTCGCGTCTTACGCGACGTTTCAAGCTTTTGAGCAGTTGTCGCTGCTCTGCGCGCGCATGCCAAACGCTAGCCAGCAGCAGCAGCGCCGTCACGCCCCAAGCAGACCACACGTAAGGGGCATGCCCGCCCATGGCGATAAATTCGGAAAATGAGTCAAATGCCATTAGCGAGCCTCCTCTACCTGGTCTTTGACCAGA
Source organism: Halovibrio variabilis (assembly GCF_007991175.1). Classification (GTDB taxonomy): domain Bacteria; phylum Pseudomonadota; class Gammaproteobacteria; order Pseudomonadales; family Halomonadaceae; genus Vreelandella; species Vreelandella variabilis. The sequence continues at coordinate 13,178 of NZ_BJXV01000015.1, forward strand.
TCCTGTACCCAGCGCTTGTTAGCTTCACGGCGCAGAATCTCGCTACGCGTACGCATCAGCGTTAAGGCAATAAAAAAGCTGTAAAAACCCAACACCATCATCACCAACGGCAGCCACATCTCAGTAGGCATCGCAGGCCGCGACGTTAAGGTAAAAGACGCCGGCTGGTGCAAGGTATACCACCAGTTCACGGAGTACTTGATGATGGGAATATTAATCACCCCCACCATGGCCAGCACCGAAGCGGCCCGCGACGCGCTATCGCGGCTGGTGAACGCGCCGCGTAGGGCAATGACCCCCAAATACAGAAACAGCAGGATCAGCATTGAGGTGAGACGCGCATCCCACATCCACCACGTGCCCCAAGTAGGCACACCCCACACGGCGCCGGAGAACAGCGCCACAAAGGTCATGGCGGCGCCCAGAGGCGCCATCACCGCCGCTGCCATATCGGCGACTTTAATTTTCCAGACCATAAATACCAGGCCGGATACCGCCATGGCGATAAAAATCGACTGGGCCAAAAAGGCCGCTGGCACATGGACGTAAATAATCCGGAAGCTATTACCCTGTTGGTAATCCGCCGGGGCAAACGCCAGGCCCCACAGCGACCCGGTGACGATCAATAGCGCCGCCGCGACCCAAAACCAGGGCTGTAGCTTGGCACTAATGCCATAGAACCACTTGGGTGATCCCAGTTTGTGTATAAAGGCCCACATAGCGAGTCCTATCCTTTAACCGTTAATACTGATGCGCAGCGATGCGGCAATCGCCCACGGCGCCAACATCAGCGAGGCCGCGAGTAGCGCGCCCAAAATAGCCAAATGTGCGCCGACACCATCGCCCAATATGGCCGCCTGAACCGCCCCCGCGCCAAAAATGAGGACCGGGATGTAAAGCGGCAGGACTAGCAGTGAAAGCAGCACCCCGCCCCGGGCCAGACCGACGGTTAACGCCGCGCCAATCGCGCCAATCAAACTCAAGCTGGCCGTGCCCAGCGCCAATGACAGCGCCAGTACGCCGTAACTGCCTGCCGGCAAGGCGAGCATAATACCCAATATTGGCGCCATCAGCGCCAGCGGAAGGCCTGTCAGCAGCCAGTGCACGGCCACTTTGGCCAAACTCAGCGCGGCTAACGGCTGCGGCGCCAGCAGCAGCTGCTCAAGACTGCCGTCGTCATAATCACTGCGAAACAGGCTGTCCAACGACAGCAGTGCGGCTAGCAGCGCCGCCACCCACAGCAAGCCCGGCGCAATCACCGCTAACAGCTCAGGATCAGGCGAAATGGCGATCGGAAACAGGGTGATCACCAGGGCAAAAAACACCAGCGGGTTGAGCACTTCGCCACGGCGTCTCAGCAACAGCGTTAAGTCGCGCACGAGCGTGGCCTTCACTGCGATCAGCAAGCCACCTTTGTATTCGCGCAGTGGCACTGCGGAAATCTGTTGGCTGATGTCTGAACGGTGTGAAGAACCCTGTTCTGAAGGACCCTGTTGTGAAGAGCTATGTAAAGAGCTGTGCAACCCTGTCTCCTTCTACCCCAGCGCGATATGCCTTAGCAGCGGGGATGCGGTTAACGCATGGTGTGTCGTTACTAGCACGCAGCCGCCCGCCTTAGCATGGTCAACCAACTGCTTTTCAAGGGCAGCCACGCCATGGCGGTCAATCGCGGTGAAGGGTTCATCCAATACCCAGAGGGCGCGCGGGGTAAGCTTCAGTCGCGCCAGCGCCACCCGCCGTTGCTGTCCTGCTGAAAGCTGCCCCGCTGGCACCTCTTCAAAGCCTGCCAGACCTACGCTTTCAAGTGCATCCAGGCACTGCTCTTCGCTGTCTTTGTCATTACTACTCGTACCACTGAGCGCTTGGTACCAAGCTAAATTCTCTAAGGGAGATAAGCCTGTTTTAATACCTGGGGCATGGCCTAAATAGAGCAAATTTGCCAGGAAATGTTCACGCACATCTTTCATTGCAGCGCCATTCCAGAACAGCTCGCCCTGATAGTCGCTGAGCTGCCCGGAGAGAATTTTCAGCAGGCTGGTTTTACCGCTGCCATTGGGCCCTTCAATACGGACGATTTCACCGCTGCGAATGTCGAGGTCGAGCCCCTGGAAAAGCCAGCGGTCATCACGTTCACAGGCCAGCTGTCGGGCTTGTAGACACAGGCTCAAGAGACTCTCCAGGCACGTTGATTTCGCGTCGAACTCTACACGGAAAGCCACTTTCTCGCTACTCAGACGATGCGACGGTGGGTCGCAGCGTGACCTACATCAACAGGCGTTAAAAAATTATCGGTAGCACTGTATGCAATAACAGGTCTATACTCAAAACCACTGTATGAAAGAACATACAATGGAGCTTTCCCCATGACATTATCGATGAACGCAGCTACCGCTTCACTCAACCGCGGGCAACCAGCTATGCGCCCCTACGCAATGACGCCCAGTGTGACACGGCGCAATACCTATGCGCTAAAAGTACGTGGCAACCGGATGAGCGATTGCAACTTATTCGATGGCGATGTCATTATTATTCGGCGCTATCAGCACGATACCCAAACCGAAACCGCCGTTGCCGAGATTAATCAGCAAACAATCGCCTTGAAGCAGCTTTCTATCAGCCGCTTTGGCGTGGAACTCTGGCCAGAAGATACCCTTCAACCAGCGCTATTTTTGCACAATCAGGATATTCAGGTACTCGGTATGGTAATGGGTGTTGAACCACATCCAAGCGCTTATCTGAAAAGTGAGCGTACCTTCACGGAGCATTAATGCGCTATCGGGTTCCTGACCTGCCCCCTGCGTCATGGCATACGGCTGACATCGAAGTAGACAAGAGCCAATTTATTACCTGGCTGTGCCACGCCTGCGATGTCGGCGCGTTCACTGCCATGCTGAATGCTGCGAAAGCCGCCCACCCCAATGCCAGCCACCACTGCACTGCCTATATCGCCGGACCGCCCGGCGAGCAAACGTCGATTGGCTTTTCTGATGACGGCGAGCCTGGCGGCACTGCTGGCCGACCCATGTATCAGGTACTCCAGGGCAGCCAACTAGGCCATGTCGGCTGTGTGGTGATTCGTTATTTTGGCGGCACCAAGCTCGGCACCGGCGGCTTGGCACGCGCCTATGCACAAGCGGTCAGTCATGCACTGGAGACACTACCTACCCGAGAAGTCGTTGAGCGCGACAGCTTTACACTGCGGCTCAGCTTTGCCAACGAAGCGATCGCCCGCGCCTGGTGCGAAGAGCACACCATCCCCATCGAGCAAGCCGACTATGATGGCGACGGCGTGCGCCTAACCATTGGCTGGCCCCGAGACTGCGCGTTCGACCTTGCTCCCTTGGAAAACCGCTTAAAGAGCCCTATTGAGATTCTGGCAGCACCAAAGCCCTGAACGCAGCGGCGCTAGTGAGATTCTGGCAGCACCAAAGCCCTGAACGCAGCGGCGCTAGTAAAACAGTTAACCCAGGTACTTAATCATTACCCCGGCGGCGACCGCCGAGCCAATCACCCCCGCTACGTTGGGGCCCATGGCGTGCATCAGCAGGAAGTTATGGGGGTTGGACTCAAGCCCCACCTTGTTAGCCACTCGCGCGGCCATGGGCACTGCGGAAACCCCCGCCGCACCGATCAATGGATTGATGGGCATTTTGCTCACTAGGTTCATCAGCTTGGCCATTAACACCCCGGCGCTGGTGCCGATCCCAAACGCCACAATCCCCAAGCCTAATATCCCCAGCGTCTCCAACGTCAGGAAACTCCCGGCCATTAGCTTGGAGCCTACAGAGAGACCCAGGATAATCGTCACAATGTTGATCAGTGAGTTCTGCGCGGTGTCCGACAAGCGTTCGACCACGCCGCACTCGCGCATCAGGTTACCGAAGCAGAACATGCCCAGCAGCGGCGCCGCATCAGGCAGAAACAGCGCCACCAGAATCAGCAGCATCAGCGGGAAGATGATCTTTTCCAGCTTGGACACCGGCCGCAGCTGGGTCATCTTGATTTGACGCTCTTTCTGGGTGGTCAACAAACGCATAATGGGCGGCTGGATCAGCGGCACCAGCGCCATATAGGCGTAGGCGGCCACGGCAATTGCCCCCAGCAACTCCGGCGCCAGCACGCTGGCAACGTAAATTGAGGTTGGGCCATCCGCGCCGCCGATAATACCGATGGCGGCGGCCTGATCAAGCGAGAAGTCCATTAGCCCCATTGAGCTTAGCGCCACCGCACCAAACAGCGTGGCAAAAATGCCAAACTGGGCGGCAGCCCCTAAAAACAGCGTGCGTGGGTTGGCCAGCAGCGGGCCAAAGTCGGTCATGGCGCCCACGCCCATAAAGATAAGCAGCGGGGCCACGCCCGAACCAATGGCGACGGTGTAAAAACTGTAGAGCATGCCGTCGCTGTAGCCGACGCCCACCGCGATATCGCGTGCGGCGCGGACCTGATCCGGCGCAGCGCCGCCGTGAGCAATAGCTTTCAATGACTCACGCCAAGCGTCGGCACCGCTTGACGGGTCGAGAGTGGCCCCCAACGCTGCCGCCATTGGCTGCAGCACTGCTGGTTTGGCCACCTCAATCGCTTGATCTAATGCCGAAAGCGCCAGCCCGGCCTCAGGTATATTGGCAAGAATGCCGCCAAAACCAATCGGCACCAGCAGCAGCGGCTCAAACTTTTTGTAGATTGCCAGGTAGAGCAGCAGCAGCCCCACCAGGATCATGACTAGCTGGCCAAGCTCAAGGTTATACAGCCCAGAGCCTTCCCATAGTGTTGCTAAATTATCCATTGGATGCCCTTAGAGCTCGATCAGCGTATCGCCCACGGCTACGCTGTCGCCCTCGCTAACGTTGACCTTCGAGACAGTGCCGGCGCTGCTGGCGCGCACTTCGGTTTCCATTTTCATCGCTTCAAGGATGATCACTACATCCCCGTCAGCGACTTGCTCACCGGGGCGCACGTTCACCTTAAAAATGTTGCCGGCCAGAGGCGCGTCGATGCTTTCCCCGCTAGGTGCTGGCGCTTCCTGGCTGGATGAGGCTGCTGCTGGTGCTGCGCCGCCTGTCGCCTGCTCCTGTACCTCGCCCAGCTCACCCCCTTCAGAAACTTCCACCACGAAGGCTTTACCGTTGAGCTTAACGGTATAGGTTTCCGGGCCGCTGCTGGCAACGGGCGCGTTGCTCTCCACCTTGGCAGGGGGCTTTTCAGCGCTTGCTTCAGCGGCCTGGGGAACCGGCTCAAAGGCATCGGGATTATCGCGGTTTTTAAGAAATTTCAAACCAATTTGCGGAAACAGCGCGTAGGTCAACACGTCATCGACTTCGCGCTCGCCCTCTGCCAAGCGAATGCCTTCAGCGCTGGCTTTGTCTTTGAGCTCGGCGGCCAGCCTATCCATCTCGGGGGTAAGATTGTCCGCCGGGCGGCAGGTAATCGGCTCGCCGCCTTCTAACACGCGCTTTTGCAGCTCGGCGTTAAAGGGCGCGGGCGCGGCGCCGTATTCCCCTTTGAGCAACGCCTGGACCTCCTTGGAGATCGACTTGTAGCGCTCGCCCATCATCACGTTCATCACCGCCTGGGTGCCGACAATTTGCGAGGTGGGCGTGACCAATGGAATAAAGCCCAGGTCTTCGCGCACCCGGGGAATCTCGCTTAGCACGTCGTCGAGCTTATCGCCCGCGCCCTGTTCTTTAAGCTGGCTTTCCATATTGGTCAGCATGCCGCCCGGCACCTGGGCAATCAGAATACGCGAATCAATACCGCGCAACGAGCCTTCAAAGGCCCCGTACTTCTTACGTACTTCGCGGAAGTAACCGGCAATATCTTCCAGCAGCTCAAGATCCAGACCGGTATCGCGGTCGGTGTCTTTCAGCATCGCCACCACGGACTCGGTGGGGCTGTGGCCATAGGTCATCGACATCGACGAAATTGAGGTATCGACGTTATCGATGCCCGCTTCTACCGCCTTCAAGATGGTCGAAGTGGAGAGGCCGGTGGTGGCGTGGCAGTGTAGGTGCACCGGAATCGACAGCTCTTTTTTGAGCCGGGTGACCAGGTCAAACGCCGTGTAGGGGGTCAGCAGCCCCGCCATATCCTTAATAGCCAGCGAATCCGCACCCAAACCAGCAATCGTTTTGGCGAGATCAACCCAGCTATCCAGAGTATGCACCGGGCTTACCGTGTAGGAAATCGTGCCTTGGGCATGACCTTCTACGTTACGCACGGCCTGAATGGCGCGTTCAAGATTACGCGGGTCATTCATCGCATCGAAAACGCGAAAGACGTCAACGCCGTTGATTTTGGCCCGCTCAACGAACTTGTCCACCACGTCGTCGGCGTAGTGGCGGTAACCCAGTAGGTTCTGGCCACGTAGCAGCATGGCCTGGGGGGTATTGGGCATGGCTTCTTTCAGCGCACGAATACGCTCCCACGGGTCTTCACCCAGGTAACGGATACAGGCGTCGTAGGTAGCGCCGCCCCAGGTTTCCAGCGACCAGTAGCCGACGCGATCCAGCTTTTCGGCAATCGGCAGCATATCGTCAAACCGCATACGCGTGGCAAACAGCGATTGGTGGGCATCGCGCAGCACGACATCGGTAATGCCTAAGGGACGTTTTATTGCGTTCATGGTCTTAGCTCACCGTAAATAATTATAAGTTTGTAGTAAAAATAACAAAAAAATAGCCATTAGATGGCTGAAATAGAAAAAAATTAAGAAAGTTAACGACGTCGTGTCGTTCGATAACGATGCACTGCGGCACTGATCACCGCCATCACCTCGTCATCCTGAGAGGAGGCAGCGGCGGGTTTATGCGTGTTTTTATCCGTGCTTACCGCAGCGGGAACCGGCTGAAAGCGGCCGATCAGCTTGGACATTAGCGTGACGCTAACAACTAAAACAGTAAGAAAAACAAACACAAACCCCATACCGAGCGCCATTAACGCTAACCCGTCTTGCAACAGCCCTGGATCTTCCATACGGCGCTCTCCTTGGTTCATACGTATCGCTTATACACGCCTTATTACGCCTACTATATTGAAAGGCGCTTGGCGCAGTGAAGGGAATCCACTAACCTGCCACACCCAGAATAAAATGCAATGGCGCGATAGTGGAAGTCATGGTTGTTAATTTACTACAAAACGGCAGAATCGGCCTAGCTCCCATGGAGGGGGTGATCGACGCGCTGACGCGCGATCTATTGACCCGCCATGCGGGGTTCGACTGGACGGTCACGGAGTTTGTGCGCGTTGTCGATGCTCGCCTGCCACCCCGCGTGTTTTATAAACACTGCCCGGAGCTAGCGCTCCCCCAGGTGGCAACGCCGAGCGGTATTCCCGTGCATTTACAGCTGCTCGGCGCTGACCCAGCCGCGCTGGCGGCTAACGCACGCCAAGCGCTTAGTCTGGGCGCGGTGAGCGTCGACCTTAATTTTGGCTGCCCAGCCAAAATGGTCAACCGCCACGACGGCGGCGCCTCGCTGCTACGCCAGCCCGACCGCGTTTATCAGGCGGTTAAGGCCGTTCATGAGGCGTTAGATGGCGAAATCCCGGTGACCGCCAAAATTCGTCTGGGCTTCGCTAATCGCCGCTTGGCGGTTGCTTGCGCCCAGGCCACCGAAGCGGGCGGCGCCGCCCAGCTGGTGGTGCATGCACGCACCCGCGACGAAGGCTACCGCCCACCGGCGCACTGGGAGTGGATCGGCAAAATTCGCCGTCACGTCAGCATCCCGGTAGTGGCTAATGGCGATATCTGGACGCTGGAAGATTACTGGAAGGCCCGTACGCTTTCGGGGTGCCGCGATGTAATGCTAGGGCGCAGCGCGCTGGCAGACCCCTGGCTGGCGCCGCGCATTCGCCACTGGCTGCAAACCGGCGAGCGGCTACCCGCAAGCAGCTGGGCAATGCGCGCCAGCGTACTCAAGGAGTACGCCGCCCGACAGCGCCAGCAGCTGCCTGACCGCGTGGTGGTATCGTTGGTAAAGCAGTGGCTTGCGCAAATGCGCCAAGGCAGCGATGAAGCCTATGAAAACTTTCAACGCGTTAAGCGCCTCACCGAGCTAGACCCACTGCTCGACAGCCTGGTGGCCGAGGAGGCGCACGGCACTGGCTTAGCGCCCTCACCTCAAGCGCATAATACTCACTCTCTCGCATAGCCAAAAAAAAAACGCCCTACCGCAAAGCGGGGGGCGTTAAACACGATCACATGACCGGGGCGCGAGCTACTGCCGGTCAAGCCAGAAACAGGTGATCAAGCTAGAAGCAAGCGATCAGGCTGGAAACAGAAAACCCGCCTTCAATAAGAAGGCGGGTTTTGGATTCTGGTGCGCCCGGGAGGATTCGAACCTCCGACCCCCTGATTCGTAGTCAGGTACTCTATCCAGCTGAGCTACGGGCGCATAA
>NZ_BJXV01000016.1 GCF_007991175.1 Halovibrio variabilis
CCTTTTAACCATGTACTTTTTAACTAAGCACTTTCTAGCCATGCAATTGGCGGAGAGAGAGGGATTCGAACCCTCGATAGGGCTATAAACCCTATACTCCCTTAGCAGGGGAGCGCCTTCAGCCACTCGGCCACCTCTCCTCAACGGCACGGCGCGAATATTACCGATTTAGGCTTGCTGTGTCTAGCCTTGCGCCAATTTTTTTCGCGCCGCCTTGCCTTACCCGCAACACATAACAGGGTGGAACGAGGTTCATACAGGGACGTAAGCGTTAATCTACCTCGTTCTCACCGTCTCTTTCACGCTGAATACGCTGATAGATCTCTTCGCGGTGGACCGCAACATCTTTGGGCGCATTAACACCGATACGTACTTGATTTCCCTTCACACCCAGCACGGTGACAGTAATTTCATCGCCGATCATCAGGGTTTCGCCAACACGGCGAGTTAATATGAGCATGGCTGATCTCCTTCTCAGACGTTTTTTTGCAACGGGCTGTGTCTACCGGGGCGCCACCTTACCATTATGCGGCATAGCAGCGCCTGTCACCAATGGCTCCGGCTCCATGACACCTTAACCTCCCGTTGAAAGAAAGCCCACGACCATACGGCAGCGAGTACCCATCAGCGTAGAAGGTTTAAGGTATTAGTGTTATTCAGATTCGATATCTGATTTATCTAGGCCAAACGCTGTATGTAACGCGTTAACGGCCAGCTCCATATGCTTCTCATCGATCACCACCGAAATTTTGATCTCAGAGGTCGATACCATACGGATGTTGATGTTTTCGTCAGCCAGAACGCGGAACATTTTCGACGCAACACCCGCGTGGGAACGCATACCCACACCCACGAGCGAGACCTTGGCAATATTGTCGTCACCACGCAGATCACCACCACCCAGATCAGGAATCACCGTCTCTTCAAGCAGTTTTTTGGTGGCTTTATAATCACCCTTAGCGACTGTAAAGGTGAAATCGGTATAGTCCCCAGCGGGCGCCACGTTCTGTACGATCATATCAACTTCGATATTGGCATCGGCAATCGGGCCAAGAATACGCGACGCCACGCCTGGCACGTCAGGCGTGTTAAGCAGGGTTAATTTTGCTTCATTTTTAGTAAAAGCGATACCGGAGATCAGTGGTTCTTCCATGGTGTCCTCGTCTTGGTCTGCTTCCGCAATAATTAGGGTACCGGGGCCGTCTTCAAAGCTCGACAGCACCCGCAGGGGCACGTTGTATTTTCCGGCAAACTCTACCGCACGAATCTGCAGCACTTTAGAGCCTAAGCTTGCCAGCTCCAGCATCTCCTCCACGGTAATGCTCGTTAAGCGCCGGGCTTTGGTGCATACGCGGGGGTCAGTGGTGTAGACGCCATCCACATCGGTGTAAATCTGACATTCATCGGCACCTAACGCCGCAGCCAAAGCGACCCCGGTGGTGTCGGAACCGCCGCGCCCCAAGGTGGTAATATTGCCGTCTTCATCAACGCCCTGGAAACCGGCGACGACCACCACTTGGCCGGCTTCTAGATCAGCCTTCAGGTCATCGGTTTCAATGCGCTGTATACGCGCCTTGGTATAGGCGCTATCGGTATGAATGCCAACCTGGGCGCCAGTGTGCGACGTGGCTGGCACACCGATTTGCTGCAGCGCCATGGCGAGCAGTGAAATAGTCACCTGCTCACCGGTGGACAGCAGCATGTCCATTTCGCGCGGCGCAGGGTCTTCGTTCAGCGCCTGCGCCATGTCCGTCAGACGGTTGGTTTCGCCGCTCATGGCGGAAACCACCACCACCACCTGATGGCCTCGGTCGCGGAAGCCCTTAACCTTTTCCGCCACGGCCTTGATACGCTCGACAGAGCCCACCGAAGTGCCGCCGAACTTCTGTACGTATAGTGCCATATGCCGTTTTTCCTATGCGTTCGGGAATGAAGGGTGTCATTACATTGCGTTCCAGGAACCTTTGATTAACGTCATAAGCGCAATAGTTAATCAGAGGTCTCCTAAACAAATAAGGCCGGTGACAATAATGCCACCAGCCTTGCGGTTTAGCTAAGTACGTTTTCCAACCATGCCGGCACGCTCTTCAACGCATCCGGCAAGGCGTCGGGTTGACTCCCCCCCGCCTGGGCCATGTCGGGGCGACCGCCGCCCTTACCGCCTACCTGAGAGGCCACATGGTTGACTAACTCGCCGGCTTTCACACGGCCGACCAGGTCTTGGGTGACCCCAGCAATTAGGCTGACCTTGCCCGCCGCCGGGTCGGTAACGCCGAGGATAATCACCCCGGAGCCGAGCTTGTTCTTGAGCTGATCAAGAATGCCGCGTAAGTCTTTGCCCGATACGCCGTCTAGCTGGGTCGCCAGTAGTTTAACGCCGTTGACCTCTGTTACCTGGCTGAGCATGTCGCTACCCGCCGCGCTAGCCAGCTTGGCCTTCAACTGCTCAAGCTCTTTTTCCAGGCTGCGGTTGCGCTCAACCAGCGACTCTACCCGCGCCTCGACCTGCTCAGGCTTGGTCTTCAAACGCTCGCCCAAGCGTTCAAGGCGTGCTTCCTGCTCGCGGAAGTAGGTCAATGCATTTTCGCCGGTAACCGCTTCGATACGACGCACACCGGAGGCAATACCCACTTCGCTCATCACGTGGCAGCAGCCAATATCGCCGCTGCGCGCCACGTGAGTGCCACCACACAGCTCGATAGAGAAGTCATCCGCGCCAATGGTCAGCACGCGTACGTTGTCGGCGTATTTGGCTTCAAACAGCGCCGCCGCCCCTTTGGCCTTGGCTTGATCCAGGCTCATCTGCTCGGTCTTGGTCGGCGCGTTAGCCAAAATCTGCTCGTTGACCAGCCGCTCGACTTCTGCAAGTTGCTCGGCGGTCATCGGTTCGAAGTGGCTAAAGTCAAAGCGCAGGCGCTCGGCGTTAACCAGCGAGCCTTTCTGCTGCACGTGATCACCCAGCACCATGCGCAGCGCTTTGTGCAGTAGATGAGTCGCCGAGTGATTGCGGATGGTGGCGGCGCGCAGGCTGGCATCCACCTCGCCACGAACGCTGGCACCGACGCTTAGCGAACCTTCGACCATGATGCCCTGGTGAAGGTGATGACCGCGCTGCTTTTGGGTATCCGTTACCTGGAAGCGCCCGCCGTCAACATACAGGTAGCCGGTATCGCCCACCTGCCCGCCAGACTCACCGTAAAATGGCGTGCGGTCGAGTACCACGACGCCCTTCTGACCCGCTTCCAGCGCGGCCAATGCGTTACCTTCGCTGTCGACCAGCGCCGTCACCTTGGCCTGATCTTCCAGGCGGTCGTAGCCTGTGAAGGCCGTCTCGCCCTCCAACTCAATCGAAGCGCTGTAGTCGGCGCCGAACTGGCTGGCCGCCCGGGCGCGCTCACGCTGGGCCTCCAACGCCTGCTGAAAGCCCTCTTCGTCCAGAGTAACGCCGCGTTCGCGGCAGACATCGGCGGTGAGGTCGAAGGGAAAGCCGTAGGTGTCGTAAAGCTTAAACACGGTTTCGCCCGGCAGCACCTTGCCATCCAGCTCGGCCAGGGCCGCGTTCAACAGCCCCATGCCATGATCCAGAGTGCGCGCGAACTGCTCTTCTTCTTTCAACAATATGCGCACGATTTGCTCACTGGCTTCGCGCAGCTCTGGGTAGGCGTCGCCCATTTCAGCGTCCAGCGCGTCAACCAGCTTGTGGAAGAACGGCTCTACCGCGCCCAGCTTGTGGCCATGCCGAATCGCGCGGCGAATAATCCGCCGCAGCACGTAGCCGCGCCCCTCATTAGAGGGCATCACGCCGTCGGCAATCAGGAAGGCGCAGGAGCGAATGTGGTCGGCAATCACGCGAAGCGAGGGCGTGGCCGTATCGGGGTGGCCGGTGGCTTTAGCCGCAGCGCGCAGCAGGTTCTGGAACAGGTCGATCTGATAGTTGGAGTGCACACCCTGCATCACGGCGGCGACCCGCTCCAGGCCCATGCCGGTATCGATGGAGGGCTTGGGCAGCGGATTGAGCGTGCCTGCAGCATCGCGATCAAACTGCATGAACACCAGGTTCCAGATTTCGATGTAGCGATCACCATCTTCTTCTGGGCTTCCCGGCGGGCCACCCCATACCTCAGGGCCGTGATCAAAGAAGATTTCCGAGCTGGGGCCGCAGGGGCCGGTGTCGCCCATCTGCCAGAAGTTGTCTTCACCCAGCTTGGAGAAACGCTCAGGGTCGATACCAATCTCGTCTTTCCAGATACGCTCAGCTTCGTCATCGCTGGTATGGACCGTGACCCACAATTTATCTTTGGGCAACCCTAACGTTTCGGTCAAAAACACCCAGGCAAAGCGAATGGCATCGCGCTTGAAGTAGTCGCCAAAACTGAAGTTACCCAGCATTTCAAAGAAGGTGTGGTGGCGCGCGGTGTAGCCCACGTTATCTAAGTCATTATGCTTGCCGCCCGCGCGTACGCAGCGCTGCGCAGACGTGGCGCGCACGTAAGGGCGCGGGTCGAGACCCAGAAACACATCTTTAAACGGCACCATGCCAGCATTGGTAAACAGCAGCGTCGGGTCGTTGCCCGGCACTAAAGAGCCGGTGGGTACAATCGTATGCCCCTGCTCGGCGAAGAAGGTGAGAAAGGCCTGTCTGATCTCTGCGCTTTTCATAGGGTATCCGTAACAATAAAGCGTGATGTCCCAGGGCGCTGTCGACGCTACCCTAAGGGGGTCGCAAAGCAGCCATTATAGCGCAGTTATCAAACGACTAAAGCCGCACTTAGTGGCAGACAGGCAAACAGCCATGGGAACAACGAAGTGAACAAGCGTATTAGAGCGCTATAAGAAATGTAAGAGGGGCGGTTTAACAGGCGCTAGAAAACGCTTTACAGGCAGGAAAGCGCATAGCGGATTTGCTCAAAATCGAAACCACGGTTGACCAGAAAACGCTCGCGCCTGGCGCGCTCTTTGGGGGTCTCGCCGGGGCTGTCAAAGCGCCGCGCCAGGGTTTCACGGGCCAGCTCAAACCAGTCGACGTTTTCGCTCTCCTCCACCGCTTCGAAGGCAGCACTGAGCGTGTCTTGATCGACGCCGCGCTGGCGCAGCTCGCCTTTAATACGAATGACACCCTGGCCGCGCAACATGCGTGAGCGTACGAAAACCGCCGCAAACCGCGCGTCAGACTGCAGCCCTTGCTCAATCAGCGTATCCAGACAGTCATCGATCGCCGCCTCATCGAAGGCTTTTTTCTTCAACCGCTGGGCCAGTTCGGCGCGGGAATATTCGCGCCGAGCCAGTAAGCCAATAGCGATATCACGGGGCGAGGCATCGCGTTGCGAGGTAAAGGCCATCAGATCGTCTTAGAGCAGATCGTCGTCACCCGTATCCGCTTCCGCCGCTGCTTTTGTAGGCGCTTCTTCTGCCTTCTCCTTTTTGGGATCGGGCTTGGCCAGGAGCTGCTCACGAATCTGGGTTTCGATCTCGACCATAATGTCAGGGTGCTCTTCCAGATACTGGGCGGCGTTCGCTTTACCCTGGCCGATTTTCTTACCCTTGTAGCTGTACCAGGCGCCGGCTTTATCGACGAGATTGCGCTGCACGCCCAGGTCAACGACTTCACCGGCATGGTAAATGCCTTTGCCGTAAAGAATCTGGAACTCGGCCTGACGGAACGGCGGTGCCACCTTGTTTTTAACCACTTTCACGCGGGTTTCATTACCGGTGACTTCATCGCCGACCTTCACCGACCCCGTACGGCGAATATCCAGGCGCACGCTGGCGTAGAACTTAAGCGCGTTACCCCCGGTGGTGGTTTCGGGGCTACCAAACATCACGCCGATCTTCATGCGAATCTGGTTGATGAAGATCACCAGGCAATTGGCATTTTTGATATTACCGCTGATTTTACGCAAGGCTTGCGACATCAGGCGCGCCTGCAGGCCAACGTGGGTGTCACCCATCTCGCCTTCGATCTCAGCCCGCGGGGTCAGTGCCGCCACCGAGTCAATGACAATGATGTCAACGCCGCCGGAGCGTACCAGCATATCGGTAACTTCTAACGCCTGCTCGCCAGTGTCCGGCTGGGAAATCAGCAGGTCATCCAGGTTGACGCCAAGTTTTTCGGCATAGCTGGGGTCAAGGGCATGCTCCGCATCGACGAAGGCACACACTTTGCCTTGCTTTTGCGCTTGCGCAATCACCGAAAGGGTCAGCGTTGTCTTACCCGAGGACTCCGGGCCAAAAATTTCCGCCACACGACCATACGGCAAACCACCGATGCCAAGGGCGATATCCAGACCCAGCGAGCCGGTGGAAACCGACGGCATGACCACACGCGGCGCGTCGCCTAGACGCATGACGGTGCCCTTGCCGAACTGACGGTCGATTTGGGTGAGTGCAGCGTTTAGCGCTTTGGTGCGGTTGTCATCCTGAGCCATTCAGAGATTCCTCATAACAAGCTGTATAATTAGCCAGTAGTATGCCAAAGATTGGCGACTAAACAAATCCTCGCCAGCATATTTAACGATTATTTCTTTTCACTGTTTTGGGCCTGGTCCCTCAAGTGGGCCACCAGCCCTACCAGCCCCTCCCGTACGGCTTGCTCACGCACGGCCTGACGATCACCAGGGAAATGAAAGCACTTTACCTGCTGGCTTTCGGCATTGCCCCATGCAAGCCATACCGTGCCGACCGGTTTCGCTTCGCTACCGCCATCCGGTCCGGCGACACCACTAACGGCAACGGCCAGATCGGCACCGCTTTCCCGGCAGGCGCCTGTCGCCATGGCGTTAACCACCGCTTCACTTACCGCGCCGTGTTCAGCCAGCGTGGCTTCAGGCACTCCCAATAAGCGCGTTTTAGCCGCATTCGCGTAGGTCACATAGCCGGTCGTAAAATAAGCAGAGCTACCTGCAACAGCGGTAATCGCACTGGCAATGCCGCCGCCGGTGCATGATTCAGCGGCGGTCACTTCCACACCCAACTGCTGACAAAGCTGCCCCAGCCGCTGTGCCAACTGGGTTAAATCAAGATTTTTCAAGCTAGCTTCGCTGGGCACTGTCGTCGCTCCTTCAAGTAAGTCGTCTGTTCAGCGTAGAATAGCGCGTTTAGCTTTCTCAACGAGCTTTCTTAACGCACTGGCTCACAGAAACCGCGCAAAGAACATGCCGTAAGCCGAGATGGCTTGCGCTACGCTTAATCAGGATGCCCATGTCACAGGCTATTCCCGCCAACACGCCAATGATCACGCAATATTTAAAGATCAAACGCGAACACCCCGAGGTACTGCTGTTTTACCGCATGGGGGATTTTTACGAGCTGTTTTTCGACGACGCCAAGCGCGCCGCCGCGCTGCTGGATATCACCCTGACCCAGCGCGGGCAATCGGGTGGCAAACCGATCCCCATGGCAGGTGTACCCTATCACAGTGCCGAGGGCTATTTGGCACGTCTGGTCGCCGGCGGCGAGTCGGTGGCTATTTGTGAGCAGATTGGCGACCCGGCCACCAGTAAAGGCCCCGTTGACCGCCAAGTGGTGCGCATTGTCACCCCCGGCACGCTCCACGATGAAGCGCTGCTCGATGCGCGTCGCGACAATGTGCTGGTCTCTGTTGCGCCTGGAAAAAACAGCTGGGGCCTTGCCTGGCTGGAGCTCTCCAGCGGCCGCTTCAACGTGTTGGAGGTGGAGAGCGAAGCAGAGATGCTGGCCGAGCTGACTCGCCTCTCCCCCGCTGAACTGCTGGTGCCTGAAAGCCTAACGCTTCCCGATGCCTGGTCGCAAAAACGCAGCCTGCGCCGCCAGGGGGAGTGGCTGTTTGATTTGGAAAGCGCTACCCGCAGCCTCTGCGACCAGTTTGAAGTCCAGGATTTACGCGGTTTTGGCTGCGCGCATTTAACCACTGCGCTGATGGCCGCTGGCGTGTTGATAGACTACGCCCGCGATACCCAGCGCTCGCGCCTGCCCCACGTTACCGCGATCAGCGTCGAGAACCGCGACGATGCGGTGGTCATCGATGCCGCCAGCCGCCGCAATCTGGAAATCGATATCAACCTTGGCGGCAGTACTGACAATACCCTGGCTAGCGTGCTGGACACCTGCACCACGGCCATGGGCTCACGGCTTCTCAAGCGCTGGCTCAACCGCCCGCTACGCCAGCGCGATGTTGTCCAGGCCCGCCATGCAGGCGTGGCGCTGTTAAGCTTGGAAGCGGCTTTTATGCCGCTACGTGAAACATTGAGCGACGTAGGCGACGTGGAGCGCATTCTCGCCCGTGTGGCGCTGTATAGCGCCCGCCCCCGCGACTTGGCCCGCCTGCGCGATGCGCTGGTGACCCTTCCGGAGCTAGAGCAACAGCTCAGCGAGGTAGAACGCGGCAGCGCCCTGGACAGCCTGCGCTCGCATGTTCGCCCCTACCCGGAAATGGCCGATATGCTCAGCCGCGCGCTGGTCGAAAACCCGCCGGTGGTGATCCGCGATGGCGGGGTGATTGCCGATGGCTTTGACGCTGAGCTCGACGAACACCGCGGCATGGCCGAGAACGCTGGCGACTACTTGATCAAGCTGGAAACCCGCGAGCGCGAACGCACCGGGTTGGCCCATCTAAAAGTTGGCTACAACCGGGTACACGGCTACTTTATCGAGCTGCCCCGCGCCCAGGCCCAGCAAGCGCCCGCTGACTATATTCGCCGCCAAACGCTTAAAAATGCCGAGCGGTTTATTATTCCCGAACTCAAAGAGTTTGAAGATAAGGCGCTATCGGCTAAATCCCGCGCGTTAACCCGTGAGAAATGGCTCTATGATCGCCTGCTGGGCGAGCTGAACGATAGCCTTCACGCGCTGCAAGGCACCTCGCAAGCCCTGGCGGAGCTGGACGTGCTGTGCACCTTTGCCGAACGCGCCGAGGCGCTGAACTGGGTGCGCCCAACGTTAAGCCAAACCACGGGTATTCAAATTGACGCGGGTAGACACCCGGTGGTCGAGCAGGTCAGCGACACGCCCTTTGTGCCCAACGATGTAACGCTCAATCCTGACCAGCATATGTTGATTATTACCGGGCCCAATATGGGCGGTAAATCGACCTATATGCGTCAGACGGCGCTCATCGCCCTGCTGGCCCACTGCGGCAGCTTCGTGCCCGCCGATACAGCCGAGATCGGTCCGCTGGATCGAATATTCACCCGTATTGGCTCATCGGATGACTTGGCTGGCGGCCGCTCTACCTTTATGGTGGAAATGACCGAAACCGCCAATATTCTGCACAACGCCACCCCGCAAAGCCTGATCCTGATGGATGAGATTGGCCGCGGCACCAGCACCTTTGACGGTTTATCGCTGGCCTGGGCTAGCGCTGAGCATCTGGCTAAAAACCGAGCCCTCACGCTATTTGCCACCCACTACTTTGAAATGACCGCCTTGCCTGAGCATACCGAGGGCGTGGCCAATATTCATTTAACGGCCACCGAGCATGGCGACAGCATTGTGTTCATGCACCGCATTGAAGCGGGCCCGGCCAGCCAGAGCTACGGCTTGCAGGTGGCGCAACTGGCGGGCGTGCCGAATCATGTGATCAAACGCGCCCGTGAAAAGCTGATGAGCCTGGAGCAGCGTGATGTGGACAACACGGCGCAAGCGCCGCGCACCACGCCGCAGCAGAACGACCTGTTCGCCGCCGCGCCGCACCCAGTGGTCGAGGCGCTGGAAAACGTCGATGTAGATGGTTTATCGCCGCGGGAAGCGCTGTCACTGTTGTATCAGTGGCGAGACCTGATCTAACTTGGAAGACCATCAGTGAGTTTCTAGTGCCAGTGCAGGTTGGAGCGAGGGTCTTTTTCCAAGGCCGGAAAATATTCCCGACAATGCCGGCATTTCCGCCATCCGTGGCGGTCAGATGGAAAAAGTAGCGCCCAGGGATGGGTTTACAGCGCCCTCGCGGAAACCTGTACTGGCATTGCTACCAACAGAGATAGCTCTGAAACCATATGGCGCTTGCCGCCGGGTAAGCGCACCTCTAGAATGTCGCTCAAACTTTTAGCTTATAAAAAACGGCTGATTTATAACCATTCACGATTGACCATGGCCGGGTGTGTCCCGGCCCTGCAAGAGGGATAGCAAGATGACGTTTGTCGTTACCGAGAACTGCATCCAGTGCAAATACACCGACTGTGTGGAAGTCTGCCCGGTCGACTGTTTTTACGAGGGCCCGAACTTCCTGGTTATTCATCCGGACGAGTGTATCGACTGCGCGCTGTGCGAGCCCGAGTGCCCCGCCGAGGCGATATTCTCCGAAGACGAGCTGCCCGATGGGCAGGAGGCCTTTATTGAAATTAACGCCGAAATGGCCGAAGTATGGCCCAACATTGCCGAAAGAAAAGACCCACTGCCTGATGCCGAAGAGTGGGATGGCAAGCCGGGTAAGCTTGAGAAACTAGAGCGCTAAGTGCCCTAACGATTTAAGGCTCTTCGTCACCCAGTGTGGAATTCATAATTCTGCCAGCATGATAATGACTCCCGTGGGAGGGAGCTTCAGCTCGCGAATGTTTGGGCTACTAGCATGAAGAAGCCAAGGGGGTGCCTGCGGCACCTTTCGCCGAGGTGTCGGACCACCGAAGTGTCGGACCACCGAAGTGTCGGACCACGCTGAAGCGGCCTCCCACAACAGATAGCTGGCTTAGTGGTTTCCGACCTGAACCCCCAGACAAAAAAAGGCGGCCCTGTGGGCCGCCCGCTCCAAGCACTTCCTCTGACCACTCCCTGTGTCAACCTCCTCGGATAACGTCCCTGCCAGAACCTACTTCACTGTATTACCCGGCGTATCCGATCTTGCACCCCACTGCATTCTGCCTAAAGCATCCCTGCCTCCCCTTGTCCTGTGCCTATTGTGGCAGATCACGGCGGCTTCTCAACAAAGCCACAACGCAATAAGGCGAGTCTTAACGACTCGCCTTATTTAAAAAATAACTTCAAAAACAATAGCTTAAATTTAAATTAGCACAAAATGAGGCATTTTTTAGCCCCAATCGAGCGGATTTCGTCGGCATTTGTAAGATATCTCTTACAAATTTTTGAGACATCTCTTACAAGCAGCCGCGAAAAACCCGCTCGATATTGGCGTTTACTGCCCTTTAATGGCTTTCAAGCCTGGGTAAGTAACGTTCTCAAGCTCGGCCTCAATCACCAGCAAGCGGTTATACTTGGCAACGCGATCAGAGCGGCATAGCGACCCCGTCTTGATCTGCCCGGCGCAGGTAGCCACCGCCAAATCGGCAATGGTGGTATCTTCGGTTTCACCGGAGCGATGCGAAATGACCGCCGTAAACCCGGCGTCCTGTGCCATCTTAATGGCATCCAAGGTTTCAGAGAGCGAACCGATCTGGTTGAACTTGATCAAGATCGAATTACCGATCTGCTCATCAATACCACGCTTGAGAATCTTGGTATTGGTAACAAAGAGGTCATCGCCCACTAGCTGTACTTTATCGCCCAGCTTGTCGGTCAACGCCTTCCAGCCCGCCCAATCAGACTCATCCATGCCGTCTTCAATCGACACAATCGGGTAGTCGGCGCAAAGGCCTGCCAGGTAATCGGTAAAGCCTTGGGCATCGTAACTTTTGCCTTCACCGGCAAGGTTGTACTGGCCATCTTTATAGAATTCGGATGATGCACAGTCCAGCGCCAGGGTAACGTCCTTGCCCAGGTTATAGCCGGCATCTGCCACGGCTTGCTTAATCACCGCCAGTGCATCGGCGTTAGACGCCAGGTTGGGCGCAAAGCCGCCCTCGTCGCCAACGGAGGTGGAAAGCCCCTTCGCCGAGAGTACTTTTTTCAGCGTGTGGAAAATTTCCGCGCCCATCCGCAGCCCTTCGCGGAAGTTGGGCGCGCCCACCGGCTGAATCATAAATTCTTGGATATCGACGTTGTTATCCGCGTGTTCGCCGCCGTTGATGATATTCATCATCGGTACCGGCATGCTGTACTGGCCAGGTTGACCGTAGAGCTCGGCAATGTGCGCGTACAGCGGCACGTCTTTCGCATTAGCGGCGGCTTTAGCCGCTGCCAGGGAAACCGCCAGAATCGCGTTAGCGCCCAGGTTGGCTTTGTTCTCGGTACCGTCCAGCGCTAGCATGGCATCGTCCAGGCCGCGCTGGTCACGCGCATCCATGCCCAGCAGCGCATCCCGAATTTTGCCATTGACCGCATCGACTGCCTTCAGCACGCCTTTACCCAGATAACGCGACTTATCGCCGTCGCGCAGCTCTAACGCTTCCCGAGAACCGGTAGAGGCACCGCTAGGCGCGCAGGCTTCGCCAACGGCGCCACTGGCAAGGCGTACGTGCGCCTGCACGGTGGGGTTACCACGCGAATCCAGCACTTCCAACGCACTGATAGCAACAATTTTGGTCATGGCAGTTTCCTTTACGGTAGGTTAAATACAATTATTAATATAACGCCCTGATTAGCCAACTATATGAGCCAAGCTTAGCTTAGTAAAAACAAGTTTCGTAAAAACAAGTCTAGCGAATCGCCAGCGGTTCAAACCCTTTGACCAGCGCGTCCAGCTGTACCAGCTGCGTTAAGAACGGTTCGAGCTGATCCAGGGGGAGTGCGCAAGGGCCGTCACATTTAGCGTTATCAGGGTCAGGATGGGCTTCTAAAAACAGCCCTGCAAGGCCAACCGCCACCCCGGCCCGCGCTAGCTCCGCCACCTGAGCACGACGACCGTCAGCGCTGTCCGCCCGCCCACCGGGGCGCTGAAGCGCGTGAGTCACGTCGAAAAACACCGGGTAGCCGGTTTGCTTCATATCGCCAAAGCCGAGCATATCCACAACCAGGTTGTTATACCCAAAGCTTGAACCGCGCTCGCAGAGCATCAACTGGTCGTTACCCGCTTCCTGAAACTTGCTCAGAATATGGCGCATTTCATGGGGCGCCAAAAACTGCGGCTTTTTGATATTGATCACCGCACCGGTTTTGGCCATGGCGACCACTAAATCGGTTTGGCGGGCCAGAAACGCCGGCAGCTGGATAATATCAGCCACTTCTGCGGCCGCCTGGGCCTGCCAGGGTTCGTGCACATCGGTAATGATAGGCACGTTGTAGCGGGCTTTGATATCGGCCAATATCTGCAGCCCTTTCTCAATACCCGGGCCACGGTAGGAGTGAATCGAGCTGCGGTTGGCTTTATCAAAGCTGGCCTTAAAAACGTAGGACATGCCCAATTTCTGGGTCGCCGTGACGTAAGCGTGGGCGACCTCGTCGGCAAGCTCGGCCGACTCCAGCACGTTCATGCCGCCTAACAGCATCAGCGGCAAGGAATTACCGGCGGTTAAGCCGGCAACGTTAATATGACGCTCTTGAGCTTCATTCAAAGAGCGGTTTTGAGAAGGCATGGGCGGCGCGCTCCCTTATTCCTGAGAATGTGCGTGGGCGCGACTACGCGCTGTTTTGTTTTCTAACGCGGCGTTCACAAAGCCCGAGAACAGCGGATGACCATCCCGCGGCGTGGAGGTGAACTCCGGGTGGAACTGGCAAGCCACGTACCAAGGGTGATCGGCAAGCTCAATAACTTCGACTAACGATTGGTCGACGCTCTTGCCTGAGACCACCAGCCCGGCTTTTTCAAGCTCATCGATAAACTGGTTGTTCACCTCAAAGCGGTGACGATGGCGTTCGACAATCTCATCGGAACCATAGGCGTTACGGGCTTTTGTGCCCGACGCCAAATGACAAATCTGGCCGCCCAAGCGCATGGTGCCACCTAGATCAGACGCCGCATTGCGCAGCTCGATTTTGCCTTCTGGGTTCAGCCACTCCGTAATCAGCCCTACCACCGGATGCTGGGTATCGCGGCTGAACTCGGTGGAATTAGCGTCTTTCCAACCCGCTACGTTGCGGGCAAACTCAATCACGGCCACCTGCATGCCTAGGCAAATACCCAGGTACGGTACGTTATTTTCACGCGCAAACTGGGCGGTCATAATCTTGCCCTCGACGCCGCGTTCGCCAAACCCGCCGGGGACCAGAATGGCGTCTTTGCCCGCCAGCCGCTCGGTGCCGTGGTGCTCGATATCCTCGGAATCAATATAGTCGACGTTGACCTTGATACGCCCTTGAATACCGGCGTGAATCAGCGCTTCATTGAGCGACTTGTAGGCATCCAGCAGCTCCATGTATTTACCCACCATGGCGATGCTGACCGATTTGAGCGGATTAAGCTTAGCGTCCAGCACCTTCACCCACTCAGACAAATCCGCTTCGGGGGCTTCCAGGCGCAGCTTATCGCAGACAATTTCGTCCAGGCCGTGCTCATGCAGCATCAGCGGAATGCGATAAATGGTATCGGCATCCTGAAGAGGCACTACCGCGCGCTCTTCGACGTTGGTGAACAGGGCGATTTTGCGGCGCTCGCTCTCTTCCAACTCAACTTCGCTGCGGCAAATCAGAATATCCGGCTGGATACCGATAGAGCGCAGCTCTTTCACGCTGTGCTGGGTCGGTTTGGTTTTGGTCTCACCGGCGGTTTTGATGTAGGGCACCAGGGTCAGGTGCATAAACAGCGCGCGGTTGGCGCCCTGTTCGCTACGGATTTGCCGAATCGACTCCAGAAACGGCAGCGATTCGATGTCACCCACCGTGCCGCCAATTTCGACCAGCGCGACGTCAAAGCCTTCGCCACCGGCGTAAACGCGTTCTTTAATCTCGTCGGTAATATGCGGAATCACCTGAACGGTGCCGCCTAAATAGTCGCCACGGCGCTCTTTACGCAGCACGTTTTCGTAAACACGGCCGGTTGTGAAGTTGTTGCGCTGGGTCATTTTGGTGCGAATGAAGCGCTCGTAATGCCCGAGGTCAAGGTCGGTTTCGGCACCATCTTCTGTGACGAACACCTCACCGTGCTGGAAGGGGCTCATAGTGCCCGGGTCCACATTGATGTACGGGTCGAGCTTGAGCATGGTGACCTTAAGGCCGCGGGCCTCTAAAATCGCCGCAAGCGAGGCGGAAGCGATGCCCTTCCCGAGAGAAGACACAACGCCGCCGGTCACGAAGATATATCGTGTCATGGATAACCTGTCGAAACGTGATCAGAAGGCACGGCAGAAAGCCACGCCAGGATGGGTCGACAGACTAGCAGATTACGACCTAAGGCTCAATTTGAACTACTCTTCGATTGGTTAATCTGCAAAGAAGGTCAATCGCGAGCTGAAGCTCCCTCCCACAAGGGCAGCAAGCACAACCTGAGTCTCATCAGCCTCAGGACTATTGTGGGAGGGCGCTTCAGCGTTGGTCCGACACTTCGGCGAAGGGTGCCGGAGGCACCCCGTTGTTCTAATTTAAACGCCCAGGTAATCCAACATCCCTTCCGCCGCTTGACGGCCTTCATAAATCGCCGTGACCACCAGATCAGAGCCGCGCACCATATCGCCACCGGCAAAGATTTTTTCGTTGCTGGTTTGGAAGGCGTATTGGCCATGCTCCGGGGCTTTCACGCGGTCGCGCTCATCCACCTGAATGTTGGAAGGGTCGAACCAGGGGGCGGGGCTGGCCTGAAAGCCGAAGGCGATCACCACGGCGTCCGCCGCAATGATCTCTTCAGAACCGGGCACCACTTCTGGGCGCTGACGGCCGTTTTCGTCCGGTTCACCCAAGCGCGTGCGCACCACCTTCACGCCTTCGACCTTCTCTTCGCCCACCACCGCGACCGGCTGGCGGTTGAACAGAAACTCCACGCCCTCTTCCCGGGCATTGGCGACTTCTTTACGCGAGCCCGGCATGTTGCCTTCGTCACGACGGTAGGCGCAGGTCACGCTGGTGGCATTTTGGCGAATCGAGGTACGGTTGCAGTCCATTGCGGTATCGCCGCCGCCTAGCACGACCACGCGCCTACCTTCCATAGAGATATAGTCGCTGGGGTCTTTCTCGAAGCCCAGGCAGCGGTTGACGTTGGCAATCAGGAAATCGAGGGCTTTGTAGACACCCGGCAAATCTTCACCAGGAAAGCCGCCTTCCATGTACTTATAAGTGCCCATGCCCAGAAAGACCGCGTCGTACTCCTGCATCAAGGTATCAAACTCGATATCGGTGCCGATTTCGGTATTCAGGCGAAACTCGACGCCCATCTCCTCAAATACCGCCCGGCGGCGCTCCATCACGCTCTTTTCCAGCTTGAACTCGGGGATACCAAAGGTCAGCAGGCCGCCAATTTCAGGGTACTTATCAAACACCACCGGCTTAACGCCGTTGCGCGCCAGGATATCGGCACAGCCTAAGCCGGCCGGGCCCGCGCCAATGATGGCGACTTTTTTGTCGGTCCAGGCGACATGGGACATATCCGGACGCCAGCCCATGGCAAACGCCGTATCGGTGATGTATTTCTCTATCGAACCGATGGTCACCGCGCCAAAGCCGTCATTCAGGGTGCAGTCGCCCTCGCAAAGCCGATCCTGGGGGCAGACACGGCCACACACCTCGGGCAGCGAGTTGGTTTTGTGCGACATCTCAGCGGCTTCAATAATATTGCCTTCCACCACCAGCTGAAGCCAGTTAGGAATGTAGTTGTGCACCGGGCACTTCCACTCGCAGTACGGATTTCCGCAATGCAGGCAGCGATGCGCCTGACTGGCTGCATCAGTGGGCTTGTAAGGCTCGTAAATTTCCGCAAACTCTTTAGCACGGGTATGCGCATCTTTCTTCTGCGGGTCTTTACGACCCACATCGATAAACTGAAAATCATTATTTAAACGGTTGGCCATGTACTTTCTCCTGTCAGCGTAATGGGCACAAGCGGGTTATTCCGGCTGACGCCGGGATTGATCCAGCAAACTGCCCAAACTTGCCGCCTTTGGCTTTACCAGCCAGAAATGCCGCGCATAGTCGCTGAAGTCTTCCAAAATTGCCGCCCCGCGTGCAGACCCCGTCGCGGCCACATAGGCTTCGATCATTTCACGCAGGTGGCGACGATACGCCTCCATGATCTCGGTGTTGATGCGATGAATTTCGACCAGCTCATGGTTGTACTTGTCCACGAAGGTACGCTCTTCATCCAATACATAGGCAAAGCCACCGGTCATGCCCGCACCGAAGTTGATCCCGGTCTCGCCCAGCACACAAACCAGGCCGCCGGTCATATACTCGCAGCAGTGGTCGC
Source organism: Halovibrio variabilis (assembly GCF_007991175.1). Classification (GTDB taxonomy): domain Bacteria; phylum Pseudomonadota; class Gammaproteobacteria; order Pseudomonadales; family Halomonadaceae; genus Vreelandella; species Vreelandella variabilis. Next base: position 17,129 of record NZ_BJXV01000016.1, read on the forward strand.
CTGCGCCTTCGATCACCGCCGTGGCGCCGGAGTTACGTACCGCGAAACGCTCACCCGCGGTACCCGCCGCAAACAGCGTCCCGCCGGTGGCGCCATATAGGCAGGTATTGCCGACAATCGCGGTTTTATGGCTCTCGAACTGACTGACTTTGGGCGGCACAATCACGATACTGCCGCCGTTCATGCCTTTACCCACATAGTCGTTGGCGTCGCCTTCGAGATACAGGTTCAGGCCACGCGCGTTCCACACCCCGAAGCTTTGCCCCGCCACCCCGGTAAAGCGGGCGGTGATCGGCGCGTTTTCCAAGCCTTCTTCACCGTAGCGCTTGGCAATCGCGCCGGACGTCAACGCCGCTACACTGCGGTCACAGTTGGTGATGGTGAAGTCAAACTCACCACCCGACTGGTTTTCAATAGCGTCTTTCAATGCCGCCAACACTTCCTGGTTCTTGGCGCCCGGGTCGTGAGGCACGTTACGGCTGACCTTACAGAACTGCGGCGCATCTTTAGGCACAGAATCATTGGCCAGCAGCGGCGTTAAGTCGAGCTTGCGCTGGGAAGCCGTGTCGCCTTCCAGCACTTCCAGCAGGTCGGTGCGGCCGATCAAATCGGTGAGCTTGCGCACACCCAGCATGGCCATCAGCTCGCGTACTTCTTCGGCGATAAAGCGGAAGTAGTTTTTAACCATATCCACAGTGCCGCGGAAGTGCTCGCCGCGCAGGAAATCATCCTGAGTGGCGACGCCGGTGGCGCAGTTGTTGAGGTGGCAGATACGCAGGTACTTACAGCCCAGCGCGACCATCGGCGCGGTACCGAAGCCAAAGCTCTCAGCACCCAGAATCGCCGCTTTGACCACATCCAGGCCGGTTTTTAAGCCACCGTCGGTCTGCAGACGAATCTTATCGCGCAGGCCGTTAATGCGCAGTGCCTGGTGCACTTCGGGCAGCCCCAATTCCCAGGGTGAACCGGCGTGCTTGATCGAGGTCAGCGGGCTCGCCGCCGTGCCGCCGTCGTAACCGGAGACAGTGATCAGGTCCGCGTAGGCCTTGGCAACACCGGTGGCGATGGTGCCAATACCCGGCTCGGAAACCAGCTTTACCGATACCTGGGCGTCGGGATTGACCTGTTTAAGGTCAAAAATCAGCTGGGCCAAATCTTCGATCGAGTAAATATCGTGGTGCGGCGGCGGTGAAATCAGCGTGACGCCGGGCACCGCGTAGCGCAGCCGAGCAATCAGATCGTTGACTTTGCCGCCGGGCAGCTGGCCCCCTTCGCCGGGCTTGGCGCCCTGGGCGACTTTAATCTGCAGCACTTCCGCATTGACCAGATAATGGGGCGTCACACCAAAACGACCGGAGGCGATCTGCTTGATTTTCGAGCTGCGCACCGTGCCGTAGCGGGCCGGGTCTTCGCCGCCTTCACCCGAGTTAGAACGGCCACCTTCTTCGTTCATGGCCTGGGCCAGCGCTTCGTGGGCTTCCGGCGATAGCGCGCCCAACGACATCCCCGCGCTATCAAAACGCGGCAGCAAATCTTCAACGGCCTCTATTTCATCAAGCGGCAAGGCTGTTTCCGCTGGCTTGAGTTTAAGCAAGTCACGAATGGTCGCCACCGGACGCTCGTTGACCAGCTGCGCAAACTTCTTCCACTTAGCGTAGCTGCCCTCTTGCACCGCGGCCTGCAGCGACATCACCACATCGGGGTTGTAAGCGTGGTACTCGTGGCCGTGGACGTATTTGTACATACCGCCCTGAGAGATGCCTTTACGGGGAATCCAGGCATCCTTGGCCAGCAGTGCCTGCTGCATTTGCAGCTCGGTAAAGCCAGCGCCTTGAATGCGCGACGCCATGCCCGTAAAACACATGTCCATGACTTCATCTGACAACCCTACCGCCTCGAACAGCATTGAGCCACGGTAAGAGGCCAGCGTCGAGATGCCCATTTTCGACAAGATCTTGAACAGGCCTTTCTGCAGACCTTTGCGGTAGTTCTCGCGGCTATCGGCCGGGTTGCCGGTCAGCTCGCCGATGCGGTGCATATCGGCCATGACCTGATAGGCGAGCCACGGATAAACCGCTGTAGCGCCCACGCCAAACAGCACCGCCATTTGGTGAGCATCGCGGGCATAGCCGGTTTCGATCACAATATTGGCATTCGGCCGCAGCGCCAAGCGGCCCAGATGGGTATGCACGGCGCCAACCGCCAGCGCAGCCTGGATGGGAATTAGCCCTTTGGTCAAATCGGCATCGGACAACACCAGGATCACTTTCCCGGCGCGCACCTGGCTTGCAGCCTCTTGGCACAGCGCCTTGAGCGCCTGGTGCAGGCTCTGCTGTTCCGGGTCGTAGCCCAATGACAGCGTATGGCTGGCAAAAGCGGGGTCATCCTGGCTGACCAGCGCGGTAAACTTACGCGGCGACAGTACCGGAGTAGTCAAAATCAAGCGGTGCGCGTGTTCGGGCGTGGCTTTGAACACGTTAAGCTCGGCACCACCACAGGTTTCCAGCGACATCACGATCGCTTCGCGCAGCGGATCAATGGCCGGGTTGGTCACCTGGGCAAACTTTTGCCGGAAGAAGTCGGTCAGCAGGCGCGGGCGGCTGGAGAGCACCGCCATGGGGGTATCGTCACCCATGGAGCCCACCCCTTCCTGACCACTTTCCGCCAGCGGGCGCAGCACCTGGTCGCGCTCTTCAAAGCTCACCTGGAACAGCTTCTGCTGCACGTTGAGCGCGTCGACGTCCATGGTTTGGAAACGCGCCAACTCGGTGAGTGCCGACTCTAGATAGTTAGCCTCCTGCTTAAGCCAACGCTTATAGGGGTAAGCGGACTTCAGCCGCTCGTCGATATCAGCGGTGTGCAGCACTTCGCCGGTTTGGGTGTCCACGGCCAGCATTTGCCCCGGGCCAACGCGGCCTTTGGCGACCACATCTTCCGGCTTGTAGCCGTAGGTGCCCGTTTCCGAGGCCAGGGTGATATAGCCGTTTTTGGTAATCACCCAGCGCGCCGGGCGCAGCCCGTTACGGTCCAGCATACACACGGCCTGGCGGCCGTCGGTCATTACCACGCCCGCCGGGCCGTCCCAGGGCTCCATGTGCATGGAGTTATATTCGTAGAAGGCGCGCAGCTCGGCGTCCATGGTTTCCACGTTTTGCCACGCGGGCGGCACCATCATACGCACCGCGCGGTGCAGCTCCATACCACCGGTCAGCAGCACTTCCAGCATGTTGTCCATGCTCGATGAGTCGGAGCCGGTGGTGTTGACGATTTCGTCCAGCTCGGCGATATCCGGCAGGCGCTCGTTGACGAAGTTGGCCTTGCGCGAGTTCGCCCAGCCGCGGTTGGCCTCAATGGTGTTGATCTCACCGTTGTGGGCCAGCAGACGGAACGGCTGCGCCAGCGGCCAGCGCGGCGCGGTATTGGTCGAGAAGCGCTGGTGGAACACGCAAATGGCGGTTTCCAGGCGCGGATCGTTCAAGTCCTGGTAGAACGCCGGTAAATCTTCCGGCATCACCAAGCCTTTATAGGAGACGACTTCTGACGATAGCGAGGCAACATAGAAGTCTGCTTCGTCGCGCAGCGCCTGTTCGGCACGGCGGCGGGCCATAAACAGGTCGACATCGAAATGCTCACCGAGGCCCGGCTGCACAAACAGCTGGCGAATACGCGGCAGGCAGTCGACTGCCATGGGGCCGCAAACGCTGGAATCGGTAGGCACCTCGCGCCAGCCAAGCACATTGAGGCCGCGCGCTTCGAGCTCGTGGGTCAAGGTGTCACGGGCATGCGCTTCGCGGGCGTCATCATTGGGCAGAAACACCGTGCCCACGGCAAAGCGTTCGCCCAGCTCGGTATCAAAGGCCTCTTTGGCCAACGCCTGCATAAATTGGGTCGGCATTTTAAGCAGCAAGCCGCAGCCGTCGCCGGTTTTACCATCGGCCGCGATACCGCCCCGGTGAGTCATGCAGGTCAGTGATTCTATGGCGGTTTTCAGCAAGTCGTGGCTAGCCTGGCCTTCCATATGGGCAATCAGGCCAAAACCACAGTTATCGCGAAACTCGCCAGGCTGGTGAAGACCTCTATTCATGGGCGTGCCTCTAGTCAAGGTATTTTTTAAGCAGCGTGCTTATGGTATAAAGAGCGGTTTTGCTTTTTTTAGGTGCTTATAAACTGCCCTGAACAGGGTACTACCCACATCGGCTGCTACAACAAAATGGCCGATCAGCATAGCGATTGGTGGCCACTTTGCGCAATCGTCGCGTGCCCAACACCGCCGTAAAACTCTTTTCAAATCTTGTATTTGCATTCTCATTCAAGAAAAAAACACATACACTTCAATTACTTGCAAATATATAAAACGCAATTTCAACGGCTGCAAACCACCTCTAGACTTTAGTCTAATAAAGCCCGTTCAGCCCATGCCGATAGCGCATAAGGCATACGGATTATATGAAAACAGCGTTCGACTAACGGGCACCCGATAAGGGTGCCCGCAGGGGCCCCCTTGGCTTCATCATGCCAGGAGCCCACATATTCGCGCGCTAAAGCTCCCTCCCATGGGAGCTACCCATCAGGCTGGCAGCGTTAGTTCCACGCTGAATGACGAAGAAACTTTTGAAAGGGAATCGCTGCTACTTAGTTTGGCTACTCAGCAGCGTGGGTAATCGTCCAGCAGCGTGCGGAGAACATCCACGGGCGTGGCGTCGCTAACGCAGGCATCGCCCAGGGCGTTAAGCAGCACCAGACGCAGCCGGGTATCGATATTTTTCTTATCCAGCCGCATACGTACTAAAAAATCATCGCTGGTCATATTCGCCGGTGCCGCCAACGGCAGCTCGGCGCTCTCGATGACTGCCAGACTACGCGCGAGTGCGGCGTCATCGATCCAGCCCAAGCGCTGGGAAAGCGTCGCCGCCATGGCCATGCCCGCGCCCACCGCTTCGCCGTGCAGCCAGTTGCCGTAGCCTTGATGGGCTTCAATGGCGTGACCAAAGGTGTGCCCCAGGTTAAGCAGCGCGCGCACGCCTTGCTCGGTTTCATCTTCGGCGACGATATCGGCTTTGATTTGGCAACTGCGCGCAATGGCTTCGGCGACTACTTCAGGCTCCACATTCAGCAGCGCGGCCATATTGGCTTCCAGCCAGCTTAAAAAGCCTTCGTCGCGGATTAGGCCATACTTGATGACCTCGGCAAGCCCAGCGGACAGTTCACGACGCGGCAAGGTCTTAAGCGTTTCAATGTCGACCAGAACGGCTTTGGGCTGCCAAAATGCACCGATCATGTTTTTACCCAGCGGATGGTTAACGCCGGTTTTACCGCCCACCGAGGAGTCCACCTGGGAAAGCAGCGTGGTGGGCACCTGGATAAACGCCACGCCGCGCTGATACGAGGCGGCGGCATAGCCGACCATGTCGCCGATCACGCCACCGCCTAGGGCAATGAGGGTACAGCGGCGGTTAAAACCGGCCTCCAGCAGTGCATCCCAAATCCGGCTAACCTGCTCAATGGATTTGTACTGTTCGCCATCGGGGAGCACGACAGTGCGCACATCGAGGTGCGCTGGCAGGCTGGCGCAGAGTTTTTCCAGATACAGCGGCGCGATGGTGTCGTTAGTGACCACCATGACTTGCTGGCCAGCCAAGTACGGCGTCAACGAATCGGCCCGCCCCATCAACCCGGCATCAATATGAATCGGATAGCTGCGCTCATCGAGGGCAACGTTAAGGGTGCGTCGCGCGCTGGCAGTGGCGCTGGCGTTAGAGGTCATGGCGATACCTGGTTATGGGACGAAGGCTCTAGCGGGTCCACCAGCCGGTGCACCCGGCGCACGATTTCATTGACGACGGCCCGCGGGCTACGCCGGTCGGTACGCACGGCAATATCCGAAGTGGCGCGATAGAGCGGATCGCGCTGGGCAAACATGTCGTAGAGCACCTGTTCGCGATTAGCGCACTGCAGCAGTGGCCGGTTACGATCTTTCGCCGTTCGCCTGAGCTGCTGATCAACGGTGGTCAGCAGATAGATCACCGTGCCGCGCTCACGCAACGCGCGGCGGTTCTCTTCGCGCAGCACCGCTCCGCCGCCGGTAGCCACGACCACCGGCGAAAGCTGGGTCAACTCGTCGATCATGTGAATTTCCCTTAGGCGAAAGCCCTGTTCGCCCTCGACATCGAAAATCCACGGGATATCGGCCCCGCAGCGATCCTGAATGGCGTGGTCACTGTCGTAAAAGGGGCGCGACAATTCCGCCGCCAACAGGCGACCAATCGTGCTTTTGCCAGCCCCCATGGGGCCTATGAGAAATAGATTGGGTAAATCCTGCATTAGCGAATCGTCAAACCATCGTCAAGGAGTCGTGGAGTAATAAAGACTAACAACTCTACCTTTTCATTGCTCTCTTCGGTATAGCGAAACAGTCTACCCAGCCAAGGAATATCACCCAATAGCGGCGTTTTGGCCATTTGGCGCAGCTCTTCGGTGGTCAAAATACCGCCTAACACCACCGTTTGGCCGTTATCTACCAGCACTTGGGTTTCGATTTGATTGGTGTCTATCGGCGGCTCGCCGCCAAACTCTGACTCGCGGAAACTATCATTTTTAATCACCAGATCCATAATGATGCGGTTGTCGGGGGTAATTTGCGGGGTGACCTCCAACGAAAGCTCGGCCTGCTTGAACTCGGTATCCGGGTTGTCGTTGCCATCCACACTCTGGAAAGCGCGCTCTTCACCCTGGCTGATTCTGGCAGTCCGTTGATTGGCGGTAATAATGCGCGGCTGTGAAATGGTTTGGCTTTTACCCTCGCTTTCCAGCGCCCGCAGCTCCAGATCCAACAGGATATCGCCGGACAAATAGCCAAAGCTAAAGCCGGTGCCCGGCCCGGTGGACTCCCCCAAATCTACGGCTAAGCCGCCCTGCGCGCGATTAATGCCATCGGGGTTGATATCGCGGCGGCTGAAAGCGCCGCTTTCTCCCTCTTGAAAGCCGCGGGTGCTCGACATGCCCCAGTTAATCCCCAGCTCGCGCGAGGCGGTGTCGCGGGCGATGACAATGCGCGCCTCAATCTGTACTTGGCGAACGGCGACATCCAGGCGGTCAATGGTGCGGGCAATATCGCGCACCTGATCAGCGGTATCCTGTATCAGCAGCGTATTGGTGCGGTTATCAATGCTGACACGCCCGCGTTCGGTGAGTAGCCCAAAGCCGTCGCCGCCGCGCAGCAGCTGGGCTAAGTCTTCGGCTCGGGCGTATTTAATCTCGATAAACTCGGTTACCAAGGGCGCCAGCGTCTCAAGCTGGTTACGCGCCTCTAGCTCCTGGCGCTCTAAATCGGCCAGCTCGCTGGCAGGCGCCACCACAATCACATTGCCCTGTTCACGGCTCGACAACCCTTGGCTTTGCAAGATCAGCTCCAACGCCTGATCCCAGGGGACATCATTTAAGCTAAGCGTTACCCGCCCCGTGACGCTGTCGCTGGCGACTAAATTTAGCCCGGTAAACTCGGCCAGCGTGGCCAGCACCGAGCGCACTTCGATATCCTGAAAATTGAGGCTCAAACGCTCGCCGGTGAAGCGTTCTTCAGCGCCTGGTAACGGCTCGGGTTCGTCTTTAACCGGCTGCACTTCGACGGTCAGCGTGCGGCCATCTTGCGAGGAGATCATCGCGTAGGCGCCTTGGGTGGCAATCGCTAACTGTGTGTCGCGGGGCCCTGGCCGGGGAGTAATTCGCGTAATGGGGGTAGCAAAATCGGTCACGTCGTAGACCTGATTGAGCGCATCGGGGATAGCGACATTACGCAGCTCCACCAGCACTTGGTCACCACTGCCCTCACGCACGTTTGCCTCTATGCCTTCACGGTCAAAGGTAACCAGCAAGCGGCCGGCACCTTCCGGGCCACGACGAAAATCAATCCCCTCGATCTGCGGTCCTTGGTCGACTTCCAGTGCATCCGGCGCCGCGGGGGCATTACTACCTGGTGCGGCTGCAAACGTCACCCGCCATCGGTTATCCAGCACCTGTGAGGTAAATTCTCGCGCTTCACTCAGCGCCACCACCAAACGGGTGCGGCCATTACCTTCCAGGGCGGTCACCTGATCAATGCCGCGGTTATTAACGTTCAGGCGGCGATCGGCGAGCCCGCTCTGGGTGCCTGCCAAGTCCAGCGTTACTCGGGGTGGGGACTCCAGGCGGTAGCTGCGTAGCTCGGGAACGCCGCCGGTGAAGTGCAGGTCAAGGTGAGTGCCACCGTTCTCGGCGGGCTGAACCTCAATATCGGTCAGTACCGAGGCCGCCGCCAATGAGGGCAATAGCGAAAATAGGGCGGCTATCACCATAAAGAAAATGCGTCGCCAAGCTGTCACTGCCATGAGCTATTATCCACTTACTCGTTGTTTTCGTTAATGACCAGCGACACCTGGCGCTCCTGCCAACCTTCGCTCTGGGTGAACACCCGCTCGGTAACGCGAACTTCCTGCCCGGTGATATCGGCAATACGGCCGTAATCGGTGCCCATATAGTTACCCTCTTTGACGCTGGTGATGTTGCCATCAGGCGATGCAATCATGGCGACCTCCCGGCCGCCCATACGCAGCGTACCGACTAATCGCAGCGACTGCAGTTGAAAACGCTCTAACGGCTCCTGCTCGCGCTGCTGGTCAGGGGCCAGGGCGCTATCGCTGCGGGAGACATTATTATCAGCGACGGCCTCTGGCGGCAAAAAAGGGCTGCGCTCTTGGCTATGCAAATACTTCAACGGTGGGCTTTCGGGCAACGACACGCTGACCACCGGCGGCTGCCCGCCGGGAGAGCGACGAATATCCGCCAGGGTGCGCTCAAGCCCTGCCAAGTCCGCATCCGCACAGCCCGTCAGCAGTGACACAGTGGCCGCTAACATAAAACAAGAGGCTAGCTGTTTCATGGTGTTTCAGCCTCCGCAACGTCGGGCTGATCACTTTCGTCAACGTAGCGATAGGTGCGCGCCAATAGCGAAAGGCGCAGCGTGTCACCACGATCGTCAACGGGCTGCAAACTGAAATCGTGCTGGGTCACCATGCGCGGCAACGAGGCGATATCGGCACTAAAACGGGCCAATTGGTGGTAGCCGCCGCGCACCTGAATATCCAGCGGTTGCTCGACATAATGGGGTTGCGCTTGGGTAGGGCCCAGCCGAATCGTTTCGATGGTCAAGCGGTTATCAACGGCGGCATCGCTAATGCTATCGAGCAGTGCAGGAATCTCGGCGTCGGTGGGTAGCATGGTGCGTAAACGCGTTAGCTGCGCTTGGAGGGTGGTAAGTTGCTGGCGCATTTCCGGCAAGAAAGCGGCCTCGGCGGCTTTGCTGCGGTACTCGCTCAACAGCCTCACTTCTTGGCGCTGAGCCGCCGTTAAAGCGTCACGCTGTTCGCTTACCACCAGCCACGCCATAATGCCCAGCGCCACTAGCAGCGCCAGGCCGCCGCACAACACTTTTAATAGCCACGGCCAACCGCCGGCTTCTTTAATATCCAAATCACGCCAATCGACGTCGCGCAGCCGCTGCCATTGCTCGGACCACTGTTCACGAGTCAGTCTCATGGTGCAGTCTGCTCTACGTCGAAGCGAAACACACGGCCAATGCTATTTGGGTCGCTTTCCACCGCCGAAAGCGAAGGCACGCCTAAACCTGGCAGCGATGCGATTCGACGCAGCTGCTCGGACACCTGACGTTCGTTACCGGCAACCGCGGTGACGCTAACGCTATCGCCGTTTTTCGACAAGCGTTGATAGACCACGCCATTAGCCACGCTGTCAGCCACATCATTAAAGAGTTGCACGGTATGCGCTCGTTCCGCCTGCAACGCTTGGAATACCGCGATCTGCTCAGTTAACTGCTCGGCATCGCTCTGGTAACGCGAAACGCCCGCAATATCGGCATTGAGACGCTCAATATGGTCATTAATAGCGGCATTACGCTGCTGCTGGGCGGCCAGCTTAAACTGGTAAAGTTGAGACACCAGCAGCCCAAGCACTACCCCCAGCAATAGCATCGCCGCCAAGACGGCATAGAATTGTCGTGTCCGCCGTTCCCGCTGAACGTCTCGCCAAGGCAGTAGGTTAATGGTGATGCTCATTGGCTGGCCCTCATTGACTCACTCTCACTGGCTAGCTCTCATTGACTAGCTCTCATTGACTGACTCTCATTGCCAAGCCACCCGCGGTTAGCATCGCCGGGGCATCGTTGGTTAATGCCTGGAGATTTAAGCGTTTATTGACCTGCATGCGCTGGAAGGGGTTAGCAATGGTCACCGACATGCCGCTGTCGTCAGCAATGCGCTCGGCAAGCCCAGGAATCACGCTCGACCCGCCCGCTAAAACGATGTGCTGTACTTCCTGCTGACGCCCGGCGGTGTAGTAAAGCTGTAACGAGCGACCGACCTGCTGCACCACGGTCTCAAGAAACGGATTGAGGACGCTGGCGTGGTAATCATCGGGCAGTCCGCCGCGCTTTTTGGCGAAGCCCGCTTCCTCCATGCTGAGATCGTAGCGGTCGCGAATCGCATCGGTGAGCTGTCGGCCACCAAACACCGTGTCGCGGGTGTAGACGATATGGCCGCCACGCACGACGTGAAAGGCGTTCATATTAGCGCCAATATCGACTAACCCCACGCAGGCGGTGGGGTCGTTCTCCACCTTTAGCTGGCGGCGCAGCTCAGCCAGTGAACGCTCCATGGCAAAGGTTTCCACATCCACGGCGGCGGGTTCTAAGCCAGCCCGTTCCAACGTGTCGGTGAGCTGCGTCACATCCTGTTGCCGGCAAGCGACCAGCACGACCTGCTGCTGCTCTTCATCAAACGGCATGGGGCCCAGGCACTCAAAATCAAACGCAACTTCATTGAACGGAAAAGGAATATGACGGTCCGATTCGGCTACAATGCGTTCTTCAATCTCTTCTTCACTTAAATCGACTGGAAAGCTCAGCGTTTTGGTGATGGCGGCACTCGCGGGTACGGCCACCGCCGCTTTGCGCGTAGACGGTTTGGCGTGCTCCACGGCACGACTAAGCACACTCGCCACGTCATCGATATCGCGGATCCGGCGCTCGACCACGGCCCCCTCACGTAGCGGGCGCACGGCATAGCTTTCCACTTGGTAATTATCATGGCACTGTTTCAACTCAAGCAATTTCACGGTCGCCGAGGTAATATCGACGCCGATCAGGCCTTGAGCAGATTTTAGAAAGCGCATATTGGGTATGGCTCCGCCTGTTTATCGCCCGTCTTTTGCCTGTTTATTGCATAGCGTGAGGTTACATGATTTCTAGTTAAGTCACACGCACAGGCACTTAGCGCATATCAACACTGGTGGCTGCCGCCTTGGCTTCCTATAATGGCTGCCAATTGCATAATACGGCCGTTTAGATGCCGATTCTTTTATTCTTCCCAGGGTGCTCTCTGTTCATGACGTTGCTTCGAACCCTTATTGTATCGCTGTTCTTTCTTATCGTATCGTTGGTCGGTGCCGGCGCCCTGGCCGTGGTGGGGGCCGCCCTGTACTTTTCCCCCGGTTTGCCCGACGTTCGTCAACTACAGGACTTTGAGCTACACACCCCGCTGCGCATCTTTACCCGAGACGGTAAATTGATTGGCGAATTCGGTGAAGAACGCCGCATGGCCATCGATTTTGCTGAAGTGCCGCAAAATATGGTCAATGCCTTAATCGCCGCCGAGGACGCCAGTTATTTCGATCACGCCGGTGTTGATCCTCGCGGCTTAGCCCGGGCGGCAGTCGAGCTTGTCCAGAGCGGCGGCACGATCCAGTCAGGCGGCTCGACCATCACCATGCAGGTCGCGCGTAATTATATGTTGACGCTGGATCAGACCTTTACGCGCAAAATTCGCGAAATCCTGCTAGCACTGGAAATGGAGCAGGTGCTTAGTAAAGAAGAGATATTTGAGCTTTACGTCAATAAGATCTTCTTAGGCAATCGTGCCTACGGCATCGCAGCAGCCGCTGAAACCTACTACGACAAGCCGCTTGCCGAGCTTAGCCTTGCCCAAACGGCGATGATTGCTGGCCTGCCGAAGGCCCCCTCGGCCTTTAACCCGCTGGCTAATTCCGAGCGTTCGCTGATTCGTCGCAACTGGATTTTGTTCCGCATGCGCAAGCTCGGCTATATCGACGACGACACCTACCAAGTGTCTGTGCAAGAACCCGTCACCGCACAGCGCCACTATACCCAAGCCGAAGTCGAAGCTGCCTATGTCTCCGAAATGGCACGCCAGTATGCAATAGAGCGCTTTGGCGATGATGCCTACACCGGCGGCTACCGTATCTACACCACCATTGATAGCGAGCTGCAGCCCTTCGCACGTCAAGCGCTGTCCAAAGGGCTAATCGACTACGACCTACGTCACGGCTGGCGCGGACCGGAACAGCGTGAGATTGCCGCGAGCCTCGTCGAAGCGCAGGAACAAACCGAGACCCGAGGCCTTGAGGAGGAGCTTTCCGAGTCACCCGAGATTCGTGAGACCGCCCGCCAAGCCGCCCAGCGTAGTCAAACTGAAGTCGAAGGCATTGAGGGCGATGTCAGCAACTGGATTCAGGTGCTTGAGCGCACGCCTAACTATGGCCTCCTGGAGCCCGCCATTGTGGTGGATAGCAGTGGCCGCGAGATGCAGGTTTTAACCCGCGACGATGGCTTACAGACAATTGGCTGGGAAGGCTTGAGCTGGGCACGCCCTTACCTGAGCCCGCGTAGCCGCGGCGCCGAACCCAGCTCGGCTGAGCAGATTGCCGTGCGTGGCGATATGGTGCGCGTGGTTGAGAATGAAGACGGCTCGCTACGCCTCTCGCAACTGCCCGATGCTGAAGGCTCGCTGGTCGCCCAAGACCCACGCACCGGCGCCATTCTTGCGCTGCAGGGCGGGTTTGACTTTAATGCCAGCAAGTTCAACCGCGCGGTACAGGCGCAGCGCCAATCAGGCTCCATCTTCAAGCCGTTTATCTACCTAGCGGCCCTCGAAGACGGCGAAATGAACGCGGCCAGCGTGGTCAACGACTCCCCCGTGGTGCTCGACGATGGCAGCAATTCCTTATGGCGGCCGGTCAACTCTAGCCGTGACTTCAATGGTCCCATGCGCTTACGTCCAGCGCTCGCTCGCTCGCGCAACCTAGTGACTATTCGCGTGCTACAGACCATGGGAATAGATCACACCATCAACTTCTTGGAAGGTTTCGGTTTTGCCCCAGGTCGTTTACCGAATGGTCTGTCCCTGGCACTGGGTAGTGCCAGCTTAACCCCGATGGAGATGACCAACGCCTACTCGGTCCTCGCCAATGGCGGCTTTCAGGTGTCACCCTGGTTTATTGAGCGGGTAACCCGCGACGATGATAACGAAGTGATTGATGAAGCCACGCCGCAGGTGGCTTGCCCCAGCTGCGCTGAGGACCAGGAAACGGTTGAAATCGATGGCCGCGAATACCCGATTGCCAAACGGGTGGCCGATCCGGCGGCCGTGTATATTCTGCGCGATATGCTGCGCGACGTTATCACCTCGGGCACTGGCCGCGGCGCACTAAGCCTGAACCGCGATGATATCGTGGGTAAAACCGGCACGACTAATAACCAGCGTGACGCTTGGTTCGCGGGCTTTAATAATGAACTCGTCACAACGGTGTGGGTAGGTAAAGACAGTAACGAAACCATCTCTGAGTACGGTTCTCAGGCCGCGCTACCCATCTGGGTAGAGTTTATGGGGAATGCCCTTGAGGGAACGCCGAGTGCCGTGCCTGAGCGCCCGGATAGCGTCGTAACCGCGCGGGTCGACCCAGACACCGGCCAGCGCTTAGCCGACGGCCAAGCAGGCGGTATGACGGAGCTGTTCCACCAGGACCACCTCCCGGATTACCAGCAACGCCGTATCAGCCGTGAGTTGGAAGAAGCCAGCGGCTCGCAGGGGTCAGGCACCGCCGAGTCGATTTTCTAGCCCTAACGCTACGAGCCCTGCCGTTACAAGCCCGCCCAGCAAAAGGCCCGGAGATAGTTTCTCCGGGCCTTTTTGTTTCCTTACCTTTTGGGGTTACTGACAGTTACTGACTAACGGGCGTCGCCGACGCTTCGCGTTTGCTGGCTAACCAGTTAGCGCCGATGAAAGCGGTCATGACCGCCACGCCGGCAATTTCAGTCATCAGGTTAGGATAGAACACCCCGATAATCGCCGCGGTAATCGCCAAGCGAGGTAGCCACGACATCCGGGTAAACAGGTAGCCTTCCAAGGCCGCCGCAAAGGCGCCTAGCGCCAGGATGGCAATCACCGCGTTCCAGACCACTACCGCTATCGGCCCGCCCATGATGATTTCTGGGTTAAACACCATAAACAGCGGAATCAGGTAGAGACCCTTGGCAAACTTCCACGCCTGGAAGCTGGTTTCCATCGGCTTGCTGCCCGCAATCGCCGCCCCGGCAAAGCCTGCCAAGGCGATTGGCGGCGTCACGTTGGAGTCTTGGGAGTACCAGAACACCACTAGGTGAGCGACCAGCAATGGAATACCAAACTCCTGGGTAAGCGCAGGGCCAACGAGCACAATCAAAACGATGTAGCTGGCCGTCACCGGCAGTCCCATACCCAGCACCAAACTGGCCAATAGCACCATCACCAGCGCCAGCAGGATGTTGCCACCGGAGAAGGCCATCATCATAGAAGAGAACTTCAGCCCCAATCCGGTTAAACCCACGACACCCACAATAATCCCCGCCACGGCGCAAGCCATCGACACCGCTACTGCATTGCGGGCACCTAACTCCAAGCCCTCAATCAACTTGGCAAACCCTTGGCTGGTGACGTCTTTGATCGCGCTTACCGTCACCGGCTGGCCCTGGCTCGGCGCCACAAAGAAAAACCACAGCACATAGCGCAAGACCGCCACCGCCAAAATGGTGACCACTGCGTAGTAGCCTACCCGCATGGGCGACATACTCATCGCCAGCAGCCAGACCAGCACGGCAAGCGGCAGCAGGAAGTGCCAGCCATCTTTCATGACCTGGCGCATCTGCGGCAGCTCGCTTTTGGGCAGCCCTTGCATGCCTTGCTTAAGCGCAATGATATGCACAAACAGATAGACCGTGGCGAAATACATAATCGCCGGCAAGATACTGACTTTGACAATATCCAGGTACGGCGTATTGGTGTACTCGGCAATCAGGAAGGCACCCGCGCCCATCAACGGCGGCATAATTTGCCCACCTGTCGAGGCAGCGGCTTCGATACCGCCCGCCTGCTTGGGCTTATAGCCCAGCCGTTTCATTAGCGGGATGGTAAAGGCGCCGGTAGTCACCACGTTGGCAATCGCGCTACCGGAAATAGAGCCCATCCCCGCCGAGGCTAAAACGGCGGCTTTGGCAGGCCCGCCGCGTTGGCGACCGGTCGCGGCGTAGGCCATATCAATAAAGAATTTACCCGCGCCGGTGCATTCCAAGAAGGCCCCAAACAGCACAAAAATAAAGATATAGGTTGCCGCCACCCCCAGCGGCAGGCCAAAGATACCCTCTTGGCCTAGGTAGAGCTGCCCGGCCACCCGATCAAAGGTGTAGCCCCGATGCTCCAGAATGCCCGGCATCCACTCACCCAACCACGCAAGCTCACCGCGCGGCCCGGCAAACGCATACGCGATTGCCAGCAGGCCAATCATCGTCATACCCAACCCCACTGCACGACGGCTAGCCTCTAGCACGGTGACAGTGGCGATACAGGCAACCAGAATGTCGGTACTGTTCCAAAAGCCCGCGCGACTGAAAATCGCATCCAGGTTGAGCACTAAGTAGCCGCCGGTGAGCAGTGCCCCGGCCAAAAACACTAGGTCTATCCCCCAGCCCAAGACCCCACGCTGGCGGCGGGGACCAAAGGCAGGAAAGATTAAAAACGCCAGCATCATAATCAATGCCAGGTGAATACTGCGCTGATAAAAGAGCCCTAACGGCTGAATACCGGCGGAGTAGAGTTGAAACAGGGAAAGACCCACCGCCACGATGGTGATAGCCCACAGCACCATGCGGGGTTGAGTCGCATTAGCGCCCGGCATCACGCTCGGCGGTTGTTTGGATTCGCTCATGAAGCCCTCGGAATTTAATCACTAATGTCGTTTTTATTGACGCGGGGAAGCGTGAGGTGCGACGAGTTGAATGGTCACGCGTTGCCCAGCGGCCTGCTCGCTGAGGCTCACCGGCGGGTGTTCACCGTCTGGCCACACCACACGATGATTGACGGCCAGTGAACCTACCCTTAATACATAGCGGTTATTGGTGACGGGCTCGTTAATCGCCTTAATCCAGTAGCCCCCGTGGCCATCTGAGACCTGCTCGCCCCGGCCAAAGATATGCCCAAGCCCGGCGGCGAAGTCGGGTTGATGGCTACGCTCCAGTTGCATGACGCCCGCCGCATTACGGTAGCAGTCCAGCACCGTAAAGTGCTCGACAGAATGCTGCCATTTAATACACCAGCGACCGCCATCAGGCACCGCAGCATCTAACAGATGCTCGCCTTGTTCGCTCACCACGGCCAAGCGCATAAATGAAGTCGCCGAAGCGGGGGAAGCCCCCACTTCGGCGAGCGGACAACATGCGATGAGTAGCGCCACCAGTCGTTGCTGCCACTGCATGGCAAGGTCCTTATGACGAAGCGCTTATTACAAAGTGCTTATGACAAAACGCTTATGACAATCTTATTACTTCTTATAAGCATGTCACTGAACGGTTACGGACGCATGCGGTCGGGAATATCAGCGCCCACTTCTTCGAAGTAACGCAGTGCGCCTGGGTGCAGCGGCACGGGCGTGGATTCCATGGTGAACTCAACGGTGGTGTCGTTTGCCGCCGGATGCACCGCAATCAGCTCGTCGGTGTTTTCGAACAGCAGCTGGGTCAGTTGATAGGCCAGCTCTTCGTCCATATCGGCATTAACGACAAGCACATTGGGAATACCGATGGTCTGAACCGCTTCGTCCATGCCGTCATACATACCGGCGGCTAGCTGATACTTAGAGAACACCGCTACTTCTTCCTGCGCATTGGCGATTTCTTCATCGGACAGGCCAATCAGACGAATATCCCGCGTTGCCGCAAGGTTAAGAATGGAACTGGTCGGCGGGCCGACGCTCCAGAAACCAGCGTCGATATCACCATCGCGAATGGCATCGGCGGTTTCGTTGAAATTAAGCCGCCGAGGGCTAAAGTCGCTGTAGCTAATGCCGTTGGACTCCAACAGAGCACGGGCATTCAGCTCGGTGCCGCTACCCGGCGCGCCGACCGATACGACCTTGCCTGCCAAATCAGCAATTGATTCAATATCCGATTCCGCCAACGTCACCAGCTGAACGGCGTTGGGATAAACCGAGGCCAATGCGCGGGTATTTTCAATTTGACGGCTCTCGAAATCATCGGTGCCGGTGTACGCTTGATAGACGGTATCGGCGAGTGCCAGCGCAAGGTCGGCATCGCCACGCATGATCAAGCCCATGTTTTCGACCGAGGCGCCGGTAACTTCGGCGGTCGCTTGGGCGCCTTCGATATGATTATTGATCATTTCGGCGAAGCCACCGCCGATAGGGTAGTAGACGCCGCCGGTACCGCCGGTGGCGATCGACAGTTGTTGAGCGCTGGCTGGGAGCGCAACCGCGAGCATAGCCGCAGCCGCTGTTGTGGCGTATAGAGAGCGTAGAGTTCGCATGAGCGTTTCCTCCGTCCTGTTTGGACTTATAGGTATGGTTGACGATAAAGGAGGTGTTGAAGCCGCCGCTTCTGCCTGCCATCAGCAGCCAAGCAAACGCGGTTATAAGAAGTTAGCACGGCTTGTGCGTTACATGCTAATAAGGCGTTATTCTACCCGCTGGCTTACCGTTATAGGCTCAGGCGCCACACCGCCCACCGAACGAATCGAGGAATTCACACCATGACGCATTTCAACTGGGATGACCCACTACTTCTGGAACAGCAGCTCTCTGATGAAGAGCGCCAGATCCGCGATGCGGCCTACGACTACTGTCAGGAAAACCTTCAGCCCCGGGTACTGACCGCCTTCCGCGAAGAGCGCTTTGACCGCGAGATCATGACCGAAATGGGTGAGCTGGGCCTGCTTGGCGCCACCGTTTCCCCTGAATACGGCGGCGCTGGCGTTAACCACGTTGCCTACGGCCTGATTGCACGCGAGGTCGAGCGCGTCGACTCCGGCTACCGTTCGGCCATGAGCGTGCAGTCATCGCTGGTAATGTACCCCATCGAGACTTACGGCTCCGAGGAGCAAAAGCACAAGTACCTGCCCAAACTGGCCAGCGGCGAGATGATCGGCTGCTTTGGCCTGACCGAGCCGGATCACGGCTCTGACCCCGGCAATATGATCACGCGCGCTGAAAAAGTCGACGGCGGCTACCGCCTGACCGGCGCCAAGATGTGGATTACCAATAGCCCGATTGCCGATATCGCCGTGGTCTGGGCCAAGTCGGCGGCTCACGATAATCAGATCAAAGGCTTTATTGTGGAGCGCGGCGTTGAGGGTTTCAGCACGCCCAAAATCGAGGGTAAAGTCTCGCTGCGCGCCTCGATTACCGGCGAAATCGTGCTGGAAAATGCCTTCGTTCCCGAGGAGAACCTGCTACCCAACGTGAGCGGCCTGAAAGGCCCGTTTGGCTGCTTGAACAAGGCCCGTTACGGCATTGCCTGGGGCGTGATGGGCACGTCTGAATTCTGCTGGCACGCGGCGCGCCAATACACCCTGGACCGCAAGCAGTTCGGCCGCCCGCTGGCCGCCAATCAGCTGATCCAGAAAAAGCTCGCCGACATGCAGACCGAGATCACCCTGGGCTTGCAGGCTGCGCTGCAGGTGGGCCGGCTAATGGATAGTGGCAACTGGGCGCCGGAAATGGTCTCGCTGATCAAGCGCAACAACTGCGGCAAAGCGCTGGATATCGCTCGCCAATCCCGCGATATGCACGGCGGCAACGGTGTATCCGACGAATACGGCGTTATCCGCCACATGGTGAACCTTGAGTCGGTGAACACCTACGAAGGCACCCACGATGTGCATGCCTTGATTCTGGGTCGCTCACAGACCGGTATCCAGGCCTTCTTTTGATTGCCCCCCGGCAGCAGGAGCGCAGTATGAGCAAAGCCCCCCAACCTCTGGCCGGTATCAAAGTGCTGGATATTTCCCGCGTACTGGCCGGCCCATGGTGCGGCCAGATGCTCGCCGACATGGGCGCCGATGTAATCAAGGTCGAACGCCCCGGCAGCGGCGATGACACTCGCCACTGGGGGCCGCCCTGGTTAGCTGGAACGGCCGAATCGGCCTACTACCTATGCGCCAACCGCGGCAAGCGCTCGGTGACCGTCGATATGGCCAAGCCCGAAGGCCAGGCGGTGATCAAACAGCTAGTCGCCCAGTCCGACGTGCTGATAGAAAATTTTAAAGTCGGCGGTTTGCAACGTTACGGCCTAGATTACGCCAGCTTGAAGGCGTTGAATCCCAAGCTGATTTACTGCTCGATTACCGGCTTTGGTCAGGAGAGCCCTTACGCGCACCGCGCCGGTTACGACTTTATGATCCAAGCCATGGGCGGGGTCATGAGCCTGACCGGCAAGCCTGACGATGAGCCCGGCGGGGGCCCGGTGAAAAGCGGCGTCGCCTTTACCGATATTTTTACCGGGCTATACGCCGCTAATGCGGTACTGGCAGCGCTTTATCAACGCCGCGATAGCGGCGAGGGCTGCCATATTGATATGGCGCTGATGGATGTCCAGGTCGGCGTGCTCGCTAATCAGGCGCTTAACTACTTAACCTCGGGTAACGTGCCCCAACGGATGGGCAATGCCCACCCTAATATTGTGCCTTACCAGGCGTTTGCCACCCAGGATGGCCATATGATTGTGGCCGTAGGCAACGATGAGCAATTTAAGCGTTTCTGTACAACGCTGTCACTGCCGTGGCTGGCTGATGACCCGCGCTACGCCACCAACGGCGCCCGAGTGAACCAGCGTGCGCTACTGGTTCCCCAGCTGGAAGCGGCGCTGGCCCAGCGCAGCACCGAGCACTGGCTGGCCGCTTTCGAAGCCGCCGGTGTGCCCTGTGGACCGATCAATACCCTGGATCGCGTATTCGACGATGCACACGTCAAGGCGCGCGGGCTAAAGCAGACGTTGCCGCACACTCAAGCGGGCCAGGTGGACTTGGTTGCCAACCCGATCCGTTTCAACGGCGTACAGATGAGCGCCACTACCGCCCCTCCTCACTTAGGCCAACACACCGACAACGTATTAGCCGAGCTCGGCATCACCCAAGAACAGTGCGAAGCACTGCGTAAAGCAGGTATTATCTAAACTTGCTTGAAGGTGACATTTTCATCTTCGGCGCTATGCTAATGACTAGGTGCATCATCTATGCTGTACGAATCCTGTACAACGCACCCCATTTACGTCTAAAATATATCATTTATTGAGCTGGCAATGCGTATACGACTGACGCTGACTCATCCAGAGCGGACAAAGATCTTACACAGGAGTTGTAATGAGCCAGTGCGCGCGTGTTGATGGCAGCTGCAAACGCTGCGAAGGCAATTTGCCATTTGAATTCACCATGGCTTTTCAGCCGATCGTGGATATTGCTTTGGCGCAAGTGGTTACTTACGAAGCCTTAGTTCGCGGTATCAATGGGGAATCCGCCTGGAGCGTCATTTCGCAAGTCACTGATGAGCTGCTCTATCTTTTTGATCAAGCCTGCCGGGTGAAAGCCATTGAAATGGCCAGCGCCCTGGATATGCAAACCGATCTCTCGATCAACTTCTTGCCCAACGCCGTTTATGAACCGGAAGCCTGCATTCAGGCAACGCTAGATGTTTCCAAGCGCGTTGGCTGGCCGATGGATCGGCTGATTTTTGAAATTACCGAAACAGAGCGCGTTCGCGACCGCCAGCACCTGTGCAATATTATTGATGCCTACCGCTCCATGGGCTTCAAAACCGCGCTGGATGATTTTGGCAATGGCTATGCCAACTTGGACCTCCTCACCGACCTAACGCCCGATAAACTTAAGATTGATCGGGCGCTGGTGATGAACTGCGATAGCGATGTTCGTCGTCAGGCGCTGTTAAACGTGATTATTACCCTGGCGCAAGACCTCGACATGACGCTCATTGCCGAAGGCGTCGAAACTCGGCCTGAAGCGCTCTGGCTGGCGCGAGCCGGTATCGTACGCCAGCAAGGCTTCTACTTTGCCAGGCCGGCGGTTAACTCTTTGGGCGATGATATTACCCCTCTACTTATGGGGTTAAAAAGTGAAGCGGGTATAGCGTCAGGAAAAGCCGATGAATAACTTTAGCACTGAGCAAATCTATGAGCTATTTAACCGCTCAAAGCGTAATACGGAAAGCGTTATTCGGGCTGCGCCTATTGGGATCTGTATTACCACTCCGTCCGGCCACTTCGAGATGGTCAACCCGGCTTACTGTGAACTGTGCGGTTATCTGGAAGTGGAACTCCTGGGCCAGCATTTCACCTTGGTTATCTCCGAGACTTACAGGCAGCAATTGACAGCCCTGCACCAGGATTTTATGCAGGGCGGCGAACGCCAAGAGCAACGTCAAGAGTGGGAGATGCTAACCAAAGATGGCCAGATTCGTACCATTATTGTCGAATCGGCGCGCATTGAAGGCGAAGACGGCACGCCGCGAAAAGTCACCTTTATCCTCGATATCACCCAGCGTAAACAGCTTGAAGAACGCCTAAAAAAGGCCAACGAGCGCCTTGATCACCTTGCCCATCACGATGAGCTAACCGAGCTGCTCAACCGCCGTGCCGGCTTGCAGCGCCTGGATGAAGAGATCAAACGCTGCGACCGATACGGCGGCACCTTCAGCATCGCCATGTACGACCTGGACGACTTCAAAACCATCAATGACCAGTATGGGCATAGCGTTGGCGATAGCGTCTTACAGCAGACCACCGCCTTGGTGAACCAAGTACTGCGCGATACCGATCTGCAAATCCGCTTGGGCGGGGAGGAATTTCTGGTGATTATGCCGGAGGTAGACGCCGACGAAGCCTTGCGTGGCATGGAGCGCGTTCGTAAAGCGGTTGCACAAGCCTCTTTTACCGAGCATCACTTAACGGTTACTCTTTCATCTGGGATCGCCAGTTATGTCGAAACATCTGGCACACGACTGCTTGATCGTGCCGACAAAGCTATGTATCAAGCCAAGCAGGCGGGACGCAATCGGGTTGTCATTGTATCGTCGCCTAGGTGAGCAACGCCATTGCGCGCTATGCTGAAAGTTCATCATTCATTAATAGGATTTAAGTCATGAGCAGCAATGCCGAATTAAACGAGCTGAAACACAAATACGTCGCTGCTGGCGCCGCTAGCCCCGCGACGGCGTTTGCCGATCGTGCTGAAAATGCTGAAGTCTGGGATGCCGACGGCAATCGCTTTATCGACTTCGCGGGCGGCATCGGCGTCCTCAACGTGGGCCACCGCCACCCCAAGGTCGTCGCTGCCGTCAAGGCCCAGCTCGATAAGCTGATGCACACCTGCCAAACCGTGATGCCTTATGAAGGCTACGTCAAAGTGGCAGAAAAGCTCAGCCATATCGTTCCCGTGCGCGGCCATGCCAAAGTCATGTTGGCAAACTCTGGCGCCGAAGCGCTGGAAAACGCGGTTAAGATTGCCCGCGCCGCCACCGGCCGTTCCAACATTATCTGCTTTGACGGCGGCTACCACGGCCGTACCTTCTACACCATGGCCATGAACGGCAAAGTGGCGCCTTACCAGAACGACTTCGGCCCGATGCCGGGCACTGTGTTCCGTGCCCCTTACCCGGTGCCCTACCACGGAGTCAGCGAAGATGAAGCCATCCGCGGCTTGAAGATGGCGCTAAAAACCGATGCCAACCCTAACGACACCGCTGCGATCGTGCTTGAACCGGTACTCGGTGAAGGTGGTTTCTATCCGGCATCAAAAAGCTTCCTCGAGAAGGTCCGCGCCATTTGCGATGAGCACGGCATTTTGATGATCGTCGACGAAGTGCAGTCGGGCTTTGGCCGCACCGGTAAAATGTTTGCCATCGAGCACAGCGGCGTTGAGCCGGACATGATGACCATGGCCAAGAGCATGGCCGATGGCATGCCGATTTCGGCTATCGTGGGTACCGACAAGATCATGGATGCGTCTGGCCCCAACTCGCTGGGCGGCACCTACACCGGCAGCCCGACCGCCTGCGCCGCCGCCCTGGCGGTGATGGAAGTGTTCGAAGAGGAAAACATCCTTGAGAAGAGCCAGGCGCTAGGTGAGAAGCTGGCTCAGCGTTTCGGCGGATGGGAAAGCAAGTTTGCCTGCGTTGATAACGGCCGCAATATGGGCGCCATGGCCGCCTTTGAACTGGTATCCGATAAAACCGAGCGGACGCCTAATCCTGAACTAGCCGCGGCGCTGTGCAAGAAAGCCCGTGAGGAAGGCTTGATCCTGCTCTCTTGCGGCATGTACGGCAACACCATCCGCTTCTTGATGCCCGTCACCATTCAAGACAACGTGCTCAACGAAGGGCTAGATATCATCGAATCCTGCCTGGAATCGCTGGTGTAAGTAAGCGCTAGCTTACGTACTAAAACGCCGCCGCCCCTTCTGGGCGGCGGCGTTATTGTTGGCAGCCGATTCTGCTTACTCTTTCGGCCGACGGTCGCCTTCCAAGAAATTCGCCGTAAACACCGCTTTACCATAAGCCTCAAACGACCACTTCATCACGTCGCTTATCGCCGCCATGACGGCGTCAAACTCACCAAATATGTGAGTGCTCATACGGTTCGGATACACTTCCAGCCCCGTTGCCTCAAGGCGTTTTACCACCTCTTGGATGACCGGCTTAAAGTCCTCGGCCAGTGGGTAGTAGCTAAGCTGTACGGAAAGATACATAACGTCTCCTTACGCTGTGTGTGAATGCTTTATGGCGTTAGCCAAGCGCTGCCAGGCAGCCAAAATAGCCGCCCGGGTCTCATCAGGATGCTCCATGGGGAACATATGCGTACCGGGGACTTCACTCACCGTTAACCCCTTGCGCCTTAACCGCTTGATGCGTGAGGCGGTCAGCAGATGCGACTCTTTACCCGCCACCAACGCCAGCGGCACCCCTAAACGCTGGGGAAGGCGCGAGAGGTGATCCGGTAGGTGGCGAAAAATCTCCACCTCGATACGCGGATCGAACGTCAGTTCGGCGCGACCGTCATCTAACAAGCGTGTCCCTGCTTCAATGTAGTCGTTGAGTGCTTGCGGGGTAAAGCGCCGAAAAAGCCCCCGGCGGCGCAAAGAATTGGCCATCGCCTCGCGGCTCGGCCACACAGTACGCCGCCCCAAGGTTTTACCGGCGGGCGTTATACGATCGATAAAGCCAAACCGCTTAGCGGCTTTCATTGCCCAGGCATCCGTTCCCAGCATCAAGGGTGGGTCCAGCATGATCACCCCACAAAAGCGCTCGGGCTGCCTGTCGGCGGCCATGGCCATTAAGGTGCCGCCCAGCGAATGGCCAACGCCTAACAGCGGCGTATCGCTCTCGGGCAGGGAATGCAGCAACTCATCGACCAAGTTGCCCCAGTTGTGGTTAACCGGGTAGTCAGGATGATGACCCAGGCAATTGATCGGATGCAGATCAAACGTCTCCGCCAGAGGATCAAGCAGGCTGCGATAGCTTAAGCCGGGGAAACCGTTGGCATGGGCAAACACTAAGCGGGGGCGTGAAACGGCATCAGCAGACATGGCGGGCTCGTGGGTGGCCAAAGGGGAAAGGATCAATCAATCATACGTATGTTTTAACGCGCTGATGGATGAGCGTCAATGCGGCTATAGAGTGGCGCTACTAAAATCGATAATTAAATCAGGCTTTAGCTGCTATTTGGTTCTGGTTTAAGATTTCATCTTTACGTTCAGCGTTTCGAGACCTAAGCGCTCGAAATCATTGGTGTTATGCGTCACGACAGTCAGGTCGTTGACCAGCGCGGTCGCTGCGATAATAGCATCTGGAGTTTTGGTTTTGAATTGCTGTCGCAGCCGAATGGTTTGTTCCACAACCGTTTCAGAAAGGTCGAACACGCGGGCATGGCCAATAAAAGCTCTGGCCTGATTTTGCAGCGTGGGGTTACTGGAAAACTCACTCCATCCCAAAAATTCAATTTTAGTGATAACGGATATATTGAAACTTTCAGCCAGCATTTGGTGGAGTACTTCATCGGCAGTCAATCCGTTGAAGTAATAAATGATGATATTGGTATCAAACAAATAACGCATTAGTTCCAACCTTCCCGCAGCGAAGCTAGGTAACCATCCACTTGTTGGCGCGACTGGTGCGCCACGCCAAAGAACCGTTGCGGTTCAAAGCCATCGGTAGCCGGACGAGTGGGCTCCGCAGATGCAGACTCTTCTTGTGCAAGCTGTTGTAGAACCACTTGCAACAAACGGATTTTTTCCCCATGAGAGAGAGGGACAATAGAAGGAATCAGTTCATCGATGGTCACAGCATGGACTCCTTAAACGGTGGGAAAGAACGACTGAGTCAACCGTTAGAAAATCATACGCCCGTCAATAGCGCCAGCCTAGGCTTTAAATATGATCTATTGATCAGCCAATCATTAAAACAGCGACAGCTGCTGCTCCTGGCTGTTTTCCGCTAACCGATAGCCTACGCCTAGCAGGCGCACGGGGCGCTCGCCTCTGGCCCAACCAACGTTAAGCAAGGTTTCAAACTGTTCAAGGTTGGGCGCCGGGTCGGCGTGTTCGACGGTGGTTTGGGTAAAATCGTTAAACTTCACTTTGACGATCAGACCACGCACCGCCAGGGGTGGGTCAAGCCGTGCGTAGCGGCGCTCTAAGTCGTCGATCAGCGCCGGTAGCTCATGGCGGCAGGCGTCAAGGGTGGGTAAATCCTGGGCGTAGGTCTGCTCGGTGCTTATTGATTTGCGCTCGCGGTGAGTTTTCACCGGGCGCTCGTCGCGGCCCCAGCTTAGCTCATGCAGGCGCTTGCCAAAGCGGCCAAAATGCTCCACCAGCTCAGTCAGCGGGCGAGCGCGTAAATCGGCGCAGGTGTGAATAGCCAGCCCTGCCATTTTTTCTGCCGTGCGGGGGCCAACGCCGTGGATTTTTTTCACCGGCAGCTGTTGCACAAAGCTGTCGACCTTATCCGGCGTGATCACACACAGCCCATCGGGCTTGTTCCAGTCGCTGGCGATTTTGGCCAGAAACTTGTTGGGCGCCACACCGGCCGAGACGGTAATCCCTACCTCACGGCTGACCCGCTCGCGAATCGCTTCTGCCATTAGCGTCGCGCTACCGTGATGCTGGGTGACCGCTGAGACATCCAAAAACGCCTCATCCAGGGAGAGCGGCTCAATCAGCTCGGTCACTTCGCGATAAATCGCAAACACTTGGCGGGCGACCGCTTTATATTTGGCCATATCGCCGCGAATCAACGTCAAATGCGGGCAGCGCTTCAGCGCTTGGCCCATCGGCATCGCCGAGTGAATACCAAACTCCCGGGCGGGGTAGTTACAGGTGGCGACCACCCCGCGCTGCTCGACACTGCCGCCAATGGCAATCGGGATATCCCGCAACGCGGGGTTATCGCGCATTTCCACCGCGGCGTAAAAACAGTCACAGTCGCAGTGAATAATTTTGCGCACTGGTTACCCATCCAACTGTAAAAAACCACAGCTTATCACAGCATCAGGTGCCGCAGAACGTTCTCAGTACCTGCTCGCTTTCCGTGGCTGGCGCCGCCAGTCGGCGTGCTTCAACGGAATCATCGAACGGCTTGGTCACCACCGCTAACAGAGTGTGAAAAGGCGCAAAGTCACCCTCGATAGCGGCATTGATCACCTCCTGAACCCGGTGGTTGCGGGGAATAATGATCGGGTTGGCTTGGCGCATGGCCGCTAGGCGTTCAGCGTTTTGGCTGGCGACTTGCGCCGCTTGCCACTGGCTTAACCACTCGCCCAGCGCCTCGGGATTCAGCGTTAGCGCCAGCAACGCCTCACGGTTTTCATCACTCGACGAGGCGGCGTACTGGGTGAGCGCATCAAAGGTCGCGGTCATATCCATCCGCCCCTGGTGCATCTGGCTTTCCAGCCCTTCCATCAATGGCACAGCTTGGTCGTTTTCCGCCTCCAGGCCCAATTTTTTGGCATGCAGGCGGCGCTGTTCGGTATCAAACAGCGGCTGAAAGCGGCGAATGGCATCGGTAGCTTGCGCTACTAATGCATCGCCCTCTGCGTGCATGAGCGGCAGCAATGTTTCGGCAAAGCGGGCCAGGTTCCACTGGGCAATCGTTGGCTGGTTGGCAAACGCATAGCGGCGGCCTTCATCGATGGAGCTAAAGACCTTTTGCGGGTCAAATTGCTCCATAAAAGCGCAGGGGCCGTAATCGATGGTTTCTCCAGCGATACTGGTGTTATCGGTATTCATCACGCCATGGATAAAGCCGATGCTCATCCACCGGGCAATCAATACGGCTTGGCGAGCGACCACGGCTTCCAGCAGCGCCATGTAGGGGTCTTCTGCCGCGGCGGCGTCGGGGTAGTGGCGCTCAATGACATGATCCGCCAGCGCCTTTAACGCCGCTTCATCCCGGCGAGCCGCAATAAATTGAAAAGTCCCCACCCGGATATGGCTGGTAGCCACGCGGGTAAACACCGCGCCGGGCTCGGGCAATTGGCGCACCACGCGCTCGCCAGTGGTGACCGCGGCTAACGCACGCGTGGTGGGAATACCCATGGCGGCCATAAACTCGCTGACCAGATACTCACGCAGCACCGGCCCCAGCGGCGAGCGACCATCACCACCGCGGGAGAACGGCGTGCGGCCGCTGCCTTTGAGCTGCACATCCCGGCGTACACCATTCTGGTCGACAACTTCACCCAGCAGCAGCGCACGGCCATCGCCCAGCTGCGGCACGAAGTTGCCGAACTGGTGGCCCGCGTAGCCGAGTGCGCCCGGCTGGGCACCGGGCGGTAGCTGGTTGCCGCTGAACCATTCGGCAAGCGTGGTGGCATCAGGTATGTCCTGGGCACCCAGCTCGTAGGCGAGCGGCGCGTTAAAGGCAATCAGCTCAGGGTGCTCAACCGGCGTTGCCTGGCTGGCGACCCAGAGAGGTTCTGGTAAGGTGGCGTAGCGATGTTCAAATGACAGCACGACTAACTCCGCGTCTATTGGCTGTGGTTTGTTAATACCCTAGCATTTTACTCAAGTAAACGCCGAAGCGAAGCCTCTCTATCATGCCGATTGCCCTAGACCATTGCCTGGCCCCGCTTGGGCGGGATTTTTATAACCGCAACACGCTTGAGGTCGCCCGCGACATGCTGGGCTGTTGGCTGGTGCGTGAGCATAACGGCGAGCAGATGGCCGCGAGGATTGTTGAAACAGAGGCCTATTGCGGCGTTGAGGATTCTGCCTGCCATGCCCACCGCCGTCGCTCCCCGCGCACCGAAGCCATGTTCGGGGCAGCTGGCCATGCGTATGTGTATCTCGTCTATGGCATGCATTGGCTACTCAACGTGGTCACGGAACCCGACGGCTCGCCCTGTGCGGTGTTAATTCGCGCCGTGGAGCCCACCGCCAACGAAGCCGCTATGCGCGCCACCCGCCAAGCAACCGGAAAACAGCTTAGCAATGGCCCGGGCAAGCTCACCCGTGCCCTCAGTATTGATAAAGCCCTGTATGGCCATGATATGACCCAGGCTGACAAGCTATGGATCAGCGCCGCAACGCACGATGCCGTGATCGCCAGCGGCCCACGAGTAGGCATTGATTACGCTAAGCCCGAGCACCGCGACGCCCCCTGGCGATTTTGGTGTGAGGGCAACCCGTGGGTTTCAAAGGCGCGCTAATCGCTCTGTAAACAGCTGACAGCCTGTTCAAGCACCGGCGTTAACGGCGCACGCCACTGATGGGTCAATAGCGCGTCAGCCCGTGTGACGCCAAGCGAGAGCGATGCAACCGGCAGGCCCAGCCCATGCGCATCACGGCAGAAGCGGTAGCCGGAAAACACCATCAACGAGGTCCCCACCGCCAACACCGCACCGGCATTACTCAGCCCCGCCTGAGCAGCAAGGCGCCTAGCGGGTGGCACGACGTCGCCGTAATAAACCACGTCCGGCTTTAAAATCCCGCCACAGCGCGGGCAGTCAAACACCTTAAAGGTGCTGAAATCGGTTTCCAGGTCGGCATCGCCGTCCGGTGCATAGCGTGCATCCAACGCGGCAAAGCGCGGGTTCATAACGGCCATCTCGCTATGCATGGCGTGGCGCATCATCGTGTAATCGCAGCTCATGCACTTCACTAAATCTGCCCGGCCATGTAGATCAACCACCCTCTTAGACCCCGCCCGCTGATGCAGCCGATCGACATTCTGCGTCACCAGCAGCTCGATAAACCCCATTGCCTCCAATGCCGCCAGGGCTTTATGGGCGCCACTCACCTGGGCCTCGCGCATTGCTTTAAAGCCCACTAACGCGCGCGCCCAGTAACGCTGGCGCACCGCAAAGGAGCCCATAAAATCGCCATGCTGAACAGGCGGGGGCCGTTTCCACTGGCCATCCGCATCGCGGTAGTCGGGAATGCCGCTATCGGTACTCACTCCCGCCCCGGTAATCACCCACAGCTTGGGGTAGCGCTGAATAAAATCAGCCAGCTCCTCACCCGCCTGGCTAACGCTTTTTGCAATTTCCACGGCCTGCGTCAATAGTTCACCTCTAGGCAATGTGGTTATGAGTCAGTGATACTGTAGAACATCAGCGGGCCATGCAACGCGCCCTTCATCGGTTATTGTGCACCCAGGAGATACTCTTATGCAGCAGGACCATGACATTATTATTGTCGGTGGCGGCATGGTGGGCGCTGCGCTTGCTGCCCGCCTAGGCCACGCGGGCTTCTCGATTGGCCTGGTTGAGCGTGATGATGCACCCACCGCACCGAGTGGCGATTACGACCTGCGAATTTCATCGCTGAATGCGCGTTCTCTCGCGTTTATCAAAGCCAGCGGCACAGCACTGCCCGAAGAACGCAGCTGCCCTTTTCGGCATATCGATGTTTTTAACCAGGATGGCTCAGGCCACTCGCTGTTTTCTGCTGAAGAGAGCGGCATGGAAGACTTCGGCATTTTCGTCGAAAACCTCACCCTGCAATATGCGCTCTGGCAGCGCTTGGAACAGCTGCCCAGCGTTACCTGTTATACCCACTGCGCACCGCTGACCACCATCTCAGCCACCTCCGCCCGCCTGCTTGAGCTGGATAACGGTAAAACCCTAAGCGCACGGCTGATTGTCGGGGCTGACGGCGCGCAGTCCACCCTGCGCGAGCTGGCCGGGATTAGCGTTAGCAGCTACGACTATCACCAGCTGGCGATGATCATTAACGTGGAAACCGAACTGCCTCAGCAGGATGTCAGTTGGCAATGTTTTACCCCCACCGGCCCACTGGCTATGCTGCCGCTGCCCGGCCAGCGCGCCTCCCTGGTGTGGTACGACAGCGACGACGCCATCAAAGACCGCGAACAGCTGGACGACGAAGCGCTCAAAACGGCCATTGAAACGGCCTTCCCTACTCGCCTGGGCAAGCTCACCCGTATCGTCGCGCGGGCCAGCTTTCCCATCAAGCGCCAGCACGCCCAGCGCTATATCGGCAAGCGCCTGGCGCTGATTGGTGATGCCGCCCATGTGGTGCACCCGCTGGCGGGCCAGGGGTTAAATATCGGCCTCCACGACGCCGACACGCTGGCCGAGATTATCATTCAAGGCCGCGACCCCGGCGACTACGTCAACCTACTCCGTTTTGAGTGCCAGCGCCGTGCAGCCAACCAGGCAATGATCGCCGCCACCGACAGCTTCCACCACCTGTTTACCGGCGCCAAACCGCTACGCCAACTGGGCGATTTAAGCCTGCAGCTCGCCGAACGCTTCCCGCTCGCCAAGCGCATGATGATGCAGCAGGCCAATGGGTTGAATCCGTTTAAAAGGCGCTAGGGTCTACTACGCTGAGAGGGTGGTCACTGCCCGTGGCCAAAACAATCACAATAAACCCTCGTTAAAGGCAACCCTATGGCACCTACACGACAAACGCTGTTCGCGGCAACGCTATGTTCCGGCCTTGGCCTTCTTCTGGCTTCTCACCTCTGGGCCTGGGATGGCGTCGTCGAGAAGCAAACCTTCGCAATAGACAGCTTCACGACCCAGGGCGGCGAGACGATTCCCGACGTCACGGTGGGTTGGGAGGCCTACGGCGAACTTAACGACGCTCGCGATAACGTTATTTTAATTACCCACTTTTTCTCCGGCACCAGCCATGCAGCAGGCCGCTATGACCCTGATGACGAGCTGGCTGGCTACTGGAATGCCATCATTGGGCCCGGTAAGCCGCTGGACACTGATGAGTACTACATTATCTCCTCGGATACCCTGGTCAACCTGAATGCCTTTGATCCCAACGTCACCACCACCGGGCCTGCCTCTATCAACCCTGACACCGGCGAACCCTGGGGCATGGATTTCCCGGTGGTGACCATCCGTGACTTCGTCGAAGTACAGCGCGAGCTGTTGGAGAGCCAAGGCATTGAATCGCTGCATGCGGTGATGGGTGCCTCAATGGGCGCACTACAAGCCATTGAGTGGGCCAGCGCCTACCCTGACTGGGTCGAGCGCCTGATCCCCGTTATCGGCAGCGGCGTTGCCAACCCCTGGCTGCTGGCGACGCTCAGCGCCTGGGCAGCGCCGATTCGACTGGATGCCAACTGGAACGAGGGTAACTACTACGACGGCGAGCCACCCACCGACGGGCTAAAAGAAGCGCTTAAGCTCGTTACGCTTAACGCCAACCACTGGCAGTGGGCCAACGACACCTTTAACCGTGACTGGGCCGACGAAGATCGCGACCCGGCCAAGGATATCAACGCCCGTTACGCCATTGAGCAAACCCTGGATGATATCGCCGCCGCCCGCGCTGAGGTTTCCGATGCCAACCATTTTCTATACTTGGTTCAGGCCAACCAAACCTTTATGGCAGGCCACGGCGACTCGTTAGAAGCGGGGCTTGCCGCTATCGAAGCACCGACATTGATGCTGTATAGCGAGAAAGACTTAATTTTCCCTCCCGAAGGTGTTCGCCGCACTGCGGAATTGATTGAAGCGGACAGTACCGACGTTACCCTTGAAACTCTGGAAGGTAATAGAGGCCACTTGGATGGCGTCTTATCCATCGACCAAGCCAGCGATACGCTGCGGGAGTTTTTGCAGTAAGGGATTGAGCGCTGGCTTGAAGTTAAAGCCAGCGCGCTCACTCAATGGATAGGCGGATTAGCTACCGATCCTCATGCAAGCGACCTTCTACATATTTATGAAGGATACTGGCAACAAGCGTTTGGTAGGGAATGCCTTCCGCCAAGGCTTTTTTCTGTAGACCGCGAAGATCCTTGGAAGAAAGCCTGATATTGATGCGCGCATCTTTCTTGAACATCGCATCAGCATACTGCTGATGCCTCGCATTCCTGTTCTCAATATCTGTCGCTCGCCGCAACTCTCCCGCATCAAATGCATCCAGAATATCTTGCTCTTCTTTATTTAACCTACTCATTTTGAACCTCCCAAATAGGCTTTTGTTGCTTTCCGGCTCGGAATGATCGTTTTCAGAAAAACCTCATCCTCCGACTCCACGAAGGGCACCAAATAGGCATACCCTTCTATCTCAACCACATGAATTTGCTGACCCGGATACCTGTCCTGGTTCGGATGCTCGAACGTATCTAGGATACCCCCAACCGAGATATGCAAAACAACATCCTCGAAAGAGATATCCCGTTCCTTTTGGAGAAGTCTGTTTTTCTCTGGGTTCCACGTGATCGGTTTCATAAGCCAAAGCGTAGCACATTGTGTGCTTTTTGTACTCAATAAGTAGCGTTTTCAATGATCCGAAAAAAACCTATGACATCTTGGTTAAGCAGCTTCAAAATCCAAAGGGTGAAGATCGTCTAAATTAACTGTGCTGCGGGCCATACATAGGTCATACATATCCTGCATGGCCAGCCAGCTCTCGGGGGTGCGCCCGAGTACCTTCGACAAGCGCAATGACATCTCGGGGCTAATACCGCTATCCCCTTTAAGTAATCGAGAAAGCGTAGAGGGTGAAACACCCAAACTGGACGCAAGCTGACGGGAACTGATACAAAAGGGTGCCAGGTAAACCTCTCGAATAAATTCTCCGGGATGCAGCGGGTTATGCATCGTCATTAGTGATAATCCTCATAATCAAGAATGTAGGCGTTGCCATCCCGAAATTTGAACGTCATGCGCCAAGTTCCATTAATCCAAATCGCCCATCGCCCTGTATCCTTCCCCTTTAATGGGTGAAGGCGAAAACCGGGGATATCCATGCCTGAAATAGCCGTATCCAGGGCAATTAAAGCGCTGGCTTTGAGTCTTTAAGCCAGCGCTTAAGACGTTGCGATAGAAACCAGCCTGACTAGCCGCCATTCAGACCGAAGCCTCTAAAGCATTAGCGGTTTGCGTTTTCTTCAGCCACCTGACGGAGCGCATCGACAAGCACGTCGGCGGGCTGGGCGCCAGCAATCAGGTAACGTCCATCGAGAATGAAGCCCGGCACTGCGCTCACCCCTGCCTCCATGAATCGCTGTTCTGCCGCGCGAACTTCATCCGCGTACTGATCCGACCGGGCGATGGCCTCGGCGGCGTCCCCATCTAGCCCGACCTCAATGGCCTTCTCTCGCAGAACGGTGGGATCTGAAGGGTTTTTCGCCTCACCGAAGTAGGCATCAAACAGCGCCAACTGCAGGGGCGTCTCCAGGTTTTGCGTTGCGGCCCACGTCAGCACGCGGTGAGCAGCGAAGGTATTGTTCGCTCGACGCTCCTGGGCGCCACGAAAATTCAGCCCAAGCTCTTCGGCCACGGCCATAATCTCGCGCTGGGACTGCTCCATGCTGGCCGCATCTTTGCCATACTTGCGGCACAAGTGCTCCAGGATCGGCTCGCCCTCGGGAGGCATGTCCGGGTTCAGCTCAAAGGGCTGCCAGACAAGCTCAACGTCGATCTCGCCATCAAGCGTTTCTAGCGCTTGTTCTAAGCGCCGATAGCCGATCGCGCACCATGGGCAGGCTACATCGGACACTAGGTCAATTCTTACCTTCTGCATTTTGTATATCCCTTCGACATATCCCAAAATTCGATCAAACTAAAGAAAGCATGTTACGTGTATATAGTGAGTAACGTCAGTAGTGATAAGGAGACAGCCATGGAAAAAGCGGCGTTAGCGTTAAGTACCCTATTACTTATCAGCGGTTGTGCTCACAATAGCCATACCGAAACCTCCGACGTGAACGACTCAGGTACGGCAACCGAGCAAAGCGCGCCCCACCATCAGATGACTGACCAATGGGTCGGCCGATGGACTGGCGTAGAAGGGTTATTCCTGGAAATCAGCAAGGACGAGTCGGCAGGCCCGGGCCATTATCTCCTTCACATGCGCTACGGCCTGGATGCCGATCAAATCGGCACTTTCGAAGGGCAAGCCACCGCCGAGGGCATTCGCTTCAACCGCGGGGACCGCTCACAGATGCTTCGTGCGGGCGACGGCGAAGCCACAGGTATGAAGTGGCTAATGGAAAAAAAAGACTGCCTGGTAGTAGCAACAGGTGAAGGCTATTGCCGCGACTGACTCGCCCGGCACTCTTTTAATAAGCGGCGACAAATTTGGGCCATGCCCGACATCGCCCGCCTTCTGGGTCACCTGCTCGGTGTAGGTGGCTTCATGCGCCAGCCACCTACACACGTCGCAGCCCGACCAGCAATACCCATAACCTTTGAATACCCACAGACCCCACAAAAAGAACCAGCCCCATCGCTAAAGAGGCTCCTCCTCGCCATAATAAATAAGGGTTGGCACTTGAGTGCTGTTGCGCAAAACTCTCGCCAAGGGAAACGACACCGGTGGCAATAAAGTAAATACCGATAAGCGCCGTTCCAACCGCCATCAAAGCTCGAATGCCCATCAACACGCTTGCCTCGTGTGGAACCAGCCAACCCGCCAGCTTCTCGCGTAGCAAAATAAGACCAACACCAATCAGCGTGTAACTAAAAAAGTGCACCGCGTGGATCGTTAATACGCTAGCCGGTATATCTCCCTGATCAGAAAACACCATAAATAACGATGAAACGACATCAGGCAATTGACGTAACGTCATCCATAACCCCATTAGCGCAATCAGGCTTGCGACCAGCGGGCGTGTTTGCATCCTTGGCATAGATTCCTCTGTACGAAAAGCGTTGTAGTTTGAGTGGCGAAGCGGTGTAAGGGCCATCAGCGTGACGCGTATTGTCATGCGCTGCTAGACATCCTGCCGCTGCCCAATACACAGCAGTGCCGTCGGCTCCAAGTCTGCGGGTAACCTCAGTGCTTGCTTCACCCTCAAATCATCAAACCCTGCTACCAGGACACAGCCGACTCCGAGCGCCGTACTCAAAAGATGGATGTTCTGCGCTAAAGCACCCACTTCCATATACACATAGCGAGCACCGCGTTCCCCCTGAGGTGGCTGACATTCAAAGTGCCGAACCGCCTCCCCAAGTTTCGCTGTGACGCCGATGACGATAGCCGCATCTTTCAACCATGGTTGATCGCCGATACCTAGCTCTAGCATGGTCCCTTCCGGGACACGATCACCGACAAGCTTCAGCGAATGACTGTCATCCATATACTCATAAATACCAGGCTCAAGCCCTGATACTCGTTGCACCGCGATTCGTAGATGGAGCGGGTATACCCCGCCGGCCGATGGAGTTGTTCTTTTTTGGTCTGGACCGGTGCTTCCCTGAGCCGACCAAAGCAACTGGGACAAGAGGCCTAATGGTAAAGGCGCCTTTGAGTAATGCCTTATACTGCGACGAGCCTCAATACAGCCAACCAATGGTTCAGCGTTTTGCAATTCTGGTGCAGGTAACTCGAAGATCATGCATTGACTCCCTATGCATAACGTAGAGCCAACCGGCGGGCCGTTAGGGACTTCCGCCTACCGCGGTTTGTTAGTTCACTCACGACGAGCCAGCAAAAGGCCAATGCCAGCACTACCCAGTAGCCCCGAGCAAATCCGGTTGAACACAAGACGCATCGAAGGTCGAGAAAACCAATGACGCAATACTTTCCCGACAAGTGCATACCCGGCTATCGCTATCCATTCAAGTACCAAAAACAGGATACCTAGCACCAGGAACTGAAATCCGACAGAACCGGCAGGGTCGACAAACTGAGGCAGAAAAGCAGTGAAAATCAAAATAGCCTTAGGGTTTCCGGCCGCGAGAAGAAACTCTTGCCGCCCCAATTGGAGCAAGCTTCTCCCTCCAATTGCTTCATTTTCATTGTCAGAAGGATCTGCAGCCCACAATTGAAAGGCAATCCAAAGCAGATAAAAGCCTCCGACAACCTTTATGATGAGAAATAACTTTTCCGATGTGTAAAGCACGGTGGCAAGCCCCATCGCCGCAAGCGTAATCATGCCCACGAAGGCAACCAGGCGACCGACACCGGCATAGCAAGCAGTTCTGACGCCGTACCGCTTCGCGTTAGCCATTGACAGCAGATTATTGGGCCCAGGCGCCATGTTCAGAGCAAAGCACGCTGGTATGAACAACAAGATAGTCATTAGCGACACAGTTGGCTCTCCTTTTTTGAACGCCCGCAGCACCGGACAATTTGAAGCGCCAACGAAAAGTTGCTCCGAATGATGGCGCTTGTTAAACGGCTCAGGTCACTACGGTAGATTGGTGATGCAGCATTTGCCAGCGACCATCTTGCTTTACCCACACAGAGCTTCGATAGGCTATTTCCCGAGGTGATTTTATCGACCGATACGTAACCAAAATGTGCTCATTTCCCAATGATTTGAACTTGAAATCACTGAGCTGATAGGTGGTTGTGCTCGGAGTATTGGCGCTGTCTAGCACGTCACTCTTACGGATCACCACTCCAGAGCTACCGAACTCAAGAAACTCATCTGAGAGTAACTCCTGCAGACGAGCAGCATCCTTGCGGGTGCCAGGATCAACCAACTCCATTTCTAAAGATTCAATTTCTCGGAAAATGTCCATTGCTGATTCCATTTAACTTTTATTAGCTCGACGAGGATAATAGCCATACAGGCCGTTTGATCAAAGTGCAAACGACCCAAGTCATTATTTATGGTTTGTAGCGTGTCGGGGCAATAACAAACCTCAGCAGCCCGTTGCCGAGCGTTAACAAGACCGCAAAGCCGAGCACCGAAACAGCTTGCCGCGCGTCCGGGCCACCCACCAGCGTGTAAACAGCGATAAAAGTTCCCTTGCCAAGGACAAGGAAAATAGCGCGAGGGGTTCTGGCGATACCGGTTTTCAGGTAGTCATTGCTTACAAGCATGGCCGAAATACAAACTGACTACTCGCCTGCCAGTTCAGAAAAGTGGCCTGCTTTATCCAGGGTGTATTCGCCAAAATCCCGCGCCAAATAAAGCGAGCCGGAATAGACGCTCAGGGCTTCTTTGCGAATGTCCTCAATGGAAGGCAACGCATGGGGGTTGGGCTGGTAACGGGGGCTGAAGTGCGTCAACACCAAGTTGGGGAGCGCTACCGATTCGGCAAACGTGGCGACCTGTCTGGCATAGCTATGCCCCACCTCACCGGCCTTTATGGCTTTCCTTGCTATATAAAAAAGACATTAATTGCAATTAATAATGTATTCCAGTTGTTCTGCTGTTTCGCCTGTAATGCGTCTATTGTGAACGTACCGCGTGCCATGGCCCTCAAGCTCAATTGTCACCATGTAGTAACGATTACAGCCAGAGCGGTGCTCCACTACGGGGCCAATATCCAGCACCTTGTAATGTAAGTCTTTCTCATATGCAGACGTGCAACCTCCATCCTCTAAAGCAATATTGAAGGCGTCCATCTCTTCCTGAGTTGCATCCATGAATCTCTTTCTGAGAGTCTCATAAAGCCCAACGGTGTTACACATGCGCCCAGCGTTGGACACTACTCCTTCATCGCCTATTTCCAGAGACATATTCGGCTGAGGCGGCCCTGGATCAATACATCCAGACAGTAGCAAAGCCGTGGCTATGCCCATCATTTGCCTCATCGCCATCCCCTAAGAATATTTTACCTAACGTATCATAAGGGTCAGGAATGGAACACGCAATTTGAATAGTTCAGAGCAGGCTGGAAGCAGCTATGTTCATCTACCTGGGGGTGACGTCGGGATCATCACATACGTTCTCGAGCTTCGATAGCTCAACTTTTCGCCCGTTGGGCAGATACAAGTTAGTTATACTGGATCAAAATGAAACGTGCTGGCTGGCGTCGTCTCTCGCTAGCCTTTATCCGGCAGGGTCTGGTGGCGCTTGCCGTATTTGTCTTTCTGGCCGGTGCGACGTCACCCCTTTTTCAGTAGCCGCATTTTCGGAAGGATGGTCGAAAAACGGCCCACCTATTCGCCCGCCACTTCAGATAAGTGACCCGACTTGCTCAGGGTGAATTCGAGAAAATCCCGCGCTAAATAAAGCGAGCCGGAATAGACGCGCAAGGCCTCTTGACGGATGTCCTCAATGGATGGCGAGGCAAGGGGGTGGAACTGGTAACGAGGACTGAAGTGCGTCAGCACCAGATTGGAGAGCTTTACCGATTCGGCAAACGTGGCGACCTGACCGGCGTAGCTATGCCCGAAGTCACCCGCCTTTTCGGCCATGGCTTCAGTGTAAGTCGCTTCATGCACCAGTACCTGCGCCTCGGCGCATGCTTCCGACAACAAGTCGGGCTGGTCATTATCTCCGGCGATCACCACCTTTCTTGGCTTGTGTTTGAAGATCAGGAAATCACGGCTTTTTAACCACTCGCCCGCAAATTCAATATCCATCCCTTGCTTCAACTGCCCCCACAAAGGCCCTCTGGGAATCCCCTTTTGTATCAGCTTATCCACGTCCAGAGAAGCGTCCACCTTTCTCTCCGTGAATCCATAAGCATAGGACGTCGCCCGGTGTGAAAGCCTGTGGGTAGCAACCGAGATGCGCTCAAACTCGACGCTTGGCAGATCATCAGAATCGACAAATTCCAAGGCGAAGGGTAACGATAGCTGGGTGGCCTCAAAGGTGGCGTCCAGCCATGCCTTGATGCCCGCTGGCGCCACAATGGTCAGCGGCAGTGTTCGGCCATTCATCGCCGCACTCGCCAGTAGGCCCGGCAGCCCATAGCAGTGGTCGCCGTGCACATGGGTAATCAATATGGCTTTCAATGCATTCAGTGACAGCTTGGTGTTCAAGACCTGATGCTGAGTGCCCTCACCACAATCTATCAGATACCACCCCTTCCCTTTGCTCTCGCGCAACGCGACCCCGGCGACGTTTCTGCTTTTGGTGGGGACACCGGCGGAAGTGCCGAGGAAGAGTAAGTTCATAGCTTGTTGGTGATCTCTCTAGAGTTCAGGAGTAGCTTTCGTTAAGCGGCTTCAAAATCCAAAGGGTGAAGATCGTCCAAATTAAGTGTGCCGCGAGCCATCCATAGGTCATACATATCCTGCATTGCCAGCCAGCTTTCTGGGGTGCGCCCGAGAACCTTCGACAGACGTAAAGACATTTCAGGGCTGATACCGCTATTCCCTTTGAGCAATCGTGACAGCGTAGAGGGCGAGACGCCTAAACTGGAAGCCAATTGGCGAGAACTGATACCAAAAGGCTCCAAGTATACCTCCCGAATGAATTCACCAGGATGCGGCGGGTTATGCATCGTCATCAGTGATAATCCTCATAATCAAGAATGTAAGCGTTGCCGTCCCGAAATTCGAACGTCATGCGCCAATTTCCGTTAACCCGAATCGACCACCGTCCTTTGTCTTTACCCTTCAAGGGATCAAGCCGAAAACCGGGTATGTCCATGTCTTCCACCGACGAGGCGGTATCCAGAGCAGCTAGCTGCATACGCAGCTTCCCGGCGTGATCAGGCTGTATGCCCGCCGTGCTACCGGTGGCGTAGAACCGCTTCAGTCCTTTGTGGCGGAATGATTTGATCATGAGGACATTATAGCGCGTTGCGCATCACGCACCAATAAAGTTGATTATTTTATAACCATGGAGAGGGGTAGGGTCATTGATCCCGAGCCTTACTAATAAAATCCTCTAGCAGAGCGTTTGCACGCTCAACATCCCGTTCGTAAATGAATAGGTGATCAAACACGGCACCGCACTGGGGGCCTGCCTTGATCCCTTCATTATTTAGCAATTCTAAAACAGGACGAAGGAATCCGATGACGTCGAAGGGAAGGTCTCCATCCGTTGAAACGACACGGAACGAACCGAAGTAATCCCTGACAGGGACTTCGGATTTCAAGCGTTCAAATGCTATTTACTCGACTATCGCCGACACACCCGCTTGGTCGCGAATCAAACAGCTATAGCGGCCATCACATTCGACAAACACGCTAGCAGCATCAGCGGCGGATACATCTCCTAGCTCTAACATCCAGTACCGTTCAGGCCAGATTTTCAACTTCATATTCGCCCATACTGCAATCGGATCAATAGACATCCAATCCTCCTATTAGATGGCTACCCCATGCCTGCAGCATGCGCGCCCATGAAATGGAGCCGAGGGTGAAATGTAAAGGGCGTCGCCGGAAACACTGCTTGATCAGTTCAAAATCGAAGCTAACAAGCGGGTGCCCTACCAATCGCTGATCAAGGCTTGGCTTGCGGATGATGTGAACGCCAACCGTCGCACCTGAGGCAGCGCACAGGTGGCCTTGAGGCATCGAAGCGGAGACAAGAGCGTCCAAGTGCCGCGTTGGGTTAAATTGCTATCGCTCACCCTCAAGGCCATGCCAAACCCGGAGAATAATGATGGCACTGGTATGAAGCGAATATCGAACGACGTATTTTCCGAAAACCATATCTCGAATAGAGTCAGGCACCGGTGCCATTTCAACTGGCGTGCCCATGTTGGGGAAGTCTGGCAGCAATTCGATTTTACCAACCAGGTCTGAAGCTATCCTGGCTGCCGCCGTCGGATTATGCACCGCAATAAAATCCCGGAGACGTATCAAATCATCAATGGCTTCGTCCGTGTAAACCAGTTTCACTTACCTGACCCCGGCGCATCCTGCTCGTTTTCAGTTCCCCAGCTTTTAAGCCAGCTGTGAACCTCGCTGGCATCAACAACCTTGCCCTGGGCAGCAGACTCCATTGCCTCTAATGTTTGCTTCCACCGCTCTTGCTCGAGCTGCTGCTTTTCTATGTATTCCGCAAGTGCCTGGTTAATCACCCAGCCTTTGCTCCTGTGCAGCCTGCTGGCGATGGCTTCCAGATGCTGCTCAACGTCTGCTTGAAGGCGAACTGTGGTGACACTCATGGCTATATCCCCGAATTTGGCGACTACAACGTATTACAGCATAGTCTGTGAGAGAGCAGCAAAAAATTTTAACGCCCGCAGCACGCGCGGCTTTGGAATGGAGGCGAAGCCGCAATGGAAAAGGCGTCGCCGTGCCTGGCCTGGTTATATCCAGCCTGAATTCGATCGCTTTGTAGCCAACGTTGCAAAGCGACTGGCTAAACCCTCTTCTAAACTCTCCAAGCCTTCACCATTGTTCAAATATTTGGCAAAACGATGGTGCCTTAAGTCGAAAGGTACATCCTGCTCTGATTGAGTAATTGGCACCACATGCTTTCCCAACGTGTGTGCGATACCCGCTTCGTAAAATACGTTCGGATTCTTGCCTGTGAAATCACATACCACGATGTAAGACTTGAAAATGAGTGAAAACACATCTTGGATTACGGTCGAATGATCCCAAATGTTATCCGCTCTTTGGCACTCGAAACCTGCTTGTTGGGCAGCCGATACAATAGCGTTATAGACTCCGGCCATTGACGCGTCGAACGGCATCATGACGGAGATCAGGTTTGTATCAACAGGATCGCTGGGAACATTGAAGATGGTCGGAGAGAAAACTATTTTTCGGCCTTGCGCTACCTCACTAGAAACGTTCTCCCCAGCATTGCCGCATGTTTTGTGAATATATTTCACGACAGTATCAAGATTCTCGTCTTCTTGACCTATCATCCTTCGCAGAAAGGTCAATGCCAAGCCGTCATAATCAGGATCGCCAAAAGA
Organism: Halovibrio variabilis; assembly: GCF_007991175.1. GTDB lineage: Bacteria > Pseudomonadota > Gammaproteobacteria > Pseudomonadales > Halomonadaceae > Vreelandella > Vreelandella variabilis. Next base: position 59,301 of record NZ_BJXV01000016.1, read on the forward strand.
GAGGCTCCGTAGCAATCGAGGGTGTCTCTCGACCTCATCAATCATATTTGTGAGGGCACCAAGCTCGCGCCAATTTGACGAATCGAAATCTTGGACAATAGCGTCCTTGAGCTGAATCAAATCTTGTCCAGAGATACGCGAGGGCATTCGAAAATCTCCTTAGATATAACGCTTGCAGCAGGGTTGCGCCGTCAGAAGCGTCCCTTGCCTGCACTGGTTATGGATTTTCAGCTTCCAGCCGGGAAGCCATGGATAAAGCGATATCAATGTAAGCCTCGACTGGCATCCCTTTCACACCGAATTCCTCTGTGTGTGCGGCTTCATTCCTGAGCCTTCGAAGCTGATCGAACTGATGGAATTCGTTTTTGGTTAAAACCTCACCTTTGAGGAGCTTTTGCAAATGAAAAGGGCTCTTGGCATACCGGCTCTCAAGATCCGGGTATATTCGTGCCGCCTTTTTCGCGGCGGCCGCTTCAACTATACGAAAAGCCTCAAGAACAGCGGATCTTGGTGATATCTCTGATAACCGCGATAAGAAACCGAATTGATCCTGATATTCTTCTGTCTGTTCGACTTCATTGTTTTGAATCCCTTGAGCTTGCCGCTCTTGCACCAGCTCAGTGACACCCTCTGCAAACTCAACTTCGGTTTCTTTGTGCCTAAACTTTTTTAAACGAGGAAGTAGTTCTGTAATTTTGTCTCGCAATAGAAATACGACGAAGACAGCAACTGCTGGCCAAGCTAGGGAGTCGATCATCTGTGCGAAAAACGTCTTCCAGTCCATGCTCACCTATCCATAACGCCAGCCATCACCGGTGCCAAAGCCGGAGCGAAGCGAAGACTTTGGCATCCTGTGCATGGCATTGTTATATGGCAGCTCAATCACGTTCGACATTGATCCTGTAGCGCCTTTCGATGTGACTAATAAATTCATCGATTGCCAGTTCAATAGCTCTCAAAATATGCAAATAGTCCTGCTTTTTGAGCGACCTATCAATTGCCAGATGGTGAACGACGCCATGCCTGTACTGAATAATTTCTGACACTCGATTTTCCAGATAACCTATGGATGCACCTATTTTCCTCTTTTTATAGAGCAAAGCGCGTACGTCTATCCCAACCCAATCCTTATATGCCCTATTAAGCTGATCTAGGTTTTGAAAGGTATAACTTTCGGCCACAAGCATCTCGACGGTTTTGTTGCCGCTCTTGACCTGAAGCAGATCTTCAAATTTTACCTTCTGTTGATGAGACTGAAGCTTTGTCTGTGCTCCTTCGTCATACTGAAGAAGAATTTGAAAAGACCGAGAAAAAAAGTACTCGAAGACAGCCACAGCAAAGGGAACTAAGCCATTATAAATGACTCGGCTTGGATCCATACTGTTTGTAAATTCTATGAACTCGGCGCCCTTGCCAGTTGCGACAGTGGGATTGTGAAAGGTTGGTTCAGGCAAGGCATGTCGAACTGCAGAAATTTCGCGTTCAACGTGCAGGACGACCGAAGACAACCCTCGACTGAGGGGAGTACTCATATCTTTCCATAGTGGCGCATAGCGATTGGTACCATAGTCGCCTTTAATCGTTCCGCCGAATTTCCGACGTGCACTTTTCAAAACCTCATTCAGCTTACTTACGTCATGCCAACTTGCGCTATAAACGTTGCGAACGTGTAGTGCCCAGGGATTACCGGTAACCTCTAGCTCTTCCCCTAAAACTGGATAAACGTCAGCTGATACGCCATCGATTGAGTTGAAATCCTGCTCGTCGAACCAACTGAAATTCAGCGTTCCTTTAGGCCAATCCCACCAATGAACACACTTTTCAAACCCCATCCCGACAAGATGATCCCGCAGATCCTGCTTTGAGGCCTTTTTCGGATAAAGTGTAAGATCTCTTCCCATGATGTGTCCTAAGCGACGCTACCTTCTGCCATATAACGCATTGAATAAGCCGCCGATTTGGAGCGGCAGCGGAAAATGGGTCGGCTTGATTCATTGGTTATGCAGGGCCATACCTGCGTGAATACTTAACTAAGTCATAGACACATACGATCTTGATAAATTGGCTTTTTTCGCCCGATGAAAAATCATCATCTGCATGCTTTTTAAGAATCTTCTCGAGAGCACCCAAGTTTAAAACATCTGGCGGTACGAACACTGCCATGCGCAAAAAAAGGTTAAAATCCACAGTATTATATAACTGTTCGATGCCTTCATTGACTTGGGGAACCGTAGTCGCCCGCCTCTCTTCGCCGCCACTGGGCCGATAGTGTTCGACGTTCTTTCTTATCCTAGCCACCAAAGAATCACAGAGACCATTTTCATTTACCCTACCATCCTCGCCAATCAAACCAGAAGCATTAAGATATTTAAAGACAGGAATATTTATCTGGCCTTTAATAAGATTCGGGAATACATCAAAGACGATTGAAGCCGAATCGTAACCACCATTGTCGAAAACCACATCTCGTACAATATCTTCTCTTGACAAACCAATTAGCCCTTGCTTTGCCATTTCCTCAGACTTTTTGATCTTACTGATTGCACCATATCCGACCACGAACTCTTGCTGCCCCTCCAAAGCACCTACGTCGTCGGCCTCTTTAACATACAACTTTCCTTTGGGATCGTTGGTTAATATTAGATCATATAGTTCGTCTTTTATCTGCCGAAAGATGTGAGCAGGTATCCTGCGCTTAACCTCGGACAAAACCTCGAATATATCTCGATAAGACGCAGCTCTAATAAGATTTACTGGCAGAGTTTTTAGCAATACTGACTCAGTCAGAGTTGGTTTATCCAATTCAGGAGCCCATTCAACAAAAATGATATTCTCTTTGAGAGCATCCATTTTGTTTTCCGGTATGCACTCAACAATCTCTTCTAGAATTTCTAATATATGCGGATCTGTCAGAGAATAGCCGAGAAATATAATGGGATGCTCAACAAAAACTGTTAACAGCTTAGATGATAAATATGGATTCTTTTTTCTAAACTTCTCATAGTCCTCATTAGTAAGTATTAGACTATTCGGATCCTTGCAGCTACCATGGATCTTGTATATCTCGGCAATTCCGTAGTTTCTACTCGCAAACAATCCCTCCTGACCAATAAATACAGAAAACTCACTAAAAAGTGACTCCAAAAAAAGATCCCAGTTGGTAGTGATAACACCATCAATTTTACTTGACTTTAAGAGTTCTATTTCTTCTCGATATTCTTCGTTCACGTTCTCATGAATTCTTTTTAGGTAACCTGATATTTCTACTTTTAGCGGGGAGTCTGATTTCAAAAGGTGTTCAGCGTAGTGGACGTCTTTGTTCCCTTTGATCTCGCTATCCCACCACTTTTCACTGTATGACCTGGCTAGAACACTTGCTATTTTTGTCAAATCTCCATCAGCTTGTGATCTTATTTTGGTGTAATTTTCACCAATTAGCTCGCAAAACCGTTTTAAAAGATCTTCCCAGTTTTCCGCACCCATATAGCGGCGTGACATTCCAGACCCTACAAACAGGAAGGGAGATGCGGAAAACTTATTGAAATGCTCGGAAAGAAGCTGTTTAAAAGTCACGACTTTTCCTTCTAGGGTCAAATTTCATCTGCATAACGCCCACAGCAACTGCCGGCAAAGATGGCGCTTAAATTGCGAAAGCAATTTGAGTGACAGGTTTGCCGGTCAGATTGCCTGCGCTTGTTAGGCTTACTTTCCTAGGTGCTCTTTTACTTTTTCGGCCGACTTACCCACAGCCGAAACAGCAGCTTTAAGCTCATCTGCTGTACACCCTAGAGACCTACACCAATTTGAGACTTCACTCGGGTCATTGATATCGATTTGTTTATTATCTTCAGGGCTACGCTTTGTTTTATCATCTGGCATTGTAATACTCCTTTTCAGTTTGTGCCCAATACATAGAAAAAATAGGCTCTGGGCAAAAAGCCTAACAGTGATTCTACGGCCTCCTGCAAAACCACAATGAACGCGACGGCACGTTCATCGGGATTTTGCAGCCAACCCATTTGACTCTACCCCATTGATTCTTCTGATAGCAAAGCCAATTTTGGCAACATAGCCAGAATTCGCGTGCCTGCGCGTTTTGCCCGTTTCAATCATAGTGGACGCAATCACATCATTCGGCACTACGCATTAGGTCGATGGGGGCCGGGCCCTTCACACCAGCGCCACGCGCTCGAATTGCTCACCCAGCCACTGCTGCCTTAGCCCGCGCTGCTGGTCGAGTAGTAGCGTTAGATACGGCTGTAACGGATGTACGGTGGGTAGTTGGTCGCGGTGGTTCTCAAGCCGGCGGCGGTGGTCGAGTTGTTTGGCGGGGTCGTGGAAGGTGGTGGCCTGCTCGGTGAGCCATGCCAGCGGCGGGAGTAATAGGTGCGAGGCGCCGCTGGAAAGCGCGATGCTGATGCCTTTTATATCGAAGTCGCCTGCATAGAGGTGCGGCTTTTGGGTGGCGTTCCAGGCGCTGGCGAGTTGCTTGAAGCCGCCGCCATAGTGGCTGTCGCCGCGGTAGACGACCAGTGGGTTTGCGTAGTCGCTTAGCGCGGGGATTTGCGGTGAGAAGGCGTAAAAGCTGTCCAGGTTTTCGACCTGGATAAGCACGTCGCACTGCTCAAGGTTTATATCTCGCCAGTCGACGTCGTGCATCGAACGCGGTTGGGCCGAGAGCCAAGCCGGGGCGCTGGCGGGAATATTGGCCAGCACCCGCTGGGCGCGCGGGCCTTCGCGGTTGGTTTTATCTTCATTGACGCCCTGCTCCGCTTGCGCCGCACTGGTCAAGCCGCTTTGCCATTGCCCAATGGTGGCCAGTCGTTGGCTTTCAAGCGCTTCGTTCACCTGCTTAATAAGGGCATGGTCAAAGCGCAGCGATTGATGGCTTAGCCGAGGGCCAAGCTCAATATGCTGCTCATCACACCAGTGGATGAAGGTTTCTACCCACTGCTGGCTGCGCTTTTTGTCGACCCATGACTGCTTGCGCAGTTGGCGCTCTATTTCGCTCAGCTTTTTGTAAGCCTGGGCAGTGAGCGTCTGGTCATCCATCGTTACACCGCTAGGCCTAACGAAACATCGCGAATCAATTTCACATCGTTGTAGGCGCTGGCCCGCTCTTCCTGCTGATGAAGATGAAACGCGCGCTGCTCGCTGTGCGGTAGGCCCTGGTGCTCGGCGATGACCTGGAACAGCCATATCTCTGGGGGCCATTGCAGCTCGCTTTGGTTCAGGTAGTCCAGAGCGCTGATGGGGGTTTGCTCGGCGCGGTCCACCACATTGAGATAGAAGGTTTCGACGTCGTCTTTGAGGGCCTGCTGGCGGGCGGCGATGAGCGTGTCTTCAACGTGTTCCGCCGGGCGTGCCGACGTGACCGACTGGGCGGCGCGTAACGGCGTGGGAATCGCTTTGATCAGCGCGCTCAGGGTGGGAATGTCCTGGGCGCGATCCAGCGCTACGGCACCGGCGGCGGTGAGGGGCGCGGCGTGATTGAACAGCGCCGGTACATCGCTGCGGCGGGCGTAGTTGCCGGGGGTGAAGCCGGGGTGCTCGCGCAGGAAGGCGGCCATGCCGGAGACCAGGCGGCTGCGTGCCTGCATATGACGAAAACGCGCCATCAATTCGATCAGGCGGTGCTGCACTTCGCGCAGGCTGGTGTAGTGCTGGCTAAGTTGCTGCTGCAGCTGGCTGATCAACACCTTGCGCAGCGTGCCATCACTGCCCACCAGTTCGATCAGCTCGTCAAAGTCGATCAGCGCCAGCCCATCGAGCAGGCGGACCACCTGCTTTTGCGCGCGGTCGTTTTCGCGCACCTTGTCGTTGAGCTGGCTGACAAAGCCAAAGTCGCTGTTGAGCCGCTGCCACAGGCTGTCGATGGCGTCGGCAAAGCGGCCGTTCATGTCATCCACCGCCTGGCGCAGGCGCAACAGTTGCTGCTCCTGCTGCCAGTAGTCGCCGCGGCTGCTGGAATCGCGATAGCTTTGGATCAGGCTGCGGATCAGTTCCAGCGCCTCGGCCACGTCGGCGTTGACGTGGCGCCGGGCTTCATCGGACACCATTTCGGCGATCAGCTCGCGCACCTTGGGGGTCAGCTTGAGGCCGCCCTGCTCGTCGGGCCGCCAGACAATCCGCGCGCTCAACAGCTTGCGCAGCGCGGTGTGGCTCAGCCCTTCCAGGGGCACTTGATCGTTGGCGTAGCCCTGCATCAGCGCCTCGGCGTGGCGGCCCAGCAGGGCCAGGCGCTCCACCCCGGTGGTGATCAGGCGGCTTTCCAGTCCTGGCGTTTCCGCGTCGTTCACAGCAGCGCCTCCTGGGTATCCTCGCCCTCGTCGTCCACCGGCAGGTGTTCTTCATCGCGAATAAAGCGCACCAGTTCGAGCAGGTAGTCGACTTTGCCGGTCACCAGGAACACCTGGCGGTCGGCGTGGGGCTGGAGCAGGTAGCCGTGCTCTCTTAACCGCTTGAACACCTGCTTGACCTGGGCGTCCAGCTGATCGCTTTGGGAGCCAAAAAAGCTGTCGGTAGCCAGGCGCTCGATGCGTTCGCGCAGGCTGGGGTTGTCTTCGCTTTTGGCCTGCAGCTCGCCGGGCTTGAGCACATCACCGGGGGACAGCACGCTGTCACGGCCCAGGGCTTCCTGCACCAGCTGTAGCCACTCCAGCAGCGGCAGCAGGCTGTTGACGGTATCCCCCAGCTGGCGGGCGAGCTGGTCCCGCGCGCTGTCATCCAACTGACGCCAGGCGAGGAAATACACGCCTTCCTCCTGGCTGCTGGCCACGCGGCGGTTGAGCGGGCGCAAGTAGCTGTCGATGGCCTCGCGGGTGGCGTCATCCTGCAGGCGCTTGAAGGCGCTTTCGTCGCTCACCGCGCAGATAAACTCGCCCGCCAGCAGCCGCTCCAGCAGCGGGCCGTGGGGTAGCAGACTCATATCGCTCATACCGGCACCTCCTCATGGCGGGCCTTGAGCCGCTCGGCCAGGCGGCTTTGGCGCGGCTCGATGCGTTTTAGCCGTCGTTTGGCGGGGTCGTCGGCGTCGCGGTCGATCAGGTAGCGGTTATGGAACAGCAGCAGCACGTCGGATTCCGGGTTGGGGAAGGCGCCGACAATATGAATCTGGTTGCTGTCACAGGCGTCAAACAACTTTTCGACGTTGTGGTAGGCAAGCGTGCCGATCTCATCGATGGGCCAGTGGATGGCGATCGCCGCCCGGCCGCGCAGCAGGCGGGTAAAGGCGAGCAGGAACTTGCACAGAATCAGATACGCCATGCCGTGGCTGGACGATTCGAGCAGTTGGCGGTCGTTCTTGATGATCAGGTCGGTGCCGCCTTCGTTGAGGTGCAGCTCCAGGCGCAGCAGGCTTTCGAAGCTGTACTGCTGGTCGCTGCGCAGCAGATCGACCACGTCCGCCAGGGCGTTGAGGTAGTCGTCGCTGGGCAGGATCTGCTCGGAGTCGCGCCAGGCCTTGTAGCGCTGGGCGAACAGCTTGAGCGGCTCCCAGAAGCCGAGCTCGTCGATGGTCGACTGGATGCGCACCTCGGCCTTGCTAATGCCGTCCAGGCGCAGGTCGTCGGCCACTTCATCGGAGAGGCGCTTGCTCTGGGCGCTGATGCGGCGGTTGAGGTCGCGGAACACGGTGAAGAACTTGTCCAGATCGTCGCTGAGATTGCGCCCCTGCTGAATCAGCTGTTGCTGCTGGTCTTCCAGCAGTTTGAGCATGCCGCCGAGCAGCGGCAGCAGCGCCCGCGGGTCGTCGGGGTCGGCGAGTCGGGCGCGCTCGTTTTCCAGCGCATCGACAAAGCTGGTGCTGGCACCCTTGATCAGCTGGCTCTCCGCCTCCTGGCAGCCCTTGCGCAGCGTGTCGCGCTCCTGGGCGCGGCGCGAGAGTGCCTGGCGGGTGCGCGCCAGCCGCTCGGCGACATCGCCGGGGGCCTCCTGCTGGGGCGTGGCGTCAGAGGTCAGGGTGAGTTCATCAAGCTGCTTGAGCAGCGGCTTGAGGTCGTTGAGCACCTCGTGACTTTCGCGGCGCTTGGTTTCAAACGCGGCGACGTGCTGCTGGTGGGCGGCCTTGGTGGCTTTGAAGGCCTGCTGGTGTTCCTCGCGCTGTCGCTGGGCGGCGTCTATCTCACGGCTTAAACGCCCTTCCTGCTCGACCAGTTCGGGTTTGCGCTGCCCCCAGCTCACCCGCATAAAGCGCTTGTAGGCGTCCAGCTCGTCCTGACGGGCGGCGGTGTGGCGGATGTGTTCGTCCAGTTGCTGCAGCCGGGTGCGGGTATCCCGCAGCTTTTCCGGATCGACGCCCTGGGCTTTCAATTCCTGGTCGAACGCCTCTTCCAGCTCTTCGCACTGGCGCTTGTGCTCGGCTTTCAGTTCGGTGAGCTGGGTCTTGTACTGCTGAACCTGCCGGTCGATGGACGCCAGTTGGCTTTGCGCATCGGCTTTTAGCTCCAGCAGTTCGGCCTGATGGGCGGCGTTGAGCTTGTCCAGCGCGGTCTGGCGTTCGTCGCGCAGGGCTTGCTGCTGCGCTTCCTGTTCTGCCAGGGCGGCTTCGTGGTCGGCCTTGCGCTGGCGTTGCGCCTCGGCATGACGGGCCTGGCACTGGCGGCGGGCCTCCTGGGCGTATTCGACTTCTTCATCGGCGCGCTTCACCGCCAACTGGGCCTGGCTTAGCGCTTCATCGGCGGCCTGGACGCGCTCGTTATGCCGTTTGAGCTGCTTTTCGCTGTTGGCAAGCTCGGCCTCGGCGCGCACCACGGCGTCGTCCGCCGCTTCAATGGCGGCCAGCAGGCTGGCTTCATCCTGGGCGTAGTCCGGTGGCTCGATCAGATGGGTATCCAGCACCAGGCCGTAAAGATCGTCGCTTGGCTGCTCGGTCAATGTCGGCGACAGGTCACGGCGCTCCAGCAGCTCGGGGGCAATCACTTTACCCAGCCGCTGCTCCCATTCGGGCAGATGGTAGCGCAGGAAATACCGCAGCGAGCCTTGGGCGGGGTCGCGCTGGCGGTGCAGCGCCTGGCTGGTTTGCTGGGCGCGGGTCAGCGTCCGGCGTGCATCCGCGTGGGCCTGCTCGGCGCCGTCGCGTTCGCGCTTGAGGCTATCCAGCTCACGGCGCTGACTTTCCCGCTGGCTGCTGGCGGCGTTGTGGTCGCTTTGCGCCTGATCGATCCGCGCCTGAATCAGGGCGGCCTCTTCGCTTTCCTCCGCCGTGGGGCCGCTGTGGCTCAGCGCGGCTTTCAGCGCTGCCAGCCGCTCAACCCCCTGGTTGAGGCGTTCCTGAAAGTCGGCTTCTGCCTCTTCACGCTGGGTCTGATAGCAGGCGTCCAGATGGCGCTGGGCCTCCCAGTGGGCTTCCTGATGCGCGGCTTTTTCTTCGTTGAGGGCATCGACCAGCCCCTGAATCTCTTCGCTTTGGCGGGCCAGCGCTTCGCCCAGCTCGCGCAGTCGCTCTTCTTTGCGGATTTGACTTGCCTGGTGGGCCTCTTGCAAGTCGGACAGGTGACGTTTTAGCTGCTCGAACTGCTCGCGTTTTTGAGGCAGCGCATTGAGATCGCGTTCCAGGGCAGGCATGTCAGCCGCTTCAAAGGCTTCAAACTGTTCCTGCAGGTCGCTCAGGTCACGTTGGGTCTGCTTGAGGCCGCTTTCCAGCTCGCTGAGGTGTTCGTTGAGTTGGTCACGGGCCGTCTCATAGGCGTTTTTCTCGGCGTCAAATGCCGCTTGGCGCGTGTTCATATCGGCTTCGGCATCGGCCAGGGTGCGCTCGATGTGGTGTCGGTCGGCTTCCAACTGCGGTTTCAGCTGCCACAGCGCGGTTTCCACATCCGCCAGCTCACGGTCCACGTCGTGCAGCTTGGCAAGCGAGCGTTGCAGCGGCTCCAGGCGCATGGATTGGCGCATCTGGTCAATCCACTCCCGCGCCTTGGCGCTGCGGATGCGGGTCACGGGTAGCTCGACGCCGTCCTCTTCAAAGATCGCCGCCAGCATGGTCTTGAGGGTGTCCATCTTGCCCTCTTTGGCGTGCACCGCCGAGACCAGCTTTTCGATATGGCGGATACGGTGCTCGGGCTTGACCAGGCTGAACTGCGCGGCCATCTGGCGCAGTTTGAGGGCATCCTTGCGATTGCCGTGGGGCATAATGCCGGGCGTGGGAGTAAAGTCGTTCTGGATCACGGCGCGGTATTCGGAGGTAGCGGTAAGCTTGGATGAGAAAGAGATATTTTCGCGGCGTAAAACACCCAACCACTGGGCATACTCTCGACCCAGCGGACCTTTTTCAGTTTCTATTAGATAATCTTCTGACCGATACGGGGCGGCGACAAAGCGATACTCTACCCCGCCTTCCGATTTGCGGGTCAGCACCACCTGGCAAATATTGCCCGCCTCGCGGCGGTACTCATAAACCAGATAACTATTGCGGGAAGGCAGGTAGAACGCATCAAACTTCATGCGGGTTTTGGGCACCACCTTATTGGGTAGCTCGCCATAAAACACCGGCACCAGCCGCTGAAGCGTGGTTTTACCCGAGGCGTTGGTGCCGCAAATATTGGTGTGGCCGTCCACACTCAGTTCCACCACCCCTTCCAGGTGGCCGTGAATCATCACGATACGTAGCAGGTGGGCCATGCCGTGTCCTTTCGATGACTATTTCAATGACTATCCGGATCGTTTTGCTGATCGCTGAAAGCGACTATATTGCCAGACACATTGATGGCTTGTCTTATTCATTAGTCCTTGCCCAGCAGCCCCTCAAAAAAACTCACCGCATTGGCTTCCAGCCCTTCCAGGTAGTAACCGCCTTCCTGTACTACCAGCGTAGGGACGTTCAGCCCAGCAACCCTGCGGCCAAGCTCACCAAACCCCTGCGTGGAGACAGCGACCTTCGCCTGAGGGTCGCGCTCGTAGATATCAAACCCCAGCGCCAGCACGATCGCATCGGGTTCAAACAGGCGAATGGCTTGGCAGGCCTGTTCGAGTCGCTCAAAAAATACCGACTCCTCTGACCCATGGGGCATCGGCAGGTTGATATTATAGCCCAGCCCAGCGCCCTGCCCACGCTCGTCTTCGAAGCCCGACACCGCCGGATAGAAGTTGGTGGTGTCGCCGTGGATGGAGATATACAGCACATCATCGCGCTGGTAGAAAATTTCCTGAACGCCCTGCCCGTGGTGCATGTCGGGGTCCAGCACCACGACGCGCGGGTAGCGCGAGGTAAGGTGCTGCGCCGCAATGGCCGTATTGTTGAGAAAACAAAAGCCGCCGGCGGAGTCGATGCCCGCGTGGTGGCCCGGCGGGCGCGATAGCGCATAGGCAAAACGCTCGCCGTCAAGCAACGCTTCGGCACCGGCGACCGCGCTTTGCGCTGACCAATAAGCCGACTGCCAGGTATGCTTGCCCACCGGCGCGCTGCCATCTGCCAGGTAGCGCGCGGCTTCCGCCAATATGCCGCGCAGGGCGTTGGGCGAGCGCACGAAAATATTGGAGATGACTTCTTCTCCCCAGTCTTCCTCCAGGGCATGCCAACGCTGATAGGCACTTTCAAGAAAACGCAGGTAGGGCAACGAATGCACTGCCCTTAGCGGCGCCACCCCATAGTCGGCGGGCGCTTGGCGTTCAAAGCCTAACCGCTTCGCCGCCGCCAGAAGGTGCGTGGCGCGCTCCGGCACTTCCAGGGGCGTGCGCATTTTCCCCCGGGAAAAGTAGCTTTGCGGTTGATGAAGCAGTTGGTCAGCGTGAGAAAAGGTCTTCATCGGCATGCTCTCCGGTTTCGCCCACCCCCTTCACCACGAAATCGCGGGCAATACCAATATGGTAGTCAATTGCCTCGCGACAAGCGTCGGGGCTGCCGCTGCTCAGTGCTTCCAGCAGTTGAAAGTGGCTCGTCGCGATGGTCTCAGGGGCTTCGTGGGTTTTGGTGATTAAGGTGATACATAAGCGCAGTTCGTGGGTTAGGTCGTCAAACGCGCGCAGTAGCCGCTCATTGCCTGCGTAGTGCAGCATCAGGCGGTGAAACTGCAAATCCTCTTCAATGCGGCGTGTACCATCGTTCGCGGCTGCCGCCTTGCACAGCACATCGACCTGCTGTTCCAGCGCGCGCTTGGCCTCAGGCGTATAACACTCGGCCAGGCGTTGAATCGCGTGGCGCTCAAGACACAGCCGTAGATCAAACACATCTTCAAGTTCAACGGCATTCAACGCGCGAACAAAGAAGCCACGCCGGGGTTTTGAGATCAATAAACCGCGGCTTTCCAGCAACCGAGCGGCCTCGCGCACCGGCGCACGGCTAACGCCCAAGTCGCGGGAAAGCTGCACTTCAGACAGCCGCTCACCGGGTAAAAAGTGTTGCTGAATAATCGCTTGGGTCAAATAGTCAGCGACTTGCTCGACCAAGTTCTGCTGCTGAATAAAGGCCTTGGGAGCCGTCGTTGATAAGGCCATAAAATTCACTCATAGGCATGGTGCGTACTTTTTAGTATGACGAAAAATACCACCTTGTCGACGAACGATTGCCGACTGTCGACAGTTTTAACGCTTGCTGCTATTTTCAAATGAAGCCTCAACAAACAATACAACAGGGCTTAACACGTCACGCCTCGCTCACCTAACGATAACGTAAGCCCATTGCGTAACGTGCTTTGGCCCGATAAACGAGGAGCAGGAAACGATGAAGACACCATTGGCTTTGGCTATTTCCGCTGCAGCACTAACGTTCACATCTGTCAGCATGGCTGACGATCCTACGCCGGGGGGCGTCGTCAACACCATTATCCAGCCTGAGCCGCCAGGCCTGGTGCTGGGCATGATTCAAAACGCCCCGACGCGTACTGTCTCTGGCAATATCTACGAAGGCCTGCTGCGCTACACCACTGACCTTGAGCCTATGCCACAGCTGGCAGCGTCTTGGGACGTCAGTGACGACGGCCGTACCTACACCTTCCACCTGCGCGATGACGTAACCTGGCATGACGGTGAAGCCTTTACGGCTGACGACGTTGTGTTCTCCGCCGATGTCTTTCACCGCGAGTTAAACCCTAGCGCCCGAGCGGTGTTGCAACATGTCGAGAGCATCGAAGCCACCGACGATCACACCGTGGTGTTCACTCTGACTCAACCCTTCGGCCCGTTCATGCTCTCCTTTGAAGCGGGCACCTTCACCATGGTGCCCGAGCATCTCTATGCAGGTACTGACTTCCGCGATAACGAGCACAACGACCACCCCATTGGCACCGGCCCGTTTGAGTTCTCCAACTGGGAACGCGGCACGGTGATTGAGCTGGTCAAAAATGACGACTACTACGAAGACGGCCTGCCCTACCTGGATGGCGTTAACTGGCACATTATTCCCGATGGCGCTTCCCGTGCGGTCGCGTTCGAAAACGGCACCATCGATGTACTGCCCAGCGGCACCGTCGAGAACTTCGATATCCCCCGTTTAGCGGAAATGGATAACGTCTGTATGACCGAAGAGGGTCACGAGTACTTCAGCCCCTTCGCCATGCTGTGGATGAACAACCGCGAAGGCCCCACTGCGGATAAACGCTTCCGCCAGGCGGTGATGTACGCCATGGATCGCGAGTTCGCCAAAGATGTGCTGTGGAATGGCCTGGGCAACGTGCCGCTTTCTGCCTTTGGTTCTAACGCACGCTTCCAGAATGATGACCTGGAACCCTACGATCACAACCCGGAACGGGCCCGTGAGCTACTGGAAGAAATGGGCTACGACGGCGAAGAAATCACCATTCTGCCGCTGCCCTACGGTGAAACCTGGACCCGCTGGGCCGAAGCCGTGCAGCAAAACCTGCGCGAAGTTGGCATAAATGTCGAAACCCAAGCCACCGATGTGGGCGGCTGGAATCAGCGCCTGGGCGACTGGGATTACGATTTGGCCTTTACCTACCTCTACCAGTACGGCGACCCGGCCCTGGGTATTTCACGCACCTACCTTTCCGACAATATTGCCAAGGGCTCGCCCTGGAATAACGTCGAAGGCTACGAAAACGAGCGCGTTGATGAGCTGTTCAACGAGGCCGCCACGGCTTTTCCCGACGAAGAGCGAGAAGCGCTTTATCATGAAGTCCAGGAAATCCTTCACGAAGATGTGCCCGTTGGCTGGCTGATGGAGCTGGGCTTCCCGACACTCTACCGCTGCGATGTGAAAAACCTGGTTACCTCCGGCGTGGGGGTTAACGACGGCTTTAAGGATGCTTGGTTAGATCGTTAATTGTTAACCCCAGCCTAAGCCCATCCAGGCGGTGCGAACCGCCTGGATGTTTGCTACGTCAGGAAGGTATTTATGGTTTACGCTCGCCTCATTATCATGCGGCTGTTAAAAGCCGTGATTGTGCTGTTTTTAATCGTTATTTTTAATTTCCTGCTGATTCAACTGGCCCCCGGTGACCCGGCCGCCATTCTGGCCGGCCAAGCGGGTGCCGCGGATCAGGAGTTCCTCAACCAACTACGCGAACGCTTCGGCCTTGACCAGCCGATGTACGTACAGCTGTGGCGCTATGTGTCGGGCATTGCGATGCTCGATTTCGGTTACTCCTACCGCTTGGGCGTGCCGGTGTTTGATCTGATTATGGATCGCTTGCCCGCCACGCTGCTGCTCACCGGCACCGCCTTTGTGCTTTCGCTAGTGCTGGGCATTGTGGCGGGCTCCATGGCCGCGGCGCGGGTCAAAAAACCGTCTGGTTCGCTGATTATGGCACTCGCGCTGGTGTTCTACGCCACGCCGCTATTCTGGGTGGCGCTGATGTCGGTGGTAGTGTTTTCGGTCTACCTGGGCTGGCTCCCCGCCTATGGCCTTTACACCGTGGGTGCAGGCCACACGGGGTTTGCGCTGGCACTTGATATCGCCAAGCACCTCGTTCTACCAGCGACCACGTTAGCGCTGTTCTTTATGGCGATTTACACCCGTATGACGCGCACTTCCATGCTCGATGCTGCCCAGCAGGATTACGTCAAAACCGCCCGCGCCAAAGGTTTAAAGCCAAGCATTATTCAGCGCCGTCATGTGCTGCGTAACGCCCTGCTGCCGATTATCACCCTGGCTGGTTTGCAGGCAGGACAAATGGTTGGCGGTGCCATTCTGACCGAAACCGTGTTTGCCTGGCCCGGCATCGGGCGCTTGATGTTTGAGGCCCTGGAGCAGCGCGACTACAACCTGCTGTTAGGCATTTTCTTCTTCTCGGCAGCCTTGGTGATTGTCTTCAATATCATCACCGATTTGGTTTACAGCCTGGCTGATCCACGCATCAAGAAGGGGGCCGCATGAGCTTTTTCGCACGCTTCGCGCAAAACCGTGGCGCCCTGGTGGGGCTGATTATTCTGTTGGTAATTATCGCCATGGCCATTCTCGCCCCGCTGCTGTTTCCCGAGTCACCCTGGCGCATGGTGCAGCGGCCCTTTTTGCCGCCGCTTTCGCAAGATGGCTTTCCCCTGGGCACCGATACCATGGGCCGCAACGTAGCCTCAGGCTTAATGCACGGCGCCTGGGTATCGCTGTTGATTGGGCTGGTATCCACCAGCGTGGCGCTGCTGATTGGCGTTCCCTTGGGAGCCATTGCGGGCTACTACGGCGGCATTATTGACGATGTATTGATGCGCTTCACCGAGTTCTTCCAGACCATCCCCAACTTCGCCCTGGCGATTGTGCTGGTGGCGATTATGCAGCCCAGCATCACCTCGATTGTGCTGGCCATTGCGATTGTCAGTTGGCCGCCGGTGGCGCGTTTGGTGCGTGCCGAGTTTATGTCGCTGCGTAACCGCGAGTATGTGGAAGCCGCTCGGCTTGTCGGCCAGTCCAATACCACGATTATTCTGCGTCAGATTCTGCCCAACACGCTGTCGCCGATTATCGTGCTGGCCTCGCTAATGGTGGCCACCGCGATCTTGCTGGAGTCGGCGCTGTCGTTTCTGGGGTTGGGCGACCCTAACGTAATGTCCTGGGGCTATATGATTGGTGCGGCACGCACGGTGATTCGTCAGGCGTGGTGGCTGAGCTTCTTCCCTGGGGTGGCGATTCTGCTCACTGTACTGGCGTTAAACCTGGTGGGTGAAGGGTTAGATGATGCGCTGAATCCCAAACTATCCCGCGAACGCTAGACGTTTGTTATGGCTGGAGTGCTTGTTATGAATGAAGCATCAACAGAGACCGTGCTTAGCATTCGCGACCTCAACGTAGCGCTTCCCAAAGGAGCGGATCGCGCCCTGGCGGTGGAGGACGTTAGCTACGAGGTGAAGCGCGGCGAGATCATGTGCGTGGTGGGCGAGTCCGGCTCCGGCAAGTCGATGGCTGCCAACGCCGTGATGGGGCTGCTGCCCAAGGGAGTCCGCGCCACCCAGGGTGAGATTTTGTTTGAAGGGCAGAACCTGCTTGCACTGACCGAGAAGCAGCACCGCGCCCTACGTGGGCTAAAGATCGGCATGATCTTCCAGGAGCCAATGACCGCCCTCAACCCGCTGATGCGGGTAGGCGCGCAAATTGCCGAAGTGTTCGAGGCCCACGGCCAATTCACCGCTAAAGAGCGCCAGGACCGGGCCCTGGAGCTGTTAATCGAAGTGGGCATTCCACAGCCGGAAAAGGCCATTCGCGCCTACCCGTTCGAGCTTTCCGGCGGCCAGCGCCAGCGGGTAATGATCGCCATGGCCCTGGCGCTGGAACCCATCCTGCTGATTGCCGACGAACCCACCACGGCGCTGGATGTGACGACTCAGGCGCAGATTCTGGAGCTGATTCGCGACCTTCAGCAGCGCCGCGGTATGTCGGTCATGTTTATCACCCACGACTTTGGCGTGGTGGCCGAAATCGCCAACCGGGTCTGCGTGATGCGCCATGGCCAGATTGTTGAGCTGGGTGAAGCAAAAGCGGTGCTTGAGAACCCCCAAGACAGCTATACCCAGGCACTGATTGCGGCGATTCCCAGCAATGCGGTACCACCTCATCGCGAGACCAGCCAAGTAGCGCCGCTGCTGGAGATCAAGCAGCTCAATAAGGTGTTTCGCTCTCGAGGTGGATTGTTTAAGCCTGCCCGGGAAGTGCGCGCCCTCGAAGATGTCTCGCTCACCCTCGCCCGCGGCGAAACGGTAGGCATTGTTGGGGAGTCCGGTTCGGGTAAGTCTACCCTTGGGCGCTGTGTGGTGCGTTTGGAGCACCCGGATAGCGGTGAACTGCTGCTGGATGGCGTTAACCTCTCCCAGCTTAAAGGAGATGCGCTGCGTCGGGAGCGCCACCGGGTGCAGATGATCTTCCAGGACCCTTACGCATCGCTCAACCCACGCACCAAGGTGGGCATGGCGATTGCCCAGGGGCCGATTGCCAACGGTACCTCCAAAGCCACCGCGCTTAAGCAGGCGGGCGAGCTATTAGACATGGTGGGCTTGGGCGCTAGCGCCGTGGAGCGCTTCCCCCACGAATTTTCCGGTGGCCAGCGCCAGCGTATTGGTATTGCCAGAGCGCTGGCGCTTAACCCTGAGCTGATAGTGGCGGACGAAGCCGTCTCGGCGCTGGATGTGTCGATTCAAGCCCAGGTGCTGGAACTGCTGGAAGAGTTGAAGCAGCGGCTTTCGCTCTCGCTGCTGTTTATCACCCACGACTTACGCGTCGCCGCGCATATTTGCGACCGCATTGTAGTGATGCAGCATGGCCGCATTGTCGAACAAGGCAGCGCCGAGCAGATTTTCCTCGCCCCGCGGGAGGCGTATACCCAAGACCTGCTCAAGGCGATTCCCGGCCGCGAAGCGCCCGTGGCGGCAACAGCGTAATTTACCGAATGGACAAGACAAGCTAAGGAACACCCATGCAAATAACCCTGGAGACGCTGCGCGGCATTGTCGGCCCTGCCCACGTATTAACCGGCGATGATGTCACTAGCCGTCGCGTTGACTGGATGACCGGCGCGCCCTGCCAAGCAGGGGCGATTGTGCGTCCGGCGGATACCGAGCAAGTCGCCGCGGTAATGCGCGCTTGTCACGCCGCGCAGCAGCCGGTGGTCACCCACGGCGGCTTAACTGGTTTGGTTCACGGCGCTGAGGCAAGTGCAGATGAATTGGTAATATCCCTTGAGCGGATGACTGCCATTGAAGAGATTGACCAAGTGGGCGGCACGCTTACTGTTCAGGCGGGAACACCGCTGCAGCGGGTTCAGGAGGAAGCAAAAGAGGTCGGTCTGCAGTTCCCGCTGGACCTGGGCGCTCGGGGCAGCTGTACGATTGGCGGCAATATCGCCACCAACGCTGGCGGGGTCCGGGTCATTCGTTACGGCATGATGCGCCAGCAGGTGTTGGGGCTAGAGGCCGTCATGGCCGATGGTCGCGTGGTCAGCTCCATGAATCGCATGCTCAAAAACAACGCCGGTTTCGATTTAAAGCAGCTGTTTATAGGCAGCGAAGGCACGCTGGGGATTGTAACCCGTGCGGTGCTGCGCCTGCAGCCGCCGACGCCCAGCGAACAGACCGCGCTGGTGGCCTGCCCCTCATTTGAAGCGCTTACCGGGCTGCTTAGCCAGATGGGCAAAGCACTCGGCGGTGGCCTCGGTGCCTTTGAAGTAATGTGGCAAAATCACTACCGCCTGCTGACGGAAACGCTAGGACGCCATACGCCACCCATTGCCACTGAGTATCCTTTTTATGTGATTATTGAGTCCTTGGGCAGCGATGCAGAGCGTAATGCGAGCCAATTCAGCGAGGCGCTGGAGTGTGCCCTTGAGAGTGATCTGATAGTTGATGCAGTGGTCTCTCAATCAAGCACCCAGCGCGATGGGCTATGGGCCATTCGGGAAGATATTGAAGGGTTAATCAAAGGCCTGGCACCACTGTTCACTTTTGATGTCAGCCTGCCGATTGCCGATATGCAGCGCTACACGGATGCCTTGGAAGTGCAGCTAACCCAGCGCTGGCCAAAGGCAAGCTTGGTGGTCTTTGGTCACCTGGGCGACGGCAACCTGCATATTTCTGTCAGCGTGGGGAGTTTTGATCCCGAAGTGCGCCGTGAAGTGGAAGCCATGGTCTATCAACCGCTGGCGGCGTTGGGCGGCTCGGTCTCCGCCGAGCACGGCATTGGCCTGGAGAAGCGCCCCTGGCTAAGCACCTGTCGCTCCAGCGCCGAAATTGAGCTAATGCATACCCTCAAGCAGGCTCTTGACCCGCTTAACCTATTGAATCGCGGTAAAGTACTTTAATAATCGCTTTAAGTTAATCATTACAATTGTTTTTTAAGAATCGTTTTTAGACATCGCTTTTAGGAATTGCTATGCCCACCCAAAGCACGCCCCGTTATCCCGAGCACTTAATGAGTGAAGGCCCTGTCAATCCGTTTCCGGGTATCAAGGTGCTGGAGCGCCGCCTTGGCCGGAAAATTCCTCACCAGTTGGGCTCCAACGAAGGCCTGGATATGCCGCATCGCGCCCTGCGAAAGCACTTTGGGGATGCCCTGGCCGAGCACGTTTACAGCTACGGCGATGCCGAAGCGTTGGGAGTGCGAACGCGCCTGAGTGAACAACAAGGCATCCCGCTGGAAACACTGCTGGTGGATGCCGGTGCTGACAGCTTGATCGCCCTGGCCCTGCGCACCACCTGCGAGCCGGGTGAAACCGTGGTGAGCACTGCGGGCACTTACCCCACCTTTGGGTATTTCGCCAAAGGCCAGGGCTGCCATCTAATTGAGCCCAGCTACCATGAAGCACCCGGAGTGCTGGCACCCGACCTGGAAGCCCTGGCGGCAGCGGCCCAAAAGGAAAACGCCCGCTTGGTGTACCTGGCTAACCCGGACAACCCCAGCGGCCACTTGCACAGCGACAGCGCCATTCTCACGCTGCGCGAATCGCTGCCCGATGACTGCTGGCTACTGTTGGACGAAGCCTATGGGGATTTCCGCGACGACGCAGGCAGCGAATTCGCCGCTAAAGCCTTGCCGGGAGTGATCCGCCTGCGCACGTTCTCCAAGGCGCACGGCTTGGCAGGTCTACGTATTGGCTACGCCATTGCCGACTCGGACGTGCTGGCGATAATGATGAAGGTGCGCATCCACTATGCGGTATCTACCTTCACCCAGGCCGCCGCCGAAGTGGTGCTTGACCACCCGGAGGAAGTTCACCAGCACGTCGCCGACGTAAAAGCCCGCCGTGAGCAGTTGGCAGAGCACTTTCGCGCCCTCGGTGCCGACGTGCTGCCCAGCGCCACCAACTTTGTGGGCATTCGCTTACCCAGCGCCGAGCTTGCCGCCGAAGTACATCAGCAGCTGCTTGCCGAGGGCGTTTTAGTCGCGCGTTTGGCGCACCCTGAGCTTGCTAATGTGATTCGTATTACCGCCGTGCAAGCAGCGCTGGCGCCGGGGAGGTTAGCGGCGCTAGAGAATGCAATTAGGACTTAGGCTGGCGTTAACCAATGCCTGAAATCATCCAGCTCACCCCGCACCGCCTGGCGATATAAGCGCTGCAGTTGAGCGGTCACGCTAGCTTGGCTGATCGGCTCATTGACAGGCGGCCCGCCCGCGCGGCCGCCGATGCGGCGACCATCCAGCTCGCGCAGCGGCAATATTTCAGCGGCGGTACCCGTTAAGAACGCCTCATCGGCGGTGTAGAGCTCGTCACGGGTCATCCGCCGCTCGCGCACTTCAATGCCTAGCACCTGTTGCGCCAGTTGAATCACGCTATCCCGGGTGATGCCTTGCAGGCAGGAGGTCACTTCGGGGGTATGCAGTACCCCATCGCGCAGCAAGAAGACGTTAGCCGCCGAGGCCTCGGCCACATAGCCCTCCGGGTCGAGCATGATGGTTTCGTCAAACCCGGCCTTGAGGGCCGTATTCAGCGCCAGCATGGAATTGACATAGTGGCCGTTGGTCTTCGCCCGACAGAGGCTGATGTTGACATGGTGGCGCGCCCAGGAGGAGGTCAGCGCACGCAAGCCGTGAGTTGCGGCCTGGGGCGAAATGTAAGGGCCTAGATCCCAGGCGGCCACCATTACGTGGGTGGTTAATCCTTGAGCACGCAGCCCCAAGCCTTCCGCGCCGAAAAACACCGTGGGCTTCAGGTAAGCGTTGCTAAGCTTATTTTTAGCCAGGCACTGGCGCTGGGCATCGACCAGTTCTGCCTCGCTAAACGGCAGCGGCATATCCAGCGAATGAGCGCTCTCCGCCAAACGCCGGGTATGCTCGGCGGTGCGAAACAGGTGCGTGCCGCTGGGGCCATCGTAAGCCCGCACGCCCTCAAAGCAGCCCATGCCGTAGTGCAGCGTATGGGTGAACACATGCACTTTGGCATCGCGCCACGCACACCATTCGCCGTCCTGCCAAATCCAGCCGTCGCGATCGTAAAGCGGTGTCATCGGGTTATTTGCTCCCACTGTTGGCGCCAGCTATCGATTAACGTTTGCTGGTGCGGTTGCAGGGCCTGATAGCCCCAGGCGGCAATTTCATCGTTTTGCGGGTCGGGCACGCTAATCGCGCTACCCGCCAGGGTTTGAACTACCGCGTGCCCGCAGAGCGGTACATAGCCTTCGGAATAGCCACCTTCGTGCACAAATACCAGTTTGCCGTCGCAGCAGCGCTCGGCTAGCGCTTTAAGCTGGGCGGTCATCGTAGCGAACGCTTGGCTATTGAGCAGCATTTTGCCCAATGGGTCTTTGGCACAGGCGTCATAGCCGCAGGCAACCACAATCATCTCGGGGTTAAAGGCTTCCAGGGTGGGCAGCACTAGCGTTTCCATCGCGTACGCATAAGCGCCCAGACCACAGCCCGGCGGCAGCGGCAGGTTGAGGTTGGCACCCAGGCCTGCGCCTTCGCCCTGCTCGTCAAAGCTGCCGGTTTCCAGCGGGTAGTTGCCCGCCTGATGGATGGAGACAGTCAACACCTCAGGCTCACTATAAAAAGCCGTCTGCTGGCCGTTACCGTGATGAACATCCCAGTCGAGTATCGCCACGCGCTTGACCTGCCCCAAAGCGCGGGCACGCATCACCGCCACGGGAATGTTACCCAGCAGGCAGAACCCGCGGCCCTGGTCAGCTTCCGCATGATGGCCGGGCGGGCGGCACAGGGCGTAGGCATTACTCACCTCGCCTAGTGCGACGGCTTCCACGGCGGCAATGGCCAGCCCCGCAGAGTGGGTAGCCGCTGCCCAACTGCCCGACATGTAAGGCGCGCAGTCGCCACCATCACCGCCCCGTCCTTTATCCCCCGCCTGCAGCTCGTCTAAATAGCGCAGGGTATGAAAGCGCAGCAGATCCTCAAGAGCCGCGGCAGGCGGTTTAACGACGCTAAGCGCATCAATCAGTCCGCTGACTTCAAGGATATTTTTCAGCCGGCGTTTGCTTTCCGGGCTTTCCGACGCGGCTTGGGGCTGCAAAAACTCGCCAGGTGAGGAGAACACACCGATCGCGCCCTGATCGTGCCAGAAGCAGCGCTCATGCCAGTAAAATCCGGTCGTTCTCATGCCGTAAAGCCCTGCATAAAGGCGGCCAGGTTGGCGCTTAAATGCTCGGTGGGATAGCCGCCTTCCTGAATAATCACCATCGGGTGCGAAAGCGCAGCCAAACGCTTACCCACCTCGATGAACGCCTCGGTTTCTACGTTAAGCCCCGCTAGCGGGTCGTCTTTGTGGGCGTCTAGCCCGAGCGCGACCACCACGGCATCGGGTTCGTAGCGCTGGAGGTGGTCAATTAACACCGCCAGGGCGTCAAGATAAACCTCCCCGTCGCTACCTACCGGCAAGGGCAGATTTACGTTAGCACCTACGCCCTCATCAAAGCCCTCTTCATCAGCGCCGCCCCAAAAAAACGGGTAGAAATCACTGGGATCGGCGTGCAGCGAGCCCGTCCAGACATCGCGGCGAGCATAGAAGATATCCTGGGTGCCGTTGCCGTGGTGCAAGTCCACATCGATGATCGCCACTTTAGAAAAGCGTTCGCGCAGCACCGTGGCAGCCAGCGCTGAATTATTCAGCAGGCAAAAGCCTCCGGCGCGCTCAGGCCCGGCATGATGACCCGGTGGGCGGCACAGCGCATAAGCAGTGTTTGCACCGTTGAGTACGTCCTCGGCCGCGGCTTCTGCGCTGGCCGCTGAGGCCAGCGCGCCTTGAAAGCTCGTCGCGCTGAGCGGGCAGGCCATATCGTGCAGGTGCCAGCCTGCCTGGCCAATCGGATGGCGCGGGTAGTGGTAGCCGCCACCGCAGGGATGAATATTGGGCGCAACCACCTCTGCCGCATTGGGCAGCGCCTGCCAGCGGGCGTAAATGGTGTCCAGAAACGTCAGGTAGCGCGGCGTGTGGATCTGCTCCAGGCGTTTGCGCAGCGTTGGCGAATCGGCCGCTTTAGGTGCGGTTAGCGTTAGCCCTGCACTCGCCAACCCCTGGGTAAGCAGTTCGGCGCGCACCAGCCCTTCCGGCGAAGGCACGGGCTGACCACGCAACAGAAAGGTCGGCGGCGCATGGTAAGCCTGGTCTGGGTGGTAAAAGCATTTCATAGTTGAGTGTTGGCAGCCCGTTACAGTAGAGAAGGAATCCAGGTGGAAAGCGCTGGGAATGCGGCCAGCAGCACAATCACCACTAAAAAGGACACATAAAACGGCAATGACGCCACTATCGCCCGCTCGTAGGGCACCTCGGCGATGCGCGCAGCGGTCATTAGCGTCATCCCCACGGGTGGCGTCACGTTGGAGATATTGAGCACCACGATCATCAAGATGGCGAAGTGCAGCGGGTCAAAGCCAAGCTGGATCATTGCAGGCACCAGCACCGGGGCAATGACCACCAGCGCGGGCAGCACATCCATCACCGTGCCGATCACCAGGAGTAGCAGGCACACCAACATCAATTGTACAAAGGCCACATCGCTAACGGTGGTGATCATGCTGGCCGCATCCCTGGCGATGCCCGAGCGGGTGACAAACCAGCCCAGCACGGCCGACGTTGCCAATAGAAAAAACACCACGCCGGAGAAACGTACCGTCGTGACCAGCGAATCCCATATCTTGCGCCAGGTAAGGTTACGGTAGAACACCACGCCAATCACGATGGCGTAAACCGCCGCAAAGCCTGAGGCTTCGGTAATCGTGGTTAACCCCGAGAGAATGCCGCCAAGAATGATCACGGGCACCACCATTGCGGGCAATGCGACGAGAAAGGCGACGATCGCCGCTTTAAAGGGCGTGGGTGCCTGCTTCGGGTAATTGCGCTTCCAGGCGAGGAAGAAGCTGACCCCCAACAGCGCCAGCGCCATGATCAAGCCGGGAATAATGCCACCGGCGAACAGGTCAATGACCGAGATATCCCGCAGCAACGTGGCATAAACCACCATCACTACGCTGGGCGGAATAATCGGCCCGATGATCGATGAGCAGGCGGTGACCGCAGCGGCGTACTCGGCATCGTAGCCCTGCTTTTTCATCTCAGGGATCATGATTTTGCCAATGGCGACGGTGTCGGTGACCGCCGCGCCGGTGAGCCCGGCAAAAAACACCGAAACCGAGATATTGACGTGGGACAGCGACCCGCGCACCCGGCCAAACAGGGCATTGTTGAACGCGATCAGCTTATGGGTCAGCCCGCCCTGGTTCATCAGTTCTGCAGTGAAAATAAAGTAGGGCACGGCGATCAGCAAAAAGCCCGAAACACCAGAGAACATGCGGTCAGCGATGATCCCCAGCATGCGCTCACCGCCTATTGCAAACCCGCCCGCGAGCCCCGACATGGCCATCACCACCGCCACCGGCGCACCGATCAACAGCAACAGCACAAATACCACAATCGCAGGCATCATGAGCGATGCTCCCCATCGGCGGTTTCAATCAGTTCATCAATCACATGGCGCTCATCGATAAAATGCTCCAGCAGGGCGAAACCATGCACCAGATGCAGCAACATGATGACGCCGCTAATGGGCAGTACAACGGCGGTAAACTTACTGGGAATTTGAATTTGCGCAGACACCATGTAGACCTGGGTGGCGCTCGTGAAGTAATCCCAGCCGTACCAGGTCAGCATCAGGGCAAACAGCGCAATCACTCCCAAGCAGAGCCCGGCAGCGATTTGCACCATTATTCTGGGCAGGCTGCGCACCAGTAGGGTCATGGCGACATGTTCGCCGTAGCGCAGCGAAATGGTCATGGAGAGAAAGCCGATCCACGGCAGAAACAACCGGGCCAGCGAGTAGGTCCAGCTCAACGTACTACCGGTAACCAGCTTGTAGAGAAACGCCGTAAACGAAATACCCAGCATCGCCAGGATACAGCCCACACAAACTACAATGGCCACCTGATTGACGCTATCGCTCAGGCGGCGCAACGGTTGTAATACGCCCATAACGACCCCTCATGGCAACGCCCGCTAACCACGTTTTACGCCGAGACGGACAATGCCGCCCCGGCGTCGATTAACAGCGCGTCGCTCTGGACATGCGTTTATTGGCCATAAACACGGTAGTCTTCGTCTGCAACCTCTTGGCCAACGCGCTCGACTTCATCCAGCAGCCCCTGAACACGGCCTTCTTCCATGCCAAAGTCATCGACGATCCATTCCTGCCACGCGGGGCGGGCAATGTCGGCCATGCGTTCGCGCTCTTCATCGGGCATCAGGTAGCACTCTTCAAAGCGATCACAGGACTCCACCCAACTGGCGGTGGCCAGGGCGCCGGACATGCCGTGACTGAGCTGAATCGCTTCCCGCGCGGAATTAATCAGCACCTGCTGGTGCTCTTCGGGTAACGATTGGTACCAAGACTCACTGACCATCCAGGGAGCGCTGTTGTAAACGTGCCCGGTGAGCGTGGTGTAGTCGGTGACGGCATCGAAGTTAAAGGTGGTATTGAGCACTGGCGCATTGAACTGACCATCGGCCAGGCCGGTTTCCAGCGCAGTGATCAGCTCGCCCCAGGGCAGCGGTGTGGCAGAAGCCCCGAGGGCTTGCATAATCGCCACGTGGGCGGGATTCTCTTCGGTACGAATATTGAGCCCTTCCAGGTCTTCGACGGTCTCGATCAAGCGCACATTATTGGTAAACGCCACAAAGCCGCCGCCATCGTCGAAGGTGCCCAGGTAGCGCATATCGGCGTCTTCGATGGTGCCGGACATGAAGTCAGCAAACCATTCACTGTCGAAGAAGGCCCATGCCTGGCGCCAGTTGGTAAACAGGAATGGCGCCGTAACCACCTGATAGTCGCCATAAAACGATGACATCGCCCCGGACGACATGATCGTCGACTGCAGCGTACGCCCGCCCTGAACTTCCGAGCCGTTTTCCACCTCGGAGCCTAGCTGGCCGCCACCGAAGATATTGACCGCAAGATCCCCGTCGGTGCGCGCCTCCACCAGGTTTTTGAAGTGCACCAGCGCCGGATAAATGGCGTTATTGCTCATGTTCTCCGGCAACTGGGTGGCGATGACCATTTCATGTGACTGCGCCTGGGCGTTGGCGCTGGCAATCGCCAAGGGGAGTGCCGCCATCGCGGCGATTAGCAAAGATCGATTAGCGTTCATAACATGCCTCTTTCTGGTTATTGGTGGGTCTTCGTTATGACTGGCGTTGCCACCTAATGGGCGGCGTGGTTGTTGTAGTGGTTATTCGGGCAGTGCTTCCCATACCTCGATGGCGGCAGCTAAATCTTCCAATGAAGCGCCGACTGATTTGAACAGCGTAATGGCGTCTGGCGACGACCGCCCTGGTTTAGCCCCGGATAGCACCTCGGCAAGCTCCGCCTGAACCTGCTCAAACTGGAATTCACCTTCGTCAATCGCCTGAAGAATATCCCCCGCTTCACCTTTGGCACCGGCGTAGGTATCCACAAACACCTCTGCGCGGCGCAGGCAGAGCGCATCGGTTTCGCGCATTTGTGGGCGAAACGCCCCGATCAAATCGATGTGGGTGCCAGGCGTCAGCCACTCGCCCTTGATCAGCGGCTGGGTAGAGAGCGTGACACAGCTGATAATGTCCGCTTCTGCCACGGCATCCGCCAACGCTTCCACTGCCTGGGTCTCGAATTGTTCGGCGTATTCCTTGGCAAGCGCCGCCGCTTTACTGGGGTTACGTCCCCAAATCATCACCCGTTTGATGGGCCGCACGCTGGCGTGGGCCTCAATCACCATGGGCGCCAGCTTGCCGGTACCCACCACCAGCAGCGTTTCTGCGTTTTCATTGGCCAAGGCCTGGGCGGCAAGCGCGGAGGCGGCTGCCGTGCGTCGACGGGTCAACTCGCTGCCATCGATACACGCCAGCGGCTGGCCGTGTTTGCCCTCGCTGAGCAAGTAAAGACCGGAGATCGCCGGAACACCGTGGTCGGCATTTTGTGGAAACACGTTGACCATTTTGACGCCGATATAGCCCGCCGCTTCCCAGGCGGGCATCAGCAGCATGGTGGCTTCGCCATCCGGCCGATGCATGGCGTGATGGTGGCGCGGCGGAGACTCAACCCCGTTGACGAAGGTGGTGTGAAGCCGCTTGATCAAGCCATCCCAGCTAAGCGTTTTGGCGACGTCTTGTGCAGATACAACCCGCATATCAGGCCTCCGGCAGCGCGGCGATCACCATGATCTCCACCTTCCACTCGGGCTTGGCGAGTTTGGCTTCAACCGCAGCGCGCACCGGCGGGCGGCCCGGCACGACCCAGGCATCCCAGGCGGCGTTCATCTGGTCGAACTCTGCCATGCTGGTGACCCAGATTTGCGCTGACAGCAGGTACTCTTTGGTAGTCCCCGCTTGGGCTAGCAGTTGATCAATGCGCGCCAGCACTTGCTCGGTTTGACCACGCATAGCCGCCGAGGCATCCGTGGGTACTTGACCGGCGAGATAAACGGTGCCGTTATGAACCGCGACTTGGCTCATCCGCGCATTGCTGTCTTGGTAGGTAACGCTCATTGGGTCTCTCCATGAAAGGGGCTTTTCAAAGACTAGAACGCTACGGGGCAAATTACTTGCCCGGCACTGCGGAAAGTTTGCCCGTAAGTCATGCAGGCAGGTTTTTCAGGAAAGGGGGATTTGAAAGCGGCAATCAACCGGCAACGTCTACCGACAAGGTATGTCTAGACAAGGTGCATCTATCTATCAGACGAAGGAGAGATATCAAAATAGCGTCGATAGGCGCGGGAAAAACTGCCCTGGTCGCGAAAGCCCACCAGCGTGGCGACATGCCCCAGGCTAAGCGTGCTGTGTCGCACCAGCGTACGCGCATGCTCCAGGCGCCTGCGCTGGACATAGGCCAGCGGCGTCACACCGGTCAGCTCACGAAAGCAGGTATGAAAGTGCCCGGGGCTCAAGGCACACAGGGCGGCTAGCTGTTCAACACGAACCTCATCGGCCAGATGCTGATCCAGCCAGGCGTCCAGACGGGCAAGATCAAGACGCTCGCTAATACAGTGCTGGCCCAACTGCCCTGCCGCTGCCGGAGTGGCATCGTGCAAATACATGGTCAGCGCGCGTAATAGCAGGATGGCAATTTCATTCTGCAGCGCGGGGCACTGTTCAAGCTGATTGGCCAGGGCGTGGGTCAGCTGGTTTAACGCCGGGGGCACGCTGAAGAAGCGCGGTTTATCGAACAGGCGTTCGATCTCGCTGCCTTTTTCCAGCGTGGCCAATTGAGCAACGGGAATATCCAGTACCAAAGTACGGTTACTGCCATCGCCCTGGTACTCGTGGTGGCGCGACGAGGGGATCAGACACCCGCGCCGGGCGGTCACTCTTTCCCCCTGCCCCTCCATCGAAAGCTCCGTGACACCACAGGTGGCCAGAATAAGCTGATGGAAGTCGTGGGTATGGGCCACCTGCTCCGAGGATAAGTTGCGACTATGCAGCTCAAAAAGGGTCATGGTGGAATACCGTCGTTTGTCGAATGCTGTTT
Source organism: Halovibrio variabilis (assembly GCF_007991175.1). GTDB lineage: Bacteria > Pseudomonadota > Gammaproteobacteria > Pseudomonadales > Halomonadaceae > Vreelandella > Vreelandella variabilis. The sequence continues at coordinate 88,107 of NZ_BJXV01000016.1, forward strand.
CAACACTATTTTGAGCACGATCTAAATACTATAAAACGGCTAGGCGGCAAAAAGCGAGGGGACGATCAACTGTGCGCTAACGCATAGCCTGAAGAGCGGCAGACTGTCATCCGCCAGTCATAGAATCGGGTTAGCGTGCTCAAAAGCTGCCATAAGAGTTCAAATAACATGCCACAGCGCCGACGCCCTCCTCTCAGCGACGCGGAAGTTGCACCTCTTATAAAATTGGCCAACGGCAACGCCCTGGCGCTTCAACGCGAAGCTGACCGCAAGGCACGACTGGCCTCTGTTTCAAGGCTATTTCACCCGACGCCGTCAACTGACGAAGCTCCGTTGGCCGGCATGAAAATACTCATGATTTCGGATGTTTATTTTCCCCGCGTCAACGGTGTCTCTACTTCCATTGCCAGCTTTCGCGGCGCCCTTGAACGCCTCGGCCACTCGGTCACACTGATTTGCCCCGGCTACCCTGTGGGCCAGGTAGACGAGCCGGGCGTGCTACGCACCCGTTCGCGACAGGTTCCCGGCGACCCTGAAGACCGTATGATGCACTACCGGGAGCTGCTGGCCCTGGCGCCGCAACTGGCCAGCGAGGCCTTTGACCTGATTCATGTTCACACCCCCTTTACCGCGCACTATGCCGGCGTCGCCCTCGGCAGTCGGCTCGGCCTTCCGGTGGTAGCCACTTATCACACGCTTTTCGAGGAGTATCTGCACCACTATATTCGCTGGTTACCGCGACGTTGGCTGCGCTTTGCCGCACGAAGACTGTCGGTACACCAGTGCCAACAGGTTGACGCCATCGTGGCCCCCTCCAGAGCGATGTATGAAGCACTCACCCGCTACGGCGTCACCACGCCCACCGAGGTCATTCCCACCGGCCTGGCGCTGGAGACGTTCAGGCACCCCCAGCAAGATAGCGACTTTCGAGCCTATTACGACCTGCCGCAGGAAGCACGATTACTGCTTTATGTCGGCCGTGCCGCCTTTGAGAAGAACATCGATTTTCTGATCGACATGCTGCCCAAGGTATTGGCCGAACACCCCTCCACCCGTGTAATCATTACTGGCGAAGGTCCGGCCCATGATTCGCTGGTACGGCGCGCCCAGGAAATAGGCGTGGCAGAGGCGGTGCTATTTCTCGGCTATCTCGACCGCAACGGCCCGCTGCAAGCCGCCTACCGTGCAGCGGATGTGTTTGTGTTTGCGTCACGCACGGAAACCCAAGGGCTGGTACTGCTAGAAGCCATGGCGCTGGGCACACCGGTAGTGTCCACGGCAATGATGGGCACCCTTGATGTGTTAAAAGAGGGAGAAGGCTGCCTAATTGCCGAGGATAACCATGACGACTTCGCTACCAAGGTCAACCGACTACTAAGCGATGAAACCCTGCGCCAACAGCTTGCCGAGTGCGCTCAGGCCTATGCCTCCAGCTGGCATGAGGATGCCAAAAGCGAGGAACTGGTTACGCTTTATCGACAGCTGGCAGAGAAGCAGTTAGCTAATGCAAGAGAGTAAGAGCCGAAGTCTCCGTTGACACTTTGTGGACACATTAGGGCATTCAAT
>NZ_BJXV01000017.1 GCF_007991175.1 Halovibrio variabilis
CAGCGTGTCCAGGTAGACCTGAGGATTGAGCACGGTCACAGCAAGGGTCGCGAAAATCACTTTGGTTAAACTGCGCGCCTTGCCCGCTTCGGCGCTTAGCCCCTGCCGCCCGCTAACGGCTCTAAACAACGCCTGCGCCGCCAGCCAGCTCAAAAACACCACACCCACCCAGCGCATTACCTCCATAGCGCTGGGCATCGTCAGCAGGAAAGCGCTTACGCCAAACATGCCCGCCGTAAGCAGGATAATATCCGCGCTTATGCAAAGACCCGCCGACCACCAGTGGTACTCGCGGCGAATCGCCAGCCCCAGGATGTAGGCGTTCTGCGCCCCAATCGCCATGATAATGCCGCCGCACACCACTAATCCGGTGATATAACTCTCCCACATTGCCCCGCTCCCACATTGCCCCGCTCCCAGCGTCAGAATTAGCGTCGTGTTGATTGATCTGTCACTAAGATAATGGGCAGCACTGATAACTAAAAATCATCCTGCTAATGGGGCATTAGTTTTTCTTATGAAATGGGAAATCACACAGCTACTCAGTGATGCGATGTACCAACGGGCTGAGGCTCAGCGGGTGCCTCCAGTGCCTCGACAAGGGCCTCAGCGAAGCGGAGGGCAGAGGGGAATCCTCCCCAATGCCAATAGTTGAGCGGTAGAATTACATAGTTGTCTTGTTTTACACTTGGCAAGTGCCGCCACTGGCCATCAGAGAGTAGTTGCCTCCGGCCTCCAACGCGGTCGTAGGAGCTTTCAATAAATATGATTTTAGCATCGGTCTTAAAGAGAGAGCTTGCGCTAACAGCTGTCATTCCCCACTGACCCATATCATTCTGCCAAGCGTTCTTGAGGCCAAGGCGACTTAGCACCATACCTTCAACGCTTCCTTTGCCAAAAACACGGGCATGACGATCATCAACTAGACGTACGATCAGTAGAGATGAGTTGATGCTATTAAGCTGACTTTTTAAGTTGTCAAAGTGGTGATTTGTTTGCTTAATATAGTGCTCCGATGCGACAGGATCATTGACTAGAATACCGAGCTGACGAGTCAATTCCTCTACTATTTCCCAATGGTTATGACCATTATCACTATCGGAAAAATTATAAATTGGGTACTCCTTAACATCAGCAATTTCTCTAAGCCTGGGTACTAAATTGGCATGGAAGGGAGGAGAGATCAGAATATGCTGCAGTGAGAGGCTTGCAAGAAGCTCAAAATTAGGAAAGCGACGACCACCAAGATTAGTCGCGTCAGAGATGATGCCATCCAGACGTAAATATCTCTCGTACTCTGTGAGACCTGATAAAAATCCAGAAGGGTGACCAATCGCGGTGAGTGTTTCGGCAATTGCGAAATCAAAGGCCGCTATAGGAGCTGAGTTGCCATCATCGTTTGCCATCGCAACGTTGCTAATCAATAAACTGATTAGTAGGGCAACCGATAAGGCAATTTTTTTATAGCGTATAGAGCGACAAAAAAGGTTATTTTTATGTTTCACAATTTTGCCTGTGTTTTGCGTATAAAAAGAGAAGACATGATGATTTTTAAGCATCCAGTCTTACCGGGTAAGATTGGCTATTAGCAAAAAGAACACCGGCCAGATATTGATCTGGCCGATGATCTTTTATGCGCGAGACTAGCAGATGGATTTATCTAAGCGTGTTGCCTCGTTATCGCATTTTGCAATGAGGTATTACATACGTAATGATCACCACTGATAGGAGGCCGTGCCGACGATACTGCGAGGTTCTCCATAGTAACAAGCGTAAGTGCAGGACTCGATATAAATTTCGTCTGTCAAGTTAGTCGCATTTAACGATAATAGCCACGGGCCAGTCTCATAGCTGACCATGGCGTCAAAAAGGGTAAAATCAGGGACTTCTCCATCAAGATAGGCGTTAGGAAGGGTTGAGCCAACATAACGTACGCCAGCACCCAACTTCAGGCTAGGTAAACCGAAATTGCCAAAGCGGTAATCACCCCATAATGAGAATTGATTATAGGGCGCTTGACCGGTTCGCTCGCCGACTTTGTCGGGAGTAGCCGGGCTACTTTTCGTTGTACGCGCATCGGTATATGCATAGGCCGCGACCAAATTGGCATTAAGTCCTATCTGTGTTTTAGCTTCTAACTCAACGCCGCGAGAACGCACCTCGCCCATTTGTACTTGGAAGCTGGTATCCACCGGATCAGTTACTAGCATGTTTTCCTGAGTCAATTCATAGGCGGTAGCGGTTAACAGAGTATCCCAACCGTCTGGTTGAAAACGGATACCAAGTTCATACTGTTCACCTTGGGTGGGTTCGAATTGATTGCCACTTCGGTCGGCACCAGTAGCTACCTCGAAAGATTGGCTGAAACTGGCGAAGGGAGCAAATCCATTATCGGCTAAGTAAACGAACCCGACACGGCCGGTGAAAGCATTGTCGTCCTGCTGCGATCCTTGAGAAGGATCGAAGTATCGCGAAGATTCGGTGTCCGTCCAATCCTGACGCCCACCCAGCATGAACACCCATTTATCGGCAATCTTCATCTGGTTCTGAAGATACAGGCCCACCTGCTCTTTGTGGTTGACTAGGGAGTAGGGAAGAGGAACACTCTCACCTAGTTCGCCGCTTCCATAAATAGGATTATAGATATCTAGGGAAGGGACGGTTTGCTGGTAACGCTCGGTTTCGTGACGTTGGCGAACATAGTCGAGACCGACCAGAGTGGTGTTTTCAGTCGCTTCGTCTCCCCAGTCATACTGCAAGGACGTATCGGAAGAGAGTGCCCTGGAGGCATCACGCCGATCAAATGCAGTTCTGGAATAAAGGCGTCCAGCGGAACTCTCAGGACTCTGAACAATACTAGTAAGGTCATAGTCTCTATCAGAATGGAAGCTGCGCAAATTATGGCGCAATTTCAAGTTATTGGAGAAATCGTGCTCGAACAAATAGCCAAGGGAGTAGCTTTCGTTATCGTAGTCATCGAAGCCGGGTTCGCCAACGAACCGCTCCCGAGGTATATCACCGTTAGGGTTGGGTAGGATGGTGCCGTTTGCGGGGAGCCCATAGACATAAGTCGTCTCGTCTCGTTGATACTCGCTGAGTAGGGTCAGCGAGGTATCCGCGTTAGGTTGCCACTTAAAAGCAGGTGCGATGTAAGTGCGATCATCGGGCACATGGTCGATAAAGGTGTCGCTTTCGCGGCGTAGCATGGTTAAACGGTAGGAAAACTCACCCTCTTGATCCAAGGAGTCGGAAAAGTCTGCAGAGACTTGACGCCGATCAAAACTGCCTACTTGGAGGTTAACTTCGCGCAAGGGCTCGCTGGTAGGGCGTTTACTGACGGCGTTGATCATGCCACCGGGTGCAGCCACACCATAGAGGATCGAAGATGGCCCCTTAAGTACCTCCAGCCGTTCCAGTCCATACAGTTCCTGCTGTCCATCAAAGGTATTGGCTTGATATTTGCTGCCATCTCGGTAACCGGTATGCACACTGAAGCCGCGAACCATCATGCTGTCATGAGTTGTATCAGCACCTCCCCCGCCATAAGAGTTTGCCACGCCCGCCGTATAGCCTAGCGCTTGGTTAACGTTCCGCGCACCATAATTGCGGAATTCTTGACTGCTGACCACTGAGATAGACTGTGGCGTTTCAATAATTGGTGTATCGGTTTTGGTGCCTGTTGCACTGCGAGTGGCGGCAATACCCTGCACTGGCCCGTAGGCTGTTTCCTGCATCCAGTCGGCTTCCACCCGCATCGTAGAAAGATTCACATCTTCGGGCCGCTCCTCCAGCCGATAACTACCATCAGCACGACGCACTGGTGCAAGCCCAGTACCCGCCAGCAAGCGCTGCAACCCTTCATCAACACTGTACTGCCCCTGCAGGCCATTGGTCTGCTTACCGCTGGTTAGCGATGCATCAAAGGCAATCTCGATACCTGCACTGACCGCAAACCGGTTAAGCGCAGTGTCGAGTTGTCCAGCGTCGATGGAATAGCTTTGCTGAGCGGTGCTGTCCTGCCCTGTGGCTTGTTGGGCGAGCGCCGTGGCGGGCAGTCCACCTGCCAGGCAACTGGCCAGCAGGCCGTATTGAATGGCTCGCGCCAAGGGCGTACGGATAAAGCGGGAGTGCGCTTGCTGCGTCGTCATGAAGATCCCCGTTGAGTGATGTATTTTTTATGTCTACATCCTCTATTCCGAACGAGAACGAGAATCCCTCAATATTTTATGGAAATTTTCCCACTTTATTTCTGTCCACCGCTGCGCGGCTTAAGAGTCACCCATAGCGGCGTGCGGTAAACCAGTTCCAGCGACAAGGCATCGGCGAGGCTTGCCAGGGCGCGGTCGGTATCTTCGAGGGAGAACACACCGCTCACCCGCCGGTCAGCCACCTCCGGCGCGCAGCGCAACACCCCATGGCGGTAGCGCTTCAAGGTATCGAGTACTTCGATCACCCGCATGCTCTCCGCCACCAACCGTCCCTCAAAGCGTGCCAGTTCGGTCGTGTCTAGCGGTTCGGGCGAGGTCACCCGCTCGGCACTCATGGCGGCTTGCTGGCCGGCATCCAACGTCGTCCGCTTGGCACTTCTCCGCCGCTCCAGGGCCACCCGCCCCTCGAAAACCGCTACGTGGGTGCTATCGCTATGCTGCTGCACGCTGAAGCGGGTGCCCAACGGATAAGAAAGCCCTTCTCGCGTCATCACGCTGAACGTGCGGGCATCCGGGGTTTTAGAGGTGGTAATCAGCACCCCGCCACGCAGAAGATGGAGTCGCCGTTGATGGCCATCGAAGCTGACGTCGATGGCGGTATCGGTATCCAGGCGCAGTTGAGTGCCATCGCTCAACGTCACGTCACGCATCTCGCCAATGCCGGTCGCGTAGTCGGCAAACTGGCGCTGCCATTGAGGCGTGCGCGGCAGCCCAAAGCCCAGGCCGCCTGCGAGCAGCGCAACGCCGCCCCACTGCAGTAGATGACGCCTGGAGACCTGCGAGGAGGCCTCGAATAACTCACTGCGCGCCGCATGGCGCGGCAACGTTCCCAATCGACCGTCGATAGCCTGAAGCTGCTGCCAGGCACGTTCGTGCTCCGGTGCGGCTTGCCGCCATTGCAGGCAGGCCTTGCGCTGAGCGTCGGTGGCGTCGTCGCTCCATAGCCTTGCCATCCACAGGCTGGCCTGCTCCAGAACAGCAGGGGAGATGGTTTCTCGAGAAGGCGTCTCTTGGGAGGCGTTGGCGGATGGTCGGCTCATGGCATCGGCTCGCTTAGGGTTGAGATTCATGCATGGCCTGATGGCACACCAGCAGCGCCTTGGCGATGTACTTCTCCACCGATGAAACCGACACCTCCAAGGCGTCAGCGATTTCCTGGTAGCTCCGGCCATCCAGGCGGCACATAAAAAAAGCCCGGCGTGGCTTGTCGGGTAAGCCATGCAATAGCGCATCAATCTCGACTAATGCCTCGATAGTAAGTGCTTGCTCCTCTGGCGAAGGCGCCATGGGTTCCGGGAGCAGGCTCAGGGCATCAAGATAGGCGGTTTCAATACGCCGACGGCGATAGTGATCGATCACTAACCCCTTGGCGATCTGAGTTAGAAAACGCCGCGACTGCTCCGGTGCTGGCGTAGTGCCCCGCGCCAGTATACGTAGGTAAGTATCGTGAGCGAGATCCGCAGCGGTGTGGGAACAGCCCAGCTTGGCGCTCAGCCAGCGCCGCAGCCAACTGTGGTGATTATGATAGAGCGCGTCGAAAGGAGCCTCGCGCCTACCCTGCTGCTTTATCGATACCATCGCCCGTTGCCATTGATTGCCTATGCCAAATGCCCCAAGGAGTGGGCCACACCAGAGGCAAACAATAAGTGATAATACGTATCATTACAAATATGTTGGCGGTATCGAATCATTTAAGTAATAGGCCCTATTAGGGCTCGGCGGGCGTCTCCAGTGCCTCAACCAGAGCCTCGGCGAAGCGGAGGGCGGAGGGATGAACGCCGGCTATCCAAAAAGTAGATGGTAAAACGACATAATCACCCCGCTGAACGCTGGGAAGATAACGCCACATACCACTTGTTTCGATATTGTTTTCTATGCCTGCAGGGAATGCACTTTCCATCACGACCAGTCTCGCGTCTTCGAGGTGAATATTGAAGAGCTCCCTGATACTTACCAGTGAGCGTCCCCATCGATCAGTCTCTCCTGTCCATGCATTGCGAAGGCCTAATCGCAGCAGCACTCCCTGAAATATACTGTTATCACCGTATACGCGAACATATTGCTCAGTTATTAATTGGACGACTAATAAAGGAGGCTGAGGTTCCAGCTTATTTTTAAGGGATTCCAATTTAGATTGAGTATTTATAATCAACTTTTCTGCTGCGGCTCTTCGTCCTGACAGTTCACCCATTTCAAGAACAAAGGCATCGAACCTTGACCATAGATCATCGCTACTATTGTTAGTATATGGGTAGGACTGGATCACGTTGGAAGTTACAATATTATCTAATACAGCTTTCATCCGGGTATGACGAGGTGCAAGAAGCATTCGACTCGGATTAATACTGCTTAACAGCTCTAGGTTGGGAAATGATGGTGTTCCGATATCAGTAACATCCGCATGTGCATATTCATTGCCGGTCCATGTGTGAAACACCGTAATATTACCCATAAGCACAGAACCAGGAGGATTAAGTGCAATAAGCGCTTCCGCGGTAGTCCAATCGAAAACCGCAATGGATGGTGGTGCTGAAGCAGCCAGTGCTGAACTGGTGTTCAAGGAAAGTATCAGCATGAAAGGCAGAGTACGCAAGAATCTAAACATAAGTGGGAAAATAAACATAGCGAACTCCTTTATGGAAATATAGTGTAAGATAGACCGGCAACCTGCATTTTCATGGCCTTGCTTTTTGAACTAACTCAGCCCCACTAAGGTGAGGCTGAGTAAAATGCTTGCTTAGAAATATATTGAGCACTAAAATGCTGGCTTTTTAGAAGTCATACTTCATTGTTAGCATGAAATTACGTGGTGCACCGTAATAGTTGTGTCTAGTAATCCCCCGCACTGCAGAGTAATACTCTTTATCAGTTAGATTGTTGCCATTTAAAGAAATGTCCAAGCTCTCATTGACGCGATAACCAGCCATGGCTGAAACAGTGGTATAGCCCCCATGTTCGATACGAAAACCTAAGCTTTCGGCATAAACACTGCTGACCGTATTTATCCCGGCACCCACTCGCCAGCCCTGATTAGGATTATCGCTAAAGCGGTAGCGTGACCACAGATTGAAGTTATGTTCCGGCGTATCCGGCGAAAGTGTGAGGCCTTCTGAGCTAGCATCCCTTACGTACTCAGTTTGTGTATAGGCATAGCCCGCACTCAGATCCCAACGGGGCATTAGCTGACCGCTGACCTCCAGCTCAAGGCCCTCACTCTTGGCTTCGCCAATGGGAATTGAAAAACCTGGGTTATTAGGATCCGTATAGGCGCGGTTGGTGTCTTCAATACGAAAAACTGCAGCATGCCAGTTTAAGTCGCCTCCAGCATGGGAACCCTTAATGCCGACCTCGTACTGTTCGCCTTCTCTTGGATCGATCGGGTCGCCATCGCTGCTATTCGCCGTTTGTGGCTCGAAAATGCCAGTGTAACTCGTGTATAGATTAATTTCTTCGTTAAGCCGATAGATCAAGCCAGCGTAGGGAATAAACTCGGTACCACTATCTCCGTCAATAATAAAATTATCTGTTTCCCACCAATTGACTCGACCACCAAGTGCAATAGTGAAGTCATCGATAATATTGAAGCGCGCTTGACCATAAGCGGCGTATTGTTTTGTGCTGAACTTCGATCTTCCTGGGGTGGTTTCGAAATTTGGTTCTGCGCGACCATACTCTGGATCAAACAGATTCTGGGGAAGGTATTTTGGATCGCCGTAGGCCCATTCACTATCCCGATCACTATTCTGGTAACTCGCACCTAGCACTGCTTCATGGGTTACTCCAGTTAATTGAAATGGCGTTCTAACTTGAGCTTCGATGTGATCAGCCTGTTGCACAGTATCCCACGCGATCTGACGAATCATAAAATCACCGCTATCTTTTTCGACGGTGGTGAGATCACCCTCGCTACTTTTCTTCAAACTTGCATCACGATCCAGTCGGTTTGCCTGAAATGTAATCTCACCGCCATTTGCGAGGCGATGTTCAAGTTCAAGGAAGTAACGCTGCGCGTCTCCAGCCTGTTTGTCCCAGTCGGATCCGAGGTAGGTAGAGCGGTCTACATTAGGTAATGTGCCATCACTGTAGATAGGCAGTCCTGAGTGAGGACGGAACTCTTCATCTTGTAAAGTTACACCCATTGACAGTGTCGTGTCGGGGGATAAGTCAAACTCAAGCGTGCCATAGCCTATCTGGTTCTCTGAGTAGACGTGGTCAATAAAAGAGTTTCTATCATCGTAGACACCAACAAAGCGACCGCGAACTCGTCCTTCGCTATCTAGCGCGCCAGTAACGTCGACAACACTCCGGTAAGCGTCATCAGAGCCGGCGGAAAGGGAAACCGAGGCCTGGCTTTCTCCTAGGGCACGCTTGCGCACTAAGTTGATGGTGCCGCTGGGTTGGCCAGATCCATGGAGAATACCTGCGGGCCCACGAAGCACTTCTATACGGTCAAGCAACGCTGTATCAAATACGCCGGCACTTTGCCAAGCGGAGCCGACACTCTGAACCGGGCTACCATCCATAAGAAAGGAGTCGATATTATAGCCACGCGCCTTGATTGTGTACTGATTCCCCCCGTATTCGTTCACAGTGACGCCAGTGACGTTACGCATGGCCTCAGCCAGTGAGGTCGTCTTTTGGTCATCCAATTTTTCCCGCGTCACGACACTAACGGACTGAGGCGTTTCCTTAACTGACTGCGAAAACAACCCGATAGTAGCGCTTTCACTTGTATAGGAATTACTGTTCTCGGTCATGCCGTAGGGCAGACGTGCTCCTGTCACCTCAACCGTCGACAGCGCCACACCATCTGGCCGCTCTTCCAACCGATAAGTACCATCCCCCTGCCGTACGGCTCTCAGGCTTGTACCACTCAGCAGCCGCTCCAGTCCTTCATCAACGTTGTACTGCCCCTGCAACCCAGGACTTTGCCGCCCTTGCCCCAACTCGCCAGCGCCGCTGATAAAAACACCTGATTCAGCAGCGAAGCGGTTGAGCACCGTGCTGACCGGGCCTGCGGGGATATCGTACTGGCGTGTTTGCTGTTGGTTGGTTTGCGCCATGGCGGGTAGCGATAACAGCGGCGTGGCTAGCAAACAGGCGGCGGCGAGGTGTACCGCCAGCGCGAGGGCGCGGCGACGCCGTGGGAGCTGACGAGTAACGGTTAGTGATGGTTGTAACGCGGTACGTTGTTGCGGCATTTCGATTCCCCTTGCAGATGGTTTTTGGCTGCTTATATAGGGGAATCGAACCAGCGCGGAAAAAGGGAACCGGAAAAGCGCTTTTTTCTTTTATTCTTGGCTCGTTTTATTCGCGCTCTGCCCCGGCCGCCTCGATCTTGATCCACCAGGGCATGACTTTGCGCACCTTCACCGGCAACGTGGTCTCGACCATGTTCAAGGTGCGCTCCAGATCGTCAAGCGGGAAAGCGCCGAGCAGCGTGAGATTCGCCACCGCCGGGTCGACCTCTAATCGGCCGTGGTGATGCTGGCTTAGCTCCGTTGCGAAGGTCCTCAACGACATATTTTCGGCCAACAACACCCCGTTGGCCCAGGCGGCTCGGCTACCGTCGGCGGGGTTGAGTTCGCCAATACCGTTAGCGGCATAGCTGGCCTGCTGCCCAGCGTCGACCACCTGGCGTTGGCCAGCATGGTCGGCATCGCCAAGGGTCTGAATAGCCACCGCGCCTTCGAACACCGCCAGCAGTTCGTCGGCCTGGCGTTGGCGCACGCTGAAGCGGGTGCCCAAGGGGGTCAACCGCGCGCTTCGGGTATCCAGGTAAAAGGGGCGTTCGGGGTCTTTACCGGTCTTAATCAGCACTTCACCTGCCACCAGTTGCAGTCGGCGCCGCTCCTGGTCGTAGTCGACGTCCAATGCCGAGGCGCTGCTTAGCCATACCTGGGTGCCATCCTCCAGTTCGATGCGGGAAATTTCGCCGGTGGCGGAGCGATAGTCGGCGCCCCAGTAGGCCACCCATTGCGGCAAGGGTGTCCACTGCCAGGAGAGCCCTACCAACACAGCCACGATTGCCAGGCTAGAGAGCCCACTCAGCAGATGCCACCGCCCCTGCCGCCGATGCCGCGCCGAGCTGATGACCTGGTCGGCGGTGTGCCGCTCCGCCTCATCCAGGTGGGTGGTAAAACGTCGGCTGACACCTTCCACCTGTTGCCAGGCCCAGCGGTGGGTGTCGCTGGCATCATGCCAAACCTGCCAACGTTGACGCTCAGTTGCCGACATCTCCCCCGCTTGCCACTCAGCAAACCACTCGGCGGCCTGGGCCAAGGCGCGGCGCTTGGCGGCGTCATCGGGGCGAACGGCAGAGGCCATTTAGAGGCTGGCCTCGAAACCGGCTTCAATCAACGCACACTGCAGCATGGCCTGGGCCATGTACTTCTTGACCATGCGCTCAGAAACCCCCAGTTCCTCGGCAATCTGCCGATAGGGTTTGCCCTGCAGTTGCGAAGCCAGGAAAGCAGTCGCCACCTTTTCAGGCAGCCGCGCCAGCATGCGGTCGATCTCGCATAGCGTCTCGATCACGATCTGCTGGTGTTCGACGGAAGGCAGGTGTGATTCAGCGCGGGCGGCCAGGGCGTCTTGCCAGGCTTTTTCGATATCCAGACGGCGCCAATGATCCACGCACAGCCCCTTGGCCATACGGCTCAGATAGGCCCTGGCCCCATCGAAACTATCCAGATGGCGCGGCGTTTGCAGCAAACGCACAAAGGCGTCCTGGGCCAGATCAGCCGCCGACTCGCCACAGCCCAGCCGCCGGCTCAGCCACTGCTGCAACCAGGGTTGATGGTGGTGATAGAGCTGGCCGAGTGAGTCCCGACAGCCGGTATGATAAGCCGTTGTTTCGGCTGATTGCTGGTTAGCCATCACGCTTTCACCCATTCACCCTTGCCACCGCATCGCGGCTGGCTGCTTTGCGCTCCTCCCCGGTCAACTCATAGAGCTGCCCGCCGCGCATTTCCAGCAGGCGGTCGGCCTGATCGAAGTAGTGGTCGTCATGGCTGATCACCACCAGCGTTTTGCCCAGCGCGCGAAGCTGGGGCAGTAGCTCGCGGTAGAACACCCGCCGGAACTGAGGATCCTGGTCGGCGGCCCACTCGTCCAGCAGCAGCAGGTCGCGCTGCTCGGCCACCGCCAACAGCATCGCCAGGCGTTTGCGCTGCCCTTGTGAAAGATTGGCGTTGGTAACCCGGTCGCCGTCAAAGTCGAGCTTGCTGTGCATGCCCAGTGCCGCCAGCCACTCCTCCATCAGCGCGGGGTCCGGAGACTCCCCCGCAGGCCCAATCAAGCGATCAAACAGGTGCAGATCGGTATAAATAGCCGAAATGTGCTGGCGATAGGTTGTCCAGTCCGCCTCCTGCAACGGCCTGCCATCGACGCGAACATAACCGCTCTGGGGCTGATAAAGCCCGGTTAATAGCCTTGCCAGGGTCGATTTACCACTGCCGTTACCACCAATCAGAAACACCACCTCGCCACGCTTCAAGGTCAGGTCGAGAGGGCCAATGGCAAAGCCCGACCGCGCCTCTTCAGCGGGGTATCGATAGGTGACCTGATCCAGCGCCAGCACTTGCCAGTCGTGGCGCTGGGCGCCGATGTCAAAGGTTTCGCGATGTTCTGCTAAATCTAATGCGCTGATTTTTTCGAACGCCACCCGCGCGTTAATCAACGGCGGAAAGGCGCCAATGGCTTGAATCAGCGGTGCGCGCAAAAATAGCAGCGTAAGCGAGAAGGTAGTCGCCACCTGGGCCGACGACCAGCCCAGGCCGTTGGCCAGGAAAAACACCACACCGATGGCGCCCAGCATCATGATATTGAACCAGTTCACGGCGCTAAGATGGTAGGTATCGCCGCGAATAATCTGGTGCCGATACTCTTTGGCGTTGGGCGTATAAACGTCGCGGTAGAGCCACTCGGCACGGTCGCGGTTGAGCGCCAGCTCTTTACGCCCCTCAATCACCGACTGGTAATCCGCGTAGAGGCGATCTTCAGAATCGCGCAGCTTGGCCATATGCCGATAAACCTTCGCTACCAAGCGCATTCCCACCAGGATCGTAACAATCACCCACAGCGCTGTGACGGCCAGCATGGCAGGCGAGAGCCAAGCCAAATAAACAGTGACACCCGCCGTCAATACGCCCCCCTGCACCAGCTCTGGCAAGCGCACAAAGGCGACGGTGATATAGCGCACATCGCTGGATAAGCTGGCCAGCAAACGCGCGCTGCCGATCTGCTCGATACGTTCGATATCGGTATCCAGAATGCGTTTAATCAACTGCCCCCGCAGCCGATAAACGAAGTGATGGCCCAAGGTGGTCAAGGCTAACTGCGAGGCCAGGGTGATCGCCAGCAGCAGCGCCACCAGACCCAGAAATTCCGGCAGGATTCGCCAAGGGTCGGCGAAGGTGCCCAGCATCCGTTCATTGATATAGGCAATGACCCCAATGCCAAGACCAGCGCTTACCAGACTGAGCACCACCACGGCCACAAATGGCCAGCGGTAATCACGCCAGACAATCCTCAACAACTCCATGAATAGGGCTCCTTGGCGATTCGGGGTTAGCGCCGACGCTTGGCCGGCTTGTTTTCAGGTTTCAGCGGGCAGCCGCCGCACAGGGGCTCGCCGGGTAGCCGATATTTGATGCAGCACAACCGCCTTACCCGAGCGGGCGTTTCGCCACCCAGTTCCAGATAGCGTACCGGTTGATAGAGCGGGTTGCGACGCCCGTCAGGGAGCGTCTTGGTGGCGAGATAATCCAGCAGCGGCTCACCCGCGCCAGCAAATGCCGGGTGCTGCGAGCAGGTCTGCCCCACGAACTCCACATAGTGGCCAAGGTTGCTCCAGAACACCTTTTCAGAAAGCCCGGAGACCACGGCCAGCGTCTCAATGAGCGGTGCACAGTGGTCATCGAACAGGCGACTGAATCGCGCCTGGGGCGCTTGAGAGGCCAGCGGCACGCCACCGTGAGGCAGCCAGATACGCGCGGTCTGGCCTTTGTCGCCAAGCGCCAGCCGCAGCTCATTCCCACCCACCGGCAGGTCGTAACCCAATAACAGATTGGCCACCAGCGTCGGGATCGAGACACTGCTGAAATGAAATTTCGACCAGATTGAAGCGACGGCTTTGCGGTCGGCATCGTCTCCATGGACACGGCCGTAGCGCGCCAGCTGCTCGCTTAGGACGTCTTGATCCAGCAGCGCAGAGGCCGCCAGCGTCGGCTCACTAGGCTGACCAAACACGGGGGCCTTCATTTTATCCAGCGGCGGCTGACGGTAAAGCGCCAATAACGCCTCCGCAGGATCCACCGTTGCCAAAAGCTCCCTCGGTTTGGTCGCCACGTTACTCATAGCCGCCGCAGCCCCCACATAAAGTAAGCGCCGCCAATCAGGGAGGCGACCAAGCCTGCCGGTATCTCGTAGGGGAAAATAATCTGACGGCCTACCCAGTCCGCCAGCACCATCAGCAGCATACCGATTAGCGCCGCGCCCAGCAGATGCTGACCCGCACGGGAGAAGCCGACCAAGCGCGCCATATGGGGCGCCAGCAGGCCAATAAATGATAGCGGCCCGACCACCAAAGTGGCACAGGCAGTGAGCAGCGCCACCAGTAACAGCAACGCCAAGCGGGCACGGTTTAGGGTGACCCCAAGCGCCTTGGACGTCGCTGCGCCTAACGGCATAATATCCAGCCAACGGGTAAAGGGAAGCGTGACCAGCGCCAATACCGCCGCAATGCCCCCGACCACCACGGCATTGGTGATATCCACGTAATAGGTAGACCCCGCCAGCCAGGCGATCACCTGCTGGCCGCGGGGGTCGCCGCCTGCCAGCATCACGCTGCGCACGGCGTCAAACAGCGCACTGACCGCCACCCCGGTGAGCAACAAGCGCTCGGGGAGATAACCGCTCTTGCGGTTGATGCCCACTAGCACCACTAACGTCGCGAAAGCACCTAACGTTCCAACGCCAATCAGCATCATATTAGTGGGCGCAGGCAGCAGAAAAATCCCCAGAATCAGTGCAATGGCACAACCACCGCTAATACCCAGCACTTCGGGGCTGGCCATGGGGTTAGCGGAAAGACGCTGTAGAATCGTCCCGGCAATCGCCAGCATTAAGCCGCTGGCGGCGGCCGCCATTACTCGAGGCAGGCGCCACTGCATCACGTTCCAGTTATTGGGCGCGAGCCAATACCAGCCATCAACGCCCTGGCCAAACAGCAAGCCAAGCAACGTGGCACCCAGTAGCGCGAGGATTAGGCCACCCGCCAATCGAGAAGGCGCCGGGTGACGATGGGCGAAAACGCCCGCCCCCTGCGGTGGCTTGTCACCCTGAAGCTTCAGGCGTGGAATCAGCCACATTAACAGTGGCGCCCCCAGGGCACCGGTAATCGCCCCGGTAGGAATAAAGGCCGCCACCATGCCCCCAAACTGCTGCAGCAGCAGATCCGTGGTGGCCAGCAGCACCGCCCCCAACAGGGTCGACCATAATAGCCGTGGGCCTAACCGGCGAGCCCCGGCCATACGCACAATGTTGGGTGCGGCCAGGCCGATAAAGCCAATGATGCCCACCACGCTGACAATGCTGCCGGTAATAAACACCGCCAGTCCCATGCCCGCAAAACGTAAATAGGCAAGCGAGACCCCCAGGCTCTTGGCACTGGCATCGTCCAGCTCCAGCACCGCCAGAGGGCGCAGCAAGAACCAGGCGGCGACGCAGCTAATTGCCAGCCGTGGCCAGAGCACCGCCACCCCGTCCCAACCGTTTTGCGCCAGCGACCCCGCGCCCCAAATCAGCAGCCCGGAGAGCGCCTCGTGGTTAAACAGCAAAAGCGCGGTAGAGAGCGCCCCCAGGTACAAATTGACGACCAGGCCCGCCAGCACCACCACAATAGGGGCCAAACCGCGCCGCCAGGAAAGCAGGAAAACCAGCCCCACCGCCAGCGCGCCACCCAGCAAAGCCACCCATTCGCGCCCCACCACTAATAAGCCAGGGGCCATTAACGTGGCGGTCATCAACGCCAAATTAGCGCCCGACGCCACCCCCAGGGTGGTGGGCGAAGCCAAGGGGTTGCGCAGCACCTGCTGCATGAGTACACCCGCCAGCCCCAAACCGCCCCCGGCGAGCAGTGCGATCGAGAGGCGTGGCCACCAGGCGTAGTAGAGCAGTAGCTCGTCAACGTTCTCAAAGGAAGGCGCCACTAACGCCTGCAAACCCAGCGCAAAACCGCCTTGGCCCTGCAGGCCAATCCAAAATAGCACCACCATCGGCAGGCTAAGCAATAGGCAGGCTTTCGCGGGCGACATGCCCCCCACTCGTTGGGCAACTTGCGCGGCACCTAGCATAGCGGGCCCCCTTTTGTGGTGGCCGTGCCGTTCGCCAAGCAGGATGTGATAGGCAGCAGAATCATTGTCTTAGCCTTACTATGTTCTAGAGGTTAATGATTGAATTATTGACAACGATTCTAAATGATAATAATTAGCACTACAATTGACTCCTTGATTTATGCACACGTAAAGGAGACCCACACCATGGCAGCCAAACCGAGCTACCAGCTTTTCGATATCACCCTCGCCCGGCGCACCCAAGTCAGCGCCTCGTTAGTCAGGTTTACCTTTACGGGCCCAGACGTTGGCCATATGGCAACCTATGCTCCGGATCAGCGCGTCAAACTGTTCTTTCCCGAAGGCGGTGGCAGCCTCGACCCGCTGTTTGAGATCGCCAAGCTGGAAGAGCACGACTGGTACGGCGCCTATCGCGCACTACCAAATGCCCAGCGGCCCTCTGCACGTACCTATACCATTCGCGCTCTGCGGCCGGAGAAGGCCGAGGTAGACGTTGAATTTGTGCTCCACGGCGACAATGGCCCCGCCTCGCGCTGGGCAATGCACGCCCGCCCCGGCGACCGCCTGGCCATGACAGCCCCCGACGCCAATGCGGAAGGCCCAAAGCTGGGTTACGAGTGGAAGCCACCCCAGGGCGTGCGCCGTATTCTGATCATCGCCGATGAAACCGCCCTCCCCGCCGCCGCCGGTATTCTGGAAATCCTTGATGACCTGCCTCTCAAACCCAGGGTCGAAGCGCTGATCGAAGTACCCCGCAGCGACGACGTTCAGCCGCTGCCCCAGGCCGCCAAACTGCGCTGGCTGGCGCGCGATGCCGAACCCAGCTGCCAACACGGTGAACTATTGATGAGAGCGCTGCGCGATATCGATTTACAACAAGAGATTGTCGCACTAAGGGGCAACCCTTCGACCGTCAGCAATGGCAGTGAAGATGAACAAGGCGAGGATGAACTAAGCCAGGATGAAAATGCCCCCCTCTGGGAATCCGCCACTCTTGACGACAGCGCGCCCTTCTACGCCTGGATCGCCGCTGAAACCAAGGTCGCCATGAAACTGCGCCGCTACCTGGTTAACGAGTGCGGGCTCCCCAAACAGTACGTCACCAGCATGGGCTACTGGCGTCAGGGTAAGTCTAATGGCTAAAGAAGCAGCAAACAGCACGGCGTTAAACAGTGATCATATAAGCAAGCCAGCTCAAGTGACTATTGGCTGGCGAGACAGACCCAGCCACTACGGGCGCATAAGCCGTGCGTTGCACTGGCTGACCGCCGCACTGATCACACTGCAATTTACCGTGTTGCTGGCTTGGCGGGGAATGGGCGAAAACGCTATCACGTTGTTTTTGGCGAGCATTGGGCCTCATGGCTCGTTAGGTTTTATGATTTTGATAGTGAGCCTGGCACGCCTTTTCTGGGCATGGGTCAACCGCAAGCAGCGTCCTCCGCAGCCGCTCGGATGGGGTGGCCGCATAGCGCGCCTTGTACATATCACTTTTTATGCGCTCCTGCTGTGGCTGCCTGCTTTCGCCATTTTGCGCCAATACGGCCGTGGCGGGGCGCTGCGCTTTTATGGCATGGAGCTACTGCCCGAAGCGGAACGAGACATCACCTGGATGATCGCCCCCGCCGATCTTCTTCACGGCCCACTTTCGTGGCTGCTATGTGGGTTGGTCATCGGCCATATCGCGATGGCGCTGATTCACCGCTTCTGGCTTAAAAACCGGGTACTGGCGCGTATGGTGGGGGCCAGTGATAGACAAAGGTAAAGTGAAACAAGTGGAATTTTGTCATCCCGCCGCGTGAAGAGGAGTGACCTGAGAGCGTGGACGCTGTGACGCTTGCCATAGCTCATACTTGAGTTGCATTTCCAGCCACATTTCGGCGCTGGTACCCAATGCTTGCTCAAGCCTCAATGCCATGTCAGCAGAAATACCGGCATTACCGTTCAGAATCCGCGATAGCGCAGTACGCGTCACGCCAAGCTGCTGGGCCGCCTGGGTAACAGAGATATCGCCAATGTACTCGCGCAAAACAGCGCCAGGATGCGCGGGATTATGCATGCGATTCATGCGACCTCCTAGTGATAGTCTTGATAATCAACGAGGATGGCATCCTCGCCTTCGAAAGCGAAGGTGAGCCGCCAGTTCCCGTTGACAGTGATAGACCAGTGTCCTTTCAGCTTATGGGACAAAGGATGCAGCTTCCAACCGGGTGCATTCATATCCTCAGGGCCCTTTGCACTGTCCAGCGCAGTTAGCTGGATTTGCAACTTGGTCGCGTGCTTGGCCTGAATACCGGAAGTTGAGCCGGTTTCGAAGAACTTGCGCAGGCCTTTGTGTCGAAAGCTCTTGATCATATGCGCAGTGTATAGCCACGCTACACGTCTATCAACTATGTAGCCTCAGCCGTCTTTAACACCACCTCCTCACCAACAACCTGCTCTATCGCCAACAGCTTGCCGCTCTCCAGCCTCACCAAACGATCCGCGAGGTGGAAGTAGCGGTCATCGTGGGTAATCACCAGCACCGCTTTGCCCATGCGTTTTAGCTCAGGTAATACCTCGCAGTAGAATACCTCTTTGAATAACGGATCCTGATCCGCCGCCCACTCGTCAAACACCAAAAACGGCCGATCTTCAAGGTAGGCTACCACCAACGCTAGCCGCTTGCGCTGCCCCTGGGAGAGCGCCTGTGTGGTGAACGCACCGTTCTCAACGCGCACCTTGTGCTGCAAATGCAGCTTGGCCAGCAGGCGATTGCCCTCTTCGTCGAGGTCTTCCCGCGGCGCTTCCAACAGGCGCTCGAAAAGATGGAAGTCCGAGAACACCACCGAGAAGAGCTGCCGGTAGGCATCCCAGTCATCCGCCTCAACACGTTCGCCATTAAGCAACACCTCGCCACCATCCGGTGGGTAAAGCCCCACCACCACTTTGGCCAGCGTGGTCTTGCCGCTACCGTTGCCACCCACCAGAAACACCACTTCCCCCGGCGTAAAACTCAGATTAATCGGCCCCAGCTCAAAGAAGTCATCGCTCTGCTCGTGGTAGTACTGGTGGGTGACGTCGCGCAACTCAAGCCGTTGAAAATCAGGCACCTGAGGTGACGCCTGCCGCTCCTGCCCATGGGGCATCTCGCGTGTGATGTCATCAATTCGGCTAGCAGCTACCCGCGCCATATTGATCCGCGGAATATTAATCAGCAACCCTTCCAAGGGCGTCACCATAAATACAAACACCAGGGCAAAACCGGTCATTACATGGGTTTGATTAGGCCCGTCGCCCGCCAATACAAACAGTACCAGGCCAATAAAGGCGTACATCAGGAACTGCCCCCAACTGGTCGAGATAACGAACAGCGACATGCCATAGGTGCGCAGCCGCCGCACGCTTTCAACCGACTCCCCCAGTATCTGATCCATAAAGACCCGGCTCTTGCGCCGGTGCAGGCGTAGCTCTTTTGCCCCATCGGTCAGCGCGCGGAAATGCCCAAACAAGCGATCCTGCTCTGACGAGGCATCCTGGAGGTAATGAATAGCGCGTAAGTGCACCAGATGGTAGCCAACAGCACCCAGCCCAATCACCCCTAAAGCAAACAAGAACACCTGCCATGAGAGCATCGCCAGGTAGCCCAAGCACCCCACTACAATGACCGTATTGGTCAAAATCACCGGCAAGCTAACGAACAGTACCGCCACATTGTTGCTGTGCTCGGTGAGCGCCGACTGGATCCGCGCACTGCCCCAGCCGCTCAAACAGCGCCGTCGACACCATTCGGCAGGTCACCCGCTACGACGCAGTGGTGTTAGCCACCGGCTATGTACGCGACACCCATAAACAGCTACTGGCCTCAGTGGCGGACTACCTGCCTGATTTTGCCGTTAATCGCCACTATCAGCTCTATACCAAGCCTGAGTTCAAACCGGCTATTTTCCTGCAAGGCAGCTGCGAGCCCACCCATGGCTTGAGCGACACCCTGCTGTCGATTTTGGCGGCACGGACAAGTGAGATTTGTGCTGCAATAGATCAGACAACCGCCTTGTCTACCTCTGCTCCCTGTAAGCAAGAAGTCCCCGCGCCATAGTGGCCAATCCCGGTGTTCACAAAGTGTTGACATCGGGTTATAGCCATTCATAATACAAACAATAATAATTAGTATTTACATAAAATCGACACAAACCTAATGCAAGGAGAACATTCGTGAACCAACCTCTTTTCCGCAAGCGGTGGCTAACGGCAGCTATTGCTGCAGCTGCCTGCAGCTCTTCGGCGTTTGCTCAGGAAGCAGACCAAGACTCATCTGATTTGCCAGTTGTCAGGGTAGTAGGCGAAGCAATCTCTGAGCCTGCTACCGAAGATACAGGGTCTTACACGTCAAACAGGGTGACCATAGGTAAGCAAGGACTGTCACTCAAAGAGACACCTCAATCTGTCAGCGTCATCACCCGAGAGCGCATGAACGACCAGAATATGACAACGCTGGATGACGTCCTTACACGCACCACAGGCATCACCAAACGAGACTTCGGCCCCACCGCATCGGTCTACCTCTCGCGCGGCTACGAAATTGACACCATGCTGCTCGACGGCACCCCCATCGACAGCGCGATCGGCGTAACCGACACCATGTTCGATACTGCGGTACTGGACCGTGTGGAAGTCCTACGAGGGCCGGCAGGGCTCATTCAGGGCTCAGGTGAGCCCAGTGGTACCGTTAATCTGGCGCGCAAACGCGCCCAGGAAGAGTTCGGCTTTCAGACGGCGCTATCATATGGCTCTCACGACGCCTATCGCGGTGAAATCGATGTTACCGGAGCGTTGGATGAGTCCGGCCGACTTCGTGGTCGCTTTGTCGGCGTACATGATGATCGGAACCATTTCATCGACCATGTCTATACCGAAAACACCACAGGGTATGGAACGTTAGAATACGACATCACTCCGAGCACCACCGTATCCGTCGGTCTCATGGATCAATCAGGCGAATCCAGGCCCAATTATGGCCTCCCTCAACTCGCCAATGGGCAGTTACTGGACATTGATCGGTCTACCTATCACGGCTCGCTCTGGGACGTGAAGGATGAAAGCATCGAGCGCTATTTCGCCGAGCTGGAGCATGAGCTTGATAACGGAGGCAATTTTCGTATTATCGCCAACCATATTGATCGAGAAACCGATACACAGCAAAGCACCGCTGGCGTCAGCATCCCTACATCAAACTCGGATGATATTGATATCTGGCAATGGCGCATCGTCAACCCACGCCAAGATCGCTTCGTCGATGCCACGCTTTCCACGCCTTTTGAGCTGGCAGGAAAGACACACAACCTAATGGTCGGCGCCAGCCATAGGATCACCGAGGAAGAAACCTTATTCGGATCCGGCGATCCTCAGTTCATTCAGCGCAACTTGGCCAATCCCAATCCAAACACACCGAAACCCACATTCGACGTCAACCAAACTCGGGATCTGGAGACGCAGGAAACCAGCCTCTACAGTCAGCTCAGACTATCGGTCCTTGAAGACACCACTCTCATTGCAGGCGGCCAAGTGAGCTGGTGGGAATCAGAGGACCAACTGGATTCAACCAACAACTTCGAGATCGACAGCGAGTTCACGCCCTATGTCGGCTTGATCTATGATATCAACGATCAAGTCTCAACCTATGCCAGCTACACCGAAATTTTCCAGCCGCAGAGCTCGCAGCAGGTGAACGGCGACTTCCTCGACCCCCGCACCGGTCAGCAGGTTGAGCTCGGGCTGAAGGGGGAGCACATGAACGGAGCCTTGAACTGGCATGCCTCGACGTTCAAGATTACCGACAAAAACCGCGGCATCACTGACCTGGACAATCCGGGCTTTTCAGTTGCCGAGGGTGAAGCGGAAAGTGAAGGCTTCGAGCTTGAGGTCACCGGCCGCCTGATGCCTCGCTGGGATATTTCAGCAGGCTATGCCTATACCCAGACAGAACTAGTCAACGACCCAGTACAGGAAGGTAGACCGCTTTCCACCGACACGCCGGAGCATGACCTTAAGCTCTGGACTCGCTATCGATTCTCCGATAACCCTGATCAAGGCTGGAGAGTGGGCGCCGGTCTCAACTATTCAAGTGAAACCTTCGCCGAAGCCGGGGACACGCGTTGGGAGCAAGGCGGATACACGACAATCTCCGGCCTGATTGGCTATCGACTCAATCGTAACCTGGACTTCGCCCTGACCGGAGAAAACCTGACAGACAAGAAGTATTTTGAAACTGTCAGAGCTAGAACTCGCAACAACTATTATGGTGAACCACGTAACTTCATGCTAACAATGCGCTACCAGTACTAAGCGTCAAAACCGGTGCAGATGCCTTATCTGTACCGGTTTCCTTCTCTGGGCTGCTCCCGCCCCACTACACAGACTTTGATATGCTTGACGGACGATCAATAAATACCATTTCGTGGTTTGCACTGGTCATCGCCACCATTTTGACCTCCTTCCCCGTATGGAGTCAGCAGGTCAGGGAAGCAGGAACCGTCGCAACCCTCGACTTCGCCATCGCCGAAACACTCTTCGCGGTCCAAGACCTGCCGGTCGCCATGGGCGGCGTCAGCAACTACCAAAGTTGGACAGAAGATGACTCACTCCCGCCCAACCTCGTGGACATTGGCTCCAACCCGCAGCCCAATAAGGAATTACTGTCCACGCTCAACCTCAACACTATTTTGATTCCGCTACAGTATGCGTACCTGAAGGATGATCTTTCAAGTATCGCCCCGGTGGCGCAGCTCTCGCCCTATAACACATCCCCCTTATCAGGCTGGGAAAAAATGATCGCCTTCACCAAGGAAATCGGGACACATACGGAAAGGAAACCAGAGGTGCACCAGTTGATTGCTAACGCGGATGACCGCATGAATCATCTCCGCGATACTGCCACAACGCTTCCACAGCCACTATTGCTAATGCAGTTCCTCGATACGAGACACGTCAGGGTCTACGGACGCAACAGCCTGCCTGGCATCATCCTTGAGCAACTTGGCCTGCGCAACGCCTGGGACGGTCCATCCAGTCGCTGGGGAATCTCGACCATCGGAATCGGTGAGCTATTCAACATGGAGGCTCACTTCGTCGTAGTGGACACCTCGCACCTGCCGAGCAGACGTACGACTCAGGAGAATGTCATGGCCAGCGAGCTATGGGGGCAACTGCCTAGCGTTCGGGCGGGCAACACCACCCTGCTGGACGCCGACTTCTGGGTTTTTGGTGCGATTCCCTCGGCAATTTTGTTTGCTGACTCTTTAATCAATGCCTTTGAATCGAAGTAAATAACAGATGCGAAGACGGTAAAATCTTGCCGATCGTTTTTCCTACCAGGCAGTCCAAAACCGTTCCTATTGCGGCCTTCTTGCGCGGCCACTGTAGCCTCGCGAACCTCTAACAGAGAAATTAATTAGGCTTCGATATCGCAAAGTTCGATAGACAGAACACAATTTTCACTTGGTAGTTAAGAACTTCCAGAAACCAGAAATGAACATCTACCCACCATTGCACCCGATCGCCGGTGCCGCACATTTCGATTCCTTCCCCATGGCCTCATACTGTCCAAGGCAGACGGCACCCCGCATCAAGGAATGCAAATCACTCTTATTGAGTTTCATTATTATCTTCCCTACCCTATGTCGCGCATTCCAATACCAAGCATCCCCAGCAAGGGTAATCGCAATGAAAAAACCGCTGACATTCGGCCTGATGGTAACCGCCGGGTCGATGGCAACCAGCCTATACGCCCAGGAAAACCAGGACACCATGGTGGTGGTTGGCTCCCGCACCCCGGCACAGATCGATCAGGTACCCAGTGCTGCCCAAGTGGTCGAGGGCGAGCAACTACGGGAACAAACCAGTACCGGCGCCGACCTCAAGACCGCCCTGGGCAAACTGGTGCCCGGTCTCGACTTCGGCCCGCAGGGACGTACCAACGCCGGTCAGAACATGCGCGGGCGTACCGTCCAGGTACTCATCGATGGTGTCTCGATGAACAATTCGCGTAGCCTGTCACGGCAATTTGATTCTATCGATCCGTTCAACATCGAGCGCGTCGAGGTCCTTTCCGGCGCCAGCAGCCTCTATGGCGGCGGCGCGACCGGCGGTATCATCAATATCATCACCAAGACGGGTGACGAAGGCGAGCCGAATTGGGAGAGCGAGGTCGGCACGACGACGGGCTTCAAAAACAGCGATGATCTCGATTATCGTGTCGCCCAATCCGCCAGTGGGGGTAACGAATTCGTCACCGGGCGTATTGGCGTGGCCTATAAGGACAACGGCCGACACTATGACGCCAATGGCGATGAAATCTTCCCTGACCTGGCCCAGTCGGATCTTCAGGGTAACCGCTCCCTCGATATTCTCGGTAACCTGAGTTTCCAACTGACCGAAAACCAGACGCTGGACCTCAAGGCCCAGTTGTATGAATCCGGTTATGAAGACGATAAAGGCGTCTATTTCCCCAATCTGGCCTCATCGACGCCCAACTTGAGAGATGCTGAAATCCGTGATGGTTTCTCGGCCGACCGGGAGCCGAAAACCGACCGTCGCATGTTCAACGTCAACTACCATCATGCGGATTTCCTTGGGCAGGACCTGTACCTTCAAGCCTATCATCGTGAAGAGGAATCAAGCTTCCATCCCTTCCCCTACCCGGATGATGATGGCAGCTATTACTTCACCACCTCCAAGCAAAACACCACCCTCAGTGGACTCAAGACGCTGATGTCATCGGACATCAGCGATACCGTCAGCCTGGATTATGGTCTGGATATCGACCGCGAGGAATTCGATGCCAGCCAGATGTATTTTGACGACTCGATTACGGATGCAACAGGCGGTCTCGTCCATAAAGAAAGTCGGGTGGAGCCTCGCTATCCAAGTTTCCAGATCGATGGGTTGTCGGCATTTGGGCAAGGTGAGTGGCAGGCGACCGAGCACTGGACATTGGGGGCCGGCATTCGTCAGCAGCACATGAATGTCGATGTCGATGACTTTCAGCCATCCGGACAAGCCTTGGCCAAGGGAGGGGAAAGTGATTATGACGTCACACTCTTCAATGCCAGTGCGCTTTACGATTTCCACAACGGCCATCAAACCTGGACCAGCTACAGCGAAGGATTCGATCTGCCTGATCCTTCCAAGTATTACGGAAGGCCTGGACAGGATGCCAGCGATCAGACACTTGATGGTATAAAGACCCGCCAAGTCGAGCTGGGATGGCGCTATCAGGGTAACCAGTGGCAGACCCAGGCAGCGGCTTATTATTCATGGTCTAACTCCACCATTGAACTGGATGAGCAACTCAATACCGTCCAAACAGATGACAAGCGTCGCGACTTCGGTCTCGAAGCTTCCGCTACACGATACCTTGGGGAACATTGGCAAGTGGGCGGTACGCTGCATGCCTTGAGATCCGAACAGAAAATCGACGGTGAATGGGAGAAACGAGGCATCACCGTGTCTCCTTACCCCTCGCAACATACCGCCACATTGCATGCACAATGGTCGGATCTCGACCGCACACTACGCCTGCAAGCCAACCGCTCGTGGGACTACGAAGACTATCAGGGTGACGAAATCGAGGGTAATACCACCCTGGATCTCATCGGCAGCCACCAGACCGACTTTGGCAAGGTCAGCCTGGGCATAGAGAACCTGACCGATGAACAGTACTCAACGCCGTGGGGGCAGCGTGCCGCCGGCTTCTACTCTCCCTACTTCGGCCCCGAATACCTCTACGACTACCAAGGACGTGGACGCACCTACACGCTGAACTGGTCGATGTCCTACTGATTCATCGTGCCAACGCTCGCTTTCGCCCCGCTCTCATGCGGGGCTTTTTAATGGCTAGAACGACGACAGCTGACTGTTATCCCTCCTCTCCCATCCAATCACCAAGAAGTCACTGCGGCATGGCATTCCCCTTCCAGGCTCGCGGCGGTTATTGCTATAACTGCCTGCAGCACCTCGACAGCGGCACTTGCGCAAAACGCTGAAGTCGCTCTTTTTACCTAAAGCACTAAACCTCGCCTTGTGTGATCGCATACGCCTTCCACTAACAATCTCGCCCCTGAGCAGTGAAACCCATGGGCATGCTAGACTGTTAGCCATATCGCTGCTTTTGCTCTGGAGACCCACCGTGATGGATTCCCACCGCCGTAAGCTCCCCATCGGGATTCAGACGTTCTCGGATATCCGCGAGGGCAACTATTACTACGTCGATAAGACCCCGCATATCGAGCGCCTAGTCAACCAGAACAAGTACTACTTCCTCTCGCGACCACGCCGCTTTGGCAAAAGCCTGTT
This sequence comes from Halovibrio variabilis, assembly GCF_007991175.1. Lineage (GTDB taxonomy): Bacteria > Pseudomonadota > Gammaproteobacteria > Pseudomonadales > Halomonadaceae > Vreelandella > Vreelandella variabilis. The sequence continues at coordinate 25,898 of NZ_BJXV01000017.1, forward strand.
GCTGGATACTCTGCGCTGCCTGTTTGAAGGTCGCCAGGCGCTGTTCGAAGGGCTGTATATCCATGACAAGTGGGACTGGCAGCAGCGCTATCCGGTGATTCGTATTAGCTTTTCAGACGGTGTTATCCATAGCCGTGAAGGGCTTGATCAGCATATCCATGAACTATTGGGCGGCGAGATTAAGCGTCTGGGCTTAACGCTGGATAACACCACTATCGCTGGCAGATTTCGGGAGCTTATTCAGTTAGCGCATCAGCAATATGGCCAACCCGTGGTTGTTCTAATTGACGAGTACGACAAGCCGATTCTGGATAACATCCTGGTGCCCGAACGCGCCCGAGAACTGCGCGAAGGTTTGAAGAATCTTTACAGCGTGCTTAAAGACGCCGACCCCCACCTGCACTTCGTGCTGCTTACCGGCGTTTCCAAATTCAGCAAGGTCAGTCTTTTCTCGGGATTGAATAACCTCAACGATATCACCCTGGATGCCCCTTTTAGCACCATTTGCGGCTATACCGACGAGGACATCGATACGGTGTTCGCCCCGGAACTTTCTGGGTTAGACCGTCAGGAAATCAAACATTGGTATAACGGCTATCGCTGGGGTGGCCGTGAGACAACGTCCGTCTACAATCCCTTCGACGTGTTGCTGCTATTCCAGAAACGCGAGTTCGCCCCTTACTGGTTTGAGTCCGCGACACCGACGTTTTTGGTCGACATTCTTAAGCAGCGCGGGGTATTTACCCCCTCATTGGATCATTGGGAAACCGAGTATGAACTGCTCAGCCAGTTTGATGTTGACCAGATCAGCACCGAAGGCCTGCTGTTTCAAACCGGCTACCTGACCATCCAGCAGGTAGAAGAGCCCCTGCGGGGCTACCGCCAGTACACTCTGGGCTTTCCTAACCGCGAAGTCGAAACCAGCCTTAACCATGCGCTACTGCCGTCACTGGGCGTCGAAAACGCCCCGCGTGAGCGCCGAACGCTGTTTCGTCATTTAAGCCAGCACGACCTCGCCGGCTTAGAAGTTCACCTCAAAGCGCTCTACGCCGGGCTGCCTCACGATTGGTACCGCAACAATCCGATTGCCCGCTACGAAGGGCATTATGCGAGTGTCTTTTACAGCCATTTTGCGGCCTTGGGGCTGGATGTGACGGTGGAAGACGCCAGTCACCATGGCAAGGTGGATATGAGCGTGGATTTTGGCGGGCAACTCTACCTGTTCGAGTTCAAGGTAGTCGAGCAACTGCCAGAAGGTAAAGCGCTCGAGCAGATCAAACACAAGGGCTACGCCGACAAACACCGCGCCTCAGGTAAGCCCATTCATCTGATCGGGGTGGAGTTTTCCAGCGCCCGGCGCCAGATTGTGGCGTTTGAGGTGGAGACTTTACCTAAAGGCGCTTGAACTACCCTTAGCTCACCAACACGACGACAGTACGCTTGTTGCCTCCTCCCCTCCACACTAGTCGACTGCTCTGTCGCCAGCAGCTTGCCGCTCTCCCTTCTCACTAAACGATCCGCGAGGTGGAAGTAGCGGTCATCATGGGTAATCTCACCAGCCCTTCTACAAGAATACAAGAAGCACCAACTATTCAGCATCAGACTTGGCGCTGATTCAGGAAATTTACAATGTGTTCTACCAGCAAGAAGTAACCGGTCAGGCCCGCCACCGCCATAAGGTAATCGGTAGTGAAGCAGGTACCGACGGCGTTGAGCTACTTGTGCGCGATTTGGAGAGCAGCCATACGGAGTCCACCCGCTACGACGCCCTACGGCACCACTTTAGTCACCATCCAAGCCCAATAGATGTTTAGTTGCCGCCGCATAGGGCACGGCATGGATGATAAATAGAGCGCCTCTTGCCACAGGTACCATTTTGAGCAACAGGTGGTTGCAAGACAGCATAAATTCAGAACATAATGCTAATAATAACAATTACTATTAACGTATAAATATCATTCAAGGGAATTACTATGCACCAACTTCGTACCGGCCTGCGCAGGCAACTGTTCACTGTGGCCATTGCTAATGCCTGCGCTGCGACGCTATTCGCGGCGCCGGCAGCTTCCGCTCAAAGCACCACAACGCAGGAGCCAGAAAACGACGAGGCGACCAATACCTTGCCCACCCTTCAGGTAACCGGCGAGTACCAGCGTGATGCCACGACGGAAGGAACAGACTCATATACAACTGACGCAATGAATACGGCGACGCGGCTAGGCTTATCCATTCGTGAAACGCCACAATCAGTATCCGTTATCAGCCGCCAGCTGATTGATGATATGCAGTTGGAATCACTGACGGATGTGGTCAATACAGCGACAGGCCTCACTTCAACCCAGCAAGATAGCCAGAGGCATGTTTTTTCAGCACGTGGCTTTGAGATAAATAATTATCAAATTGATGGTGTACCAACAGCTTGGGAAAGTGGTTACTCCGCTGGTGAATCACAAATGGACACCATACTTTATGACCGTATTGAGATTGTTCGCGGTGCGAGCGGACTGACTTCCGGCGCGGGAGATCCTTCGGCTGCGATTAACCTTGTACGCAAGAAAGCGGATAGTAAGGAATTTACTGGGCATACCACTGTCAGTGCTGGGAGTTGGGATCGCTATCAGAGTACTGTGGATATGTCGACGCCACTAAATGAAGCTGGAACCGTGCGTGGCCGCGTCGTTGGCAGCTATCTCGAAGAAGGTTCTTTTATTGATTCGCTGGAAAATGAAAAATCTGTTTTTTATGGCACTGTCGCTGCCGATCTCACTGATAATACCTTGATGAACATTGGCATCAGCCAACAGCAAAACAGGCCCACCGGCTCAACCTGGGGTGGTTTGCCTACTTGGTTTAGTAATGGAGAAAGAACAGATTGGTCTCGTTCTAAAACGGTCGGCGCAGACTGGACAAGATGGGATTCAGAAGTCACCAACTACTTCGTGAACCTTGAGCATAACTTTGATTCAGGTGCATCAGTTTACGCAGCTTATAGCAAAAGCATTAATCATGCTGACTTACCCTTAGTCTATTTGTACGGTTCTCCAGATAGGCAAACCGGCCTTGGAATGAGTGCGCTTCCAGCTTGGTATGAGTTTGAACGAGAGCAGGACAATATCGATATCTATGGTAACCTGCCATTTGAATTTTCCGGTCGTGACCATGAGGTGACTGCAGGGCTGATGCACAACAAGCAGGACTTTACTTCCGAACGTCGGAATCCACTGAGTGCACCACCAGTCGGCAATTTCTATGAATGGGATGGCTCATATCCAGAGCCTGAGTGGGGACCCAAAACACCCTATACAAGAAGAGAAACTGAACAACTTGGTGGTTATGCCGCTTTACGCTTATCGCTGGCTGACCCACTGACACTAATCCTGGGTAGTCGCGTTACTAACTGGGACATTGAAGGTATGAAATCAAATGGTGACTTCTATGATTTTAGTCATCATCAGGTAATTACACCTTATGCTGGCTTAATCTACGATATTAATGATGTCTATTCAGCTTATGTCAGCTATACAGATATTTTCAACCCGCAAGACGCGCAGGATAGAAATGGCAGTTATCTTGATCCAGTGGAAGGTAAAAACTATGAAACCGGTATCAAAGCAGAGTATTTTGAAGGGCGTCTGAACGCCATGCTATCAGTATATCGGATTGATCAGGATAACCTGGCACAGACCGATACGGGATATTTGATTCCTGGAACCACTGACCAGGCCTCATATGCGGCGGAAGGCACCACCAGTATCGGCTATGAGTTTGAAGTGTCAGGTGCTATTACCGATGATTGGAACCTTATGTTCGGTTGGTCACAGTTCCATGCCGAAGATGCCGATGGCTCAGCAGTAAATACCGATCAACCTCGCCGCACCGCAACTCTGTTCACTACCTATAAACTAAATGATTTAACCCTCGGTGGCGGTTTCAATTGGCAAAGCTCAAACTACACAATAGCAACCAACCCTTTGGGAAACAGCGAAGAAATAAAACAGGGTAGTTATTCGCTTGCTCGCTTGATGGCCAGATATCAGATGACTCCGGAATTAAGCGCTCAGCTTAATATCAACAACCTATTTGATGAGAAGTATTACACCAATAGTGGTGCTTGGTTCAGTCAGTTGGCATACGGCGCTCCACGCAGCGCAAACTTGACATTAAAATATGACTTCTAAAGCATCAGCATAGCAATATTAAAAACTTTCTTATCAAATATTGACCCAGTCCTATCTATTTAGGGCTGGGTATTTTAATAAAGAAAATTGCTGCCAAAAGATAATATTTTCTAATGTATGTCTAGGCACCGGCATCGGCGGGTTATTCTTTTAACTTAATACCTGAACCCATGACCGTCATGTTACATGTCTCTAAGGCGCGACACATGAAGTTTTTAACGGCAGCACTAGCGTTTCTTACATTCTGCAGCACTGCATATGCGGGCGAAAGACAACCTATTGCCACTTTCGACTGGGCTGTTACAGAAACCCTGAGTATGCTGGACATTGGCCCGCTAGGCGTAACGCAACTGGAAACTTATAACGAGTGGGCAGATAACGGGCTTATCGCATATGATGCTATAGAGCTGGGCTTTGGCCCGATGCCAAACCTTGAGCTGATGTCGCATCTAAACCCTGCACTCATAATAGGCGGTCTTACACCTCTGAATGAAAAACTATCGCATATCGCACCCACGGAAAATATCTCCTTATTTCCGATTACAGGCGACCCTTGGCAGGCAGTGCACGATTTCACTCTGGCTTTAGCGGCGCGACTGGGGCATCAAAAGGATGCAAAGCGTCTTATCCTTGAATCTGAACAACAACTCGCTAGGCTCAACCATAAGCTTTCTGCAGACCAAGCCCCCCTTCTTATTATCCAATTTAGGGATGATCGTCATGTCTGGATATATGGCGAAAACAGTCTATTTCAAGGCATTTTGGATCAACTTGGCCTTACCAATGCCTGGAATAAACCAACCAACCATGTAGGGGTTTCCACTGTCAGCATCGATGAACTACCCGCCATTGAAGGTAGATTGGTTGTTTTGAAGAGCCCTCATTATACTGCCAGCATTGGCGATCGCCTCAACCGTGGCGGGCTATGGCAAGCGTTGCTACGTGTACGCGGTGGCAAAACTGTCTATCTCCCTGTCAATTACTGGACTCTGGGAGGCCTTCCCTCTGCCATGCGTTTCGCCGAAACCTTGGTAGAAACGCTTGAAGATACGTAAATTGGTCGAAGACCTGATCGACGCCACTTTCCAGACACAAATAGGCGAAGTGCGCTCTCGGGGCTTCGAGCTGGAGGTCAAGACGGAGATCGGCCTCAATGCCAACTTGGTCACTGCTTATGCCTACACCGATGCCCGAAACCAACAAAAGCAGCCCGGCGACGCCTGAAAAAGTCGGCGAACGAAGCGTAAGCTCCCTACAACCAGTTCTCGCTATGGGGTGACTATCGCTCCAGTGTTGTCGGTCTACCGGGGCTGAAACTGGGTACCGGTGTACACTCTATCAGTGATGACGGTAGCACTTATTTATCCGCAAAACACAGGCATGATTGTGACCTATCAAAACGAGACATTTAATCGCCCCGTACGTCATAAAAGCATGGCCTTACCGATCGCGTTGCTCATCAGTTTCTTCATGGGCAACGCATCAATGGCCAGCGAGGAAAACACCCAGGCGCCATTAGCAACGTTTGATTTCGCCATCGCGGAGACCCTCAATGCGATTGGTCATCCGCCGAGGTTTCTGTCAGGCCTTGAGGGGTACGAAACATATTCACGGCAAGAGGAAATTCTGCCTCATGCGATTAACCTCGGCTACCGCCACTTCCCAAACCTTGAACTGCTTTCAAGCGATCCGCCACAACATATTCTGATTTCACCGCCTGCTCATGCCAGCTTACTCCCTAGGCTCAGAAAAATTGCTGATGTAATGGCGTACCCGCTTTATAAGTATGCCGATGTTGAAGACGGCCATAACGACTGGGATACGATCGAAGGGCTGACGCGTCAGCTTGGCGATTTGGTGGAAGATCCTGACGCGGCGGAACATTATATCGAGCAATCCAGCCATCACTTCGCGGCGTTGAAACGACAGCTTAATGGTATCGACTCACCTATTTTACTCGTGCGCCTGATGGATGAGCGCCATGCCCGCATATATGGCGAAGGAAGCGTTGAAGGCATGATGTTAAACCGCCTTGGCCTTCAGAACGCTTGGCAGGGGGATTTTGGCCGATGGGGAATGACAACCATCAGCGCAACGCCTCTGTTTGATGTCGATGCCAAATTGGTGTTTCTTGATAGCCCCTACGGCCCGGACGGGGGTGTAAGACAACTCCTCTCCGATGGTCAGTGGCGACACTTGCCAAGCGTGAAACAGGGAAACTATACGATTATTCCCGTCAACTATTGGTCCTGGGGAGGTTTACCTGCCGCCCAACGCTTTGCTGACAGCCTTGCCAGCCATCTGACTGAGAGCGATCACTCAGGCAGTGCCTCTGTCGATACAAACTAGTGGCTCACTTTTCTCGTCTAAAGCAGTAAACATCGCCCGGCGTGGTCACATGCACCCTCCACTGGCAGGCTCGTCACTGCGCAATGCAATCGGTGAGCATGCTAGACTATTGACCATAACGTTGTTTTTTGCTCTGGAGACCCACCGTGATGGATGCCCAACGCCGTAAACTCCCCATCGGGATTCAGACGTTCTCGGATATCCGCGAGGGCAACTATTACTACGTCGATAAAACCCCGCATGTTGAGCGCTTGGTTAACCAGAACAAATACTACTTCCTCTCGCGGCCGCGCCGCTTCGGCAAAAGCCTGTTGCTGGATACCTTGCGCTGCCTGTTTGAAGGCCGCCAAGCGCTGTTTGAAGGACTTTATATCCACGACAAGTGGGACTGGCAGCAACGCTATCCGGTGATTCGTATTAGCTTTGCCGATGGCGTGATGCAGAGCCGTGAAGGGCTGGACGAGCGTATTCGTGAGCAGCTAAGGGTTCAACGCGAGCAGCTCGGCATTACCCAGCACCACAAAACTGACATACCCGGCGAATTTTCCGCCCTCATCCGCGCCGCCCACCAGCAAAGCGGCCAGCGGGTGGTCGTCCTGATCGACGAGTATGATAAGCCGATTCTGGACAATATCCTGGTGCCGGAGCGTGCCCGTGAACTGCGCGAAGGCCTGAAAAACCTTTACAGCGTGCTTAAAGACGCCGACCCGCACTTGCACTTTGTGCTGCTGACCGGTGTGTCCAAATTCAGCAAGGTCAGTCTTTTCTCGGGATTGAATAATCTCAACGATATCACCCTGGATGCCCCCTTCAGTACGCTTTGCGGTTATACCGACGCGGATATCGATACGGTGTTCGCCCCGGAACTTCCCGGCCTTGATCGCGAAGCAATTCGCCAGTGGTACAACGGCTACCGTTGGGGTGGCAGCGAGATCACATCTGTCTATAACCCCTTTGACGTGCTACTACTGTTTCAGAAACGCGCGTTCGGCCCTTACTGGTTTGAGTCTGCAACGCCGACATTTTTGGTCGACATTCTTAAGCAGCGCGGGGTATTTACCCCCTCATTGGATCATTGGGAAACCGAGTATGAACTGCTCAGCCAGTTTGATGTGGATCAGATCAGCACCGAAGGCCTGCTGTTTCAAACCGGCTACCTGACTATTCAGCAGATAGAAGAGCCCCTGCGGGGCTACCGCCAGTACACCCTGGGCTTTCCTAACCGCGAAGTCGAAACCAGCCTCAACCATGCGCTACTGCCTTCGCTGGGCGTCGAAAACGCTCCGCGTGAGCGCCGTACGCTGTTTCGCCATTTAAGCCAGCACGATCTTGCCGGCTTAGAAACACACCTCAAAGCCCTTTACGCCGGGCTCCCTCACGATTGGTACCGCAACAATCCCATTGCCAAATATGAAGGCCACTATGCCAGTGTCTTTTACAGCCACTTTGCGGCCTTGGGGCTGGATGTGACGGTGGAAGACGCCAGTCACCACGGCAAGGTGGATATGTGCGTGGACTTTGGTGGGCAACTCTACCTGTTTGAGTTCAAGGTGGTGGAGCAACTGCCGGAAGGCACCGCTCTGGCGCAGATCAAACACAAGGGCTATGCCGACAAACACCGTGCCTCCGGCAAACCCATACACCTGATCGGCGTGGAGTTTTCCAGCGCCCAGCGCCAGATTGTGGCCTTTGAAGTGGAGACCTTGGCTTAGCGAGTGGGCTATTTGCCGCTGTCATCGTCGTGTCATTCGCTACTAGTTACATTGATAGAAGATTCATATCTCTCATGTACTAAACACGACGAACGCCCAGCCGTTCTATTCAGGGGAAACACGATGCTTGATAGCAGCAATGACCTGCTCGAAACGGTAAAGCAAGCGGCCTATGAGGCCGGCGCTTTGTTGCGCGAAGGGTATGCAAAAGAGGGGCGAGTGGCTTTTGAGCAAAAGGGCGCATCGGACTTTGTTACCTACTACGATACAACGGCTGAGAATATCATTATCGACTGCATCAGCAGCACGTTTCCTGACATCGCTTTTCTTGGCGAGGAGAGCGGCCTGACACCCAGCACCGATAGCGACTATACCGTGGTGATTGACCCCCTGGATGGCACCAACAATTTCCTCCACAGGGTGCCTCACTTCTCGGTTTCGATTGCGGTTACTCAGGGCGATGAGTTGATCATTGGGGTCGTCTACCAACCGCTGCTTGATGAAATGCTTTGGGCGGCCAAAGGCTCTGGCGCCTTCCTCAATGACCGGCAGCTCACTACGCCTGACGCTCGCCCGATGACCGAAATGCTGGTGAGCACCTGCCTGCCCTACCACGCCAAAGGCGACTGCGCGATTGCCTTGCAGCAACTCACCGCGCTAATGCCCCAGGTAGCCGGCATTCGCAGCCCCGGCTCTGCGGCGTTAGAAATCGCCTACCTCAGTCTGGGCCGCTTTGATGCCTTTTGGTCTCAGGGTGCCAAGCTCGACTTTTGGGACATTGCCGCGGGTATTGTGATCGCCCGAGAAGCAGGCTTTACCGTTACCGACCTCACTGGCGAGCCAAATCCTCGTCAGTGGAATAGCCTAATTGCGGCACACCCCGAGCGGCATAGCCAACTGCTAGCGTGTTTAAAAGCGTTCTCATGAAAATCTAAAGATAGGTGCCGGGGTTGGTGTGGTGCCACTGGGCGTCGTACCGCCGCCACCCGCGGGTGCCTCAAACGCTCGCTGAACTCGCTTTCTCGTTACCACGCGCTACAAGTGCCACAAAGTTGCATCGGTGGGGTTTCGTAGCGCGGCGTAAGCGTCAGCGCACCCGCGACGGCGGCCCGGCGCGGAAGCAGCGCAAGCAGAGGCTAGCTGACTGAGACTTATCATTTCCCCAAGCTGCGTTTGCCATCTCTTAGTAAATCTTTTCATTTTTTTGTTAAAAATGAGAACTATTAGCACTAGAATGGAGCCATTATCATTAACGCATCGCTAGGAGTGATTCATGTTCGAGGTCAAAGGCGCCACCTTCGAAATCAATGGCAAGCCGATCCTAACGCCCATTGAACATAGCTTTCAGGAAGGAAAGATTTACGGCCTGATTGGCCACAATGGCTCAGGCAAGTCGACCTTGATAAAACTCATGGCGCAGCAGCAGCCTACCAGTCAGGGAGAAATCCACTTTGACCAGCGCCCACTGAGTGATTGGGGCAACCGCGAGTTCGCCCGCCAAGTCGCTTACCTCCCCCAACATCTGCCCAGCGCTGAGAGCCTTACCGGGCGGGAACTGGTGTCCTTTGGGCGCTACCCATGGCACGGTTTGCTCGGGCGCCACACCCAGAAAGACAAAGATGCCATTGACCGCGCCATTGCCCTCACCCATACCGAAGACTTCGCCGACCGCCTGGTCGATACGCTTTCCGGCGGCGAGCGCCAACGGGTCTGGCTGGCCATGCTACTGGCCCAAGGCAGCCGTTTTCTACTCTTGGATGAACCACTGGCAGCGCTGGATATCGCCCACCAGATGGAAGTGCTGGAGTTGATTCGCAAGCTATGCGATGAGCTAAACCTTGGGGTGATTATCGTGCTGCACGATATCAACATGGCCTCGCGCTACTGCGATGAACTGATGGCGTTGCACAGCGGCCGTCTACTGGCCTGCGGCTCCCCAAACGACCTGATGTGCGATAGCACGCTGGAAGCGATTTACGGGCTCCCCATGCAGGTCATGAAACACCCTAACGGAGAGCACAATATCGCCGTGGCGCAGTAAATTAAAATACTATCAATGGTTCAGGTTGCGTCTGTGCATTCAAAAAAATAACGATGTTGCTCGCTTGCTACTCATGCGCGAGAGCGCATTGGCGACGGCGGCATCCTTAATCAGTACTCACTATGATCAAGGAGACAGCATGCACCATGTGAGGGCCCTGTTTACCCAGCGCCATGCCAGGAAGGTTTTATGACGGCTACTTACCGCGAAGGTCCGATCATTACCTCGCTGCTGGACACCGACTGGTACAAGATCACCATGATGCAGGGGGTGCACCACAAATACCCCAACGCCAGTGTGGCCTGGGAGTTTCGTTGCCGTAACTCGGAGGATCTCGCGCCTTACATCAGCGAGATTCGCGAACAGATCGATCGGCTGGCGACGCTCAAACTCAGCGCGGATGAATCGGCGTACCTCAGCTCGGTTCCCTATCTCACGCCGGACTTCATACGTTTTCTCGAGCTATTCCGCTTCCGCCCTGAGTACGTCGACGTCTTCATGGAGGGGCAAGAGCTATGCATCGTCATCGACGGCCCCTGGACGCACAGCATTTTGTTTGAGATCGTCATTTTGGCGATCATAAGCGAAGTACGTAATCGAGTACTCTACCCTAAGGTGACCATTGAAGAGGCAGTGAGCCAGCTACGCCAGAAGCTCGCTACCCTGCGTCAGCACTATACTCCCGAACAACTAGCAGGCTTCAACCTTGCCGACTTTGGCACTCGCCGCCGCCTTTCCCAGCCGGTGCAGGAAGCCATCATCACGATATTAAGCCAGGAGTTTCCAGGCAACTTCGTGGGCACCAGCAATGTGGATATCGCACGGCGCCACGGGCTCGCCCCCATGGGCACCATGGCCCACGAATGGGTCATGGCCCACCAGCAACTCGGCAGCCGCTTAGTTGACAGCCAGCGTGCCGCACTTGAAGCCTGGGTGCAGGAGTATCGCGGCCACCTGGGTATTGCACTGACTGACACCATCACGCTCGACGCCTTTCTGCATGATTTTGACCTGTATTTTGCCAAGCTCTTCGATGGGTTGCGCCACGACAGCGGCGACCCGATGCTCTTTGCCGAAAAATGCATTCGCCATTACGAGGCATTGGGCATTGACCCGCGCAGCAAAACCTTGATCTTCAGTGACGCCTTGACCTTCGACAAGGCCATGGAGATCAAAACGGCCCTGGAGGGCAGGATCAAGACCAGTTTCGGGATTGGCACAAGCCTTACCTGCGACGTGCCCGGCCTCAAGCCCATGAACATGGTGATCAAAATGGTGTCCTGCAACGGCCAGCCCGTCGCCAAGATATCCGATGAACCCGGCAAAACCACCTCAAGAGACCAGAACTTCGTCAACTACCTAAAGCAGGTATTCCAAGTGGCGCATTAAGGCCGCTCGAACTTACTATGCCCCGCTGGTGTTTAATCACGCGTATCAGGTCAGATGGTTATCCCACAGCATATCCAGGCGGGCGAGCAGCTTGGGCGATGCCTGATTGAGCGACACGCGGTAGAGCCCGCCCTGGCCGGAAGAGACCAGAAAGCCACCGTTGCCATCGCAGCGGGCGCCGGCGGCATCGGGCAGTTCCAGGTTAGCAAGAAGCTTGCCTTGCGCAGCATCCAGCAGCAGCACCCGGTTGCCTCGGGGTGCAGTGACCAGGGCATTTGCCGAAACCCGGCTAAACGCCACGCTGGCGGTGTATTGTTGCAGGCTGGCGGTGACATCCTCAGGCAGCGCCAGCTCAGAAAACTGGCCATCGGCATCCAGACAGCAGATCAACGGGTGGGCCTCCCACTCGGGGCCTTCGAACTGGTAGCCGGCGATTACCGTGCCGTCTGCCGCGACATCGAGATGACGACAGCTGAGCTGGTGGTGCGAGGGTTCATGGCGGGCCAGTATCTCGCCGCTGTGGCGATCCATCAGCATCAACGCCGGTGCCATGGTCGCCAAGTTGAGCTTTACCCGGCCGTAGTCAGGATGCGTCTGGATGCCGCCCAAGCCAATCACCAGGGTGTCACCGTCCGGCATCAGCCGAAGCTCGTGAGGGCCAATACCGTCCAGTGGCATATCGCGCACATGGGCGTAGTCATTGGCCGCATCGTAAACCCGCACCAGCCCGGCGCTGTCCGCCAGGCGATTGGCGGTGACATACAGGTAGCGCCCGCTTTGATCGAATACGCCATGCCCGTAGAAGTGGTAGCCCTCTCCCGCCGCAATAGTATGGGCGAGTTGGCGGCTGTCGCCATCGATCACATGCATCCGCGTGCCGGGGCGGCGGGCAAACAGCACCGCCTGGCGGGAATCAGGCCGTAAACAACCGCCGTGACAGCGCTCGGGCACTTCTATCATAAAGCGGGTCTTGCCATCCAGCGCCACCCCGGCAATGAAATGCCCGCCGCGGGGATCATCCACCGCGCTAAATAGCCAATCCACCTCTTCACGGGCGGGCAGCGCCCAGCTCAGTGGCGTCAGCGCCATGACCATACTGCCCAGCACTACTTTGAGTACTTGGCGTCGGTGCATAGCTTAATCTCCATCGCTGGAATTAAAGCCGCGCATCAGACCCAGTTCAGCGGCTATCTCATTACCCAGCAGGTGGCGCAGCTGGCTGATGTCGAGGTAGAGCGATTGCAAGCCGCGAAACGCCTCTTCGTATTCAAGGGCTGGCACTAAGCCCGACGGCTGTTCGCTGGCCTGGGCGAGCGTCTTATCGAGCTGGTCACGAAACGCCTCGGCTAGGGGAAGTGCATCGGCCTCGCGCAGCAAGGCGGTTAAGCCCGGCAAGAAGCCGGTACGCAGGCCCTCCAGGCTACTCGCTACCAAACGAACCGATTGTTCACTACGCCAGGCTTCGGCCAGATAGCCATTAGCAGGCGCGCCTTTGAGGCCCATGGGCTCACCGAGGCGTTTATCCTCAAGTTGCTCAAGGGCCTGAATGGCACTGGCCAGCGTGGTTTCGGTGTAGTCAGACATATCAAGATAGTGCTCGCCAAAGGCCTGCCAGTCGCGATGCAACGCGCTTGTGGTATCCGCCAGATGGGTCGTAATGGCCTGCATCAGCGCGCAGGCGTTGGGGTCGCTGAGGGCTCGCCCGTCCTCCATGGCGTCGTCATAGAGCAGATATTCCAGCGCTGGAAAGCCCTGGATCGCCACGCTGTCCCTGGCGATCGCCTGGGCATCGGGCGCGGCGGGGGCTTTCAGCCAGCCGTTCACCTTACGGCCGACCAGGTTTTTGCGATCCGGCCAGAACTGCAGTTGCCAGCCTCGGCTGTTCTGTTCGACCGGGCCAAACTGAATAAAGCGCACTGCCTGCCAGGCTTGATAGGCGCTCAGCCAGTCATTTTCCAGCCGCTGCCTGAGCGATTCGTCGGGGGCTTGGCAAAAGCGCGCGGCGCTGGCCTCCAAACGCTCGGACGCATCGCTCAGCTCGGCATACTGCATCGCCATCGCGCCGTGCCAAATATCCCGCGGCGCGGGCGTGTCCGCCGCAAAAGAAAGCGGTGCCGCCAATAGCGTACAAGCCAGTAAACCCAGCCGTCGAAATGCAGCCATCACATAAACTCCTTGGCAATCAAGCCTTTCAACAATTCAACAACACTTATAGCGATTCAAGGAAACGGATGAGTTCAGCGCGCTGGTCTTCAGGCAGCTCACGGTACCCTTGGGTGGCCTCTTCGGCTTCGCCACCGTGCCAGAGAACTGCCTCTTCCAGGGTGCGGGCGCGGCCGTCGTGGAGAAAGCCCGCGCGGGGGTTAACCGTTTGCGCCAGGCCGATGCCCCATAGTGGTGGGGTACGCCACTCGCGGCCATCAGCTTTGAACTCACTACGATGATCGGCCAGGGCGTCGCCCATGTCGTGGAGCAGCAGATCGCTGTAGGGCCAGATGATCTGATCCGCCAGCGCCGGGCGGTCAGCATCCGCAGCGGTGCGATGGCGCGGCGTGTGGCAGCTGGCGCAGCCCAGCGCGTTGAACCGCTCGGCGCCTTGTTTCACTGCCGGGTCATCCATGTTGCGGCGCATTGGCACTGCCAGGCTAGAGGCATAGAAGGTCACAAAGCCGGCCACGTCATCGCTGACTTCAGGCGTTCCGCCGTTGGGAAAGCCGTCGCAGCCCTGGCTTTCCATGCAGTCGGTTTGCGGCACTAAGCTGGAGGTCAGTCCCATATCGCCGGCGAAGGCGTGCAAGCCCTGCTGCTCAATACTGGGTTCGCCGGCCTTCCAGCCGAATCGCCCCATGACGGTGCTAAAACTGCGCACATCCCAAACCTGGTTGGCGCGCCCGGAGATACCGTCGCCATCGGCGTCGTCAGGATCGGCGGCGGCGATCAGATCCGCTTCGGGAATCGCTTCCAGTAATCCCAGACCCGTCATGGGGGGGGCCAGGCGGGGCGAGGTGTGTAGCGCCTCGGGCAGCTCGCCGTAAGCGGGTTCAGCAATTGAGTAGAGTGGTTCCTGCAGGGTAACGCTAGCGCCATCGGCGAGACTAACCTCCCGTGGGCGATACTCGATGACCAGCTTGCCCTCAGGCTGGGCGCCGGGAATCGCCGCGGTTTGCAGCTGCAGGCCGTAGTTGGGTACCGGAAGTGCACCGCGCTGTTCCAGCGTCGCGGCGTCGGCTTGGTTAGCGGGCAGCGAGAGGCGCAGAAAGAGCGCGATGGGGTTTTCGTCGCCGGTCGGCGGGTGTCCGCGGCCATCTTTTATGTGGCAGCCCTGACAGCTATTGGTGTTGAATAGCGGGCCCAGGCCGTCGCGGGCCTCGGTACTGGCGGGAGCCGCCACCCAGGGATTACGGAAGAAACTGTTGCCAACGCTGAAGTCCAAGCGTTTGGTCATTGACATATTGCCCAGTGGCAGCGAATAGGCGTTGTGGTCGAACTGCTCCACCGACCCATCGCCGCCGCTCATGGGCGTCGTTTGAATGGGATAATCGTGGGTAGGTGATTCGGCTGCCAGCAAGGGCGCTGCCAACAGGGCCAGTAAGAAACTGCTGCGGGCTAATGTGTTGGGCAGCCACTTGGCGAAGATAATAAACGAGGGTAAGCGGTACATGGTGATACCTTGAGAAGGATGGTACTGAATGCGAGCCATTCAAAAAAACCAACAGAGCCGCTCGATAGTAAAACTATCAGCGGCTCATGGTAGACGCTAGCCCGGGCTAGAAGCGGTGACCGGCGTCATCCGGCTGCAGCGACGTCACGCCCAGCTCACCGGCGGCCTGTTCGATGGATCCCGTTTGCGCTACCAGGGTGAGAATGGCCTCATTGATCAGCTCACTGCCCTGCTCATTGCCCGGCGCGATCATCATGTCAAACGCCATTGGCGAGCTTTCCGCCTCGGCCGCCTGCTTGATGGCATCGAGGCGCGCCATGGTGGCATCAAGCTGCTCACTCAGGTTGTCGGCAAGCGCCTCATCCTGCTGAGCCAGCAGGTCTTGCAGTGAAGGCCCTTCGACCACGCTGCCGTCAAGGCGCTGATAGGTACCGGTGTAGATATTCTGAATACCCTGGCCGTTGTAGTAGTGGGAGTTGTGGGTATTGTCGCTGAAGCAATCATGCTCATCCTCAAAAGAGTTGGCTTCCAGAGCGACTTTTAAGCGCTCACCCGCCAGCTCGCCAAGCGACAGCGAACCCATGCCAAACAGCATGCGCCGCAGACCTTCCTGGTCGCTTTCCGCCAGCAGCGACTGGCGATAGTTATCCTCAGCTTCCGGCGCCCACTGGGCGACCATCCATTCAAGGTCGTCGACTAACAAATCGGACACCGCGTCCAGGTAGCTGCGGCGACGATCGCAGTTGCCGTGGGTGCAGTCGTCGCCGGTTTGGTAATCGCTCACCGGTCGTTCGCCGCTGCCCGCCTCGAAGCCATTCAAATCCTGCCCCCAGAGCAAAAATTCGATGGCATGATAGCCGCTGGCCACGTTAGCTTCCGAGCCGCCGACTTCATTGAGGTCGGCGAGGAGTTCTGGGGTGATCTCGCTAACGTCCAGGCTTTCACCGCCCACTTCGATTTGCTCGTTGGCGACAATATTGGCCGTGGCGCCTTCGTTCCCCAGCTCGTGCTGATAGTCATCGCCTTCGACATAATCGATCATGCCTTCATCAAGCGGCCAGGCGTTCAACTGCCCTTCCCAGTCATCCACCACGGCATTGCCGAAGCGGAACACTTCGCTCTGCTGGTAAGGAATACGCGCCTGCAACCAAGCTTGCTTGGCGGCATCCAGGGTCTCGGCGGTGGGGTTGGCCAGCAATTCGTCGATGCGCTCGTTCAACACCTCGGCGGCGTTGAGCGCATCGGCGTAATTAGCATGCGCCAGGTCGGCGTAATGATGAACCACGGCATCTGCGCTAACGGTGTCGTCAGCAGCGGTAGCAACTGAGGCAAAAGGCATCAGCGCGCTAAGCGCAACAATGGCGGCAAGAGGGCGACGGAGCATAATGGCGGGCATGACAATGTCCTTTGGGCTATAGCGTTAAACAAAGCACTCAAATAAAGTGCTACAACACCGATGCTGGGACCGAGTGCTGCACCTATCTATGGAATGTAATTCATTAACTCATGAGATTCAATCCTATTAAATTCAACGCCAATCGCCCTGCCGGACTTTATCGCCATTTTTTGCTGCCCTGGGAACACCGCCATGCTCGATTACAAACTGCTTCATGCCTTAGCAACCGTGATCGAATGTGGCGGTTTCGAACGCGCAGGCAACGTGCTGGGGCTTTCACAATCGGCGGTTTCCCAGCGTATTAAGGCGCTGGAAGTGCGTCTGGGTCAGCCGGTGCTCATTCGTCATCCTCACTTAGCCCCTACGCCGGCGGGCCAGCGGCTGTTAACGCATTACCAGCAAGTCCAGCTGTTAGAGCGCGATCTACGTGGTTCGCTACCCACCCTGGACGACCAGGCACCGCGCCTGCGCATTGCCATCAATGCGGATAGCCTGGTCACCTGGTGGGCCGATGCCGTGGCCGCTATTTGCCAGGAAGAGGGGTTGCTGCTGGACTTGGTGATCGAAGACCAGGATGTCGGCCTTAAGCGCTTGCGCGATGGCGATGTAGCCGCTTGCCTGTGCGCCGCGCCGCAGCCAATTGCTGGGGCACGCTGCGTTGCGCTGGGGGAAATGCGTTATCACCCCTTGGCAACACCCCGCTATGTAGAGCGCTATTTCCCACAAGGCCCGACGCCGGAAAGCTTTCAACGCGCCCCGGCCATCGTCTTCGGCCCCCACGATCAACTCCAGCATCGCTTTCTTGCCCAGTGCGGCTACCACGGGCACTTTCCTTACCACCTCTGCCCCTCATCAGAAGGGTTTGTGCGCTTAGCCGCGGCGGGGATCGGCTACGGCATGATGCCGCAACGCCAGGTCGGCGAATTAATGGCGAACGGCCAACTAGCGAGTATCGCCCCCGGCCATTTCTTGACCGTGCCGTTGTATTGGCATTTTTGGCGGCATAGCGGCCAACTCATACAGCGGCTAACCGAAAGGCTTAGACGTCTAACCCTTTAGCACCATAATGCCTTGGGGCGGAGAAAAACCGACTACACTCAAACTGTCTTCCTCTATTACGCTCTCTTTACGCTGGGTTTTACCGTCGCCATCCTGACCTTTAACGGCGCCGGCACGCTGATGTTTTGGAGTGCCCTGGGCGACAATACCTCTCGCCTTGTCGCTATCGGGTTTACCTTTGCGTCTACCATGGCCACTTTCTTTGACCAAAGCTTTCTTGACACCCAAACCTATGCCCCCCGCTGGCACCGCGTACTCAGCTATTTCCGTATTTATTGTCTTCTTGCGTTGATAGCGACCCTGGTACTGCCCAATCCAACCCGCCCTGCGGCTTATGGACGTCACTGGTTTTATGGCGGCGCTGTTAATGCTGGTTTGCGGCCTTTACGGTTGGTCGAAGCGGATACCCAGCGCCCGGCTCTTTGTCGTGGCGTGGTCGCTTTTCCTGGTCGGGGCTGGCGTGTTTGCGTTGCGTAAGAGGCCGATAGCCACATGTACGCCATAAAGTCATGCCAAGTTGCCGCTTGCTACCGCTACGACTCGGCGAGCCCATAAGCCCTTAATCAAACAAACTCATACGCTTCATCACGTTGTCGTGCTTTATTTTCCAGTGGAACATAGCGCCAGCGACGTGCAGCACCACCAAGCCTAAAATGACCCATCCCAGGCGTCCATGCCACATAAAAAGTTGCTCGGAGAGCTGCTCACGCTTGCCGATCAAGCCGGGCAAATGCCAATGAAAAAACTCCACCGGAAACCCGCCGCTCGCTGTGGCAGCCCAGCCCAGTAAAGGCATCGCAATCAGCGCTAAATAGAGCAAGTGATGCACGCTGGTACTGACAATTCGCTCGAACGCATTCAAGGGTGGCTCGTGATCGGGCACCACAAAAGCCCAGCGCGTCACAATACGCAGCGTCATTAACACCAGGATCGTTACGCCTAGCGTTTTATGACTGGTATACAGCAGATTAGTAAGCGTATTGCCCACCAACGCAACGCTTCGTTCATAGCCCAGAAAGCCTAGCGTTAAACCGCTCGCCAATGAGAGCAGCACGGCCCCCGCCACTAGCCAGTGAAGTACCCGATGCGGGTAGATATAGCGATCCAGTTCGTGCATGCAGTGCTCCTAGCAACCATTCATTTGCCTTCATTCTAGTCAGTAACGCTACCTTGTGCTGCTTAAAGCATCGCCCTCGGCGTTACGGCTCTCCTTGCAAGGCATAAATCTACTCTATAGCGCTTCGGTTGGCGCCGCTAGCTGCTCGCGGATTAACTCGCCCAAACGCCGCGCTGGCTCGGAAGGGCGGTGCGGCGCCCGGTGCAGCGCCAGCTCAATCATCGGCAGCGCCGGCAGGCCGCTACTCTCATCCAGCGGTCTCAGCGCGGGCGTCAACATACTGCGGGTGACCACCACGATAGCCAGCCCAGCGGTCACAAGCGGCGCCAAACCCGTCATCGACTGGCTGGTGTAAGCAACGCGCCAGTTGCGCCCAGCGGCTTGCAGCGCCTGCTCGGCCACCTCACGGAAAACGTCTGCCCCCGGTGAGTAAAGCGCCAGCGGCAGCGGGTCGCTGAGCAACGGTTGCCGGTCGACACCCACTGCCCATACCAAGGGTTCTCGACGAATCACATCGCCCCCTGGCGAGTTGCGTTGCCGGGTTACCAGGGCCAGGTCCAGCTCTTTGGCTTTGACTTGTTCAACCAAGTGCACGCTGGTACCGCAGATCACTTTTAACCCAACCGCCGGATAAAGTTGGTGAAAATAAGCAAACACCGAGGGCAATAGCGAGGCGTAATCTTCGGGGATACCTAAGGTGAGATCCCCGGTAACCTGGCGCGCCTGCATATCGCTCCAGGCGTCGTCGTTAAGCGCTAATAAGCGCCGTGCATGGACCAGTAAACGACCGCCTTCCGAGGTAAAGCGTATTCGCCGCCCTTCCCGTTCGTGCAGCGTAAGCGCTAGCTGCGTCTCCAACCGCTGCAATTGCATACTCACCGTGGACTGGGTATACGCCAAGCGTTTAGCCGCTGCCGTCACACTGCCGGTGTCGGCAATCGCTACCAGCGTCCGCAATAGGGTGAGGTCCAATGTGGGTGCGCGCATATATCGGTCCTTATTTATCAACATCCTTGATAATAACGATCAAGAAAGATCGATATTGTGATGTATCGATAATGAGTATGCTGCTCGGCACATGCACTAATCAAGGAGATCGCACATGCATCCCGTTCACTCCCCCGTCATATTTCCACGTTGGTACAGTGTTGGCGCGGCGTTAGTGGCCGTGATGCTGTGGAGTGCGGCACCGCTGCTGGCGGAATTTGCTAAAGCGACTCCGCCCCTGCAGTTAACCGCCGTTACGCTATTAGCCGGCGCATTAGCGACGCTGCCGTTAAGCCGCCGCGCCAATGTAGCCGCCTGCGGTGCGGGCTGGCAGCTCAGTGTCTGGGTGGGTATTCCACTGCTGATTTTTGGCGCCGTCAGCACTTACTTTATTGGCATGCGCTTAGCCCCCGCCGCTGAAGCAGCGCTGATTACCTATACGTGGCCGGTGCTGTTTGTGCTACTTAGCCAGTGGAGTCGTTTTGGCCGTTTGCGTCTTGCGGGTATTTTAGGCGCCTTGATCGCGTTTTCAGGCGCGGCACTCCTACTAGTGCCGCAAGCCATCAGCGGCGGCCTGGGTGGTGCCACGACGGGCTATGCACTGGCACTTTTAGCTGCCTGCTGCTGGGCTACTTACTCCTGGCTGGGCCAGGCAGCACCGGTGGCGCTGACACCGTTACTGCCTCGGCTACTGCTTATCGCTTGCGCTATCGCCGTGGCCGCCAGTCTGTTCCTGGAAGGCCGCCTTGCCTTGCCTAGTGGTGAAGCGTTATTAGCGGGAATCGCGCTGGGACTAGGCCCTTATGGGGTAGCCATGGTCGCTTGGGATAAAGCGCTGCGCTGGGGGCACGCCAGCCTAGTGGGCAGCCTCGCCTACGGCGTCCCCATCCTAGCGGCCCTGCTGCTGGTGCTTGCGGGCATGAGCGTACTCGATTGGCATTTACCCGTTGCCGCTGTGCTGGTGGTAGTGGGTTGCCTCAAAGCGGGCCGCTAATCAGCCTGAAAACTGACTGCCTCAAACTAGCTGCCTTGAACATGCCCTTAACCAGTCGTGATAATAAATTCAATTAATCAAGCCGAACCGATTTTAAGACGCTGATGCCTTTCAAGTTAGCGTTTGATGAAAAAGAATGCTTTTCACACTGCTGTTTATTGACGCCACTCATACGTGCCTGGATAAGTGGCTGAAACGTAAGGGCACTTAGTCGGAGAGCAAAATTCTTAATTCTGACCCTATTTGCGCCGATCTTCTCAAAGCTTGCTGACTGCAAACAACAGCGTTACTATCGTTGGGCCTATTAGGCACCTCATCGAAGAAGGCGGAATTCGCAATACTCAACACTGAGGTAACTCCCATGGGAGCCCACAATCGACTACTCCGAACGATTTGCTTGGCAGCAGTGGTAATCAGCAGCGCTGCCAATAGTGCGTTGGCACACGATACGTCAACAACACAGGAAGGCGTTGCCTCCTTTTACAGTGATCGCTTCCAAGGCCAAACCACTGCAAGCGGCGAACCTTTTGACCAGCAGGCGCTGACTGCTGCTCATCCGAGCCTGCCTTTTGGCACCAAAGTACTGGTCACGCGGGAAGATACCGGCCAAGAGGTAGAGGTTCTTATCAATGACCGCGGCCCCTTCGTACAAGGGCGCATTATTGATTTATCCAAACGCGCGGCAGTCAAGCTTGGCATGCTCCGCCGCGGTACGGCACCGGTTATGGTAACGCTACTGGATTAATGGATAACACACTCTTGGTTGGTGTGTGATACCCCTTAGCCTCAGCAGTACGGTAATTAAGTCAACGCTGTAACAATGCAAAATAGGGCGGCCAGCCATGGCGCGCCCTATTTTTTTGTCTGCTTTTTACGCGTGCATTGGCGAACTTGCAAGCAGGCTAATAGTCTTTATGCTGCACTAAGCTCAATACGCTACGCATTCAGGAGGCACTAATGCAAACACGCTTTTATACGCTCACCGATTACCCCAAGGGCTTGCCTAAGCGCGACCTGTTTAAGCTAACAACGCAAACCCTGCCCGAACTGGCCGAAGGCGAAGTGCGTATTCGTAACCGATGGCTTTCTGTTGATCCTTACATGCGTGGCCGTATGAGCGGCATTCGCACCTATGTGGAGCCGTTTGAAATCGGCAAGCCCATGGAAGGCGGGGCCATTGGTGAAGTCATTGCGTCACGCGATGCGCGCTTAAAAGAGGGTGACATCGTTAATCATATGGGTGGCTGGCGCGATATCGCCCAACTGCCTGCAGAAGGCGTCACGCCACTGCCCGACATTGACGTTCCCGAGCAGGCCTACCTAGGCGTATTGGGAATGCCCGGCATGACCGCTTGGACCGGCCTCAACGTCATTGCCGAATGCAAGCCAGGCGATAACGTTTTAGTCAGTGCCGCCAGCGGCGCGGTAGGCTCTCTCGCCGTTCAACTGGCCCGCGCAAAAGGCTGCCACGTCGTAGGCATTGCAGGCGCTGCGCATAAACTCGCCTGGCTAGAATCGCTTGGTGTAGAACCCGTGAGCTACCGCAATAGAGATGCTGATGAGCTTGGCGACGCTATTCACCTGGCCAGCCCTAATGGCATTGATGTGTATTTTGAAAACGTTGGCGGCGACTGCCTGGAGGCGGCGCTCAGTCAGTTGAATGAAGGCGCGCGCATAGCGGTATGCGGCATGATCGACAGCTACAATGCTGAGCAACCAACGCCTGGGCCTCGCAACCTGGTTCAGTTGGTAATGCGCAAAGCCAAAATGCAGGGCTTTATCGTCACCGACCACTGGGACCACTACCCTGAGTTTCTGAAGGAGGTGGCCCCCCAAGTAGCCGAGGGCAAGCTCACCTATAAAGAGACGGTTAAAGAAGGCCTGGAAAGCACCCCTGACGCCTTCCTGGCGCTGTTTGAAGGCGGCAATATCGGCAAAATGCTGGTCAAGCTATCTCCTTAAAACACTTTCTTAAAAACATTGCCTTAAAACATTGCCTTAAAAATGTCGCCTTCCAATAAGGCGACTGAATCTCCCCCCTGCTACTTCCTGCCGCGGCGATAAAAGCGTCGCGGCAGGATACCCGCCTAATAAAAAAGCATTAAATCGTTAGACCAATGGCGAATTGATAATTAAAATCATTGACAATCAGGGTGTGCTCTAACCCATCGGCGCTGTCGATGGGTTAGCGCGCGTCGTGGGTTCGGCGCCTAGCCACTGGGCTTAAGCGCAGCAACACATCAATCAAGGAACATCTCATGGAAGGAAGTACGCGCAATCACCGCAAATGGCCGCCCGTCATTGCGGGCATGCTGCTATTTGTTGCGGGCCTGGCACTGGCCGTGGGTGGCGGTAAGCTAATCAGCCTGGGCGGCAGCGCCTACTACGTAATCGCCGGACTTAGCATTATTGCCTGCGGCCTTTTACTCGCTATGCGCCGTGGCGCCGCGCTATGGCTCTACGCGCTGACACTTTTCGCAACGCTTGCATGGGCGCTTTGGGAAGTCGGCCTGGACTGGTGGCAGTTAGTCCCCCGCGTTGCCATCCTCAGTTTAATCGGCATTCTGCTGCTATTGCCCTGGTGGCGTAAACCGCTGCGCTCAAAGGGTGGCAGCCTGGCGCTAGTGGGTAGCATTGCGGCCACTGTTATCGTCGCCATTGCCAGCCAATTTAACGACCCCGGCAGCATCGAAGGGTCGCTGGCAAATGACCGCCAAGCTACAGCCGATAGCGTTAATCCTGCTCAAGCGGCGGGCGATGACTGGCCTTCCTATGGCGGGACTAACGCGGGCACCCATTACTCCTCGCTTGCGCAGATCACGCCCGACAACATCGGCGAGCTTGAAGAAGTCTGGCGCATTCAAACCGGTGACGAAGCGGGCCCTAATGCGCCCCCGGAGATCACCAATCAGAATACGCCGTTAAAAGTGAACGACAGTCTGTATATCTGTACGTCCCATAGCCGGGCGATGGCGCTTTCCCCGGAAACCGGTGAAACCCTGTGGTCGTTTGACCCCGAGATCAGCACCATGGGCGCTGATGACTTCTCCGGTTGGGCGCACATGACCTGCCGCGGCCTCGCTTACTACGACGCTGCCAGCTATGTCGCAACTAACGATGTCGCAACTAACGATGATGCCAGCGATAGCACCTCTTTTGACGTTTTCGATAACAGCGATATTTTCAGTCTGGACCTCTCCTTCTTGTCACTGCTGTTTGGTGTTGAAGAAAATGTTGAAGAAAATGTTGAAGAAAATAGCAATACACAGCCCATGCTCAGCGAAACCGATGTCATGTGCCCGCGCAGGCTTTATCTGCCCACCGCGGATGCGCGCCTGATTGCGCTGAATGCCGACACGGGCGAGCGGTGCGCAAACTTTGGCAACAATGGCGAAATCGATCTCACTAACAATATTGGCGAGTTCTCACCGGGCGGTTACTACTCCACGTCGCCCGCCACTGTGACTGAAAACCTGATTATTCTGGGTGGCCATGTCACCGACAACAGCTCCATCGACGAACCTTCCGGCGTTATCCGTGCCTTTGATGTGCATACCGGCGAGCTGGTATGGAACTGGGACAGCGGCAACCCCGATAGCACCGAGCCGCTGCCAGAAGGCGAAACCTACACGCGTAACTCTCCCAACGTGTGGGCGCCAATCAGCGTTGATGAAGAGCTAGGTCTCGTTTATCTGCCGATGGGTAACGCCACGCCTGACCAGTATGGCGCCGACCGCACCGCAAACGACGAAACTTACAGCGCGGGCTTAGTGGCACTTAACGTCAATGACGGCCAGGTGGCATGGGTTTATCAGTTTGTACACCACGACCTGTGGGATATGGACACACCGGCACAACCGGTGCTCATTGACCTAGCCACCGATAACGGCCCCCAGCCTGCGGTTATTCAGCCAACCAAACAGGGCAGCCTGTACGTGCTGAACCGTGAAACCGGCGAACCGATTGTGCCTATCGAAGAAGTGCCCGTGCCACAGGGTGCGGTAGAAGGCGACTGGACCGCCGAGACGCAGCCGCGTTCAGCACTTAACCTGCTGCCACCGCCGCTCACCGAGCGCGACATGTGGGGCGCCTCACCGTTTGACCAGATGATGTGCCGCATTCAGTTCAACTCCTTGCGCTACGAAGGCCAGTACACGCCGCCGTCGCTGGAAGGCAGTATTGTCTATCCTGGCAACGTTGGTGTGATGAACTGGGGCGGCGTCGCCGTTGACCCTGAGCGTCAAGCACTATTTACCGGTGCCAAGTATCTGGCGTTCGTGTC
This sequence comes from Halovibrio variabilis, assembly GCF_007991175.1. GTDB lineage: Bacteria > Pseudomonadota > Gammaproteobacteria > Pseudomonadales > Halomonadaceae > Vreelandella > Vreelandella variabilis. The sequence continues at coordinate 51,063 of NZ_BJXV01000017.1, forward strand.
GACGTTAGTGCCCCGCGATCAAGTCACAGAAGGCCAGGGCTCGGCGAGCGAACAGGGCCTACAAGCCAATGCGGGCGCGCCCTATGCCGTTGAACTGGGCCCGCTGCTCTCGGTACTCGGCCTGCCCTGCCAGGCGCCCTCCTGGGGCGATGTGGCGGGCATTGACCTGCAAAGTAACGAGGTGGTCTGGAGACACCCTAATGGCACCACACGGGACAGCATGCCGTTTGATCTGCCGATAGGTTTGAACGTCGGCGTTCCGGCGCTCGGCGGCCCGCTGACGACTGCCGGCGGCGTTTCGTTCTTGAGCGGCACGCTGGACCAGTATCTGCGCGGTTACAACATCACCACCGGCGAAGAGCTGTATAAAACTCGCCTACCGGCAGGCGGCCAAGCGACGCCGATGACGTATACCGGTGAAGATGGTCGTCAGTATGTGGTCGTCACGGCCGGTGGTCACGGCACCTTCGGCACCAAGATGGGCGATTACGTGATTGGCTACGCGCTACCGGAGGATTAATAGCGCCAGCACACCACTAGCGTAACGAAAAACGGGCGGCCTCAAGCAAGAGCGCCGCCCGTTTTTATGTTTGTAATGCTGTTAAAAACTTACTTCTAATCCACCATAAACGCTGCGCCCCGGGGCGGGTTCGTAGAAACGACCGTAAGAGCCGTTCAAGCGCACGTTGGCATAGTGCTCCTCATCAAGCAGATTGCGCACGCCGACATAAGTATTCAGCCGGGTGTCACCCCCCAACTGCCAGCCATCGCCCACCCGCAAGTTCACTAGCCAGTAGCTATCGACCTCTGTCTCGTTGGCGTTGTCCGCCACCATATCGCCTACGTACTGGGTTTCCAGGGTGGCAAAGCGCTCGTCAAGGCCCTCCCAAGTGAGCTGATTCACCCAGGTTTGCTCAGGCAGGCCGGGGATGCGATTGCCATCAAAGCGCTCTGAAGGCGTGGCAAACTGGTCAAACTCGTAGCGCGCCAGTGTCAAGGCGCTATCCAGCCGCCACTGAGTAGCTAACTGCCAGCCCAGCGCCAGCTCGATACCGTCGCGGTCGGTGTCGCCCGCGTTTTGGTAGAAGGTACGCCCGCCGTTCTCTTCTTCGTAAGGCACCAGCTCATCACGCACGCGCACCGAAAACAGCGCCAAATCGTAATCCATCGCCAACGGCTCAATGTAGCCCCGCAGCCCTACCTCACGGTTCCAGGCTTTTTGCGGCTCTACCAAGGGGTTAAAACCGCCGCCCGCCGGGTTGGCAAACTCCGAGAACGTCGGCGTTTCAAACGCCGTACCGGTATTTACATAGGCCTGATGCTGGGGGCGGTAACGATAGCTTAGCCCCGCTGAGCCGCTCCACTCATTAAAAGTGCGATCGCCGCTTTGGTCGCCATCGCTCAGGTAGCTGTCGTCTACCTCTAATTCCACACTATCAAAGCGCGCGCCCAGCGAGAGCGTCACCTGCTCGGTCAGCGCCAAATCACCCTGGGCAAATACCCCTGCTGAAGTCGCCGTTTGGGTCTCTTCCGCGAGCTGCTGGCCAACAACGCCCTGATCGTTTACGTCGTTACGAAAGCGCTCGTCGTCTTGGCGAGCCACATCAACACCAGTGATATAGCTTAGCGGGAGGCTGCCCAAGGTGATTTCATGGTGGTACTCGGCGCTTGCTCCCAGGTAATCACGCTGATAGCCGATACGGCTGTCACCGACATAGGGCAGCTGCTGTTCAAAATCACGCTGGGAAATAAAGCCTTTTAGGTAAAGCTCGCCGGGGCCAGCGGACAAATCCTCGTACTGTAAGCCAAGCAGCTGTTGATCGACATTCTGCCCAGCGTCTAGGGCGAGCGAGTTAGGCGCGGCTTGATCACGCCCAGCGGCCACTTCTCTGGCGTTTAAAGCACCGGGGTCTTCGGAACGCGGGTTATCGAGCAGATTGATAATCGCGGTTAACGCCCGGTCGCTGCCTAGCTCGCGGCGAAGCTTGGCATTCAGCAAATATTTTTCCGTGGAGCTCTGTTCGCGATAGCCATCCACATTGAGCGCCGAAAGGCTCACATGGTGCGACCAATCCCCCTGGGCGCCGCCGGTTTGCAGCGACGCTTTGCGGTAGCCATCGCTGCCCGCTTCGACGCGAACGCTCGTCCCAGGGTTATCGCGCCCATCAGCGGTGGTGACATCGATGACCCCACCCGCTGCATTGCCGTAAAGCACCGACGAAGGCCCACGGATCACCTCAATGCGCTCAGCGCTGTCTAGGTCAATGGCATCGAGCTGCGCCTGGCCATCCGGCAGCGTATAGGGAATACCGTCGACCATAATGGTAATACCGCGCACCCCAAAAGGCGCCCGGGCGCCAAAGCCACGAATGGAAATTCGCTGGCCTTGGGCAAAGTTGTCGCGGTTCTGCAGGAACACCCCCGGCACGCGCACCAGCGACTCATCCAGCCGCGCGCGCTGCTGGCCCTGAGCAATCGCCTCGCGGTCGAGCGTTGAAACCGCGGCGGGCGTGGCATAAAGCTCTCTGGACAAGCGTGGCGCCGTGACTTCCAACGTGGCCATCGCACTGTCACTCGTCGGGCTTTCCTGGGCCCAACCTTGACCTGAAACAAAGCAGCTTAATAAACAAAAAGACGTGGTGATTACTTTCAGCACAGGTGCCCTCATTGATGGCTTTAGGTGAAACGGATGGCGAGATTGAACGATCGTTTACTCGGCTAGTCGCATAAGGGCAGCCAAGGTGAATAATTTTTTGAGTGTGTCTTATGATAGCACCTAAAACAGTGGCTACACTTGGACAAGCTACCCTAATGAAAGCAAAGGAGGCTTCATGGCGTTTACCGCGACTGATCCGATCAAGATGATTTGTGCCGTTATACTCCCCCCACTCGGCGTATTTTTTGAGGTCGGCTTTAAAGGGCATTTCTGGTTGAACATTATTTTAACGCTATTTGGCTTCGTACCGGGCATCATCCATGCGTTTTATGTCATATTGAAGTATTAGCGTTTAATAGAAACGCGTTAAAAATGACGCCGCCTAAGCTGATGCTCAGGCGGTTTTTTTATGTTTTAAAAGTAAGGGCTGGCATGGCGACGCTTGTGCAACTCATGAACTCGTTCATCCAGCTCAGCTATTGGGCCTTCTACCGTGAGTCCAGGCACAACCTGTTGAATAGGCAGGGTCGCAACAGGCGGTGGCGCTACGCCTAAGTCCGCAAGCCAGCGGCCCAACTGTTCAGACGAGCTGGCGTAGGCGATACGTCCCAACCCTACCCAGCCGTGGGCAGCGGCGCACATCGGGCAATGTTCGCCTGACGTATAAACGGTCGCTTTTGCTCGCGCCTCCGGCGTCATATTCTGAGCAGCCCAGCGCGCCAGGAAAAACTCGGGGTGCTGAGTAGAATCCCCACCGGCTATTCGGTTACGATCTTCTGCCAGCACCACCCCCTCTGCACTTACCAGTACGCTACCAAAGGGTTCGTCACCCGCATTAAGGGCCTCTTCAGCCAATTCAACGGCACGGGTTAAGTAGGCGAACTCACGATCATCCAACATGTGCTTTCCTTATAGTAAAAGTTGGCCTGTTGCATTTACCCCTTTACCGCCGTTGGCGCTTCTTCAACAGGCGTTTCACTCAACTGTTCGCCTTCGCTACGGGCGATGACGGACGTACCCACCAAGTCGCCTGTGACGTTTAGCGCTGTACACCCCATGCCCACTAGCGCATCGATCGCCGTGAGCAGCGCCACGGTTTCAATTGGCAGGCCCACTTGGGCAAATACGGTCGCGATCATAATAATGCCCGCCCCCGGCACCCCCGCCGTACCGACCGATACCAGCGTGCCGATTAGCACTATTTGCACCATGCTGATGAAATCCAGCGGCGCGCCAATCACATTGGCCGCAAATACCGCCGAAATAGCAATACGAATTGCCGCCCCATCCATGTTTAAGGTAGCCCCTAGCGGCAGGCTGAAGCCATAGATGCTTTTGGGAATCCCTAAGCGGTGGGCAGCATTAATGGTGAGCGGTAATGTCCCCGAGCTACTTTGAGTAGCAAATGCCGTCGCCATCGGCGTGCGGGCTTCACGAAAGAAGGTGCGTAGCTTGACGCCAAACAGCCGCATAATGCCGCAATAAATCAGCAGGTGGATTCCCAGTGCGATATACAGCACCACCACCATATCCCCCAGTGACAGCAGTGTTTCCAATCCCTGCTGGCTCACCGTCTCAGCGACAATCGCAAACACCCCAATAGGCACATAGTGCAGCACCCCTGACATCACTTTGAGCGTGACTTCGTTTAGCGCCTCAAGCACCTCATAAAGGCGCTCACCCATCGCATGCTGGCGCTGAGACTGGCGCATTTTCAGCAGCGCGATGCCAAACACCAGCGCGGTAAAAATAATCCCTAGCATATTCAGCTCGGAAAACGCGCCGATAATATTATTAGGCACAATATTGAGCAGCGTATCGACAACCCCTGGATTGTCCGGCACCGAGAAGCTGGCGTCCTCGTTCAGGGTCATACCGCTGCCTGGGTTAAATAGTGTGGCAACGGTCAACCCCACCGTGATCGCCAGCGCCGAAGACACCAGATAATAAACGAGCACCTTGCCGCCAACGCGACCTGCACTGCCCTCCCGCGACTGGTTCACACCCACCATTAGGGTAAACAACACGATTGGGACGATAAGAAACGTCAGCAGCCGCAGGAGCAAATCGCCCAGCGGGGCTAACCAAACCGCCACCGTCTCGCCGCCGACTAACCCCACTACAACGCCCATCACCAACGCGATGGTAACGCGCAGAACCAGCGATGCTTGAAAATAGGCCTTCCATATACGTGTCATTTGAGTTCCTACAGGTTTGAAAAAGTGGGGTTAATTTGCCCGCATGGTACGCACCTCTTCAGTAGGGGTGGTGAAATCCGAACTGGCGAATACCATTACCGACCCTGAGACCGCTAAGGCGATCGGCTTTTACCGGCAGATTGCCCTCAAGCCTGACGCTATTGCTTCGGCTATCGCGCATGCCATCAACCAGCCCGATGACGTGGACACCAGTGATATTGTCGTACCCACTACCGCGAGTTACTAGAGCTAAGCTGTAGGGCGCTTCCCCCCGCGGGAAACGCCCTGCATGATGACTCACGTAGGGTAATGTTTTCCAGGAGTGCCAATGAACGCGATCAATCCCAACAAGCTACACCACAGCAAATGGACGGCGGCGCAGCCGCTCAACAAAGAAAAGCACTTTATAGTGACCCAACTACTGCGCGATGAAGAAGAAAACGTAGTGGACGTGGTGATTGAAGCGATCCACTCTCACCGCGAAATCAGCCTTCCCTGGCAGGCGTTAAAAGACGACAGCGTGTGGAGAATGGGCTGGCAATAGAGGCGTTCACAGCGCCCCAGAGAAAAGATAACCAAGAAAGGCTTTGACACGTCGAACAATTCGTGACACTGTAGCGTCAGTTGGTTAGCAAGCAAGCATGGTTTCAGAAGTGTACGAAAAAGATTTAGAAATGTACGAGATAGACGTGTACGAGATCTTTCGGCAAGCCTGTAATTGTATTCCTTGTTTTATCCGCTATTAATCTGGGTGATACCAGGAACTTTACTAAGCGTATTTGCGCGAAAGGATTTTATTATGTCTACTGGCACAGTTAAGTGGTTCAACGATACTAAAGGCTTCGGTTTTATTGCTCCTTCTGACGGCGGCGATGACCTATTTGCCCATTTCTCTGAAATTCAAGCAGACGGCTTCAAAACCCTGCAAGAAGGTGCTAGCGTTTCTTTTGACGTTACCCAGGGCAAGAAAGGCCTTCAAGCTTCAAACATCAAGCAAACTTCTTAACATTTATTGTTAACAGTTTGCTCGAACCTTTCGAGGTTCGGATAACAAGGCCCGCTTATGCGGGCCTTGTTGCGTTTGGCTGTAAAAAGTTGCGTTTGGCTATAAAAAAGTTGGTTTGAGGTGTATCAGTAATGCGTTTGGGAGCGACTAGAGACGTCGCCACTGCACCACTCGCACATCCACTGTCACTACCAGCACTTCAAGCGCTGCTGCGCGAGCACGCCCTTCGGCGCTGGCCCGGTAAAGATGCGGTGTCATCGCCAACAGATCGGCGATTTGCTCAGTTCCGTTCAACTCTAACCAGTAGTTGATAGCCTCAGTGTGCTGGTGTGCGAAGTTCTCGGGCACTTGGCGATCACTCGAACGCTCAGGTTTTAACGTCGGGTAGATAATTTCCCGCAACTCCCGCAGATGGTTCGGCCCCGCCTCAACTTGCAGCAGCACGCCCCCGGTTTTCAGCACACGAGCAAACTCGCTAATCACCGGAAAACCAAACATACACAGCATGCTGTCCAGCGTTTCCGCCTGCACCGGCAAGTGCGCGTTACTGCCCACGACCCAGCTACTTAGCGGTGCCTGTTTATCATCCTGCCTGGCCGCCGCTAACACCGCCCATTTAGAAATATCCAACCCCATCAACGACAGTGATTGAGGGCCTGGCATAGCGCTAGCTAACTGGCGCAGGTAATAACCTTCGCCGCAGCCGGCATCCAGGCAGCTAAACGGCGGTTCGCCTGCCGCTTGAGCATGGCTCAATACGGTATCACTGACGGCATCCGCAATGGGCTGGTAGTGACCCGCATTTAAAAAACGCTGGCGAGCGGCCACCATGGCCTTACTATCGCCTGGGTCGTGGGAGCGTTTCTGCTGCACCGGCAGCAAATTCACATAGCCCTGCCTGGCAATATCAAAGCTGTGCCCCATTGCACAGCGCCAAACGCTGCCTTCTAGCTCTAACGGCTCGCCATCCAGCGGGCAGGCCAGGGATTGAAAAGGGGTTATGCTCATAGGTAGCAATTCTTCACGGATAGTAGAGGATTAAACAGCTTTGTGACCCAGGCGGTTAGCGCGTCACCAAAACAATACAATAAGATGACGCCGCCACCGATAAGAAAATTGATGCTAAGCGGCTCGTGAAGCAGCAGGGTACCAAAAAGAATCCCGAAGAGGGCCCGCTTACTTTCGTGGCACATCCCTAGACAGCGATCTATAAGGCTACACAACCATGCAACGACTGCTGCACTTGAAAGGCGCCTGGCCCTACCTGATCGCCATCTTTCTCAATGCCTTTGTGGATCTAGGTCACAAGATCGTCATCCAGAACACGATCTTCAAAAGTTATGACGGCACCACCCAGGTGGTCCTCACAGCGCTGGTCAATGGGTTAATTTTACTGCCGTTTATCTTGCTATTTAGCCCGGCGGGCCACGTGGCGGACAGCTACCCCAAGGTACGTATTCTGCGCATATCGGCCTGGGCCGCCGTGGCGGTGTCACTGGGCATCACCGCCGCCTACTACCAAGGCTGGTTCTGGCTGGCCTTTGCGATGACGCTAATGCTGGCGATTCAATCAGCCTTCTACTCCCCGGCCAAATACGGCTTGATAAAAGGCCTGTTTGGCAAGCCACGCCTGGCGGAAGCCAACGGGCTGATCCAGGCAGTGACTATCGGCGCTATCCTGGCGGGCACTGTAGCGTTTACCGCGTTGTTTGAGACCTGGGTGTCGCCAGACGATCACACCCCAGCACAGCTGTTGCGCCAAATAGCGCCGCTGGGCTGGCTGCTTGTTCTCAATAGCGCTATTCAGGTGGCAACGCTTTATCGCCTGCCGCTGGATAACACCACGCAACCTGATACCCCGCTGACCTGGCAGCGCTACATTAAGGGCGTTGCCCTGAAAGATAACCTGCGCCTTATCGCCCGCCAGCCCGTCATCAGGCTCTCCATTATCGGCCTGGCCACCTTCTGGTCAGTCGGCCAAGTGCTGCTGGCAGCCTTCCCCGCCTATGCTAAAGATGCCCTCAGTATCGATAATACCCTGGTGCTGCAAGGCATTCTGGCGGCTAGCGGTATCGGGATTGCGCTGGGTTCCCTGCTCGCCAGCAAGCTCTCTCACAACCGTATCGAGACCGGCTTGATCCCGGTAGGCGCTGTTGGGGTGGCCGTGGGGTTATGGTGCCTGCCGCTATTAACCACGCCCGGCGGTCAGGCGCTGAACTTTGTCTTTATCGGCATCATGGGTGGGCTGTTTATCGTGCCGCTTAACGCCCTGATCCAGTTTCACGCCGCCGACAAAGAGCTAGGCACCGTGCTGGCCGCCAATAACTGGATTCAAAACATCGCCATGCTGGGCTTTTTAGTGCTCACGGCGCTATTCGCCCTGGCAGGGGTAGACAGCCACTACCTGCTGCTACTGATCGCCACCGTGGCGATGGTCGGCGGCGGCTACACCATTGTTAAGCTGCCGCAGAGTCTGGTGCGCTTTCTGTTGAGCTTCCTGCTGACACGCCGCTATCGCGTAGACGTGCATGGCTTGCAGAACCTGCCCGCCCAGGGCGGCGTGCTGCTACTGGGCAACCATATCAGTTGGGTGGATTGGGCCATGGTACAGATTGCCAGCCCCCGCCCGGTACGCTTTGTCATGCTGAAATCAGTTTACCAGCGCTGGTACCTCAACTGGTTCTTAAAAGCCCTGGGCTGTATTCCCATTGAGCGCGGCAGCGGTGCCGACAAGGCCCTGGCCGATGTTGCTGAACAACTCAACGCAGGCGAGGTGGTGTGCCTATTTCCTGAAGGGGCGATTAGCCGCACAGGACAACTGGGGGAATTTCGCCGCGGCTACGAGCGCGCCTGCGAGATGGCCAACCCTGATGTCAAGATTGTGCCTTTCTACCTGCGCGGCCTGTGGGGCAGCCAGTTCTCCCGCTCCTCCAGCAAATTAAAGGAGCTGCGCAACGCGCCTCTGCACCGCTCGGTAGTAGTCGCCTTTGGCAAGCCGCTGCCCAAAGATACCCCCGCTGACCTACTCAAGCGGCGCATCTTTGAGCAGGCAACCCGCTCCTGGCAGCGGGCCATGGGCGAGCTCCCCAGCCTGCCCAACGCCTGGATTCAAAGCGTTAAACGCCGCCCTAGCGAGCTTGCCCTGGCCGACACTCTGGGCCGCACACTCAACGCAAGCCAAGCGCTTACTGCCAGCCTGCTGATGACCAAACAGATTCGCAAACTCAACCCAGGACAGAACGTTGGCCTGCTGCTACCCACCAGCAGTGCCGGGGTTATCGCCAATATGGCCACGTTGCTGGCGGGTAAAACGTTGGTAAATCTCAATTACACCGCCGACCAAGAAGCGTTGACGTCTGCCATTTCCCAGGCGGAAATCACCACCGTATTCACTTCACAGCGGTTTGTGAAGAAGCTGGAGCAGCGCGGGCTCAACGTTAGCCAATTGCTTAGCGAGAAGCAGGTGGTCTGTTTAGAAGACCTGCAAACCTCGATTGGCCGTGCCGAGCGTTGGAGCACCTCGCTTGCGGTGAGAATACTGCCGACTTGGTTACTCCAGCGCTGCTTCTGCCACGGCCACGATGCCGATGAGACGGCCGCCATTCTGTTCTCCAGTGGCAGTGAAGGCAAACCCAAGGGCGTGATGCTTAGCCACCGCAACCTGATGGCCAATATCAAACAGACCTCGGATGTGCTCAACACCCAGAGCAACGACGTGGTGATGGGCTCACTGCCGCTGTTTCACGCCTTTGGCCTTACGGTCACCCAGTTGCTGCCGCTGATTGAAGGGCTGCCGCTGGTGTGCCACCCCGACCCCACCGATGCCCCTGGCATCGCGGGCGCGATTGCCAAGCACAAAGCCACTATTATGTTCGGCACCTCCAGCTTTTTAAGGCTGTTTGTACGCAGCACAAAGGTGCACCCGCTGATGCTGGAGAGCTTGAGGATCGTGGTCGCCGGGGCCGAGAAGCTCGACGAAAACGTGCGCACCGACTTTGCGCTGAAATTCTACAAGCCCATTTACGAAGGCTACGGCGCCACCGAAATCGCCCCTGTTGCTTCCGTCAATCTTCCCGATGCCATGGGCGTTCACTATCAGCCGGTGCAGCGGGGTAGTAAAGTAGGCAGCGTCGGTATGCCGCTGCCCGGCACCAGCTTCAAAATCGTCGACCCGGATAACTTTGAAGAGCTGCCCACCGGCGAGGCTGGCATGATATTGATCAGCGGCCCGCAGATCATGCAGGGTTACCTCAACGACCCTCAACGCACCGCCCAAGCGCTAAGGGAGATGGATGGCCAGTACTGGTACGTGACGGGCGATAAAGGCTTTATCGATGAAGATGGTTTTTTAACCCTGATTGACCGCTACGCCCGCTTTGCCAAAATCGGCGGTGAAATGATCAGCCTCAGCGCCGTTGAAGCGGCCGTTAAAGCCTCACTGGAGGAGCCAGACAACGCGCTGATGGCAGTGAGTATTCCCGATAGCCGCAAAGGCGAGCGCATTGTGCTGCTATCAGAAACAGCGCTAGACGCCAACACGGTTAAAACCGCCCTCCTCGCCAACGGTACGCCAGCCATGATGATCCCCAGCCACTGGTTGACGGTGGAGACCCTTCCCCATCTTGGCTCTGGAAAAGCGGATTTTGCCGGTGCGAAACGTTTGGCTCAAGAACTGATAGAGAAAAAACTGACGTAATAAAAGCTGATGTCTCAATGAGATACTGTACAGCAAAGCCCAACCTCAATTTTCGCTGTACAGCATCTAGCCCGGGGAGCGCGAAAGCAAGAGGCGACCGCCGACGAGAGCCAGCGTGGCATGAGAGATGATCGCTGCACAGAAGCCTAGGGTCATCACCACTCCAGTAACACGGCCTTGCACCGGCGTTGCTTGAAGCAGTAAAAACAGGTTCGCGCCAGGCGAGACCACGATGAGTGTCACGATGGAGAGAAAGGTCAGGTAGTCATGAAGTGGGATCATGGAGCCTCTTCCTGTAACGCGAAATTCGAGAAATAGAAATGAAATACTGAACCTTTATTCCATGAACTCAGGATTTAAAGGTGTTTTAAAAAGAAGCCTAACAACAGCTCGTAGTGCTTATTCTGCCCAGCGCTACTGGGTATATGATCCTCACCTTCGTAGTAGTGCACTTCCGGATGGCCGCCATTCTCACGCAGGTGTTTTTCCAGGCGCTTGGTCATTTCAATAGACCACATGCGGTCTTGCGTGCCATGAGAAAGAAACAGCGGCCCAGGGTAGCGCTCGATTTCAATCGGTGTGGTGGGCAATAAGCCTTCATGGCTATTCTGCCATGTCCAAGCGCGTTGACTAACATCCCAGGCTTGCCAACCAGGGTCGCCGACATCACGAAAACCACGTGCATCGAAGGCCCCGCACACCACATCGGGCGGGCTATGGGCCGCGATAGCATCTGGCGCTCCTTCGACCTTATCTCTTGCCATTAGAGAAGCGAGCAATAACGCGTGCTCGGCGCCGCGTGAAAGACCATAAAGCCCAACCCGCTCACTCACGTATTGAAAACCCCGAAGTACTCTCAGCGCCTCCACGCTGCGATCAAGCGGGTAATCAACTATATGACCGGCATTCCATGCATTACCGCCGCTTGAGTAGCCATAGGGAAATGCCAAGAAACCATGGGCGGCAAATAGCATCGCGTCCCGATGGCTCCACCCTGCCCATGCGCCTTCAGAGCCATGCAGCAACATGATGGCTGGAAAAGGGCCATCGCCCGGTGGCCCATAAGTAACGCCCCAGCCGGGAAGTACACGCTGCACGATATTTAATGGCATTTAGATAACCACTCCTACGCGATTTTTTTGCCGCAATCCTCTCTGCTAACATAATGATATTCAACCATCACAATAAGAAGAGTGAAGCCGATGTAGCAAGAAGTCATTTCTTGTACCTGGTAGTCTCAATACCATTAGGCGTCTATCTAGGCAAAACGTTTAGCTTTTCCCTGGGGTCTTTGAACGAATCAGTAGCGATGCCAAACCGCTCAGAAAGCTCACAGATTTGGCGCCAGTTCAACTTGCGGCGCCCATTGAGAATCTCAGACACCACCGATTGAGCGCCAACTTCAGGTAGCTCGCTTTGCGCTATCCCATGCTCTTGCATAAGGTAGCGAAGTACCTCACTTCCAGACACCTCAGGCATCGGGCGATGCGCTTCGTCATAGGACTCAATGATATCACCCAAGCGATTCGCCAGACCGGCAAGTGGGTGTGTCTCATCGTCACCGACAAGATCAAGAATTTCATCAAGCGCCTCGACCCGGGCATCGTATTCAGCTTCGGAATGTGGGTCGCTAAGAAGAGGGGCAAGATAAACCCAATGTTCAGTCGCTTGTTCAACGAGTGCGTGCATAGTCACTCCTTTTTCCACTTCCCCTTGTCATACTCTTTGTGATCAAGGATATGGCGGATAAATACTTTTTTGCTCTGATAATGAACAACAGCGATTAACCTCAGCTTGTTGCCACCTATATCAAAAACGTGGAAGTTTCCCACTTTATCAGTGGCTGGGAATAGCGCTCTCATGGCATTGAAATCTTTTGGATCATTAGACTTCATCAGCCGGTACCATACTTCTAGGGCAGTGGCAGTATTTGGATTTTCTCCTATAGCTTCCCAGATACGCTTCTGTGTGATGACGTGCACTAGCAGAGTCCTCGTTTTCATGGAAATATTATAGCAAATTGCGATAAATAGCAAATTGCTATTTAAAAGAAAACAGCACCTGCAGCTGCCTAACGGCCCTCTATTCCGACGGTTCCCCCTCAGCGCTCTCCATACCCTCCGAGCGCTGGCCCTGCCTTTTGCCGCGGGCGATATCCTGATGACTGATGACCATTACCTCTCTTGGCCACCATTCAGGGTGCTGGTCACGGATGAACGCCATCAGCTTTTCGCGTACGTTCATTTCCGCTGTCCACCCCGCCATGGGATCAGAGGTCATTAAATAGCAGGTCACTATTTGCGCCGTTGCCGTTTGGTCCGTCACATAACAAAACAGTTTATGGTGCTCAATAACATTGTCTTCCTCTTTGGCGAACTCCAAAAACTTATCCCTTATCAGCCCGATATCTGCGCTCAGGTGAAGCGTCAGCTCCACATACCGATACATCTTGATACTCTTGACCGAAAGATTCTGGAAAGGCTTCGACGTAAAGTACGTGACGGGCACGATCAAACGCCGCTCGTCCCAGGTTCTTAAGCGGATGAAGGTATAAAAAATCCCTTCGACATAGCACCATTGGTCTTCAAATATCACCAGGTCACCAATCCGAATAGGCTTGGCAAACGACAATTGAAACGACGCTAGAATATTGCCCAGCACCGCCTGGCCGGCAACACCCACCAATACCGCCAGCACGCTGGCAGACGCCAGAATGGACAACCCCATAGACTCAAAAAGCTGTATCTGCCCCAGGATATAAACCGACACACCGGTGACAGTCACTAGAATAATGATGCGCCGCAGTGCGTAGAGCGATGTCAGCAGCTTGCGCTCGTCCTTGGGTTTGGTGTCATCGATTTCCCCCACCAGCCGTCGTGTCATACGCAGCATCAAGGTATCCACGAAGCGCAGCGCAATAGTGCCAGCTCCCCAGGCGAGAATACCGATCAGCAACACGCGGAAGGTGGTAGTCGCTACCGCCGAAAACGACACCACGTAGTCCAACAGCATTTGGGTGAAAAGCGACATCACGATCAGCGCCGCTGGCATCCCAATTTGTCCGGCAAACATTCGAAAGGGACCGGAAGGCAGCCATTTCGACATCCAGCCAATTAAGTGGTGAACCCCAAAGCCCACCATCCCCACGAACAGCAAAAAGACCGGAATAGCCACCCACTCCCAAAGTCTCAGCATGCCAAACGACGTCTGTAGGCGTTCAGGAATATATTGCTCCAGCATCGATGGGCCGAACTGCTCATACAACACCGGAATATACGAAACGCTAATGGGCATAATCAGCCAAACCGGGTCGTCGTCACCGACGCGGTAGCGGGCTAAACGGATATCATAGGTTTCTCCGTCAGCTCTCAGCGATGCCAGCTCAAGATTACGACGCGTCTCGCCAACGCGCGGATGTTGCCCGGCCGGATCTTCTATCACGGCGTCTTCACGCCCCGATAGATTACCGACGCTAATCCGCTCGCCTCGCCTGAACACTTCCGCCAGTTGCCGCGCCAGTTCCTGGCCTTGTTCGCGCTGTTCACTGTCGCTCAGTTTTGACAGATTGAGCATGTGTGCCGCTTTCTCGTACTCCCCCTCTTCAGTGAGATCAAGAAAGCTTCTGACCGACTCGCGTGGTGTAACGCGGTTAGCTTCCTCAGGCACTTCACCAAGGCCCGTATTTAACGCATCGACGGTAAACCACCGATCACTTTCGCTCTCTCCTCCTTGAGTTTGTGCCGCGCATAGGCTGGAAAATGCTAGTGCCACTACCAACATCAGCCACGCGGGCCACGCGTTATTTGTTTTCATACACGCCTTATTGAGTTAAGTGGGCCAAGGTATCTGCCACCAACCGCCAGGAAGGCCATCCATGTCAGTGGCGGGTAAAAGTACAGCCTACCTTGCTGCATGAAGCAAGGCGTCGTCAGCGCTGGGGCATCATCCTCCTAACCACCCCCATATACGGTCGCTCAGAAAGAAAAAAGGGCACGCGTTACTTGTTTTTATAAGCGTTTACATACAAGTTGTGTAGAACCCTTCATCCAATTCAGCGTCAAATGCGTATGCTTTAAAACGATGCTGATGTTATAGCGAATCCTATCTCCCTCTGTCGATGGCTTAACCCCACAGGAGGCATCCAATGCTGATAAAGATTGCCAAACCAAGTGACCTGCACGAATCCGATGTCACGCCCGAATCTATCTACCTCTCCCGAAGGCGCTTTATGGGCGGCATAGCAGGCCTAGGTGCAGGGCTCGCCCTTTCCGGCCACGCCCAGGCAGCCGCAGACGACTATTCGGACGTTCCCGAAGGCGATGCGCCCAATTGGCTGAAAGAAAAAATCAGCGACGCCAAATGGGACGCCATCACCCCAAGCGACCCTGAAAAAGATGCGCTGGCACCGTTTGATGACGCCAGCAATTACAACAACTTTTTTGAATTTGGCACCGACAAAGGCGACCCCGCCCGACATGCGGGCAGCCTGGAGACCCAGCCGTGGAGCGTGGTGGTCGACGGTGAGGTCAATAACGGCGGACGTTTTGCGCTTGAAGACTTGGTCAAACCTTCACAGTTTGAAGAACGCATCTACCGGCTGCGCTGCGTTGAGGCGTGGTCGATGGTGATCCCCTGGCTGGGCATTCCGCTCGCCGAGATTATCAAGCGCGCCGACCCCACCAGCAAAGCCAAGTACGTGCGCTTTGAAACCCTGGTCGACCCTGAGCAAATGCGCGGTCAGCGCTCATCCTTCTCGATTATCGACTGGCCCTACGTGGAAGGCCTACGTCTGGACGAGGCCATGCACCCGCTAACCATCATGGCCATGGGCATGTACGGCCGCGAGCTACCCAACCAGAACGGCGCGCCCCTGCGGCTGGTCGTGCCCTGGAAATACGGCTTCAAGAGCATCAAGTCGATTGTGCGCATCTCGCTGGTCGAAGAGCAGCCGGTCAACTCCTGGCAGAAAATTGCCTCGGATGAGTACGGCTTTTACGCCAACGTTAATCCCAATGTGGACCACCCCCGCTGGAGCCAGGCGACCGAACGCCGCCTGCCCAATACCCTCTTCAACTCCAATACCATCGACACCCGGATGTTCAACGGCTACGAAGATGAAGTGGCCGAGCTGTATGCAGGCATGGATTTAAGGAAGCAATACTGATGGCAACGCAGCGCAAATGGTTAGCTTGGCGCGTGGCGGTGTTTCTGGCGGCGCTAGCGCCGCTGGTTTTCTGGAGCTGGCAGGTCGCGAATAACGCTGCTGGCCCCGAGCCGGGGCGCTACCTGCTACTGCATATCGGCATCGGCGCGCTTTGGTTGCTGCTGCTCACACTCAGCTTGACCCCACTCACTAAACTCACCCGCTGGAAAGGCTTTGCGCTGATCCGACGTCAGCTGGGCCTCTGGACGCTGGCCTACGCCACCCTGCATATGCTTAGCTACGCGCTGTTTATTCTCGGGCTTAACTGGGCACTGCTGGGCAGCGAGATCATAAAACGGCCCTACATTATCGTCGGTATGATCGCGCTGATCGGCTTGGCCGTGCTGGGTGCGACATCGAACAAGTGGTCGATGCGCCGCCTGGGCAAGCGCTGGAAATCGCTGCACAAATTTTCCTATGTCATTCTGGGGTTGGTGCTACTGCACTTCTTCTGGGTAGTGCGCGCCGACATGCAGGAATGGGCCATGTATGCCGCCATTGCGGCGCTGATTATGGCAACCCGCCTTCCGCCCGTGTCGCGCACGCTACCCAAATTGCGTCACCGATTGAGTCGAGCGTAAGCCACGCGACAAACATGCATCTGTTATTGGCGTATCGCCGTGGTGTCGTTCATTCCAGTTTGGTGAAACGCCGCTGGGCAATCCGCGAAGGCGGTAAGAACGAATCTGACCGGGCGTCCTCCCAGTATTGCTCAAAGACCGTGTGATGACAGTTACCGGTAAGCAGCTCGTTAGGCTTCAAGAACGTAAAAAGCTGATCGTAGGATTGAATCTCATTTTCCGACACCCGCCGGATAATGTGCTCTGGGCCCAACTCATTGGTATGCCCAAGCCCGGCGGCGGCCAGCATCTCTGCCAACGCCCTTAGCGTATTACGGTGGTAGTGATAGACCCGTTCAGACTTATCGGCGACATCCAAATGCTGCCCCCGCTTCGGATCCTGTGTCGCCACCCCGCTGGGGCATTTATCGGTGTGGCAGCTGAGCGCCTGAATACACCCCAGTGAAAACATGAAGCCTCGACCGGCGTTGCACCAATCGGCTCCCAGGGCGATGGTGCGGGCAATGTGAAAACCGGACATGATCTTACCCGCCGCCCCAATGCCAATTTCGTCACGCAGCCCAGCACCCACCAACGTATTGTGAACCAGGGTCAACGCCTCGGTTAGCGGCACTCCAAGCCGATTGATAAACTCCAGCGGCGCTGCCCCTGTGCCGCCCTCGCCTCCGTCAACCACAATAAAATCCGGCCGTTCGCCGGTTTCAAGCATGGCTTTGACAATGGCAAACCACTCCCAGGGGTGGCCGACCGCCAGCTTGAAGCCCACCGGTTTTCCTTCGGAAAGCTCGCGCAGGCGAGCGATAAAGTGCATCAACTCCAGCGGCGTGGAAAACGCCGTATGAGCGGCGGGCGAGACGACATCCTCGCCCATCGGTACGCCCCGCGCCTCGGCGATTTCAGCGGTCACCTTGGCGCCTGGCAAAATCCCTCCATGACCGGGCTTTGCCCCCTGGGAAAGCTTGATCTCGATCATCTTCACCTGCTCGTCGCAGGCATTGGCCGCAAAGCGCTCCTCGCTGAAGGTGCCATCGTCGTTACGGCAGCCGAAGTAGCCCGAACCTATCTCCCACACCAAATCACCACCGTGCTTGCGGTGATAGCGGGAGATCGAGCCCTCACCGGTATCGTGATAAAAGCCACCTTTGTGCGCCCCGGCGTTAAGCGCCTCAATCGCATTGGCCGACAGCGAACCAAAGCTCATCGCCGAAATATTGAACACGCTGGTGGAATAGGGCTTACGGCAGCGGCTGCCGCCAACCTGAACACGAAAATCGTGACTGTCGATGGTGCTGGGCTGAAGGGAGTGATTGATCCATTCATGGCCCGGCTGATACATATCCAGCAACGAGCCAAACGGCTTCTTGTCGCTTTCATTCTTGGCGCGCTGATAGACCACCGCCCGCTGTTCCCGGGAGAAAGGGCGTGCGTCCAGGTCGGACTGAATAAAATACTGCCGAATCTCCGGGCCAATCGACTCAAGCATATAGCGCAAGTGCGCCAGTATCGGGTAGTTACGGCTGACGGTACGCCGACGCTGACGCACATCATGAATCCCCAGCGCCGACAGCAGGCCGAAGATCACCACGCCCCACAGCCACATCAGCGAAAAAGCCAGCCCAATAAGCGAGATCGCCAACAGCAACAAACAGGCAATAAAGGTGGCATGTCGGAGAGGAATACGGGATAGCCCTCGAGCGTCGATCATAAGCGTACAAACTCCGTTTGAGTCGTTTCACATCAGATGGCGAAACTGGCTAGCATAACGCAGAGTGTGTACGACCCACCAACGGTGCATTGTTAGCTGCACCCGGCCCTCCATATACGAATCAACCAGCATACAGAAGGGAGCTTTAATAACAGCAACCAGCTAAAATAAATAATTATTATTTTCTTTAGCTATACTATCGCTCTCTTTACTTTAGCGGCGTCTCATTTCCAGTGTACCTTCAGCGCCAAGGTACTGCTCCCTTGTGGTTTAAATACCAAGACACTTTAGCTTTGTTTGCCGTTTACCAACGCCATGATCCTTCCGGCAGATCAATGTCGCGTTGCGCTTCATAGAGCGCCTGACGCAACCCTTCTTGATCAAACGGTAGGCAATAAGCTGGCTTGGCGCGTTCAAAACGCCAGCTTTCCGCCAGTGGCCCAGCATCGACAACATCGAAGCCAAACTGGCGCATCAGGCTTGCGACGATCTCCTTGGCCGCATCGTCGTCCCCCGCTATCGGTAGGGCGCGACGGGCTCCCGAAGGCAGCGTCTGCCCGCCCTTCTCCAAATCGGAGGCCAGGATCGCGTTGAATGCCTTCACGAGACGGGAACCTGTCAAATGCTGCGCCAGCAGTTCACTCGTCGTCGCCCGACGCTCATCAAGCTCCGGGATCGCTCCATCACGGTCTGGATAGTAGTTATTGGCGTCCAACACGATCTTATCGCGTAGCGGTTCAACCGGAAGCGTGGCGTATTGATGAAAGGGAATGGCGATCAGGATAATGTCGCCGAAGCCGATGGCTTCATGCACGGTACCGATCTGGGCGCCAATTGTCGACGGGATGCTGCTGAGTGTCTGCGGCCCCCGGGAGTTACTGATCATGACGTTGTGGCCCGCCGCAATCGCCAGGCGTGCAAACGCTTGCCCAATAAAACCTGCACCCATAATACCGATCCGCATATCTTTCTCCTGGCAGTGTTAAGATCAACAGCACTTTATACTGCTATCCAGGCGTGATAAATATCGCTCTATTCACTTAACTATCTACTGTGAGTTGATAATGCTGGATCGGCTAACGAGTATGGCTGTTTTTGTGCGGGTTGCCGATCTTGGCTCCTTCACGGCCGCCGCCGCAGAATTTGGGCTATCGACGCAGATGGTTTCCAAACACATCATGGCTCTGGAGCAGCAGCTTGGGTCGCGGCTATTGCACCGCACCACGCGCAAACAGAGCCTAACCGAGATCGGCTATCTCTATCATGAGCGTTGCCAAACGATTCTCGCGGAAGTCGAGGCGGCCGAAGCGCTGACGGAGCAGGCCCGGGCCGTGCCACGAGGACGCCTCAGAATCAACGCGCCCGTCACCTTTGGCAGTCAAAGCCTGGTGCCTCTTGTTACCCGCTATCTTCGTGAGTACCCAGAAGTAGAAGTCGATCTCACCTTGTCGGATCGTCTGGTCGACCCTATCGAGGAAGGTTACGAAGCCGTCATTCGCCTTGGGCCAATCAACGACAGCACTACATTGGTGGCACGTCCGCTTGCTCCTTATCAGCTCATCGCCTGCGCTTCACCTGCCTATCTAGCTGAACACGGTGAGCCTAAGACACCGGCGGATCTGTTGGCGCATGAGTGCCTTGGCTTTGCCTATTGGCTCGGCACTTTGGGCAGAACGTGGCGCTTCAGTCGCGACAGCTGCCTATATGACGCCCCCGTGAGCGGGCGGCTTCAAATCAATGACTGGAAAGGGCTGCTTCGCGCAGCACTGGAAGGGTTCGGTATTACATTGGGCTATGAAGCCGCACTGACTGAGGAGTTATCCGCCGGGCGGCTGGTGCGCATCTTGCCAGACTATGAGGGGCCTTCGAGACCCATGCACCTGCTCTACGCCGCCGATCAGCGCATGACACCGAAGCTACGTCATTTCATAGACGACGTTGTGGTCGCGTTTGCTTAAATAAAAATAAATATCCCGTAAAAAAATTAAAAAAACCAATCAACCACGGCCAAAAAGTTAAAAACAGCATGGAGAAAAAGCAACTAAAACAACAAAATATAAAAAACCCAAACCGAGAAAACAAACATGCTTTATTTAGCGCAAAGTATGACCATTGGTTTTATGATAGCAGCCCCTGTTGGCCCAATAGGATTACTCTGCATGCAGAGAACGTTAGCAGGCGGCTGGAAACTTGGGTTTATAACAGGGCTAGGCGCGGCTTCAGCCGACTTGCTATATGGCATCCTGGGTGCTCTCGGTTTTGCTGCCATCATTTCGCTTTTATCAACATCGCTACTATGGCTATCTATTGCGGGTGGGATAATACTGATTTATCTGGGAGTTTCTGCAGCCAAAAATAAAACAAATCAGTCCACAAAAAATAAAAAGCCGCATTCACCATTAAAAGCCTACTTAACTACATTCTTTCTTACATTGTCGAACCCAATGACAATTTTTGCATTTATTGCCATATTTGCAACTATTGTCCCAAGTGGCGACAGCCCCACAGACATTGGACTAGTGAAGTTGAGTATCATTTGTTTAGGGGTTTTTCTTGGCTCAATGGCTTGGTGGTTTTTTTTGACTTCTGCTGTGTATTTCTTGGCAGCCAAAATAAATGAGTCTAAAATCAAAACTGTTAGTTATCTGGCAGGCGTCTCAATAGCATTATTTGGCTGCTATACGGTTGTCACTGCTATCATAAAAGTGCTATGAAGGATGCTCGTTACTCAAAAAACTATTCAACACATCATGACGGCTATCCATTGAAATAGGCTCCGAAAGAATAATCCTTGTTTTAGTTTCACCAAAATTATTTATCTTTGCAACAAACTCTTCGATATCCCGGTTAGTGGGAACATATATTCGAATCAAATAGGAGTCTTCGCCGGTTACATGCAGGCATTCCACTACTTCCGGCAGAGATTCGAGCTTGGCTAGAAGTTTCTCTTTTTGTGGTTTAAACGCCGTAATACCAATTACAGCGGAAACAGCCAGCCCAATTTTTTCCAGATCCACTACCGCTGTGTAGCCTTTTATCACGCCACTTTCCTCCAACTTTCTCATTCGCTCTGTCACCGCCGGTATCGAAAGGCCTACTTGCTGGGACAGCTTTGTAACCGAGATACGGCCATCCTGGCGCAATGCACGAATAATTTTCAGATTCATTCTATCCATTCAACCCTCTCAACAAAATTTATCTTAAAGAACTAGCCCACCACCCACTCATTAAAAGCCTGCTTCTCGGTGTCGCTCCCCTTGTGAGCATAATAAACCAGCCGCAGGTGACGCTCTTCATCAACGGTGAGCGTGGTGTGTTCAAACGCGATAGCGCCAATCCCATCCAGATCAAGATGACGCACGCCCTGGCAAGGGGCATTGACCTCCTGATTTTTCCACCATGCCTTAAACTCAGGCGCCACTTTGGTTAACTCTTCGACCAGCTCATCAATGGCGGGATCTTGAGCCGCACGGGCAAAGTCGCGTCGGAAGCTGGATAGCATTTGGCCAACCTGCTCTTCCCAGGGTGATAACAGTTGACGCATGGCAGGGTCGGTAAATAACAACCAGAGCATATTGCGGCGCTCGGGTGCCTGGGCAGAGAAGTTGAACAGCTTATCGGCCGCGGCGTTCCAGGCCAGCACGTCCCAGCGTAAATTAAGGATATAGGCAGGCCGTTTGGGCAGGTCGTCCATCAAGGTTTGCACCAGCGGCGGCACGCTGCACCAGGTTTTGCCTAGCTCAGAGGGTAGCCGCTGATGGGCAAGCAAGAACAGATGGCGGCGCTCGGCCGCATCCAGCTTGAGCACTTGGGATAGATTGTCCAGAAACGTCGCCGATACGCTAATATCACGCCCCTGTTCTAACCAAGTATACCAAGTCAGCCCCACACCTGCTAAAGCGGCGACCTCTTCGCGCCTTAACCCTGGCGTTCGCCTTCGACGGCCACGAGGCAACCCCACCTCTTCCGGCGCAATTTTTTCGCGATGCTTGCGTAGAAACTCAGCCAAGTCTTCCCGCGTTCGTGTCAGCGTCCGCTGAGCGGTCATCTTATTACCCTTTTAATAGCTTGTTACCACTAGTAATAGCATAAACAGTTAAATTGTACCCCCTTAAAAGCCTCTCCAGAATAGCCTCTCGCTGGCAGAACTAGCGGTGATTTTTCGATCCTTACCTAACATGGAGAGCGTGATGGCTGACCAACCTCGTATATCGGTTTACTTAATTGCCCTGGGGGCATTTGCGCTGGGAATGGCCTCTTATGTCACTGCGGGGCTTATTCCACTTATCGGCGACGCTTTTAGCGTCTCTGACGCCACGGCCGCTCAGTTGGTCACGGCGTTTACCTTAGCCTACGGCTTAGGCTCGCCGGTCGTCGTGGCCCTGCTGCCCGGCCACCGGCAGCGCTTGGGGTTACTCCTGGCATTGGCCGTTTTTATTGTGGCGAATATTGCCAGCGCGCTGGCCACCAACTTTGTATCGCTTGCTGTATGGCGAGCGGTCGCAGGCGTGGGCGCGGGGGTTTATCTTGCCATGGGCATTGCCGCCGCAGCCGCCATCACGCCAGAGGCCCAGCGTGGTAAAGCGATTGCCATCATCATGGGCAGCATGGCGAGCGGCACGGTACTGGGGGTGCCTATCAGCCTGTTGCTGGCAGAGCGTTTAGGTTGGGCGTCAGCCATGTGGCTTATCGCAGGTCTTGGCTGCATCGCCTACGCCGGACTTCACACCAAACTGCCTGCACTGCCATCCACACCGGTACTTTCACTTGTTCGCAAACTGGCTATTTTGAAAAACCCTCATGCCATGGCCATTCTGGCGGTTTCCTTATTGGCGGCTATTGCCAGCCTGGGCATGTATACCTTTATTGCCCCCTTTATGGCAGCCAGCGAGTCAGGCACTGTTCAGTCGATTACCGGCTATTTATGGGTATGGGGGATTGGCGGCGTGCTGGGTAGCTTTTTGGTTGGCCCCTTGGTGGACAAATTTATCGCGCCCGTTATTACCTTGGCGATCATGCTGCTGCTTTCTATAGCCCTCATCTCGCTGCCCTTTGCTGTGTCGATTCATCCAATGCTGACGTTACTGCCGATTGCGCTTTGGGGCGCCGTGGGCTGGGCGCTGCAAGTGCCGCAAAACAACGAGCTGGTTCGCACGCGCCAAGCTCATGGTGATGGCAATTTGGCAGTCGCGCTCAATGAATCGGCGCTCTATTTAGGCAGTGCGTTAGGTGCAGCGAGCGGTGGCGTTTTGCTGGCCTTCCACCTGCCCGTTGCGTCATTGGCAATTGGCGCTGGGGCGGTCGCCGCCATTGGAGCGGCGACACAGTTAATCATCGTCATGCGCATAAAGCGCTAGCGCGTTCGGGCACGCCAAGGGGCACTTGCCTGCCGCTTGGCGGTTCTGAAAAATCAGCTTCTTGCTTCACACCCAAACATCAGCGCAGACATATACGACGAGAGTTTTAGCCCGTCGGCGGCTACTCTGAGTGATGTACTCAAAGCCAAACTGATACTTTCATGCTGCTCGAAGTTTGGAGAAAGATGAGATCTGTCATTCTATTGCGCTGGACAAAGCGTTTGGCGAGACGACCATCCAGGGCCAGGGGTGGCTGGACGCACCGCCCTGACAGTGGTTGAATTAAACAAAACGCCTCCCCCGATATTGAGTCGGGAAGGCGTTTTTTCACAACCGAGCACAGGCTTTAGTTACTGAGCGTTTCTGGGTTTATCCGGGTCGGCATCGACTAAACAGTTGACGGTCTCACCGCCCTGATCATTAGGTAGAACGCCCTGTGGGCGCCGACGCTGATCGCGAAGCTCAAGCGAGGCGTTGAGCCAGTCGACTAGCGTATCCCCCAGCGCGAGTGCATCTTCGGCACGCTCTTGGCTATAGAAAGTGAGCAGCTGGCGGGCTTCATCGCGCTTGCCCTGATCAATCAGCGTCTGGGCGGATGTCTCGACCCAGTTAAGGTCGTCGAAGCTATCTTGTTCAAAGCCTTCCAGTAGTTCGGTAACTGAGCCATGAAAACGCTCCGGCTGTTCGCACATCAGGTACATGACCTGTTTGAAACGACGGCCCGCAAAGTCACTGGCTTCCTGCACCTGAAAATCGGGATTGAGGAAAGTCGACGCGGCACCCTTGGAAAGATAGCGGTGCTGCCCATATTCCATGGGCACTTCCTGGACACCGAGCCACCAGGGAATGAACGGAGCCGCTACCGAGCTGGTAGGAGCTACCCAAATTCGCTGCATATCAGCGTCAGTATCGGCCTTCAGGGTAGCGACCTGTCCATAACCTGCTTCATCGTCAGCGATACGGTAATCACGAACCTGATTCATCATTTCGCGTTCACTGATCGGCACCAGGTCGCGCAGCGCTTCTTCCACGTCCGCCTGGGACATGTACTTGTAGCCGCCGGTACGCGCTTGAGTATCCTGACGACCATAGACATCAAACACATTGAAATCCCCTTCGCCTTCGTACCAACCCTGTTCCTCGGCGAAGGAAATCAAGTTCTCGGCGCCCATATAATCGGGGTCGTCCTCAAAATTAGTGGGAAAATCTTCAATATAGCCGGGATAAAGCACACGAATATCATCAGGGCCAAGGCGTTCGGCGGCCCAAAGTCCCTGACTGCCAGCAAACTCCCAAACAACCCAGCCTTCATTTTCATCAGCGATTAGGTGAGTATTGCCGCCATAGGTTGAATAGCCATACTGATCAATAAGTTCACCGATCAATTCGACACCTTCACGGGCGGTCGTGACACGCTCAAGCACTAGCCTGGCCAAGTCGCTGTACTGAGGCCCCTGCTGCGGCGTCTCGGTCATGTCGATCAATTCCTGACGGTTGGTTGCCCAGACGTCACGAACGGCTACCCCGTGCTCATTGATACCGCCGTTGGTAAGCGGCTCAGGGAAGCCCTCAAAGTCAGAATACGACATCGATAAGTAGCGGAAGGTATGTTCGGCTTGTGGAATGTCGATAAGCTCACCGGGGATGCCGGCATCAGCGGTGACACCCACACCCACTGTATCTTCAGCGGAGTGATCTTCGGCAGGCATGATCTCTAACCAATGGCTGGAGACTTCCTCCCCGGTACCACCGATCATAACGGCGCCTTCGTCGGTCAGGTTCTTGCCCACATAGTAGGCATAGCTAGCCCAGACCGGTGGGCTGAGTGCGAGTAGTAGAACGGCCAGCATCACTGGTTTTAAGGAATAGCGTTTTCTCATCATTTTGGCTCCATATTGATAGGGCTTTCCTGAATTCATAGAAAACTGCCGTACTTTGACCATAAAGCAAAATTGCACCCACTAAGCTTGGGAATGGGGCAATGTCTATCCATGATAGCAGCCAGATAGGAGGCTGATCTTTGTGATGCAACCCGAGAAGCGTAATAGGCAGTGCCTACCAACGCCTTTAGATGGCAAGCGACAGGCGTTGAGGTAACATCTTTTTAAAGTTTTTCCTATGTCGTCGTGATCGAGCTCGCCGCCGAACCAGCAACATACGTGCTTACCCACGACACTCCAGACGACCAAAGCAACCCACAGTGGCGGTGAGCAAAGTCTAGGCGGTGGATGAACACACCACATGAAGGGCCATTTCCGCGCAGGCAAGTAGGGGCGTTCTAATGCACGCCCTGATAATGGTCCATAATGATTGATGGAGAGTTTCATGTTTCGCCGCCTTAGCGTTCTGCTTGCCGCCCTGGTGCTACTGACCTCTTGCGCCGTGCCGCCGGATTCCCCGCGCTTCCAGCCCTCGGGCGACCTGCCGCGTTATGATCAGCCAAGCTTCGATGAATACATACGCGACACCCGCGCGTGGATTGCCGATAACCGCAGCTTCATCAGCGACGACCGCCACCGCGAGATACAGCTCAACGCCCCGTTTGAACGTCGCCCGGCTACACCGGCAAAGCGCGGCATTCTGTTCGTGCACGGGCTGGGCTCAAGCCCTTGGTATTTCACGGATATGGCCAACGCCATGGCGGAAGATGGCTGGCTGGTTCGTTCGATTCTGTTGCCCGGCCATGGCACCCGCCCCGCCGACCTGATGCTGCCCGGCAATGATGATTGGGAAGACGCCATCGCCCATCACACCAAGCTGCTTTCAGATGAAGTCGATGAGCTCTGGCTGGGCGGGTTCTCGACCGGGGGCAATCTGGTGACCTCCCAGGCATTCAAGGACGAAAGCGTCGACGGATTGCTGCTGTTTTCCCCCGGCTTTTACCCGGACAGCCAGTATCTCTTTCTCGCCCCAGCCATTTCCTATTTTTGGGACTGGCTCGATATCGATGAAGAGGACAATATCGTCACATATCAGTCGCTGCCGTCGCGCGGGGCCTCGCTGTATTATCACTCGGTCAGCACCGTGCAAAAAAACCTAAATGCCGAGCGCTTTGATAAACCCGTGCTGATGACCATGAGCCAGCATGACAGCGTTCTTGACCCTGCAGCGACGCTAAAAGCCTTTCAAACCCGCTTCCCCCACCCGTCATCACGCTTCGTATGGTACGGCGACACGCCTCAACACCTTGACGACCCACGCGTAACCGCCCTGACCAGCTATCTACCTGACCGGCGTATCAGCAACTTTTCCCACATGAATGTGCTGTTTGCGCCCGAGAACACCTATTACGGTGAAGCAGGTAGCTACCTCATGCTGGAAAACGGCCAAGAGAACCTTTCTCCTCCCGATGATCCTGACACTCTGTGGTTCGGCGCCTGGGGGCATAGCGGAGCACAGACATACCATGCCCGCCTCACCTGGAATCCCTATTTTGACCACCTCCTTGAGAACATCCGCGAAGTAACAGGAGACTGATTAACGCAATACCCAACTGAGTGTTTCGCGTTACTCATGCAGTGCCGCTCTAAGTAGCCCAAACATTCGCGAGCTGAAGCTCCCTCCCACGGGAGCTACCCTCATGCTGGCAGAGTTAATTACACACTGAGTGACGAAGAGCCAAAAATAAAGCTGTCCTGCGGCAAACCACTAATATAGTAAGCCGCGCCGTGAATTACAGGCTTCCAGCCAGCGCTGCTTGGCTTTGGGCAAGTTGTTTATCGTCAACTATACTGCGCCCTAATGAACATGATGTTATTGCCTGGGTTGGGGTTTGGCGTGTAGCACCAGCCAGCCTAGGCCAATTGATTAGCTTGAACAGCAGAAGGAGTTTGCCGTGACAGCCACTGACCATCGCACCAACCGAAGCGGGCCAAACCTGTTTCATGCCGTAATGCTTGCTGGGACTACGCCACTCTTTCTTGGCGCCATGTTATGCGATTACGCCTACTCCATGAACTACCATACTCAGTGGGCTACCTTTGCTTCTTGGCTAAATTTAGGCGGGCTTATTTTCGCGGGGCTTGCGCTTTTGTGCGCGATTGTTGGCTTTGTTCGTTCCCAAGACCACCGTTTGGCTTTTCTGATGTACCCCGCGCTGCTATTGCTTACCTGGATAATTGGGCTTGTCAATGCGTTTGCACATGCACGAGACACCTGGGCCATGATGCCTGCCGGTTTTACTCTGTCGATCGTCGTGGTTTTGCTCGCAGGCATGGCGACTTGGGTCGGTTTTTCCCGCTTTGGTATCAGAGATAAGCCGTGAAACTTCCCCGTTTGGCGCGCCACTTATGCAGGGGACGAGTAAAACGCTTATCTAACGAGGGCCTTATATGATCGAGTCACCTGAAGAGCTCGAAGCGATTAGAAAGTCGTGCCATTCGATGGTCACCAAGAGTTCGAGCCTTTCTGCGGGCGCGGCGATAGTCCCGCTACCGGGAGTGGATATTGTCTCGGATGTGGCCATATTGATGCGGTTAATTCCCCGTATTAATGAAAAATTTGGTTTATCGCCCGAACAAATCGACAGCCTGGATACAGAGCCCAAGCTCTTTGTGATGACCACTATTTCCAATACCGGCAGCAAAATGGCCGGTAAATACATCACCAGAAAACTAATCCTGATGCTGCTAAAAAAGATGGGGTTCAAGGGAGCGTCTAAAGGGGCGGCTAAGTTTGTGCCCTTCATAGGCAGCGCCCTAGCAGGGAGTATCAGCTTCAGCGCCATGAAGTACATGGGCAGCCGCCATATTGAGGATTGTTACCAAATTGCCCTGGCGACACTGGAGAATAAGCAGCGGGAATCCGCTGTTATGGTTAAGCCCGCGACTGAACAGGCGTCATCCATTACCTCCGATGGTTCTAAAGAAACCGAGTAGCGGTCAATAGTGTTTTTCTTATATAAACCCGTTTCGAGGCAATGGTATGCTCTGGCTGCTTTCTAAACAGCTACCCAAGGAAATTTAATGCCTGCTTATATCGTAATGACACGAGAACACACCCAAGACGCCCAGGAAATGGAGCGCTACAGCGAGAAGGCACAGGCGGCTCGCGAAGGCCACGACCCGCAACCGCTGGCTTTCTATGGTGATTTTGAAGTGCTCGAAGGCAGCGCCATGGAGGGAGCAGTGATTCTGCGCTTCCCCGATATGGCCGCCGCCCGTGCCTGGTACGAAAGCCCCGCCTACCAGGAAGCCCGCAAGCACCGCTTCCAGGCCGCCGACTACCGCGTCTTTATCGTTGATGGCTTAGCAGAAGCCTAAAAAGCAAAATCCCCGCCTACAATGGCGGGGATTTTCGGCTGTTGCCTTGCTTGCCAATTACCTTATCTATATCACCAGCGATAGTTCACTTTTGCGGTAATTTCTCGGCCCGGATTTTAATAGTCCGCCGTGGCTGACCGACCACATACTGCTCGATGACGCCATTGCCCTGTACAACCCCGATAGTGACGTCATTCTTGGTCAGGTCATAGATGGCCGCCGAGAAAAGCGCATTCATACCAAAGGGGGCGTATTTCGCACCAATTTCGTTACTGTTCGCCCCGCTCAGGTTCAACGCCGATGGTGGGAGGCGTAACCGATTCCACCATGCTCACATAGGTAGAAATTTGGTCGGTGACGCGATAAGTCAGTGCACCCCGAAGTGAGGGCTCAGAGAAGTCATCGAAATCGGTAACGCCTGCCATGCTAGTGCTTGTCACATCTATCGAGTCGTTGCACCCACCGCCCCGTCAAACGCAAAATTGCACAAATCCAAAAAATGCACAATGCTTGTACAGCACTTGCATAGAAACACAGCACGGAAAAACCGTACGGAGAGCACCATGAAATTCGATCAGTTTGTACGACTCGCCCGCCAATCCAGTATCGCGGAGCTACACATTGAATCCCACGAAGGCAACGTCTTCGTCTTTCGGGCGCTCACTCAAGACGGCGAAGAGAACGTACTCGAAGACAGCCACGGCCAGCCTCTTCGTCCGCATTCCCTGAGCGATGCCCGCGAACGGCTCATCAAGGCCGGCGGGCTTGAGGAGCTGCCGCTCTATCTTGTCCAGCAGGTCCCCTACGACGAAATGATCGGGCTGGAGGC
Organism: Halovibrio variabilis; assembly: GCF_007991175.1. GTDB lineage: Bacteria > Pseudomonadota > Gammaproteobacteria > Pseudomonadales > Halomonadaceae > Vreelandella > Vreelandella variabilis. Next base: position 80,555 of record NZ_BJXV01000017.1, read on the forward strand.
CGACCAGGAGGCGCACAAGACGCCGATGACGCTGCATTCGGGCGTCTAGCGTACGTTAAGGCGCATCACCTGAAGGCGTGCCCAGGCCTGAAACAAATGGAACCAGCCTGGCGCCTTACACTCCGACCGCGGCCCGCCCTTTAATGATGGAGCGGGCAAGCAGCAGATACGCCACCGAACCGCAGGCCGCCATGGCCAGGATAACCGCTTCAAGCGTATGCGGCAGCACGGCAGACAGGCCACTCAGAATCCCGGCAATGCCGAATTGGGCTGCACCCAAAAGTGCTGCGGCCGTGCCACCGCTGGTGGGAAAGTACTCTAAAAAGCAGGCCTGAATATTCGGTGAGATCGCCCCCACCGCACCGATGGTCAGCATCATGGCGGGCAGGAAGGCGTACAGCGGCCACGCCATGAAGGCAGCCATCACCAGCAAGAGGATGCCGACCGCCTGACAGCCCGTCGCCAACTGCAGAATGCGAAACGACGGCACCCTGGAAAGCAGTAGCCGATTGAGAATATTGAAGATAAGCATCGCGACAATGTTCGCCGCAAACAGCATCGAAAAGGCCGAGGGCGACTGTTCGAAGTGCCCCTGATAGATAAAGGAAGCATATGTGATAAACATCATCAGGGTAGAAAAAGAAGCGGCCTGCCAAACGATGAACGGCAGCGCTGGCTTGGTGGACAGCACCAGTTTGTAACGCGCCAACAAGCTCATCTGGGGGCTTTTTGCGCGAGACACCTTGCCAATGCCGGTAAAGATAACCCGCACCAGCAACGGTACCAGCAACAGCGCGTATGCCGCCAAGGCGAAGAAAATATAGTGCCAGGAACCTACCGACAGAATCGCGCTGCCGACACTCGGAGCAACGCCAGGCGCCAACACCATGATAAAGCCCATCATCGAGAACAGTTTCGCAGCATCGCGGCCCGCCACCCGGTCGCGCACCAGCGCTGGCACAGACACCAGGGTAAAACCGGCGCCAAGGGCCTGAACTGCCCGCCCACCGAGCAGCGTGTTCAAGGAGTCCGCCATACCAATGACGATGCTTGAGAGTGCGAAAATCGCCAGCCCGCTCATCAGCACACGCTGTCGCCCGAAGCGGTCTGAAAGCGCACCGCCGATTAACTGGCCAACTGCCAATGCGAGTACATACACTGAAACACTCAGCGATACCGCCTGCTGAGAAATCCCCAGCGATTCGCCGATGACCGGAAAGGCAGGCAGATACGTATCCATGGAAAACGGGCCCAGCATCATGGTCAATGCCAGGCTCAGCACCACAATGAAGGGCGTTTTAGATTGGGTCATAGAAGCTCGCGGTTAAAGGGCGTAATGATGGACAGCATCAGCGATATGATAACGGTTGATGCTATCAAGGCAATCGAATAGAAAATGAGGGATACGCTGCTTGGCGGTAATCTACCCAACACTCAGCCGTCTCTTATCGTTTAGCTCAACTATTCTAACGACTATGCTCAAGAAGACGCTGAAAGAATACCTTAACGAGGAGGCCAGGATGTCTATCCCCCAGCCAGAACGACTCCATCTCGACAGCGATGAAGCCACCGGTTACCCTAACTCCCCGCTGCCTGTGCTGATTTACCGCCAGGTTCTCGACATTCGCAATGCAGAGGAACGGGCCAATACCTTTGAAAGCATGTTCAAACAGCACGGCTGGCCGCCAGCGTGGCGCTACCATCTGTATGATTTTGACCACTTTCACTCCACTGCCCACGAGGTCTTGGGTATTTTTCGCGGGCAGGCCCGGGCGCGACTGGGTGGCCCTAACGGCCAGGAGCTGATGCTTTACCCAGGCGATGTGCTGGTGCTGCCCGCCGGAGTTGGGCATGCCAGCCTGGAGGCAGACGATGACTTCTGCATGGTAGGCGCCTACCCACCAGGCCAAAAGCCGGAAATAGAGCGCGGCGACCCGGCACAGCTTGCGGCAGCACATGCGCGGGTAGCGGCCGTGGACTTACCTGAGAATGCACCGGTAGGCGGTTCACTGACACCGCTGTGGGGAGAAGACTCTTAAGATGAGGAGAAAACTCTGCACATGACCTAATCGGCTCATATCTTGAGCCGATTAAGCTCTGTATTAGGCTCATAAGCCAATTGGCCTTCAATCTTCCTTAAGCAGTATAAAATGCTCAATCAACCGTATCATTAGCGTTTTCTGATCAGGCAGGCTTTCCGCCACTAACAGCGCTAACGCCACCAAAGTATTGTCATTGATCAGTTGCTCGACGGGCCGGGCCAGCAGTGCCGCGTTGCGGCGCAGGTACCATAGGAACAGAAACGAGCCACAACGCTTATTTCCATCGGCCAGTGGGTGATTTTTAATCACAAAGTAAAGTAAGTGTGCCGCTCGGGTTGCCACATTGGGGTAAAACAGTTCGTCGCCAAAGCCCTGTTCAATGGTGGCCAAGGCTGATGTCAAACCATCGCCCCGCACCTGCCCAAACAGTTCGGTTGCCTCGCCTTTGGCGATTAAGGTTTGCTTTAACTCACCAATGGCTCTCAAGGCTTCTTCCAACTCCAGCGAGTGCATACCAGGCTGCTTAATGCTTAGCTCGGTTAATTGCTGCTCATCATAGCCCTGCAGCAAACTCCATGAGCGAGCGTAATCGCTAATCACACTCGCTACGGCCTCGCCTTCTGAGGATACCAAGCCTTGATTGGTCAAGGTTCGGCTGAGCAGTGTTAACGCCTGTTCGAACTCTATGCCCCGCTCGGATAAGCGTCGCTGATTCAGAGTATAGCCTTGAACTAAGTGGTCTTTTAGCACCTGAGTAGCCCACTTGCGGAACTGGGTAGCCCGCTTTGAACTGACCCGATACCCCACCGAAATAATCGCATCCAGATTATAGTGCTTGATACGGCGTCGAACCTGTCGCTTACCCTCTTGGCGAACTACTAAGAAATCCTTAGTAGTTGCCTGCTCACCCAGCTCCTCGTCTTTAAAAATATTTTGCAAGTGCATAAGAACGTTTTCGGACGTGGTAGCGAACAAGCTCCCCATCTGCGCTTGGCTCAACCAAACGGTCTCCTGCTCCAGCGTCACCTCTAGGTGTGCTTGCCCATCTTCGCTGGTGAATATCTGTATCTGCTGGTCATTCATAAGTATTGCCTCCAGGTTTACATCAAGCCTTATGCATCCCTAAAGCAAGCATCACTTAATGCAGCAACCTTCACCTTGCCTACCAGAGCAGATACTCAAGTGCGCTTATCATTAGAGATTAAGTAAACCTTAGCATAATAGCTGTGCATTTATACAGCTAAATAGCCTCAATATTCCATCCCATTAACCACGGCCCCTGAAAGAATTGTTTTAAGAGTGCAAACGCCGCCTGAGGTCATCCAGCAACCATTGGCCAGCCTGTCCTAGGGGTTGATTGCGCGCATACGCGGCATCAATCGTTAGCCCTTCATCAGGCGTTGGGGCGTTCTCAATACGAAGCGGAACCAGGCTTCCCTCAGATATCAACTCGGATACAAGATGCTCAGGCATGCGCGACATCGCTTCCCAATATCTGCGCCTGATACTCAACGTGATCGGCATTAGTGATCTTGCCCAGTAGCAGTAGACACCTCAAAAATGTAATACGCTACGATGAGGTGAACCATGGCAAGATCGACGACATCAATGAAGAAAAAATCCTATACCCGTTACTCAGATGCCTACCGTCAAGAAGCGTTAGCACTCGCTGATCGCATTGGCGTTGCAGCAGCGGCTCGTGAGCTGGGCATACATGCGAGTCAGCTTTATCAGTGGCGCTCCAAAGCGCAGTTTCAGCAAGACACCTCTGAACGAGAGCAGTCGTTGGCAGAAGAAAACGCCCGCTTGAAGCGCCAATTAGCCGAAGTAAATGAAGAGCTGGCCATCACAAAAAAGGCCGCGGTGTACTTTGCGAAGAGCCTGAAGTGAAGTACGCCTTTATCCATCGTCATCGCCAGGCTTTCGGTGTTCAGCGTATGTGCCATGTTGTCGGGGTCGCTCGGAGTGGCTACTACGCTTGGCGACAGCGCGAAGGAGCTTCGTCCCCAAAACGCAGCCAGCAAGCCATTATCGATCAGCGGGTGGCGACGGCTTATCACCAACGTAAGGGGCGCTCAGGCGCCCCGAGATTAGCACTAGACCTTCGAGATGATGGGCTGCCGATCAACCGTAAGACGGTGGCTGCCAGCATGCAGCGTCAGGGTTTGCGCGCCAAAGCAGCCCGTAAGTTTAAGGCCACCACAAACTCTCGACATTCGCTGCCAGTAGCGCCGAATCTGCTAGCGCAAAACTTTACTGCCTTAGCCCCCAATCAAAAGTGGGTGGGTGACATCACCTACTTAGCAACAGGCGAAGGCTGGCTTTACCTGGCAGTGCTGATTGACCTTTATTCTCGTAAGGTGGTTGGTTGGGCAATGAGTGAGCGTATGACGGCCGATCTTGTCTGTGACGCGCTTCAGATGGCGCTATGGAAACGCAAAATGCCCAAAGGCGTGATAGTTCACTCGGACCGAGGCAGTCAGTACTGTTCCATGCTTTACCAATCGCAGCTTACCCGGCATGAGCTTAAGTGCAGCATGAGCGCCAAAGGCAACTGCTATGATAATGCCTGTGCCGAAAGCTTCTTCCACAGTCTCAAAGTTGAAGCGATCCATGGGGAGCAATTTAAAACGCGAAACGACATGAGGCGCCAGGTGTTTGAGTACGTTGAACTAGACTACAACAAGCAACGGCGGCACAGTGCCATTGGAATGATCAGCCCAGAGGTATTTGAAGCCCGAATGATCGCTTAAACCAGTGTCCACTCTTGCTGGGTAAGATCATAGTGACGTGACGTTGGTGGCTGGGGCAAAGGCGGTCGATTTAGGCGAGGAAACCATGCAGGGCTTCGTGGAAAAACTCGGTGGGCAGCTTGAACGGGCGGCGGCGAATGCCTAAGGCCTGTTGGCGTTTCAGCGTGGATCGCGTTGCAGCCACAAATGAGCCAGACAAGGCGCAAAAGGGTTATTCCCTTTTGTTCGTTCTAGGAACACTCACCCTCAATGCGCAGCGGGCCTCGTAGGCTAGCACCCTTGCCTTTCTTATCAGCCCCATCTATATTCATATTTGTTACTTTTGAATATAGGAAGCACATCATGGCTACGACCAGCCTTAGCCTAGGGGAGCACTGGGAAGTCTTTATCAGAAACGAAGTCTCCAGTGGTCGCTACGGCTCCGCAAGTGAAGTTGTTCGTGATGCGTTACGCGCCATGGAAGAACGCAAAAGCAAGCTTGAAGCGCTACGTACGCATCTAGCCCAAGGTGCCAAGCAAGCTAGAGCCGGTGAATTCGTGGACGATTTCTCGATGGATACGTTAATCAACGATTTGGATAGTGAAACGTAATGCCCAGGTTCAATATCACACCGAGGGCGAGCGACGATTTAAAAGATATCGGCCGCTATACGGAGTGGCAATGGGGCAAGAACCAACGAAATACCTACCTAAAGGATTTTGAAAAACGATTTCACTGGCTCGCAGAAAATCCACTGTTAGGCAAACATCGCTCTGATATCAGCGAGGGTTATTACAGCTACCCCCAGGGCCAGCACGTCATCTTTTACCTGATTGGCCAAGGGGGCATTGAGATAATCGGCATTCCTCACAAAGAGATGGATATCGTCTCCTATTTCTTGCCCGATTAACTACTTTTAGGTATCGGAAACGACAACCCAGGGATGTTACTTCTATATTGGCGTTCTTGCTGAGCCCAGTTCTCTAAATTTTCTGCCAACATGTCTTATCCTCCACCAAACTGTTGAGCTGATTGAGGTCGACCTCAGCCGAACCGGCATGGTGCGATCTACCGAGGACTGAAACTCCAACAAGATGAACAGGTACACCTCTTGGGTCACCCCTGCCAATTGATATTGACTGAGTTTACTTTCCTACTTTGCAGGTAAGTTTGAGAATACGCTCTCTCAGCTCAGCCTTAACTATGAGCATTTAAAGTGCCATATAAAGGCTTTGCGGATCATAAATTACTCACCAACTTGGCACATTGCCAAAGCTAACCCATAATGAGCACTTAAAAGCCCATAAAGATTTTAATGGGCCTTAAATTACTCAAATCAGCGGGACGACGATGAAACGGGCACGCAGCTACTCTCGCGTCACAAAGCAGGCGCTCTCGATCTTCGGCAAGTTGATCAAGGCTGGCCGCTTGGAGCACAAACTGACGGCTACCGAACTGTCGGAACGCGCAGGCATTACTCGCAGAACCCTCCGCAATATCGAAAATGGCGAAGCTGGTTCTGAGATCGGCACCGTCTTCGAGGTTGCCGCACTCGTCGGCGTCCGCTTGTTCGATGTTGACGAACGGACACTGGCGACGCACAACGCCCATCTCGAAGAAAAACTAACGCTGCTTCCTAAGAGCGTCCGCCATCGTAAGCAGGAGGTCGATGATGATTTCTAAGCTTACTGACCACAAAGAGGCCTATGTTTGGATTTGGCTGCCGGGGGAAACGCAACCCGTCGTGGCTGGCCGCATCACACAGCAAAGGGGCGCCTACGTTTTCAACTATGGCGCTAGCTACTTAGAGCGTGATGACGCGATACCCATCTATGACGCCGAGCTTCCGCTCCGCCGCGGCCTGATCGAACCTGCCGCAGGCTTGGCAATGGCCGGTTGCCTTCGTGACGGCTCGCCCGACGCTTGGGGCCGCCGGGTTATCATCAACCGCCTTATGGGTGTCAATGCCGCCGAGACCGAAACCGGCGACATCGACGAACTCACCTATTTGCTTGAGTCGGGATCGGATCGGATCGGTGCCCTCGATTTTCAGCACTCCGCCATGGAATACGTTCCCCGCCTTAAGGCAGAAGCGTCCTATGAGGAATTGCTGGAAGCAGCCGAAAGGATCGAGCAAGGTGTCCCGCTGACACCCGCGCTCGATCAGGCGTTGAACCACGGCACATCGATCGGCGGCGCCCGTCCCAAAGCCCTGATCGATAACGGCGATCACAAAACAATCGCCAAGTTCTCGTCGAGCACGGACATTTACAGCGTCGTGAAAGCGGAATTTATCGCCATGAAGCTCGCAGCTTTATGTACTCTCGATGTCGCCCCGGTCTCAATGATCGCGGCAGCGGGCAAAGACGTGCTGCTCATCGAACGCTTTGATCGCATCCAATCAGCGGCTGGCTGGCAGCGCAGAGCAATGGTGTCGGCGCTGACGATGCTCGGCCTTGACGAAATGATGGCACGCTATGCGTCTTATGAAGATGTTGCCGAGATCATCCGTCACCGCTTCACCAAGCCAAAGAAAACGCTGCGAGAGCTCTACGGACGGATCGTTTTTAATATCCTATGCGGCAATACGGACGACCATGCCCGCAACCATGCCGCGTTTTGGGACGGCGAGATGCTTACCTTGACCCCTGCCTATGACATCTGCCCGCAGGGAAGAACCGGCAACGAAGCAACACAGGCGATGCTGATCAAGGGTGAAAACCGTATGAGCACGCTGCACAGTTGCCTCGCGGCCGCGCCTGATTTCTTGCTCAATGACACAGAAGTCAAGAGCATTATTGAGAACCAACTCGCAACGATTGCCAGTGAATGGAATGGGCTCTGCGAAGAAGCCAAGCTGACCGAGACCGACCGGAAGCTCTTTGCCGGCCGGCAGTTTTTGAACAGCTATTGCACTGAAGGCCTGGGGCTCGAACATAGCGCGCTACTTGAAGGCTTTGAAGATGCGCGTGCGCAGTTGCTCCGATCCAGAAACGGGTGATAGACGGGAAGTACTCTCTCCCCTATCTCACACGAAAGGCCGCCATATAGATGGCGGGCGCTTAGAAGCCTGAAATGCACTTCGCCGCCCGCACCTATTCGGCGTGCGCTTTCTTAACGGGAACAAGGTGCAGCACCCCCACCACCCCTGAGCCCACCACAAAGCCAATCACCGCAGAGCACAGCGTATTGAAGCTCCAGCCCAGCATGCCGCCCAAGGCACCGGTTGCCTCGCTAATGCCTAGCTCAATATGATGTACCCACGCATAGGGCGCGTTGAACCAACCCATGCCATCGGCACCCAGATTGGCCATCAAAATATGCCCACCCACCCAGAGCATGGCGACGGTGCCCACCACCGAGATGGTTGCTAGCACCTTGGGCATGGCCGTCACCAGACCCCGGCCCAGTGTCTGCACGCCCAAATTATCCCGCTGGGCAAGCTTCAGGCCGATATCATCCATCCTAATCAACAGCGCGACCACGCCATACACCAGAAGTGTGATGACAAACGCCACCACCACCAGGCTCGTCAGCTGCGACCAGAACCCTTGATGGGAGACAGTGGCAAGCGCGATCACCATGATTTCAGCGGACAGAATCAGGTCGGTGCGAATGGCACCACTCACGATCTTTTTCTCGGCTTCCGGCCCCTTTTCTACCGCGGGTTTGTCGTCGTCATGCTGGCCAGAGAGCTTGTGCCACACCTTCTCAGCGCCTTCAAAGGCCAAGTAGGTGCCGCCCACCATCAGGATGATTGGCAATAGCGCGGACAAAAAGTGATTCAGCAGCAGCGCCACCGGCAGGATAAAAATCAGCTTGTTGCGGATGGAGCCCAATGCGATCTGCTTCACAATCGACAGTTCACGCTCCGCAGCCACCCCTTGTAAATATTGCGGCGTAACCGCCGTATCATCCACCACCACCCCGGCCGCCTTCGCCGTCGCACGCCCGGCGGCAGCGCTCACATCGTCCAGTGATGCTGCGGACAACTTCGCCAATGCGGCAATGTCATCCAGTAATCCTATCAAGCCGCCTATGGCCATGAATGCTTCCTCCGTGAATAACAGGTGCAGATAGTAAAGCACACAGCTGCTGAGTTACCTGCAAATGGATTTAAAACACTACTTAAACACCTTGCTCAAGGGGCTGAACAAGTGAGAACCGGGGGGGGGGGGGG
>NZ_BJXV01000018.1 GCF_007991175.1 Halovibrio variabilis
GGGGGGGGGGGGGGGGGGGTCGTGGACGTTTTTTCGATGGATACATTAATCGGATAGGGAAATGTGACTACACAGAAAGGGGCAGTCACTCGAACTGCCCTTCCGTTCTATGCGTGAACCGGGAATACGGAAATTAAAGCAGATTAGCCCTTACCTTCAGTGCGCAGTTCAGCCACTTCATCTAATGCAAGACCTGTCGCTTCAGCAATTTGCTCATCACTCAGCACCCCTAGCTTAAGCAGATTACGGGCTGTTTTTCTCAATACCTAACTTTTCGCCTTCCTGACGTTCTTGCTGTGCCCAATTTTCTGCCAACATGTCTTTATCCCCCACCAAACTGTTGAGCTGATTGAGCTGTTGGCTACGCTGTCAGCAACTCCATTTCCCCGCGGCTACGAACCGGGTGGCGAATCCCCTCTTTGGCTATATTCACTTCCAATGCCACTTTTGCAGTCTCCAGCACGCCAACATCAATTTGGTAGCCCCCTCGGGTCATTAACCAGTCAAGCACCTCCGCCAGGTGCCAGATTGAGGCACTGCCTTCGTGAACCGGCACAGGAAACGTCGCTCGGTGGGTGAGCATCAACTTCCGGATTGCCTGTCGGGAAATACCCACAACGTCTGCTACATCCGTCAGGCCAACAAGATCCGGCGAGGCCTCGATCAGCCGCGCGGAAGGGATCGCGCTTTTTACGTCAACCAGAGCACTGCGAACCGCCTCCTCGGCGCTGCCCGCTTCACGAGAGAATTCCAGCGCCAAGCGACCGGGCTGCCCCACACCGACGAGAGCGTCATCACAACCAGCGGCGCCCAATCGTTCCACGAGGGCATCCAAATCGCTGTCGTGGTCAGCCAATTGGTATTTCAGCGTAAAAATATATTCCATAACTCAATCCTCCGACTCCGTATCGCCCCGGCGCTGGTGAGTGGAGCACTTGTCCACCACCCTACGCAGCGCTCGTGCGTGACTACCGGGATTTCTCGGCGTGCTCCACACACTTGCGATACAGAACTCACCGCAGCGACATTCATCGTCATTGTAGGGGCAGTAGATCTTGCCCCAGGCATGACTACCACCCACCTCGACTCGCCAGCCCTCCTCTTCCGCATGCTTGAGGGCAGTTTCGATCTCTTTTTTCGGATGTGCTGGACGAGTCATTATTTGCCTCTGAGTATGAAGCCACCCCCAAAGGTTGTCAATTGACAACCTTTGATCGGCTATTCAAGTGCTTGCCTACGTTCATCTAAATAGATAGACCCAAGTGTCTTCTTCGGACCCCTAATAAAATTTAAGAAAGAATATCAGTGAGTGCAACACTTATCCTAGCGCTGGGTACTGGCATCAAATACGAACGAGACGGCAGCAAGACAAAACCGGAAGTGCCACCTATTTTGAATGTATGAATCTTCTGGAGATTGGCAATGAAGCAACTAACGGGTGGCTGTCTCTGCGGTAAGATCCGAATCGTCGCCAATGGCGAGCCGCTACGGGTAGGTATTTGCCACTGTATGGATTGTCGTAAGCATCACGGGGCGCTTTTCTACGCGGCGGCGGATTACCCCAAGCAAGCTGTCATTATCGAAGGCGAACCGCACAGTTATCAGGGGCGCTACTTCTGTTCGGCATGCGGTTCGTCGGTTTTTTCGGTAAGCGAGGAAGAAGTCGAAATACACCTTGGCGCCCTCGATTCACCCAATCAACTGAAACCGACGTATGAGCTTTGGAATATTCGCCGTGAACATTGGTTACCGCCCTTTCCTGCTGTAGAGCGATATGACCGGGATCGGGAAGGTTGAGCATGTTCAAGGACGGCCGTTTAGGTCAAAAGGTAATAGATCAGCGCTTACCTTCAATGCGCAGCTTAGCCACTTCATCTAACGCCAAGCCGGTTGCTTCAGCAATTTGCTCATCACTAAGCCCCCCAGCTTGAACAGATTACGGGCCGTTTTCTCAATGCCCAGCTTTTCGCCTTCGTCGATCTCAGCCCCGGGCCGCTGCAATGGCGTTTCGACATCATAGAAAGAAGGCCTTCCCTTAACGATAATGCTAAAAAGCCTTACCGCAGGCACTGCGCCCATGCCTATTGCTAGGATGGGCAGCAGCCTTAACTTTCCTAACGGCCTTAAAGCAAGACACATTAGACGGGACGCCCGAATTATCGGTCAACCTCCTTGACCGCCTAACGCAATCAACAGCTGGTTTTCATGACCAAATCACGTTTTTGGCGCACTGCATAAATCGCTATCAGTAAGCCAATACCCGTTGTGATTGCTCCTACCCAGTTTGGTGAAACTAAACCGTATCCAGCGTCAATAGCTGCGCCTCCCAGCCAGACGCCACCCGCAGCACCCAAGTTGAATGCCGAAATATTTGCAGCAGACGCTAGCGCTGGCGCACCTGTTGCTTTCTCCATGACATACATTTGTAACGGGGGTATCGTACCAAAACCAATAGCACCCAAAAGGAATACGTTGATTAAAGCCAACGGCTTAATGTGAATGGTGTAGGTGAACAATAAGAGCGTAAGCACTAACAATGCCAGCAGCGTTAAAATGGTAGGAGCCAACGCTTTGTCAGCGAACCTTGCCGCAACTAAGTTGCCTACGACCAACCCAATACCATAGATAGACAGTATCCAAGCCAGTGATTCTGGAGTAAAACCGGCAACGTCAGTCATCATGGGCGAGATGTAAGCGAAAGACGCCAGCAATCCACTGAAGCCGATAGCAGTGACGAGCAACGCCAGCCATACCTGAGGGCGCCTAAACACTGCAATTTCCTTAAGGACGTTACTGCGTTCGTTCGCCTGTTTTGGCACCAACGCCAACAAGCCGATGAACCCCACTCCCCCCAGTGCTGCTATCACCCAAAAGGCTGCTCGCCAGCCGAAATGTTGACCAAAATAAGTACCCAAAGGAACACCGATTACATTTGCTAGCGTCAAACCGGTGAACATTAACGCCATGGCACTCGCTTTTTTGTTAGGAGCAGCCACTTTAGTCGCTACGACTGCGCCAATTCCAAAAAATGCCCCATGGCAAAATGCAGAAAGAACTCGGCCAACCAGTAATTGCTGAAAGTTCACAGCCAGAGCAGAAACAATACTGCCGATAATGAATAAGAAGATGAGAAACAACAATGTGTACTTTCGATTAAAGCGCGTTAGCAAAATAGTTAAAACTGGAGCACTTACAACAACTCCCATCGCGTAGCCAGAGGTTAAATACCCAGCTTGTGGAATAGTGACGTTTAGATCACTGGCAATATCCTGCAGCAAACCTGTGGTAACGAACTCTGTTGTGCCTATAGCAAAAGCGCTAATAGCCAACGCCAACAATGCAAGTGGCATCTTTCACTCCCCCATGTATAGAAACTAATGGGGCAATAATGCATGACCATTTCAAACCATGCTATACGTTATCTGGAACAACACTTGTGAACGACTGTCAAAAAAGTAAATTATCGAAATATGAAACTTAAAATCCGGACAATCATATCTTAATTTTATTCTGGCAGAACTCTATAAGAAAATCGGAAAACATAGAGATACGCGCCGGCACGGGATTACGCATAGTGCGGACAATTTGGATGGGGGTAGCGGGCTCCTGCCATTCTGGAAGTATATTAATTAGCTCTCCTGACATGAGATATTTTTTTATACCCCATGATTCTCGCAAAGCCACACCATGCCCTTGAAGGGCCCAATTCAGCAACGCCCTCCCATCATCAGAAACCATTTCTTTTTTTACAGGAACTCTCTGCACCTCTCCATTATTGATATTTTCTAACGTCCAGTATGTTGAATTGAAGCCAGGGTAGCCAAAAACCAGGCCATTAAGCATAGAAATGTCCTGAGCATTTAAAGGAGGCGTAATTTTTTCCAGATAACCTGGCGAGCAAACCAAAATGCGATTTTGCTCAAAGGCTCTCCTTGCAACAAGCTGGGAATCTGAGAGCTGGCCTGAGCGGATTGCTATATCTATACCATCTGAATATAGGTCTACTACTCTATTGGAACTATCTAGATAAAAACTAATGCTAGGGTGGGATTTTTTAAATTTTTCAATAGCCTCTATCAGAAAATAATCATTAAACGTAGAAGGACTACTGATGGCAATGTTGCCGGAGAGATTTTCACGACCTTGCTCGGCAATATTAAACGCTTCATGAATGCTGCTTAGCCCTTTCTTAATGCATTCATAAATCTGTAGCCCTTCTTCAGTCACACGTATTCGTCTGGTACTTCTATCAAATAAGGTAACTCCCAGCGTACCTTCAAGCCTTTTTATCTGTTTACTGATAGCCCCGGCAGTAAGGTTTAGAGATCGTGCCGCACTTGAAAAATCACCGTTGTCGACTACACGTATAAAAGCTTCAAGATCATCAAGGTTTTTCATTCGGCATATTTCCATTCAACATAATCGATGCGCAGCTTAGCCACTTCATCTAACGCCAAGCCTGTCGCTTCAGCAATCAGCTCATCACTAAGCCCCCCCAGCTTGAGCAGATTCCGGGCTGTTTTCTCAACACACAGCTTTTCACCTTTCACAATACCTAACTTCTCACCTTCCTGACGTTCTTGCTGCGCCCAGTTTTCCAAATTTTCTGCCAACATGTCTTTATCCTCCACCAAACGGCTGATCTGACTGACCGTCGAGCTACACCACGATCACCCGCTACCACTACCGGTCTAGGCGTGCCACGCTTGAACCGGGCGCTTGACCGTGTCTCAATCTTCCCGGCGTCTGCCCTGTCGACCGCTTGAAAGCGCGACTAAAGGCGGCCTGAGAGCCGTAGCCCAGGCGCCAAGCGATCTGATCAATGGATAACTGCCGCTCGGCAATCCATCGCGTGGCCAAGCGCATACGCAGTTGGGTGACGTAGCCGAGCGGCGAGATACCCAGTGAGCTGCGGAAGCGTTCGGCGAACACCGAGCGCGAGCTGCCCGCCTCCGCCGCCATGGTGGCCACTGTCCAGTCACGCCCGGGCTCGCGGTGGACGGCGGCGATGACTTTGCCCAGACGCGGATCGCGCAGCGCCTCGACCCAGCCACCGATATCACCGCAGCCACACTCAACCCAGCCTCGCACGATGCTGGCGGCTACCACATCGGCCAACCGGGAGAGAATGCCAGCAGAACCGGCCCGTTTGAGACTTGCTTCGCGCGCCATCGCTTCCAGCATCGGCAACACCTCAGGATAGCGCGACAGCAGCGTCCCCACATGCATGACGTCAGGCATCATTGAGACCAGCGGTTGCATACCACCGAGATCGAACTGCATGCAGCCGCTGAATAGACGCACCGTTGGAGCGCCATCAGCAGTGTCCGGGCACTCGTTGACACAACTGAAGTTATCACACACCGGCAGTGAGTCGATCTGTTCGATGTCGCGACTCATCACCTCGGGCGAAGAAAGCAGGCAGTGCTGGCCACCGCGAGGCAGGAGTATGGCATCGCCGGTCTCCAGCATCTGTTCCTCGCCGCCGAGCCGCAGGATGACGGCCCCCCGGGCAATAAAGTGAAATTGCGCACAGTTGGCGTCGGTATCGAAACGAATGCCAAAGGGCGGCGCTACCTGGACATGCCGATAGCTCAACCCGGATAAGCGCATGCCAAGCATCAATTCGTTGATCCATTCGCTGGAGCTGATCTCAGAGCCGACCGTGGCGAAATTTTCGGACGTTTTATCAAACATACCGTACTCATAGTGATAGAGAGTCTTGAGGTAATACTTTAACCTACGCGTCATCCCAAGTCTTAATCGGAATTATCGAAATGACGGCATACGAATCTCAACACTCGACACACGAGTCGCAGACCCCATCGCGCTGGATCGCCGTGTTTTCGCTGACGATGGGCGTGTTCAGCCTAGTGATGGCTGAATTTCTGCCGGCCAGCCTGCTGACGCCGATGGCGGATTCGCTGATGATCAGTGCAGGTCAGGCCGGACAGGCCGTCACGGTCACCGCGGTGGTGGCGCTGCTCGCCAGCTTACTGGTGACCTCCGTCACACAGCGACTCGACCGTCGCCACGTGCTGCTGGCGCTCTCCGTGCTGATGATCGCCGCCAACCTGATCGTCGCATTCGCGCCGCATCTAGCCTGGTTGCTGGTCGGGCGGGTACTACTCGGGGTAGCGCTGGGCGGGTTCTGGGCGCTCTCTGCCGCCACGGTCATGCGGCTGGTGTCGGAACATGACGTGCCACGCGCGCTGTCGTTGCTGTTCACCGGCGTGCCCATTGCCACCATCAGCGCCGCCGCGTTGGGCAGCTATCTCGGCGACATGGTCGGCTGGCGAAATGTTTTTCTGCTGACGACGGCACTCTCAGGGCTGACGCTGGTGCTGCAGTACTTCACTCTGCCGCGGATGGCGCCTGGACGCCCGACGCCGCTGGGCACGCTGGTGAGCGTCATCAAGCGGCCGGGCATGGCGGTCGGCATCGTCGCCATTCTGCTTGTGTTCTGCGGCCATTTCGCCTTCTTTACTTATATTCGTCCGTTTCTCGAAGGCATATCCCGGATGGGTATCAACGAGCTCTCCTCGACCCTGCTGGCGTTCGGTGTCGCGAACTTTATCGGCACGCTGGCCGCGGGTTACCTGCTAGAACGTAGCCTGCGCCTGACGCTGCTGCTGATGCCGCTGGTCATGGGGGTACTGGGCTGGTTGCTGGCCACACTGGGCGGTTTCTCGATGGGCACCGATATCTTCATGGTGGCACTGTGGGGCTTCGCCTTTGGCGCCGTACCGGTCGCCTGGTCGACCTGGATCACCCGTGTTGTGCCGGATGAAGCCGAAAGCGGCGGCGGTCTCATCGTCGCCTCGATCCAGCTGGCGATCGCGCTGGGCGCCGCCATCGGTGGCGTGATGTTCGATATCAGCGGGGTGCTTGGCGTGTGCGCAACCGCCGGCACGCTATTGCTGGCCGCTGCCGCCCTGGTGCTCGTCGGCGTGAGAACGCGGCCTATTGCCTCTACCGATAGCGATGCCGTCGCGGCGGCCTGTCTGTAAAGAAGGGAGTCAGCAACGTCTTCCAGTGGTGCCGCGGTCAACTGGAACAGGGTGAACTGCTCAGCCGCGAACCGAGCGTCGATCGCGCCCAACCGGTCTCCGGTGCTCGCTCGACAAACCGCTGCCCTATCAACTGGTGCGCTTCCGGGCCAGGGTGCAACGCATCCGGCAGCGGCCAGCGCTGATGATCATCCGGACCATAAAGCTCGCAACCGTCGAGGTAAAACAGATGTTTGTCGGTGCTCATCCGTCGGTGGATCAACCCAGCCAACTGAGTACGGATCGATTGCAAGGTCAGCTTGCCGGTCGCGCTGTCCTCATCGTTACCCGTCGCCTGAAAGCGAATCTGGCCCTGCGCCAGCGCCTGGGCGTCGAACGCGCCCGGCCCCGGCGTGGTTTCGTGAATCGGGCAATACAGCGGTGATATCACCAACAGCGGCGTATACGGTTGTCGGTCACGGATCACGTCCAGAAACCCCAGCACCGCCGGTCCAAAGGCACGCGCCCGCATCACATCGCTGTTCACCAGGTTGATACCCAGCTTCAAACTGATCAGGTCGGCTTCGCTCTGGGCAATTACCCGAGCGATAAAGGGATCCAGTAATGCACTGCCGCTGAAACCGAGATTGACCAAATCGAGCCCCGTCTGCATCGCCACCTGCGCCGGCCAGATGCCCGCGGCACTGACGGCATTGGAACCCTGGCTGATGGAGCTGCCGTAATGCACCCAGACGGGTTGATCCGATTCGACATCGGCCTGCAATTCGGCGTCGCTGCGCAGATCGAACAGTTCAACGGTTTCGTTGTACGGCAGCCAGATGTCGACCTTCTTGTCGCCCTCGGGCAAACCATCAAAACGCAAACTGCTGATGTCGCCGCTTTGCTGGTGAGTCTTGCCGCTGCTTAGATCAAAACTGATTTCCGTGGCGCTCTTCGGTGTCGCCAGAGAATAGCATTGTCCATCGATGCACAGCTCAAACTGCCCCTCGGGTCGGCGCGGCATACCGGCATAGCCAAAACGGGTGACCCGGGTATTCAGCTCTATCCACCTGGCACGGGTACGCAGGGTCAGACGCACACCGGCGGGCATGGACTCGGCCATGGCAAGGCCCGGGTCTGAATAATAATCGCGCGCCCAGGCCGGCAAGCGATGCGGCACTAAAGCCTCCCGGCGATATTCAATATCGGCGGCGCCTTTGATCAAGGCGGATTGCATGGGGGTAACCCAATCGGCAGAAGACGTTGTCATCTTGGCTTCAAAGCGAAACTGGAACATGAAATCAGACCGGCCAATGTCGTAACGCTTGGTCGAGCGCGTCCAGAGTGCGTTCCCAGGAGATCTGCGCCTCGACTGCGGTGTGTGCAAAACCACCGGCCGATTCGAGTGTGGTGTAACCCAGGAAAACACTGCCCAGAAAGCGGATGGCGTGAGTCTGTTCGTTATCGCTCAGACCATAGGCTTGTAACACGGCACCCAGCATGCGCGACAACTTAACCCCAGAACTGGTGGCGGCCACGGTATCGCTCAGTGGATAACGAGCGGCGACAAAACGTCCCGGATGCGCCTGAGCATAATCGCGATAAGCGTTGGCGAGCGCGATCAAAGCATTTTTACCGGAGCGGCCGGCAATGGCTTCGCCAGCGCGGTCGGCTAGCTCATCAAGCGCCAACAGCGCCAAGCGGACTTTCAGGTCTTCAGAGTTTTTCAGATGGGAATAAAGACTAGCGACTTTGACGTCAAACCGACGGGCGAGCGCCGACAGTGTGACCTGCTCAAACCCCAGATCATCGGCCATTTCGGCACCGGCCTGAGTCAACTTGAATGCCGTTAAACCTGCGCGACCGGCCATAACACCGCCTCCTGAATCAACCGGCGTGCAGGCTATCCTACAGCCATTAGGTTTTCAATTAATACTTATAGTTTATAGCGAAAGACTCCGGAGACACCCATGCCGTATGAGCTTCGGAATATTCGACGTGAACATTGGTTGCCACCCTTCCCTGCTGCAGAGCGATATGACCGGGATCGGGAAGGTTGAGCAGGTTCAAGGGCGGCCGCGTAGGTCAGAAGGCAAGCAGGTAATACTTTTGCAATACCAGATGCTGAAAGCTAAATGAAGTGTATTAATGACTGGGATCGCCTAACTACTCTATTAAAACAAAGGCTCTCTCTCATTCTAATTACTCCGAGCAAAGCCCCGTCAACGCTTGTTCTAATTGAAGCCTATCTGCCCGACGCTTATCCTCAGAACGACGACCCAAATTCTGCAACTTGCGTTTAACGCCAGGCAGTTCGCGAGCCTGGGGCAGACCAATCAGACCAAATTCCGGCTGTTCATCTTCGACAGAGAGCAGAAATTCTCGCGAAGGCTCATCTATCCACTCAGCAAGACGTACCAATAGCCGTTCCCGATATTTCAGTAGCTCATGCGCAGTGACAGGCTCCGACGTCATGCCCTTAAAATGTGCCTGAAAAATATCTTCAAAATTCTTAGGTATCTGCGGCTCAAGAATTTCCCAGGCGGGTTTTGGACTACAGGTCAAATAGACCAGGAAAGTGTACCAAAGCGCCCTATCAGCTCGCTTGTCATCCAGTAATAGTCCTACATCGAACAAGTCGCGTGGGTGCTGACGCGATAATGCTGCTGCCAGTTTTCCTGCATACAAATCGGCAAAACTCAGCACCTGTGCAGAAGCAAACCCAAACGCCTCCTCCACCACCGGCCGAACATCCATCTCACGTACTGGATGCACCGTGCCCCGCATGACTGGCGTGGTTTCAATCTGCACAAGTGCCCTGCCGCGACTGACAATCAACCGCGTGATACCTTGACTGCCTTGACTCGCCGACGGCTGCACACGCATTGTTTTTGATTGAGTCCGTAATGCATCAGCCAGCATGTTCAGCGCATTATCAATCGCGGCGGCGTCTTCAGCGAAACCGTGGGTCGGCAGCCATGTAAGATCGATATCCACTGATAGTCGAGGGAGGTCGTGCTCGAACAGATTGATCGCCGTTCCGCCCTTCAATGCAAAGCGTGGCTCCAGTGACAACACCGGGAGAATATCTACCAGCAGCTGTACGCGGTCGGTGTAGCGTTTATCCCAAGTGCTCATCCAAGTCCCTCGGTAACGTGACCTGATAAGTCGGGTGTAGACGACCACCGGGCACCAGAACGCGTTTACCGCTGCCGAGATCCACCCCATCTAACGAGATTCGTTTTAGCCATGCATGCTGGTACCGATCCGCCAAGGCGAGAAACAGTCGCTTGGCCTTGATGCTGCTGCAATGGCGCAGCAACGCCGTCACGCGCCGTGGGCTCAGTGTTGCTAAACTCTGCATAAGCGTATCAGCTTCGTAGACCAGCGCCGCGCCGGCGGGGCCATTGCACAGTTCCAGTATCGCGCGCTCTGGTGTAGAACAAACGATGGTTCCCGCACCAGAAAGCACCTCTTGACGCTTAAGGCCCTGCTCAAGCAACTGATCCTTCTGCATATCCGCAGTAAAATCCTGCAACGGCCAGACAAAGGGAGGCTTGCCGCAGAACTCAAACCGCTCAGGCAGAGCCAACTGGCTAAGCCAACCAGGCGGACGAGTAGCTCCGTAAAGCGTTACCGTGGCCGCTTCGCCCAGCCGCAGGTAGTGTTCATACCCTTGCATTGCCAACGCGAAGCGCCCACCGACGTATAACGCCAAGCCCTCCCATTCTTGCAAGCTCTGTAGTACGCCCTGCCACTGCAGCCGCCCTCCCTTTCTCAGATAGACGCCACGCGCCGGAGACACCAGCCAACCGCTGGCGACATAGCGCGCCACAAGGCTTCTCGAATAGCCATGCGCCTGCAGCCAGCGGCTGGAGACTAAATCAGAGTCTCCCAGGCTAGCTAGCAAGTGGTTTAATTTTGATGATTTTTGCTCACTCATAGTGAACATAATACGGATTTCAAAAACGCCGTCTAGTAATTTCGGGGTTTACCTAAAAGACTTTTTGATCACTATAAGTGAGCCTATTGGCTATATCCTGAACTCGCCCTCAAGAGTCGCTTACCCACGAGATTCAGCGACTGCCGTTTAAACCAAAAGGCAATCAGGTTGCGGCCACACCAGCTTGTCTGCTAAGCGCGCACTACTGGTTCACGTCAAACGGCTATTCATTACTGAATCTACACCACTGCATTAGGTTCTTTCGTGGCATGGGGAATGTCTGCCATTCTCAGCAGCCACATACAGAAAGGGCAGTCACTTGTGGACTGCCCTTTCGTTTAATGTGTGAAGCAGGAATACGGAAATGAAAGCAAGGATCAGCCCTTACCCTCAACGCGCAGCTTAGCCACTTCATCTAACGCCAAGCCTGTCGCTTCAGCAATCTGCTCGTCACTAAGTACACCCAGCTTGAGCAGATTACGGGCTGTTTTCTCAATACCCAGCTTTTCGCCTTTCTCAATACCCAGCTTCTCGCCTTTCACAATACCTAGCTTCTCGCCTTCCTGGCGCTCTTGCTGAGCCCAATTTTCCAAATTTTCTGCCAACATGTCTTTATCCTCCACCAAACTGTTGAGCTGATTGAGGTCGACCTCAGCCCCGAGCCGCTGCAAGTGGCGTCCTGAATTCAAGTAATAAGTGCAGCACCTGCGGTATCAAGGGCACCTGAGTACTCACCCAGGAACACCTGTGCCGGTGTTCGATAACCGAGCCGTTTTCTAGGACGGTCATTCAGCTTTTTGACGACCCTTCTTAGTTCGATATCTGTCACCTGCCGGAAGTCAGTCCCCTTGGGGTAGTACTGTCGGATCAGGCCG
>NZ_BJXV01000019.1 GCF_007991175.1 Halovibrio variabilis
TGGTCGCCGAGGCCGTGCCCCGTTGACGTGTGGCGTATAGTACCCGATTCACCGCCAGGGTCAACAGCGATTTGAATATTTATCACTGAAAGTCGTTCAAAATTAATGTTTGCCCACAACGCGCCATAAAACAGCACATAGAGTTGATCTAGGGCAAAACGGCTACTCCCCTCTCCCCTAAGCTTACAGATAGAGGATGTTGAGGCTTGTCACATCAAGACCAAGACGCCGATTATAAAAGCAACGGGAGAATGACCATGACCATAAAAGCGACGTTACTACCCATACTGTCGGCTAGCAGTTTGTTGGCTGCAAGCTTAGCCATGGCAGACGATGGCTTGGAGGATTACCGCCAACGCTTCGAGGCACTGCCTTATTTACCGCCCATCCCCGCGGACAATTCATTAACAGAGGAGAAAGTCGAGCTCGGCAACATGCTGTTCTTTGAGCCGCGCATCTCCTCTAGTGGGGTTATCAGCTGCGCTACTTGTCACAATCCAGCGCTTGGCTGGGCCGACCGAATCCCCCGCGCTGTTGGTCACGATGGGCAAGTCGGTGAACGCAATACGCCAACCGTGTTGAACAGTGGCTTTTTAGGGTCACAGTTTTGGGATGGCAGGGAACCTGATTTAGAAGGCCAAGCACTGGGGCCCATTGAAGCACCCGTAGAAATGGCAATGGACCTAGATATGGCACTGGAGCGTCTAGTGGGGTTTGAGCTTTATCAACAAAAATTCAGTGCCGCCTATCCTGACCAAGAAGAACCTATCACCAGTGATAATTTGGCCCATGCGCTGGCCGCTTTCCAACGCACGCTCAATACACCTAATTCACCTTTTGATCGTTACCTGCATGGTGATTTAGCGGCAATTAACCAACAGGCCAAGGACGGCATGGTGGCTTTTGTTGATAACGGCTGTATTGCCTGCCACCGTGGCCCTGCGTTAACCGATAGCCAATTCCATGCGATTCAGGTACCCGGCTCGACTGATTTAGGTCGTTACATCGTGACCGAGGAAGAGAGCGACAAGTACCGTTTCAGAACGCCGACGCTTCGTAATGTGGCGGTGACCTACCCGTATATGAATAACGGTGCGACTGAAACGCTGGAAGAGGCGGTGGCGATAATGGGTGAAGAAATGCTTGGACGAGAGTTTGACGAGAGCACCAACAGTGACATTACCGCTTTTTTACACACGCTAACGGGTGAAATGCCCGATTTTGATGTGCCCGCACTGCCCTAGACTATTGACTTGATATAGAGCAGCCGCCTGGTCAACGTCACCAGGCGGTCAAACACTAGACGGCAGCTAAACGAGCTAACAGCTCTTCCCGACGTTCTAGGGTAACGAAGGCCTCTTCAATCGCATTCCGCGTTAACTGACGAAATACCGCCTCATCCCAACCAAAGGCCTCAGCGCAAGCGATATGATTGACCATCATGCCGCCGCCAAAATAGGCAGGATCATCTGAGCTAATCGTTACCTTGAGCCCTTCAGCCAAGAGCTTAGGGAGCGGATGATCGCGAAGGTCGTCAACTACCTTCAAACTAACGTTTGAGAGCGGGCAGACCGTTAGCACAATCTGCTCACTGCGTAGGCGCTCAACCACTGTTTGACTTTCCAAGCAGCGAACACCGTGATCGACACGTTCCACACCCAGCACATCCAGGGCCTCTTGAATATATTCTGCGGGCCCCTCCTCTCCAGCATGCGCAACGCAGACTAACTCTAGCTGCTGAGCACGCTTAAACACATCGATAAAATTGGCGGGTGGGTTATTTTGCTCGGCACTGTCCAAGCCGATGGCATCCAGCATTTTCCAATAGGGAGCGGCTTGTTCAAGAACGTGCAGCGCTTCATCGGCGGGGCGATCGCGTAGAAAAGCCATAATCATGCCGATAGAAAGATCGAGAGTGTCCTCGGCCTCTTGCTTGGCTTTTAATAGCCCTGCCATGACCACTTCAAGCGGTACGCCACGTTGAAGGTGTGCCTGAGGGTCAAAGTGCATATCGATATGCACAACCCCTTCCCCACGTGCACGTTTAAAATAATCCATCGCCAGGTCATAAAAATCTTCTTCGTTACGAAGCACATCCATGCCCTGGAAATAAAGCTTCAAGAAGCCCTGCAGATCGCTGAAATGGTAAGCGTCTTTAGCTTCTTGCACCGTCGCATAGGGCAACTGAATACCGTTGCGCTGCGCTAGTGCAAACATTAGTTCTGGCTCCAGTGAGCCTTCAATATGCAAATGGAGCTCTACTTTGGGGAGGTCGCGTAAAAATTCATGCATAGGGGGCTCCTTGAGACTGCATCGATTAGTCAACGTCATTCAATCAGATATTGTTGAAGTTTACCGTCAACGAGATGCCAGTGAAACTCGACCCTGGGCAATAGATTCAACGAGCTAATTTGATGGACAAAATAAATCACCGTTCGATTGGCCAGCCATTGATCTAAGGACGCTGCAATGTGCTGGGCCGTTGCGGCGTCAATAGCGGCAAAAGGCTCATCAAGTATCACAACGCTTGGGTTGCGCAACATCAAACGCGCCAAGGCGACACGTCGAGCTTGCCCACCCGAAAGCTGCTGGCCTTTTTCACCTACCGCCGTATCCAACCCTTTCGGCAATTGCTTGACCCAGTCAGCCAATGCAACCGCCGCTAACACCTCCCAAAGCAATTCGTCGTTAGCTGACGGGTTAGCAATGCGCAGATTCTCGGCTAGAGAGTCGTCAAACAAGTCCACCGACTGAGTCAGCATGGCAAAGTGACTGGCACGACTCTGCGCAGCAACCTGCCAGGGCCGCTCTCCGCCGACCAACACGTCACCCTCGGTGGGCTCTAAGCGTCCGGTTAACACGCTAGCCAACGATGATTTACCCGCACCGGAGCTACCGGTTATCACCGCGCGCTTTCCGGCTGGCAGCTGAAAGCTAACAAAATTCAATGATGGTTGCAGTGACGTTGAATAGAGCAGCGATAGCTGCGTCACATTAATTGCAAGCCCTAGCGCTTTCGGCAAGCTGGTTTGCTTCTCATGCGATGGTGGCGCGCTGGTTAGTTCGTTCAATCGCCGAACAGCCGCGTAGCTAGCCCCCAGCTTTATAAAACTCGATGGCAACGCAATGAAGGCCTCGTTAAGCCCCAATGCAATCAAGACCGCCATTACTAGGATAGGCGCCGCTACTAACTCCTCAACAAAGCCAAGGCTAGACAACCATAGCACCGCTATCACCAGCAGCCCGGCAACCGCACTCACTAAGCCATTTATTAGCGCCGTTTTATGCCCCAAACGCCGCTGGTTGCTGTGCGCTTGTTGTTCCTGGATGGTGATAAGCGAGCGATGCCATTGCGCGCTGCGATAACTCATCAGCTCGGCAGACGCCTGGACTTGATCGACAACCAAGCGGCGTAGGGATTCTTGATCCGCCACTTGCTGGTAGCTTCGCGAAAATCCCCACATCGCCGTCACCAGCGTCACTATCAACCACAATAGGCCTAGCGTTATCGCCATTAATAACGCCACGCCTGGCAACCAAATGGCCACAAATAGCGATATGACCACCACACTCAACAGGGCGACAACGGGCGGCACGAGAATACGCAGATAAAAATTATCCAAGGTGTCGATATCGGCGGTCAAACGGCTCAGCCAGTCACTGGCTCGCTGACGGTGCAAGCTGGCATCGTCAAGGCGGGTTAAATGGCCAAAGACGCGATAGCGTAAGTCAGCGAGCAGGGTTAACACCGTATTGTGGTTATATAGCCGCTCGATATAGCGGGCTATGGTGCGTAACAACGCAAAAAAACGAATGCCGCCACCGGGCACATAGACGTCTAACCGCGCAGGCATGCCCAACGCTAACGCGATGCCCGCTAATGCGCTGGCGGTAATAAACCAACCCGATAACCCCAGCAGCGCAAGACCGGCTATTAGCGTCATCCAAACAAGCAAGGCGCCGCATAAAAAACGCCGACGCCGGCGGACTAAAAGCTGCAACCAGGGGCGAAAGTCTCGAAGAATATGGATCACGTAGCCACCTCTACCAACTGACCATGCGCAAAAGCAAAGTGGCGTTGCGCAGCAGCGATCACCTCAGGGTGATGAGTAGCAATCACCAGGGTACGTCCCTCTTGCGCTAGTTCAAGCAAAGCAGCCATTACGGCCTGCTCAGTCTCCTGGTCGAGGCTTGCGGTAGGTTCATCGAGCAGCACTAAAGGCGCCTTGCTGAGATACACACGTGCAAGTGCAAGGCGCTGAGCCTGGCCACCCGACAAACCCATCCCACGCTCACCAATTAAGCTATCTAGCCCGCTGGGAAGCTTCGCCAAAAGAGGCCCAAAACCGGCTCGCTGCAGCGCCACCGACATCTCCTCGCGGGACGCTTGCGGTGCCGCCAAGCGCAAATTATCGAGCAAACTGCCGTGCAATAAGCAAGGCTGCTGGTCCAACCAGGCATAGTGGCTGTCGGCTACCCGGCGGTAGTCGCCTGAACTTGGCGCAATAAAGCCTGCGAGCAGTGCTAATAGCGTTGACTTGCCACTGCCGGATTCACCGCTGATAGCAATAACGTCGCCCTGCTGAATACTAAGCGCAATGGGGCCCAGGACCTGACCACGGCCTGGGTAGGCAACGCAAACAGCGTCAATTTCGATTATCGCGGTAGGCGAACTGGGGGTCATAGGGGCATGTGGGCTAACCAAAGATGGCTCGTTGAGTATATTTACCACACTCTCAGCCGCGCCTAGCGCCGCAGCGCGATCATGGTAATGCTGGGAAAGCGTACGCAGAGGCTGGAAAAATTCAGGCGCCAAAAGCAGAACAGCAAGGCCTGAAAAAAGTGTTAGCGAGGTGGAGGGGCCATACTCAATGTAACCCAACAGGCCAAAACCAACGTACATGGCCACAACGGCAATCGCGACCGAAGAAAAGAACTCCAGCACCGCCGAAGAGAGGAAAGCCAACCGCAGCGTGCGCATGCTCAAACGTCGATAACCGTCGGTGGCATACCAAACGTCTTGCTGGGCGGCAGCGGTTCGGCCAAATAACTGCAGCGTGGTCATGCCGCGCACACGGTCAATAAAGTGGGCTGACAAGCGTGATACAGCCACAAACTGGTCGCGGTTCAAACGCTCAGCGCCCATGCCCACTAGCGCCATAAAAAGCGGAATAAGCGGCGCAGACAACAATAAAAACACCGCCACTAAATAATCCAGCCAACCCGCCACCGCCAATATCAATAGCGGAAGCAATAGCGTAATGCGAAGCTGGGGATAAAAGCGCGCAAAATATCCCTCAAGGGCATCCACGTGCTCAACCGCTTGGTTGGCAATAGAGCCGCTGTGCTGACCAGTCAACCAAACAGGCCCTAGCGCGGAGAGTTTATCCAGCAGCTGACCCCTGGCTAGCTGACGAATACGCAGGCTCGCCTCCAGGCTCAACGTTTCATACCCCCACTGAAAGACAGCGCGCAACACCACACTGCCCGCCAGCAGGGCAAACACCGGCCAAAGCGCAATCGGCGAACGACCCTGGACCACCAGCTGCTCAATCAGCCATGCAATGCCAACGACGACGACAATCGTTTGACCGCCTGCCAGCACCCCAAACAATGCCGCCCCCAGTAATCGCTTACGCTGCTGCTTAGCCAACGCTTGCAGCCAACGGCGCGGCGTTAAAGTAGCACCCGTTCCTTCGGTGACCATGGGATCAATGATATCCCTCACCGACGCGCACCTTGCCGCGGAACACCCAATATGTCCAAGCGGTGTAGGCCAGTATGATTGGGATAACGAACACCATCCCCACTAGTAAAAACAGCTGAGATTCTGGTGCAGACGCCGCGTCCCAAAGCGTGTAGTTAGGCGGTACGATAACCGGCCATTTACTAACGATCAGCCCCAGGTAAGTGAACACGTAGATGCCGATAGTGGCCAAAAACGGCACGCTTTCGCGGCGCTTCTGTACTGAGCGATACACCAAAAACGAACAGGCCAACGCCAAGAAAGGAAATATCCAGATCAATTGCATATTACCGAACCAGCGCTCGCGCACAAGCGGGTTTATAAAAGGCGTCCAAAGACTGATCACCGCAAAAACGAACAGCACCAGCGCCAGTAACAGAGGCGTAATTTTATACGCCCAATCCTGCACATGACCCTCTGATTTGAGTATCAGCCAGGTAGCACCCAACAAGGCATAGCCCGCCATTAAGCCAAGACCGGTTAACACTGAGAACGGTGTCAGCCAGTCAAATGCACCGCCGACATAGACAAAGTCTTCAACCGGGAAGCCCTGGATGTAAGCCCCAACCACAGCACCTTGCGCAAAGGCCGCAACTGCCGACCCCCAGCAAAATGCACGATTCCACCAGCGCCGATTACGGCGCGATTTAAAGCGAAATTCAAAGGCAACGCCGCGGAAGATTAACCCCGCCAGCATTAAGAACACGCCGATATAAAGCGCTGGCAAGAACACCGAATATACCAGCGGGAAAGCGCCTAACAACCCGGCGCCACCGAGCACCAGCCAGGTTTCGTTGCCATCCCATATCGGCGCCACCGAATTCATCATGACATCCCGGGCGTCTTCATCAGGCGCAAAGGGATAAAGAATCCCTAAGCCTAAATCAAACCCATCCATCAGCACATACATCATGATGCCGAAGCCAATAATAAAAGCCCAAATTAATGTTAGATCAAACATTTCCATGTTCAGCTCCTCACCGGATCAACGTCATCATCGAAAGGTGTATGGGCAGCCGATAGGGGCCGCATAGGGCGTTTAAAGTTGTCATCGGTGGTCTCGCGCTCTTCTTCCGGCAACATACCGTTGCGCACTACCCGAGTAAGGTAATAAACGCCAGCGTAAAACACCACGCCGTAGACCAAGGCATAGCCAATCAGGGTAAATAATGCCATGGGGCCAGTAAGCGAAGGTGTTAAGCCCTCAGCATGGGTCATCATGCCGTAGACCAGCCATGGGGAGCGGCCTGATTCGGTAACAATCCAGCCAGCCAGGACAGCTGCAAAAGGCAAGGGAATAATGGCTACCAGGGCTTTTAGAAACAGCCGCTGGTTGTAAATACGCCCCTTGCGGCGCAACACTAACCCCGTCAGTGAGATCGCAATCATTAGCAACCCAATGCCCACCATGGCGCGAAAGGCCCAAAACACAATCAGCACAGGCGGCTGCTCATCCGGCGCAGCTTCAGTAATGCCCGGCACCTCGCCGTCAGGCGAGTGCGTCAATATAAGGCTGGCAAGACTGGGAATACCTATTTCAAAGTGATTGGTCTGAGCTTCCTGGTCAGGGATCGCAAACAGTAACAGTGGCACATTAGTAGAGGTTTCCCAGTGGCCTTCCATTGCCGCCACTTTTGTCGGCTGGTGCTCTAAGGTGTTGATGCCGTGGAAGTCGCCGATAACCGCTTGGGTTGGGGCCAAAAACAGTAGCAGCCAGAGGCACATGGAAAGCGCACGGCGGTTTGCTTCAGGGTCCCGATCGCGCAGCAGAAACCAAGCGCTGACGCCGGCCACGACAAACCCACCGGTAAGGAAAGAAGCAACCGCCATGTGCATGAAACGATAAGGAAAAGACGGATTAAAGATCGCCTCGCTCCACGACGTTACATGAAAACTGGAGTCGATCAACTCTACGCCCGCCGGGGTATGCAACCAGCTGTTAGCCGATAAAATCCAAAAGGAAGAGATGAAGGTGCCTACCGCCACCATAATGGCGGCAAACAAATGAACGCCCTGAGGGACCTTGCCCCGGCCAAACAGTAATACGCCCAGGAAAGCCGCTTCCAGGAAGAATGCGGTGACGACCTCATAGCTCAGCATGGGGCCGAGAAAGTTCGAAGACGCCTGGGAAAAGTTGCTCCAGTTAGTGCCAAATTGGAACGACATCACGATACCCGACACGACGCCCATCCCGAAGACGACGGCAAATACCTTTGTCCAGAACAGCGATAGGCGGTCCCAAGCGGGATTCTGTGTCTTGAAAAATAGACCATGCAGCAGCGCAATATAGGACGCCAAGCCAATAGTAAACACCGGGAAGATCGCATGAAACGACACGACGAAGGCAAACTGCAATCGCGATAACACAAGCGGATCAAGTTCCATTACACTCTCCTAAGACCTGCCTAAGACCTGCATCGGTTTCCCATGATGGGTTAACACAAGCTTAGTTGAGCCTTGATGGCACGACATTTTTAGTTATAAGCGCTAAGCTTATTTACGCTGCAACCAATCTGTCACTAGCGCCCTTTCTTGGACAACCATCATATAACAATAGCTGGCTGTCCAAGATGAGTCGCGTTGACGCAGCAGGCACCATAGCGATGCACAATGGCGCTATCCTCGCTATCGAGACATCACCACGATGCTCACCATGTAGCCAGTGTAGGCAAGAAATAGCGCAAGCAAGATTCCCCCTTCTAGGCGATTAATTTTCCGCGCACGACCACGCCATGAGAATGCAAACAGAATCATCAATAGCGTCATACCGGTCATCACACTCCAGTCGCGCACCAATACTTCGCGACCGGCCTCAATGGGGCTAATCACACCCGCCAGACCGACGA
Organism: Halovibrio variabilis; assembly: GCF_007991175.1. Classification (GTDB taxonomy): domain Bacteria; phylum Pseudomonadota; class Gammaproteobacteria; order Pseudomonadales; family Halomonadaceae; genus Vreelandella; species Vreelandella variabilis. The sequence goes on from NZ_BJXV01000019.1 coordinate 8,593, forward strand.
CCGCTAAGCTGTTAAACAGGTTAGAGCCAACCACATTGCCCAGCACCATATCGTGCTCCTTGCGGCGCAATGCGCTAATTGATGAGGCAAGCTCTGGCAAAGAGGTGCCGATAGCCACCACGGTCAAACCGATAATTAAATCGCTAACGCCAAAACGCATGGCAATTTCCACCGCCCCCCAAACCAGCAGGCGCGAGCTGGCAATCAATAGCACCAGCCCCACAAGGGTCCACATCACGGATTTGCCGCGGGACATCGGCTTGCTTTCGAGCGTTTCAGCCACCTCGACGATCAGTGCATCGTCGGGCTGATTGCGTGAGCGCACAATACTAACGCCAATGAAGATAGCCAGCGCCAGCAGCAAACCAATCGCTTCCCAGCGCGCTATTAGCCCATCCAGTAGCATTAATCCCGTCGCCAGCATGACGACCATCAGGAGGGGCATTTCTTGGCGTATCACACTGGAATGAACGGCCAACGGTGACACAAGCGCCACAAACCCCAGCACTAAGCCGATATTGGCAATATTCGAGCCGTAGGCGTTACCCACCGCTAGGCCTGGGTTACCTTGTACTGCAGCCAGTACCGACACCATCATCTCTGGGGCTGAGGTACCAAACCCAATGACCAACATCCCGATCAACAGCGGGGAAAGCCCAAGCCAGCGTGACGTTGCCGCCGCGCCGTCGATAAATTTCTCGGCACTCCAGATTAGAAGCACCAATCCGAGTACCACCGCCAATAAGGGAAGCAACATTTCATTTCCTTCAAGACACAATTACAGGCACTATTTCCAGTACTGTTTGCCAGTACTGTTTGCCAGTACTGTTTGCCAGTACTGTTTTCAAGCACTATTTACGCGTACTGCTTTTAAGCGCTAGGTTTTCAAGCACTAGAGTTTAAAACCCTAAGGTTTCAAGTCTTAAGGGCTCGGTGATGCGCGGCTTGATCGCCATCGACCGACAGCGGCGCGCCACTGCACCGCAGCATAATTGTCTAAACAAGTGCCTTGGTCAAGCGGCTACTGACGTTTTTGGGCATTATTTCAGCGACATAGGCTTGCTTAAATATGTATCTGACTGCTTAATCCGCCACATCCTAGTTGCTTTACTAGAATTTCGCGCTGAGAGTTTTGGTTTTTGCCTCCACAACGATTAATTAAACGCCCTTCTCTACCGGTCAACGCCCCATTAGTTGACCGTTCACCACCTGAGGTTAGAACTCAGCGGCGACGCCTGCGCGCCTGCCATGAATGCGACTGGGTATCGGCATTGCCACCCCTTAGCTCAGGTGAAAAGGCAAGCTGCCCGCGCTGCTCACACGTGCTGGTGACACGCCACCGCTACCCAGCGCAACGCAGTATGGCTTTAGCGATTGCATCGCTAGTGGCGATGCTGTTGGCAGTATCGTTTCCCTTTATAAGTTTCACCGTCAGCGGTGTGAGCAACCGCATTGAACTTACCCAGACCGCCTCGACGCTGATTGGCTTTCACCAACCGCTAGTCGCTATTGCGGTTATCATGACCATCGTCGTGCTGCCGGCGGTTTACTTAATCGGCGTTGTTTGGCTCCAATTTGGCCTACTGCGAAATCACCCCCTGCCCTACAGCCGAGATATTGCCCGCTCGCTGTCGCACTTAACACCGTGGATGATGGCCGATGTGTTTATTATCGGCGCTTTGGTAAGCCTGATTAAAATAGCTGGTTTGGCCGAGGTTGACGTCGGCATCTCCTTTTGGGCATTTTGCGCTTTTGCGCTGCTATTGTTGATGACCAACCAATCGCTTGATGCCGACTGGATGTGGTTCTCGTTAGAGGGTGAGACGCTAGCCCCCGAAGGCACTCAAACAGGACGGCCCGCGGCGGGGCAAGGGTTAACCGGCTGCCCAACCTGCGGGCTGGTTAACCGCCTCTCGCCTCAGGGCACGGGGCGATGTATTCGCTGTCATGAAAAACTTCATCAACGCTTGCCACATAGCCTCCAGCGCACCTGGGCACTATTGGGGGCATCGACCATCATGTATATTCCTGCCAACGTGTATCCCATAATGACGACCACCAGTTTTGGCAGCTCCTCACCTTCGACCATTATTGGCGGCGTTATTCAACTGATTCAGATGGATTCGTGGCCCATCGCCGGCGTTATCTTCATTGCCAGCGTTATCGTCCCCGTGGGCAAACTTGTTGCCTTAACGTGGCTTTGTCTTGTGGTCAGGCGTAGCAACGAGCTGAATGCGCAAAGCCGCACTCGGCTGTATCGCTTGACCGAATTTATTGGCCGCTGGTCGATGGTGGACGTCTTTGTGGTGGCTATTCTGGTTGCTTTGATTCGCGCTGGCTCATTGATGTCGATCACCCCCGGTCCCGCCGCACTCGCCTTTGGCGCAGTGGTTGTGTTAACCATGCTGGCGGCAATGTCGTTTGATCCACGCTTAATTTGGGATACGCCTCCCCCACCTCGCCCCCCTTTTCTCCGCCGTAAAACGGCCACCAAGGAACCTGTTGATGGCTAACGAAACAACACCGCCAGCCGACCAAACGAGTACCGGCTCACCCAATGGCCAGGACGTAAACAGAGCCAAAGTATCACGCCAAACTCGCCTCTCGCCGATTTGGATCGTCCCTATCGTCGCCATCGTCATCGGTTTATGGCTGGTCTACGACAACTACGCCAGTCGCGGCATCCTGGTAACGCTGACCATGGACAGTGCCGAAGGTATCGAAGCGGGCGATACGCTGATTCGCAGCCGCAATGTTGAAATAGGCCAGGTTCAGACGGTGCGCTTATCTGACGACCTTTCTCATGCCGTCATGACCGCGCGCATTCAGCCCGAAGTAGAGGAAATGCTGCGCGAAGATAGCCGCTTTTGGGTGGTCAAGCCGCGCATTGGCCGTGAAGGTATCAGCGGTTTGGGCACCGTGTTGTCGGGGGCTTATATACAGCTCGAGCCCGGCACCGAAGAAGCGCCACGCCGTGAATTCCCCGTCAGTGAAACGCCCCCCGTCGCCCCCGCCGGTCAGGCAGGACTGCGGCTAAGTTTGACGAGCCAGCTGGGCAATTCGCTGCGCGTTGGCGACCCTGTCTCTTACCAGGGCTATACCGTCGGACGTATCGAAGAAAATAGCTTTGAACCTGAATCGCGCACTATGCGGCACCAGGTGTTTATTGAAGAACCCTATACGCAGCTGGTCACTGACAGCACCCGCTTCTGGACCTCCAGCGGCGTCGATTTTCGCTTAGACGCCGACGGCGTCCGCGTTAACGTTGAGTCTGTTGAAGCGCTTCTTGGTGGCGGCGTTACCTTCGGCGTACCCGAAGACCTGGCCATGGGGCAGCCGGTGGACGCCAATACCCGGTTTACGCTGTATGCCGATGAAGATGCCGCCCGAGAAGGCACCTTCAACCGCTACCTGGAATATGTGCTACTGGTAGACGAAACCGTACGCGGGCTTTCCAAAGGTGCGCCGGTAGAGTTTCGCGGGGTGCGAATCGGCACTGTTGCCGCCGTGCCCTGGAACTTTACCGCGCCACAGCCCGACTCGCGCGCCCGCTTCGCGATTCCGGTACTGATTAGGATTGAGCCCCAGCGTCTGGGCATTGAGAACAGCGACATTGACCTAGACGAGTGGGAAGCAAGGTTTCAGCGCATGTTTAGCCTTGGGCTGCGCGCCTCGCTCAAGAGCGGCAGCCTGCTGACGGGGGCGCTGTTTGTGGACTTGAACTTCCAGCGCGACTTAGCCGATGAGTATGTCGCCGAGCGGTTCGCTGAGCGGGACGTTTTCCCCACCGTGGCGGGCGGCTTCGCACAAATTCAGGCCCAGGTAACTAATTTACTGGAAAAGTTAAACGCACTTGAAGTTGAGCCATTGTTAACCGGTCTGGATCGCAATCTACAAGCCTCGGAAAGCGTACTGAATGAAGTTCGCGAGGTGAGCACGTCGCTTAATCAACTGTTGAATGACCCAGAGACCCAGGCCGTGGGCGGCAACCTCAATGCGACCCTTGACGAGCTACGTAGCACACTGCAAGGCCTATCGCCCTCGTCCCCTGCTTATCAAGAACTGACCACTGCGATTGAACGACTGGACCGCTTGATGCGTGATCTGCAGCCGCTAGCCCGCACGTTAAATGACAACCCCAGGGCACTGCTGTTTGACAACCTGGATGCCCAAGACCCTGTTCCACGGGCGCCACGCTAATTAGGAGTTAAAGCATGTTTGCATGGACGAGGTATCTACCCACGCTGATGGTCTGCCTGCTACTGTCTGCTTGCGCCAGCAGCGTTACGCCCCCTGCGCGCTATATGCTGCCCAGCGGCCCATTGGCAAGTACCCCCAATCAGCCAGCGGGAACGCTTGTGGTGAGCTCCCCGCGGCTTGCTGATTATTTGGACGTCGATGGCATTGTGATGCAGCTAGACGACATTACGCTTAACGCCGCTCGGCAGCATCAGTGGGCAGAAGGGTTAGCCAGGCAGCTAGAGCGGAGATTACGCGCGAACCTATCGCAAGCGCTGCCAATGCTTAGGGTGATGCGGGCGGAAGGCAAAAAAGCCAACGCTTTGACCCTGCGCCTGAACGTGGATCAATTCCAGGGCCGCTTTGACGGTGTCGCCGTGGCGAGCGGCCAGTGGCAATTGTTTAATAGTGAGGGGGAGCTATTGGTAATGGAGAATTTCCATACCCAGACAACGTTAGAAGAAGATGGCTATCCCGCCTTGGTGCGGGCGCTAAGCGAGAGCTGGGATCAGGCTGCCGAACTTATCGCCCGCCAAGTGCGTGAGGGCGATTATTTCGACTAATTAATTCATCAGGGCAGCTCAATACCGTTGCATATAAAGCTGCCCTGATGGCATAAGGCAGCTATTCAAGCTGACGTTCTATAAACGTGTTACACTACTTCGCTTATTACTGGCACGTGCCACTAACCATAGGTTTTATAGGTTTTCTGATGCGCCCTTGCACATTAGATAATAGCGCGCCCTGGCGCTAGTACCTTCACGTCTCCTGTCACGGTCATCCACGGCTAACCAACGACCATCGCGGCCTGCTTAGTTATCTGGCACAATTCGCTGCCGCGACGGTGAATCAACCTCGCTTTTTGAACATTACATCTAGTGATAACAACCACTTACCGGTATAAACTCACTAGGTGTCTGCGGAGAACGCATGAGCTTTTCTGATCTTGGCCTGCACGCCGATTTGTTACGCGCTGTCACAGCGCAAGGTTACACCGAACCAACCCCGATCCAACGACAGGCAATCCCCGTCGTACTAGAAGGCCGTGACATGTTAGCCAGCGCCCAAACGGGCACTGGCAAAACCGCTGGCTTTACCCTGCCGATGTTACAGCGACTTAATGACGGCAAGCGTCCAGCAAAACGCCAAGTCCGTGCGTTAGTGCTAACCCCGACACGCGAGCTTGCCGCTCAAGTGGGCGAAAGTGTCGCGACTTACGGCCAACATCTGTCGCTACGCTCCCACATTATTTTTGGCGGCGTTGGTCAGCAGCCCCAAATCGATGCGCTTAAAGCAGGCTTGGACGTGTTAATCGCAACCCCGGGCCGTTTATTAGATCTGCACCAGCAGGGCCACGTTGATCTATCGGTGGTCGAGATTTTAGTGCTTGATGAAGCGGACCGTATGCTGGATATGGGCTTTATCCACGACATTAAACGCCTGCTGCGCCTGATGCCTAAGAAGCGCCAAAACCTGCTTTTCTCGGCAACGTTTTCTAACGAAATCCAAACCCTGGCGAAGCAACTGCTGGACAACCCAGCGATGATCGAAGTGGCGACACGCAATGCCACTGCCGAGAAAATCGAGCAGGCGATCTACCGCGTCGACCGCGAGAAAAAACGCGAGCTGCTGGCTCACTTAATCCAGCAGAACGGCTGGTTCCAAGTGCTCGTCTTCACGCGGACTAAACACGGCGCCAACCGCCTGGCTGAGCAGCTCTCTAAGCAGGACATTCCCTCCATGGCCATCCATGGTAATAAAAGCCAGGGCGCACGCACCCGCGCGCTAACCGCTTTTAAAGGTGGCGACCTGCAAGTGCTGGTGGCAACCGATATCGCCGCCCGCGGCCTGGATATCAATGAACTGCCCCATGTCGTCAATTTCGACCTACCCAACGTGGCCGAAGATTACGTTCATCGCATTGGGCGTACAGGTCGCGCTGGCAGCAATGGTGAAGCCGTCTCGTTGGTATGTGTCGACGAAGACGCCCTGCTCGGCAATATCGAGCGGTTGATCAAACAGACGCTGCCCAAGCATATTGAGCCTGGTTTTGAGCCCGACCCCACCATTAAACCTGAGCCAATCGAAAACGGCCGCCGCAATCAGCGCCAGCCCAGCGCCAAACGCAAACCCGAAGGCCAAAGCGCCAATACCGGCGGTGAGCGCAAACGTCGCGCCCGGCGCTAGTGGCGAGCCCTGCTGGAATATGCGAAGGTTACCCCTTGCATATTCCAAGCTGCTATTTTAAGCCTCTATTTTCAGCCTTTAGGCATGTACATTTTTTCATGGAGTGATTATGGCGTCCTCTCAACTTATGGCCGACTACCGTCAATGGCTGACGTTTCAACGCCAAGAGCAGCTCAGCCGCGAACATCAAGGGATTGTGCAGCGTTTAGAGGATGCTCACGCCTCAGCCAATCAAGTGCTCCAGGCTTACCGCAGCATGGCCGAAAAGGCCTCCGTTGAGGGCGCGTGTTATCGCACCATTTTTTTACGCCAGCGGGAGGACAACCACGCCCTGCCCTGCGAAGGTTGGCTGTTTGTACGACGCATGCTCAGCGAAGGCAACAGCACCCGCGTGCGGGTCACCTTGCTGGAAACCTTTAGCCTTGAAGATGGCATTATGAGCCCAGGCGATAAGCCAGCGCGCAAATTGACCTTGGAAATCTATGACCAATTGAACATGGATAAAGGCATGCGCACTAACGTAAGAGTGGATTGTTTAGATACCCCACAGGACTACCACTTCATCACGTTGCTCGATGCCGTTCGCGGGGACTTACGCCCGCACCTTAAGTAAGCACTGGTTTTAAAACGGGCATGAAATAAGCACACTGATGGCATCGCGTCGCTCAATTACGTTTATTTTGCTGATGGTGGTGGTGGGGCTGAACCTGCGCCCCGCCATGTCCTCGGTTGCCCCTTTGCTAACCCGGCTGCAAGAGAACGCAGGCCTTTCCGCCACCGCCGCAGGGTTGCTCACTACATTACCCGTGCTCTTCTTAGGCTTGTCGGCCCCCTTTGCGCCTACATTGGCCAAACGCATCGGCAGTGAACGGGCGTTGAGTGCGGCACTGATACTGCTTGCCGCCGGGCTTATTTCACGCGGGCTACCGGTACCCGCTGGGCTTTTTATCGGCTCCGCAATGGCTGGCAGCGCGATTGGCATTGGCGGCACTCTACTGCCTGCCTTGGTGAAACGTGAACTCCCCGATAGCGCCGATTTAATCACCGGCTTATACACCATGGCGCTCTGTTTAGGAGGAGCCTTAGGGGCCGGGCTTAGCGTACCGTTAACCCAATGGCTCGGCAGCTGGCAGGCAAGCTTAATGAGCTGGTCACTGCTGGCACTGTTTGCGCTTGCGCTCTGGCAGCTGCAAATGCCCCGCAGCCCTGCGTCAGACACCCCCATGCCGGCAAACAGCGGCACATTACGGCTACTTAAGCACCCCCTTACCTGGCACGTTATGCTCTTCATGGGCATTCAGTCTTCCATGGCGTATATCGTCTTTGGCTGGCTTCCCACACTGTTGGTCGACCGGGGCTATAACGAGGCTGACGCCGGCTGGACCATGGCGGTGTCGATTGTCTGCCAGCTTGCTTCGGCACTCGGCGCCCCCTGGCTGGCGCGCATGGGGCGTGACCAACGTCCTGCACTATTATTTGTGTTGCTTAGCACCGCCATTGGCTTGTGGATGCTGCTTATCGCGCCATTAATATGGAAATGGCCCGGCGCCGCCCTGCTGGGCATCGGCCAGGGCGGCAGCTTTAGCCTAGCGCTCAGTTTGCTAGTCTTACGCACGGCCAACTCGCGTCTCGCAGGTCAGCTCTCCGGGCTCGTCCAGGGCGGTGGTTACACACTGGCAGCGCTCGGCCCCTTCGGTGTGGGGGTTTTACGTCAAGCAGGCGCTGGCACCTTGGCTATTGCTTGGCTGTTAATTGCCTTAATCGCGGTTTGCTGTGGCGTTGCTTTACTGGCGGGGCGCAGTCATCGCTTAGACGACCAAAGTGGTGGACTTGTCGTGCGGCGCATCACCCGCAGTTAATTATTCAGGAGACGGCATGAGCCTCTACTCCCCTTTAGCCAATAGCGACTCGGCCGCAGAGCGCATTTTAGTGATTTACACCGGCGGCACGATTGGCATGCAGCCGCATGCACACGGACTCGTGCCTGGCGGTGATTTCTCTACGCGTATGGCGGCGGCCCTCACCCAGCTGCCGATTACTCAACAGCAAGCCCTACCGCTCTACGAAGTGACTAGCTACGTCACGCTGATTGATTCAAGCGCTGCCACGCCACTTACCTGGCAGCGGCTTGCTCACGACATCAATGAAAAGCTAACGGCTTACAGCGGCTTTGTGATTATTCACGGCACCGATACGCTGAGTTGGACCGCCGCGAGCCTGGCTTATCAGCTGCAAGGGCTAGATCGTCCAGTGGTGTTAACCGGCGCGATGCAACCGCTGGAAGCCCCCGCCAGTGATGCCCTGGCCAATTTACACGGCGCGCTCATGTTTGCGGCCCAGCCAGCCCTGCAAGAAGTCGCTGTCTATTTTGCCGGCAAGTTGCTGCGTGGCGTACGTGCCGTTAAACAGCACAGCGAAGCGGCTGACGCCTTTGCTAGCCTGAACTACCCGCTGATCGGCGAGCGGGTTGGCGACGATTTTGTTTACTACCCCAGCCGTGGGCTGGGCCTGCAGCAGCGTGGCGCGCCGCGCTTTGAGCTGCCCGACTACCGCTTGATCAATCAAGGCGAAGTGGTTCGGGTCGTCCTCTGGCCGGGCATCTCAGCCTGGCAGCTGGACGCCTGGCTAGGTGATTCGCGGGTTAAAGGAGCGCTATTGCAGCTATGGGGCGCTGGCAACTTACCCGACCAACCTGACTTATTGAATGTGCTTGCCAGGGCCAGCGGGGAAGGCAAACTCTTGGCTGCGATTAGCCAGTGCCCGCAGGGAAGCGCCCATTTCAGCACCTATGCGGCGGGTCATGGCCTTAGCGATGCGGGTGTGCTAGCAGGCGACGATATGACGCCGGAAGCCGCTTTCACCAAATTAGCCCACCTGTTGGCGCAGCCTTTGTCTTTCGAGGATCAGCGCCAGCGTTTTGTCACGTCGCTAATCGGTGAACGTTAACCCATCAAAGTCGTTGAAGGGTGGCGTAGGCTGAGATTCACGCTATGGTGTAGAGGTAAAATCTAACCGATTGAAGGAGCAACACATTATGGAAAAGCCGGTACATCATTTCAGCGAACTATTTGAGCAGTTGGGCTTGGCATCTGACGCAGATTCAATTGAGCGCTTTATCCAGCGCAATGCCCCGCTCCCGGAAACAATGCCATTGGCTGAAGCCCCCTGCTGGAACGAGGGCCAAGCAACATTTCTCAAAGAAGCCGTGGAAGACGACGCTGACTGGGCGGAAGTGGTTGATCACCTGGATGCCTCCATGCACAAGCCGCATTAATAAACAGCCGATAAACAATCCCGACCCGGCGCCGCTAAGAGGCGCCGACTGGCGCTGTTGGCAGGGTTTATTAATTGAATTAACTGCGGGTATTTAAACGCGCCTCTACACGCTCAAGAATCTGTCTGCTCACTTTGCCGACCAACGGTTTTGCCGCTCTATTAACGGCTTTTTCCATTAAACGATTACGAATTTCGTAGCTCAATGTGAGCGCTACTTCGGTGCCCTCAGGCACTTCGCGAAGTCGATAACGTCCTTGGTTCTTAACCCCATCCAATGACTCCCAGGCAAGCACATGGGGCGGCTGTATTTCAGTGACCATCACATCGAACGCCCAGTCCATACCCACTGCGCGCACGTGCCACCGATAGCGGTTCTCGCCTAACGTGTCGATAGATTGAATCAAATCGGAGTAGTCCGCAAAGTCTTCAACTCGGCGCAGTAGCTCAAACACGCGCTCAGGCGATGCGTTAACGATTTCACTGTGCTCGATGGTAGCCATTGTTCAGCCTCTAACAGCGTGGATGATTATCCTAGCATGTTGATATTAATACTGCCTGCCAACCCAGTATTTTGCTTGAATGTACGCTAGAACTGGTCAGCTTAACGGCTTTTGCGTAAACTGCCGACCTTCCGGACCGGACCCCGGAACGCTGCGACAGCTAATCGCTGCTCGCGACTCATAAATTCTCCGACAAAGAGTGTCTTCTCATGTCATCAACACCCTCCGTGGCTGCTGATAGCGCCACGACGACCGTGGTTATTTATTCCGGTGGAATGGACTCTTTCACGCTACTGCACCGCGCGCTGCGTGAAGGACTTAGCGTACACGCGCTCTCGTTCGACTATGGCCAACGCCACGCCCGCGAACTCGATACTGCACGCCAAGTATGCACTTCGCTGGGGCTGCCCCATCAAGTGGTGGACATCCGCGCCATCCATAGCCTAATTGATAATTCAGCGCTCACCAACCCAGACCAGGCAATGCCCCAAGGCGACTACGCTGCGGACAACCTTCGCGCTACCGTGGTGCCCAATCGTAATATGATTTTGCTGTCGCTGGCGATTGCCAAAGCGGTCAATATTGGCGCTAGTCGAGTCGACTACGGTGCCCATGGCGGCGACCATATTCTCTACCCAGACTGCCGCCCCGCGTTCGTTGACGCCATGAACCAGGTAGCGGGCATTGCCAATTTCGAGCCAGTCACACTACACGCCCCTTATTTACACACAAGTAAGGCCGACATCCTGCGTGAAGGCCTGGCCATGGGCTTGGATTACCAGCACACCTGGACATGCTATGAAGGCCGTGAACTTGCCTGCGGCGTGTGCGGCAGCTGCCACGAACGTTTAGCCGCCTTTGCCGCCAACGGGGTGACGGATCCCCTGGCTTACAGCCCCAACACTGCAGCAGGCCAACACTGATGTATCAGGTCAAAGAAGCCTTTTATACCCTACAGGGGGAAGGCGCCCAGGCAGGCAGAGCAAGCGTTTTTTGTCGTTTTAGCGGCTGCAACCTGTGGTCGGGCCGTGACGTCGATCGGGCAACGGCTAAATGCACCTTTTGCGATACCGATTTTATCGGCACCGACGGTATTAATGGCGGTAAATTTGCCAGTGCAAGCGCGCTTGCCGAGCATATCGTTTCGCTATGGCCCGAACAAAACACTATCGCAACGCAGCATGCAACGCCCCGTTCTGCGACACCCTATGTGGTATTTACCGGCGGGGAGCCGCTGCTGCAACTCGATACGGCATTGATTGCCACGCTGCACAGCCATGGCTTTGAAGTGGCGGTTGAGACCAACGGTACACTAGCGCCGCCCCCAGGCATTGACTGGCTTTGCGTTAGCCCCAAAGGGGGCAACTCTCTGGTAGTTACGAAGGGCGATGAATTAAAGCTTGTTTTCCCACAGGCAGACGCTCCCCCGGAGCAGTTCGCCTCGCTTGGCTTTCGCCACTTCTTTCTCCAGCCGATGGATCTTGCTCCGCTCAATCAGGATAAGACCACCGTCGCCGAGACGACCGCCTACTGTATGGCTAATCCCCAGTGGCGTTTGTCGCTGCAAATGCACAAATTAGCAGGTTTTGATTAATGGCTTTATTCGTTAACCAACTGACGCACATAGACGTCTCGCTTTGGTGTCCCCAGCGCGGCCTGGTCGGCTGTAGCTGGCAGGTTGACGCGGTATTGGATGGCGAGCTGGGCGACGACGGCATGCTGTTCGATTTTGGCGAGGTCAAACCCTGGATCAAGCGCACGCTGGATAGCGGGCTCGATCATACCCTGCTGGTACCCACTGAAGCGCCCGGGGTCACTGTGACGGATTGCCCTGAAGGCGTGTGTGTGCGCACCACAACGCCCTACTCCATGGAAGTTCGTGGACCCAAAGAAGCGTTTAGCCTACTGCCCTGGCGTACGATTACCCCCGACACCATCGCCACGTATTTAAGCCAGCAGCTGACCACGCAGCGTCCCGATAATGTTCACCAAGTCACTCTGACACTTAGCGATGAGGCCATCAATGGCGCTGCCTATGGCTACACTCACGGCCTAAAGCGTCATATCGGCAACTGTCAGCGCATTGCCCATGGCCACCGCTCACGGCTTTATATTTGGCAACGCGATACGCGTCAACCGCTACTTGAGCAGCAGTGGTCCGACTGGCTGGATAACCGCTATTTACTCGAACAAGCGGACATCGCCGCCCAGGATAGCGACACCCTTACCTGTCGTTATCAGGCTGCCCAAGGCGACTTCTCGATCACGCTGCCGCTGGCGCGGTGTGCGGTACTGCCTGGCCCGACCACGGTGGAAAATATCGCCGCTTGGCTGGCCCAAGAGGTGGCCACGCAAAGCGGCGCCGCAACGCGTATTCAAGCCTTTGAGGGCATCAATAAAGGCGCTATCGCCACGTTTTCACCAAGCGTTACGCCATGAGTGAAGGCTGTCGGGCGGGATGTGGTGCCTGCTGCATCGCGCCTTCAATTAGCTCAGCCATCCCCGGCATGCCTGAGGGCAAGCCGGCAGGCGTTCGCTGCGTCCAGTTAGATGAGCACAATTTATGTCGACTGTTTAACGACCCGCGCCGGCCCGCCGTGTGCGAGCGCTTTAACTTCGACGCTAGCGTGTGCGGCGAACACCGTGAGCAGGCGCTTGAGACGTTGACATGGTTAGAGCAGGATACCCGCTAGGCGGGCCTGCTCTAATCGCCTTTGAGGCTGGCTAATCGTCAACGCTAACCAGGTGCGGCAGGCGACGATCAAGCAAACTGATCCAGCGGGTTAGCACCGGGGCGTCGCTGTTGCTGACGTCACTCAATAAACGCCGAAACCTGTCCTTGGCCTGCTGGTCATTCGGCTCAATACGCGTCAGCCATAGCTCCAGGGCCGCCAGCTCCTGGTGGCGATTACCGTGCTCGCGGGATTGAGTAATCGCCATATCGGCGAGCGCTTTCACTTCGTTGGGCGGATGCCCGAGCAAATCACGCACCTTCGCCAGCTGGGTAGCTAACTCAGGCAGAAATAGCGTGGTGCGCTCACGGGCAATTACTAAGCATTGATCCAGGTAATCTTCTGCAGCGTTTAACTCCCCCAGTTCAATACAGGCATCCGAGTACCAGAGGACGGGGCGCTGATAGCGGTCGCGACCGTTGAGCTCCGCCATCTGGTCCAAGCTGTCGCGCAACTTAACCAACCCGGCGCCATCCCCCGACAAGGCCTGCTGCCAGCCCAGAATGCATTGGGCGGCAATTTGCCATAGCTGCAGATCAGGGGTGCCGGTCATGGCGGCTGCCCGCTCGGCATAGCGAGCCGCCATATGAACGTGGCCTAGCTGCCGATAGAGCGCCGCGGCAAACAGCAGCGCTAACGCTAAGGAGCCTGGATGCGCAATCTTCTCTGCCAGCCGAATCGCTGCGGACACCTGGCGCTCGGCGCGCTGATAATCACCGCGCAGGCACAGCGCCCAGCCCTGGAAGCAAGCGGCAGTGACTTGCGGGTGATCGGAGAAGGGTAGCCATTCGATCATCATCGGCGCATTGAGCGGATCAATTTCATCGAGGTGGTCGTGGGCCTGCTGGATACGACCGGCCCAATATTCACAGTTGGCACGCGCGTAGTCGGCAAGGCGGCGATAGCGGGGGTCTTCAAGCCGTGCCGCAATGTCAGCAAGCGTAGAGGCCAAAGCAAAGGCATCCGCATGCGCATAGCGCTGGCTACGCCCCACCCAGAGACCCCACTTGACCAGGAATATCTGCTCTAAATCTTCAGGGTCTTCGAGGCTATCGCTACCTGATTCACGCAGCAGCTCGCGGGCACGCACGAAGCTTTCATGTGCCGTCGGCGAGCCGTGCCCCTCTAGCGAGAACGCCGCCTGACCACGCACGGTAAGCAGACTCACCTCACGCTCAATCTCATGCTCGACGTGGCGCAAACTCGCCAGGCCAAAATCGGCCATACGCAGCGCGGTTCGGTTGGCGCTTACTTTGAGGGCTTCTCGGGCGGCCAGCTCGAAATAACGTGCGCCACGGGCATAGTGGCCGCTGCGGCGTAAATGGGTAGCAAAATCGCCGGGGTGGCGGCTCATCCATACCGGGAAGCGCTCTTCAATTAAGGTTACCACCTGCTGGTGCAGCGTTACGCGCACATCTCGCGGACAAGACAGGTAGGCCGCTTCTTGCAACAACTGATGGCTAAACTGGTACTCGTGCTCGCCGCTGTCTTTATCCACGGGCTCGATAATTTCCAATAACCGCATATGCTCAAGCGCTTGATTCAGGCGCCCGCTGTCCCAACCGCTGCACTCCAGCAGGAAATCCAAGCGAAAGCGCTTACCCAGCACCGCAGCGACATGGGCAATATCACGATCGCCTTCCAGCTGATCAATCCGACTTGCCAATAGACCTAACAGCCCTTTGGGCAGTTCATCAAATTGGACGCTGCGACCTTCGCGGCGGTCCATATCCAAGCGGCGGCAAATCTCCTGCATATACAGCGGTACGCCGTCGCAGCGTTCAATAATTTGATTACGCAACCGCGGGCTCAAATGAAGACGGTAACGGCGCGACAGCTGCGACAATAGCCGCGCTGACTGCAACGCATCCAGATTACCCAAACTAATTTGCTGATCCCAATGCAACTTAACGGGCAACTGCTCGCGCCCATGGTGGCTAGCCACCAGCATAAAGGCAGTATTGATAGGCAGACGCGCTTGCAGCCCGGCCAACACTTTAAAGGAGGGCTCATCCAGCCACTGTAAATCATCAATCATCAGCACCAGCGTATGGGTCGTCGCCTGATGCTCGATTAAACGGTGCAACAACGTCACTACCAGCTCAACGGCTTCACCACTTTGGGCTAGCTGAGTGATCTCTTGCACTTCATGAACACCCAGCGCCTCCTCAAGCAAATGCTGGCGATCGGCATCCAGCGGGTCCATCTCAAGCGTTGTCTGTAGCGCCTGAATAGCCGCTGCGGTTAACTCTTGTTTTAAATACCAACTGACCAACGTGCGCGCGACCCCGTAAGGATCGAGCACCGATAAACGCGTGGTGGGTTGCCAACAAATAGCCGCTTCGCGACTCAGCTCCAGCTGACGAAAGCCGACCATCAGCGCGGATTTACCCATACCAGACGCACCCCGCACAAGGACGCTCTGGCGTAAACCGATACCTGCCCGTGCCAAGGCATCACGCAGCGTTCGCAGCGAGGTCTCACGGCCGACTAAACTGGGCGGTAGCGCATCGGGACCGCCTTCGTTTTGACCCAACACCAGCGCTCGTAACCGCACGCGACCGTCACTGGCCACCAAACGCGACACCAAGCGCGGCTGTAAATCCAGGGCAGGCGGCATGTGCTGACTGGCCTCTTGCGAGATAACCAGCTCGCTGCCCTCTGCAGCGCTCATCATCTCTAAAGAAGTTTGCGTTACTTGCCCCAACGGGTCGGCCAACTGTCGCTCGGGTAGATAAACCACCCGCCCACTGTGTAACCCAGCGGCCAATTCAAATTGTGGCACCACGCCCTCACCCGTCCAGTGGCGAGCGCTCTCCTGGGGCAACGCCTGGCGGCAGTGCTCATAAAGCGCCACCAGTTCAGCCAGTTGATGCGTCGGCCCATGGGTACCAAAGCAGGCCAGCCCCAGGCCGCCGGTGGCCCCCGGCAGCCAAAAACCGCCTAAGTGGTGGCACTGCTGCTCCAGCCAGCGCAACAGCTCTAGCTGGAGCGCCAGACAATTGCGCGTCGCGGCCCGGTCTTGCCACTCGCCTTTTAAGCGCAGCCGGATAGCCATTACGGAAAGCTGACGCAGCTCAATTTCATCTTCACGCAGGGGCTTGCTGTCCGCCGCCAACGCCCGGGAAAAGGCGCCTTGGGGGCTCATCATGCGCGGGTCATGGTGGCCATCGGACCAGTAGCTGGCCAACTGCAAGAAGCTTGGCTCTGGCTGCTGCCCTGACAGCGCCAATAGTTGTAAGTAGCTATTGTACTGTTCGTGGGCCGCGGCCATTTGGTTCTGCTCCGCCAGCTGGCGAACCAAGCGCTCATGAAAAGGCCCATACCCCGAGAAACGGCTGACCAGGGTTTCCAGGATATGGTCGGGCACATCGCTGTGGGCTTCAAGGACTTGTTCCGCAAAACGAATCACACGCTGACGCCACTCGTTACGCACCTGCACTAACCAGCGCTGAAATTCGCTACAGCTGGCTAGTTGAAGTTCTTCAATCAGATCCCCCTGGTAGCAGGACATCAACGCTTCAAGGGTATCTAAATCGCGCGGCCCTTCGAGTAGCTGCTGTAACGTATGCAGATCGACCTGCCAATGGGCCGGCAGTTGAAAAGCAATGGTCTGGCGAGAGACGCTGAGTACCTGGTCTGCGCTGTCACCCAGCGACTGACGCAAACAGTGCAATGCATGACGCAGGTTAGTTCTACCGGAGGATAGCCCTTGGTCGGGCCACAACAGCTCTGCCAGGGCGGCCCGGTTAACTGGCTGACGGTGCAGCAGCAGATAAATCAGCAACGCCTTGACTTTATCGTAGCTAAAATGAGTGAGTACATCTTCGCCTTGGGTGAGCGAAAAGTGGCCAAAAAGGGTTAACTGGTCGGTCTCACGAGCATCGCGCATGGTTACATCCTGCCGGGCTAAGCGGCTTAAGCTGGCACACCGCTATGAAAACGAAAAGCCGTATCGGGCGAAGTAATTAGCTCCGCTTCACGCGCCACAAAAAAAGCGATCCGCTCATCAATCGAGTGAGGGGTCTGCTGACGAGCAAGCAACAAATAATCCTCGAAATGACGCCCTTCTGACTTCACCAGAGTGCGATAAAACCTGGCAAGCTCTTCATCTAAATAAGGAATTAAGCAAGCAAACCGCTCACAGCTGCGCGCTTCAATGATGGCGCCGATAATTAACACATCGATGAGACGCTCAGGGTCGTTGCTGCGCACATGCTGTCGAAGTCCTTCGGCGTAGCGCGAAGCGGTTAAATGCCGGTAGGCGATTCCCCGCGATGCCATCAACGCCACCACCTGTTCAAAATGCAGCAGTTCTTCACGCGCTAGTTGCGACATCTTACTCAGCAGCAGCGGCTGATCGACGTAACGATAGAGCAAGCTCATCGCTGTGGAAGCCGCCTTTTTTTCGCACTGAGCATGATCAATCAGTAGCGTTTCAGGGTTATCCAGCGCCCATTGCAGCCACGCCGGAGGCGTCGCACAGGCCAAAAACTGCAGCAGACTTTCAGGCAAAAGATCATCAGCGTTGAGCGTATGACTGGCCGTTGGCAAAGTACTTAACTGTATCAAAATATCACCATTAACGATCTTGCATCACATTATTGTACAACAAAAAGCCCCTGCGGCGCCTAGCTCCCTGCTGTTTTCGACTCACAATCGATACATTGAATTGATTGTTACTAATATAGTACCTCGCCTGACAATGCTCCAGCGACTTTACCAGGACTGCTTCAATCGCCCTAGAGTGCCGCTAATTCCATCGCCCTAGAGCGCCGCTCAGGCGATGCATTAACGCTATGGTAACGCGCGGTACCGACAATCACACCCACTCGCCTATGGTTGGCCAAGATATGGTTGGCCAACCATAGGCAAAACGTGCTTGATTTTTAATCGGCCGACCAAGTAAAAGCGCTTTTCTATCCATTTAGGGGGTTGTATCAACATAAAGTACAAGGCGTCACACTGGTTGCCAGCTTAACATTGTCGACAGTTTGGCGTAGAATCCAAGTCATCCGACAACACGCTGTTTGTCAAGCGCATGTCATATGTGATCGGCGCCATTCTTTAACACCGCGCAGCCAACACCGCGCAACGTTTAGGCCGTCACCAAAAAGCAAATGAGAACATAGAAGAGAGGGCCCAACGTGCTTGAAGCTTATCGCCAACATGTCGAGGAACGTGCCGCCGAAGGCGTCCCACCCAAGCCTTTAACCGCCGAAAAAGTTGCTGCGCTGGTCGAGCTACTGAAAGCACCACCGGCGGGTGAAGAAGAATTCATTCTCGACCTCATCACTAACCGGGTACCGCCGGGCGTCGATGAAGCTGCTTATGTAAAAGCCGGCTTTCTCACCGCCATCGCCAAAGGCGAAGCGACCTCCCCGCTGATTGACAAAGTGCACGCGGTTAAACTGCTCGGCACCATGCAGGGCGGCTATAACATCGTTTCCATGGTGGAGCTACTCGACAACGAAGCGTTAGCCCACGAAGTTGGCGAGCAGTTAAAGCACACCCTGCTGATGTTCGATGCCTTCCACGACGTGGAAACGCGCGCCAAGAATGGTAATAGCGTCGCCAAAGACGTTATCCAATCCTGGGCTGAGGCAGAATGGTTCCTCTCCAAACCGGCGCTGGCGGAAAAGATCACCCTGAGCGTGTTTAAAGTGCCTGGCGAAACCAACACCGATGACCTCTCGCCCGCCCCAGACGCCTGGTCACGCCCGGACATTCCGCTGCACGCCAATGCCATGCTCAAAAACGCGCGTGACGGCATTGAGCCGGTTGCCCCAGGCACCACAGGGCCGCTCAAGCAGATCGAAGACGTTAAAGCCAAAGGTTTCCCCGTCGTTTATGTGGGTGACGTTGTCGGCACCGGCTCATCGCGTAAGTCAGCCACCAACTCCGTGCTTTGGTTCTTTGGCGACGATATTCCTTACGCCCCCAACAAGCGCGCTGGCGGTTTCTGCTTTGGTAACAAAATTGCGCCGATCTTCTTTAACACCATGGAAGATTCCGGTGCCCTGCCGGTTGAGATGGACGTTGCTAACCTGCACATGGGCGATGTCATCGACGTTTACCCTTACGCAGGCAAAGTCTGTAAGCACGATAGCGACGATGTTATTACCACCTTTGAACTCAAAACGCAGCTGATCCTGGATGAAGTGCGCGCCGGTGGCCGTATTCCCTTGATCATTGGCCGCGGCCTCACCGGCAAGGCGCGTGAATCGCTTGGCTTGCCAGCGTCTGACGTTTTCCGCCTGCCTGACCAACCCAAAGACACCGGCAAAGGCTTCACCTTAGCGCAAAAAATGGTCGGCAAAGCCTGCGGCTTGGACGGCGTGCGCCCCGGCATGTACTGCGAACCCAAGATGACCACCGTTGGCTCGCAAGACACCACCGGCCCGATGACCCGTGACGAACTGAAAGACCTTGCCTGCCTGGGCTTTCAGGCAGACCTGGTCATGCAGTCTTTTTGCCACACGGCCGCCTACCCGAAACCGGTCGACGTGGATACGCACCACACCCTGCCCGACTTTATTATGAACCGTGGCGGCGTTTCGCTGCGTCCCGGCGACGGTATCATCCACAGCTGGCTAAACCGCATGTTGCTGCCGGATACCGTTGGCACCGGTGGTGACTCGCACACCCGTTTCCCGCTTGGTATCTCCTTCCCCGCCGGTTCAGGCCTGGTGGCCTTTGCCGCCGCCACCGGTGTGATGCCGCTGGATATGCCAGAGTCGGTATTGGTGCGCTTTAAAGGCAAGCGCCAGCCGGGCGTTACGCTGCGCGACCTGGTTCATGCTATTCCGCTCTACGCTATCAAGCAGGGCTTGCTGACCGTCGATAAATCCAACAAGATTAACGCCTTCTCCGGGCGGGTGTTGGAAATTGAAGGTCTGGAAGACCTGACCGTCGAGCAGGCCTTTGAGCTTTCTGACGCGTCCGCCGAGCGTTCTGCCGCTGGCTGTACCATTACGCTGTCAGACGAGAGCGTTTCCCAGTACCTGAAATCCAACATTACGTTATTGAAGTGGATGATGGGCAACGGCTATGGCGATGAGCGCACTATTAGTCGCCGTATCGAAGGGATGGAAGCATGGCTGGCTGACCCCAGCTTGATGCGTGCTGACCAGGACGCCGAATACACTGAAATTATCGAAATTGATCTGGCTGAAATCAAAGAGCCAGTGCTGTGTGCGCCGAACGACCCAGACGATGCGCGCCTGCTGTCTGAAGTGGCAGGCCAGAAAATCGATGAAGTCTTTATCGGCTCATGCATGACCAACATCGGCCACTTCCGGGCCGCCGGCAAACTGCTTGAAAAGCAGCCCGCTGGCAGTTTAAAAACCCGGCTGTGGCTGGCACCACCCACAAAAATGGATCAGCATCAGCTGACAGCAGAAGGCTACTACGGTATTTACGGCCGCGCCGGCGCACGGATGGAAATGCCGGGTTGTTCACTGTGTATGGGTAACCAGGCCCGCGTTGCTGCCAAGAGCACCGTGGTGTCTACGTCTACACGTAACTTCCCGAATCGCCTGGGCGATGGTGCCAATGTGTACCTCGCCTCGGCAGAGCTGGCCGCCGTTGCCGCCGTAGAAGGACGCCTGCCCAGCGTTGAAGAGTACCAGCGGTATATGGGAGAGTTTGACGCTATGGCGGGCGAGATTTATCGTTATATGAATTTTCACGAAATTGAGGAGTATCAAAAAATCGCCTCAAACGTGATACCGGTCGCTCAAGAAGCCTAATTTAGCACTTGATTAGCACTTGAGTTAGACTGCCCCATCGCCGATGCTCGCACCATCACAGCGAACGTGACTCGTCGCATTTGCTGAGTCGATGACCGAACGCCCCGCCTGTCTTCGACAGACGGGGCGTTTTTTTGCGACTATCTGCTTATCGATTTAGACAACAAGGAGCCGATGATGACGACCACCACTCACATAGTGACCCCGGACCTATGCGATGCCCATCCCGAGGTCGCGGTGCTTGAACCGCTGTTTGCAAATTTTGGCGGGCTTGAAGCCTTTTGTGGCACTATTCGTACGATTAAGTGTTTTGAAGACAACTCCATGGTCAAACAAGCAGTTGCTGAACCGGGTAACGGGGCAGTGTTGGTGGTCGACGCCGGTGGCTCACCCCGTTGTGCCATGCTCGGCGACATGCTGGCAGAGCAAGCCGTCGCCAACGGCTGGGCGGGGGTCGTCATGTATGGCTGCGTGCGCGATGTGGATATACTCGCCACGCTCCCCTTAGGCGTTCAAGCGCTGGGCAGCCATCCGCGCAAAAGTGAAAAACGTGGTGAAGGTCAGCGCGATATCGACGTTACCTTTGCCGGTGTTACCCTTCAGCCCGGCCAATGGCTGTATGCCGATAACAACGGCATTATTGTTACCGAGCATGAGCTGCCGCTTTCTTAACATCGACTCTGCATTAATGCCGTTTGTCTCAAAAGAGCCCCCTTGCCAGGCGTGGTGCATACTGCCACCCTGGAGGCTCATTCTTACCGTTTTATGACGATGCAGCCTTTGACCTATCTTGGCTCTGCCTTACTGCGCACGCTGCGCGATCACCTTCGCCCTCTGATCGCCTACCACCTGTTTTTCACCCTACTGGCCTCAGCACTGCTGCTGCCGGCCATTACCTGGGTGGTTCGTTGGCTGCTCGCCCGACTCAACCGCACCGTGGTCACCAATGATGCGTTAATTGCGCTGCTATTTAGCCCGCTAGGGTTGCTGGGCATGCTGGTGGGGCTTGGCTTCGCTTTTCTGGTTATTTACTGGCAGCAGGCGGGCATGCTCCAGGTGGCCGTGAGACCCCGCGATAACCACTACCGACTGGCCCTTGAAGCGCTCTGGCTAAGCACGCGTCGACTGCCCGCCCTAGCGGGTCTGGTGATTCTTCAGGTAGGCACGCATTTATTGCTACTGGCGCCCTTTATGGCCGGGCTTGCATGGCTTTACGACGTCTGGCTAAGTGGCATAGACCCGTATTATTCGCAGCGCGTGCGCCCGCCAGTGCTATGGTATTTCCTTGGCTGCGCGCTGCCGCTCGTCGCCCTTTGGCTATGGGCCGCCGCGTGGCTCTATTTACGCTGGCTATTAGCGCTGCCGTTAGTGGCGCTGGAAAACGACAGCCCTTGGCGAGCGTTAAAGCGCAGCGTTATGCTGACCCGCGGCTGGCGCCGCTCCATTGGTGCTGCGGTACTCTTGCTGCTAGTGATTATTATTAGCCTACCGTTTTTTGCCACTCTGCTGTTTGACCAACTCTTCACGCCGCTGCTGTGGTGGCTACCTGAGCACAACGCCGTGCTTATTCCCGCGATGCTGGCGTATTTGATTGGCTATGTGCTGGTCACTTTAGCCATTACCTTTGTGGGTATCGCGACGAATGCGCTGTTGTCAGCCTGCCTTTATATGCAGCTGGCGCATCACCAACCTCGCCCAGCGGCGCCATCTGAAGACTTCAACGCGGGCAGGCTTGCCTGGGCGGTGGAACTTAGCGTGCTTATCTTTGCGGGCCTGCAAGCGTGGTGGGTACTCAATAGTTTTGAAATACGCGACAATGTTGCCGTGATTGCTCACCGGGGTAGCTCCATGGTAGCCCCTGAAAACACGCTGGCTGCCATCGACCAGTCGCTCATTGATGGCGCCGACTATATTGAAATCGACGTGCGCCTGAGCAAAGACCAACAGGTAATGCTCTACCATGACCGCAGCTTGGCAAGGCTCACCGGCGATAACCGCGAATTTGGCGAACTAACCCGAGAAGAGCTCAGTCAATTCGACGTCGGCAGCTGGTTTGGCAACCCCTTTCAGAATGAACCTATTCCCGGATTAGACGAAGCACTCGAACGGGTGCGAGGCCAAGCGGGTTTAATGATCGATATCAAGCCGCTGCCCGGCCAAGCGCAGGTACTGGCCAACGCGGTGATTGAGACCTTAAACGCCGAAAACGACGTGCGCTATCGTTGCTGGGCAACCCAGCAAAACGCCTTCGATGGCTACGCTGAGTGCGGTTTTCCCCATACGCTGTTAGCCATGCGCATGGCAACCATGTCGCCCTCTTTGCTGGCCTATCTCGATGAACGCGTACCCGAGCTGCGTGTGACGCTACTGGCCCAGCTGATTTTACCCGGGACGCTGAACCGGCGTGATTTTGATGCCCTCGGGCTACGGCATAACCGCATTACGCCAGGGGAAATTCGCTTAGCAAGGCTGTACGGCTACCAAATACACGCGTGGACAGTCAATGATCGCGCCCGCATGTCGGCGCTAATTGATCTGGGCGTCGATGCGATTATCACCGACTACCCAGACCGTTTAACGGCGCTCATACAAGACCGCCGGGCGTTAAGCGACGGTGCCTTGATGCTGGTAAAGCTGCGCAACTGGCTACGTCAATAAAGGCTGACTAATCGCCCCTCACCACGCCTTCACGCCGGGGGTCGGCCCCGCCAAACAGGCTGCCATCTTCAAGGCGCCTAATCGCCTGAAGGCCGCTGGTTAACTTCCGTTCGCTGACCGTATGGCCGCGTTCGCGCAAGCCCTCTAGCGTTGCTTCAGAAAAACGACCTTCTTCAACAAACACGTCGCCGCCTAGGGTAATGGCATGGGGCAGGTTCAACGCTTCCTGGGCATTTAATCCCCAGTCACGCAGGGCGACTAAGGTGCGTGCCGTGTAGTGAATAATCGCGGCACCGCCAGGCGAGCCCAGGCTGGCTACCAGCTCACCGCTGTCCTGATCAAACACCAGGGTCGGGCTCATGCTGGAGCGTGGTCGTTTGCCCGCTTCTACCCGATTGGCTACCGGCTCACCGTCTACTTCCGGTTCAAAGGAGAAATCGGTTAGCTCATTATTGAGCAAGAACCCACCGGCTAACCCCGTCCCCCCATCGGACATAATCCGCGAGCCAAACGCCTGCTCAATCGTGGTTGTCATGGCCACTGCGTTGCCATCTGCATCAATAATGCTGATATGGCTCGTCCCGTACTCAGGTTGCTCGGGCTGAGAGGCCCAGCTAACCGCTAATTCGCCTGGGTTACCCGGCTTGGCCGTGTCGCCCATGCTGGTTTCTTCTATTAGCTCACTGCGCTGCTCAAGATAGTCGGGGGCCAGCATTGTTGACCAGTCACCACCCGGCGCTTCGACAAAATCAGGGTCGGCGATGTAGCGGCCGCGGTCGGCAAAGGCCAGGCGCGACGCTTCTAAAAACTGGTGCAGCCACCCGCTGCTGGGAGCACCATCATCCAGTGGTGCTTCAAGTAGCGGCTGCTGATCGAGCAGGCCCAAAATCTGCATCACGGTGAGATGGCCCGAGGAAGGCGGTGGAAAGCCGCACACTTCCCACTGCTGCCAGGGCGTGCAGAGTGGCTCGCGCTCAAGCGCCTCGTAGCCACTTATATCCTCAAGCATCAATTCACCGGGGCGCTCTGGGTGGTTCTGAACGCGCTCCGCGATATCTTCCGCGACGTCCCCTTCATACAGGGCAGCACTGCCTTGCGCTGCCACGCGGCGAAAAATATCGGCCAGGGCTGGGTTTTTGAGCGTTTCACCGACGGCGATAGGCTCCCCTTCCGCATCGTAATAAAACTGACTCGCCAGTGAGTCCTGGCGCAGGTACTCATCGTTCGCAAGGCTGGTATGCAAACGGTTGCTCACGGCAAAGCCCTCCTCGGCTAACGTAATCGCCGGCGTAAACAGCGCTTCCCAGGACAATTCACCGTGCTCGGCGTGCGCCTTTTCTAGCATACGCAAGGTACCCGGCACCCCTACCGAAAGGCCACTCACCACGGCTTCGTTAAACGCTAAGGGCTCGCCATCGGCGAAAAAAAGCGCCCCGTTGACGCCTTGCGGCGCCGTTTCACGGCCATCGTAGGCGCGCACGTCAGCCCCGTCGTAATGCATCAAAAAAGCGCCGCCGCCGATACCGCTTGACTGCGGCTCTACCAGGTTAAGCACCATCTGCACCGCAACGGTCGCGTCAATGGCGTTGCCACCGGCTTTAAGCACTTGGTAACCGGCGTCGGTCGCTAACGGATTGGCCGCAGCGACGGCGAATGACTCAGCCTCCCAACCGGGCTTCTCCTCGTAGCCAGACTCGCTCTCGGGGGAAATTGCGGGTATCTCATAGCTAAACCCCCAGCTGTATAACGGCGCTACCAGCAGAACGGGTAACGCGAACCTAACCGATTTTGGTGACATCTCAGCGCTCTCCATGACCAATGAACAAACCACTCCAGAAGAGTAGCCTATAAAAACAACGACGCCCGGCACAATGGCCGGGCGTCAGATAACGACTTGGCTTAACGCCATTACTCGATTGTTTGCCCTGCGAGCATAAACCAAGTTTCCAATACCGCATCCGGGTTGAGCGACACAGAGTCAATACCCTGCTCCATTAACCACTTAGCCAGGTCCGGATGGTCTGACGGCCCTTGCCCGCAGATGCCGACATACTTGCCCTTAGCCTTACAGGCTTGAATGGCCATGGCCAGGAGCTTTTTAACCGCTCCATTACGCTCGTCAAACAGATGCGCCACAATACCCGAGTCACGATCCAACCCTAACGTTAACTGGGTTAAGTCATTGGAGCCGATTGAGAAACCGTCAAAATACTCTAGGAACTCGTCGGCCAGCAGCGCATTGGCGGGCAGCTCGCACATCATAATCACTTTCAAGCCTGTGGGGCCGCCACGCTCGAGGCCATTGGCCGCCAGCAGCTCTACTACCTCGCGCGCTTCCTCGGTAGTACGCACAAAGGGCACCATGATTTCGATATTCTCGAAGCCCATTTCCTCGCGCACCCGCTTCAGCGCCCGGCACTCGAGTTCAAAGCAGGGCCGGAAAGCTTCTGAAATGTAGCGCGACGCGCCCCTAAAGCCCAGCATGGGGTTCTCTTCGCCCGGCTCGTAAAGCTTGCCGCCAATCAGGTTTTCGTATTCGTTGGACTTAAAGTCTGACAGCCGCACGATCACCCGCTGGGGGTGAAACGCTGCCGCTAGCGTGGAGATCCCTTCGACCAGTTTATCGACGTAGAAACTGACCGGATCGGCATAGCCGGCGGTACGTAAATCGATAATCTGCTGTAAGTCCACCGGCAGCGTCGCATACTCCAACAGCGCTTTGGGGTGGACACCGATCATGCGGTTAATGATGAATTCGAGACGCGCCAGCCCAACGCCTGCATGGGGCAGGCTGGCAAATCCGAAGGCGCGGTCGGGGTTGCCCACATTCATCATGATTTTAAAAGGGATTTCCGGCATGGCATCGACACTGGAAACTTTGCAGTCAAAGTCCAACAGCCCTGCGTAGACATTACCGGTATCCCCCTCCGCACACGAGATGGTTACATCGATTCCTTCCTGCAATTGGGTCGTTGCATCGCCACAGCCCACTACCGCGGGAATCCCCAACTCACGGGCGATAATGGCGGCATGGCAGGTACGCCCGCCGCGGTTAGTCACAATGGCGGAGGCGCGTTTCATGATCGGCTCCCAATCGGGATCGGTCATATCAGTGACCAAAATATCGCCATCATGAATTTTGTCCATATCGTCAGGACTCAGCACGACTTTGACAGTACCCCGGCCAATGCGCTGGCCAATCGCACGGCCAGTGATTAACGTGCGGCCTTTTTCACGCAGCTGGAAACGCTCAAGCTTGCCGCCTTCCTGCTGGGAAACCACGGTTTCAGGACGCGCCTGAACGATATACAGCTCACCATCGTCGCCATCCAGGGCCCATTCGATATCCATGGGCCGCTGGTAATGCGCTTCAATCGTCATTGCTTGGCGCGCCAGGTCCATCACTTGCTGATCATTCAGGCAGAAACGGCTTCTGTCGCCATGCGGCACGTCGACGGTTTCCACCGATTTACCCGCGCTGGTGTCCTGGCCGTACACCATCTTGATCAGCTTAGACCCCAAGTTGCGGCGCAGTACCGCCGGGCGGCCTGCAGCTAACGTTGGCTTATGCACATAGAATTCGTCCGGGTTCACCGCGCCTTGCACCACGGTTTCACCCAAGCCCCAGGAGGCGGTGACGAAAACCGCATCGCGAAAGCCAGACTCGGTATCCAAGGTAAACATAACGCCCGAGGCACCGATCTCCGAACGCACCATTTTCTGCACGCCGGCTGATAAGGCAACATTTTCATGGGCATAGCCACGGTGCACGCGGTACGAGATCGCACGGTCGTTAAACAGCGAAGCAAAGACTTCGTGCACGGCACGCTTGATATTGTCGAAGCCTTCGATATTAAGAAAAGTTTCCTGCTGGCCAGCAAAAGAGGCGTCGGGTAAGTCTTCGGCGGTGGCCGAACTGCGCACGGCCACTTTTAATTGCGGATGTTGCTGCTGCAGCTGGCCGTAAGCATCGCGCAGGGCGGCTTCAAAGGTGGGAGGCAGCGGTGTCTCAATAATCCACTGACGTATATTGCGGCCGGCTTCGGCCAAGGCCTTAACATCGTCGACATCCAAGCGGTCTAGCGTTGCATTGATGCGCGCGTTTAACCCTTCATGGGAGAGAAATTCGCGGTATGCATGGGCCGTGGTAGCAAAGCCACCGGGCACGGTCACGCCAGCACCGGACAGATTGGAGATCATTTCCCCTAGCGAGGCGTTTTTACCTCCCACGCGCTCGACGTCCGCCATGCCCAGCTGATCGAACCACAGAATGTACTCTTCCACGTAACCCCCTCGCTCTTAGAGATCGACACAGCCACTGATATGGGCATTAAGACCATGGGCCATGGATTATTAACTGGGACACACTAGCACCGCGGCAAGGTATTCGCCATTGGTCTAACAGCGAAGTGGATGGAGGATTTTTACAACAACCGCGCTTTTTAGGCCCGTTATGTAGTCGGCCGCAGTTGCCGATGCCTGGGCCCCAGAAAAGTTGTGCTAACCAACCACTCGGGACACAATAGTTGGATTACTCACCTGTGGATTTCGTTATGAAGCGTACGGCGTTTTTTATTTCTGATGGCACCGGTATTACGGCGGAAAGCTTAGGTCGCAGCCTGTTGGCCCAGTTCAGCGACGTTGAGATCAATATGCTGACCAAGCCTTATATCGATACCCTGGATAAAGCCCAGGCATTAGCTGAAATTATCGAAGCGACGGCGAACCGCGACGGACATCGGCCGATCATTATCGACACCATTGTCGATCAGCAAATTCGCAACGTCATCCGTCAGGCGTCAGGTTTCAAAGTTGATATTTTTTCAACCTTTCTGGAGCCTTTGGAACAGGAATTGGATACCCACTCGTCGTATAGCGTTGGGCGTACTCACTCGATTGGCAGCGACGATGTGTATATGGATCGTATCCATTCGGTGCACTTCGCGTTGGATAACGACGACGGCGCGCGCACCCATCAATACGATAAAGCCGATATCATCCTGGTGGGCGTTTCGCGCTGCGGCAAAACGCCCACCTCGCTGTATCTCGCCCTGCAGTTTGGCATTCGAGCAGCCAACTACCCGCTCACAGAAGACGATTTAGATGAAGACGGCATGCTCAAACTGCCCAAGGCGCTCGCGCCGCATCGCCATAAGCTGTTTGGCTTGACCATTGATGCACGTCGTTTAGCCGCTATTCGTAACGAACGGCGTCCCAACAGTCGCTATAGCTCCATGGACCAGTGCCTGCAGGAAGTCGAACAGGCAGAATCACTTTACCGCACCATGCATATCCCGTTCATCGATGCGACGCGCTTCTCAGTGGAAGAGATTTCCACGCGCATGATTGCCGAAACCGGGCTAGTAAGGCGCTTTTCGCCCCGCTAGCCCTGCAGCCTCTGGGTTAAATCACATACCTTTCGGGGCAAAAATACCCGGTGCGTTGCGCCAGTAACCTTTGTAGTCCATCCCAAAGCCAAACACATAGCGGTCGGCCACCTCTAGGCTGCAGTAATCGGCCTTGAGACCAGGCACCGCTTTGCGACTGTGCTGCTTGTCCACCAGCACCGCCGTGGTCACGCTGGCTGCCTGGGCTTCTTTGCAGTAAGCCAAAATGGCTGCCAGCGTTGCCCCTTCATCCAAGATGTCATCGACAATCACCACGTGGCGGCCGGCCATCGGCACCTCTGGCGAGACGCGCCAAAACAGCTCGCCGCCGCGCAGCTCGTTGCGGTAACGCGTCGCGTGCAAATAATCCACTTCCAGCGGAAAGCCCAAGCGGGTGAGCAGATGCCCGGTGGTAATCAACCCCCCATTCATCACGCAGTAAAAAACCGGCAGTTTATCACCCAGGTCATTGGTGATGGCTTCCGCCATGCGATCAAGCGCCCGCTCTACTTCCTGTTGAGAAATTAAGCAGTCGGCGTTATCCATTAATTCGCGCATCGAGTCTAATGACGCTAATGCTTGCTTATCCAACGTTGACATCTACCAACTCCACGGCGGGTTAAAAGCCTTAATCATCTTGGCTCATCTATATTCAGGTGACGAATGTCATTCGCTGCTTGGCTTTGGGTTATCCGCCAGCGCCTCTAGCTTAGCGTGGGCGCGACGCCAACGACCGAGCGCGCTCAACGCATCCAAATCAGGTCGAGCACGGCCGTAACGTAACTTAGCCGGACGCTTGGTATTGATCCCTTGGCATACGTCCATTACGTCAAGCGCGGCGTTGCGATCATTACATACCAGCAGCATATCGCAGCCGGCAGCTAATGCGGCGCGCGCGCGCTCCTTGGGCTCACCTGCTTCGTGAGCGCCGGCCATACTTAAATCATCAGAAAAAACACAGCCCTTAAACCCCAGCGACTCGCGTAACATCCCCAACCAGCTAGGTGAGAACCCCGCAGGGCGCGAGTCAAAGGCACGGTAAATAACGTGGGCGGGCATGACGCCGTCCAATTGCCCGGCTAAGTGGGCAAAAGGCACAAGATCGTGCTGTTTAATCACTTCCAGCGGTCGGTCATCTACCGGCAGCGCGACGTGAGAGTCGGCCGCTACCCCACCATGACCGGGGAAATGTTTGCCTACCGCTGCCATACCAGCATCGTGAAGCCCGTGAATAAAAGCGCTGCCCAGCTGGGCCACATGCTGTGGGTCACTGCTAAAACTACGGTCGCCAATAACGCTGGATAGACCACTTTCCACATCCAACACGGGAGCAAAACTTAAATCCAGCCCGCAGGCGGCCATCTCCATGCCCAATAGCCAGCCAGCGTCTTTTGCTAATGCCAGGCCATCGGCAGGGTTAGCGCGATAACACTCGCCGATACGTGCCATTGGCGGAAGGCGCGTTAAGCCCTCTTTAATACGCTGAACACGCCCGCCCTCCTGGTCAACCGCCAGCAATAAATCAGCACGTATACGGCGAATGTCGCTACACAGCTTGCGTACCTGATAGCCATTTTCGACATTGCGGGCAAACAAAACCACCCCGCCGACGGTGGGTTCAAGCAGCAAACGTTTTTCGGCGGCCGTCAATTTTGGGCCTTCCAGGTCGAGCATGACCGGGCCTAACGGTTGAGTCATGGTGATAGGTCCAATAAAAGGGAGGAAGATTCTAGACGATCGTCCAGCGGTGTCAAAAACTGATTAATCAAAGCACTGCCGACCGCCGTGTAACCAAACGGAGGTACCCGGCTGCGCTAACGCAAAAACAGTTAACAGGTCACTGTTACGTAAACGGATACAGCCATGGGAGGCAGCCACCCCCATGGGTTGGTCAGGTGAGGTGCCATGCAGATAAATATAGCGCCGCTGAGAATCGACCTGACCGCCGCGGTTGACGCCCTTTTCCAATCCGCACAGCCACAGGATACGGGTCAAAATCCAATCGCGCTCAGGGTGAGTTTCGGCTAACGCCGCGGTAAACACTTCCCCTGTCCATCGCCGACCGCGAAACACCGCATTTTCCGGCATACCTTCACCAATGGCGGCGCGCACATAGTGCCAGCCGTGGGGAGTCTTGCCGCTGCCATTAAGTTCCCCGACCCCTGCTGAACCCGAAGAGATGGCACACTCATAGCGCACTGTAACGCCCTCCCAGCAGCGTAGCTGCTGTTGAGCTGTATCGATTTCCAGCCAGATATTTTCAGTGGGGGGGAGCTCAGCTAGCCTGGGCGTTCGCATGAATTCCTTCTTCTATTGAGAGCGGTAACGGCGCATTCATGGCTGCCACCACGACTGGCCGCAGCCGTCTAACCAAATCTCGCACGCTGACCTGTTCGTGATAATCCTTTTCGGCAATATCACGCAGTGCATCGAGCCCCGACAGGGTAAAAATCACCGTGCCCAGCATAAAGTGTAGACGCCAAAAGCGTTCGACGTCGGGTAGCTCGGGGGTGGCTTTGCGAACCAGCTCGGTGAAGCGCGTAAACACGCCGCCATACTCCTGCTGAATATGCCGCCTTAGATGTCCCTGAGCTTGACTATAGGCCAACCCCAGCAAACGCATGAATACTTTTAGGCTGTTGCGCTCGGCGGGCACTGCCAGGACAGTGGTCGCCATGGTTTCAAGCAGGGTTTCTAAGGGGATGACACGCCCGGCATGCTGTTTTTCAAGGTCGTCAAGGGCGGTGTGAAAACGTTGGGTAAAGGGGTCTAGATAGCGTGAAAATACGGCCTGAATAAGCGCTTTCTTGGAACCAAAATGATAATTCACAGCGGCTAAGTTAACGCGCGCTTTACTGGTGATGTTGCGCAACGAGGTTTCCGCAAAACCGCGCTCGGCAAACAGCACTTCAGCGGTATCGAGAATACGTGTCACTGTGTCAGATTGAGCCATTGCGCTCTCCAGGGAAACAGGTGTTTAAAACATCTCAAAATACTATGCTACAACGTTGGCTGTCTCAACGCTTGATTTGTTAACGAAATAATCGGCCATACGTAAGCAAACAAGCAGTTTCAAACGATTAGTCAAATTGCCAGAGGGCGACCATTTGCACATCAATAGAGCATATACTGGATAGAGGAACATACTGTATACTTAACCACTTATCGACTAAGTTGCCATTTACCTTGTTATTGTCTATTCACTTTTTTGGAGTCTGGTATGTCGCGTCCGCTAACCGCTCGCCAACAGCATGTATTTGATTTTATAGTTAAAACCATGGGCGAATTTGGCTACCCGCCGACACGGGCTGAAATCGCCAAGGCGCTGGGCTTCCGCTCCCCCAATGCCGCCGAGGAGCACCTGCGCGCACTAGAGCGTAAGGGCGTTATTCGCATTATCCGCAACACGTCACGCGGCATTCGCTTGCCCAATCAAGAACCGCAGGAAGCCTTGGACACCGCCGCCAGTGCCGTCCCCGCTAACCTTGAGACGCCGCTTCATACCGGCCTCCCGGTCATTGGCGAAGTGGCGGCAGGCAGCCCTATTTTGGCCGCTGAGCATATCGATCGCTACTGCCCGCTGCCAGCCGAGTACTTCACCCCAAAAGCCGATTACCTGCTGCGCGTGCGGGGTCTATCCATGAAGGATATTGGCATTTTAGAGGGCGACCTGCTGGCGGTGCACCGCACAGAACGGGTACGCGACGGGCAAATCGTTGTTGCCCGCTTGGACGATGAAGTGACGGTTAAACGCTTCAAACGCCAGGGGCATCAGGTGACGTTGTATGCGGAAAACTCTGAATTCGATCCCATCGAAATCGACCTGCGCTCACAGTCGCTTGATATCGAAGGCGTCGGCGTTGGGGTTATTCGCGGTGGCAACGGCCAAGCGCTGGGCTGAGCTTCAGAATTCAAAAAGTGGTGCCTGGCGCTTGCTTAGACGCTACTGCAAATCGATATAACGGTGGTCATTAAAGGTGGCCACCCAGTTCGGATGGTAAACCAGCAGAATGCTCAGCAGCATGCCGGTAATAAACGCTTCTGAAGGCATTAGCAACGGTAAAAAGCGCGCATATTCCTGGGCCAGATAGATCGCTTCAGGGTCAGTTCCCGCGACGATAATCAACAGTACCGCCGCCAGACCTCCCCCCAGCGTTGCCAGCGCTGCCCCGAAAAAGCCGCAGGCAAATAGAAACACCATCAAATTATCCGGCAGGCGGCGATCTACCAGTCGCCATACGGTGCCAATCACCGCGGCAGGCACAATGCCCGTGACCAGTACGTTAGCCCCTAGCAGCATCCATTCGTTGCGCCCAATCACCACCATGGTCACATTAATCAGCACGTTACTTATCAGGGCTAACGGCACCTTGAAGACCAGGGTCATCAACACGGTAAAAACAAGGTGCAGCGTTAGCCAGTCGACCGCCTGAGCGCGTAGTTGCCACATCAAGGCTACCGCCAGCGTGGCACCCAACCAGCGGTGCTGAAGCGCGGTATCTTCGACCAACGCCTGCCAAGGCCGCCGCCAAAGCACCCACGTCATCACTACTAACGAGAGTAGCGAGGTCAGTAGCAGTGCCCAGGGCGCTAACACGCTTTGTGCAAATGACATGACGACCTCTCTGATTGGCTACCGTTAGCTGAAAACAACCGTTTTATTGCCGTGAACCAGCACGCGATCTTGCAAATGCCAACGTAAGCCCCGTGCGAGAACAGCTTTTTCGACATCACGCCCAAAGCGTACTAAATCAGTCGGCGTATGGCAGTGGCTCACGCGATGGATATCCTGCTCAATGATCGGCCCAGCGTCGAGTTCCTCGGTCACGTAGTGGCAAGTGGCGCCAATCAGTTTAACGCCGCGCTGATAGGCTTGATGATAGGGCTTGGCGCCAGCAAACGAGGGTAAAAAGCTATGATGAATATTGATCACCCTACCCGCATAACGCGCGCATAGTTCGGGCGGTAGAATTTGCATATAGCGCGCCAGTACAACGCAATCGGCGCGGGCGCTATCGATTTCAGCCTGCACCTGGGCAAACGATGCCTGCTTATCGTCGGGGTTAACCGGCACATGGTGGTAAGGAATGCCGTACCACTCGGTGAGCGAGCGCATATCATCGTGGTTGGAGATAACGCCGACAATGTCACAGTCCAATTCACCCACCTGCCAACGGTAAAGCAGGTCGACGAGGCAGTGCGACTCACGCGACACCATGAGCACCACACGCCGACGCGTTTGGGTATCTACTAGCGCCCACTGCATATTGAACTCGTTAGCCACGGGCTCAAACGCAGCACGTAGCGCCTCCACCGACATGCCTACCGAATCCGCTAAAATTTCATAACGCATAAAAAAGCAGCCGGTTTCCAAATCAGAATGCTGGCTTGCTTCGGTAATGGAACCGCCCTGCTGGGCAATAAAACTCGACACGCTGGCAACAATGCCTACCCGGTCAGGGCAGGACACGACTAAACGATAATAATGTGACATGTTAGCTACTCTTGATCTATTGCAACGCTACGTATGAAAAACCGCGAACCAGCGACTTGGGATGTAAATGAGGGGGCCAGTGTAACGGAAGGCCCAGGATGATTGTTAGCCGCTCCTGCCTTCCGTATAGTTGAAACATTACTTTTTAGGCTTTTCATAACTAATGTATTCACCACGCGTTCAAATTCGTCCCCGCCGTCGACCACCGCTGCGCTTGCTGCCGCTAGGGGGATGCGGTGAGATTGGTATGAATCTAACGCTCTATGGGTATGACGATCACTGGATCGCCGTCGACTGCGGCATGATTATTCGCCAGGATCTGCCCAATTCGCCGCTTCAGGTGCCTAATCTCGACACTCCCAAAGCGCTGAACATTATACCTAAAGCACTGTTTATTACCCATGGTCACGAAGACCACATTGGCGCGGTTGCCTGGCTGTGGCCGCTGTGGAACTGCCCAATTTATGCCACCCCGCTGGCGGCGGGTCTGTTACGGCTAAAATTTGCCGAGCATCAGCTGAGCAGTGACGCCATTCAGGTCATTGAACCCGGCGAGGCGCTTGAGAGCGGCCCATTCACGCTTCGCTACTTACCGCTAACGCACTCGATTCCTGAAAGCTGTGCCTTGATGATGATGGTCGGGGGATACCGTGTTTTACATACCGGCGATTGGAAGCTCGACCCGGAGCCGCTGATCGGTACGCCGATGGGTGCCGCTCAATTCCGGGCCCTTGCACCGATCGATTTATTAGTCGGCGACTCCACTAACGCGCCTATTCCCGGTCACTCCGGCAGCGAGGGGGATGTCGCCCGGGCACTGACCAAAACCATCGCTCACTGCACAGGCCGCGTCGTGGTGTCTTGCTTTGCCAGCAACCTGGCGCGAGTGCTTGCCATTGGTCGCGCCGCCCAGCAGTGTGGACGGCGGATCAGTTTAATGGGCCGCTCTATGGAGCGCATGGTGAGCGTGGCACGAGGGCTTGGCTACATGGATGATTTACCCCCTCTGGTACCCAATCACGACCTGGGTTATTTACCCCCCGATGAGGTAGTGATTATCGCCACCGGAAGCCAGGGTGAGCCTCGGGCAGCGCTGCAACGTCTCGCCCAGGGCAGCCACCCGTTTGTTGATCTACAGTCTGGCGATAACGTTATTTTTTCGGCCAAGGCCATTCCAGGCAATGAACGCCCCATTGAACAACTCAAAAAGCGTTTAGCACACTTGGGTGTACGGCTCTATGACGAAGTCAATCACCCTGAGCTGCATGCCACCGGGCACCCCGCCCGTGAGGAGTTGATTAAACTCTATCAATGGGTCAGGCCGAAGCATCTTATGCCCGTACATGGCGAGGCGCGTCATCAGCAAGCCCATCAGGCGATTGCTCAGCAAATGGATATCCAGGCGCCGTTAGCGCCGGTCAATGGTGATTTGCTGAGCTTCGACAGCCATGGCCTGCGCTGTGAGGCACGCTATCCGCAGCCCCCCTGCATCATCGCCCAGAACAGTGTGGTGCCCCACCCAGGGCTAGAAAGTAACATCACCACCGCACGCCGCGGCAGTCTATACTTAGCGCTGCCGGTGACCGCAACGGACACCGGCTGGGCACGCATTGGCCGTTTGATGCTGGATTCCTCCGGGGCGAGCCCGCTGGATGAAGACAGCTTTAGCGACTGGCTGGATGATCAGCTTGAGGAGATTACCGCCGATACCCTTGCCGATCTGCGCCATGCGTTGCAGCCCCGCCTGGTTCACTGGCTGGCGGAACACATGCAGCACCTGCCCGACGTACACCTGCAGATTATGGCCGCCGAAATGCCCGAGGACGTCCGCTTGGATAACGCCACCTATCGCTAAAAGATCACTCACTCTGGCTCAAACATTAACGCCAGCGCGCTGCATCCTGCTGGTCGGAGTGGCGCTCCTTGACCCAGTACTCGCCCTGGGTAGAGTGCTCTTTCTTCCAGAAAGGCGCCTGAGTTTTTAGAAAATCCATAATGAAATCGCAGGCTTCAAACGCTTCGCGACGATGGGCGCTGGCGACTAGCACGCGCACAATGGGATCGCCCGGCGCCAAATAACCGACCCGGTGGATAATACGCACTGCCTGCAGCGACCAGCGCTGCCATGCCTGTTCACCAATTTCCGTCAGCGTACGTTCTGTCATGCCGGGGTAGTGTTCCAGGGTCAACCCTGTGACCTCGGGCGTTTCATTAAAATCGCGCACCAGGCCGGTAAAGCTGACGATGGCCCCGATATCGCTGCGCCCGGCTAATGTATCGTCATAGCCGTACCCCATTGCGAAAGGCGCGGCTTGAATCGCCACCTTAATATCCACATTTGCCATCCACACTACCCCCCAGTGACCGGTGGGAAAAACGCCACTTCGTCATCATCGGTCACTAATGCGTCATCGTTTGCCATTACTTGGTTAATCGCGCACAGCGTACGTTGGTCGGTTAATTGTTTAAATCGCTCATCGCGGGCCGCCAGGGTCGCTTTCAACCCGCTAATATCACGGCTGGTTAGTTGATCCAAACTCACCACCGCCTCGCTTTCCCCGACCCGCTCGCGCAGTTCGGCTAAAAATTTAACGCGCACGCAGGGTGAGGAGCAGCGCTGGCCTAAAGTTACCTCACCCGCTGCGCCTTCACCCGTCACAATGGGCGTATGTGCGCTAAGACGCTGGTAATCGCCGCGCTGTCCGCCGTGCTTACTATCGAGTTGAATAGCCTCGATATGCATATTTTTATCTACCGCTTTACACATATCGTAAAGCGTTAAACAGGCAACCGACACCGCGGTAAGCGCTTCCATTTCCACCCCGGTACGACCGTTTAAGCGACACAGGGAGGTAACGTTGACACAGCTTTCAGCAACGTCGATTTCAAACTCAACCGATACTTTCGAAAGCGCCAAAGCATGGCAGAGAGGGATCAGTTCGTGGGTGCGTTTTGCCGCCTGAATGCCCGCAATACGCGCCGTGGCAATCACATCGCCCTTGGGTAATTCACCGTCGCCAAGCAATTTCAGCGTTTCCGGTTGCATGACAATGCGCCCCGAAGCAACTGCTTCGCGACGTGTTTCCTGTTTATCGCCGACATCCACCATATTGGCTTCGCCACGGGTATTGAGGTGGGTTAATTGCATGTGGTTACCGTTCCTGTTTTGAAGACTGGTTTTTGTAGACTGGTTTTAAAGACTGAGAGCTTGAAGACTAGGTGTCGAAAACAACGTATTGAAGACCAGGCATTTAAGACCAAGCATTGAAGACTAAGTGCATGATGCCAACTTAGCGTTTTCCGCGCCTACCCAGGCTTTTATCCAGTGGACAATCGATTCGCTATCGTCAAGATTTAACTGGGTCACTGCTGCCGCCAAGTCAAAAGGCGGCGGCCCACTGAGCGCGACGGCCTCAACCCATGGACCGGTTAAAATAGCCGCATCGCCAATCCCCGCACGGTAAAGCACCAGCTTGGGAATCGGCCAGGCTTTAAAGCCCTCCACAATTACTAGGTCCGGCTTGTGCGGCACCATAAAGGTAAGCAGCTGCGCTAAATCCGGCTCGGTTTGGTCAGGCGTTTCCTGCATCAGGGCAAACCGCTGATGGGAGGCTACCAGCACCGGTGCGGCACCCGCGCGGCGCAGCTTGTAACTATCTTTACCGGGCTTATCCACCTCAAATGAGTGATGCGCATGCTTAATCACGGCGACGTTTAGGCCATGCTCGCCCAAACGCGGCAGCAGTTTCTCTAACAGCGTCGTTTTGCCGGTGCCGCTCCAGGCAGCAATCCCCAGCACGGGAAAAGAGGCGCTTAATTGATTAGCCATAACTGATACTCCTATTGACGCCCCAAGCGACGCTTACTGCGCCCTCAAGAGGTTACTCGCCCTCTTGCTCTCTGGGTAATAGCCAGTTCAACGCAATTCCGACCAGGGCAGCCAAGCTGACACCTTGCAGGGTAAACTGACCACCGCCAAACTGCATACCGCCTATACCAAAGACCAGTATTAGCGAGACCACGACCAAGTTACGCGGCGCGGTCAGTGATTGCCCGGCGCGCACCAGCGTGTTCATACCGACCACTGCGATAGAACCAAACAGCAGCGTCATAATCCCCCCCATCACCGGGGCGGGAATGGTTTGCAACAGCGCCCCCAGTTTAGAGACAAAAGCCAGCACGATGGCGATAATCGCGGCCACGACCATGTATTTGGGATTAAACGCGCGGGTCAGCGTTACCGCGCCGGTGACTTCCGAGTAGGTCGTATTCGGCGGGCCACCCAGCAGCGCCGCAACGCTGGTCGCCAGCCCATCGCCGAGTAAAGTACGGTGTAAGCCGGGTTTTTCAAGGTAATTTTTGCGCGTCACCGAGCCAATGGCAACCATGTCTCCGATATGCTCGACCGCTGGGGCAATCGCGACCGGAATCATAAATAGGATAGCCGCCCAATGAAAACTGGGGGCCGTAAAGCCGGGTACCGATAGCCACGCCGCCTCGCGCACCGGGGTAAAGTCCACCACGCCCATTAGCAACGCCAAGCCATAGCCGGTAACGATACCACCGACAATCGGCACCAGACGCAGCAAGCCGCGACCGAACACAGCAAGCACCAGGGTGACTAGCAAGCTGGTCATGGAAAGAAAGATGGCCAGCCCATAGCCAATATTATCGCTGTTTTCACCGGTCGCCATGCTCACCGCTACCGGCGCTAGCGCCAAGCCGATCACCATAATCACTGGCCCTACAACGACCGCTGGCAGCAAACGATGTAGCCAGGCGGTGCCTTTCAGCCGCACCGCCTGTGAAATGCCCACATAGACCAGCCCCGCTGCCATTAGCCCGCCCATTGTGGCGGACACGCCAAAACTCGCAATGGAGCCCTGAATAGGCGCAATAAACGCAAACGATGAGGCTAAAAACACCGGCACACTCTGCTTAGTGACCGCATGAAACACCAGCGTACCTGCCCCGGCCGTAAATAGCGCAACGCTGGGGTCAAGCCCGGTCAAAAGCGGCACCAGCACCAGGGCACCAAACGCCACAAACAGCATTTGCGCGCCGGTTAGCAGCAGTTTAAGCCACGAATCAGCCTTACTGGCGGTGTCACTCATGAGAGAACTCCTAAAAGGTTGCGAATAATAGGGCAAAAAAATGCCCCTAGCGCGAAGCGCAAGGGGCAATGTGTCGAAGGACGCTCAGCGCGTTCCAAAAATCTTATCGCCAGCGTCACCAAGGCCCGGAACGATATAGCCATTTTCATCCAGGCGGTCGTCAATCGAGGCCGTGTAAATCTCTATATCCGGATACGCTGCCTGCACCCGCTTGATCCCTTCAGGCGCGGCGACGAGCACAATCACCTTCATATGCTCGCAGCCGCGCTCGCGTAGCATGTCCAGCGTTGCCACCATCGAACCGCCGGTGGCGAGCATGGGGTCAATCACAATCGCCATGCGCTCTTTGATGTCGTTTGCAAACTTGGCAAAGTAAGGCACCGGCTGAAGCGTCTCTTCATCGCGGTAAAGGCCAACAACGCTAACCCGCGCACTGGGGATCAAATCCGTCACGCCTTCTAACATGCCGAGCCCGGCACGCAGAATCGGCACGACCGTGACTTTTTTTCCCTTCAAACGCTGGGTGGCAATCGGCTCGCCGTTCCATCCCTGGATTTCATGATCTTCCAGCTCCAGGCCTTTGGTGGCTTCGTAGGTCAACAGCTTGGCGACTTCACCTGCCAGCTCACGAAAGCTCTTGGTGCTAAGATCCACTTCGCGCATCAGACCCAGCTTATGCTGAACAAGCGGATGGTTAATGGCGTAAACACTCATGGGACTTCCTCACTGCAGGGGGTTCAGAATGACAACCAGAGCTGCATCAGCTAGGCGCAAAATTGCGCGTATTCTACCCGCAACCACTTGCAAGGTTAAGGGGTTTCCGGCAATTGCCACTCAATGGGGGCCCGCCCCTGGGCTTGCAGGAATTGATTGGCCTGAGAAAAATGCCGGGTACCAAAAAAGCCCCGGTGCGCAGAGAGCGGTGAAGGGTGCGGCGCTTCGAGTATTAAATGGCGCTGCGGGTCGATTAACGCCTTTTTCTGGCGCGCATGGCTGCCCCATAGCAGAAACACACACGGCGGCGCATGCTGGCTGACGGTCTCAATCGCACGGTCAGTGAACGGCTCCCACCCCTTACCGCGATGCGACGCCGCGTTACCCTG
Organism: Halovibrio variabilis; assembly: GCF_007991175.1. Taxonomy (GTDB): domain Bacteria; phylum Pseudomonadota; class Gammaproteobacteria; order Pseudomonadales; family Halomonadaceae; genus Vreelandella; species Vreelandella variabilis. Next base: position 49,034 of record NZ_BJXV01000019.1, read on the forward strand.
CTCCACAGTGAGCGAGGTGTTTAATAGCAGCACGCCCTGCTTTGCCCAGGCCTCCAGGCAACCGTGACTCACAGGGGTAAACCCCACATCGGCGGCCAATTCTTTATAAATATTGGCCAGCGACGGCGGCACCGGAACCCCAGGCTGTACGGAAAAGCACAGACCGTGAGCCTGATCCGGACCGTGATAAGGATCCTGGCCTAAAATGACCACCTTAACGTCACTCAACGGCGTCAGCTCAAAAGCGCGGAACCATTGCGAGGAGTGCGGATAAATGGTTTTTTTGGCCGCTTTCTGCTGCGCCAAAAAATCCTTGAGCGCGCGCATATAGTCAGCCTGGAACTCACTGCCCAGCCACTGGTTCCAATCGTCGGGAAGTGGATTGGCCATCATTACCTCTTCATTTGGTCAACAAGCGGCTCAACGTAAGCAATGCCCATGTCCCAAGGAAACTGGATCCAGCACTGCTGGCCCACTTCCGTCAGGTATTGATCCACCAACGGACGACCGTCTGGCTTGGCATAGATAGTCACAAAATGCGCCTTGGGCAGCATTTTACGCACCGCGCGGGCCGTTTTCCCGGTATCCACTAGGTCATCCACGAGCAGCCAGCCATCACCGTCGTGATCGACGCCCTTCATAATATCCAGGCCGCCTTGATCCATATGGTCGTAGCTTTTAATGCACACGGTATCGATCAGGCGGATATTCAGCTCCCGGGCAATGAGCGCGGCGGGAATTAAGCCACCGCGAGTAATCGCGACGATGCCTTTAAAATCCCGCTCGATCATCTGGTGGCAAAGGGTGCGGACATCGCGGTGCAACTGATCCCAGGAAACAGTAAAATGTTGATGGTAGCGGTCGCTGCTCATGGCGGATTACTCGTTTTCGTTGAAGGAACAAACCGCAAATACGCTGTAACCCGCATCACGAATTTTCTGCGCACCACCCAGCTCAGGCAGGTCAATAATGGTGGCTGTTTCGACCACCTGACCACCGCTGCGCTGAATTAAATTGGCCGCTGCCAGCATGGTGCCGCCGGTAGCGATCAGATCATCCATCAGCAGAATACGATCATCTTGTTGGAACGCATCGGCGTGCAGCTCTACTTCCGAATGCCCGTACTCCAGCTTATAAGTCTCGCTGATAGTCTTGAAGGGCAGCTTGCCCTTTTTACGTACCGGCACAAAGCTGCAGCCCAACTCATAAGCGAGCGGCGCGCCAATAATAAAACCACGCGCATCAATAGCCGCGATGGCATCCAGGTTCATTTCCTGATAACGGTGTACGAAGCTATCGATCAGCTTGCGAAAGGCAGCGCTATTTTGCAGCAAGGGGGTGATATCGCGAAAATTCACGCCCTGCTCAGGCCAATCGGGAACCGTGCGGATAACGGACTTAATGTAGTCGCCGTAAATGCTCATCGCGTCTCTCATTGAGTAATAAAAAAGGGTCAGGGGCCAATCACCCCATGAACAGGAATCTTGCCGCAAACACCAGCGCTAAAATGATCACCGCCGGGTTCAAATCTTTGAAGCGGCCGGCTAACGTTTTAATCGCCACGTAGCTGATAAAGCCGAGTGCGATACCTTCCGCAATCGAAAACGTCAACGGCATCGCCAGGGCAGCAATAAGCACCGGTGCAGCTTCAGTGGGGTCGTCCCAATCGGCATGCGCTAAGCTACCCGTCATCAATACGGCCACATAAAGCAGCGCGCCCGCCGTCGCGTAAGCCGGAATGGAGCCCGCCAGCGGCGCAAAGAATAGGCTAATCAGGAACATGCCAGCTACCACCACGGCGGTCAAACCGGTACGCCCACCCGACGCAATACCCGCCGTTGATTCAATATAGCTAGTGGTTGTCGAGGTACCCAACACAGCACCGGCCATCGACGCGGTGCTGTCGGCCATCATGGCGCGACCAATGCGCGGCATTTTGCCGTCTTTATCCAGCAGTTTACCGCGATGGGCAACGCCTATCAGCGTGCCGGAGGTGTCGAACAGGTCGACAAACAGGAAGGCAAAAATCACGCTGAGCATCGCCACATCCAGCGCGCCCACCAAATCCATGGCCATAAAGGTCGGCGCAATCGACGGCGGCATCGACATCAGACCGCCATACTCATTGTGGCCCAGCAGTATGGCAATGACGGTGATGCCCAAAATGCCAATCATCACCGCACCGGTCACTCTTAAATAAGACAGCGCGGTGATCACGAAGAAGCCCAGCAACGCATAAATGGCCGACGGCTGCGAGAGATCCCCCAGCGTCACGAAAGTAGCGGGGTCGGCCACCACAATGCCAGCGTTTTTAAGCGCAATCATGGCCAAGAACAAACCGATACCCGCGGCGATACCCAAGCGCAGCGTCATCGGGATAGCGTTAATAATCCACTCGCGTATTTTAAAAATACTGAGTAAAAAGAACGTTAGACCGGAGAAGAAAACCGCCCCCAAGGCCGCCTCCCAGGTATATCCCATGCCCAGCACCACGCCATAGGTGAAAAAGGCGTTCAAGCCCATACCCGGCGCTTGGGCAATCGGGTAATTTGCCCATAACCCCATTATCAAACAGCCAATAGCGGCGGCTAGGCAGGTAGCAACAAACACCGCCCCCGCGTCCATACCGGCTTCGGAAAGAATGCTCGGGTTAACAAAGATGATGTAGGCCATCGTCAGGAAAGTGGTAATCCCGGCAATAACTTCTGTTTTGACGTTGGTATTGTGCTCAGTGAGCTTGAAATAACTATCCAGACGTTTCATGAATCTTCTTATCCTTACACATGAGCGTGCGTTCTGGTGCCGAGAAAAGCCGCACATACTACCGAAACGCTCGCAGCGATGCGAGCGCCTCATTATGGCGACTAACGAAAGCGGGACCCGCTGTTATGAAACAGTCCCGCTGTTATATGCCCAAGCAATCTTTAGGCCATGACCTAACCGATCGGTCAACAAGAAAGTAAATAAACTCGCTAGCGAAGCTACGGTGCCACTTTTTGCTGTGCCAGCACGCGCTCGACGGTTTCAACAATCACCTGGGTTTGCGGATCAATTTCAATGTTGACCTGATCGCCCGGGGCTCGGTCTTGTAAGATAGTGCGTGTTAGTGTTTCCGGGATTAAATTGACGCTGAACTCCACCCCGCCGCGCTCAACGTGGCGTACGTCACCAATGGTCAAGCTGATACCGTCCACCCCGATATAGCCTTTTTCAAACACGAACCGGCCCAGCCTTTCCGGCAGAGCAAACCACAGCCGGCGGTTGTTCGGCGCCTCTTCAATGGCCACCACTTCGGCCATTGAGATGATATGCCCCGACATGGAGTGCCCACCAATCTCATCACCAAAACGCGCCGCACGCTCTATATTGACGCATTGCCCAGGGGTAATTGCACCAAGATTGGTCAATCGCAAGGTTTCACGCATCAAATCAAAACTCACGCGGTCGCCTTCAATCGCGGTGACGGTCAAACAAACACCGTTGTGCGCCACCGATGCCCCCATTTCAAGCCCATCACGCATCAAGGGCGGCATTTCCAACACGTGCACGCGAAACGCCTCTAATTCGTGGACCGCCACTACCTTGGCTACGCCCTGCACAATACCGGTAAACATAACGCCCTTTCTCCCTTCAGCCGTAAAAAACAAAGGTTCAATCCAGCAAGCTTACTACTGGTGCCTCACCATTGTGCAGTCTTCAGCGCGGTGATATTCACATTGACCCTGTTTTTACCTCTTGAGGAAAATAAAACGGCTAACCAAACACACCAATGCTCAACGTCAGAAGCAGCACTAATAGCTTTAAAAGCTATATATTTTAGTCAATAACGCTATTAATAGCTCATAAACCATAAAATAAGCCGCCAATAATTGACTAAATGGCTGGCTCTCTTTAAAGTATTTGCCCGATTGTAACGACGCCGATTTGTACCCATATTGCGGGCGTCTGCTAGGTCATTGGCTTTGTACTGGTTACTGACCTGGTAAAGTGCAGCTAAAAGGGTGTGTCCAGCGTTGATGGCCACCCACCAGGGTGGCTTTTTTGTGTTTCAGCCTATTTTAACCCGCCTTAAGCTTGCACCCCCGCACTCCGTCTACGGCCTAACGGTAAGGCAGACGCAATGATTGAACTTCGCAATGTCAGCAAAACCTATTTCAGTAGCCACAAGGGCAGTCGCACCCATGCCGTTCATGCGCTAAAAAATGCCAGCCTCACCGTCCCCAAGGGTACGATTCACGGTGTTATTGGCCTCTCCGGCGCTGGCAAATCCACTTTGATACGCTGCGTCAATCTATTAGAGCGCCCGACTAGCGGCAGCGTCATTGTCGATGACCAGGAAATGACGCGTTTGAGCCGCTCGGCACTCAATCGCTCCCGCCATCGCATCGGCATGATTTTTCAGCACTTCAATTTGCTTACCACACGCACGGTATTTGACAACGTCGCCCTGCCCCTTGAACTGATGGGGCAAAAACGCCACACCGTGCGCGACCGGGTTATTCCGCTACTGGAAATGGTCGGCTTGGCTGACAAAGCCAATCAATACCCGGCTCAGCTTTCCGGCGGTCAAAAGCAGCGGGTCGCAATTGCTCGGGCGCTGGCCAGCAAGCCGCAGGTATTGCTCTGTGATGAAGCCACCTCTGCCCTGGACCCGCAAACCACCAGCTCAATACTCGAGCTGCTGCGTGATATTAATCATCAGTTGGGTATTACCATCCTGTTGATCACCCACGAGATGGAAGTGGTTAAATCGATTTGCCACCGGGTGAGCCTGATTTCGGACGGCGAATTAGTGGAGGACTCGGAAGTCGGCGACTTCTTTACCGCCCCGCGCACCCAGCTGGGCCGTGAGTTTCTCAACGACTTCCTGCAGCTAACACCGCCCAAAGAGCTGATCGAACGACTTCTTGATGCCCCCGGCGACAACACCCACCCGGTGGTACGCCTAACGTTCTCGGGCGATGCAGTCTCAACGCCGCTGATTTCGCGCCTGGCCCGGGAGTGCGAGGTCGATGTCAGCATTTTACAAGCCAAAGTAGAGTCGATTCAGGAGCGCACCCTGGGCCTGATGATCGCGGAACTGCTGGGCACGCCGACGCAAACTCAGCAAGCCATGCACTATCTTGAATCTCATCAACTGCAAGTAGAGGTACTCGGCCATGTCCAGCGCAATGATTGAGCTAATTTTACAGGCCACGCTGGATACCCTTTATATGGTGGCCATTTCAGGGTTTATTTCTACGCTCGTCGGCCTGCCCCTCGGCGTTATGCTCTATGTCACGCGCCCGCGGCAAATATTGGCGAAACCGTTGCTTAATCAAGTGCTAAGCATCATTACCAATATCGGCCGCTCGATTCCGTTTATTATTTTGATGGTGGCGATCATCCCTTTTACGCGCATGCTGGTAGGCACCTCGATCGGCATTAACGCTGCCTCTGTGCCACTGACGATTGCCGCTATTCCGTTTGTCGCTCGGCTGGTCGAGGCGGCGCTAAATGAAATCTCGCCGGGGTTAGTTGAAGCCGCCCAGGCCATGGGTGCAACGCCTTGGCAAATTATTGCCAAGGTACTGATTCCAGAAGCGCGCGGCGGGATTATGACCGGCTTGACGATCACCGTTGTGACACTGGTCAGCTACTCTGCCATGGCCGGTGCCGTAGGCGGCGGCGGCCTGGGCGACTTAGGCATTCGCTACGGCTATAACCGTTTCAACCCCACCATCATGATGATTACGGTGGTCATTTTGGTTGTCATGGTGCAAGGCTTTCAGAGCTTGGGCGACTACCTCGTACGTAAAAGCGACCGTAAGTAGCAGCCCACCGAGCGGCAATCTGTTATAACAAAAATGCATTAGACAACGGTTTTTTATTGCCGCATCATTATATTATTATCAACAACGTCACTGGAGATACCTCATGCAAAAACTGATTATGGGTAGCCTTACCGCCCTGGCCCTTGCGGTGAACGTCGCTAACGCTGAAACCCACAGCATCAAAATGGGCACCGTTGCCGGCCCCGAAACCGAAATCATGGAAGTCGCCGCGCGCATTGCCAAAGAAGACTATGACCTGGATGTCGAAATCATTGAATTTACTGATTACGTCACCCCCAATGTGGCCCTGGCCGATGGCAGCCTAGACGCCAACGCCTACCAGCATAAACCCTACTTACAGTCGATGGTCGACGACCGTGGTTATGACTTGGCCATTGCCGGTTATACCTTCGTATACCCGATTGGCGCTTACTCGGAAAAATACGACAGCATCGACGACTTGCCTGACGGTGCCCAAATCGCACTGCCCAACGACCCTTCCAATGAAGGTCGCGCGCTTATCTTGATGCACAACGAAGGCCTGATCACCCTTAACGATCCTGAATTCCTCGAAGCGACCCCCATCGATATAGCTGAAAACCCGCGCAATTTCCGTTTTCGTGAAATTGAAGCCGCACAGCTGCCTCGCGTGCTGCCTGATGTCGATATGGCCTTTATCAACAATACGTTCGCACAGCCAGCTGGCTTAAGCCTGGACGATGCATTGATCAAGGAAGGGCCAGAGTCGCCTTACGTTAATCTGATCGCCGTGCGCGACGGCGATGAAGATCGTGAAGAGATTCAACAGCTGGTCGACGCCTACCAGCGTGATGAAGTCATTGAAAAAGCTGAAGAGTTATTTAAAGGTGCCGCGGTCCCAGGCTGGACAGAGTAGTGCTGTCTTAACAAGACTGGCTGAGCCATACCGCGAATTAGCCATCAATAGATGACACCAGGCCGACACGCATAGGTAACCCACCATGCAAAAGTGTCGGCCTGCTGCGTTAGTTCGTTAAAAAAACAGAGTTAAAACAGAGTTAAAGAGGCCCTATGCACAACACTGCTGACTATCCCATGCTTAACCGCCAGCTTGAAGCACTGCTCGACACACGCGATTGGCTGACCAATAGCGCGCAAACCTGTGCGTTTATTAACCAGCAGCTTAGCGACTTAAATTGGGTAGGCTTTTATCTTCAGCGCCAGCTCGACGTGTTAGGTCTCGGACCGTTTCAAGGCCAGCCCGCCTGCCACCCTATCCCGTTTAGCAAAGGCGTATGCGGTGCTGCCGCTCGCTTGCAAGCCACCCAGCGAGTGGACGACGTATATGCGGTTGCCGACCACATTGCCTGCGACGCCAACTCGCGCTCCGAGCTAGTGGTGCCTATCGTGGCGGATGGCCTTGTCTGGGGTGTGCTTGACCTGGACAGCCCTTTGCAGGCGCGCTTCACCGAGCAGGACCAAGCGGGTATAGAGACGCTGATGGCGACGTTTATGCGCCAAACTGATTTACCCGACCTGCTAAAAGTAACGGCGTAACGCACCAACAAAAACACCCCAGACAAATAATGGCTGGGGTGTTTTTTAATATCTGGTAGGACCAGGCGGATTTGAACCGCCGACCTCCACGATGTCAACGTGGCGCTCTAACCAACTGAGCTATGGTCCTAAAAATTGTGACTGGCATGTGCTGGTAGGACCAGGCGGATTTGAACCGCCGACCTCCACGATGTCAACGTGGCGCTCTAACCAACTGAGCTATGGTCCTGCTGTGTTTTTTAGGCAGTTTCAAGCCAGGCAACGGATGCGTATTTTACGCCCTCGCCCCTGAATTGCAAGCTATTTTCCTGCGCTGGCTGGCTTGTCTGCGCGATTCAAAAATTTCCCATTCGCTCGTTTCATTCGACACTTATATCCCTCTACCGCTAGGCTAAGTGCTTCAATGGCCTGGGCGATTTCATAAGGAGAATAAGCCATGCTGGGTATTTTGCTAGGCAGCATCGCCATCGCACTGTTATTGGCCACACTCATTGCGCGCATCGAGCTGCACTGGTGGTTGGTCCGCAGCTTTGAATTTCCACGCTTACAAATCGCTTGCCTAGCGCTGGTTACCGGAATAGTCGCGGCTATTTGGGTTGAACCTGGCCCTTGGCGATGGGTCGCACTACTCGCCTCGGCAATCAGCTTGCTTATTCAAAGCTATTACATACTGCCCTTTACGAAGCTATGGCCTGTTCAGGTCAAGGCGGCAAGCAGTAACGACGCTGATAAAACCATTACGCTACTGATCGCCAATGTGCTGACGTCAAACCGGCAAGCTCAACCCCTCATTGATATGATTCATCAGCGCCAGCCTGACATCGTGCTAACCCTTGAATCAGACCAATGGTGGCAGAATCAGCTAGACCCGGCCTTAGCAGCGCGGTGGCCGCATAGCGTTAAAATCCCACTCGACAATCTTTACGGTATGCATCTCTACTCGTCCCTTGAGCTCAATAACACCTCAGTCGAGTGGCTGATTCAAGATGATATTCCGTCTATTCATACCCGCGTTACACTTGCCAGTGGCGACAGCGTGCGTCTTTATGCCGTACACCCACGACCACCCGCCCCTAGTGAAAGCGAGGAATCCCTTTGGCGCGATGCCGAGCTGTTACTGGTAGGCAAGAAAATTCACCAGGACCCCCAACCAACGCTGGTAGCTGGAGACCTTAACGATGTGGCTTGGTCACGCACGACGCGGCTATTTTGTCGTGTCGGTGGCATGCTCGACCCACGCCGAGGGCGGGGCTTGTTCAGTACCTTTCATGCCCAATACGCAATGTTGCGCTGGCCCCTTGATCACATCTTCGTGACCGAGCACTTTACCCTGGTGGATATGCAGCGCCTCGAATACTTTGGCTCGGATCACTTCCCCATGCTGGCTACGTTTTGCTATCGCCCCTCGCGTCAAGACGAACACGAAAATCCTGAAGCCGATACTGGGGAGCATAACGAAGCCAGCGAAACCATTCAGGATGGTAAAAACGAAACACAACCAAGCTAACCGTTCGAAGTACCACCCCCAGCCAGCCGTCTCAAGCGTGTTACTCGGGGATACCGCCTTGCGTTAGCACGCTCGGGTCCAGCAAACGCTCCAGCGTTTCCCGGTCGAGATCAGTCTTCTCTTCCGCTACCTCGATAATCGGCCGTCCCGCTTGGTAGGCCTCTTTGGCAATGGCGGCGGCGGCGTTATAGCCAATAACCCCATTTAACGCCGTTACCAAAATGGGATTTCTCGCCAACGGGCCCTGTAGATTGTCTTCACGCACCTTAAAGGTGGCAATTGCTCGGTCCGCCAACAGTCGTGCGGTATTGCTCATCAAACTAATTGACGAAAGCAGATTTGATGCTACCAACGGCAGCATCACATTCAACTGGAAGTTGCCGCTTTGCCCGGCGACGGTTATCGCGGTATCCAGCCCGATGACTTGAGCGGCCGCCTGCGCCGCTGATTCAGGGATAACAGGGTTAACCTTACCCGGCATGATCGAGCTGCCTGGCTGCAGCGCTTCAAGCTCAATTTCCCCTAGCCCCGCCAGCGGTCCTGAATTCATCCAGCGCAGGTCATTGGCAATCTTCATAATCACGCAGGCTAACCCTTTCAACTGCCCGGAAAGTTCCACAGCGGCATCCTGGGAGGAGAGGCTGGCAAAAAAACTGTCGTTGGGGGTGAACATCAACCCTGTCTGCTCGCTTAACTCTTGGGCTACCTGCTCAGCGAAGCCGTTGGGGGCATTAATACCGGTCCCCACGGCCGTCCCCCCCTGGGCTAACCGGCACAGCCTTTTCATAGCGCTATCAAACCGCTCAATGGCTTGATTGACTTGGCTCGACCAAGCACCTAGCTCTTGATCCATGCGCAGCGGCATGGCATCCATAAGATGCGTTCGCCCTGTTTTTACCACATGGCTAAGCTCGCTGGCGCGCTGGTCAATGGTATCGCGCAGATGAACGAGCGCTGGGCGCAGGGATTCATGCACAGCAATGGCCGCGGAGAGGTGGATAGCGGTCGGGATAACATCGTTACTCGACTGCCCCATATTAACGTGGTCGTTCGGCGTCACTTCAACGCCCTCACGGCTGGCGAGGGTCGCCAACACCTCGTTCACGTTCATATTGGTAGAGGTGCCCGAACCGGTTTGAAATACGTCAATGGGAAAGTGCTGGTCGTGCTTGCCGGACAATACGGCTCGAGCCGCCGTCTGGATCGCTTCCGCGCGCTCCTTATCAAGGCCTCCCAGTGTCTGGTTAGCCCGGGCTGCAGCGAGTTTAATTCGGGTGACGGCATGAATGAAGGCCGTCGGCATCGGGGCATGTGACACCGGAAAATTATTAATTGCCCGCTGGGTTTGGGCCCCGTAAAGCGCCTCAGAAGGCACTTCTAATTCGCCCATGCTATCGCGTTCCATCCGTGTTGCCATTGCTCTTTCTCCCATCAGTGAGATTAATAGTGATGCTTATCTGAGCGCGTAGCCAACCGATCGTTCGCTAGCTAATGTCACCTTTCCTACTTTCAAGCTAGCTGGTTAAACCATACGGGTAAACATGTCCTTACCCCGCGCACTTTAAAAGGCCAAAAACCAAATGTTGCACTGCACAAAAACAGTTGTTATGCTGCATCGCAAGATTGGTCAAAAAGTGACTCACTCAATAAGCAGCGCCAACCTCTGGATAGCTGCTTTTGGCAAGACTAAACCCTGGAGGGTATGACGATGCGTACACTAAATACTAACGAAATGAACCAGCAGTTTGACAATATGTTTATGGCACCCGTACGTGCTTACATGGCGCTGAGTATTGATTACAGCGAAAAAATGCTCAATGCGCAAATGGATGCCAGCAAGGCCTATGTTGATACCGGCATTGCTCAGATGCGTCAGATGATGGACATCAAAGACCCCGAAGGGCTGCGCAGCTATATGGAAGGTCAGCAGAACGTGGTAAAAGAATTGGCCGAGCGCGCTAAGGGCGACGCCGATAAAGTCGTATCGCTTCAGCAAGACTTTATTCAGAAAAGCCAGAAAATTACCGAAGACAATGTCAAGCAAGCGCAAACAGCCGCTAGCAAGATGAGCAAAACCGCTTAAAGCGGCTTATCTTGATGTAAGCGCTTAAATAGCACTTCACAGTCCAAAACGCCGCCGATGGCTCTATGTCATCGGCGGCGTTTTTTTTAATTTTAAGAGTGGCGCCAACAAGTGACTTACCAACCGAGCGCCGATTTCACGAACGGGATGGTCAGCTTTCGCTTGGCAGACAGCGATGCTTTATCCAAAGTTTCCACCGCCCGGCACAGTTCAGCTAACTCGCGGGGGCCACGGTGCAATATATAGCGTCCCACATCGTCGGGCAGCTGCATGCCTCTCACGCTGGCACGCAACTTTAGGGCCGCCAAGCGCTCATTGTCATCCTCTAATGCGTTAACGTGAAAGGTAACGCCCCAGGTCAATCGCGAGGCTAGATCAGGTAGCACCACGTTTAACTGACGCGGCGACGCACTGGCCGCAATCAGCAATTTTTTGCCTGCATCCCTTAGCCGGTTAAAGGCATGGAACAGCGCCTCTTCCCAGCGTTTACGGCCAATCACGCACTCCAAATCATCGATAGCCACAATATCCAAGCGCTCAATATCTTCAAGCATCAAGGGTGGAAAGTGGCCTAAGTCGTTTAACGGTAAGTAAAGGGCGCGCCTATCCGCGTCTGACGCTGCATGACAGGCGGCCTGTAGCAAATGGCTGCGCCCCACGCCTGGCGCTCCCCAGATATACAGAAACTGCTCACCTTCTGGCTTTAACTGCTGAATAAGGTGCTCGACCAGCGGCGCATTGGTCCGCGCCACATAATAATTATCAAAGGTTGCATCATCACGCAGCCCTATCCCCAGGGGAAGCTGTGCCGGTATTCGGCTCATGGTGACTCCCATTCATCACGCTGTCCCAGCTCATCATGGTACGAAGAACTGACCTCAATTATGGCCGACGGCTTGTCGGTATTTTTATCGTCGTATAGCTCGCTGTCCTGATAGCGAACTTTTACTTCCTTTAGTAAAACGAGAATCACCGCGGCGACTGGCAGGGCTAATAACACCCCTGTCAGCCCAAACAGGCTGCCTCCGGCAAGCACGGCAAAAATAACCGCGACCGGGTGCAAGCCAATCTTATCGCCCAGCAATTTAGGCTGAAGAATCACGCTCTCTGCCATTTGGCCAATACTGAATACCAAGATGACGCCTAACACTGCCCACCAGGTAGCGTACTGGAATAGCGCGACCACCAGGGCAATGACTAAACCAACAATAAAACCCAAGAACGGCACGATGCTTACCAACCCCGAGACAAAGCCAATCAGCAAGCCAAAATTGAGCCCCATCAGGGTTAGGCCCAACGCATAAATCACCCCTAAGCAGAGCATAACCAGCAGCTGACCGCGTAGGAACGAGGACAGCACTTCATCGCAGCGACGCGCTAAGCGAAACGTATCGTCGGCCCACTGGCGTGGCACAAGATTGGCGATGCTGCTCAGCAGTCGGTTCCAGTCCAAGAGTAAATAGAAGGTAACGACAGGAATCAACGCCACATAGGTAATCCAGGATACAAAAGCCATACCGGAACGGCCTATTTGGCCGAGCGCCTGGGCTAGATAACCGCCGGCATCTCGCCAGTTTTCCACCAGCGTTTCGCGCGCATTGGTTAACTCAGCCGTTAAGTCGTAGCCTGTCCACTCCTGCACCTGAGGGGCGAGGACGCTTTCTACCCAATTGAAGATACTGGGAACGGCCTCGCCCAGCTGTTTAAGCTGTTGGACAAGCAGCGGGATCAATATCAGTAGGCTCACCACCAGCACGATAAGCAAAACTAAAAACACGCTACTGACCGCCAACGGCCGATTCATACCCCAGCGTTGAAAACGGTTAGCTAGGGGGTCGGCTAAATAAGCAAGAATCATCCCGGCAATAAAAGGCATCAATACCGCGTCTAGCAAATAGATTAAACCGCCTATGACGCCTAAAAAAAGGACACCCCACCAAGAATTCCGCATAGATCTCTCTCATCCTTAAATTAAATCTGGATTCTGACATTATCACCTACTATGCCGGATATAAGTGAAAGTCGCTCGTAAGCTTTGCATTATGCGTGACAGCGGTGCGGCACGGGCCGCTGAGTGTTACAATCTGCCCAGTTATTGCCCAGCACTGGCCATGTCGCCAGCACTACCAGCACCGTTATTTGTTTCACAGGATCTGTCATGACCGAGACCTCCTCTTCTGCGGCGACTCCTTCCCTCAGCTACAAGGACGCAGGCGTCGATATTGATGCCGGTAACGCCCTGGTTGACCGCATCAAACACGTTGCCAAACGCACTATGCGCCCCGAAGTAATGGGCGGACTAGGCGGGTTTGGCGCGCTATGCGAAATACCGGCAGGTTATCGCCACCCCGTGCTTGTTTCGGGTACTGACGGCGTCGGCACTAAGCTGCGCTTAGCCATGGATCTTGGTAAACACGACACCATTGGGATTGATTTAGTCGCCATGTGCGTCAACGATTTGATCGTGGCCGGTGCCGAGCCGCTGCAGTTTCTTGACTACTATGCCACGGGTAAGCTCGATGTGGATATTGCGGCTGACGTTGTCACCGGCATTGGAGCCGGTTGCGAGCTCGCTGGCTGCGCGTTAGTGGGTGGCGAAACCGCCGAAATGCCGGGCATGTACGCCGGTAGCGATTACGATTTGGCTGGCTTTTGCGTAGGCGTGGTTGAAAAAGCCGACATTTTAGATGGCAGCAAGGTCGCTGAAGGCGATGTCTTATTAGGGCTTGCCTCATCAGGACCGCACTCCAACGGTTACTCGCTGATTCGTAAAATTCTCGAGGTCAGCAATACCCCGTTAGACACCCAATTCGACGGCGGTTCTCTCGCCGATGCGCTGATGGCGCCGACACGGATTTATGTCAAATCGCTACTCTCATTGATGCGCGATAGCGATATTGCCGTTCACGCGCTGTCGCATATCACCGGTGGCGGGCTGCTGGAAAACATTCCCCGCGTACTCCCCGACGGCCTGGCGGCGCATATTGATATTAACAGCTGGACGCGGCCGGCCGTCTTTGACTGGCTGCAAGCCCACGGCAACGTCAATGAAACCGAAATGCACCGCGTACTTAACTGCGGTATTGGTATGGTCGTTGTGGTGCCGCAAACTCAAGCAGAGCAAGCCATTGCTCATCTGCAAGGCGAAGGGGAAACCGTGTACCACCTTGGCCAGATTGTTAAACGCCAAGAGGACGCCGTTATTCTGGAGAACCTCTCGGCATGACCAATACTGACTATCAAAGCGATACCATCAAGGACGTAACGCCAGAGCCCGTTGACGCTCCCCGCATCGTGGTGCTTATTTCCGGGAATGGCAGCAATCTACAGGCGCTGATCGATGCTCAGTCCCACGACCGTTTAGGCGGTGGCGAGATTGTCGCTGTGATTTCCAATGTCGCTGATGCCTATGGCTTGAAGCGTGCCCATGACGCCGGCATTGATGCGGTCGCACTCCCCCATCGGGAATATGATAGCCGCGAAGCGTACGACGGCGCGCTGATCAAAGTCATTGAACGTCACGAGCCAGACCTGATTGTACTGGCAGGCTTTATGCGTATTTTGACGCCTCGCTTTGTGCAACGCTTCCTGGGCCGCATGCTGAATATCCACCCGTCGCTGCTGCCCGATTACCAAGGGCTCCACACTCACGCCCGCGCCCTGGCTGACGGCGTTGCCAGCCACGGCTGTAGCGTTCACTTTGTCACCGAAGAGCTGGACGGTGGCCCGGTGGTACTGCAGGCTGAGTTGCAGGTAAGCGCCGATGAAACGGTGGAAACCCTGCAAGAAAAAGTCCGTGCTAGAGAGCACCTGCTGTACCCGATCGCTGTCCAGTGGTTTTTGGAAGGTCGGCTGCAGTTCACCCCGGAAGGCGCCAAAATGGATGGTCATCTGCTGCCGGATCACGGCATGCGGCTTTCCCACGCCGATGCCGCTGAAGAGCTTGATGAAGAACTCGACGAAGCGTCGCAGGACTAAATTCAGCCTTTAGCTATGTTAAAAAGTTAAAAAGTTAAAAAGTTAAAAAGTTAAAAAGTTAAAAAGTTAAAAAGTTAAAAAGTTAAAAAGCGCCTTACGGCTGTTAACCGTAAGGCGCTTTTTATAGCGACACAGCGCAGGTCAAGTACACGGCAAGGTAACACCGAGTTGGCCCATGTATTTCCCACCACGATCTTTGTAAGACGTTTCGCACACCTCATCAGACTCTAAGAACAGCATCTGCGCGACACCCTCATGGGCGTAGATTTTTGCCGGCAGATTGGTGGTGTTAGAGAACTCCAGGGTCACGTGGCCTTCCCATTCAGGCTCCAGTGGCGTTACGTTAACGATAATGCCACAGCGCGCATAGGTCGACTTGCCCAGGCAAATGGTTAACACGTTACGTGGAATGCGAAAATACTCCACCGTGCGCGCCAGCGCGAATGAGTTGGGCGGAATAATACACATATCGCCTTTAATATCGACGAAGCTTTTCGCGTCAAAGGCTTTAGGATCCACAATCGCCGAGTGAATATTGGTAAACACTTTGAATTCATCCGCACAGCGAACGTCGTAGCCATAGCTTGAAGTACCATAGGAAATAACGCGCTGACCGTCCATGTAGCGCACCTGTTCGGCTTCAAACGGTTCGATCATCGCGTCGCTCTTTGCCATGCGGCGGATCCAATTATCAGATTTGATACTCATCTATGCTGTCATCACTCGCTAAAGGAAATAGTGGGCCCATCGCCTTGGTTTGTGCTTACCGCCTCGGCTACTTTTCGGGCGATAGTCGCAAATGTTTGGCTCACCGCCCCGTTTGGTTCAGACACCACACTCGGATGACCTGAATCCGTCAGTTCACGGATAGAGAGCGTCAACGGCAGCCGACCCAGCACTTGGGTATCGTACTCTTGGGCAATACTATCCCCGCCACCGGTACCAAAAATAGCCGCTTCATGGCCGCAGTTTTCGCAGTGGTAAAGGCTCATGTTTTCCACCACGCCAAGCACCGGCACCTTAACCTTGCGGAACATTTCGATCCCTTTACGCGCATCTAAAAGCGCAATATCTTGCGGCGTGGTCACAATCACCGCCCCTGCGACCGGCACTTTTTGGGCCAGCGTCAGTTGGATATCCCCGGTACCGGGGGGCATGTCGATCAGTAGAAAATCAAGGTTATCCCACTGGGTTTGCGTCAACATCTGCTGGAAGGCACCGACAACCATTGGCCCGCGCCACACCATGGCTTCGCGTGTGTTGACCATAAATGCCATCGACATGGCCTGAATGCCATGGGCCTCAAGCGGCAAAAATTTGTCATTCCCCGCTGACTGGGGGCGCACACCCTCTTTAACGCCGAGCATTTGCGCCTGGCTGGGCCCGTAAATATCCGCATCCAGAACACCGACGCGGTATCCCTGTGCCGACAGCGCAAGCGCCAGGTTGACGGTAACGGTGGATTTACCCACGCCGCCCTTGCCTGAAGCCACTGCGATAATATGTTTAACCCCATCCATTCAATGGCACTCCTCGTTTAGGCGTTTGATTGCTGAATTAACGTGATTGGAATGATACGCCTTGCGACCGTAATCATAAACCAACAACAAGAGAGCGGACGCCGGGTAACCGACATCCGCTCTCCACGTTAGCTATCAGGCGTTACCGCTGGTGCTATTTAGCCTGCGTTTTGCTGCTCTTCTTCACTGCCGCCGTCGCTATCATTGGCGCTTTCATCACTATTTCCAGCAGCATCGTCAGACGAGCCTTCATCTGAAGCGCTTGCTTGTGAAGCGCTGTCTTGTGAAGGAGAAGTGGCTTCGCTGGCAGATTGTTCAGCTTCGGCGATGCGGCTGTCGAGGGTAGAGAGCTCATCGCGCCACTCGCTTAGCTGGTTATCTAAACGCTCCAGCTGATTTTCACGCTCTTCAATGCTGCTCTCAACACTGGCCATTTCCTCGCGACCAATCTCAAGGGCGACTCTCACATCATCCATTTCAGAACGTACATCGCTCAGATTTTGCTCTTCCTCTTCGCGCTGGGAAATCAATGAGTCTACTTCGTTTTGCAGTTCATCGCGTTCGCTGACAAGTGAGTCACGCTCACCTCTGATCTCGTCAAGCTCACCCTGGGCGGTCGAAATTGCTTCTTCCAGGCCGTTTAGCTCTTCGTTAGCCTGGCTAATTTGCGCCTCTAACTCAGCCAGCTCGTCTTCGGTAGCACTTAGCTCTTCAACGGCTTCCTGACGCTGCTGCTCGGCTTCCTGACGGGCGGCTTCGGCTTCTTGACGAGCGTCCTGAGCACTCTGTTGCGCCTCTTCCACCTGCTGCAGCGTGCTTTCAGCTTCGTCACGCTCGCTGATGATCGCATCGCGCTCTTCGCGCAACTCAGACATATTGCTCTCGGCGCTTTCCACCTGCTCATTGAGCGACGCCACTTCTTCTTCCAGCGCATCGCGCTCGGCCTCAAGCTCCTCAAGACGCGACTCTACGGCGCTGGCATCACTCTGGGTGCTTTCGAGCGAAGACTCCGCTTCGGCCTGCTGCTCTTCTATCGCTGCCGTTTCTTCCTCTAGCGCCGCCAAATTAGCCTCGGCCTCTTCAATTTCCGCAATGCGTTGGCTCATTTGGCTATTTTCTTGCTCGGTACTCGCCAGTTGCTCTTCTAAATCGTCGACCCGCTCCTGGCGCGATCCGGCGTTAGATTGAGCCATGATCGCCCAGATAACCGCAATGGCTGCGATGCCGGCAATGGCTTTGACCCGGTTGTCTTGGAAGAGCGTTTTCATATCAGACTTTTCAGCCGACGTCGGCTTGTTATCAGGTGCTTGGTTATCCGAGTGGTTTGTATCCGCCATTATGCGTTCCTCTTTGCTCTGGGCTAATTTGCTCTGGGCTAATAAGTTTCTAGGCTAACGATGATTGACTTCCCTTTCAGCATACACAGCTCAACGTATCTAGCCAGTCTGTTCATAAAATCGTCTATAAATGTTGCTGTATCGTTACAATCCAAGCACAAACAGTTAATCATGCCTAGTGGATAGGGGATGCTTGCCCTCATGGAAACCTGACGCACGTCCATTTTCGGTATCAAACCAGTCAAGCGTTGTATGCAGCGATACGACGCTACCCACTATTAATAGCGTAGGCGGTTTAATCTGCCCCGCCAAGAAAGCCTCCGGCAGCGCCGAAAGCATCCCAGTATGCGTTCGCTGCTGCCTTGTCGTGCCTTGTTCGATCAAGGCCAGCGGGGTTTCAGGCGCTAAACCGTGCTGAATGAGCGCATGACTAATCGCCTTAACGCTGCCTAAGCCCATATAAAACACCAGTGTTTGACCGGGTCGTGCTAGCGCATTCCAATCCAGCTCACACTCACCCTGCTGCAAATGACCGGTGATAAAGCGTACTGACTGGGCATGATCGCGATGCGTCAAAGGGATGCCAGCGTAGGCGGCACAGCCCGATGCGGCGGTTACCCCTGGAATCACCTCCACGCTCACCTGTGCTGCCACCAAGGCCTCAAGCTCTTCCCCGCCACGGCCAAAGATAAACGGATCGCCACCTTTGAGGCGGACAACATGCTTGCCCTGCTTTGCCCACGTCACTAACGCTTGGTTAATCCCCTCCTGAGGGACGCTGTGTAGCGAGCGTGCTTTGCCTACATAGAAGCACTGCGCGCTGGCAGGGATAAAGGCAACGATTTCATCGCTCACTAAACGGTCATAAAGCACTACTTCAGCGGCTTGAAGGCGTTTATAAGCCTTAAGTGTCAATAATTCCGGATCGCCTGGCCCCGCCCCCACTAAACTGACGAAACCCTGTGACTGAGTATTCTGCTCGCGTCCTGCTGCCAAGAAATCACCTCAAGGAATAAAAATGGGGTTCTATATATAAAAAAGTAATTAATTTTATCATTAATTTCCAGCAACACGGCGTCCACCGGTTATATTGACGGTGAAATAAACAATCAAATAAAGCTATCGTTATTCTTAAATAATATTAATAATGCGGTTTTTGTCGGCGAATGATATAGACGTTGCGACAAGCGTTAGTGGCGACCATTTTATCCCGCACACCCCCGGCGTTATTTTTAGTTTCACCGCGCTCGCAGTGCCAGGCCACTGGTGAAACAACTAACCGGCAGTGACCACCTTAAAGTCAGTCGGCGATTGAGCGTTCGGCGCGCTGGATGCTGGTCGTGACTGCGTAAGCCTTCTACGCTAGGAGTATGTCAAACCAAATATGTCAAACCAATAGGAGAAGATAGATGACAACGCTGGCCGAACATACCTGTGAACCATGCAGCAGCAATGCGCAACCGATGAGTAAAGATGAAGCCCAAGAGCAGCTAAAAAGCCTCAGCCAGTGGCAGATTGTCGAGCACGATGGCATCATGAAGCTGTCGCGAAGTTTTACGTTTTCTGACTTTGCCAGTGCACTGGCTTTTACCCAGCGCGTTGGCGATGTTGCAGAACAGGCAGGCCACCATCCGGTCATTACCACCGAATGGGGCAAAACCACCGTCACGTGGTGGTCCCATGCGATAAAAGGCCTGCATCGCAATGACTTCATTCTTGCCGCCAGAACCGACGAGGTAGTCGAATAAATGTTTGAGCACATTGAGCGAGTCCCAGGGGATGCCATTCTCGGGCTAATCGAAGCTTTCAAAAAAGATACTAATCCACAAAAAGTGGATTTAGGCGTTGGTGTTTACCGCGATACCCAAGGCAACACGCCGGTAATGCGCGCCGTTAAGGAAGCAGAAGCTCGCCTGCTCAAGAATGAAACCACGAAAACATATATTGGATCGCACGGCTCACCCAGCTACGGCGAAGTCGTTCTTCCCATGATATTCGGCACTCAGTCATCGGTGTTGAAAGCCAACCGAGCCAGCGCCACCCAGTCGCCAGGAGGCACCGGCGCGCTGCGGTTAGCCGCTGATTTTATTGCCTCGCAATTCCCGGACAAAGGTATTTGGGTAAGCGACCCAACGTGGCCGAATCACCACGGCATTTTTACCTCAGCGGGTATTGAACTGCATAAATACCCCTACGTGGACCCTGACAACCGTCTTGATTTTGACGGTATGCGGGCAGCGCTTAAGACTATTCCAGTAGGTGATGTCGTTGTGCTGCACGCCTGCTGCCACAACCCCACCGGATTCGACCTTTCCCACGACCAGTGGCAGGAAGTGTTAGAGATTGTCCGAGAGCGCCAGCTACTGCCGCTAATCGACTTCGCTTACCAAGGCTTTGGCGAAGGCTTGGATGAAGATGCCTACGGCGTGCGTCTGCTTGCCGAAAATCTCGACGAAGCGATTATTACCAGCTCTTGCTCGAAGAACTTCGGCATTTACTGCGAACGTACCGGCTGTCTAATCATGGTGGCGAAAGACAACGAGCAGATGGAGAACATCCGCTCGCAGATTGCTATCGTTGCCCGGGAAAACTACTCAAATCCGCCGGCTCACGGCGGTTCGATTGTTAGCGAGATTCTCCATAACGCCGAACTTACCGAGCTATGGCGCGAAGAGCTTACCGAGATGCGTGATCGCATTAATACGCTTCGCCGTGACTTTGTAGAAGCGCTCAAACCTTACGGGCTGGACGAAAAGTACGCCTGCGTAGCGGAGCAGCGCGGCATGTTCTCCTACACGGGCCTAACGCCAGAGCAGGTAGACCGCCTGCGCGATGAGTTTGGCATTTACATGGTGCGCTCGGGTCGCGCCAACGTGGCAGGCTTCTCGCACGAGAACCTCCCCTACCTTGCCAAAGCGATTGCCGCCGTCAACGACTGACCGCCACGCAATAGCTGCTTTAATACAAACGCCCAGGGAACACCTGGGCGTTTTTTATACCTGAGCGTTTATTAAAGGTAAAAGCAGTTATGTTGATTTGGCGTATCCCGCTTGCCGATGCGGGCGAGAAAGAATACGCCGCATAACGTACCACGCCATCAAGCCCGCCAACAGGTTGCCTACGGCGCCGCCCGCCGCTACCCCCCACCAGCCGAAGAACTGCGACCCCAGCCAAAGGCACGGTAAATAGCAGACAAACAGCCGCGCACTGGAAAGCAACATGGCACGCAGTGGCCAACCCAACGCATTTCCCGCAGAGACCACCAACATGCAAACCCCCAGGGCGGCATAGCTGGGTAGCAGAAAGCGAATAAGCAGTGTCAGCTCACTTTGCACATCCGGGTTTCCGGCTAGCGCCATCGCCAGCCAAGGCGCCCCCATGGCAAGCACAATACCCAGGCCAAGCTGCCACACCAGCGCAACCTTAATGGCCAAACCCATAAGCTGGTGTATTTGTTCCCAATCACCGGCCCCGTAGCAGCGCCCAAGCCAAGGTGGCAGCGACATGGTCATTGCCAGGATGACCATTAGCGAGAGTGTTTCTAAACGGCTCGCCAACCCCCAAGCTGCCACTTCGCTTTCCCCCAACCCTGCCACGACAGCAATAGCCAGCATCGCCGCCAACGGCGGCATCAGCTGGCTCACCATGGCGGGTGCGGCAATCCCCGTAAACGGCCGCCATGACTGTTTGGCTTCCAGCCATAGCCCATACTGAGAAGCCCACCGACGCCGAGCTAGTTTATAGCTGGTCACCGCTAGCCCGATTGCAAAAGCAATCGCAGTTGCCCATGCCGCACCCGGCAGCCCCCAGCCTTGCCAATCCCCCAGGCCAAAAATAAACAGCGGGTCCAGCACTAGGTTAATAAGGCTGCTGAGCACCATTATTTTACCTGGCAATTTAGTATCACCGTGGGCACGAAAGACGCTATAAGTAAAATACAGCATCGCCCCCAGCCAGGCCGACAATAGCTGAGGCGCCCAATAAGCACGGATATAGCCAAGCGTTGTGTCATCAGCGCCCAGCAATTGAAAAATGGACACATGGAACACCCATAAGGCGAGTGCCAGTAGGCCTATCACCCCACCGCCTGTCATTAACACCAAGCTGCTCAAGCGCGTGGCACGCTCCCCTTCACCCGCACCTAATGCACGGGAAATAAGCGCGGCAATCGCAATTCCCATGCCCACCTGAATGCCGATAATCAAAAAGGAGATCGGGAAGGTGAACGACTGCGCAGCCAGCGGCGCGGTCCCCAAGCGGGCTATAAAAGCGCTATCAACAAGTTGAAAACCCAATAACGCCAGAACCCCAATGGCCATCGGCCACGTTTGGCGCCATAGGGTTATCGCCAACTCTCTTTGGTGCATGACAGCTGCCAAACACTCTCTCCTTATTTCAACGATTTATTAATTGATCAGTTTAACGTAAAACGCCACCGCCCCTTCCAGGGCGGTGGCGCAGTGAAAACGCTAAGGGTTACTGACGAATGCCTTCAAACGTCACGTAAAGCTCTAGCTGGTGCATAACTTCAGGGAAGTCACTCATATCGATACCGTAGTCGCTCAAGGTCAGCATGGTGCTGCCCTCGAAACCAGCGCGGTAATTACCCCAAGGATCATCGCCTTGGCCCATCAGCGTTACCGGCATCTCAATTTCTTGGGTCTCGCCGTGTAAGCTCAGGTCGCCCGTCAGTACACCTTCGTTGTCACCCGTGACTTCAAAGCCTGTCGAGGTAAACGTGGCCGTCGGGTATTCACTGGCGTGTAGGAAATCGTCGCTTAAAATATGACGATCACGCTCGGCGTGATTGCTGTTCAGGCTGTCAATCTGTACTTCGATTGCCGCTGAAGATGCCGCTAGATCATCAGGGTCGTAAGCGAATTGGCCATCCAATTCTTCAAAGCTACCTAAAATGTACGAAAAACCCAGGTGGCTAATTTTAAATTGAACGAAGGCGTGCTGACCTTCAGTATCAATTTGGTAGTCAGCGGCCTGCGCCTGACTCAATGGTACCAGCGCCGCGGCGGCAATAGCAGCGGCGAAGGCGGTCTTTTTAAACCCGATCTTTTTAGACATCGTTAATGGCTCCTTTCTTTTCTTGATAAGCACCGCAACAGGCAACTATCACCAGCGCAGTGTGCGTAAAAATAGACGTATAAAATTGTTTACAAAACAACGATTATCTTACTGCTTTATGATCACGACGCTGGCTATAGGTCGGGTTCAGCATTCGCACCAGCGTTTTATGGCGGTCTATCCAATGATGTTTCAGCGCGGCAAGCGCATGACCCGCCGCCAAGGTCATCAGCGTCAAAGCGCTATACCAGTGAATGTCGCCCGCCAGGCTCGCCTGATTGGGCAAGTCATGTAGCAGCGCAGGCACTTCAAACCAGCCAAAGACACTAATGCCTCGCCCATCGGCGGTCGAGATCATGTAGCCACTAATCATCACCACCAATACCAGTACATAAAGAGCAATATGGCCAAGATGAGCGGCAATAGCTTCTATGCGGCGGCCTTCTGCCTGCGGGGTAGGCTGGCTAAAGCGCCAGGCTAGGCGGGCTAAGGTGGTAAAAAATAGTAAAATACCAATTGAGCGGTGCACCCAAGGGCCTTGGTTGTACCAAGTGTCATAGTAACCAAGCCCGGTCATCCACCAGCCTAACGCGAAAAGCCCAATGATAGTCAGGGCGCTTAGCCAGTGAAATAGAATACTGACCAATCCCCACCCGCTACGACTGTTTTGCCACATGCCTTTTCCCTTATTGATCGCTGCCGTTTAGCGAAAAACACTATACAGAAAGCATAGCGTGTAATGGGGTTGGAAACCGCTGAAAAAAGCAGGACACACCATTCGTAAAAACTGTTTATATAAAAAAACCGGCCAACGTCGGGCGTGTGGGCCGGTTTTGATGACATTCAACGCTGGGAGTCAGCGTCTCTTTAACGGGCGGCTAAGGCATCCAATCCGAGGGCCAGATCACGCTGAATGTCATCCTGGCTCTCTAACCCCACCGCTACACGAATGAGGCCTGGCGTAATACCCGCTGCGGCTTTTTGCGAATCGGAAAGACGGCCATGGGTGGTGGTGGCTGGATGGGTGATAGTGGTTTTAACATCACCAAGGTTGCCCGTGATCGAAAGCATACGCGTCGCATCAATCACCTGCCACGCGCCTTCCTGGCCGCCCAACACTTCAAACCCTAGTACCGCGCCAAAGCCTTTCTGCTGCTGTTTGGCCAAGGCGTGCTGAGGGTGCTCTTCCAAACCGCTGTAATATACCTGGGTAACGGCCGGATGGGCATCCAGCCAGCGCGCCAGGGTCAAAGCGTTTTCGCAGTGTGCCTTCATACGCAACGATAAGGTTTCCAGCCCTTTGGTGAAAATCCACGCGTTGAAGGGGCTGAGGCAAGGCCCGCAGGTGCGCACTACCCCAAACACCTCTTCAAGCAGCGCATGGCTGCCTACCACGGCACCCCCCACGGCGCGGCCTTGACCATCAAGATACTTGGTCGCCGAGTGGATGATCAAATCAGCGCCCAGCGCCAGCGGCCGCTGAAGAGCCGGGGTAAGAAAGCAGTTATCAATCGCCAGCAGCGCATCGTGACGCTTTGCCAGCGCGGCCAGGGCTGGAATATCGGCAATTTCTGACAGTGGGTTTGAGGGCGTTTCGGCAAACAATAAGCGCGTTTTCGGCGTAATCGCCGCTTCCCAGGCAGCAACGTTGGAAAGTTCCACGTAGCGCGTGGTAATACCCAACTTGCCTAGGTACTTATCGAACAGGCTAACCGTCGAGCCAAACAGTGACCGGGAAGCGACAATTTCATCGCCTGCCGAGAGCAGCGCCAGCGCAGTCGATAAAATAGCCGACATACCCGAACTGGTCGCGACACAGCGCTCGCCGCCTTCAAGAGCCGCCAGACGGCGCTCAAAGGTATGCACTGTCGGGTTGGTAAAGCGCGAGTAAACGTTACCTGGCTCATGCCCGCCGAACTTTCGCGCTGCTTCAGCAGCGCTTTCGTAGACAAAGCTTGAGGTCGGAAAAATGGGCTCAGAGTGCTCCTGCTCGAAGGTGCGCTGATGACCCGCCCGGATCGCCAGCGTCTCTAATGACCACTCATCCTGGTGCTTGTTTTCCTGGTGATCGTTTTCCTGGTGATTGTCATCGTGCATACGGCTTACCTCCTAATCTTCCAGGTCGTCGTCGTCCTGATTGTGCATATCCACCAGCGCATGGTCGCCAGCGCTATGATCCTTGGCCGAATCACTGCGGCTAGCTTCCAACGCGTCCAGGTAAGCGTTATCGATATCGCCGGTCACGTAGTTACCGTCAAACACCGAGCAATCAAATTCTTCCATCTCAGGATTCACTTCGCGACACGCCGCCTTCAGATCTTCCAGATTCTGATAGAAGATACGATCAGCGCCAATCAGTTCGCCCACTTCCTCTTCGCTACGCCCATGGGCAATCAACTCGGACGCGGCCGGCATGTCGATACCATACACATTGGGAAAGCGCACCGGCGGTGCCGCTGAGGCAAAATAGACCTTGCGCGCCCCGGCATCCCGGGCCATTTGAATAATCTGCTTACAGGTCGTGCCGCGTACAATGGAGTCGTCCACGAGCAATACGTTTTTACCTTTAAACTCAACGTCGATGGCATTGAGCTTTTGGCGTACCGACTTTTTCCGCTGGGTCTGACCCGGCATAATAAAGGTACGCCCAATATAACGGTTCTTCATGAACCCTTCGCGGTAAGTCACCCCGAGGTGCTGGGCCATTTCAAGCGCAGAGGTCCGCGATGTATCCGGAATCGGAATAACCACGTCGATATCGTGATCCGGCCACTCGTTTAAAATGCGGTCGCCTAGCTTGCGGCCCATCTGCATACGCGTTCCGTAGACATAGGCGCCGTCCAGCAGCGAATCAGGACGGGCGAGATACACATGCTCGAAAATACACGAACGCAGCTGCGGGCGGTCAGCGCATACCTGGGTATGAATATTGCCTTCAATATCGACAAAAATCGCCTCGCCAGGGGATAGATCGCGCTCAAGCTCAAAGCCACCCACATCCAGTGCCACGGATTCAGAGGCGATCATTACCGCCTGACCGTTCTCCTCTTCGCGGGTACCAAACACCACAGGGCGAATACCGAAGGGGTCGCGGAACGCCACCATACCGAAGCCGTTAATAATCGCCACGGCCGCATAGCCACCCTTGCAGCGACGGTGAACGCGACGCACGGCGTCAAAGATATCTTCCGCTTCGAGATGAAGGCCCTGCTTGCCCAGCTCATGGGCAAATACGTTGAGCAGCACTTCAGAATCGGAGCTGGTATTGATATGGCGTAGATCGGTCGAAAACAGCTCCTGTTTTAACTGCTCTGAGTTAGTCAGGTTGCCGTTGTGCGCCAGCGTTATACCGTAGGGGGAATTCACATAAAACGGCTGTGACTCGGCTTCACTTGAAGAGCCTGCGGTCGGATAACGCACGTGACCGATGCCCAGGTTACCTTTTAGGCGCGCCATGTGACGGGTATGAAACACATCACGCACCAAGCCGTTACTTTTGCGCAGTAAAAAGCGTCCTTCGCTCCACGTCATCATGCCGGCAGCGTCCTGGCCACGATGCTGAAGTACGGTCAAGGCATCGTAGATTCCCTGATTTACCGCCTGCTTGCCCAGAAGGCCCACTATACCGCACATTCACGTTACCTCGCTTAATGCCATGGCTTTGCTTAAGTCACTTACCTAAACAAGCCCGTACGTTCGTAGAATCGTTCTCGTCAACAGGTCAATCACCTGGTGGGATAACCTCTCGCTCCGCCCTACCAGGTAGGTGCAGCTCGGGTAGCGAAATATCGCGCAGGGACGCCGGCGCCTCAGGCAGCTCGCGGTCCCACTGATCTAGCTGGCTAATGGCCCAATCACGTAACTGAATAAACGTCGGGCGCAGTTCAGCCTCTTGCCACGCCTGCAACTCAGCCAACGGCGTAAGGGTAATAAGCACGGTGGCCACCAGTAAAATAACCGCGCCGCGGGCAATGCCAAAGGCGGCCCCTGCCACGCGGTTCAAAAGTCCCATGCCCACCCACTCAACCGCCGCGTGTACCAAGCGAATCACAATGCCACAAAGCAAAATGACCGCGAAAATCACCAGCACGAACGCGAGGACCAAGCGGGCATCAAAGCTATCGATAAACCCGCTCATCAAGTCGGCGACCGGTTCTGCCAGGACTCGCGCCACCATCAAAGCGACCACCCAGGCGGCTAGCCCCAATGCTTCGCGGACAAACCCTCTGACAAAACCGGCTAACATCGACAGCGCCAGAACCGCCAAAAAAACCGCATCAATCCAGGTTAACGCCATGGGTTAATCTCTTACCCGCACAAGCAGACCCTGCACATTGGCCCGCTCCTTAATCGACGCCATGGCGGACTCCCCTTCTTCGGAAGTGGTATAAGGGCCAACAAAGACGGTGGTCATATTGTTATCGCGCTCACGCTGATAAACACTAAACCCCTGTTCCGAAAGCTGTTCGCTAAGGCGCTGTGCGTTACCGGCTTCGCCAAAGCTGCCGACTTGCACCGCCCACTCTCCCTGTGCGCTAGACGCAGGGCTGGATGCGCGTTGGCTTTGCGACGTGCTTCCAGCGCTGCCGCTATTGCTGGCAATTAAATCGGCGATCGGATCGCTATCGGGTGTGGCTGGCACCTCGTCGGGTTCGCTGGACCCAGCCGTTTCGGCGCTTGACGTTGCTTCATTGGCATCGTCGGTGGGATCGGTCTGCGGTAACGATGGCTCGTTAACCGTTGCCGGTCTTTCAGGCGCTGGCACGTCGCGACGCTCTACCTCAATGGGCTGCTCAATAACAAAACTAGGCTGCGGACGGTCTTCCCGGGGCGCGGGGTCACTCATTAGCCATGGCACAAAAATCGCCAGGAGCGCGAGTAAAATCACAATACCGCTAATGCGTTCCGTTTTACCGTATTTCATTTCCGTCTCCATCAAGCGACGCAGCGCCCGTTGGCAGTGGCCGAGCTAACAGTGCCGCTACTGTAAAGAACGAACCGGTGGCCAGGACACGGTCATTGGGCGTTAACAGCTTGGCTAGCCAATCGACACCTGCTTGCGGCGTGTCCGCACAAAAATGCACTCGCCCTCCCTGGGCAACAATACGCTGGCCTAGGTCCTCCGCCGGGCAGCCACGTTCGCCTGGCAGCGTGACGCACACCCAATCGCTGATACGCGACGCTAATGCCTGTATGACACCGTCACTGTCTTTATCATTCAACATGCCGATTAGACACCATTGCCGCCCGCCCTGGGGAGGCGCCGGCAAATGTTGGGCGACGTACTGAGCCGCATGCGGATTATGTCCTACATCCAAGCACCAGGGCCCCATCCACTGCAGGCGACCTGCCAGTTTCACCGTGCTCAACGCTTCACACACCCGGGCTTTGTTGAGCGCAAGCCCAGTAAGTGCCAACGCCTGCAAGGCGGTGGCCGCGTTATCAACAGGTAGCGCTGGATCAGGGAGGCCATCGATGGCAATCACCTCACCATCGGCATTTTGCCCCTGCCAACGCCACTGCCCAGGTTGATCAGAAGAAGGGGAATGGTGGAAGTGTTGACCCAAGCTGAACGTAGGGGACGCCAGTGATTGAGCATGCTCGGCGACGCTCGCAGGCAATGTTTGACTGCCCAGTACGGCGGGCCGTTCAGCACGAAAAATACCGGCCTTTTCACGCCCGATCTGGGCCAGATCGGTACCCAGAAAGTTAGCGTGATCCTGGGCAATAGTGGTCACGACAGCCACATCTGCATCAATAATATTGACCGCATCCAGCCGACCACCCAGGCCTACTTCAAGCACCACCAGGTCTAACTCAGCATTAGCCAAACACCACAGTCCGCACAGCGTACCCGCTTCAAAGTAGGTCAGGCTGATGGCAGGGTCTTGCAAACGCGCACGCTCGACAAGCTCAAACCCCTGCACGAGCAGTTGGTCGTCCGCTTCCAGGCCGTTAACGTTGACCCGTTCGTTATAGCGCAGTAAATGGGGGGAGGTATAAGTACCCACGCGTTGTCCATGGGCATGGGCAACGCTATCCATCATGGCAAGGGTAGAACCCTTGCCATTAGTGCCTGCCACGGTAATCACACAAGGGGCAATGGGGCGTGCCAGCAGCCCCATACGCTCAGCCACTTGCGAAACACGCGCTAGGCCCATATCAATCCCTACCGGGTGCAGCGTTTCCAAATACGCCAGCCATTGCTGTAACGAAAATGGCGTTCGCGAAGATGGCGGTTGAACATCCGGCTGCACAGAATCAGGCATTGCGTGAATCGTCGTCACTCTTTGCCGTGGCGGCATCACTCTTAGCTGTATCGACTTTATAAAAAGTGGCGTCAGCGGCGTCCGCAAATGCAGCCTCTTCAGCGACCGGCTCAGCAGTAGCGGACTCTTCGGCCGTCGTTGCATTGGCAGGCGGCGAAGCATCGTGGTGGGTTAGCTTACGTAAAACACCGCCGATGCGTGCGCGCATTTCATGGCGGTGAACGATCATATCGATGGTGCCGTGTTCGAGTAAAAACTCGCTACGCTGAAAACCTTCGGGCAGCGTTTCACGCACCGTTTGCTCGATAACCCTTGGACCGGCAAAACCAATCAGGGCATTGGGCTCGGCAATGTTCAAATCACCCAACATGGCGAGCGACGCAGACACACCGCCAAACACGGGGTCGGTGAGCACCGAAATATACGGCACGCCGGCTTGCTTGAGCTTTTCAAGTGCGGCGGATGTCTTGGCCATTTGCATCAGCGAAAAGAGCGCTTCTTGCATGCGCGCCCCGCCCGAGGCAGCAAAGCACACCAGCGGGATATTCTCTTTCAGCGCCAGCGTCGCGGCGCGCACAAACTTCTCACCGACGACAGCCCCCATCGAGCCACCCATAAAGGTGAACTCAAAGGCAACGGCCACCACCGGCAGGCCATCCAACTCACCGCGCATAGCCACCAGCGCATCTTTCTCGCCGGTATCTTTTTGCGCCGCGACCAGACGGTCTTTGTACTTTTTGGAATCACGAAACTTCAAGCGGTCATTGGGCTCGATTTCTGCCGCAATTTCTTTGCGTTCGGCTTTATCCAGGAACCAGTCCAAGCGTTTTCTCGCCGTCAAGCGCAGGTGATGATCGCACTTAGGACAGACGCTGTTGTGTTTCTCTAACTCAGGGAGATAGAGAACCGCTTCGCACTTGGGACATTTACGCCAGAGACCGTCCGGCACGCTAGCGCGACGGTCTTTACGCTGGATACGACCCATGGAGGGCACGATCTTGTCTAACCAGCTCATATCAAAAAGGCTTCCGTTATACGTCAATGCCTGGCAAAACCAGGCTTGATGAGTGTCGTCAATTTAACCGATATAGGCGATAAAGCATTTTGCTTTAGGCATCCATCGCCGAGCGCATTTCTGCTAATACACTTTTCAGTTGGCCTGGGATGGTTTCCGGGGCGTCGACGCTCTCGGCGATACGGTTAACCAAAGCGCTGCCCACAATCACACCGTCGGCCACTTTGGCCACTTCTGCCGCCGTCACGCCATCGCGAATACCAAACCCCACGCAAAGCGGCAAATTGGTCATTTCCCGCAGCGGCGCCAAATGCTCAGCGACATCGTCAGCGTTTAAGGTGGCGGCGCCCGTTACACCTTTCAGCGAGACATAATACAGGTAGCCCTCACCGTGGGCGCATATTGTAGCGGCACGCTGGTGAGAAGTGGTAGGCGCAACAAGAAAAATTGCCGCTAAATCACGTGATTTCAGCAACGGCCCGATTTCTTCAGCCTCTTCCGGCGGCATATCCACAATCAGCACGCCGTCGACGCCGACACTCGCGGCTTGATCGGCAAAGTTCTCGTAGCCAATCCGCTCGATCGGGTTTAGGTACCCCATCAGCACCACCGGCGTGGTGGTATCGGTCTGGCGAAACTCTTTGACCATTTGCAGCAGGTCAACCAACCGGGTGCCCTGCTTTAACGCCCGCTCGCAGGCTTTTTGGATCACCGGCCCGTCGGCCATGGGATCGGAAAATGGCACACCCAGTTCAATCACATCGGCACCGGCTTCTACCAGTGCGTGCATAAAGCCCACGGTGTATTGCGGTGCCGGATCCCCTGCGGTGATGTAAGGGATCAGGGCCTTGCGACCCTGTTGTTTAAGTTCACTGAAACGCTGATCGATACGGTTCATGCTTGCCCTTAAAAAAACTGCCCTTAAAATTCGATGCCATCAAGCTTGGCCACTGTCATGATGTCTTTATCACCCCGCCCGGAAAGATTGACCACAATATGTTGGTCGGTACGCATCGTCGGCGCCAACACCTTGGCGTGGGCCAGCGCGTGGGCCGTCTCAAGGGCGGGCATAATGCCCTCCATATGCGTCAACTCACGGAAGGCTTCCAGCACTTCTTTATCGTTAGCCGCTACATACTCAACGCGCCCCACATCTTTCCATAGGGCGTGTTCGGGACCTACGCCTGGGTAGTCTAAGCCCGCCGAAATAGAGTGCGTGTCAGACACTTGACCGGCTTCATCTGACATCAAGTAAGTACGGTTACCGTGCAGCACGCCGCGCGGTGCGTTAGACGCAAGCGGCGCCGCGTGGCGGCCGGTTTCCACGCCGTCACCCCCGGCCTCAACGCCATACATGGCAACGCCATCATCTTCGACAAACGGGTAGAACAGCCCCAGGGCGTTGGAACCACCGCCCACGCAGGCAATCAGCGCGTCAGGCAGGCGGCCTATCTGCTCAAGCGACTGGCGACGCGCCTCGCGTCCCACCACCGCGTTAAAATCGCGCACCAGCAGCGGATAAGGGTGCGGGCCTGCGACGGTACCGATGATGTAAAAGGTATTATCAACGTTGGTGACCCAGTCACGCAGGGCTTCGTTCATGGCGTCTTTGAGGGTACGGGTGCCAGACTCAACGGGAATCACCCGAGCCCCCAGCAAGTGCATCCGGTAGACATTGAGCTTCTGGCGCTCGACGTCGGCGGCTCCCATATAAACATCGCACTCAAGCCCAAGGCGGGCTGCCACGGTCGCTGAGGCGACACCATGCTGACCGGCGCCGGTTTCCGCAATGATGCGCGGCTTGCCGGTTTTTTTCGCCAGCAACGCCTGACCAATGGTGTTGTTGACCTTGTGAGCACCGGTGTGATTGAGGTCTTCGCGCTTTAACCAAATCTGTGCACCGCCCAGGCTCTCTGACCAGCGCTTGGCGTGGTACAGCGGCGAAGGACGTCCCACATAGTGAGCAAGGTCGTAGTCAAACTCGGCCTGGAACTCGGGGTCATCACGTAGGCTTAGGTACGTTTTCTCCAGCTCATCCAGGGCAAAGCTAAGGGTCTCTGACACGAACCGGCCGCCGTAGGGGCCAAAATGACCACGGGCATCCGGCATTTGGGTCAGATCGCTGAACTTAGTTTTCGGAGTAGGCGTCGCAGAAACTGTCACAGAGATACCTCACAAGATCGCCAGAACAGGCAAACAATCAATGAACTCACCAATAACGCAGCACACTCAGTATCAGTAAACTGCGCGGCGTACTTTAACGGGCGTCGGCTAACGCCACATGACGAACAAAAGACGCCATTTTGTTGGCATCTTTACAGCCGTGGGAGGCTTCAATACCGCCGGATACATCCACTGCGTAAGGCGCTACCTGACGCACGGCATCAGCGATATTATCAGCACTCAACCCACCGGCGAGGATAACAGGTTTTGCAAGATTTGCGGGGATTCTCGACCAATCAAAGGTCTCCCCTGTGCCGCCCGGTGTGCCCGGCCGATAGGCGTCTAGCAGCAGCGCCTGGGCCTGATGATAGCGCTCAGCCTCATGGGCCAGATCGATCTCATCGCGCATGCGCAGCGCTTTCATCCAGGGCAGCGCAAAGCGCTGGCAGTCATCGGGGGGTTCATTACCGTGAAACTGGAGCATATCCAGATAGGGCAAGCACCGCTCGATAAGCTCAGCAGGTTGATCGACAAACAGCCCCACGCGGGTCACAAACGCTGGCACGCGGGCTGAAAGTGCTGCCAACTGTTCTACATCCACGCTACGCGCGCTCTTTGACCATATAACGAAACCCAGCGCGTCAACGCCCAATGCCACGGCGCGGTCAACATCCTCAGCGCGGGTAAAGCCACAGAACTTGATTCGGGTGCGGGTTAGCGGCAACTCATTCATAACGACGCTTCCTGCTCAGGATTAACCGCTGGATTGGCGAGCGAGCGGCTGCGGCGATAGGCCACACGCGGGGTATCGGGTAGTTCGCGCTCCCCCGTCCATTCGCCGGTAAACGCGAGTAGCTGTGGCCCCACCGGCTCTTTAGGTAACTCAAAACGTTCATCATAAACCGAATCGACAAAATGCAGCCCGCAGGCAGGCGCGGTGACATCCCCTTTACGACGATTTTGCAGCGCTAACAGTTCCGCGATATAGCCTTCGGCTTGGGTCCCTCGGCCAACGCTCACCAGCGCACCGGCGATATTACGAATCATATGGTGCAAAAACGCATTGCCTTGAATATCGATCATGACCAGCTGACCATAGCGTTTAACGTCAATAAAATGGACGTGGCGCCACGGTGTTTTGGACTGACAGCCCGACGCGCGAAAGCTGGAAAAATCGTGTTCGCCGACTAACGCCTGGGCGGCGCGGTGCATGGCATCCGCATCCAGTGGGTCGCGGCACCAGGTGACATTAGCGCGCTCTAACACCGGGCGGCTGATCTGATTCAGCAACACATAGCGATAGCGACGGCCCAGCGCGCATAAGCGCGAGTGAAAGTCATCGCCCACCGGTTTGACCCAGCGCACGGCCACATCGCGGGGTAAGTGGGTATTGGCGCCGAATATCCAGGCTTTCTCAGAACGCCCCACCGGCGGGTCAAAATGGACTATTTGCCGGGTTGCATGCACACCGGAGTCGGTACGCCCACTGGCGTGAATCCGGATAGGCGCATTGGCCACCTTCGTTAACGCAGCTTCCAGCGAGGCCTGTACCGAAGCCGCATGCTTGAGGCGCTGAAAACCGCAGTAATGGGTACCGTCATACTCGACCCCCATTGCTATGCGACCCGTCAGCGGGATTTTCTCATCGAAGTGATAGAACAGCGTCATCAAGGCACATCATTTGGAGGATTTTGAAGGATCACCATTATCCAGGCCTCGCGGCTTGAATGCCACCTCTTCGATTTCCCACTCCTCTTCAACCGGTCGATGCGGTGTTGGGGCGGGGGCTGGGGGAGTGGTCTGAAACTCGACCGTGGGCTGCATCAGGGTGTCGGTGCGCTCGCCGTCGTGGTGGCTTAAGGTAGGCGGGTGATAATCGATAAAGCGATGCCCGGCGCCCTCTGTCATTTCGAGATGATACCCCGTTGCCGACACGTGGGCCTCAGCAGCCGCCGGTAAATCGGCACCGAGATCAGTAAGCATTTGGCTTATAGGCTCAGCACTTGGCGGTGGCGCTAACGACACCTTTGCAGAATAATCAACGGCAACCACGTGCAACCCTAACCGGCGCTTGCGCCCCTGCTCAGCCAGCCCGGCTGCCTGGCTATTTTCATAGCGAAGGTCGTCCTCTTGTTGCGGCCTCTGCTGCACGTACTCATCAAGCAGCCACTGATCGGGGTCCAGCGTCGGGGCATCATGCGTGTCGGTAGTCTCCGCCTGAGTTGCAGATTCAGGCTCGGGCTCGCCGCCAAACGCTGGCTGTCGCCCACCGTCATTATACGGCTTGTCAACGTCACCCTCATTGGGTGGCGGCGGGTAACTAACGGGAACAGCCTCCTGCATAGGCGCTGGCGTCGGTTCTGACATGGGTTCTGGCGTAGGTTCTGGCATGGGTGCTGATTTAGGCGCTGCGCCAGGCGCGGCCGTTGGTTTTACCACTGGCTCAGCAAACGAAACGTCCTCCCACATCTCTTCACGGCGCTTGCGCAGCCATATCAACAGCGCGACCAGCAGCGCGATGGCCACCAACGCCAGCGGCCACTGGTAGCGGGCGATGAAGGCGCCGACACTCGGGCCATCGTTCTCTTGCATACGGGCAGCGAGTGGTGCTGGGGGTTGCGCTTGGGCAACCAGCGCCTCGCTGAGCGACGCAGTCAACGAAGCGACTTCGCCACGCAGCTCGTTAAGCTCTGCGCGCATCAGCTCACGCTCCTCAAGCACCTGTTGAAGCGTCACCTGGCTTAAACGCAGCTGCTCGGTCAGTGCTACTCGGGTTAACGCCTCAGGCCCGTCGGTTGGCGCTTCAGACGCCGTTTGATCGTCTGTTGCTGATTCATCTGACTCCGGCACGACCGGCTCGGAACCGCCTGCCGCTAGAGCATTATTTAGTTGAGTTTCGCCAGCTTGCAGAGCTTGGGCGGCGGCTATCGATGTTTCCGAAACGGGCGCGGTTTCAACGCCTGGAAGCGGCACCGCCTGCAGCGGCCCATTACGGCGTGCACGCCAGGCTTCATTCATCGCTTGAATAGCGGCATCGGCGTCGCGGTGTGAGCGTGCCAGAATGCGCTCGGCATCCGGCACGCTCAGCGTTTGGCCTGCCCGCATATTGTGTATATTACCCGCCGGAAAGGCCGCCGGGTTGGCTTCCAACAGCGCCACCATCGTTTGCTGAACGCTAGCATCAGCAGGTTTAACGCGCTCGGCAACGCCCCACAGCGTATCGCCGCTACTCACGTAGGCGCTGTTTGCACTGCCTGTATTGGCATTGGTATTGCTTACCGGTGGCGGCGTTGTGGCAGAAGGTGCCTCAGCGGTTGCAGCTGGCGAAGCGCGCTCGGCTTGGCTCTGGGAGCCGTCCTGGGAATAGCCTTGGGCATAGCTCTGGGGATCAAACAGCAGCGTCACTGCTTGAGGTTGCTGGCCGCCGGGGTATTCAAGAATCAATAACAGCTCAAGCCAGGGCTCATCCATCGCCTGTTCTGAACGTAAGCGAACCAAACGGCGCCCTTGCTGCTCTTGGACTTCAGCCCTAACGCTCGCCGCCAGCGGGGTCCACTCAAGCCCCTGCGCCGCAAAAGCGGACTGTTCGGCAACGCTGACGCGAATAGCATTACGGGGGTAATCACTGCTTTCCAACAATGGAATAGTGGCATTTAACGGCGCATTCAGAAACGAGCTGACACTCGCCGGCCCCAGCTCCACGGCCAGGGCGGCGGAGCTTACGGCACTCAACGAGAGCCATATAATCCATGCCAGTGTGTTTTTCATGAATGCTCCCTAATCGCCTGCTTAACTTTTAATTAACGATGCAAGCGTATTGTATGACGACTTTTCAATGATAACGTAACGAAATAACACCAACTTTCCCATCAATGTTGTTACTAACTACGTAAAAAAAGCGGGAAGCTGTGATCAGCTTCCCGCTTTTTATCGACCGGCTAAACGAATACTTACTGTTCGCGCAGAATCTTCAGCATGCGCTTTAGCGGCTCAGCGGCACCCCACAGCAGCTGGTCACCTACGCTGAACGCCGACAGGTATTCGCCACCCATTTGCAGCTTGCGCAGGCGGCCAACCGGCACTTGCAGCGTGCCCGTGGCAGCCGCCGGGGTAAGGCCTGCAATGCTGGCGTCTTTATCGTTAGGAATCAGTTTAACCCACTCGTTGTGCTTAGCGATGAGGTCTTCGATCTCATCCAACGGCACGTCTTGCTTTAACTTGATGGTGAACGCCTGGCTGTGCGAGCGCATCGCGCCGATACGGACACACAGGCCATCGATAGGGATCGGGTTGTTCTTAAGGCCAAGAATCTTATTGGTCTCAACGCTAGCCTTCCACTCTTCACGGCTCTGGCCATTTTCTAACTTGCTATCGATCCACGGCAGCAGGCTGCCCGCCAGCGGCGCGGCAAAGTTATCGGTCGGGAAGTCACCGCTGCGCATGGCAGCCGTTACCTTGCGATCGATATCCAGAATCGCGCTGGAAGTATCCTTCAGCTCTTCGCCAACGCTGTCGCGCAGCGTGCCCATTTGATTGAGCAGCTCGCGCATGTGCTTGGCACCCGAGCCAGAGGCCGCCTGGTAGGTCATGGAGGTCATCCACTCGACCATATCGGCTTCAAACAGACCGCCCAGGCCCATCAGCATCAGGCTCACGGTGCAGTTGCCGCCCACGAAGGTTTTGGCGCCTTTGGCTAGCTGATCATCAATCACCTTGCGATTGACCGGGTCCAGCACGATGGTCGCTTCATCTTCCATGCGCAGCGTGCTGGCAGCGTCTATCCAGTAGCCTTGCCAACCTGCGCTGCGTAAATCTTTATAGACCGGCTTGGTGTAGTCACCGCCCTGGCAAGTCACGATGACATCCAACGCTTTGAGTGCGTCGATATCAAAAGCGTCTTTAAGCGAAGGCACGTCTACACCGATGTCAGGGCCAGGCTGACCAACCTGGGAGGTGGTGAAGAATACCGGCTCGATGCCGTTAAAATCACCATCTTCCTGCATGCGCTGCATCAGCACTGAGCCCACCATGCCGCGCCATCCCACGAAACCGACTTTCAACATCTGAAGTCCTCCTGCAAAGAATGAGTGCTTGCATTATACACGATTCTTGATGGTGATTTTAAAACCGCCCAGCAACTGCCCTACTGTTTAGCAAACGCCGCTAACACCGCATCGCCCATGGCATCGGTGCCAATGGTTTGCATCCCTTCAGAAGCAATATCTGCCGTGCGCAGACCATCATCTAATACCTTGCCGACAGCGGCTTCAATGCGCTCTGCCATGGCATTTTCATTCAGTGAGTAGCGCAGCATCATGGCCACCGAGAGCATCATCGCCAGCGGGTTAGCTACGTTTTGACCGGCGATATCCGGTGCGCTGCCGTGGCACGGCTCGTACATGCCCTGCCCGCTTTTGTTAAGCGAGGCAGACGGCAGCATGCCGATGGAGCCGGTGAGCATGGCGGCGGCATCCGAAAGAATATCGCCAAACATATTGCCCGTCACTACCACGTCAAACTGCTTGGGTGCGCGCACCAGCTGCATGGCGGCGTTATCCACGTACATGTGGGAGAGCTCAACGTCAGGGTACTCTGGTGCCAAGCGATCCATCACTTCACGCCACAGAATAGTGACTTCCAGCACGTTGGCTTTATCGACCGAGCAGAGCTTCTTGCCGCGCTTTTGGGCCATTGCAAATGCCACGCGGCCAATGCGCTCAATCTCGCTTTCGGAATATACGTAGGTGTTAAAGCCCACCCGCTCGCCGTTGCGTTCTTCAATGCCGCGGGGCTGGCCGAAGTAGATGCCGCCGGTGAGTTCGCGAACGATCATAATATCCAACCCGGCCACCAGCTCAGGCTTCAGGCTTGAGGCGCTGGCCAGCTGCGGGTAGAGCATGGCGGGGCGCAGGTTGCCGAACAAACCCAGGTTTTTACGCAGCCCCAGCAGGCCTTTTTCAGGCCGCTTGGCGAGGTCTTCGATTTTGTCCCACTTAGGGCCACCCACAGCGCCCAGCAAAATCGCGCTGGCAGCTTTGGCTTTCTCCAGGGTTTCCGCGGGCAGCGGATCGCCATGGGCATCATAGGCAGCACCGCCCACCAAGCCCTCTTCGACCGCAATATCCAAGCCCGCTTCCTGGCATGCCTTCAACAAGCGCGCCGCCTGGGCAGCAATCTCGGGGCCAATACCGTCACCCGGCAGCAATAAAACCTTATGCGTCATGCTGAATCCTTAACGTGTTATAGAGCGACGTTGGTCGCTTGGCGCATTGCAATGGAGCGGCAACGCGCTATCAAACTTACTGTAAGCACTGAAAACCCTTTAGGCGGACTGACGAAACAGCCAGGGGCGCGCAGTTTTGTGCTTCTGCTCAAAAGCGCGAATAGCGTCTTCGTCTTTTAGCGTCAGGCCAATATCATCCAGCCCTTCCAGCAGGCAGTGCTTGCGGAACGCATCGATTTCAAATTCTAAAATTTCGCCGCTGGGGGTAATCACTCGCTGGTTTTCTAAATCCACATCCAGCTGATAGCCCTCTTTGGCTTCCACTTCGGCAAACAAGCGATCCACCACTTCTTCTGAAAAAGTGATCAGCAAAATGCCGTTCTTGAACGCGTTGTTATAGAAGATATCCGCAAAGCTGGGCGCAATCACCACCTTAAAACCAAAGTCTTCCAGTGCCCAGGGCGCGTGCTCACGGGAACTACCGCAGCCAAAGTTACGCCGGGCAAGCAGCACTTCAGCGCCCTGGTAACGCGGCTGGTTGAGCACAAAGTCTGGATTCAGCGGGCGCTGAGAGCAATCCTGGCCCGGCTGACCTTCATCCAGGTAGCGCAATTCGTCAAACAAATTAACGCCGAAGCCGGTGCGCTTAATCGACTTCAAAAACTGCTTGGGAATGATTAAGTCAGTATCAACGTTGGCGCGGTCAAGCGGGGCGACCACGCCTTCAAAACGGGTAAATTTTTTCATGGCTTAAGCCTCCTGAGCGTGGACGGCATCGTTTGCGGACAAGCTACGCACATCGACAAAATGACCGGCAATGGCGGCCGCCGCGGCCATCGCGGGACTAACCAAGTGCGTACGGCCACCGAAGCCCTGGCGCCCTTCAAAGTTGCGGTTAGAGGTAGACGCGCAGTGCTCGCCAGCGCCCAGTTTATCCGCGTTCATAGCCAAACACATGGAGCAGCCCGGCTCGCGCCACTCAAAGCCCGCCTCAATAAAGATTTTATCCAAACCTTCGGCTTCCGCCTGGCGTTTTACCAACCCAGACCCCGGCACCACCATCGCCAGCTTGATCGAATCAGCCACTTTCTTACCTTTCGCCACCTTGGCGGCTTCACGCAAATCTTCGATGCGCGAGTTGGTGCACGAACCGATAAAAATTTTATCCAACTTGATATCGGTAATTTTCTGGTTGGCCTGCAAGCCCATGTATTCCAGTGCGCGGGTATGGCTGCGCTGCACGGTTTCATCCGAAGCAGCGAAGGGGTCGGGCACTTGGCCGGAAATGCCGGTGACCATCTCCGGGCTGGTGCCCCAACTCACCTGCGGTTCAATGTCTTCCGCCTGCAGGGTAACGACTTTATCAAACTGGGCATCGTCATCGGATACCAAGTGGCGCCAATCCGCCACGGCGGCTTCCCACTGATCCAAGGTGGGCGCAAACGGCCGCTTGGCCAAATAATCAATGGTCGTGTCATCTACCGCGATCAACCCCACCCGGGCGCCTGCTTCGATAGCCATGTTGCATACCGTCATACGGCCTTCCATCGAGAGCGATGCAATCGCACTACCGGCAAACTCAATCGCGTAACCGGTGCCGCCCGCAGTGCCAATCTTGCCGATAATCGCCAGCACTACGTCTTTAGAGGTCACGCCAAGGCCAAGCTCGCCTTCGACACGTACCTGCATGTTCTTCATCTTTTGCGCCAACAAACACTGGGTTGCCAGTACGTGCTCGACCTCAGACGTGCCGATACCATGGGCCAAGGCACCAAAGGCGCCGTGGGTGGCGGTATGGGAATCACCGCACACCACGGTCATACCCGGCAGCGTGGCGCCCTGCTCGGGGCCGACTACGTGCACGATGCCTTGGCGCGGGTCGTTAATTTTGAACTCTTCGATGCCATACTCAACGCAGTTGTCGTCAAGGGTTTGTACCTGAATCAACGACACCGGGTCTTTGATACCGCTGTTGCCCTCGGCACGCTCTTTTATCGTCGTTGGTACGTTATGGTCCGGCGTTGCCAGGTTGGCATCTAAACGCCACGGCTTACGCTTCGCCAGGCGCAAACCTTCAAACGCCTGGGGCGAGGTGACTTCGTGAAGCAGCTGGCGGTCGATGTAGATCAACGCAGTGCCGTCATCGCGTTGCTTGACCAAGTGCTGGTTCCAAATCTTGTCGTAAAGCGTTTGACCTGACATGTGGTTCTCCTGGGCATTGCCCTGCTAGTTCGGTATGGCAGCCTCTGTGGGCGCTTATAGTGCCTATGCCGTCAGTGTCACGCGACTCGCGCATAAAAGCAATTCATGTTATTCATAGTTTAGATTCCAAAATGGAATAGCTAAACAAGAGTAGCCACCCGGGAATACCTATGGATACGCAAAGTCTACAAGCCTTTTTGGCCGTGGCCGATACGCAAAGTTTCTCCCGCGCGGCAGAACAGCTCCACCTTACCCAACCTGCCGTTAGCAAACGCATTGCTACCCTGGAATCGCAGGTAAGCACGCGGCTGTTTGACCGTATTGGTCGGCGTATTGCGCTAACAGAAGCCGGTAGCGTGCTGTTACCTCAAGCGCGGCGTATTCTGTTCGCCGTTGAGGACAGCCGCCGGGCGCTAGCCAACCTTTCCGGCCAAGTGGGCGGCAAGCTTACCTTGGCCACCAGCCACCATATTGGCCTTCACCGTTTACCACCTTTATTAAAACAGTACACACAGCGTCACCCAGAGGTAGCGCTCGACCTGCACTTCCTGGATTCCGAGCAGGCTTACCAGGGGGTACTGGATGGCACGTTGGAAATGGCCGTGGTGACACTAGCCCCTCACCCGCATGAACAATTACAGGTGGTCGAGCTATGGCGTGACAGGCTCTGTTTTGTATGTTCAGCCGACCACCGCCTGGCTACCCAGGCCGACCAAAGCACGCTGACACTGGCCGACCTGTGCCAATACAACTGCGTGATGCCGGGGGCAAAAACCTTCACAGGGTCGCTTATCGCGCAGCGTTTTAGCGAAGTTGGCCTGCAGCTACCGGTTAGCATGGCGACCAACTATTTAGAAACGCTAAAAATGATGTGCAGCGTGGGGTTAGGCTGGAGCCTGCTGCCGGAAAAAATGATCGACAGCGAACTGGTAGAGCTGGAAGTAGACACCCCGCCTATTTACCGACCGCTGGGGTATTTGGTGCATACCAATCGAACGCTTTCTAATGCGGCGCACAGGATGATTGAGGAGTTAGAAAATTCGCGGGATAAGAGCCCCCAGGCCTCTAAGCGCGCGTAAAACTCGCCTGGTTCGTCACCACACACTACGATGGGTTTTCGTAGCGCGTGGTAAGCGAAGCGCACCCGCGAAAGCAACGCGTAGCGGTGCCGAGGTTTGACTGAGGTACCACCGGGCGTCGTTCCGCCGCCTCCCGCGGGTGCCTCAAAACGCTCGCTGAACTCGCATTCTCGTTACCACGCGCTACAAGTGTGCGCACGCAGCTGGATCGATGGGTTTTGTAGCGCGTGGTAAGCGAAGCGCACCCGCGGAAGCAGCGCGCAGCGGTGCCCGGGGTTGTCTGAGGCACCACCGGGCGTCGTTCCGCAGCCTCCTGAACTGACCCCCTATTCACCAAACCAAGCAAACACTTCTTCGCCGGTCACCTGCTTGGTTTTTTCTGCTAATGACTTGGTTTTTTCTGCTAATGAATAGTAGCGGGGCTTTTGTTCAATAAATATTTGCGCGGTTATTTTCCCATCATCCGCGCCATCAAGAAGCCCAACGGGAAACGCGTAGTAATGCCCACCCTGCTTTAAGCGATAGAAGAAGTGGGTAGCAGCTAGCCTGCAGGGTCAATGGTAAAGCGTTGAGCCAGTGCTTCGTAAAGGGTCTGCCGAGCTGCCTCGTCGAACAGCACAAAGCGGATCAGGCGCACTTTCTTCAAACTTGGCAGTATGGATTCGAGGGTAGCCGCGCATACTCGAGCGGCTTCTTCCGCCGGGTAACCAAAGGCGCCCGTAGAGAGTGCCGGGAAAGCCAGCCGCTCAATACCGTGCTCGTCGGCCAGTTTCAGTGCATTGCGATAACAATCCGCCAGCAGTTGATCCTCCGGCTTGTCGATGCCGTACACCGGGCCCAGGCAGTGAATCACCCAGCGGTTGGGCAGGTTATGACCCCCGGTGAGTACCGCCTGCCCTGGATTGATGGGCGCCATTGGCTGACCCTCTTCAGCCAGGCCGG
Organism: Halovibrio variabilis; assembly: GCF_007991175.1. Classification (GTDB taxonomy): domain Bacteria; phylum Pseudomonadota; class Gammaproteobacteria; order Pseudomonadales; family Halomonadaceae; genus Vreelandella; species Vreelandella variabilis. The sequence continues at coordinate 91,777 of NZ_BJXV01000019.1, forward strand.
GCCCAGCAGCGCGATGAAGCGCCCCAGCGACACCGCCGCCGGTTCTCAACTGCGCATTGGCGGCATTAACGACGGCATCTACATCGGACTGCTGGGCGATATCCCCCACCACGCATTGCACACTGATGTTACTGTGGTTGCTCATAAGCTCCTCCGTCTGTTACTACACATTGCGAAGTGCCCGCTGATAAAGAGGCTTCTTAACTGCGGTAAATGCTGAAAGTGTAGACTGTACAGAGCGTTGCTGCTCATGCTGCGGCCTCAATAATCGCGCCTGCTTCGCGCATTTCATCCATTACGGTGCCAGTCTGATTCGGGTGGTTTTCAAATACCGAAACCAAGGCGATCACACTCCGATTCCTGGAAGCCCTACTTGATCGGATCAAAATCAAACCTAACAAGCGGGTAGTCAATCATCCGGGCTCCGACGCTGAAGGCGCGAACTGCAGGCAGGAGACTGTTATGTGCCTCTCTCTACTTGGCAATGTATCTGACACTCTCCAATCCATCGAAATCATTGTCCTGGGTCCAAAGCACAGCCGCGTACTTTTGCGCCGTTGCAAAGATAATACTGTCAGCCAACGGCAGTTTATGAAGCACACCAAATTTTGCGGCATCCATTGCAAGCTCTGAATCCAAGGGAACAACCTTACCTTGCTTCATATGAGCAGTGACAATCAATGCAGCCTCCTCACCACGTTGGCGCAGTACGTTTTTGAAAACCTCTGTGATCGTGATGCTTGGAACAAGCAATTCGGGCAACTTTTCGATAGGCACAGAGAACGCTGCCGCGTTGCCGTCACCGGCGAAGTACGACAGCCAAGCCGATGAATCAACGACATTCATATCCGGTCTTCTTCCTTAACAACCGTAGTATCAATGCCCTTCAGAAACCCTTTCATTTCGTTCATGGGTTTCAGAGGAATTATCTCGATCCTGCCTTGATAGGACATGATCTGGACTTTCTGCCCAGACACAATGCCCATAGATTCACGAATTTCTTTAGGAATTACAATCTGATACTTCGGGGAAACAGTCACTGCGACCATGATGCCACCTATCGATAAGAATTTGGTATTACGATAGCCTTATCGATCGGTACGATCAAGGCACATCACATGACATTGACCGTCACTCCCTTATATTCGCATCGTTTCAGTGCCTGCTTTGCTTCATCGGGTATCTCTGGGTCTAGCATATTGTCGGAAGCTCCTCTTGCCACCCTCGAACTGCCGAGTATGCTCAACACAACTATTAAGATTATAATCACGGGCTAAGCCAAACCCAATCGACTATCGAACGCCAAGCCCCGGGCCTATGACTGTGAACACCCTCCATCGAAGTGAAAAAAGCCGAGCCAAGCCTGTTCGCAAGGGCCTGCACCCAAAGAACCTGCACAACCAAGGCTATGACTTCCCTGCTCTGGTAAAGAGCCACCCAGCATTAGCCACCTATGTGCAGCCAAACGCTTATGGCCAACTTTCCGTCGATTTCGCAGACCCACTGGCAGTAAAGACGCTCAACGCCGCGTTATTAAACCGATACTACAACATTGTCGATTGGGATATTCCAGAGGGCGCGCTTTGCCCTCCCATCCCAGGCAGAGCCGACTATATCCATTACATGGCGGATTTAATTGGATTTGGGCTTGGGCGTGAACAGCCCAGCATCAAGCTGCTCGATATCGGGACGGGCGCAAATGGCATCTACCCGCTACTGGCTTGCCAAATCTACGGCTGGCAGTGTGTCGGTAGTGACATTAACCCTCAGTCGCTTGAGAACGTCGCCACGGTTATCACCCACAACCCCACGCTCAAAGATCGCTTCACGCTGCGCACGCAACACGATAAAAACCACATTTTTGAAGGGATCATTCAACCTGGGGAGTTCTTTGACGTCAGCGTATGCAACCCGCCCTTCCATGCCTCGCTCGATGAAGCCCTTAAAGGTAGCCAGCTTAAACTCAATAACCTTGCGCGTAGTCGCGGTGAACAAAAAGCCAAAACCCAATCGCCTACGCTGAATTTTGGTGGGCTGGGGGCCGAGCTTTGGTGTAAGGGGGGCGAACAGCTGTTTCTTAAAAATCTAATAAGAGAAAGCCAAGCGTATTCAACTCAATGCCGCTGGTTTAGTAGCCTGGTTTCAAAAGCCGACAATATTAAGCCTGCCAAGAAGCTGATTCGTAAGCTCGGTGCCGTTGATAGTCGGGAAATCGAGATGAATCAGGGAAATAAGATCACAAGGATATTGGCCTGGACATTCATGTGAGCTGCTCCCGAGGCGGCGCATGATTATACGAAGCCCTGCCACGACATTATCCCGCTATAAGCACATCGCCTGGGATGGAAAACCGTCAGGTCTATCTTGTGCTTGATCAGGATGTGCACAGCGTGTTCAAAGGTGCCTGGCTGGAGCTGATCTTGGTAGTTGATCACCACCTTGGCGTTCTGATAATAGTTATAAGTCTTGAAGCGGGGCATGCTGACCACTCCTCGTCTGTTTTCTCGACCCTACCAAAACTTAGGCGTTAGTGTTTTTTTCTACAGGCTCAACGCCTTCTTAAGTGGTGAACAATACTACCACGATACTCAACTATTGCATCGTAAGCATAAAAGCCAAATCGAACCAAAACTACCAAGCGTTGTGAATCCGTCTTAAAGCGTTTGTTATGGTGCAGCTACCGTATACCAATGTTCTTGGACATATTGAAACCAGTAATGACAAACCCGACTTCTTGGTATAAATTGAGCGCGCGCTCATTTTGATACGCTACTCTTAGCTTTATTTGATTAACACCAACTGCTTGTAGCTGTTTTTCCAAAGCAGAGATAGCTTGAGTACCATACCCAAAACCACGGCATTCATTGGACACAAAGAAATCATAGATAAAGGTCGACTTATCTGTAACATTAATTGAATGCCACAAATAACCAATACGCTTTAGCTGTCCATCAACCTCAGTATCAATGCATAACAATGAATGCTCATTTCCCTGTAAACCATTAGGAAAGCAACGATTTAGCTCCTTTTTAGCCTGTTCAGCTGCCACCTCTATGGAGCATCCATAATTCAGGGCTATTTCACGACTGTAATCGTCGATAAAGTACTGACAGTAATCAGGATATTCTTCTTGCCGCATTTCCCTAAGTACAACCATATCTCTTCCTTTCAATGCGATGAAATCCATCCGCAAAATAACGTGAAGGCAACCGGCGCCGGAGCGCCTGCGGAGGGAACCAAAAGCGGCACGCTTTTGGCGTCTGGTTGACCGCCTGGTGATGAGTTCTCTGATAGCTCAACGTCTTCACCGAAAATGATTCGATGACCCTCTGGTGTTGCTACACCAAACTCACGTAGGCCCCATGGCTTATCAGATATCGCCTGGAAAATTTCGGCGCCGCGCTTCCGATAATCACGATAAATCTCGTCTATGCTCTCACAGTTTACATAAGCGAAGTACGAATGTTCGTGCGTACCACGGGCCGGAACTTCGTCCGGACAGTGCCCCAACATGACGTGAAAATACCAAGGCTCAGGAACGATCAGCCTTCCACACGGAACCGAACGGAAAACCCAAGTTTGTCGAGAAAGTAGCTTTCGTTTTTCTCAAGATCCTGGACCGCCAAAACATGCTGGGTGGCTTTTACTTCAAACACAAATGACCCCCTTCACACGAGTGGATACTCATAACGCACGCCTGCAGCAGGGGAGCGACGCAAGGAGCTTCCTTGCCTGCACTTGTTAGGCAGCCTATTACCCGGTA
>NZ_BJXV01000020.1 GCF_007991175.1 Halovibrio variabilis
CCTTATAACGGCGCTGATTCCCCGCATTGCGCCAGCTATGAATGAGTCCTTGCTGCTCGTAAAAGTGCAGGGTACTGACGTTAATGCCGCAGCGCTTGGCAACCTTGCCGACACTCCAAATCGTTTCTGCCATGACTTACCCCCTGAATCTTTTTTGCCATTTTTCCGCAAAAAATGCTTTACCTCAACTTAAGTTGAGGTTTTATCGTGGCATCTCACTTAACGCAAGGAGACGCTTATGTACTTGGAACACGTTAATCTGGTGGTTGCTGATATGAATGCCATGCTGGATTTTTACCGCGCAGTCTTCCCGCACTGGCGGATCCGCGATGAGGGCCATGGCGAGTGGTATGGCAAGCCACGCAAATGGATCCACTTTGGAGACAATGATCACTACCTGGCGTTAAGCGATCATGGCGAAGGGGAGAACCGTGATTTAAAAGGCCACAGCGTTGGGTTGGCCCACTTTGCTTATGTGACCGATAATCTCGATGCCGTTGTTACTCGATTAAACGAAGCGGGTTTTGCCATTGCCAAACCCGGCACCCCAGAACCGTTCCGCAAGAATGTCTATTTTGTCGATCCGGCCGGGTTTGAAGTAGAGTTTGTCGAGTACCTGAGTGACATCCCGACCGAGCGGAATTTAAACCGCGATGCTCAGTAAAGAACACTTTTGGCCGTTGCTCGTGCTGGAAACGCAAAGGTAGCGGCTTTCATGCCACTACAATGTGAGAAGGCGATGGTAAACAAGTCGGCGGTGTGAGCTGCACAATGCTTTTACAAGCACGGAATACAGACGCTGACGCTTATAGGAGCTCAACGATGAAGGTGTGTGCTGCTCAGCTTCGACCCATCGCGGGTAATTTTGCGCGTAACCGCGCGAAGCATCTTGAACTTATCGAGCTTGCCGTTGCGCAGCGAGCAGATGTCGTATTCTTCCCTGAGCTTTCGCTAACGGGGTTTGAACCGCGCCTTGCCGATTCCCTGGCTGTCGATATAAACGATCACCGGCTCGATGTGTTCCAGGCATGGAGCGATCAACACAACCTGTTCATCGGTGTTGGCATGCCGATCACCGTTGATGCGGGTGTTCAGATCAGCATGGTGTGGTTCACGCCGGGTAAAGCGCGTTGCCTTTACTCTAAACAACAGCTGCATGCTGATGAGCATCCCTTTTTTGTGCCAGGTTATGAACAACTTGTATTGGAGAGGGACGGCTTCAAACTGGCTCCGGGTATCTGTTACGAGTCGCTTCAAATGAGCCATGCTGATGAGGTGGCCGCCTTATCCGCCGAGTTTTACTTGGCGAGCGTTGCCAAACCCGCTGGTGGGCTAGCCAAGGCCATCGTTCATTATCCAGCCGTAGCGCGCCGGCATCATATGAGTGTGATCATGGCGAATTGTGTCGGGCCGAGCGATGATTTTATCAGCGTGGGCCAGTCGGCCGCTTGGAGTGTGCGTGGAGAATTGCTTGCGCAGATGGATGCCGAGTCGGAAGGGCTGGTTGTGCTAGACACCGTTAGCGGGCGTGCGAGTGTGGAGCAACTTGCTAATATAACGCTTTAGCCAACGCTAGAAAGTGACACGTTTGAGCTGAACAGTTGGGCGACAAAAGTAGGGCATTGATTCAATGGAACGTATAGTATGACATTATCATACTATTGCTGTTATAGGAGCGCCCACTATGAGTATGCACCGGAAAACCATCACTTTGACTGAACAACAAGACAGTTGGGTGAAAAGCCAGATTGAAAGTGGGCAGTTCGGCAATGATAGTGAATATATCCGCCATCTGATCCGTCGCGACCAGCAGGCCCAAGAGCGTCTTAACACGCTAAGGAAGGCTCTCGTTGAGGGTGAAGCCAGTGGGGAAGCTAAGCCGCTCGATATATCTGCTATCAAGGCAGCTGGGCGTAAGCGGATGAAGGCGGTTAAGTAGTGGTCAAGCTGAGCAACACACCGAAGGCGGAATCAGACCTTATCGATATTTGGGTATATACCTGCGAAGAAGGGGGTGTTGAACAGGCGGATAGATACCTGGATCAGTTAGAGGCAGGAATGAAGCAGCTGGCTAATCATCCGTCACTCGGCACGAACTACGCCCATGTTCTCCCTGGCTATCGCAGATTGCAGGTAGAGCGTCACGCCGTGTTTTATCAAGTGCTTGAAGCAGAAATTTTGGTCGTTCGTGTGCTGCATCAGGACATGGATGCGCCCCAAAGGCTTTTGGAATAGTGGCAGCTAACGTTCAAGCTTTTCACCCAGCCGCAATCTTTAGGAAAGAGGAGTTTCGAAATTGTTTGACTACACATTGATTCACTGGGCGACCTTTCTGGCAGCGGCGGTCCTTCTCAACCTTTCCCCAGGTCCAGATATTGCGTTCATTTTAGGGCAGACATTGCGCAATGGCCGTCGACATGGGGTCGCGGCGATGATAGGAATATGGACCGGTGCGGCGTTGCACGTAGTGATGGCGGCGGTAGGCCTTTCGGCAATCCTTGCCACTTCGGCCTTAGCATTTTCTATTGTTAAGTGGGTTGGTGCCGCCTATTTGATTTGGATTGGCATCAAAATGCTTCTATCGCGCGGTGATTCATTCATCTCCAATGAAGACGACAGCCATCAACGGCTGCTTTCTATCTACTGGCAAGGCGCGCTGGTTTCTGCGCTCAACCCGAAAGTAGCCGTATTTTTCCTTGCGTTCTTGCCTCAGTTTGTTGTGGAAGGTGCTGGCCCTGCAAGTGCTCAGTTATTACTGCATGGCACCCTGATTATTGTCGTGGCCGCTTGCATAGAACCGCCGTTGGTTCTTTTGGGGTCAAAGTTAGGGGTTTTCTTAAGACAGAATCGGCGAGTTGGCTTATGGATGGATCGAGGCCTTGGAGCCTTGTTCGTTGCGTTGGGCGCGCGGCTTGCAGCTAGCACAAGGTAACTGAACAGCGTTACCTTGTTGCCTTGGCTACAGACTATTCACAGGATGCCAAACTTTCCTTTTTGTCCAGGTTTTGGCATCGCTGCTGCGCGCCAACATCATTTTCAAAGCGCTGCAGTTATTAACGATTACTGTTTTTAACATAGTTCAAGTTTGACGCGGGTACTGCTTTTCGAACCGGAAAGTCTGCAATCTCTTTGCGCTCAATCGTATTTTTTAATCGCCTTTCAATGGCACAAAGATTTTTAAAGTCACTGATGTCTACAAGCGAGATGGCTTCACCTGAGGCACCCGCACGGCCGGTTCGGCCAATGCGGTGGATGTACTCTTCTGGCTGAAAAGGTAAATCGTAATTCACCACACGGCTCAGTTCACCAATATCCAAACCCCGAGCGGCCACTCCCGTGGCGACCAGATACTTGAGTTCGCCCGTTTTGAACTGAGCCAAAATCATTTCGCGCATGGCCTGGCTTCTACCGCCATGAATGGAATCCGCTTTGATGCCGCGTTTTTCCAGCTGAGCGACAAGCTTGGCCGCATTGTGTTTTTTCTCGGTAAAAATAAGTGCCTGATCCCACGCTTGTTCGTTAATCAAGTGACTCAGCAGGGCGGACTTAGTGTCTTTGTCGACTGTAATTAACCACTGTTTGATATTGGCGGCGGCGCGGACGTTGGGAGAAATGTTTATTTCATCCGCCAGATCGGTCATCTTGCTATCTGAAAAATCGTAGGCGAGGGCGCGAACGTCGTCGGTGATGGTGGCCGAAAACAGTAGGTTCTGACGTGTTTCAGGCAGGCGATCTATGATTTTCTTGATATCGTCGCCAAAACCCATGTCGACCATTCTGTCCGCTTCGTCCAATACCAAGACTTTAAGTTCATCAAAGTGCAGCGCACGCTGATGAGCCAAATCAAGCAATCTGCCCGGCGTGGCGACCAGAATATCCACCCCTGCGATTAGGCGCTCTTTTTGAGCTTCGGTATCCACACCGCCATACATCGCCATAGAGGTTAAGCGCGTGTGTTTAGCGTATTGAGCCACACTGGCTTCGACCTGAACCGCTAACTCACGGGTCGGCACGAGAATCAGCGCACGTATGCGTTTGCCACGTAACGTGCCCGCTGTACTAAACCGTTCTAGCAGAGGCAGAACAAAGGCAGCGGTTTTGCCTGTTCCTGTTTGTGCGGTAGCGATTAAGTCGTTACCCGAAAGAATGGCAGGGATCGCTTGTTCCTGGATGGGCGTTGGCGTGTTGTAACCTAGTTCGGTAATAGCTTGAACAAGAGGGGTGGATAATCCTAGTTTTGCAAATGGCATAAGGCGCCCTGACAGATTGTCGTAAGGTGTGTCGAAAATAAAAGATGAGGCAGTATAAAGTAAAAGCAGCCAACCGCTGAAGCGGAGGCTAATTGAGGCGCTAAATACCCATCCTTGGTGCCACAATTCTAACATCAACCAGCATCGGGCGGTTTATGCACGTTAACCGGCCTATCGGTCCACCCCATCCCGCTGCTCAGCCTGATCCAGGAGCACCGGGCCGCTACCAGATTCAGCCAGTTTGTTGTCAGGATTATAGAGCGGGCAATTGGCCATACTCAGGTAACCACAGCCGATTCAGCTCGTCAGATTATCGCGTAACTTTTGGAGATAAAAGCAATCCGGGCACCAAGCGGTGCCATGATGTCAATTAATTTGAAATTCCCACCGTGGACGACTAGGTTTTTAGAGCATGCGAGCTTGGACGCTCAGTCTTGCTTCAGCACTGAAGCAAGGCAAAATGCACAAGTCACGCATTCACCTGACTATTGCATTTCAATTGATTGATGAAACAAAAAGGGAGACTAATGATGCAAGCCAACGAAGTCATGACAACCCGCCCGGAGTACTTGAATGCTGACGCATCTATCCGCGAGGTGGCTAAACTGATGCGCGATACCGACTCGGGCTTCGAGCCTCTCGTGCGTGGTGAAAAGGTGGAGGGGGTACTCACTGATCGAGATATCGCCGTCCGCGGCACTGCCGAAGGCAAGAACCCTGAAGACAATGCCTTAGATATCGCAACGCAAGCCGCTCTGTATACCTTCTCAGACACCGATGTCGTCGAAGTGCTGAAGAACATGCAGGAGCAGAAGGTTCAGCGCCTACTGGTACTCAAAAGCCCGGATCAAAAAGACTTGGTAGGCATTATTACCGTGGGTGATATCGCCGATCAATGCAAAGAGGAGGCAGTGATCAAGGAGCTGGTCAACTGCGCCACACATTACCGTTAACTAAACGCTTTCATGGTCGACGGTTGCCCCGGTATGAGTGAGCGTTAAACGATGCATGGCGTGCGTACAGGCCAGGCCACGTAGAGCAGGTTGCGCTCCATGTTGATGGTGTGATTCTTTTCACTCGCTTCCGGGGCAACCACTTGATCAAACTCCAGCCCTTTGGCCATATGGGCGGTACAGATGATAATCCCACGGCCAAAGGGTGCGCTATGTCCACTTTTTAACTGCAAACGCACGCCATCCCCAAGCATCTGTTGCCAGTCTTCAACAGTCGGCGTGCGGTTATTGGGTAATAATAAGAAGGTCTGTTTAACCTCCTCCAAGCTAACGCCAACTTTCTGCGCGGCTTTTGATCACCTAAATCCGCCTTAGTGCTTCTGGTTTATAACGGCGCTGATTGCCCGCGTTGCTAGCCCTTGCTGCTCGTAAAAATCCAGGTGCTGACGTTAATCCCACCGCGCTTGGCTACCTTGCCGACACTCTTGCTTATGTGACCGATAACCTTGATGCCGTTGCCAAACCTGGCACCACAGAGCCGTTTCGCAAAAATGTCTATTTTGTTGATCCGGCCGGGTTTGAAGTGGAGTTCGTTGAGTATCTGAGTGACATCCCGGCAGAGCGCAATCTCCATCAGGATGCTCATTAATAAGCCGGTCGGCACCCCCTGTGAATATTCTGCTAAAATCCTGCAGCTTCCGGTGTAGTGAAAGCAAAAATGCTATTAGCTAGCAAGTGGCGATTCATAATTCAATGGAAGGAGCAGGCCTACCCTGACTCGGGCAAGGCATTCCGGCCTTATTTTATGCAGCTAGCTGCCAGCCTATCCCAGGTCTCAGCAGCCTTTCAGTAACGCCTTTGGCGCAGTTGACCCTCATTAGGAACCACTAAATGATTCGTAAATACCGGGAGGCAGATATTGACCAAGTTTTGGATATCTGGCTTTCAGCATCGATTAAAGCCCACTCTTTTGTTGGGCCAGCGTTTTGGAAGGCAAAAGTTAGTGAAATGCGTGATGTATACATCCCCGCGTCGGAGACCTTTGTATTTGAAGCTGATGAGCAGATAGCAGGATTTTACTGCCTTTATGGCGATACGTTGGCTGCTGTTTTTGTGTCACCAAGCTTGCAGGGGCAAGGTATAGGGTCAGCGCTGATGGACGACGCCAAAAGCAGAAGGGCGTGTTTGCAGCTCAGTGTCTACAGCCAGAACGCTCCCAGCATCAATTTTTATAAGCAACATGGCTTCATTTCACTAGGTGAGCAGATTGACGAACAAACGGGTGAACCTGAGTTCATCATGGAGCTTTACTGTTAATAACGCTGAGTGGTACAGCTGCTGAGGTCGGAGTTGATAGTGCTATCACCTCACCACAAAACCGGGAAATGATCGCCCGAAGGGCCACCCGCAAGGGGTATAATGTCATCGGCCACGAAGGGGCGGTTGCGTTGCAAGCGTTGATTTTCAGCGTTTTTTCACTTGTTACTGTTTTTAATAGAGAAAAGGTAGTCGTTCATGATTAACACCAAAATATACAAGGCAGTCTACGAACTCGCTGAAAAACTCATGAAGGCTGCCGATAAAGAGGATAGAGAAGCTTTCGATGCGCTCTATGCCGAATTGGAGGCGATTTGCACCGAGAACGAAAACACTGATAAAGATCACCCAGAGCAGTGGGAAACCCTGGCTGATTTTACAGAAGAGCTAGATGAGGCACTGGCTGTCTACGAGAAAGCCTTTGAAAAAGCCGTCGCGATCAATTCGAAAGACCACATGTCATCGATCGCGTTCTCCATGGCAAAACTGCAAGTTGAGCTAGGCCAGACCGACGCGGCGATCAATAATCTTAAAAATGCCCAAATCACCGCCAATAAAATTGAAGATGGCGAGCTTAGAGAAGAAATTGATGAGCTGCTTGAGACGCTGACGGCAGGCTAGGTTTGCTACGTTACTGATTTTCCAACTATTCATGATTGACACAGATGCACATATAGCCTGATTGTGCTGGGTTTGCCTAAGACTAGGGACACTATTTTGACCAATAATGATATTTTTCGCCGCATACGTTACACCTTTGATTTAAAAGACAGCACCATCGTGGATATCTTCGCCTTGGCAGAGGTCAGCGTGACTCAGCAGCAGGTCACTGCTTGGCTGAAAAAGGATGACGACGATGCCTTTGTGACGATGAAGAACAATGAGCTCGCGGCGTTTTTGAACGGCTTTATTAGCTTTAAGCGTGGCAAGCGCGAAGGCCCGCAGCCCGCGGCAGAATCGCAGCTGAACAACAACATGGTGTTCCAGAAGCTGCGCATTGCGCTGAATCTAAAGGCTGAAGATATTCTGGCAGCGTTTGAACTGGCTGGCTTCAATCTAAGTAACCATGAATTAAGTGCGTTTTTCCGCAAGCCCAGCCATAAGAATTACCGAGAGTGCAAGGATCAAGTGCTGCGCAACTTTTTACTCGGTATTCAGCTTCAATTGCGACCCAACCAAGAAGGCTCAGCGTTAGAATCCTAAGTTCATAGGGCTCTTGCTTGAGCGCATAACGATAGCTTTTTGTACCATGCCGCAGGGACATGAGGGCCGGCCATGGCCCTCATGTTCTCTTAAAAATACGATTAAGCTTTCACACAGACGAAAATCGCATTCCCTGAAAGCTTATCCCAGGGCTTGATAGTTTCGTAGTCGTGCTCAAACACATGCACTTCGAAGTGAGGCGCTAAGAGTGCGATTAACTCAACAAAGCTGACGGCTACCATGGGGTGTTCGTCGTTCCATACCTGGGTCGTTTCAGCGTTGGCTTTTTCAATGCTCAGCCTGAGTGACTGTTTTTCACCCTGCCCGCGATAGTGCCACCCAGAGCGGAACGTGAATAAATCGCTTCCTTGCTTGGCGGTGTGTTTAACGAATAAGTCATTATCAATTTTCTCTTTATCGACCGCGTTGAAACAGAATAGTCCGCCGGGTGTTAGCGCGCGATGCACACTGTCAATACACGCTTTGAGTTTTTCAATCTCAGCGTTGTAATGAATGGAATACAAAAAACAGGTGATTAAGTCAATGGGGCCATCAACTGCGAAATCACTCATGTCTTGCAACGAGAAGTGAGCTTCCGGGCAGCGTTTGGCCGCTATATCCAGCATGGGTTGATTGATATCCAGCCCGTGGCTTTGGTAACCGGCGTCGATAAAATGCCGCAGATGCGGGCCAGTGCCACAGGCTAAATCAAGGTGGGTAGTGCCGTCGTTACCGAAGATTTGATGAAATCTTTCAATGGCTTTGCTTTGCGCTGGGTAGTCGATATCTACGCACATCAAATCGTAGTAGCCAGAAAGGTCGGTATAGAGTGCGTTGACGGACATGGTCGCCTAATGATGGAAGCTGAAGAGGGTAGGGGCGCATGGTAAACGAGCGGGTAGGCTTTGAGAAGTTGGGATAGCGACCCGGCTGCGTCCAGCCGATAGCGGGTTAAAAGTGCTGCATCGCTGTTAAAGAAATTCTGCCAGTTTCCGATAATTATCTTAGGCCGCCAAAATTTTCTATCCGCCGCCCAATGCCACAAGAGCTAGCCATGCCCAAAACACTGAAGTTTGTCATCACCACTTTGCTTCTCGTGCTGTCCCCTGTCGCTCATTCGACCACTCAGGCGGCGGCGGAGGCGGCGGTGTTGGCGTGGCTAGAAAACATTGACAGTGGTCAATATGAACAAGCGTGGGAAAACTCCTCAACACTGCTGCAGGTGCCGCTGTCGGCTAGCATGCTGGCACGCACGGTTGGGCTAGCTCGGCGAGATTTCGGTGTGGTTGAGTCAAGGCGGCGAACGCGTGTCGTCCGAGAAACCTCAATGCCCGGCGCACCGTTTGGTGACTATATGGAATTCACGTTTCAAACACGGTTTGAAAACAAGCCGCAGATCACTGAAACCATTACCCCGCACTTAGACGGGGACACCTGGAAAGTCAGCGGCTACTACGTGCAGTAATCGGTGCCATAATCGCCAAAAAAGCGTCGCCACAAACGGTAGTTTTCAATCCAATACCCTAAACAGCTCATAACTCAGTGAGCTGTATTTGCATCCCCAACCTCCTGTTTACGTTCCCTTCATGACGAAGTGCCAAGCGGGTGCTACGTTTAATGAAAGACGCCGTTTTATTTTTTGTGCAAAACCTGTACGCAGCATATAGCCTGTAGAATAAGGTGGCACTGTGATGGCACTATTAGCGACTTCGTCAAGCTGTTAATGCGCACCGCGCGGGGGTGGAAATGCAGGCCCTTTCTTACAAATCGTACTGGCTGTGGCTACTTTGCGCGGGTTTACTGCTGGCTGCATGGTCGTTCACGTGGCAGGCCATGGCGCAAACCTCTTCGTCCAGCGCCCTGGTGCTCAATATAGATGGCGCTATCGGCCCGGCGACGAAAGACTACCTTGAGCGCGGGTTGCGCAATGCTCGCGAGCAGGGCAGTGAGCTTATCATCGTGGAGTTAAACACCCCGGGGGGGCTGGTAGAAACCACCCGCGACATGGTTACAGAAATGCTCAACGCTGATATTCCCGTGGTTATGTACGTTTCCCCTAGTGGTGCTCGGGCAGCTAGCGCGGGTACCTACCTGCTATACGGAAGCCACGTGGCGGCCATGGCACCGTCTACTCACCTGGGTTCTGCGACGCCGGTGCAAATGGGCGGTGGTGGGTTCGGCGGCGGTAGCCCTGGTGAAGAGGGTGCTGATGAAGAGGGCGAAAACGGCGCAGAGGAGTCAGAGGGCAATAGCAGTGCCATGGAACGTAAGGTGTTGGAAGATGCAGTGAGTTTTATCCGCAGCCTGGCTGAGCGTCACGACCGTAACGCCGATTGGGCTGAAGAAGCCGTGCGCGAGGCCGTCAACCTCACGGCCAATGCGGCGCTGGAACAAAACGTTATTGATGTAGTGGCGCGCGATATTGACGATTTGTTGGCGCAGATAGATGGTACGACCGTGGTGATGGAGCGAGGCGAATATACACTGGCAACGGCCGATCTCACTATTGAACGTTACGATCCCGATTGGCGTACCCAACTCCTATCGCTGATTACCAACCCCAATATCGCCTACTTCCTGATGATCATCGGCTTTTACGGGCTGATTTTTGAGCTTTCCAGCCCGGGTAGTTTATTCCCCGGCACCATCGGGGTGATTTGCCTGTTGCTGGCGCTGTTTGCTTTTCAAGTGCTGCCGATTAATTACGCCGGGCTGGCGCTCATCGTGGTAGGCATAGCGTTGATGGTCGGGGAAACCTTCATGCCCAGTTTCGGTGTACTTGGGGCAGGGGGCATCGTTGCCTTTGTGCTGGGCTCGGTGATGCTGATGGATGCCGAGTACCTGGCCATTTCGTTGCCGCTCATTGGCGGAGTCGCGCTGGTATCCAGCGGGTTGATGCTGTGGACATTAACGCGCTTTGCAACGCTGCGTCGTCGTCAGGTCCATACCGGTGCGGAGCAGCTCATTGGTGCGAGGGCTATCGCATTGGAGGATTTTGATACTAACGGCCATGTACGCCTGCACGGCGAACGCTGGAATGCGCTAAGCGATGTGCCGATCAAACAAGGCGATGAAGTGAAGGTCGTCCGCCTTGAAGGTTTAACGGTTTATGTATCGCCCGAGTAGCACTTGCCTACTGTAAGTTTCATCTTAACTGACCAATCGCAAAACGAGGTGTCCTATGTTGCTTTCATATTTAGTTCCCGTCGTGCTGGTGGTGATCTTAATCGCTGCGTCTATTCGCATTCTCCCGGAATACAAGCGAGGCGTGGTGTTCTTCCTGGGCCGTTACCAAACGGTGAAAGGGCCTGGGCTGGTCATCGTGATTCCCGCTATTCAAAAGATGCAGGTGGTCGATTTGCGCGTCATCACCATGGACGTGCCTGAGCAGGATGTGATTTCTCAAGACAACGTGACGGTTAAAGTGAACGCCGTGCTCTACTTTCGCGTCATTGACCCTGAAAAGGCGATTATCCAGGTCGAGAATTTCAGCCAGGCGACCAGCCAGCTGGCACAGACCACGCTACGTTCCGTACTGGGTAAGCATGACCTTGATGAGATGCTCTCCGAGCGCGATAAGCTCAACGACGATATTCAGGAAATCCTCGATTCCCAAACCGATTCTTGGGGCATCAAGGTGGCAAATGTCGAGATCAAGCATGTGGATTTGGATGAGAGCATGATTCGTGCGATTGCGCGCCAAGCGGAGGCTGAGCGTGAGCGGCGCGCTAAAGTGATCCATGCCGAGGGCGAACTCCAAGCTTCGAAAAAGCTGGTCGAAGCAGCCAATGTGATGCAGGAAAACTCTGCCGCGCTACAGCTGCGCTACCTGCAAACCATGAGCGATATGAGCAATAAAAACGCGTCGACCATTGTTTTCCCATTACCGATGGACATCATGGAGGCGTTCAAAGACATGAAGGCGAAGCACATGGCCCCAACGCCAGATAAAAAGCCAGATGACGGCTAGGGTTTGTTGATGTTTCGCTCACGGCGGCGCTGGTTCATTGCTGATATTTGGCGTGCTGGCCTTGGTTGTGAACGGGGCCGTTATGAGGTTAAGCCGATGCTGAAACATCAATAGGCCATAAGCTTGATTAATTAAATTTATACTTTGGTCTAAACATTCTCATTCTGAAGCCGATAATCATTAATGATACTTCAATTGAGGATGTTCAGATGTCACTTAGAAAGTCTTCTCTACTGGTTCTTTCGATTTTATTTCTTCTTTTTTTCTCCAGTATACTAACCAGCGTATGGTTGCTGGCGAGTAGTAATAACTCACTGAATGCGGTGAATAAAGAGATCCGTGTGGTGCTGTCGATTATCGATCCCATCAACCACAGCCGTACCCTTCGTGTACGCCTGATGGAATATATGAACACGGTGGAAAGTAGTAACCTCGAGTCGGCGTCAACTCTTAACGACCTGAGGGAGACCGTGGATAAAATGGATGGTGCATTTCAGGCTTACCTTGATGCGCCTAGGCTCGATGGTGAGGCGGCGTTGACGGATGCTTACCAATCCACTTATTTGGCTTACCGAGATAGGGGGATTGAGCCGCTGATTGAAGCTGCCGAAGCCAATGATCGACAACAGTTTCAACAGCAAATCGAAACAGTGGTGCAACTCGACAGGCAATTTGAAATTGAGTTGGACAATGTGCTGGCCCTGCACGAACAGAACGCTAAACGTTTAAACGATGAAGCCCAAAGCCGTTTTGTCTTGGGTATCTACCTTATTATCGCGTTCGGCGTGCTGTTTCTGATTGTGATGGCAGCTGTAGTGATACTGCTAAAACGCTCTGTGCTTACCCCTCTTGAAAATGCTAAAAAACACTGCGGACAGATTGCCGAAGGGATGTTGGCAACGCCTGTACCCGTCATAACGTCTTCTCGCAGCGAGATCCAAGACCTGATGCGCACGTTGGAACAGATGCGTCAGTCGCTGACCGGGATTATTAGTCAGATCCGCAATTCCACGCAGACAGTGTCCGATGCTTCGAAGGACATCGCCACCGGTAATGTTGATTTGGCTTCTCGAACTGACCAGCAAGCCGCTGCGCTGACTCAGACGGCTTCCAGCATGGTAGAGCTGAGCGCGACGGTAAAACAGAATAATGACAACGTTTTAGAGGCAAGCCGTTTAACCAGCGAAACGGTGGAAAATGCTAAAACCGGCGAAAAAATATCAGAAGAAGTTATCGCTACGATGGGCCTGATCAACAGTAACTCAAGGAAGATCGAAGACATTACTGGCGTCATCAATAGCATCGCCTTCCAGAGTAATATACTGGCGCTGAACGCCTCAGTTGAAGCGGCTCGTGCAGGTGAGCAGGGACGTGGTTTTGCCGTCGTAGCAGGGGAAGTGCGTAACCTCGCTAAACGCAGTGCAATTGCTGCACAAGAGATCGAAAGCCTGGTTGCCGAATCGGTTGCCAATATCCAAGCAGGTTCAGGTCAAGTTTCTCAAACGGGGAAGGCTATCGCGACGATTATCGACTCAATTAGTCGGGTGAATATAAAGATGGAACACATTTCTGCTGCGTCGGATGAGCAAAGCCAGGGCATTAGCCAGGTCGAGCAAGCGGTAACAGAAATGGACGGTGTGACGCAGCAGAACTCAATACGGGTGCAGGAAACAGCCGCCGCTGCCGCCTCGCTGGAAGAACAGGCGCTTCATCTTATGCAGGCCGTGTCCACTTTCTGCCTGGCTGACAATACCCAAAATCAGCTACCAGCCGGCGGGAAACTTGCACTTGGACATGGCGTAACGGTGTAAACCTGCACTACTTATTGCCAATAAATGTCGCAGACGATAAGTTTTAAAGATCAGGGAGGCGAGAAACAGCAATACTTAGCAGTCGTTTAGAAGCTCCACCGTCAGGTGGAGCGTTAAATCTTGATGCACTAAAGCCAGCAGGGTGGTCATATTAACGTCGTCAAAGCCTGCATTCCCAGCGCTACTATTAACACAACAACTCCTGCCACCAAACTAGTGAGCATGGCATGACGTTTCCATAAAATCAGTACGCGGTGACCAAAGCGGTAAACTAGCCAGGCCAGACCGAAATAACGTAGGCCGCGGGCGATTAGCGTTGCCAGTGCGAATAGCAGGATCGGGTAGCCAGAAAGCCCTGCAGTAATCATTGCAAGATGGTAGGGAAGGGGTAAAAAGCCAACCGATAGAATGGCAATAAAGCCATATTGATCGAAAAATGTTTGGAAGGCCTGGTAGCTCTCCTGCATATCCAACGATTCAATAAACCACGTTCCCACTGACTGATAAAGCAGCAAGCCAACACTGTAGCCAACCAGTGAAGCTATTAAACACCCAGCAGTGGTGACGGTTGCTAACCGCCAGAGCCGCTGCCTATTGACGGCCATTAGCGGGATTAGCACAAGCTCCATGGGGATAGGTAGAATAATAGTTTCCAGAAAGGAAAGAGTGCCCAAAAGCCACAGCATATTGTTTGAGCCGTTGATACGCTCGAACCACTGCCTCGGTTGTTTGAAGAGGATGGCCATATTAGCCTGCTTTACGTAGCGGGATTAATGCGGCGGTAAATAGACGCTAATAGGCTATAGAGGCCAAAGGCAAAGAGCCCCACCGCGACAAATGCAAGCAACCACTGTCCGTAGGGTTGGCTTCGCAGCGTGCTAAACACTTCACTAATACCGCCTGCTTCATTAGGGTTGATTTGATAAGCGGCAATGATAAAAAAGCTACCCACGATGACAAATACAAGACCACGGATTACTAAGCCGAAACGGCAAATTGGATAGGCCCACTGTTGAGTCTGTGTCGGCATAGCGAAATGTTTGTCGAATTTGGCCGTGTAGCCTTTAAATGCGTGCGCAATACCCACGCCAATCATGACTAAGCCAACCCCGCCTACCAGCCAGCGCCCGAAAGGCTGCTGCATCAACCAGCCCGCCACGCCTTGAGAGCCGCCGCCAGAACCACCTGAAGATCCTCCGAATTGGAAGATGAGACTGGCAGCAAAAAAGGCCAGCAGAAGGTGGGTGATGGCACTCACCATCAGACCTGTGCGAATAGCGAGGCCTTTGGCATCAGTGCCATGGTGGTCAGCATCGTTGACCGCCTGAATGGTGCGCCACATAGCGTAACCAACCAAGCCTATTGCCATGATCGCTAACAGTATTTTTCCAAAGGGGGCAGTAAGCACTCGTTCTAATGCACCACGGCTGCCCTCTGTTTGCCCGCCTTGACCAAACGCAGCCAAGGCGGCGAGGCCACCCACTAATAGATACACGATGCCCCTGGCAGCGTAGCCCATGCGGGCGAAAAGCCTGACCGCATCACGCTGATTGCTGGTTGTCATATTGTTGGCCATGACGTCCTCCTGACTCACAATGGCGTTGCTAAATGTCCGTATATGAATGGCTATCTATACTGTGGGTGTAGCATGCTATTGTCTAGCGTGGTGGAGGGTGGACGGTGCTTGATTGTGGCTATTCAGTCAGTAAACGATAGTACTGATTTTATAAAGGCAAGTGATTTTAAGCTAAACAATTCTTATACGAATTTCTAGTCTTAATTAAACTACTAATGCCCAAATACTGACCAGCCGGTACGTTGTACAAACATTTCCAGCGCTTGGGTGCCTAATAAGCTGTTGCCGTAGCTATCTAATCCCGGCGACCAGACGGCGATAGAACCATGGCCTGGCGCTATCGCCAGAATGCCGCCACCCACGCCGCTTTTGCCGGGCAGGCCGACGCGAAAGGCGAACTCTCCCGACGCATCGTAGTGCCCGCACATCATCATTAGTGAGTTGATACGTCGCGCCCGCTGGGGCGCAACTACGCGCATATCGCTGGGTTTGTTGATGCCATCCGAGGCCAAAAACAGCCCGGCATGAGCAAGTTGTTCGCAGCTCATGGCAATCGCGCACTGGTGGAAGTAGGTGCCCAGCACCTTATCGACATCGTGGCGAAGATGCCCAAACGCCTTCATAAAGTGTGCCAGAGAGGCGTTGCGGTCGCGGTGAGCCATTTCAGAGGCAGCCACAGCGGGGTCGAAACAGATGCAGTCGTCATCGGCGACATAGCGTACAAAGCTTAGAATTTCGCCTAGGGTCTCTTTGGGTTCATGCCCCATCATGATCGCATCGACCACCGCAATGGCACCGGCATTGATAAACGGATTACGCGGTTTGCCGCTTTCGTGTTCTAGCTGAACGATCGAGTTGAACGGGTCGCCTGAGGGTTCGCGGCCCACTTTTGACCAGAGTGAATCGCCCATCTGCCCCAGCGCGATGGTCAGCGTAAAGACTTTCGAGATACTCTGAATCGAGAAGGGCGTGGTCGCACAACCCGCCGAGTAAACGTTGCCATCCACAGTGGCGAGCGAAATAGCAAACTGCTGTGGGTCAACATGGCCAAGCTCGGGGATATAGTCGGCAACCTTGCCACGCTGTTCTGCTTTCGCCATGGCGGCTGCAATGTCATTGATCAAGTCTTGCATGGGCGTATCGTGTACCGTCGATTGAGGCGGGGCATTACCCTAGCGAAAATTGGTAAAAAAGTCTGTTAAACAGTGTGTTTAACAGAGCGTCTTATTATCCGCCAGTGCGCAAGATTCGGGTCGGTAAATAGCCCGTGAACGCTTAGGCTGATAGAGAACTAAGCGGCCCGCTATGCAATGGCTAGAGAGACAACACAATGAACGACTATGCGCGTATCGAAAAAGCCATGGCCTATATGGTGGCCCACGCGGCAGAACAGCCCAGCTTGGCAGTGGTAGCTGCTCACGTTCATTTGAGCGCTTTTCACTTCCAGCGGCTGTTTTGCCGCTACGCAGGCATTAGCCCCAAACGTTTTTTACAGGCGTTGACCTTAGAGCGCGGCAAGCAATTGATTCAATCATCCACTTCGCTGCTGGATATTGCCCATACCTTGGGGCTTAGCGGTGGCTCGCGGCTTTATGATCACTTTGTGCAGCTGGAGGCGGTTACGCCCGGCGAGTTTAAACGCCAGGGGGAGGGAGTGGAGATCGCCTACGGCGTGCATGAAACGCCGCTTGGCAACCTATTCGCCGCGGTAACACCCCGAGGTATCTGCCGAATGGGGTTTGTCGATGCGACTGATTCAAAAGCGTTATTGGCGAGGCTGGCCAAAGAGTGGCCGCGCAGCACCTTTCAGCATAGCCCTGAAACCACCCGCTATGCGGTGGAAAGGCTGTTTAATCGAGCCGACGAGGGCGCTGCCGCTTTGTCACTGCACGTAGCGGGCACTAACTTCCAAATAGCGGTTTGGCGGGCGCTGCTGACCATTCCTGAAGGCCAGCTGGCGAGCTACTCACATATCGCCCAAGCGTTGGGCACGCCTAGATCTTCTCGTGCAGTGGGTAATGCGGTGGGCGCTAACCCCATCGCGCTATGGATTCCCTGCCACCGGGTGATTCAACAAAGCGGCGCGCTAGGCGGCTACCGCTGGGGGGCGGCGAAAAAGCAGATGGTGCAAGCCTGGGAACTGGCGCAGCTAGGTGCTACACCACACTGAGCGCTGTCTATAAAACGGTATTTCAGTGCGCTATGAGGCTATGGTTATGAATGACAAGGCCATTTAAGAGGATACAACCAGTTTAAATGTTGATGCAATTGTAAACAGGTAGCAAGGTAAAAACTGCCTATTAATCAATTGAAATCAGTTCTTAGAATCAATACATTTAAAATCTACATTAGTATTGTATTTTGTAGCTTATTTTAACCCACAGTTAACCGTTTGCATTATTTTTCAGGTTTTTTAAACATTAGTTTTAATTAAATTTTTACTAAAAAATGGTGAATAAAAAAGGTTGTTCATAGGTTGATTGTTTGAAGTCAATTAGTATTAAATACGCTCGCCTCTCCCTCCGGTAGCTTACCTAGCGAGCGTTATTGCCTAATGATAATCTTTTCCCCTCGATTGTCTGTAATGTTTGACAAGCACACGCTTTTTTTGGCTGTCGCTGTTGCGCTGGGCAGCATTTCGTTGACCGCTTGCAGCTCAGGCGGTGGGGGCGTTAGCAGCAACACGGCTCCTTCAGATAGCGGTTCGACGACCAATATAGCCCCAAGCGAGCCTCTTAGCGTACGTGTGGCAGTCGCCGATACGGGTTTTGATGTGGATGACATCGTCAACAGCGAGTTGGTGATTGATAGCCTGAATATCTATACGGGGAGTACGGATGTCAGCGGAGGCGACGAATGGCACGGTAACGTGGTGGCGTCGACCATTACCGGTGGTTCGTTAGGCAATGCGCGCCTTGACCTGTTGAAAGTCGCTAACAGCGATGGCGACACCTTTAATAACGCACTGGATTACGCCATTGGAGAAGCTGCCCAGCGTGGCGCGAGAGTCATCAATGCCAGCTTTTCACGACGTCTTGAAGCAAGCGACTCGAAGCTCGCGTTTAACGGCGTAACATCGTCTGAGTCTTACCAACGAGTGGTAAGCGCCAACCAAGGGAAAGGCGCGATCTACGTGGTAAGCGCGGGTAATGATGGTGATGCGATTGATACCCAGGGTCGGCCAATTTATGCGAGCCAGCCCGAACTTTTTGACATGATGCTGATTGCAGTGGGGACGTCGCAGGATGGCCAAATTCACCCTGCCAGCAGCTATCCGGGGGAAGACACTGAGCTCCAGCGGCGTAGTATCGCGACTGACTTTGCTAATCCAGCGGTAGGTGCACAGGGAACGTCTATTTCAGCCGCCAGAATTTCTGAGTATGCGGCCGGTATTGTGGGTCAATGGCCTCATTTGACCGCACAACAAGCGAGCCAGCACTTATTGGATACGGCCAGCCAAACCAGCGTGCTTTATCAGCAAAATACGTGTGGCGATGCCGCGAATTTAAACTGTGGCACTTTTTACCTTGGCCAGGGGGAAGCCGATATAGACGCTGCATTAGCGCCAGATGGTGATTTGATAGTGCCTCAAAGCGATCGCGTGATGGCAGGCGGTGATTTGGCTGAGGTGTCTTATATGCAGCTTTCAGCAGCCTATGGTGATTCGCTGTCGGAGTCGGGCGTATTAGATGGCGTCGCTGTATTTGACTCCCTGGGGCGTGACTACCAAATGAACCTGGGACATCAAACGCAGCAGCGCTTAAGCCGTGCGCACCATTTACGTGATCAGATGGAGCGGATGTCGCTTACGTCGGCGCAGGCCACGCAAACGGAATCGATGCAAACGGATAATTTCCACTTTGCCTCGAGTGTGAATGCGGCGGGCGATGTGCTAAGTAGCCGTTTCGATGGCAGCGTTGGTAATGCCACCCTAAGCGCGTTCAACTACGCGGGTAACCAGATTGATCCAACAAGCGGGTATGCGGCTTCGGGTATGATACCGATGATTTCATTCCAGTCTGGCGCGGCGATTACCAATGCGTTTGAAAGCGTTAACGGCATAGAAGCGCGTTATTCTTTGACCGATAAGCTGAGTATCTCTACTTCCTATTGGGCGGGTGATGTTGAAGACGATATGAGTATCGGTAATGACTATCGTGCCAACCGCTCTGACGTTGAGTTAGCCTACCAACTAACGCCGGTCTTCACCCTGACAACGCATGTGGGCCGCTTGAATGAGGAAAATGGCCTGCTCGGTGGCAACGGCGCGGGGGCTCTTGCGTTTGGTGAGCGCAATCAGATGACGTTTACCGGTGCTGGTTTACAGGCGAAAGTAGCTAATGGGGTTGCCGCCTTTGCCGACTTTGAGCAGGGGCGCGGCGATGCCGAGGGGAGCGGTTTGATCGCCCACATTAACGATATTAGTGCCCAGGAAATGGCCGTTGGGCTTCAGTGGCAGAAGAACGATGAGCGAGCAGCGCTAACACTCCGCCAGCCTTTGCGCATTGATAGCGCGACGGCGACATTCGATGTACCCATTGGCCGCACTTTGGAAGGCGATGTACGCCGCGAAACGCGTGAAGCGTCGCTGTCACCTTCGGGTCGCCAAATGGATATCGAACTAGGCTATGCGTTCAAGCCCAGTGAACGTAGCCAGCTGCAGTTTAACTTGCTACATACGTTGGAACCGGGTCATAACGCTAATGCCAGCAGCGATAGCGCTGCAATGGTGAACTATCGTATTGATTGGTAGCAACACTCAGCGCGGCGACTGGTCTATGGGGAATGCTGCAGAGAGCGTCCGCTAGCCGTTGTTGCGCCGTTAACCCTCTCCCGCTACAGTCTCGCTCTTGTACACCTGGGCGAGACATTTTTATGGCCACATTGATGATTCAAGGCACCACCTCGGATGCAGGTAAAAGCACCGTGGTGGCTGCGCTCTGCCGTGCCTTGGCAAGGCGAGGAGTCTCGGTGGCGCCGTTCAAACCCCAGAATATGGCATTGAACAGCGCCGTAACCGAGGACGACGGCGAGATTGGCCGCTCCACTGCGTTGCAGGCACAGGCGTGCTATTTAGCCCCCCACAGCGATATGAACCCGGTGCTTCTAAAGCCGGAAACCGACCGGGGTGCCCAGGTGATTTTGCGCGGCAAGGTGCATGGCCATATGGACGCACTGGATTATCATGCCTATAAACGCATCGCTAAAGACAGCGTGATGGCGGCATGGCAGGCGTTGGAGAGTCGCTTTGACGTCATTATTGCCGAAGGCGCGGGCAGCCCCGCTGAAATCAATCTTCGTGAGGGCGATATTGCCAATATGGGCTTTGCCGAAGCGGCTGATTGCCCGGTATTGCTCGTCGGTGATATTGACCGCGGTGGGGTATTTGCCCAATTGGTGGGCACGCTGGCGCTATTGAGTGAGAGCGAGCAGGCGCGCACGCAGGGCTTTATTATTAACCGCTTTCGTGGCGATATGGCGCTTCTAAACCCTGGGCTTGAGTGGTTAGAGGAGCGCACAGGAAAGCCGGTGCTGGGTACGCTGCCCTATCTACAGGGGCTTGTGTTAGACGCGGAAGATAGCATCGGCCTGACACAGGCTGAAAAGCGCAGCATGGTGCTTAAGATTATTGTGCCAGCGCTGCCGCGAATCAGTAATCACACCGACTTTGACCCTTTGCGTCTGCACCCACAGGTAGCGTTGTCCTTTGTTGGGCCAGATCAACCGATTCCCGCCGCTGATGTGATCATTCTGCCCGGGAGTAAAAGCACCGCGAGCGATCTTGAGTGGTTAAAAAACGAAGGGTGGGATAAAGCGATTAAGCGCCACCTGCGCTATGGCGGTAAGGTGCTGGGTATCTGCGGGGGCTTTCAAATGCTGGGCGAGTGGGTGGAAGACCCTGACGGGTTAGAAGGCAAGCCAGGAAAAGTGGCGGGGTTGGGGCTATTGCCACTGACCACGCGCATGGTGGCAGGCAAACAGCTGCGTAATGTCAGCGGTGTGACAATGGCTGAAGGCGCGAACGTCACGGGCTACGAGATTCATAACGGTGTGAGCGAAGGTGCGGCACTGAGTACGCCGCTATTTGATATAGGCGGCCAACCAGAAGGGGCTATTAGCGAAGACGGCCAAATAATGGCTACCTACTTACATGGATTATTTGACCATCCGGAAGCCTGCCAAGCGCTGCTTACCCGATTAGGGCTCAAGGAGGCAGAACATGTCGATTATCAAGCCCACCGAGAGCGTGAGCTTGACCGCTTAGCCGACATGATTGAAGCCCACGTTGATGTAAGCTCCGTTATTGCGTTGCTGGGAGTTGGCGTTTCGCCATCACGGTGATTTCAACGCTGCTACCGCCGCAAATAGTAGGCGATTCGGTGCAGGTGCGCGCAGGGTAACGCCCTGGTTCAAAGTATTCCGCATAAACGCTATCCAACTCTTGGATATTATGTAGATCCGTCAGGTGGATATCCACCCGTACTATGTCCGCCAGGCTTCCGCCTTCCATTTCGAGCATGCGGGATAGCGCACGCATCACAAGCCGCGTCTCTTCTTTCACATCACCCTGGGCGGAGTGACCGTTGGAAAGGTCGTCAACAGTAAGCCCTGAAATAAACACATAATGGTCATCTACCACCATGTGGCTACCGGGAAAACTGGGTGCAGGCAGAGTAGGGTCGTTCGTAAATGTTGCCATTGAAGTTCCTTCTAAGTCACTGGTCACGATTACGCGATATCAGACAGGTGGGTATGCTTAGGGTTCAGTAAAAACCACATTGTCTAGGCTTAATCTATAGCATAATGCGCTGTCAAAACGGCGATGATTGCTCTAGGCTTGCGGTTTTTCTATCGGCAGGGGGCGTAAAATGAAGGTCGTACACGTTAGCAAAGAGACCGAACGCGATGCTTGTTTGGCACGCTTATGCGCCGAGGTATACGGTCAACAGGCCGGTCTGACGCCATTAGTCGTGTTTACCGGTACTTGCAGTGTGCTGTTTCCTCAACAGGCCGCGCGTCTATTTGCTGCCGTCAATGGCCAGGGTAAACCTCAAGCGCTGGCGCTGCTAGTGTTAGACGAGGAGGGCGAGGGCATGACGGTGACCCACACCTGCGCGCTTGATCATGCCGAAGCCCTGCAGCGCTTGATTAGTGAGCTTACCTTGAAAGCGCCGCTTCGTGTCGAAGTGGATAACGCCGAACAAGAAGCGTTCTATCAGGAGAGTGGTATCAAGCGTTGGTTTGGTGGAGCCGGTGGAAAGCGCATCGGCTTGGGCGCTCGCCACCCCGCTAAAAGCATCAGCGAACTGGCACCGACTCTGGGCTTGGATGAAGCGCTCATTCTGCGTCGCTTCAAACACGACCCAAAAGCCTTTGAGCAGGCTAAACAGGCATTTTTAGCCGGGCTTGATAACTTTCCTACCGTCCTATAGAACGCTGTGTTGCTGATCGAACATAAAAGCTGACTACTTCTTCGCCAGTTCGCGCATGGCGGTTTCCAGGCCTTCCATGGTCATCGGGTACATACGGTCGTCAATGATCTCGCGGATTAACTGGGTTGAGTAGGTGTACTCCCAGGCTCGGGGCGGCATTGGGTTCAGCCACGCCAAGCGGGGAAACGTTTCGCATAACCGCTTAAGCCACACACCGCCCGCTTCGTCGTTAAAGTGCTCTACGCTACCGCCGGGGTGGGTGACTTCATAAGGCGACATAGCGGCATCGCCGACAATCACGACCTGATAATCCGCACCGTAAGTGTGCAAAACATCCATGGTGGGAATGCGCTCGTTGCCGCGGCGTAGATTGTTACGCCAAACGCCTTCGTAAAGGCAGTTGTGAAAGTAGTAGTGTTCCAGGTGCTTGAACTCTGAGCGGGCGGCAGAGAAGAGCTCTTCGCAGACACGAATATGGTCGTCCATTGAGCCGCCGACGTCTAAGAACAGCAATACCTTAACGGCATTATGGCGTTCCGGGCGCATCTGCACATTGAGTAGCCCGGCATCCTTGGCGGTTTCGCGGATGGTGCTGTCCACGTCAAACTCCTCCAAGGCCCCTTGGCGGGCAAACTTGCGTAGGCGGCGTAGCGCCATTTTGATATTGCGGGTGCCGAGCTCTAGCGAGTCATCATAATCGCGGAAGCGCCGCTCGTCCCATACCTTGGTAGCGCGTCGATGACGCGAGCCGTCCTGGCCAATACGAATGCCTTCCGGGTTGTAGCCGTAGGCGCCAAAGGGGCTGGTGCCGCCGGTACCAATCCATTTATTGCCCCCCGCGTGGCGCTCTTTTTGCTCCTCCAGGCGTTTTTTAAACGTCTCAATAAGCTCTTCGAGGCCACCCAGCGATTCGATCTTGGCTTTCTCTTCGTCTGTGAGTTGCTTCTCAAATTCCCGACGCAGCCACTCATCGGGGATTAACGCTTCAATGGCGGCGTCCATGTCCTCAAGCCCCTCAAACCAAGCGGCAAAGGCGCGATCAAAGCGGTCAAAGTGGCGTTCATCCTTGACCATTACCGTGCGCGCCACCTGATAGAAGGCTTCCATATCGGCGAACACCACGCCGCGCTCCACTACCGCGTGGAGATCCAGCAGCTCGCGCAGCGATACCGGCACACCGGCGCGTTTTAAGGTCTCAAACAGGCCAATAAACATGGCTTAGCGGCCTCTGCCTTTCTGGCGACGCAGCATAAACGCCAGGCGTTCAAGCAGCTGGGTGTCCTGCTCGTTCTTGACCAAGGCGCCGGCCATGGGCGGCAGCGCTTTGGCCGGGTCGCGGCTGTAGAGCGCTTCTTGGGCGATATTGTCCGCCATTAACAGCTTGAGCCAATCAACCAGCTCAGACGTTGACGGTTTTTTCTTTAGCCCGGGGGCGTCGCGTAGTTCAAAAAAGACCTCAAGGGCTTCGCCGACCAGCTTAGGGGCGATATCCGGGAAGTGCACATCGACAATCGCCTGCATAGTCTCTCTATCAGGGAATTCGATATAGTGGAAAAAACAGCGGCGCAGGAACGCATCCGGCAGCTCTTTTTCGTTGTTCGAGGTGATAACGATAATCGGGCGCTGCTCGGCGCGAATAGTTTCGCCAGTTTCATAGACATGAAACTCCATACGATCCAGCTCTTGGAGAAGGTCGTTGGGAAACTCGATATCGGCTTTGTCGATTTCGTCGATCAGCAAAACAACGCGTTTGTTCGCGGTAAACGCTTCCCACAGTTTGCCAGGCTTGATGTAGTGGGCGACATTCTCTACGCCTTCAACGCCTAGCTGGGAGTCACGCAGGCGGCTGACGGCATCGTACTCGTACAGCCCCTGGGCCGCCTTGGTGCTGGATTTGATATGCCAGGTAATCAACTGCGTATCGAGAGATTCAGCCAACTCTTCAGCCAGCAGGGTTTTGCCGGTACCCGGCTCGCCTTTGATTAACAGCGGCCGCTCAAGCACCACGGCAGCATTGACCGCCTGTTTCAGCGCATCGGTGGCGATATAGGAAGAAGTGGATTCAAACGCCATGGGAGAGCCTCGGCTTGTCGAAAGCGGGGTTATAAAAGGATAAAGGGATTCAAACAAGTGTACGTGAGGCTAAACCTCAAGGCCAACTAGCGAATTAAGCCATGGGTGCTTAGCCCTGTCAGTTCGGTGGAACAATGCCTTAGTGGCTCTTGCCGTTATTCGGCGTAGATCATTTTGCGGGTCATGCCACCATCGGCCACGAAGTTTTGGCCGGTCACAAAGCGGGCCTCATCAGAAAGCAGAAACCTGGTGAGTGATGCAATATCGTCGGGTGTGCCAACGCGACCGGCAGGGTGTTGCGCAAGGTCTATTGAGCGGTGCTCCACCGGCTGTTGACGGCTTGGCTTTTGCCAGTCGCCAACTTCTATCCAGCCAGGGCTAATCGCGTTCACGCGAACGTCGGGGCCGAGGCTGACCGCCAGCGCGTGGGTGAGCGCCACAATACCGCCTTTACTGGCAGCGTAGGCTTCTGTATCAGGCTCAGACTGTAGGGCACGCGTCGACGCCATCATCACGATGCTACCCTGCTGTTTGCGCAGGTGTTTTGCTGCGTGCTTGGCGCACAGGAATGCACCGGTAAGGTTGGTATTTAAATACGCCTGCCAAGTAGACAGGGTTAATGCTTCAACAGGACCATGAAACGGGTCGGCAATACCGGCGTTATGCACCACACCGTCCAGCTGACCAAAATGGCTGACAGCCTGGGTAAGGCTGTCGATTACGTGCTGCTCATTGCTAACGTCGGCGACCAGCGTTAATAGCCGTTCGCTGTGCTTCAAACGGCTGGTCGCCGCGCTTAGCGCCTCTTGGTCGATATCCGTGATCACCACACGGTAGCCGGTATTAAGCAGGTAGTGGGCGATACCAAGACCAATCCCCTGAGCACCGCCCGTCACATAAACTGTTTTGTTATCTTGCATTGGCTGCCTTCCCTAGCGTTTGAGCGTTAGTCACGGATGCGCATTGATCAAACAAAGATTAACGATGGCGGCCTCAAATGCCAAGCGCAACCGATTAGCCTGCCTGCTGAGTTTCTCGCTTTCGCGATTCTCTAGGACGACGGTTGGGAAGGCGCTGCCTCGCTATGAGGCATAGCGGGTTAAAAACGCGCGTTGTTGGTGCGTATTGTGGCTGCGCGTTGGGAGTGAAGGGAGGAGAATGTTTTCGTTGCAACACGATGTATTTTTTAAGATATTGAATTTTAAGTATTTTTAAAAAATTGGCACACAGTTCGCTATATAAAAAGTAGAAAGTAAATGAATAGAGATGCTTAAGCTATATGTTTAACAGACTGTTAAACATAGACTGTTAAACATAGACTGTTAAACAAAGTTCTCTCCCTTCTTTGCTACATCGCTCCGGTAAGTGACGGTAGGCGATAAACTGAGTGAGCTGGCGTGCTCCACCTGGGTCCCCTTCGGGGGACTTTTTTTATGCGTGGATTTTATGCGTGGATTTTATGCGTGGAAAAATTATCAGGGGTGAATTACCTATAACGATATTTTACAGAATGTTTGGAAACACTGTTCTAATACTATATACTGTATAGGTAAGCCGGATATCCGGCACTGCAATACCTAAGCGCAAGGAACTGCGCGCAGCGATAATAGGATGACCCTGATGAGTAATATGAAATTAATTTCTGCCGCTGTAATCACTGCTGGTTTCGCACTGGCAAGCCAAGCGGCTCTCGCTTATAACGCCGGTGACGTTTTCGTCCGTGGTGGCGTTGCCCAAACGGATACGGGTTCAGGTAATGGCGATGTAGCGGGCGAATCACTGAGCGTAGATGAAGCACGTGGCTTCACCTTCGGCGCTGGTTACCTGTTGACTGATAAGGTTGGTGTTGAACTCAACAGCTCTGAGAAATTTGAGCATGACCTCAGCACTGCCACTCAAAGCGATGCAGGTAGCGTTGATCGCCTGCCGGTTAACCTGATGGTGAACTACTATCCGATGGGCGGCCTGGATTCACGCGTACAGCCTTACGTTGGCGCCGGTCTGAACTACACGCGCTTCTCTGGTGAGCCAAGCGGTTTGGACATTGACGACAGTTACGGCGCGATTGGTCAAGTGGGTGTGGATCTGGCCGTAACTGATAATATTATGCTTAATGGTTACGCAAGCTACGCGGACGTTAACGCAGACATCAGCGGTGGTGGTGAAGTCGATATGGAGCCAGTCACCGTTGGCGGCGGCGTTACCTACCGCTTCTAGGCTTAAATTGCTGCAGCATCGTCAATCAACGCCCGGCCTTGCGCCGGGCGTTGTGCGTTTTAGGGGATAGAAAAGCGCTTCTTCGGTAATAGAAGGGAGCGTTAGGGGGTTAGCTTTTTATAGCCGCTTTCTGTCACCGCCACGTTATCTTCGATGCGGATACCGCCACAGGGCATAAGCTGATCGACCAACGGCCAGTTAATAGCCACTGAGGTATCGCGCAGTGGGGCAAGTAGCATATTAATAAAATACAACCCAGGCTCAACGGTGACGACCATGCCTGGGCGCAGCGTCCGTGTTAGTCGCAATGCAGGGTGCTGCTCGGGCGCAGGGGCGGGTGTGCCATCCGAGTGGCGTAATCCAGCCACATCGTGGACTTGCAGGCCCAGCGAGTGGCCCAGCCCGTGGGGGCAGAATGCTGTCGTGACGCCATCTTCAACCGCTTGTTCGGCGGTGCCTTTGTAGAGAGCGTGGGCGACTAAAATTTCCCCTAGCTGGTAATGCATCTGTTCGTGAAGGGTAACAAAGTTCACTCCTGGAGCGACCCCTTTTAGCAGCTCGTCTTTTAACTCATGCATCGCGTTAACCAGTTCGCCAAACACCGCGGGGGCGTCGGGGCCTGCATACGTGCGGGTAATGTCAGCGCAATAACCGCGGAACCGACGGCCCGCATCGACTAACAGGCTGTAACGGTGCTTAGGGGCGTTAAGAGCGTAGTGTTGGTAGTGGAGAACACCGGCATGCTCATTTAAACCAATAATATTTTGATAGGGTACATGGGACTCGCGCTGACGGCTGGCCGTTAGGTAGGCCAGTTGAATATCCAACTCACTGGCGGCACCTATAAAAGCGGCTTGTGCTGCCTGGTGGCCCGCTATCGCTAAGCGGTTGGCTTCACGTATACAGGCAATTTCATAGGGTGTTTTAAACAGACGTAGCTCGTCAAGGGCACGAAGAAGGCGCTCGGGCTGAAAGGCTGCTTTTGACGTCGGCTGGTTGCTGGTAGTGAGTGGCTCAATGTCGCCAATAATCGCGGCATTTGCGCTTAACGGCGGCGTGATTTTGTCACTGCCTAGTTTGTCACTACATAGGTGAACGTCGAACTCGGCGACCCATGGCTCATCCGGCAGTTGGGTCGGTAAGTGCCAAAAATCCGTCGGCGCATATAAGTAAAGCTGGGGGCGCTTTTCTGGCTGAATAACCAGCCAGCTGTGCTGCACATCGGCTAAGCCTACCCAATGCATAAAATGCCCGTAGGTTTGAAAGGGAGGCGCCTGGTCGTCGGCAAAATGTTCCCTGGCGTGACCACTGTAAATCGCCAAGCTATCAACCCCTTGGTCAGCCAAAATAGTCGCATAAGCACGCTGTAATTGTGCGACATGATCGAGTTGCAGGTTAAACAGAGTGGTCGACATGCAAAAGTGTTCCTCAAGTGCGTGGAGAGGCGAGTTCGCTCCAGAACCCGTCGAGTTCAGCGTGGCGATGCGTCTGGTGCCGGTAGAGCCTTAGCTCCATGGGCACATCCCAGCGGCTATCGCCTGCCCTTACCAGCGTGCCCTGGGCAAGCTCGGCGGCGACGTTGCGCTCTGGCAGCCAGCTCATGCCGTAGCCCAGCAGCACCAGCTCTTTAATACCCGCCGCGTAGAGATTTTCACTCTGCGCGTTTAAGTAGGTGCTTTGAGGGAGTCTGGCCAAGTGCGCTTTAACGGCAGACCCCAGCAAACCACGCTTGGGGTAGGCAAGCCAGGGCACCGGTTGGTGGCGTGAACCCGGCAGCAGCGCGCGCGGTTCTCCGGCTGGGTTCAGCCCCGTCACCGGAATCAATCGTTCATGACCGATGACGCGATGGGTGCAGGCACTGGTGTCAATATCCAGGTCGCAGCGCCCAATCGGCCAGTAGCAGATCGCCAGGTCGCACTCGGCCCGGGTTAAGGCTTGAAAGTAGTCACTCGCCACCCAGCCGGTCGCCCGCAAATAAGGCTGTACGCGATCCTGCCAGCCGGTGGAAGCCAGCCATTCGGGTAAAAAATGCGCCAGCAGGCTTTGCGGTGCAGCCACCATAATCCGCCGCTTTTGGCCGGCATTAATCTCGCGCACACGTTCACGGGTCAGCCTTACTCGCTCGGTCACTTGTTCACACAGGGTTAAAAATTCATCCCCTGCGGGGGTCAGCGAGAGCGGCAGCGTTTGTCGGTTAATCAGCGTCACCCCCATCTCCTCCTCAAGCAACTTAATGCGTCGGGAGAAAGTCGGTTGGGTGACGTGCTGATCATCTGCTGCGCGTGAGAAATGCCGCGTTCTGGCCAGGGCAATAAAATCTTCTAGCCAGCGAATTTCCATGCGCTACCTCTTAGCATCTGGGGTCGCTGTGTCCAATAGGGCACGCGGTTCATAGGCGTCCTTCTTCGACAGCGTGGCACGCTACACGGGTTCCGTCATTCTGGGTTTGCAGCACGGGAATTTCCTGCTTACAGCGCGTATTGGCATGCGGGCAGCGGCCGTGGAACACGCAGCCACTCGGCAAGTTAACCGGGGTTGGCACCTCACCGGTAAGACGAATGTGCTGAGGGCGGTCATCTTTTAGCCGCGGAATCGCCGAAAGAAGCGCCTGGGTGTAAGGATGGCGCGGCTTGTCAAACAGCGTCGCCGTGCTGGCAATTTCACACACTGTACCTAAGTACATCACCGCCACGCGGGTGCCAAAGTGCTCGACCACGGCTAAGTCGTGGGTGATAAACAGATAGGTCAGGTTGCGCGCTTGCTGGGCTTCCATCAGCAGATTGAGCACCTGGGCTTGAATCGAGACGTCCAGCGCGGAAATAGGCTCATCGGCGACGATAAACTCAGGGTCAACGGCCAGGGCGCGAGCAATGGCGATACGTTGGCGCTGACCGCCGGAGAACTCGTGGCCAAAGCGCATGCCCCAGTCCGGGTCGATGCCCACCGAGTGCATGACATCTTCCACCTTGTCGACAATCTGTGCCCGTTTCCAATCCGGGTGGTGCAGGCGCAGCGGCTCTTCCAGGGTTTGCTGAATGGTCATGCGTGGGTTGAGCGACGCATAGGGGTTCTGGAAAATCATCTGCATGCGCTTACGATAGGGCAGTAGCTGGCGCGAGCTTAAGTTGTCAATGCGGTTGCCGTCGTAGCGAATTTCCCCCTCAGACGGCGTAAGCAGCCCCATCACCGTGCGCGCTACGGTGGATTTGCCACAGCCGGACTCGCCCACCACGCATAGGGCTTCGCCGCGTTTGATATCCAAATTGACACCGTTAATCGCGTGGACGTGCTCCTGGTGGCGAACCAGCTTGCCGCCTTTAAAGCGCAGCTGCTCGAGGAAGTCGCCGGATAGCGAGAAACGCTTTTTCAGATCGCGAATCTGCAGCAGCGAGTCAGCGCTCTCTTCGTTCTGAGTGGGGGGCACGTTAAGCGTTTGTGCAGGGGCACTCATAAGGTTTCTTCCTTCAAACGGCGATCTTCAAGCATTTCAGCCACCATGTGACACGCCACCTGGCAGTTGCCGGATTCGACAAACCCAGGCACCTGCTGGGTGCAGGCGGGGCGTGGCTGGCCGTCGGCGCGGTTGATAAAGTCGCAGCGTGGGTGAAAGGCGCAGCCGCTCGGCAGGTTTGAAAGCGACGGCATGCTGCCGCGGATCTGGTTGAGCTTTTCGCCGGGCGTGGCCATCTGCGGCAGGGCGTTGATTAACCCTTGGGTATAGGGGTGTTGCGGGTCGTTAATGATTTCCCGGGTGGGGCCTTGTTCAATCACCCGGCCCGCGTACATCACCAGCATACGCTGGGTGACCTGGCTGACCACCCCCAGGTCGTGGGTAATGAGAATCAGGCCTACGTTGTGCTGCTCGCAAAGATCCAGCAGCAACGCCATGATCTCGGCTTGAATCGTTACATCAAGCGCCGTAGTCGGCTCGTCGGCAATGATGATGTCGGGGTCGAGTAGCAGCGCAATGGCGATAATAATCCGCTGGCGCATACCGCCGGATAGCTCATGAGGATACTGATCCAAACGCGTTTCCGGCGAGGGGATTTGTACCTGTTGCAGCTTATCCAAGGCAATCGCGCGAGCCTCCTTGGAGGCAATGCGCCGGTGGGCTTTTAAGCATTCAACCATCTGTTCGCCAATCGATAACACCGGGTTGAGCGTCATCATTGGGTCTTGAAAGATCATCGAAATGCGATTGCCGCGTACTTTGCGCAGGCCGCGCTCGGACAGGCGGTTAAGCACCTGCCCATCGAAGGTGACGCTGCCACCGGCGATAAAGCCCGGCTTGGCGATTAAGTTGAGCAGCGAGAACGCGGCGACTGACTTGCCCGCGCCAGACTCACCGACAATGCCTAAGCGCTCACCGCGCTCAAGGCTAAAACTAATATCGCGCAGGGCATGGACATCGCCATGGCGCAGCGCAAAGCGGACATCGAGGTTGTTGACGTCAAGTAGTGCCATGGTGTCCTCAGCCTTTGTAGAGTCGTGGGTTCATGACATCACGCAGCCAATCGCCGAGTAGATTGATCGACAACACCAGTACGACGAGTACCGCCCCGGGAATCAAGGTGATCCACCAGGAGCCGGACTGGATGTAGTCAAAGCCCGATTTGATCAACGAGCCCAGCGACGGGTGTGTCTCCGGCATCCCCAGCCCCAGAAACGACAGCGCCGCCTCTGAAATGATCGCATTGGCAATCTGCACGGTGGAGATAACAAAAATCGGCGATAGGGTGTTGGGCAGCACATGGCGGAACATAATCCGTTTGCTGCGCAGGCCCATCACGCGGGCGGCATCCACGTACTCTTTGTTTTTCTCTGCCAGCACCGAGGCGCGCACGGTACGGGCATATTGTGGCCATTCAGCCAGCCCGATAATCAGGATCAGCATCATTACCGCGTATTGGCTATAGAAGGCGCTGCCCATGGTGGCTTTGACCAGGGCGCCCACCACGATAGCGACCATCAAGGTCGAGAACGACAGCTGAATATCGGCAAGGCGCATCAACAGTGTATCCACGCGCCCGCCAAGGTACCCCGCCATTAGGCCAAAGGTAACGCCCAGTAGCGATTGCAGAAACACCGCGCCAAAGCCAATTAGCAGTGAGACGCGGGTGCCATAGAGCACAATCGACCATAAGTCGCGGCCTTGCGCATCGGTGCCCAAGGCATAGCGATCATCGGCGCCATCAATCCAGAAAGGTGGCAGCTCAGACGACATGATGTCGATCTGGGCGAGGTCGTAAGGGTTGGTTGGCGCTATCAGCGGTGCGGCAAAGGCGGCAATCACCATAAAGATAAACACAGCCAGGCAGAGCTGGGCAGTGCGGTCACGTTTAAAGCTGTACCACATGTAGGAGTCGCGCAGGCGCTCCCAGCGGCTGGGTGAAGCATTGGTCGTCGTGGTCATGCGGGCTTCCCAGTCAGTTTAACGGTGGGGTTCACCATGCCGTAGATCAGATCCACAATCGTATTGGTGACCACAAATATGACGCCGACAATCATCAGGTAGGAGACGATGAGCGGAATATCGGCACGATTAATCGCATCCAAAAACATCAAGCCCATGCCGGGCCATTGGAAAACGGTTTCGGTCAAAATGGTGTAGGCCACCATGGTGCCAATCTGCACGCCCCCCACAGTAATCACCGGCAGCATGGTGTTCTTGAGGGCATGGACAAAATACACCCGACGCATGGAGATGCCTTTGGCCCGCGCGTATTTCACATACTCCGACTGCAGCACTTCCATCATTTCAGCGCGGATCAGGCGAATAAACAGCGGTAGCATGATAGAGGCCAGCGAGACGGCCGGAAGTACTAAGTGTTGTAGGCCATTCCAGGTGGCCAGATTGGTATCCCAGTTACCCACGACGTTGACCAGTTCATAGCCACGGCCAAAGGAGGGCATATTGCCTTCGGTGGAGAACAAAGCATTCAGCCACGCCCCCCAGCCGGTACTTTCGGGGAAAAGCGTCACGGTAACGCCAATGGCGAAAATTTGAATCAGTACGATGGCGGTCAAAAACACCGGAATGGAGATGCCGATAATCGATACGCCCATAAACAGTCGTGAAATCGGTGAACGCGGTTTAATGGCGCTATACACACCGATGGGGACTGAAAACAGCACAATGATCAGCGTTGACGCAAACACCAGCTCCAGCGTCGCTGGCAAGTGGCGGGCAATCACTTCTAACGCCGGTTCCCGGTAGAAATACGAATTGCCAAAATCGCCTTGAACGGCGTTTTTGGCAAAGCGAACGTATTGGACCAGGAAGGAGTCATTCAGGCCCAGGCGCTCGCGAATTTCTTCACGTTCGCTTTCCGGCACCGACTGACCCACCATCTGCAGTACGGGGTCACCCAGGTTATCCTGGATGGCGAAGGCCAGCACGCTGATGACAAACATCACCAATATCGCGTGCATCAGCCGCTTGATTAAAAAGGCAATCATGGCGTACGCCACCTATATAAAGGGTTCAACAAAGGGAGCAGGGGGAGTGTTGTGCAGTGTTCAGCGATGCGAAACGCAAGACAAAAGGCTTCGCTCCCTAAACACTTAGGGAGCGAAGTATCTTAGCAGCTAATGCTTGCCGTTAATTGTCTTACAGCTAACGCTACGTGACTAGCCCAACGCTATATTACTGATTAGCGTTGGATGGTTTAGTCGTCGCTGCTGTCAATCACAAGATCGCCCAGGTATGGGAAATCAAGGGCATTGACCACCGGCTCGATATTAACCCCGTCGGTGGCGGCGTAGGCAAGGTTCTGCCAATGCAGTGTGATATAACCGACGTCTTCGTAGAGCATGGCTTCGGCTTCACGCAGCATCTCATTGCGTTTTTCCAGATCGGTTTCGCTATCCGCCGCGGTGACCAGGGCATCGATCTCTTCGTTGCAGTAGCTGCCGTAGTTGTACTGACCGGCACCGGTCTCTTCATCAATGCAGAAGGTTAGATATTGGAAAAAGTTGGCGGTGTCTTCGGTGTCGGCGTGCCAGCCGATCATCGCCATATCAGACTCACGCGTATCGTACTCAGGCCAATATTGGGCCAGTGGCATGGTGCGCAGGTCAACGTCAATGTTGATTTGGGCCAGCATGTTCGATACCGCTTGGGCAATCTGCGCATCGTTCACGTAGCGGTTATTCGGGGCGATCATTTCAATGCTGAAGCCGTCTTCGTAGCCCGCTTCGGCCATTAGCTCCTGGGCACGCTCAATATCGTAGCGTGGTGTTAAATCCGGGTTATGGCCGGAGTAACCTTTGGGTGACATCTGTCCGGCTGGATTCGCGAAGCCGCGCATTAGGCGGTCGGCAATGGCCTCTTGGTTAATGGCTAGATCAACCGCTTGGCGAACGCGGGCATCCTGGAAAGCCTCGACGCGTTCTTCGTTCATTTGAAAGCCAATAATGCGCGTACCGTCAACCGTGACTAGATTGACATCATCGGCTTCACGTACGCGCTCCAAATCGTTGGGCGGAACGGCGTCAATGAAATCGACGCCACCCGAGAGCAGTGCGGCTACCCGTGAGGCGTTCTCGGCGATGGGTGTTAGCACAATCCGAGAAACGTTGCCTTCGCTTTCGGTATCCCAGTAATCTTCAAAGCGTTCAAAATCTACCCGTACACCCTGGCGACGGTCGGTGACGATGAACGGACCGGTACCGGATACGTTGCGCGAAGCAAAGGAATTTCCAGCCTTAACGATTTCAGCTTTGTCGCTGCCGTCGTCGGTTTCACCGCTGTAGAACTCGCTATCCATCGGAAAGATGTAGGTCGCCAGGTTAAGTAGCAGCGGGTAAGGCTCGGTGGTGACGATCTCAACGGTGTAGTCGTCAACCGCTTCGGCGCGGGCCACCGGTTCAAAAATGGCCCGGTAGTCAGGGCTTTCCTTTAAGCGCTCAATGGTCCATACCACGTCTTTAGCGGTGAACTCGTTGCCGGAGTGGAAGGTAACGCCTTCACGCAGCGTCATCCGCATAGTCGTTTCGTCAACCTGCTCCCACTCGGTGGCCAAGCGTGGCTCAAATTCGAAATCTTTGGTCCAACGAATAAGCGGATCAAAAGCCATATGGGAGAAGCGTAGCACGCCGCCAGAGAGCTGTTCATGCAGATCGAGTGTTTCCGGGTCAGCGGAATAACCAATGCGCAGGGTTTCAGCGCTTGCGGCCATCGGCAGCAACGTCGTACCCGCCACCACGGCACCGATAACGGAAGCCAGTAAGGTCTTCTTGAGCGTCATATTCGTTCCCTTGGATCGTTGTTTATTGTTCATTTTACTGGCGACCTCCCGCGTAAAATGTAGAAAATGCCAGTAAAACAGACACGGTCAGCTGGTAAGCTGTGTTTGCAACATACGCCTACAGCTTAGGTTAACAACATAGAGAATGCCTATCGCGACATACAATCGAAATAATGACAGGCATCATTCGTCTGCTAAATGACAAGGCTTATAGCGGCACATTAGGTATTTGTTTTTAGACTAAAGTAGCAATTTAGAGAGCTGGTAAAGTCGACGGGAGACACCGCATGTGGAAACAAATTGGGGTAGCGTTAATCGCTTCTTGGCTGCCTGTCAGTGGTTTTGCCACTGAGCCTGCCGATCAACCCAACCCTGAAATAAAAGGGACGTTGGATGGTGAACGACGCGAGTGGTTTATTTTAAGTCATGGCGATGACTCAAATGCCTCATTTGTCGAGTTAGGCGACGATATCACTATTGATATCACTGGCTCCGTTGATGATGAGGCGTGGGAGGGTGAAGAGGCGCTCTCGATTAGCCTGACCGTTAATGAAGGGCAGTTGATCAGCGCGGTGGTACTTCACTCTATTGGGACTACTGTTTCCCCGCCGCTATTCACCTCTGAAGGCGGAGACGTTGCAGTAACACTAACTCACTATGAACGTACCAGTCATACGGTTCACGTGGCTGGAAAAATAGAGGGGTTGCTGGCGCTGCAAGTCGAGCTGGGAGAATCACCAAGCCAGGAAGAGGGCATTGAGATTGACGTGGCGTTCGATGTGGAGGCACAAAAAGTAGAGTTCTAAACCTCCAGGTCGACGTACGTCGACCTGGTGATAAGGCCTCAGTGGCCACTCGTATTAATCAACTGTTAAACAGAGGTTGCTTCACCAAACTGCTTTTGCAACCAGGCAATAATGGTATCGGACTCGTACATCCACTCCTCGCGCCCATCGTCATGGGTAATTTTCAAGCAGGGGACTTTGACTTTACCGCCGCCTTCCAACAGCGCCTGTTTGTGGTCAGGGTCGAGCTGGGCATCGCGCCGCTCAATGTTTAAGCCTAAGCGCGCCATCTCTTTACGTACTTTGATACAAAACGGGCAGGTGCGGAATTGGTACAGCGCAAGCTTCTGGCACGCTTGATCCACCTTGGCCTGTTCTTCAGCCGTACGCTCAACGGATTTAGGTGTGGAGAGCTTCTCGGAAATCAGCATGACCGGAGCAAGCACCAAGCGAAGGCCACGGAAAAAATAGCGAATTAAAACGCGCATCGTAAGGCTCCTATGGCTGATGTTGGGGATGATATCAGCATGACGAGTGGAAAAGGCCACCATGGCCAATCAATAAACACTGACCGCATCCTGCAACAACTGAAGGAATTTGTCACTTGAGGGCCGTTTTGCCAGCGCTTATAGCGTTGAGGTGATGAGCAAGTAGCGTCAACATGCTAGGCTAGATAGCTATTTTTACGCCATTTTTTTGGCTTTTATTGAATGAGTTTACCGGCTACTGAAAGGGCAAGAGCCATGCATCTACATATTATGGGTATCTGCGGCACCTTTATGGGCAGCCTGGCCCTATTGGCGCGCGAGCTAGGGCACCAGGTGAGCGGCTCTGACCAACATGTTTACCCGCCCATGAGTGTCCAGCTAGTAGAGGCGGGCATTACCTTAATGGAGGGTTACCACGCCGAACATCTATCGCCAGCAACCGGTCCTGTGCCTGATCTTGTGATTGTCGGCAATGCAATGTCGCGCGGCAATGAAGAGGTTGAGGCGCTACTCAATAGCGGCCTGCCGTATACCTCGGGAGCGCAGTGGCTGGCGGAACACGTACTGCCCGGTCGGCGGGTGATTGCGGTGGCAGGTACTCACGGCAAAACCACCACCGCGAGCGTGTTGGCTTGGCTGTTAGAAAGTGCCGGGCTGGCGCCAGGGTTCTTAATCGGTGGGGTACCGCGTAATTTTGGCGTGTCGGCGCGGCTAGGCGATCCCCAAGCGCCGTTTGTAGTCGAAGCCGATGAGTACGACACTGCCTTCTTCGATAAACGCTCCAAATTTGTTCACTATCGTCCGCATATTGCCATCCTCAACAACCTTGAGTTTGACCACGCCGATATTTTTCCCGATCTAGCCGCTATTGAACGCCAGTTTCATCACTTAGTGCGCACCGTGCCGAGTCAGGGCCACTTGTTAGTCGCCGATGAGCAGCCCGCGCTTGAACGGGTACTTGCCCAGGGCGTTTGGACGCCGGTGGCGCACTTTGGCGACCAGGCCGCAAGCGCATGGCAGCTTAGACTAGAGCGCGACGACGCCAGCCGCTTCCAGGTAATTTACAGCGGTGATGAGCCCGGCCAGGATGAAGACGGGGTCGTTGAGTGGACGCTGACCGGCGAGCATAACGCCCGCAATGCGCTGGCAGCATTGGCGGCAACGCATCGGTGCGGGGTTGATTTGGCCCGTGGCTGTGCCGCGCTGGCGCGCTTTGAAACGCCCAAAAGGCGCCAGGAAGTGCGCGGTGAAATTAACGGCATCCAGGTCATCGATGATTTTGCCCACCACCCCACGGCAATTGCCGCCACGCTGAAAGGGCTGCGTGCGGCGACAACCAAAGGGCGCCTTTTGGCGGTTATTGAGCCGCGCTCCAACACCATGCGTTTAGGCGCCCTGCGGGAACGGTTAATTGAGAGCGTGGCTGACGCCGATGCGGTGTTCTGGTTTCAGCCCGCCGGGCTCGACTGGTCGATGGACGAACTGGTCGCCACGCAAGGCGATCAGGCGCAGCTATATAGCGATATCAATCGCTTGGTGAACGCAGTGGTCACTCAAGCGTCACCCCTAGACCGCATTGTGGTGATGTCCAACGGTGGTTTTGAAGGCGTACACGAACGTTTGCTCGCCGCTTTAGCGTTAGCCAAGGAGGGCAGAGCGTGACAGAGAGAGCCGATGCCTCGTTCAAAAAACCGATTACCGTGGCGCTCACTGGCGCCTCAGGGGCGCAATACGGTTTACGCCTGATCGATGTCCTAATCGCCGCCGGTCATGAGGTATGGGTGATGATTTCGAAAGCGGCGCACATGGTGATTGCCACGGAAACCCCTTTTTCGCTACCTGCACAGCCCCAGCGCTTGGTAGAGGCGTTGAGCGAACGCAGTAGGGCGCGACCCGGTCAGATTCGCTGCTTTGGCCGTGAAGACTGGATGGCGCCGGTGGCGTCAGGCTCGGGTGCCCCCTCTGCCATGGTGGTTTGCCCGTGCTCTACCGGCACGCTTTCTGCCGTGGCAACGGGGGCCAGCAATAACCTGATTGAGCGTGCCGCTGACGTGGCGATTAAAGAGCGCCGAACGCTGGTGCTGGTGCCGCGGGAAAGCCCGCTTTCACCGATTCACCTGGAACACATGCTGGCGTTGAGCCGCTTGGGTGTCGTTATCCTGCCTGCCGCACCCGGATTTTATCACGGCCCACAACGCATCGATGACCTGATTGATTTTATCGTGGCGCGGATCCTCAACCAGCTGGGAATCGAGCATGCGCTGGTGCCTCGCTGGGGTGAGGTTGGTAACGCTGCCAATACTCCAGCCGTTAAGGATGACTAAGCTATGATGTCGTGGGCCACACTTTCGGTTTTTGTGCCAACGTTTTTGTTTGTTTCGCTGACCCCTGGTATGTGCATGACGCTGGCCATGGTGCTGGGGATGACCCAAGGCGTTAAGCGCACGCTGTGGATGATGATCGGCGAGCTGCTGGGCGTTGGCTTAGTGGCCGCCGCCGCTGGCGCAGGGGTGGCCGCCTTGATGCTGCGCCAGCCAGAGCTGTTTGTGCTCTTCAAATGGGTAGGCGGTGCTTACTTGGGTTATTTGGGCATTATGATGTGGCGCTCACGGGGGCGTATGGCGATTCCCAGTGAGCTGGATACGGGCCCACCGGCAAGCCCCCTGCAGTTAGCCATGCAAGGCTTTGTTACGGCGGTGGCTAACCCCAAAGGCTGGGCGTTTTTTATGGTTCTGCTGCCGCCCTTTTTGGACAGTAGCCGCCCCTTGCCAGGCCAGCTTAGCCTGCTGATTGCGGTGATTTTAACCATCGAGTTCGCCAGCATGCTGGTCTACGCCACTGGCGGCAAAACGCTTCGCAATGTGCTTGGCAAAAGTGGCAATGTGCGGTTGCTGAACCGCATCGCCGGGACGCTGATGATTGGCGTTGGTCTCTGGTTGGCGCTTGGTTAATTTACCCCTAAACGGGGGGTAACAGCCCGACACGGGCGCTGATAAGCGCTATCGATGCCACACTGAGCAGATGCCAGGGGCAGGGGCGCAAGCTGGGACGCGGCTGCTGTTGCCAGTGAAGCAGCGTCAGGGCGCACACCACCAGCCCTAATAGCGCTCCGCCCACCAAGTCACTAAACCAGTGAACGCCCACTACCAGCCGCGAAAACGCCATGGGTAGCGCCAAGGCTAGGGCGACCCAATAGGCCCAAAAACGTTGTTGATGGGGCATCTCGGCCGCCACGAACGCCGCTGCAAGGCCCAGGAGCACCACGGCGGTTGACGTATGCGCACTGGGATAGGAAAAAGAGCCGATTAAGTAATCGGGTGTTTCTGGCCGCGGGCGGGCAAAGATGGCCTTCCCTGCGATATTGCACAGCGCCACCCCGCTAAAGGCGCCACTCCAGTGCAGTAATGCATCCCAGCGTTTGCGTGTGAGCAGCCATATCGCCCAGGGCAGTACTAGGGCGGTAATGCCTAAGCTGTCGCCCATACGAGCGAACAGAGTGCCAGCGGCGTAGGCAAGATCACTATGCGCCCAGGTAAACAGGCGTTGCGCGAGTAAGTCGATGGCAAGCGGGCCCTGATGGGCCATCACGAGCAGTGTCCAGCCTGACAGGCTGCCCAGCGCTATGACCAAAAGCAGCAGCGAAGCCAGCGGCACATCCCCTGATTGGCTCATGGCGAGCCATGGCCTGCGTAGCAGCGGTAGGCGACGAATGCTTCCGGCAATCGCCCGGTAAAGCC
This sequence comes from Halovibrio variabilis, assembly GCF_007991175.1. Classification (GTDB taxonomy): domain Bacteria; phylum Pseudomonadota; class Gammaproteobacteria; order Pseudomonadales; family Halomonadaceae; genus Vreelandella; species Vreelandella variabilis. Next base: position 40,063 of record NZ_BJXV01000020.1, read on the forward strand.
TGCCATGCCGCGAGGCTTGGTGGCGTCCCCAGGAGAAAATGACGGCGAGGACAATAATGATAACCGCTAAGGTGAGTAACGCCGCTTCAAGGCCCGGCGGTAGGTTTAAATGCCGCTGCCAGGCGCGTCCCAGCAAGTAGCCGGGGAGTACATAGGCCGGTGCCCAAAGCGCTGCAGAGGTTAAGTTGGCCCAAATAAACGTCCGTGGTGGCATCCGCATCATGCCAGCGACCAACGGAATAATGGGTCGTACCGGCCCGACAAAGCGGCCGATAAACACCGACCATATGCCATAGCGCTGAAAGAATCGCGCCCCGCGACCTAACCACTCGGGATGCTGGGACAGTGGCCAGCGCTGTGTGACCTGTTCGCGATGCTTAAAGCCCAACGCAAAACTGATTCCATCGCCTAAAACAGCGCCTATAAAAGCGGCGCCGACTAACCAGGCTAGGCCAATATCCTGATGCCCCGCCAACGAAGCGACCGTGGTTATGAGCATGACGCCGGGTACTAGCAAGCCCACCAGCGCGAGGGATTCAACTAACGCGATCACTAGTGCCAGGCAAAGTAGTAGCAGGGGTGAGAGCGTTAGTGCAGACAACGTATCGGCGAATGGCACATGTCTCTCCTGCTAAAACAGATGCTAAAATAAACGGTTGCAACGCTAAGCATTGGCTAACGCGGAACCGCGTGCTTCAAGGCGCTTTACATAGCGCTCAAAGCTCTCAGCGTGACACGGCATGCAAGCCGCAATGCGAGCTTCAAGTTGACCGGTTTCTACCAACACGCACTGTGAAAGTGCTCGCTGTAGGCGCTCGCGCACCAGTAGGGCACCGCTCTCACTGGTATCCGGCAAGACGAGCCAAAACGTGGCGTTATCCGCACGACCCAGTACGTCATGATCGCGACAGCGGCTGTTCACTTCGCTACACAGAGCCGCTAATAGCGCTGATTGCGCGCGAGGGCCAAACTGCTCCTGGGCCATATCCAGCTGGGGTAAGTGCAGCACCAATACCGCTAACGGCTGATTAAGCATCGCGGCGCGTTGGTATTCACTGTTAAGGCGCTCCTTTAGTGTATCGATATGGTAGGCACTACAGTCGCTGTCGTTGGGGTCGGTCGCACGCAGTAACGCGCGACGGCGCGCGTGTTCCCACCGCGGTAAGGCAAGTAGCAGTGTCAAAGCGACATAGCTGAGAAGGATCGTCGGCGGGGCGCTAGCGACTGCTGGGGATAGCCACCATACGGGCCCCATCGCGATATTGATCAAAATCGCCGCCCATAGGGGGAGCAGTAAAAAGGCGGCGGTAATCGGTAACCCCAGCCAGATAGGCGACACCTGGGGCTGATAGTAGAAGGCGCCCAAGACGACAGAATAGGTACAGCAAAGTAAAATGATACGCGGCAGTTCGGCGGCTAGCCCCTGGCCGAGATGCAGCAACAGTGCCGCTACCAATAGCAGCGTCGTGAAGGTGGGGATCAGCAAGTCGCGGTACTCCCCCATGGCATATAGCCACATGGCATAGCTGGCCATGAGCGCGATGCTGACGCCGTAGGCGAGCGTCATCAAACGCTTTGGGGTGCGGTTCTCAGTCATGTGGTATTCTGCTCTCGATCGGCTGGTAGCTTGCATATTTCAGACATGGTGAGCGTTGCCGGTTCGATATCACTTAACGCCAGGTGTTTGCTGATGGTATTAGGCGGCATGTCGGCCAGTAGCAGACTGCGCCGCTGAGCGGCTTCGCTGGGCGAGCGCGAGAGCATCAAGGTGGCAAGCGTGGTGCCGTCAAGGCGATAGACATTCTCAAAAACGTGGGTGAGTTCGCACAGCTTTTGCGCCGTGGGCCAAAGCTGACGGCGTTTCACGTGTAGAATTAACACCTCAGCGTGAATGCCCTCGCGTTCACAGCGGGTCTGGTCGCGATGAACGTCGCGTAACAGCTGCTCACCCGGCCACAGGTTAAGGCCTGGAATCAAGCGTAATCGCTGGCGAATGGAGCCGTTTATATCAATCAGTAGCCTAGCCCGGGTTAAGGCGAGCAGGCCAAGTGCTAACAGTGAACATAGCAGCAGTATAAAGGCAGGGCCGTCCATCAGAGGCGCCACCATCGCCGAACTGACCAGCGCCGCGCAGAGGTTAAAGGCGATTGCCCAGCGGTTTTGGGGCAACATAAGCATGGCGGCCCATGCCCAGATCAACATCCCATGCCGCTCTGGAGCGGCCGCGATTAGCCCTACCAGCAACAGGCCGGGCACGACTTGCCACGGTAGCCCTCGCGCGCGGCGATGGCTAAAATCGAGTACCAGCGCGGTCATCAATAGCCAGCCAATAGCCAGCCACAGCACTACAGCGGCATCGGTGGGGGAGTCAGGTATCCAGAGCGCCAGGGCCACGGCAGCGGCGAGAAGGTTGGCGCGTAGCAGTCTGATTTTGTACTTGCTTTGCATGGTGGCTTACTATTCGCCCTGTATCATCAGATGTATCGAAGCAAGTGAGCGAGCGCAGAATGACAAACGTACACGGCACACATGAGCACTTTAATCATCCTCAGTATAACGTTGAATTGGCGTCAAATAAGCCCAGCCGTAAAAAACGCTTAGCTTAGCACGCTGGATAACCCTGTTAGCTATTAAAGTCTGTATTACCCTTAGCACTGATTAAGGGGGCATTTTAAACCTGAGTATGCGCGACGACGCATGGAGATCGCATGAGCGTTTCAACACCGTTCCAAGCCGAGGCCCTTCAGCACCTTTCTGCCGGTAACGTTGCCGCCTATATGCAATCCCTGGGGCAGGCGGCGCGGCGGGCCGCCAGTGAGCTGCGCCGCGCCGACTCGGGGTTAAAAAACCGTGCCTTAACCGCTATGGCGCAACGTCTTACAGCGGCGCGAGGAAGTATTTTAGCGGCCAACGCGAAGGATTTGCAGCGCGGCCGGCAGAACGGTTTGGAAAGTGCGCTACTGGATCGTTTAGCACTGGATGATGCGCGTATCGATGGCATGATTGAAGGCTTGCACCAAGTGGCCGCTTTACCCGATCCGGTAGGCGAAATTGACGACATGCGTTACCGGCCTAGCGGCATTCAGGTGGGTAAAATGCGCGTACCGCTGGGCGTTATTGGGATTATTTATGAATCACGGCCTAATGTCACCATGGAAGCCGCTAGCCTGTGTTTGAAATCAGGCAACGCCTGCATATTACGCGGCGGGTCTGAAGCGAGCGAATCGAATGCGGCGATTAGCGACTGCATACAGGCCGGGCTCGCTGATGTGGGGCTGCCCGCCGGCAGTGTGCAGGTAGTCGCGACGACCGATCGGGCGGCAGTGGGCAAGATGATCAGCATGCCAGAGTATGTGGATGTGATTATTCCGCGCGGGGGGAAATCGCTGATTGAGCGCATCTCCCGTGAGGCACGGGTGCCGGTCATCAAGCACCTGGACGGCGTGTGCCATGTCTATATTGATACCACCGCCGACCCGGCCAAAGCACTAGCCATCGCGGTTAATGCCAAAACGCAGCGCTATGGCACCTGCAATACCATGGAAACCTTGTTGGTGGACGCGCCGGTTGCTGATTTATTGTTGCCAGAGCTTGCCCGCGCCTATGCGGAGCACGAGGTGGAACTACGGGGTTGCCAGCGCACGATGGCACTATTGCCCCAAGCGACGGCCGCCACCGAGGCCGACTGGTCGGCAGAATACTTGGCGCCGGTTTTGGCGATAAAAATCGTCGATGGGATTGACGAGGCAATGGCGCATATTGAGCATTACGGCTCTCAGCACACTGACGCCATTGTCACCCAGGATTATTCGCTTGCACGGCGTTTTATGGCGGAAGTCGACTCCAGTTCGGTGATAGTTAACGCCTCGACCCGCTTTGCCGACGGTTTTGAGTACGGTTTAGGCGCAGAGATTGGCATTTCAACCGATAAGCTGCACGCCCGTGGCCCGGTCGGTTTAGAGGGGTTAACGACACGTAAATATGTGGTGTTTGGTGACGGTCAGGTGCGCGAATGAGACATGGGGCGAATAATCTGGCGCCGCGTGTCGGCATGCTGGGCGGCACCTTCGATCCCGTACATTTGGGTCATTTGCGCAGCGCGGTGGAGTTGCACGAAGCGCTGGCGCTTGATCGTTTGCACATGATACCCGCCCAGCAGCCGCCGCTCCGCGGGCGGCCTCAGGTATCAGCCCAGCAGCGTCTGGCGTTGTTGCAGGCGGGTATTGGTGACACGCCTGGGCTGCTCGCCGATGATCGCGAACTGCAGCGTGAAGGGCCTTCCTATAGCGTTGATACGCTTACTGAGCTACGCGCTGAGTATGGAGAGCAGGCGCGCCTGGTCATGGCGATTGGATTTGACGCCTTTTTGCGGCTCGCTCAATGGCACCAGCCCGAACGCCTGTTTGAGCTGGCCCACCTGGTGGTGATTGCCCGCCCTGGCTATAGCGATTCGTTACCTGCGGCCTTAACGGAACTGGTTGGAAAGCGTAGAGTCGATAGCGTAGAGACGTTGATGCTAAAGCCGTTTGGCGGCTACCTAACGCTGGCGCTGCCATCATTAATGGCGATCTCGGCAACCCATATACGCCAGCGTATAAGCGCGGGTAAAAGCGTGCGCTATTTGGTGCCGGCGCCGGTCGAGCAGGCTATTCAGCACCACGGACTTTACCAGCAGCGCGAATAGCGCTGGCAGTCAGCAAAGAAGCCGTTACAATGGCCGGCTTTATTGGCCGATTACCCCATGAGGTTGTCTTTAGGAGTCATGCACATCGATACATTGAAAAGCCTAGCGATTGACGCGCTAGAAGAACTGAAAGCACGCGACATTACCCAGTTGGATGTTGCCAAATTAACCGAGGTCACCGATCTAATGCTGATCGCCAGTGGCACCTCTACGCGCCATGTGGAAGCGATTGCCCAAAACGTGGTTGAAAAAGCCAAAGCGGCCGGTCTAGGTCCTTTAGGGGTAGAAGGTGGCGATAACGCTGACTGGGTGTTAGTCGACCTTGGCGATATTGTGGTGCACGTGATGATGCCCGAAGCGCGCGTACTCTACGACTTAGAGCGGCTATGGGCCGACCTGCCCAGTGATTCAGGCGCTATTGATGCGTCACTTGAGCGCTTCCGAGAGCGGGCCAGTATGTCATGAAGATCCGGCTGTTAGCGGTCGGTACTAAAATGCCCGCCTGGGTTGAAGAGGGTGTGGAAACCTACCGCAAACGGCTCCCGCGGGATTTTAATCTCGCTATTGAAGAAATTTCGTTAGGTCAGCGCGGCAAAAATGCCGATATCGCCAAAGCCCGTGCCCAAGAAGCACAGCGCATTCGCGATAAGCTTCGCGGTGATGAATACCTTGTGGCGTTAGAAGTGAAAGGTAAGCCCTGGACTACCGAGCAGTTAGCCCAGGAAGCCGACATCTGGCGAATGACCGGTCGCGATGTTGTGTTACTGGTCGGTGGTCCCGATGGGCTTGAACCTTCGCTCTCGGCGATGGCTGAAAAGTCCTGGTCCCTTTCCCCGCTAACGCTACCTCATCCTTTGGTACGTATTATGCTGGCCGAGCAGCTTTACCGCGCTTGGACATTGCTGGTGGGACACCCTTATCACCGCTAACGGCGGACTGACATGGTGAGCGATCGCTGTTGAGGACCTGCTGCGCCTTTTGTTTGATTTGATAGTTTGATTTGAGAGTCATCGTTGCCATGCTCAAGCGCTCCAACACGCTAAAGAACTCCGAGCAAGAACTGCGTATTTTCCGTGTTAGAGCACTGCTCGCTGTTTTAGTCGTGTTGACCCTGTCAAGCCTCTTGATGGGACGCCTGGTTTATTTACAAGTGGTTCAGCATGATTTGTACAGTACGCGCTCGGAAAATAACCGGGTCCGCGTCGAGCCATTGCCGCCTAACCGCGGTTTAATCTACGACCGTAACGGCGTTCTGCTGGCGGAAAACCGGCCGACCTATAACCTGACCATCGTGCGCGAGCGGGTCGATGATCTCGACGAAACCCTGGCGCTATTGATCGAGCTGCTTGAACTGCCTGAGGAAGAAATTGAGGCCTTCAACATCCGCTCACGCCAGCGCCAGCGCCCCTTTCAGCCGGCACTCCTGACGAGCGACCTGAGCGAAGATCAAATTGCCCGCTTAGCGGTCAATCGTCATCGCCTGCCTGGTGTTGAAGTAGAAGCTCAGCCGCTACGTTTCTACCCCGATGCTGAAATCATGGCGCATACGCTGGGTTATGTCGGCCGTATTAATGCAGAAGAGATGAAAACGCTGGATGCGGGCCGCTACGCAGGCACCCATTTTATTGGTAAAACCGGCATCGAACGCTTCTACGAAGAAGCGTTACACGGCCAAGCCGGTTTACGTAAAGTAGAAACCAATGCTCGCGGTCGGGTATTGCGCGAGCTGGGGCGCACTGATCCGGTGCCGGGGGAGAACCTGACCTTAACGCTGGACAAGTCGCTGCAAACGCTGGCTTACGAACTGCTTGACGGTCGTCGCGGCTCTATTGTGGCCATCGCGCCAGCCACGGGTGAAATCCTTGCCATGGTATCGACGCCTGGGTTTGACAGTAATCAGTTTGTCACGGGTATTGATGTTGCTTCCTACCGCGATTTGCAGCAAGACCTTGATCTGCCTCTGTTTAACCGCGCGACACGCGGTCGCTATCCGCCCGGCTCTACGATTAAGCCCTTTCTCGCTTTAGCCGGTTTGGTGGAGGGCGTTATTACCCCTGATAGCACTATTAATGATCCCGGGTATTACCAATTGCCTAACGATTCCCGCCGCTATCGCAACTGGTTGCGTTGGGGGCACGGGCGAGTAGATTTAGAGCGAGCGTTAGCGGTATCTAATAACACCTATTTTTATACCCTTGCGCATGATTTGGGCATTGATGATTTGCATGATCAAATGAGCAATTTTGGCTTTGGTCAACGCGTTGCCCACGACGTACAGGGTGAAAGTGGCGCGTTAATGCCCTCGCGTGATTGGAAGCGTGGGCGCTTCAATCAGCCTTGGTATCCCGGCGAAACGCTATCGGTGGGCATTGGCCAAGGCTATTGGCAAGTAACGCCGTTGCAGCTGGCTAGCGCCACGGCGACGCTGGCCAATCGGGGTCATTGGGTCAAGCCAAGGCTGGCTCACAAAATTGGCGATACGCCTGTCGCTCAAGATTTACCCGATAGCTTAGACGATATCCAGCTCACCAATGACAGCTGGTGGGACCGCGTTTTCAGTGGTATGGAGAAAGTTCTTAGTGGCAGTGAAGGAACGGCACGGCGAACAGGCGTTGGCCTGGAATACCGTATGGGCGGGAAGTCAGGCACGGCTCAAGTATTCTCACTGGGCCAGGATCAGCGCTATAACGCCGATGAGTTAGAAGAGCGGCTGCGCGATCATGCTCTGTTCATTGGCTTTGCACCCCTGGAAGATCCCCAGATTGCCGTCTCCGTGATTGTCGAAAACGCCGGGGGCGGTAGTACCCATGCGGCACATTTGGCGCGAGCCATGACGGATGCCTGGCTATTGGAAGACGATGCGCCTGACGTAGAGGAAGTACGCGAAGTGTTAGAAGAAGATGATGCCAACGTGGAGGGTAACTAAACCATGCCGTGGCATTATATAGCCCGTTCAATGCGTGGCCACCCTGTCCGTCCACCCGAAAGCGGGATTGCGCGGCGTAAAAGTATTTGGGAGCGCATCCACCTCGACCCCTGGCTGCTTGGCTTATTGTTAGTGCTGATGGGCGGGGGCTTGATCGTTTTGTACAGCGCGTCCGGTCAGTCTATGGATGCGGTCATTGCCCAGGGCGTGCGTTTTTGTATTGCTATAGTGGTGATGGTGATTATTGCCCAATTTTCGCCCTCCACGTTTTTACGCTGGGCTCCGCTGGCCTACGGCGTAGGCGTTGCCATGCTGATTGCCGTTGATGTGGTGGGCGATGTGGGGATGGGGGCGAAACGGTGGTTGGAAATACCTGGCGTGATTCGTTTTCAGCCTTCAGAAATGATGAAACTCGCGGCCCCATTGATGGTGGCGGCTTATCTTAATCGTTGCGAATTGCCGCCACGGCTGCGCGATATCGTGGTGTGTCTAGTGCTGATTGGCGTACCCGTAGTGCTGACCGCGATTCAGCCTGATTTGGGTACGTCGCTGCTGGTGTCCAGTGCCGCGCTGATCGTGGTGTTATTAGCAGGCTTGTCATGGCGCTTAATCGGGTTTATCAGCGCGCTGGGGGCGGCGGGTATACCGCTGCTCTGGATGAATATGCATAACTATCAGCGTCAGCGCGTGTTGACTTTTTTAAATCCCGAAAGCGATCCATTGGGGGCAGGGTGGAACATTATCCAGTCGACCACTGCAATCGGGAGTGGTGGGATATGGGGTAAAGGTTGGCTTCAGGGTACCCAGTCGCAGCTGGAGTTTTTACCTGAACGGCATACGGATTTTATTATTGCCGTACTCGGTGAAGAGTTCGGCCTCATCGGTATGCTGGTGCTATTAGGCGTTTATTTATTAATCGTCAGCCGTGGCTTATGGATGGCGAGTACCGCGCAAGATACCTTTGGTCGTCTGGTGGCAGGCAGTATTATTTTAACGTTTTTTATCTATGTGTTTGTCAATATGGGTATGGTGAGTGGCATCCTGCCCGTCGTTGGCGTGCCACTGCCGTTAGTGAGTTATGGCGGTACCTCAAGCGTGACCTTGTTAGCCGGTTTCGGTATTCTCATGTCGATACATGCCCACCGTCGGCTGCTGTCGCGTTAGGGTAACGTGCTTGATTAGTGCGCTTGTCGCTCGGGAATGGACGATGTTGGCATACAGTTCAAGGAGTGGAGAGTTAATGAACAGGGTTCAGAGTAAGACAAGCCGCTACTTGTTGGCAGCGTTGATGTGCTGGGCAACGCCCGCAGCGTTTGCTGATTCGCCATCATCGAATTCGCCGCCACACGTTGATCCTCAACAAAATGCTGATAGCCAGGCTCTGATGGACGAGCTGGTAGAGCAGGGAATGCCGCAAGCGTGGCTGGAAGAGGCGCTTGGGCGGGCGAGTTATACCCAAAGCGTGTTAGACGCTATGGAGGGAGCCGCCGAGCGGCGACTTCGTTGGCATGAGTACCGCGATATTTTTATCACCCAGCAGCGTATTGAGGAAGGCGTAGCGTTTATAGACGCCCATGCCGACGCCTTGGCTCGAGCCGAAAGTACCTACGGCGTGCCAGCGGAAGTTATTACCGCCATCATCGGGGTGGAGACCTACTACGGTCGGCATAAAGGCCAGCATCGCGTACTGGATTCGCTGGCCACGCTAGCGTTTTATCACCCGTCGAGAGGGGCATTTTTTCGCGGCGAGCTGGCGGCATTTTTACGTATAGCGTACGAGCAGCAGGTCGACCCTACCCAGCTACAGGGTTCGTATGCGGGCGCTATGGGGTATCCGCAATTTATTCCCACCAGCTATCAAGCCTACGCCGTCGATTTTGACGACGACGGCCTGCGTGACCTCTGGGAAAACCCGGTTGACGCCATCGGCAGTGTCGCTAACTACTTTGCTGAGCATGGTTGGAAACTGGGCGGGGCTATTTATCATCAGGCCAGTGGCCCAGCGGTATTGCCGGAAGACCTGTCATTTAATCAAATAACGCCACCTGAGATGAGCGTTGCTCAGCTAGCGGCCCATGGGCTTACGCCCAATGAGCCGCTCGATAACGAATTGCTTGTGATGCCGCTGGCACTTGAATTTGCCGATGGTGAAACTCGCTACCGTCTTGGCGAGTATAATTTTTACGTCATTACCCGCTACAACCATAGCCATCTTTATGCCATGGCGGTAGCCGAGTTGGCAGAGGCGATTGCCGAATTGCACCATGAGCTACATGAGGATGAGGCATGAAAAGCAAACTGATGACGACCCAGCGGGCGGTCGGTGTGATTGCCGTGTTAGCGCTGGTCAGCGGCTGTGCCAGCCATGCCCCCCGGCGGGTCGACGTGCCCGATTCTACTCATCAAGCTGCAGCTCCCGCTACTCCTGCCGCTGGCACCAGTGGCGGCCGCTATGCCATGAGTGGTGATGCCTACCCGCTGGAGCCACCGGATGTGACCAAAGTGCCTGACGCCGTGCCTCGTATTGAGCCGCCTTCCCGAGCGGGCAACCGCTCTAGCTATGAAGTGTGGGGAAAAACCTACCACGTACTGCCTGATGCAACCGGTTACGAAAAACAGGGGACGGCGTCTTGGTACGGTGAAAAGTTTCATGGCTACGCTACCTCAAACGGTGAAATCTACGACATGTATAAAATGTCGGCCGCACACCGTTCGCTGCCGCTGCCCACCTTCGCACGGGTGACCAGCTTGGATAACGGGCGCTCGGTGATTGTCAGGGTAAATGACCGGGGGCCGTTTCATAGCGACCGTGAAATAGACCTTTCCTACGCGGCGGCGTCGCGGCTGGGGTTTCTTGATAACGGCACCGGACGGGTTAAGGTTGAAGCGATCAATCCTGAGCAGTGGCTGGCACGCCAAGTCGGTGGTGAGGCGCCCGCACAAGCGCCAACGCCTGGCCCTTCAGCGGGTGAGGTGACGTCGTCGCCATCAGGCAGCGATGCAACGGGTGCGGTTTATCTACAAATTGCGGCCCTGGGCAATCCTGACGGTGCGCAAGCGCTGCAGCAGCGCTTAGAGGATGCTCAGCCACACGCCGTGCGAGTTGTCAGTGACACCGACATCTATCGTGTCCAAGTCGGCCCCCTCAATCCTGGGCAAGCGTCAACGGCACGCGAAACACTGCGACAAGCAGGGTTCCCCCAGGCTTTTGTTGTGCGATAATTCATCCCCCCTAATATATTTCTTGTGGCGCGTCTTACACGCCGCTGTATTTTACAAATAAGCTTTGCAAGTAAGCTTTCAAGTAAGTGAGACTGACGTTATGAACGTGTTTACATCCATTGGTCGCTCGGCACGCCTATGCTTTTTTGCTGCCATGGTGACGGTCGCTGCCCCGGCGTCCGCTCAGGTGATCCCACAGCCGCAAACGATAATTCCTGCAGCCCCCCAGCTAGCGGCGAGTTCCTGGATACTCATGGATGCGAACAGTGGGCGCATTCTCGCTGAGCATAACTCGGATGAGCGCCTTCCCCCAGCAAGCCTGACCAAGCTGATGACCGCGTATTTGGTCGAGCGTGAGCTGGATCGTGGCACCATTAATCTCGATGATATGATCAACATTAGCGAGAATGCCTGGCGCACCGGCGGCTCGAAAATGTTTATTGAGGTGGGCGATCAAGTGTCAGTGGATGATCTCCTCCATGGCATCATCATCGTGTCGGGTAACGATGCCAGCGTGGCCATGGCCGAGCACTTGGCGGGTGGCGAGGCGCCGTTTGCAGATCTGATGAATCAGCATGCCACGCGACTGGGCATGAATAACACCAATTTCCAGAACGCTACCGGTTTGCCGGGCGAAAATCACTACTCAACTGCCCACGATATGGCACGGTTATCGCAGCACATCATTAATGATTACCCCGATCACTACGAAATTTACTCCCATCGGACCTTCTCTTATGGCGGTATTGATCAGCCTAATCGCAATCGCTTGCTGTGGCGCGACCCGTCGGTCGATGGCCTAAAAACCGGCTGGACCACAGAGGCCGGTTACTGTCTGGTATCATCGGCTAAGCGTGATGATATGCGCTTGATTTCAGTGGTCATGGGCACCGGCTCTGATGAGGCGCGGGCTCAAGAAACCCAAAAGCTGCTCAGCTACGGTTTCCGCTTTTTCGAAACCATGAAGCTCTACGAACGTGGGGCTGTACTGGCAACGCCACGCGTTTGGGGGGGGGATATCAACGAGCTGCGGGTGGGCGTTGATGAAGAAGTCTTTATGACCCTGCCGCGTAACCGCAATGAAGAGCTTCGCGCGCGCCTCAACCTTAACCCGGATCTACAGGCGCCGGTTGCTGTCGGCGACGAGGTCGGTACCCTGGAAGTGCATCTAGGCGACGAGGTGGTCGGTGAGCGTCGTTTGGTAGCCCTTGAAAACATTGAAGAGGGCGGCTTGTTCAAGCGTCTTTTTGATCAGGTGCAGCGCTTTTTTAGTAATTTGATTAGTCGTTTTACGGATTAATCAGTCCTTAATCACCGTACCCTGATTGGCTCCCATGTGTGCCTGTCAGGTACGCAGTTTCGAAAAATAGGTTTGCCATGAAAAAAAATGCTCCTCAAGGCTTGCGCGATTTGCGCCAGCCGACGGTGCAAGCACCGCCTAAAATCACCTTTCCCTGTGATTATTCGTTAAAAATCGTTGGTGATGCCGCCGAGGATTTTCCGGCCTGCGTGTGCCAAGTGATCGTGCGCCATGCGCCCGATTTCGATGCCACCACGATGCAGGTGGTTGATAGTCGCAACGGACGTTTTCAATCGGTACGTGTCGTTATCAGGGCAACCGGCGAGGGGCACATTAAGGGGCTGTTTGACGATCTTAAGGCCACGGGTCGTGTTCACATGGTGGTGTAATCGTGAACGACTCAGTGCCCATAGAGTTACACAATTTGGGTCGCCAAGCGTATGTTCCCGTATGGGAGGCGATGCGCGCCCTGACTGATAACCGCGATCCACACACGCCGGATCAGTTCTGGCTAGTTGAGCATGACCCGGTGTTTACCCAAGGGCAGGCGGGTAAGCCCGAACATTTACTCATGCCAGGCGATATCCCAGTGGTGCATGTGGATCGTGGTGGGCAAGTCACCTACCACGGCCCTGGGCAAGTGGTGCTTTATCCGCTGTTGGATGTGCGGCGTGGCAAAATTGGCGTACGCCACTTAGTCACCGCTCTCGAAAACGCAGTGATTGAGGTGTTGAGTAGCTATGGGGTGAGCGCACGAGCACGCCCCGATGCCCCCGGTGTTTATGTGGTGACAGCGCTGGGTGAGGCTAAGATTGCCTCGCTGGGGTTGCGTATTCGGCGGGGGGCAAGCTTTCACGGCGTGGCATTAAACGTCGACGGCGATCTAGCGCCTTTTTTGCGTATTAACCCCTGCGGCTATGCGGATATGCCGATGGCAAAGCTGGCTGATTTTGTTTCAATACCTAGCGATCATCAGGTAGGTGAGCAGCTTGCCAATGTGCTAGCCGCACAGTTAAGCCGTCATTTGGTGCGTGTTGATCGCTCGCCGCTATAACTCGCCACTATAAAAAGGGAGCCATCAGCTCCCTTACGGTAGTCAGGCTGGTAGCCTGAGAAGTCGCGAGCTAAAGCTACCTCCCACTCCCACTCTGGTAGAGATAACTCTACACAGAGTGACGAAGCGCCATTTCAGTGGGCTCTATAAAGCGTTAGAGCTATGCTTAGCCTACGTTTAATGCCGGGATAAGGTCAGGGTTTGCTTCCTGCTGCTGGCCAGGGACCGCGGCAGGTGAGGCAAGCCCCAGGTTGTTTTTCTCGAACACGCGGTCAGCGCGATAGCTGGAGCGCACTAACGGGCCCGAAGGGACTTCCATAAAGCCTTTTTCCAGGCCAATCACGCGATAGCGATCAAACTCTTCAGGCGTTACCCAACGCTCAACCGCCAGGTGGTTCTTGGTTGGCCGTAAGTACTGCCCGAGGGTGACGATATCCACGCCAATTTCGCGAAGGTCGTCAAAGGTTTGCAAGATTTCTTCGTCGGTCTCGCCCAGCCCCAGCATGATACTGGTTTTGGTGATGATATCGGGGCGGTAGCGTTTAGCGTGGGCAAGTACATCAAGGGTTTTGCGATATCCCGCCCGCCGATCGCGTACGCGTCCGGTTAGCCGTTCAACGGTTTCAACGTTTTGAGCAAATACCTGCAAACCAGAATCGACGACCCGTTCAATCGCCGTGGTTTCGCCATCAAAGTCGGGGGTTAAGGCTTCCACTACCACATCGGGCGTGCGCGTTTTAATCGCGCGAATGCAGTTGGCGTAATGCGTGGCACCGCCATCGTCAAGGTCGTCACGGTCTACCGAGGTCAAGACGATGTAGCGCAACCCCATTAATTCGACCGACTTGGCGGTGTTTTCGGGTTCGTCATGGTCTAACCAGCCCTGCGGGTTGCCGGTGTCGACGGCGCAAAACTGGCAGGCGCGCGTACAGACGGAGCCCATGAGCATGATGGTCGCCGTGCCGTTGCTCCAACACTCGCCCATATTGGGACAATGGGATTCAGCGCAAACGGTGCTTAGACGGTGCGTGGCGACATTTTTCTTAACCGCTTCAAAGCGCTCGCCGCCTGGGATCTGTGCTCGAAGCCACTTCGGCTTGCGCTCAAGAGACGGGGCCTCTGCCTGCTCTTTGCGCTGCTTCATACCATCTTTAATCACCGTCATGCCATGTTCGTTGCGGAATTTTTCACCGCTAGACACGCGCTGCGAGGGATTATTGCTCATAGGGACAGAGCCTCTCTAATGTGAGATAGGCAGGGTAGTGAGAAAAACGATTGAGTCGCTGCGTTGCTCTCTGATCACCTGCCAATTGATACGTAGCTCGCTGGGTAATCGGCCAAACTAATACCTTAATGTAACATATCTTGCCAATAACGGGACACCGTAGGGCGTTATGTTTGCGGCGGCCCTCTCGTGTCGTTGGTGTGAAAAGTCGGGGTTAATGATCGACGTTTTGCGGGTAGTAGCCTAAACTATATTGCGTTGCAGCATCATCGCTTTCGGGTCCTGATGCCTGTGCATCAACCCAATGGGGGAACCTATGAACTTTCTCACCAATCCATTGCTTGCCGCTACCGCTATTACAGACGGATGGTCAAAGCAACAAAATGGTCACTCTACCCTTCCCGGTAGCGCAGCGCTCGCGTCGCTGTTTGATCCATTCGGATTTGGCCGTGCGGCTTTCGATTACTGGCGCGACAGCGCCGAGCGCAGCATTCTGTACTTGGATGTCATGCGCGAGCGAGGCAATCAATATCTTGAGCACATGGAGCAAACCAAGCCTAATGTGCTGGGGTTCGATACTGAAGTGTTAGTGGACGGTCGGACGCTGCCGCGCCCAACCAACTACGAGCTATTGCGTGTATTGCCCCATGAAGGTACTGAAATCGATCAGCAAAAACGGCCCTTTGTGGTGGTCGACCCGCGCGCAGGGCACGGGCCAGGGATTGGCGGTTTTAAACCTGACAGCGAGTTGGGCGTAGCGCTCAAAGCGGGTCACCCCTGTTATTTCATTGGTTTTTTGCCGTTTCCAGAGCCGGGGCAAACCGTCGAGGATGTGGTTGAGTCGGAAGTCGCTTTCTTGCGCCACGTGATTGAGCTTCATCCAGAGACGTCCGAAAAACCCATGGTGGTAGGTAACTGTCAGGCGGGCTGGCAGCTGATGATGGCCGCTGCCTTAGAGCCGGACGTTTTCGGTCCTATTCTGATTGCCGGGGCCCCGCTTTCCTACTGGGCGGGCGAACACGGCAAAGCGCCTATGCGCTACACCGGTGGCATGGCCGGGGGCAGTTGGATTACCGCGCTCACCAGCGATATTGGCAATGGCCAGTTCGATGGCGCATGGCTGGTGCAGAATTTTGAGCGCCTCAACCCGGCCAATACCCATTGGAAAAAGCAGTATCACCTCTACGACAATATCGACACGGAAGCGGGTCGCTACCTTGAGTTCGAGCGCTGGTGGGGCGGCCACGTTGTCTTGGGGGGAGAAGAAATCCAGTATATCGTCGATAACTTGTTTATCGGCAACCGGTTATCCACCGCGCAACTGGTCACTCACGATGGGCGTCGCATTGACCTGCGCAATGTGCGCTCGCCAGTGGTGGTGTTTTGTTCGCGTGGCGATGACATTACCCCGCCGCCACAAGCGCTGGGCTGGGTTCGCGATCTTTATGAAGACGTAGATGACATTGTCGCCAATGAACAAACCATCGTGTATTGCATGCACGATACGACCGGGCACTTAGGTATTTTTGTCTCGGGCAGTGTCTCGCGCAAAGAGCACACTGAGTTCACGGCGAATATGGATTATATCGACGTGTTACCGCCGGGTTTATACGAAACCTCGGTGACCAAGGCCGGAACGGGCGAAGACGCCGAGCTGTACGAGCGCGATTACCTGCTTGAGTTCACGCCGCGTAATTTCGAAGAACTCGACCAGGAAGTGAAGCATAAACCGGAAGATGATCGCCGCTTTGCCACCGTAGCGCGTATTTCAGAAATTAACCTTGGTATGTATCGGCTCTTTCTTCAGCCCTGGCTAAAAGCCACTATGACGCCAGAGGCCGCTCGTTGGATTCGCCGCATGCACCCCATCCGTTTGGGCTACAAGCTGTTGTCTGACCGCAATCCGCTGTCTGTGCCATTGCCGGTAATGGCGGATGCTGTGCGCAAAAATCGCCATCCCGTGTCACAAGACAATGTGTTCAAAACGTTTGAGAGCATGGGGTCTGACCAGCTGGTCGCTAGCTTGAACGCGATGCGTGACCTGCGCGACGCCAATACCGAAAAAATGTTTATGGATATTTACGGCCAGCCGCTTCTACAGGCGGCCGTTGGCCTGCATGGCGATGCGCACGTGCATCGGCGGCGTCCGGGCGCCGAGCCTGAGCGTCGTCGCTTTGTTGAGCAGCGCCAGGAAGAATTGCGCGCTAAAATCGCCTCAGGCGGGGCTCATGAAGCCGTCATGCGCTCGCTGATTTATGTCTTGGGCGGTGCTCCCGCGACAGATGAGCGTAACTTCAAGCGGCTTCGTGCCTCGCGTGCAGAACTTGAGCCAGGCATCCAGCTGAGTGAGTTTAAGCGTCTAGTGCGCGAGCAGTTTTTTATTTTGAAATTGGACCGTGAAAAGGCGCTTAACTCACTGCCGACATTGCTAGCGGGGCACACTAATGACGATATTGACGGCTATTTGAGCCATCTTGAGCATGTTTTTGCCGCCAGTGGTGAGCTTTCAGAGCACACCGCTGAACGCTTTGAGCAGATCAAAGCGCTGTTTGATAAGGCCAGGCCCAGCAAGCCAGCGACGTCTCAGCCAGTAACGGAGGAGGCTAGCGCAGAGCCGACAGCAGCCAAGCCCGCCGCAACGCGGCCAGCAGAAACCGCTGCAAAACCAGACGCCGCCAAGACCACGTCTAAGACCCCGACGGACACCGAGCAAAAGGGTGAAAAAACCTCTGCCACTAACGAACCGGCAAGCGAGGAGTCGGCCAAGCCGGGTAGCGATACAGGGCGTCGAAAGGCCCCGCGTAAACGCTAAAAAAGCACCTGAGACAGTACGTTAGCTTCAAGCGCCCCCGCCTATTAGGCGGGGGCGCTTTGTTTGTTACAGCACCTTATGGGTTGCTGTAACGCCAGTGGCAGTCTAGTGTCTAGCTACTCTTTATCTGAAATCTGAGGATTATTGCCGCTACTGGGTTGCCACTGGCGCTTAGCCAAGGGCTGGGGTAGGGTAGGCGCATTTTTTTCATTCGTATCTTGCAAACGGGCTGTTTTATCCCAACGATACGACACCGAATTCAGAGCACGCGCTAGACAGTCCGTGCATTAGGAAAGTGGAGCACTATGGGCAAGTCACTGGTCATCGTCGAGTCGCCAGCGAAAGCGAAGACGATTAATAAATATCTCGGCAACGATTTCATCGTGAAGTCGAGCGTGGGTCACATCCGTGACCTGCCGACCAGCGGCTCAGGTAAGGCAGCCTCCGATCCCAAGGAGCGCGCTCGCCAGGCCGCAGCGACACGCAAGATGTCGGCGGAAGAGAAGCTAGAGAGTAAAAAGCGCAAAAGCCAAGATCAGTTGATTCGGCGTATGGGCATAGACCCCGATAACGGCTGGGAAGCACGCTACGAAGTGTTGCCGGGAAAAGAGAAAGTCGTCGCTGAACTGAAAAAACTGGCTGAGAAAGCCGATGCCGTCTATCTCGCGACGGATTTGGACCGCGAAGGGGAAGCCATTGCTTGGCACCTACGCGAGACCATTGGCGGCGATGACAGTCGCTACAAGCGCGTGGTGTTTAATGAAATCACCAAAAACGCTATCCAGGACGCGTTCAAAGCCCCGGGTACGCTAAATATTCCCCGGGTAGAAGCGCAGCAAGCCAGGCGCTTTCTGGATCGTGTCGTGGGCTTTATGCTTTCGCCTTTGCTGTGGGCGAAAGTGGCGCGTGGGCTGTCAGCTGGGCGTGTGCAATCCGTTGCGGTGCGCCTGATTGTCGAGCGTGAGCGTGAAATTCGCGCTTTTATCCCTGAAGAATTCTGGGACGTAAACGCCGATCTGGTCTCGCCAGACGGTGAGCTCGTGCGGTTTGCCTTGGTGCGACAAGACGGTAAAGCCTTTCGGCCCACGTCTGAAAAAGACACCCTGGCGCGTATCGAACAGTTGCGAAAAGCCAAACTGGCGATTACCTCTCGGGAAGACAAGCCCACCAGCTCTAAACCTACCGCTCCCTTCATTACCTCAACGCTGCAGCAGGCCGCCAGTGGCCGGTTAGGGTTTTCGGTTAAGAAAACCATGACCATGGCCCAGCGGCTTTACGAGGCGGGTTACATCACCTATATGCGTACCGACTCCACTAACTTGTCGAAAGACGCGGTGGAAGGTGCACGCAGCTATATTGGTGAAGAGTTTGGTGAGCGCTACCTGCCCGAAGCGCCTAATCGCTACAGCAGTAAAGAGAGTGCCCAAGAGGCTCATGAGGCGATTCGCCCATCGAGCGTCGAGCGTAAAGCCGCCGATTTGGCGGGTATGGAACGTGATGCCGAACGTCTGTATGAGCTGATCTGGCGCCAGTTCTTGGCCTGCCAAATGACGCCGGCCCAATACCTATCGAGCACGCTCAGTGTCGAGGTTGATGGCTACGAGCTGCGCGCGAAAGGCCGGGTGCTTAAGTTTGATGGTTACACCCGGGTAATGAAGCCCGGCGGTAAGAACGAAGATCAGAGCCTGCCCGACCTGCCCAAGGGCACGCCGATGGCGCTGGAAGCGCTTGATCCTCAGCAACACTTTACCAAACCGTCACCGCGTTACACCGAAGCAAGCTTGGTCAAAGAGCTTGAGAAGCAGGGCATCGGCCGACCTTCTACTTACGCCTCGATTATCTCGACCATTCAAGATCGCGGCTACGTAAAGTTGGAAAACCGCCGCTTTTATGCCGAAAAACTGGGTGATATCGTCACTGAGCGGCTAAAAGAGTCTTTCCCTGATTTGATGGACTTCTCGTTCACGGCGCGGATGGAAGATAGCCTGGATGAAGTCGCCGAAGGCGAGCGTAACTGGCGCGCATTGCTCGATGCCTTCTATGGCGAATTTCGTGAGGAACTTGCCAAAGCGGAAAGCGAAGACGGTATGCGGCCCAACCAGCCGGTGCCGACGAACATCGACTGCCCGACCTGCGGGCGTCATATGCAAATTCGGACGGCATCGACGGGGGTGTTCCTGGGCTGTAGCGGCTATAATCTGCCGCCAAAAGAGCGCTGCAAGACCACCATCGACCTTATTCCTGGCGAAGAAGCCGTTGCGGAAGACGCCGATGAAGAAGCCGAAGCCATTGCGCTACGTGCCAAGCGCCGCTGCCCCAAATGCGGCACGGCAATGGATAACTATCTGATTGACGAGACGCGTAAGCTGCACATCTGTGGTGATAGTCCCGATTGTGACGGCTACGAGGTCGAAAGCGGAAAATTCAAGATTAAGGGCTACGAAGGCCCGGTGATCGAGTGTGACAAGTGCGGTTCTGAAATGCAGTTGAAATCAGGCCGTTTTGGTAAATATTTTGGGTGTACCAACAGCGAATGCAAAAACACCCGCAAGTTACTGAAAAGCGGGGAAGTCGCGCCGCCCAAAATGGACCCTATTCCGATGCCGGAGCTGGCCTGTCAGAAAGTTGATGACCATTACGTGCTGCGGGATGGAGCGAGTGGGCTATTTTTGGCAGCCAGCAAATTCCCTAAAAATCGTGAAACACGGCCGCCGCTGGTAAAAGAGCTGAAGGCGCATGCCGATGAGCTACCTGAGAAGTACCACTTTATTCTCAAAGCGCCCAGCGAAGACCCGGACGGTCGTCCCGCGCAAATCCGTTATTCGCGTAAGAGTAAAGAGCAGTACGTGATGACTGATGAAGAGGGCAAAGCGACCGGTTGGAAAGCCATGTTTGATGCCGGTAAATGGCACGTGGAGGATAAGCGTAAGTGAGTGCACGGTCACGAACCAACCAATTGCTTTATCAAGCTGAGCTACTCGTCGCGTTGCCCATAGGCGAGGATGAACACACCCAGTCGCGGCAAATGGCGCTGGAGGAGAGCGCCTTGGCACTGTTTGAGCTGGCGCTGGAATCGTTGCTGCGTGAGGTCACCGAGCATGCCCGCTTAGCGGAGCACCGTTGGACCGTTTTACTTGCCCAAGACGGTCCCGAGCTGGCGGAGTTGCAGCGCCTTCGCGATTTGAAAGCGCAGCCAGAGAGCTGGTTGAATTGGCTAGCCGTTCAATTAGAGCGTTTGCATAGCGATGAAGGCGCTGCACGGCGTACGGTGCAAAACCCGGCTATGATTGCAGTAGGTAGCCAAACCAGCTTGCGCCAGCAGCTGCTGGATAACCTTCAGGCTGCCAAGCATGAGATAGGCGCCCTGCGCGAAACCAGTCAGGAGTGGTAATAGAGTGCCCTAACGGCATCCGCGCAGTTAAGCACTTAGGAAAGGAGAAGCATGATGCGCTATAACCAAGTGAAGGATTTAATTGAATGGGCTGCGGGCTTTCACGCGCGAATGGCACGCCAATACAGTGAAGCGGCTGACAATGCCGATAATGAGCGTTTACAAATGGTGTTGACCTACTTAGCCAGCCGTGAGTTAAAAATGAAAACAGGCCTTGACGATCTGTTTCAAGATGATTCTGGGCATACTGAAGTAATGGAAACATGGTTCGATGATTCAAAAGACTTCCCCCAGCCACCAGAGCTGGACAAGCTGGCGGAACAGGCGGTAGCTGGCTCGATTGAAGAGGTGATGAAGACAGTAACCACGGCTCACCAACGTTTACAAGAACTTTATGAGCGTCGTGCGGAACGCGCAAAAATTGAGCCTGAGGAGGAGTTTTTTACCTCGTTGGCAAACGGACATAATGCTGAAATACGCCACATCATGGCGAGCATTGAAGAATTGCAAGGCGTTTGATTCGCACCACCCTGTTATTAGCCTGCTTTTTCGCTGTACGTATGACGAAATGACTAACGGCGAACGTGGGAATAAGGTATAACAGCGACTAGATATACCTAGTCGATTCACCACAGGCTAATTTGTTTCGAGAGCTATCATGATTCCTGTCAATCGCCGCCGTTTTTTAGCCATGGCGCTGAGTCTGCCAGCCGTTGCCAGTGCGGCCGTCAATGTACCTAGTCTGGCGGGCGGTGCGGACCTGGTGGAAACAATGCTGGCCCGTGCGCCTGTGCCACGCCATAGTAACGAGTTATGGGTGTTGGTGGATGACCAAGAGGCAGCGCTGAGTGTGTTTAGGGGCAACGCGCTGGTAGAGCGCTTTGTGCCCGTATCATTGGGCCGCTCTGGGGCCAAGACGCAGCGTATTCGCGGCGATAATGTGACCCCGCTTGGCGAGTTTCGTATCAATCGTTTTAATTACGAAAGCCAGTGGCGTACCTTTATGAGCATTGATTATCCAACGCCACCGCACGCCCGCATGGCGCTGGAAAAAGGTATTTATTCTCAAGCTGATTATGACGATTACTTCGATTACTACCGTCGCCATGGCTACCCACCGCAAAACACTGCCCTTGGCGGGGCAATTGGGATCCACGGCCTGGGTAGCGCAGACCCCGATATCCATGGGCGCTATCATTGGACCCAAGGGTGTGTAGCCGTTACCAACGCGCAAATTGATCGCTTGGCAGAGCTGGTGGGTGTTGGCACTCGTGTAGTGATCCGTTAAGCTAATGGCGTTGAAGGAAGTTCGAGGTTTTAAAGAAGTGGCTATAGACAACCGCTGTGGTCTATTATAAAACAGCGTTTGACTGCGTGCTTCAAAGCACAAGTCATTGAAAAGAACCTGCACCGCAGGTAGACAAATTTAAGCTAAGCTTTTAGTTTTATTTTTGTCATACCCTTAATGTAGTACCCAAGGACGACTCAAGGAGAACATTATGACTCTGAAAACTACTCTCAAGATGACCGCTGCTGCCGCTTCACTGGCAATTCTTGCTGGTTGTGCTTCTACCAGTGCGCTGGAAGAAGTTCGCATGACAGCAGAATCTGCACAGGCTGACGCTGCAGAAGCACGCAGCATGGCTTCACAAGCTATGAACACTGCAAACCAAGCCCAGCGCGATGCGCAGGCTGCTATGCAGATGTCTGAGCAGAACCGTGAAGAAATGAACCGTATGTTCCAGCGTTCCATGCAGAAGTAATTCTGCTTGGGCTGGCGAGAGAGCCATCGGGCTCTCTCAATAGCCGTTGGATGAAAGCTGTAGTTAGTTAAGATACCGAAAGTAGGACGTCGTTAGTTAAGACGTCGGACCCGCAGGTTTTGGCACTAGCTACGCAAAAAACCCCGCCTTAGCGGGGTTTTTTGTTGCTGCGGCTTCGGCTAGGCGTCTTCGTCAGTGGCAGGCGTTGCGCTAAGCTTAACCTCATTAAATAGCTCAACGGGTTCAGGTTCTGGCTTGGGGGCTTGAGGGCCGTGTAAAGCAATAAACTGGCCGTTTGGCGCTATGATGGCGCGCTGGATCTGGTCGGCATCGATCTCAACCCCTTCCTCGGTTAGCTCAGAAACACGCTCAAGGGCGTTAAGCAGCGGCTCGAAATTACTCTCATTCTTTCTAATTTGCGGAAACGACTGCACAAACAAGGTGCCGTCGGCGGCTAAGCCTGCCTTGAATGGGGCATCCATCAGATTGACCTGTGTACCGCTCGGTAAGCGTTCGTAGAGCGATTCGATGTCTTCCGGATACATGCGGATACAGCCTCGGCTGACCCGCATTCCAACGCCATCGGGGCGGTTGGTGCCGTGAATCAGGTAGCTCGGCATCGCCAACAAAATCGCATGTTCGCCTAAGGGATTATCCGGGCCGGGCGGCACGACGGACGGCGCAGGTTCGCCACGCTCGGCTGCCTCACGGCGCATGGAAGAGGGCGGTGCCCAGGCGGGGTCTTTAACCTTAACGGTAGTGCGGGTGATGCCCACTGGCGTTGCGAACTCTTCACGCCCGACGCTGACCGGATAGGTCTCGACGATGCCGGGTTTATCTGCGGGGTAGTAATACAGGCGCAGTTCCGACAAATTGATCACCACCCCTTCCCGCGGTGCGGGTGGCAGGATGTATTGAGCAGGAATCACCACCTCGGTACCCACGCCTGGCACCCAGAGGCTGACATCGGGATTCGCCATGCGAATCTCTTCGTAGCCAATGTTGTGACGCCGGGCGATATCGATCAGGGTCTGCTTGGGGTCTTTTACCACGACGGTGTAGCGCTCCCCAATCACGTCCCCGTTTTCTGGCAGGCGGAAGTGGCCGCGGGGTAGCTCATCTCGGTCAGTCACTTGAATGGCGCTGTCGACAGCGTCGATGCTGACTTCCTGTGCTTGCTCTTGCGTCTGTTCCTGCTCTTGGCTACCTGCTTGGTCTTCCGCCGATTGCGCAAAAGCCGGGGTAGTAAGGCTGGCTGCTAGCAGCACGGCCAAACTAGTGGGCCCCAAAAGATTTAAGGTATGGCGAATGTTCATGGTCGTTCCTAATGTGTTAATTCAATGCTGATGGGCGTTGTGGTGACCCATAAGGCATGGCTGATAGCAAGTTTGCCCCAAGGTTCACGCCGCCGCTACTTTTTGATTAAGCGTGTTGAGTAGGTTCTCTATCTGCTGGAAGCGCTTGTCGACGGTTTCCATCGGTAATTCAAACCGTAAGGTATCAGAACCGTCTAAACGGTAATGTTTTGGCGCCGTCTGAATGAGCGTTACCAGGGTTAATGGATCGACCTGGGTGCTGCTGTCAAACAGCACTCTGCCGCGGCTCTCGCCAGCCTCAAGCTTGCTGATGCCCAGCTGTTCGGCGCGGTGACGCAGCTTAGTCTGACGAATAAGGTTTTTGAGCGGGGCGGGCAGCAAGCCAAAGCGGTCAATCAGCTCAACCTGCAACTCTTTGAGCTCGCTGTCGCTCTGGGTATTGGCTATTCGCTTGTACATCACTAACCGCTGTTGCACGTCGTGAATATAGTCATTGGGGATCAATGCGGGCAGATTGAGGTTGATTTCCACGCCGGTATTGAAGGGTGCTTCGATATTGGGTGTTTTGCCCGCGCGGATCGCTTTTACCGCGCGGTCGAGCATCTCCATATAAAGGGTGTAGCCAATGGTTTCCATTTGCCCGCTCTGCTCATCACCCAATAATTCGCCCGCCCCACGAATTTCCATGTCGTGGCTGGCCAGGGTAAAGCCAGCGCCTAAATCATCCGAGGCGCTAATCGCTTCCAGACGTTTTATCGCATCCCGTGTCATGGCTTTGGGGGGCGGGGTTAATAAATAGGCGTAAGCCTGATGGTGACTGCGGCCAACCCGGCCGCGTAGCTGGTGCAGCTGTGCCAAGCCAAATTTATCGGCGCGTTCAATAATGATGGTATTGGCGCTGGGTACGTCAATACCGGTTTCAATGATGGTCGAACATACCAAAACGTTAAAACGGCGGTGGTAGAAGTCCGACATGATGCGTTCTAAGCTGCGTTCGGGTAGCTGGCCGTGGGCGACACCTACCCGGGCCTCGGGGACGAGTTCGCGAATTTTTTGCGCTTCGTTTTCGATGGTTTTGACTTCATTGTGCAGCACATAGACTTGTCCACCGCGGAGTATTTCGCGTAGCAGGGCCTCTTTGATCACACTGGTGTCGTGCTGCTGTACAAAGGTTTTCACCGAGAGTCGGCGGGCCGGCGGCGTGGCAATGATCGACAGGTCGCGGATGCCGCTCATGGCCATATTGAGCGTGCGCGGGATGGGGGTCGCGGTGAGCGTCAAAATATCGACTTCGGCGCGTAGCGTTTTGAGTTTCTCTTTCTGCGCCACGCCAAAACGGTGCTCCTCATCAATAATGAGCAGCCCCATCTTGGGCAGCGCAACGCTTTTCGAGAGCAGCTTGTGGGTGCCAATGACAATATCCGTTTGACCGTTCTTAATGCTTTCCAACGTTTGGTTGATGTCTTTTCCGCCGGTGAAGCGAGAGATCACGCCGATATTGACGGCGGTGTCGGCAAAACGGTCGCGGAAGTTCTCGAAGTGTTGGCGCGCCAGTAGCGTAGTGGGCACCAGGACCACCACTTGACGGCCGGACTGAACGGCCAGAAAAGCCGCACGCATGGCGACTTCGGTTTTGCCAAAGCCGACATCGCCACACACCACGCGATCCATCGGCTGCGGCGAGGTCATGTCGCTGATGACCGCTTCAATTGCCGCGTGCTGGTCGGCGGTTTCCTCAAACGGGAAGTTGCCGGCAAAGCGTAGATATTCGTCGCCTGGCGCTTCGTAAACAACGCCCTGCTGGGCTTCTCGGCGAGCATAGACGTCCAGCAGTTCGGCGGCGGTATCACGAATCTTTTCAGCGGCTTTGCGGCGGGCTTTTTCCCACTGGTCTGAGCCGAGTTTATGCAGCGGGGCGAGGTCATCATCGGCGCCGCTATAACGCGAGATTAGGTGCAGGCTGTCGACAGGCACATACAGCTTGGCGCCATTGGCGTAGGAAAGGGCCAGGAATTCATTCGCCTGGCCGCCAGCCTCTAAGGTTTCCAGCCCTAAATAACGGCCAACGCCGTGGGCTTGGTGAACCACTGGCGCCCCTTCGCGTAGCTCCGACAGGTGGCGCACCGCCAGTTCGTTATCATCGGTGGCTTTTTCGCGTCGACGGCTTTGGCGCACCACGTCGCCAAATAGCTCGGTTTCGCTAATCACCGCGACGCTGGGGTTGTTAAGCCACAAGCCGCTATCGACTAAGCCTTCGGTAATCGCAAACTGTTCATCGCTGGCCAAAAAGGCGTGAAAGCTATCAGTGTGCGGCAGCGATAGCTTTAACGGTGCCAGTGTTTCTTCCAATGCTTCGCGGCGGCCCCGCGATTCCGCCACAAACAGCACGCGGGTGGTCGGGTGCGATGTCAAAAAAGCTGACAGTTCGCCAAGGGGATGCTTGGCGCGCGCATTGATCGCCAGCGAGGGCAGCGATGAGGCGTCAGGAAGCTGGGCATGGCGCTGTTCGCTATCCTCGGTCAGCTCTATGCGCGGGCGTGCTTTTATCGCTGAGAACACGTCGTTGACGGGGAAAAACGCCCGGTGGGGGGGGAGCAGTGGGCGCGTCGGGTCAACGCCTAAATTGACGTAGCGGGCGTCAATCGCCTGCCAGTGCTGTTCGGCAGCAGCAAAAACCCCCGGTAGTAACGCCACCCGGGTGTCGTCTGTGAGGTGGTCGAACAGCGAGGCGGTTTGTTCGAAAAACAGCGGCAGGTAATGCTCAAGCCCCGGTGAGGGAATGCCTTTTAACGCGTCGTTATAAAGCGTGCATTGACGCGGATCGACATCAAACAGGGTCTCAAACTGCTCGCGAAAACAGGCAATCGCACTGCGGCTGAGGGAGTACTCGTGGGCCGGGAGCAGTTCAAGTGATTCAAGTTTGTCGGTTGAGCGCTGGCTGCCGGGGTCGAAGTGGCGCAGGGTATCGATCTCATCGTCAAACAGATCGATGCGGATCGGCTCATCCATGCCCATCGCAAACAGGTCGATCAGCGCGCCGCGCATGGCGTATTCGCCGGGCTCGTAAACCGTTTCAACGGCGCGATAGCCGGCTCGGGAGAGCGATTCACGAAACGCTTCACGATCCAGGCGTTCGCCGGTTTTAAGCGTCATGACCCGCCCGGCAATGTACTCAACCGGTGGCAGGCGCTGCATCAGCGTATTGATCGGCACCAGCACAATGCCGCGCACGCCATCCTGAAGTTGGCGTAACGTACGCAGTCGGGACGACACAATATCTTGATGGGGTGAAAAGCTATCGTAGGGCAGCGTTTCCCAATCGGGGAAGGGCAGTACCGGTACGTCGCTGTAAAAATACAAATCCTGCTCAAGGCGCTGCGCGCTTGCCGTATTGGGGGTGATCACCAATAGCGGGGCGTCAGTGGCGACCCGGGACAGTGCCAGCGCAGTCGCGCTGCCCGGTGGCGATGTCCAGTAGAGCGTATCGCGAGTCCCTTGAGGCTGGGGCGGTTCGAGCAGAGAGAAAGTTGGCATAATCAAAATATCGTTTTGCGCTGAAACGGAAACAAGATCATACACGATCACTCGTTGCAGATAGAGTGCCGTGGCTTTTGGTAGCAGCTTAATCTTGGCTAAGAGAGGGTTTTGTAGTGAGATCGACGATTCTGTAATACCCCTACATGGTGTGCGACTATCCACGCATTGCGGCGACTGCACCGGCCCGGGATAATGCTTGCTCTTTTCCCATTTCCTGATGAGGCCGCCCGTGAGTCAGCAAACGCTCGAAAATGTTTTTCAACAATGGCAGGGTAACGAAGCCTTGGCGGAGCAAATGATCCCGTTAGTGGGACAGCTCTATCGCCAGAATAACGTTGTTGCCACCATGTTCGGGCGTTCTCTGATCAAACGGTCGGTCATTCGGATTCTTAAAGACCACCGTTTTGTGCGTAAACTGGAAGGAACCGAGCTCTTCGTTGAGGATACCTACCCTATTTTGAAGGGCATGGTCGCGCTGAACCTTGGTCCTGCGCATGTCGATGTGGGCAAGCTGGCGGTGATGTTTAAGCGCCAGGGTGGCGGTGATGTTGAGGCCTTTCTGCGCAAAGAGCTGAACGAGATCATTGATGGCTATCAGCCAGGGGGCAGCAAGGGCGAGCCACAAGATGTGGTGCTCTATGGTTTTGGCCGTATTGGCCGCCTGCTGGCACGGGTAATGATTGAGAAAGCCGGTGGCGGTAACCTGCTGCGCTTACGTGCCATTGTGGTTCGTGGCCGGGGCGATGTGGCTAAAGACCTTGAGAAGCGCGCCAGCTTGCTGCGGCGTGATTCTGTGCATGGGCCGTTTGACGGCACTATCATGGTCGATGCAGAGGCCCGCACACTGACCGCCAATGGCAACGTCATTCAAGTCATTTACGCCGACTCGCCCAGCGAAATTGACTACACCGAGTACGCGATCCACAACGCGGTGATTGTCGATAACACCGGTATTTGGCGCGATGAGGCGGGCCTGGGGCAACACCTTCAGTGTAACGGCGCTGCCAAGGCGCTGCTGACCGCGCCGGGGAAAGGCGATATCAAGAACATCGTCTATGGCATCAATCATGCGTCCATTGGCGATGAGGATGTGATTGTCTCTGCGGCATCATGCACGACAAATGCGATTGTGCCGGTTTTGAAAGTGTTAAATGATGAATATGGTGTGGTAAATGGTCACGTCGAAACCGTGCATGCTTACACCAACGACCAAAACCTCATCGATAATTACCATAAGGGGGATCGGCGTGGCCGCAGCGCGGCGCTGAACATGGTATTGACCGAAACCGGTGCGGCTAAAGCCGTTTCCAAGGCGCTGCCCGAGCTTGAGGGTAAGCTGACCGGTAACGCGATTCGCGTGCCGATCCCCAATGTTTCCATGGCGATTCTCAATCTAACCCTGGATAAATCCACCGATGTAGTGGCGCTAAATGACTACCTACGGCGTATGTCGATTGACTCCGCCTACCAGAAACAGATTGATTTTGTTGACTCTGCGGAAGTGGTGTCGTCCGACTTTGTGGGCAACCGCCATGCGGGCATCGTGGATGCCAAGGCCACCATTGCAAACGGGCATCATGCGGTCGTTTATATGTGGTACGACAACGAGTTTGGTTACAGTTGCCAAGTCGTGCGCATCTTGCAGCAAATGTCGAACGTGCGTTTCCTAACGCTACCGCACTAACCTGTGGTACTAGAAGTGGCCGCATGCCGGGCTAGAAACCTATAAAAATGAACAACGCCACCCTCGGGTGGCGTTTTTTTGATCCCTAAAGCGTCTTTTGCCAATGTCTATAGCACTTTCGACGACCATCAGGGATGTGGTCATTGGACGCGCTTATCTTTATAATACGAGGGATTTTTCGGGGTGGTTCAAGTGCAGCTTGGGCCGGACTGGTAACAATCTGAGCAGATAACAAGAACACACTGAGCAGAAAATAAGCATTCGAACCCCTTACCTTCGTATATCCGATCCAACAACTGGGCGAGACTATGATCGAAGTCAAAAAAGGCCTGGATCTCCCCATCACGGGAGCGCCTGAGCAGCGTATTGAAGATGCGCGGCCTGTGCGCCACGTGGCAATCCTGGGTACTGACTACGTTGGCATGAAGCCAACCATGGAAGTTCAGGAAGGGGATAAGGTCAAACTAGGCCAATTGCTCTTCACCGATAAGAAGATTGATGGCGTGCGCTATACAGCGCCTGCTGCCGGTGAAGTGCTTGCAATAAACCGTGGCGAAAAACGTCGTTTACTATCTGTTGTGATCAAAGTCGACGAGACTGAGGAAGCGGTTGAATTCGCTGCTCACGACCGTAACGCGCTAGTTAAGCTTGAACGTCAGGTGGTGGTTGACCAGCTGGTCGAGTCGGGACTCTGGACCGCTTTACGTACCCGTCCCTTCTCACGCACACCGGCCATTGATAGCACCCCGGCGGATATTTTTGTGACCGCCATCGATACCCACCCGCTGAGCCCTGACCCTGCCTTGATCATCAATGAGCAGCCGCAGGCATTCGAAGATGGCCTCAAGGTGTTAGCGCGCCTTACCGAGGGCAACGTCTTCCTGTGCACGGGTGAAAATGCCTCGATTCCGGGCGGCGATGTCGATGGCGTGAAAGCTGAAAGCTTCGCTGGGCCGCATCCAGCCGGTCTGGTCGGCACGCATATTCACTATCTTTCGCCGGTCGCACTGCACAAAAAAGTGTGGCACATCGGCTATCAGGACGTTATGGCGTTCGGTAAGCTGTTTGTGGAAGGCAAGCTGGATATGAGCCGCGTTGTCGCCATCGGTGGGCCGCGCGCCGAAAATCCGCGCTTGGTGCGTACCCGTATCGGTGCCAGCATGGATGAACTACTCGACGGCGCTGTCATCAAACCCGAAGACACCCGGGTGATTTCAGGCTCTGTCTTTGCTGGCTTTGCCGCTGAAGGCAAGCTGACATACCTAGGCCGCTTCAATAACCAAATTAGCTTGATTGAAGAGGGCAATAAGCGCTCTTTCATGGGTTGGTTGTCGCCCGGCGCTAATAAGCACTCGGTCTTGGGGATTTATATCTCCAAGATTAAAGGGCTGCATAACTATGCGCCGACGACCTCTACCAACGGCTCAGAGCGTGCTATGGTGCCGGTAGGGGCCTACGAGAAGATAATGCCGCTGGATATTATGCCGACCCAGCTACTGCGTTCGTTGATTGTGGGCGACATTGAGGTTGCCATGCAGCTTGGGTGTTTGGAGCTGGACGAAGAGGATCTGGCGCTGTGTACGTACGTTTGCCCTGGCAAATACGAATACGGTCCTATCCTGCGTGACAATCTCACCATGATCGAGAAAGAGGCCTGATGATGGGAATCCAACAGACACTTCAAAATATCGAGCCGCACTTCCATAAAGGCGGAAAGTACGAAAAGTTCTATCCCCTTTTTGAAGCGGTCGATACCATTTTTTACTCGCCACCGAGCGTTGCTAAAACCACCGCTCACGTGCGTGACGGTATCGATCTTAAACGCATCATGATTACCATGTGGATGTGTACCTTCCCGGCGATGCTATTCGGTATGTGGAACGCTGGCTGGCAGGCTAACACCGCCATTGATGCGGGCTACGCCTCCATGGGTGGCTGGCGCGAAGCGATTACGATGACGCTGGCAGGCGGGCACGACCCCAGCAGCTTTTGGGCGAACTTTGTCCTCGGGGCTACTTACTTCCTACCGATTTATCTGGTTACCTTTGTGGTGGGTGGCTTCTGGGAAGTGCTGTTTGCGATCAAGCGTGGTCACGAAGTTAACGAAGGTTTCTTCGTGACCTCGGTGCTGTTCGCGTTGATCCTGCCTGCGACCATTCCGCTCTGGCAGGTCGCGCTGGGTATTACCTTCGGCGTGGTGATCGGTAAAGAGATTTTTGGCGGCACGGGCAAGAACTTCTTAAACCCGGCGCTTACCGGGCGTGCTTTCCTTTACTTTGCTTATCCAGCGCAAATTTCTGGTGATTCGGTCTGGGTGGCCGCCGACGGCTATAGCGGCGCAACGGCGCTGTCTATGGCATTCCAAGACGGCATGACCGCGCTGACGAATACCTTTAGCTGGTGGGATGCTTTCTTAGGCTTTGTCCCTGGCTCAGTAGGCGAGGTTTCTACGCTGGCGATCTTGGTTGGTGCTGCCGTCTTGCTGTGGACGGGGATTGCTTCGTGGCGGATCATGCTGGGCGTCTTTCTCGGCATGGTGGTGACCAGCACGCTGTTTAATCTGATCGCCTCGGACTCCAACCCGATGTTTGCCATGCCATGGTATTGGCACCTGGTGATTGGTGGTTTCGCTTTTGGCATGGTGTTTATGGCCACAGACCCTGTGTCAGCGTCAATGACCAACCAAGGCCGTCTGGTGTTTGGGGCATTGATTGGCGTAATGACCGTCTTGATTCGCGTGGTTAACCCGGCATTCCCGGAAGGCGTCATGTTGGCAATTCTGTTTGCTAACCTGTTCGCACCGCTGATTGACCATTTCTTCGTCCAGGCCAACATTAAACGCCGCGTCAAGCGTACCGGCGTACCGGCCGAGGAGACTGCCTAATGGCACAAGGTAATAATTCGATCAAAAAAGTCCTGATCGTGGCGTTTGCACTGTGTATTGTGTGCTCCGTCATTGTCTCGACGGCGGCGGTCGCGTTGCGGCCCGCCCAGCAGCTTAACCAGGAGCTTGATCGTAAAACCAATATCTTAAACGTTGCCAAGCTTTACGAGCCGGGCATGGACGTTGAGGCGGTGTTTAGCGACGAGATTACTGCTCGCGTCGTTAATCTGGATACGGGCGAGTACTCCGATGAGTTTGACCCCGATACCTACGACAGCTTTGAAGCTGCCCGTGACCCAGCCTCGGGTCGCACGCTCTCTGGCGATCAGGACATCGCCGGCTTATCACGAGTCGAAAACTATGCCACGGTTTACTTGATTGGCGGTGAAGGCGACCCTGAACAGATCGTGCTACCTATTCGTGGTCAAGGTCTATGGGGGCTAATGCGTGGCTTCCTGGCCGTAGAAGGCGATGGCAATACGATCGTCAGTATTACCTACTATGAGCACAGCGAAACGCCGGGTCTAGGCGCTGAAGTTAACAATCCGCGCTGGCAAGCCCAATGGGAAGGGAAGAAAATTTACGATGAAGAGGGCGACCTCTCACCGGAA
Source organism: Halovibrio variabilis (assembly GCF_007991175.1). Lineage (GTDB taxonomy): Bacteria > Pseudomonadota > Gammaproteobacteria > Pseudomonadales > Halomonadaceae > Vreelandella > Vreelandella variabilis. The sequence continues at coordinate 72,472 of NZ_BJXV01000020.1, forward strand.
ATTCACCTGACCAAAGGCGGTGCTAGCAGCGAATACGAAGTAGATGCGCTATCTGGCGCTACGCTAACCAGTAACGGCGTGACCAACATGCTGCAGTTCTGGTTGAGCGAAGAAGCATTTGGTCCCTATTTGGCAAAATTCCGCAGCGGTACTGAGCCGGAAGACGCCGCAGAGACCGATACCGACTTCGAAGACGTTGAGGGGGCCTGATCATGGCGGACGTAAATGCAAAAGGCGTTTTAACGGCGCCGATTTTTAAGAACAACCCCATTGCACTGCAAATATTGGGGATCTGTTCGGCACTGGCGGTCACCACCAGCATGAGCGTCTCGCTGGTGATGGCGTTGGCGGTTATTTTCGTAACGGCATTATCGAACCTGTTCGTATCGTTGATCCGGAATCATATTCCTTCTTCGATTCGTATCATCGTGCAAATGACCATTATCGCCTCGCTGGTTATCGTGGTGGATCAAATACTCAAAGCCTATGCCTATGAGATGTCGAAGCAGCTTTCAGTTTTCGTGGGCCTAATCATTACCAACTGCATCGTCATGGGGCGTGCCGAAGGTTTTGCGATGTCCAATACCCCGGGCATGTCTTTTTTAGACGGTATCGGTAATGGCCTGGGCTATGGCTTCGTATTAATGGTTGTTGGTTTTGTCCGTGAGCTGCTGGGTTCTGGTAGCGTATTTGGGTTCACTATTCTTCAAACCGTGCAAAACGGTGGCTGGTACGTTCCCAACGGTTTGCTGCTGTTGCCACCTTCGGCGTTTTTCATTATCGGCCTACTGATCTGGGTGCTACGTTCGGTTAACCCTGAGCAGGTAGAGAGTAATGAATTCAAAATGAAGGAAAATACCAAACCCAAGGAGGCCGTGTAACATGGAACATTATCTGAGTCTTTTTGTTGCCTCGGTGTTTGTTGAAAACATGGCGCTGGCCTTCTTCCTGGGAATGTGTACCTTCTTGGCAGTGTCCAAAAAGGTTTCCTCGGCGATTGGCCTAGGTATTGCGGTCATTGTGGTGCTCACCGTTACGGTGCCGGTCAACAACCTAGTTTTCACCTACTTGCTCCAGGAAGGCGCGTTGACCTGGACGGGTATTAGCGGCGCGGAAAATATTGACCTGTCCTTCCTTGGGCTACTCTCTTACATCGGTGTTATTGCGGCGCTGGTACAAATCATGGAGATGTTCCTTGATAAGTACGTACCGGCGCTTTATAACGCGCTAGGGGTGTTCCTTCCGCTGATCACCGTTAACTGCGCTATCCTGGGTGGCGTACTGTTTATGGTTGAGCGTAGCTACAACTTCGGTGAAGCCGTCGTCTATGGCTTCGGTGCGGGCACTGGTTGGGCGCTGGCAATTGCTGCGCTGGCAGGTATTCGTGAAAAACTGAAGTACAGCGATGTACCGGGCGGCCTGCAAGGGCTGGGCATTACGTTCATTACCGTGGGTCTGATGTCGTTGGGCTTTATGTCCTTCTCGGGCATTCAGCTTTAATCGGAGCCGGTTTTTCCCAACGGCGCCAAGCGTACGTCGTTGGGTTATCCAAAACCTCCAGCAATAGGAAACCGACATGGTTGATACAACAGTCATCTTGCTCGGTGTTGTCATGTTCACGGTCATCGTTATTAGCTTAACGGCGATCATTCTGGCAGCGCGCAGTAAGCTAGTGAGTAGCGGGGACGTGACCATTGAGGTCAACGGCGACCCTGAGCATACCTTAAGTACGCAAGCCGGTGGCAAGCTGCTGAATACGCTTGCCGCTAACGGCATCTTCCTATCATCTGCCTGTGGTGGCGGTGGCTCTTGTGCTCAGTGTAAGTGCCGGGTAGAAGAAGGTGGTGGCTCCATTCTGCCCACCGAAGAATCGCACTTCACCATGCGTGAGAAGAAAGAGGGCTGGCGCCTCTCTTGTCAGGTGCCTGTAAAACAGGACATGAAGGTAGAAGTGCCTGAAGAAGTCTTTGGAGTGAAAAAGTGGGAAACGGAGGTGATTGCCAACCCCAACGTTGCCACTTTTATCAAAGAGTTGAACTTGAAACTGCCTGAGGGTGAAGAAGTCGCTTTCCGCGCCGGTGGCTATGTGCAGCTTGTCGCACCGCCTTACGATGTCAAGTTCTCTGACTTTGATATCGAGGAAGAGTATCGGGGTGATTGGGAAAAATTTGATATGTTCAAAATTTCCCATAAAAACGATGAGGAAGTCATTCGCGCTTACTCCATGGCGAACTACCCGGATGAGAAGGGTATCCTCAAGTTCAATATTCGTATCGCCACGCCGCCTCCCGGCACTAACCACCCGCCCGGCTTGATGTCGACGTACGTCTTCAGTCTTAAACCTGGCGACAAGGTCACTGTGATGGGGCCGTTCGGCGAGTTCTTCGCCCGTGACACCGACGCCGAAATGATCTTTATCGGTGGCGGTGCAGGGATGGCGCCGATGCGTAGCCATATCTTCGATCAGCTCAAACGCTTGAAGACCGATCGCAAGATATCCTTCTGGTACGGCGCGCGCTCCTGGCGTGAAACCTTCTACAACGAAGATTACGACCAGCTAGCTGAAGAGTTCCCCAACTTTGAGTGGCACTTGGCGCTTTCTGATCCGCAGCCGGAAGATAACTGGGAAGGTCCCACCGGCTTTATCCATAACGTGTTGTACGAAGACTATCTGAAGAACCACCCAGCGCCTGAAGATTGCGAGTATTACATGTGTGGACCGCCGATGATGAACGCCTCCGTGATTAAGCTGCTGCTTGATATGGGCGTTGAGCCAGAAAATATCCTGTTGGATGATTTCGGTGGTTAAAAGTTAGTGCTGAGTTGATACTTGCTGTAAGCGGGGCTGGCCTTTTGGCTGGCCCCGTTTTTTTAGGTGCTCATTCGCTGATAACAACAGGCCCGCTGAGGTATAATCGGCTTAGTATAAAAAACCGTGAGGCACTTATCCGCACGGCTGTTGTCGTCAGGTAAGGCAGATAAATAAGCTAAGCAATAGGTTGGGAGGTTGAGATGGCGATTTGGCTACTGGTATTTGGCTTTATGGCGCTGATTATGGGTGTGATGGCGGTTGGCGTCATTATGGGCCGCAAACCGATTGCCGGTTCTTGCGGTGGTTTGAATCAAATTGGCATGAAAGACGGCTGCGATATTTGCGGCGGTAAAGATGACGTCTGCGAAGAAGAAAATCGTAAGCGCGGCAGCAGCGTTCGCCGTCGCAGCGACGAGAGCCGCGGTGCTGACCTGGGCTACAACGCAACCCGCCGCTAGTAGAGCGTACACGAAGAATAGGGAGACTCAGCGAGTATGGCGGTTCACAATTACGATGTCGTGGTAATCGGTACCGGACCTGCCGGTGAAAGCGCCGCCATTAATGCTGCAAAGCATGGCAAGCGTGTGGCGATTATTGAGAAGCAGGCGCAGGTAGGCGGCAACTGCACTCATTGGGGCACCATCCCGTCTAAAGCGTTACGCCACCAAGTCAAGCAGATCATGGCGTTCAATACCAACCGTATGTTCCGCGATATTGGTGAGCCGCGCTGGTTTTCGTTTCCCAAGGTGATGGAGCGTTCACGCGGGACCATCGACAAGCAGGTCGAGATGCGCACCACGTTTTATGCGCGAAACCGTATCGATCTATTCCATGGCGTTGCCCGGTTCAAAGACGAACACACTTTGGTGGTGCGTGACCGTCAGGAAGGCATGGAAGAGCTGGTGGCTGAGAAAATCGTGATAGCCACCGGCTCGCGCCCCTATCGCCCGGCGGATATCAACTTCCGTCACCCGCGGATTTATTGCTCTGATACGATTTTAAGCCTTTCGCATACCCCGCGCACCTTGGTGATCTTTGGGGCGGGTGTGATTGGTTGCGAGTATGCGTCGATATTTTCGGGCTTGGGCGTCAAGGTTGATCTGATTAATAACCGCGATAGTCTGCTGTCGTTTCTGGACGCTGAGATCAGCGATGCGCTTTCGTATCACCTGCGTAAGCACGGTGTATTGGTGCGCCACCATGAAGAATACGAGAGCGTTGAAGGCGATGAATCAGGCGTCGTGGTGCGCCTTAAATCGGGTAAGAAAATTCGCGCCGATGCGTTTTTATGGGCCAATGGCCGTACCGGTAATACCGACAGCCTGGGCCTGGAAAACATCGGTTTAACCGCCAACGGTCGTGGCCAACTAAGCGTCGATGAGCACTACCGCACCAACGTGCCACACGTTTACGCGGCGGGGGATGTGATTGGCTGGCCAAGTTTAGCCAGTGCGGCCTATGACCAGGGGCTAAACTCGTGTAATGAGTTGCTCGACAAAGCCTATCGCTTTGTCAGCGATGTGCCCACGGGAATTTATACCATTCCCGAGATTAGCTCTTTCGGACCCAACGAGCGCGAGCTCACAGAAGCAAAAGTGCCCTACGAAGTGGGCAAAGCCTTTTTTAAAGATACCGCACGGGCGCAAATTACCGGTGACACCGTAGGGATGCTTAAAATTCTCTTCCACCAAGACACACTGGAGATACTCGGCATTCACTGTTTCGGTGACCAAGCGTCTGAGATTTTGCATATCGGCCAAGCGATCATGCAGCAGCAGGGCGATGCCAATACGCTTAAGTATTTCGTCAATACCACCTTTAACTACCCCACCATGGCCGAAGCCTATCGTGTTGCGGCGCAAAACGGTTTAAATCGCGTGTTTTAGTGGCCGTTTATTTGGTGGCTAAGGGTCAGTGGTTTGGCTCATTAGTTGAGGAAAGTAGGTTTTCTGAGGCTGGTCCGAGCAAGGTGGGTTGACGACAGGTAGTAGGCTTTCGACTCGGTTTCGCCCGTTTGCTTTGGCTTGATAAAGTGCCTTGTCCGCTAAACAGTAGAGCCTCTCGAAGTTATGTTCGCCAGCGGTGCTGGTGGTGACACCAATGCTGATGGTCAAATTATTCGCCAAAGCGTGACCGTTAATGGCCATCTTTTCGACCTCGCGGCGCAGCCGGTCAGCTGCTTGTAAGGCGTCGTGGGTATGCGTATCGGGCATTAATAAACAAAATTCCTCGCCACCAATTCTTGCCAACGTATCCGATGGGCGGCTGAGATATCGCAATCGGTCACTAAGCTGACGTAGCACCTCATCGCCGACGGGGTGTCCATAGCTGTCGTTGATATGCTTGAAGTGATCAATGTCTATCAGCAAAAGGCTGAGCGGGGTTTTATGACGCTTTGCCTGGGTGAGTGCCGCAAACGCTACATCACCCAGATGACGCCGGTTATAAAGCCCTGTTAACGCATCGGTTAGCACCAGCTTTTGCATTAAGTTGCGCTGCCGGTGCAAGTTAACAACCATCATACACAAAATCACAGCTGCGCTGGCCACCAACCCCAGTAGCACACTAACGGCAATGGAGAAGCGCTGCATCAATGAGCGTTGTTGTTGAGCGACGCCATGAACTTCATCAAGCAGTTGGGTGTACAGCCAAGCTTGACGGCTGCCGATCATCATCGCACCGCGCTGTAGTGGTTCAATAAGCTCAGGGTGCTGTTGGGCTTCTGTGACCTGTTGGTTTAAACGCGCAAGATGGCTATTTAGCTCGTCAAAATGACTGTCTAGATGGTCAACTTTCGGGATGAGGTAACGGTAGTCTTCAATGCTTGTGTGTATATTATTTAAATGTTGCTCGGAAAGTGAAATAAAATAAGCAATATAGTCAATGTATTGGCTGTTGGGCTGGCGGCTGCCTTCCTCAAGCGCTGCCTGCAGCTGCGGTGTTGCCTGCTGCGCCAGCACAATATCACTGATCAACGGAGTGTAGTCGGTACTGGCTCTCTGGCATACGTTATACACATAGCTGCCAAGAGTGGCCGTGAGCACCATTAGAATGACGGCAACGAATGACGCTAGGCGCCAGTGGCCAAACCACCGATGAATGATCATCGCAACGCGGTTAACGCACTGATCGTAAGGGCGTTGCCCACTAAGGCTTGTTGACTCAGTCGGGGCACGCGGGAAGCATAAAAACGGTCAGCGTTAAAGCGCTTACGTTGCGAAGGCTTGTGGTGCATGGCACCTCTCCCATCAAATGGTCAGGTAATTCCATGGACTGTTTGAAGGCTCTGTCCTTACGCAACTTAAGCATTCATGCTGGCTGTCAGCTATCCCTCGTCTTTACTAATTGCAGGATCACACTTGTCCTTTTACTGTTTGATATTTTTGTTGAGTGATTGATATTAAAAGTCTATTTAGAATTATTTTAACGCCTCTAACGCTAAGCGTGCCTGTTGTTGCCAGCTCCCCTCGAGCGAAGCTGCCTGAGTCAACGCATCAATAGCGGCTTCCAACGCTTCAAGCTTAGCCAATACTAGGCCGAGGTTTAGCCAGGCAGCACCCATCGTTGGATCTAGCTCGGTGGCTCGTCTAAAAGCCTTACGCGCTGCATCTGGTTGCTGGTCGGCGTAAAGAGCGTTACCCAGGGCGAACTGCCCCATAGCGTTACTAGGATGGCGCGCTACAAAGGCTTGCCAGCTGGAAAGCGTGGCGCGCGGGCCTTGGGTCTCTTCGTAGGCGCTAATCGCTTCTAAGGCGTTGCGGGCGGTAATGCGCGCAGGCAATGTGCCCGGCTTGGCCACCACAAAGCCCCAGCGTTCGGTGCGTGCCCAGGTGGCATCGAAACGGCTAAATGACATGGTATGACGTTCAATCTCACCGCTACGCAGAATAAGTGTTTTATTGGGTAGGTCGTAGCCGATGGCGACGGCGTAATGCCACATTGGAAAAATCGGCAGCGATAAATTCTGCATGACGACCACCGGGTCGCCCGCTGCCAAATGACCGAGTAGCGCATCCATTGTGCCGCGAATAGGATAGGCGAGGTGCTCATAGCGCCGCACCGTGGCTAGCATCTCAGGCTGTACGCTACCATCGCGCTCGGGCAAGAACACCTGGGGTATCAGTTCTTCAACGTCGGTGTCGACCCCTTGATGATTGAGTACCATGGCAAGCGTTGCCGGGCCGCACTGGAATTCCGTTTGGGCGTAAAACGGAACGCTGGTGATTTCAGTATGGGGCGGCAGGGCTTGATAGGTACTTTGCAGCAATACCGGGTTTCGCGCACAGGCGCTAAGCAGTAGCAGCAAAATAAAAACGCCCGCAAAGCGGGCGTTCGTCAGCATGTTATTCAAAAACATGTTATTAAAAACCTAGGAGACATGTGCTACCTATATATTAACGGGTAAACGGATAGACGTCGGTTAGGCCAAGAATATCGGTAATCAGCAGAATGATAAATACCGCAAACAGAGCCCCGATGACACCACCGCCAGCACCGGCAGGCATCATTTCAAGCTGTTCGGCCATTTGCTGGGCTTCAGCATCGCTCAGTGCCGCCACGCGGGCATCGACTTCGTCTAAATCAACACCCTGTTTTAGCAGCTGGTCTTGCACATCGGCGCGAGCCAAAATTGCGTTGATACGCTCGCGATCTGCGCCAGCATTATCTTCTGCCAAAACAGATTGGGTAGAGACTAAATCCATTGAGTGGTCGGTAGTGGGGGCTGCAGCAACGGGTAAGCTGGTGATAATCAGCGCCGTAATGAGCAGGGTCGAGAGGTAAGCACGCAATGTTTTCATCGTCTTCTTCCTTATAGACTAGTCGGGGTGGAACAAGCTTTTATGGCCTGAACTATATTGGCATGCACTATTCTTGCATGGGCTATGCTTGCCTGAACTATATTTACACGCATTGTAACTGCATGAACTAGGAGTATAGAAACAAATGGTGTGTTTTTTAAGTCCAATTTACAAAGTGCTAATTGTTTGCACTAATGCGATAGGTCCAGGCGCTTTCGGAAAGTAGCCCCCGGCCCCCAGCCATGGTCATGGCTAAATCGTGTAGACCTGGCCATAGCGGCACCGCGGCTGCGCCCTTAACCGCTAAATCGAGACGCTGGGCCATTAATAGCAATTTATGCAGTCGCTTCATGGGCAGGCGGCCAATGGCTTTCTGGTAAGCCGGACGGCGCTTATCAAAAATCATTGGCTTTTGGGTTTTGCAGGCGTGTTCAAAGCTCTGCCCTTGATCCAGGTGCTGATGCAGCGAGAGCAGGGTGCGTAGCTCACGGCTAAGCGCCCACAGCACAATAGGCGCCTCGACACCTTCGCTGCGCAGCCCGTTGACGATGCGCGAAGCGCGGCTAGGTTCGCCTTTCAGACAAGCATCAGCCAAATTGAAAACATCAAAGCGGGTACTGTCTTCCACGCCCTGGGCGATGCTCTCAACGTTCAAGCGCGTGCCTTGGGGGTGAATCAGCGCCAGCTTTTGCAGTTCCTGGTCAGCGGCCAACAGATTGCCTTCGGTGCGTTCACCCAGCAGGCGGGCCGCATCCAAGTCAATTTGTACGCCGTGCAGCGAGGCACGATCGCGCAACCAATAGCCCAGACGCGAAGCATCTACCGGCCAAACCGGTACAAACAGGCCATGCTTATCGAGGGTTTTAAACCAGGCGCTTTTTTGCTGCTTGGCGTCTAGCTTGCCCATACTGATAAGCAGCACGTCATCGCTGTTATCCAGGGTCTCGGCGTACTGCGCCAAGGCTTTACTGCCTTCTTGGCCTAGCTTGTGATTGCCTAAGCGCAGCTCCATCAGTTTGCTGGTCGCAAACAGTGAAAGATTGCTCGACATCTCCATCAAGCGGCCCCAGGCAAAATTGGCCTCGACATCCAGCACTTCGCGCTCTTCGACACCAGCCTGGCGGGCGGCGGCCCTTACCGCATCGCAGGCGTCGCGATGCTGCAAAGGTTCATCCCCCGCCACGATCACCACACGCGGCAGCTTTTTTGCCAATGCAGCGGGTAGCTGATCAGCAAACACCTTCACTGCATGCCCTCAACGTTGGCTAGGCGCTCGATGATGCGCTGAGACAGTTGACGCGAAAGCGCCTGTTCGGCTTCCCTCATCAGCGTTTCGCGGTTAAGCAGGTCATCGTCGCTGACCCGGATACGTGTATTCGTTTCGATAGTCACGTTATTAAGGTAATAGGCGTTAGAGGCCCGCTCTTGCACTGAAAGGGTCGTGCTAAGCGTTAGTTCGTGTTCCCGGCTTGCCCGGCCATCGCCGCCTAAGCGGCGCTCGTTTAAAAGGGGTGTGCCCAGGGTGACTCGCCACGGTGCACCGGGGACTACCTGAGTATCCAGCTGTTGAAGCCGGGTAGCGACCTGCTGGGCGACGGCGCTGTTGGTATCACCCTCAAGCGAAAGCGTGGGCAGGGTAGGCAGCGATGCCTGGCCGCGCAAATGAAAGCCGCAGCCGCTGAGCACCACCGCCGCGGTGGCGGCGATGCTAGTGGCTAAAAAATGCCGACGAGTAAGGTGATGAGATGGCTTCATCCGCTCACCACAATGTTGACCAATTTACCCGGTACCACGATCACTTTACGCACGGTATTACCCTCAAGGAAACGCTGAACGTTTTCGTGCGCCATCGCCATTTTTTCAATAGCTGCTTTATCGGCACTGGCGGGTACTTCAAGGCGCGCGCGAAGCTTACCGTTAACCTGCACCACCAACTCAATGCTGTCGCGGGCAAGGGCGACCTCATCCACTACCGGCCAGGTCGCCTCAATCGCTGGGCCGCTGTAGCCAAGCGCCTCCCAGAGACTATGGCACAGGTGCGGCGTAATCGGCGAGAGCAGCAGTACGCAGGCTTCTAGCGCTTCTCGACTCACCGCCAGGCCAAGCTCAGAGCTATCGTCGAACTTGCCAATGGCGTTGGAGAGCTCCATCACCGCGGCAATGGCGGTGTTGAAGGTGGTGCGGCGGCCGATGTCGTCGCTGGCTTTCTTGATGGTCTCGTGGGTTTTACGCCGCAGCGTTTTCTGGTCGTCATTGAGCGCGCTGATATCCAGCGTTCCGGGGGTGCCCGCCGCCAAGTGCTCATTGACCTGACGCCACAGGCGCTTCAAGAAGCGGTGGGCGCCTTCAACGCCGGAATCCGACCACTCTAACGATTGCTCGGGCGGGGCGGCAAACATCATAAACAGGCGCACGGTATCGGCACCGAACTTGTCGATCATCGACTGCGGGTCAACGCCGTTGTTTTTCGACTTGGACATCTTCTCGATGCCGCCCATTTCCACCGGCTCGCCGTCGCTCATCAAAATAGCGCTCAGCGGGCGGCCTTTTTCGTCGCGCTTCACTTCTACATCGGCAGGGTTGAACCACTGCTTACCGCCGTTATCGGTAGGGCGGAAGAAGGTTTCAGCGATGACCATGCCCTGGGTCAGCAACTGCTGGAAAGGCTCATCTGAGTCTACCAGGCCGAAGTCGCGCATCAGCTTGTGAAAGAAGCGCGCATACAGCAGATGCAGAATGGCATGCTCGATACCGCCAATGTAAAGGTCCACCGGCAACCAGTAATTAGCGCGCTCATCCAGCATGGCATCGTGATTATCCGCACAGCAGAAGCGCGCGTAGTACCAGGACGACTCCATAAAGGTGTCGAAGGTATCGGTTTCGCGGGTCCAGCCGTCGCCCAGGTCAGAGAACGCCGGCATCTTTTTCAGCGGCGAGCCCGAGGCGTCAACGGTGACTTCCATGGGCAGCGATACCGGCAGCTCGTCATCGGTGAGCGGTACGGTTTGACCTTCCGGGCCGTATTTGACCGGAATCGGTGCGCCCCAGTAGCGCTGGCGGGCAACGCCCCAATCGCGCAGGCGGTAGTTGATTTTGACTTCACCACGGCCAAGTTCCGCCAGCTTAGCGGCAATGGCATCAAAGGCTTGCTCAAAGCTCAGGCCATCGAACTCGCCGGAATTGACCACGGTGCCGTATTCGGCGTAGGCCGCTTCAGAAACGTCAGCAGGTTTACCGCTCTCATCGGCAATCACTGCTTTGATGGGAATATCGTATTTGGTGGCAAACTCCCAATCGCGCTGGTCGTGGCCGGGCACTGCCATCACCGCGCCGGTACCGAATTCCATTAGCACGAAATTCGCCACATAGACGGGCACTTCATCGCCGGTCAGCGGGTGAACCGCCACATGGCCGGTGAGCATGCCTTTTTTCTCTTTGGTAGCCATCTCGGCTTCCGAAGTACCGCCCCTGGCGCACTCGTCGCAAAATGCCGCCAGCTCACTGTTTTGCTCAGCCGCCTGCTTGGCTAGCGGGTGGCCAGCGGCCACCGCCACATAGGTCACGCCGAGTAGCGTATCCGGGCGAGTGGTGTAGACCGCTAGCGGCTCGTTGACTTGGCCATCAGCCCCTTTGACATCAAAGGTCAGTTCAACGCCGCGGGATTTGCCAATCCAGTTGCGCTGCATGGTTTTGACCTGCTCGGGCCACTCCACTTTATCCAGGTCGGCCAGTAGCTCATCGGCGTAATCGGTAATCTTCAGGAACCACAGCGGAATCTCTTTACGCTCAACCAGCGCGCCGGAGCGCCAGCCGCGGCCTTCGATCACCTGCTCATTGGCGAGAACGGTTTGATCAACCGGGTCCCAGTTCACCGTGGACATCTTCTTATACACCAAGCCTTTGTCGACCAGCTTGGTGAAGAACCACTGTTCCCAGCGGTAGTAGCTGGTATCACAGGTGGCGAACTCGCGGCTCCAGTCGTAGGCAAAGCCCAGCGCCTTCAACTGATTGCGCATGTAGTCGATGTTTTGGTAGGTCCACTTGGCGGGCGGCACCTGATTCTGGATCGCGGCGTTTTCCGCCGGCATACCGAAGGCATCCCAGCCCATGGGCTGCATCACATTTTTTCCCTGCATGCGCTGGAAACGCGAGACAACGTCGCCGATCGTGTAGTTGCGCACGTGGCCCATGTGCAGCTTACCGCTGGGGTAGGGGAACATGGAAAGGCAGTAAAACTTTTCGCGGTTGGCGTCTTCTACTGCTTTGAAGCACTGATGTTTGTCCCAGTACTGCTGGGCTTCGCGTTCAATTTCACGAGGGCTATAATGTGCGTCCATCGGTATTTTAATGCCTTGGCGTATTCGCCCATGCGGGCGCAAAGTGAATGTTAGATTACATCTGTCAGAATAGTGAGGTCGATTGTATCCTATGCAGGTGTATCCTTGAACGGTAAGCCGGTGATAGGAAACCGCATGCGTCGACAAAAGGAGAGGGACCATGAGTGAACAAGCCAATGACAATCGCCTACGCGAAGGCTATGAACGTTTGTTGGAGCGGATGCAGGGGGGCGCTAACGAGCTAACCTGGGAAAATTTGCAGAAGGATTTGGACGAGGCGGTTGAGTTTGAATCGGAGCTGGAAGAGTTCACCAAAGACGAGCTAGCCCTGCTGCGCGCCTGGGTCGAGCGCGACCTAAAAGACATGCGCTACTACATGGCGGATACCGGCAAGCAAGTGGCGAGCTGGCTGGGCATCGACATTGACCACCTTTCCCGCCGCGTGGCGGAATCGCTCCTGTCGATTGCCGACCGCAGCGTGGTCGAGCGCGAACGCTTTGAGGAAGATTTAGAAGCCGCCCGCGCCGACTACTGCGAAGGCGAAATGGCCGCCCCCGGCTTAATGGCCTGCACCCACTGCGATGCTCAGGTAATGCTGCCGTCTGTTGCCCGCCTGGAACCCTGCCATCAGTGTGGCCATCGCTATTTCTACCGCTTTCCCAGCAAAATCGTTGAGACCTGATCCATCAGCTGATCAATAAACTAATGCCTGCGATCGCTCCCAGCGAGAGCAGGCTCATCACCGCCGCGTAGAGTAGGTTATTCTTCATCATACGGTAGCCGCTCACCCCGTAGCGCCCCTGCAGCGAAAGATTGACCCCGGAAAGCGGTCCCACGCTGGTACCCACCGCCCAAGCGCTTAATGCCACGAACGCGAATAGCGTTTGTTCGCCATTCTGTAGGTTGAGTATCGAGGCCAGCACAGAGACACCAATAATGGGATGTAAGCCTACCAGTGCGCTCAACGTAATCGCCGCAAAGCTTAGCATTGCCTGAGGCGTGCCGAAGCGGGTGAATAGCGTCCAATCACTGCCTGCCGCCGCGCTTACCAGTGTCGAAAGGCCAATGGTTAATAAGCCCGCCGCCAAAAATAGCGAAACCTCCCCACGCATCGCAGGTAGCCGGTTGGTGGTGTGCTGAAGAATGCGCCGCAGCGTGAATTGGGGCCCATTGGGTAAGTTACTCAGCACTGCCACACTGGGCAGTAGAAAGGTAATAATACTGACGATGGTAAGGGCAGGGGTGATCACAAAGTGAAACAACATCACCAGCGCCGCCATACCCACGGGCATCAACAGGCTACGTGGCGCTAACGAAAACCCTGCCACCTCGCTGAGATCAAACCGTCGCCGTAGCTCATGGGTGGTTAATAGCCCGGACAGCATGGCCATAGGAAAGCCCACCAAGGCCACTTGGGCATACTCGACGTCAGGAACTAACGCGATAACCACACCCATGGCCGCAAAAAAGGGTGACCACAGCGCCGCACTGGTAAGCCCACGGTTAAGCGCAAGCAACTGCGGTGTGGTGAGTGGCCCTTGGCGGGCCAGCTTATCGCCGACCATAAACACGGTAGAGAGATTTAAAATCGTACCCAGAAAGTGCACCCCCAGCCAAGTGCGCAAAATACCCCCCGCGCCCGTTACTCGGCTACCCGAAGCGCCCTTATTACCTTGCTTGCCAATTAGCGAAATAAAGCTAACGCCCACCAGCATCGCCGCCACAAACGAATTGCCCTGCAACATCGCAGGCCAATCCACCTTCGCGCCGTAAACAAACCGGGCCACTACCAGCATGCCCACACCCAGCGCAATCAACACACCTGCCTGAATACGCGACCGCTTAGGAATATCCCGCCACAGCAACACAACCGCCGCCCACAGCAAATAGCTCACCGCGTTTGCGGTGCCCAACCAGCCAGTAAAACCAATAATCTGTGCGATCAAACCAAGCAGAATCAGCACGCCCGCCAAGCGCTGCCGAGGAGTCGTTTCTTGCATGCCAAACCCTTAATAGTGAATTAGCAGGCTAATCGGATTTGCAAAGGAAGGCCAGCGCAACAGCGCCTAACCTGCACGCATTGTGGGAATGCGCTTCAGCGCGCGATGAATGCTAATGCTACCGGTGTTGCTGAATCGTAAGAAGGCAGCCTTGTAGCGCGTGGTAACGAATCTGCGAGGAACGAGCAGATGAGGCACCCGCGAAAGTACCGCGAAGCGGTACCAGATTAAGGCAACCAACGAGCTATTGACCCCAAAGAGAAAACACCTTTTTGCACCGGCACGTGGCCTAAACCAAATTTATGACCTCGGTTCGGATGCTCATCCCACGAATACGGATGGAGGTGCGAATCTCATTGAGTTCTGCAGCTCGTTCAGCTTTAGCACAATTAGGTTTCCCCTCTATAGCAATCCCCATGGGAGATGATCGTGCACCCGTTTGGCCTGCCAATACTATTGGTAGTATTTCACATATAAGTAATGTATGTATTGCCGTAGTAACTTCGGCCTTTAGATATCGCGCCATAGGTGTCGATATGGAATATATGTTGCCGCTTGAAAATAGCCATTGCATTTCAATTGCGACCACAGACGAGCTTTATCATGTTAACGGTACTCCTGATTTAAAAATATTAAAAATCATTTTCAATGAAAGAAGCAGTTTTTAAAGCTCAATATAGTTTGAGTAAAGAATTTTTAGATTTTAGGGACTTGAAGCTTTCACCAGATGGATTGGTTTTTGAACGAACAGTACCTTATTTTGAACGAGGTACATTCTTACCCATACTTCAATGATGTGGATCCGGGGTTTGCATTTCGTTATGTCTAATTCCCTAGCGGGATTGGTAAAATAAGGCGGCTACTTAGAAGACAGCATAGAAAGCGAAGCTAACTTCGCTACATGACAGCCATGATCTGACTCTTGGATATTTTTTTCCGGAAGCTGGACTTCTAGAAAAAAAGGTATAGTTTCTCATAAAGAGTACTACAAATTTTGCGACCATGGGAATTAGCGCTTATGACGAACTATTATCGTGAATTAATGGTTACACCTGGCGTAAACGGAATGGTGTTGGCCGGCCTAATAGCACGCTTGCCACAAGCTATGATTGGATTGGGCCTGATTACTATGCTGTCTCAACAACACGGCAGTTATTGGCTTGCTGGCACCGTTGCATCAACCTTTATACTGGCTAACGCGATTATTGCCCCTAAGGTTTCTAAAGTTATTGATAAGAAAGGACAATCAAAGGTTTTGCCTTTAGTTACATTAATTGCAGTTTTAATGCTCACCTCCCTTGTTGTTGCTGCGCAAACCGGAATGCCAGTGGCATTTTATTTCTTTTTTGCTATCTTGGCCGGTGTAATGCCTAGTATACCGGCTCTAATGAGAGCGCGTTGGGCATATGTTTTTCGTGATCAACAACAGCTATTGCATACTGCATTATCTTTAGATTCTGTTATAACGGAAATGGTCTATATTATTGGCCCTGCTTTAGCGGTTGCTCTAAGTACGGCGGTATTCCCATCAGCTGGGCCTATAGCTGCCATAATTATGCTCGCTATAGGCACTATTTTCTTTCTTTCTCAAAAAGAAACAGAACCTAAAGTAGTCAGGAGTTATGTCAGCAGCGAACTATCCATTTTGAAAATGCCTGGTATCCGGCTAATTGTACTTATATTGTTGGCAATGGGAGTTATCGGTGGATCGATAGACGTGGCTGTAGTAGCATTTTCAGAGACCCAAGGTTCCCCCTCGTCAGCTAGCTACATCTTAGCATTCTATGCATTAGGTTCTATGATAGCAGGGCTTGCTTTTGGGGCCGTAAAAATTAAATATCCGATTGAAAAACAGTTCTTAATCGGTATTCTTTTGTCATCAGTTTCAGCATTGATACCGATATTCTCAACAAACATCTATACTCTTACTCTCGCTCTTTTTATAGCCGGGATTTCTTTTGCTCCAACTATGGTTATCGTGATTAATGTTGGCACTATCATCATTCCATCACCAAAGCTAACAGAAGGATTGACTTGGATGACAACAGGAATAGGAATTGGAGTTGCACTCGGCAGTGCTATTGCTGGCCCTGTGATTGATGTTTATGGTGCTCGCGTAGGTTTTACCGTGCCAGTTATTGCAGCTTGCATAATGTCGGCAATTTGTATTGCTGGGTTTTCCACAATCCGTAGCTCATTGTGCCTAAATTAATTCGTGTTTATTTAATTTGGTTAATATTTTTTATCTATAGTTTAAGGAGTTTATGTATCCTGAATTCAAGCAATAAGTGCAGCACCTGCGGTATTCAGGCTCAAAAGTAATCCAATATTCGTTACTGTAGCCCTTGCACAGGGCAGTTAACAAGTGACTGCGCCGGAAAAATAACTTGCCTGCGTCTTTGTCACCAGTGAGAGGGCGTTACGTGCATGTCAAGGATTAACGAATGGCGATAAATTTAAGTGAAGTCGACGGTTTCCCCATTAAAGCAAAGCACAAAGCTACTTGCCATTGTGGGTCCGTCGAGATCGAACTGGACCTTCCGGACGGGCTGGTTGACGTCCGCAGATGCGATTGTTCACTCTGCCAGCGCCGAGGTGCGATAGTTGCTTCGATTCCACTTTCGGGCATCCGGATAGTAAAAGGGAAAGACGCGCTAAGACTTTACCAGTTCAATACGAAAACGGCGAGACACTACTTCTGTAGTAACTGTGGTATTTACACTCACCATCAAAGGAGGTCTAACCCCTCGCAATACGGCTTCAACGTCGCGTGCTTAGAGGGTATAAATCCTTTAAAAATTGATGGTATTCCTGTATATGACGGAGTCAATCATCCGGCAGACAGGAAAAGCACATAACCAACCAAGGCAGTGGGACATGTTTTTGCTTCGCTGCGCTCAAAGCGCAAAAATATGTCCCTGCTTGGGGACGTTAGGCGAACCCTTGTCTTAAGAGGAAATCATAGATGTCGAAAAAAGGTGAGCACGATTATTCCGCTACCGTTGTCTGGACCGGTAATTCAGGGGAAGGTACCAAGAACAATCGGGCTTTCTCGCGTGATCACGAAATTACGTGCGGTAGCAAACCGACAATATTCGGATCGTCAGATCCGGCATTTCTAGGCGATTCGTCCCGTTATAACCCGGAAGAGCTGTTGCTAAGCTCACTCTCTGCATGCCACATGCTTTGGTATCTGCATCTGTGCGCCAATGCCGGAATTACTGTGTCGGAATACGTAGACAATGCCACAGGTCGAATGATCGAAAATACAAATGGTAGCGGCTATTTCGAGAGCGTCACGCTAAAGCCAAGTATCCAAATCGGGAAAACTGACGACCACGAGCTTGCGAAAGCCCTACACGATAAAGCGCATTCGTTCTGCTTTATTGCAAATTCCGTAAATTTTGAGGTTGGGTGTGAGCCTGAAATCCGTACCCCC
>NZ_BJXV01000021.1 GCF_007991175.1 Halovibrio variabilis
AAGGCCGCTTCAGCGTGGTCCGACACTTCGGTGGTCCGACATCTCGGCGAAAGTTGCCGCAGGCACCCCCTTGGCTTCATCATGCTAGGAGCCCAAACATTCGCGAGCTGAAGCTCCCTCCCACGGGAGCTATTATCATGCTGGCAGAATTAATTCCACACTGAGTGGCGAAGAGCCATAAAGCAGCAAAAAAACGCCCCCGCACCAGTTAAGGGGCGGGGGCGTTGAGATGTCTTCAGTGGCCGCTGGGCCGCTGATTAATCGTTTTAGGCGCGTTCACGACGACGAACCGGCGCATCGCCTTCATCACGACGACGGCGCGGAGCACGCTCAGCCGGTGCGCTGTCTTCGCTGATTTCTAGCGGACGACCGGAGACCCGGGCACGCGACATCTTGTCAAGAATTGTCGAGGGCAAGCCGCTCGGCAATTCCACCACAGAGAAAGCGTTGCGAATATCGATACGACCGATACGCGCGCCTTCAATGCCGCCTTCATTAGCAAGCGCACCGACTAGCTGGCCCGGCTTAACGCCATCTTTATGGCCAACCGACACGCGGTAGCGCGTCATGCCTTCGGTCGGACCGCTACTCGTACGTTCACGGCGAGCACCCGGCTTACCGGCGGCAGGCGCGCTATCACGCGAGGGCTTCTCTTTACGCGGAGCTTGCAGGCGACCAATCGGCGCCTCATCGGCACGCGCCATGGCGGCAAATGCGCAGGTAAGCTCGATTGGGTCATGACCTTCTTCAATCAGACGCTCAATCAGCGCACGCTGCTCTTCGGCGCCTTTGGTCAACGAGGCAATAACGCGGTGATGGAAGACGTCATCGCGGTGGGCGCGAATCGCTGCTTCGTCAGGCAATGGCATTTCAGCCATTTTCTGACCGGTTGCCTGCTCCATCCAACCCACTTTGCGACCTTCACGGAAGCCGGCAAAGGTAATCGCGATACCGCTACGACCGGCACGGCCGGTACGGCCGATACGGTGCGTGTAAGCTTCCGCATCTTGGGGCAGGTCGTAGTTGATAACGTGGGTAATACGCGACACATCAAGACCGCGCGCGGCCACGTCGGTGGCGATCAATACATCGACTTTGCCACGCTTCAAACGCGTAATGGTACGCTCACGCAGGCTTTGGTCCAGATCGCCCGACAGGCCTGCGGCGTTGACGCCACGGGCGGTCAATTGCTCGACCAGGGTGGTACAGGCCGCACGCGTACGTACGAACACGATGGCCCCATCGACCGGCTCGACTTCGAGGATACGCGAAAGGGCTTCCAGCTTAGCGCCGCCATCAATACGCACAATGCGTTGTTCGATGTTTTCGCCAGTGGTAGTGCCCTTCTCAATCGCCACTTTCACCGGGTCAACCAAATAACGGTTAACAATACGTTCGATTTCAGCCGGCAACGTGGCCGAGAAGAACACGCGCTGAGCATCTTTAGGGGTATCGGCAACCACGCGTTTTACGTCGTCGATAAAGCCCATGCGCAGCATTTCGTCGGCTTCGTCCAGCACCAGGGCGGACAGGCCGTCAAGCTTGAGACTACCGCGATCCAGGTGGTCGATAATCCGGCCTGGCGTACCGACAACAACATGCGCGCCGCGCTTAAGGGCGCCCAACTGTTCACGGTACTCTTGGCCACCACACAGGGTCGCGACTTCGAGACCTTTGAGGTTTTGACCATACTTACTAAACGAGGCAGCCACTTGCTGAGCAAGCTCGCGAGTCGGCGCCATCACTAATACTTGGGGTTCGCGACGCTGGAGTTCCAGACGCGATAACAGGGGTAAAGCAAAAGCAGCGGTTTTACCGGTACCCGTCTGGGCTTGGCCCAGCATATCGCGGCCTTCAAGCAGCGCAGGAATGGTTTGCGCCTGAATCGGCGAAGGGACTAGGTAGCCCTGCGATTCAACAGCAGATAGAACGGCAGGCAATAGAGCCAGATCGCCGAAGCTCGGCGAGGCGACAGAAGTCGAGGTCATTAATCACACCTTGGTAGGCCGGCAATTACCGGCAAAAAACATCATAAGCGTCTCTGACTCTGTCATCGCGTAACGACAAAATATGAGGTCGTTATCGACAACAGGCACCGCCTTAGCGGTCATAGCCATCAATGGAGTCGGAGACGCCGGTCGCACCTAGCATCCGGTTGGCAACACCGCGTTGTGCGGGCCAACCGCTGTGGCGACCTTCTGCGCCGATTTCACCCGTGCGGTGAAATACTGGAGGCGCGCCATCTTCACAGCAATGAACATCTGGCAACTGGCGAGATGTTCCAGCAAGCGCTATTACGTATGAATTAACTTCGTAAGCAAGCGCTTATCGTCGTGATGGAGGGGTCAACACATGCGAGGAATGCGCATCCTACCACCTCATCTTGCTTATGACTAGTTTTTTAACCCCCACCACAGTGAATCAAGGGCTTGCACTTGTGCACATTTGGGCTAGTCTGAATGTACTGACTTAGGTTCACTATCTTCAAGGAGCGATGCAATGAACTGGGATCAAATCGAAGGCAAATGGACGGAAGTAAAAGGCAAAGCCCGCGCTAGCTGGGGCGAACTTACCGATGACGAGCTCGACCAGATCGGCGGTAAAAAAGACCAGCTTGTCGGCAAACTGCAGCAGAAATATGGTCTTGAACGCGAGGAAGCTGAGCGTCAGGCTGATGAATGGGCTGACAAGCAGTAACTGCCGATTATTAATCGTAGCGACATGGAGAGATGCTATGCGTAAAACACCCCTGACGATCGCTATTGGCACGGCCCTACTGGGAAGCTTTGCAATGGGCGCTCATGCCCAAGACGAGCCCCAGGGCATGTACTCAGCCGAAGACATTCTTGACGCAGAGGTCTATTTTGCCGGCGGTTCCGGTGAAGAGATTGGTGAGGTTGATGACATCCTGTTTGATGAAGAGATGCGCATTACCGCGATTGTGATCGAAAGTGGTTCAGTGCTTGGCCTAGGCGGCCGTGAGATCGTTGTTGATACCGATTACTTCACCCTCGAAACCGAAACGGAAGCCAATGGTGATACAGAACATCGCATCATGGTCGAAGCCAGCCAGGAAGAAGTCGAAGCCTTCCCGACTTACGACAACGACTGGTGGGAACAGACCAAAGCCAATGCCCGTGATGCTTGGCAAACGACCCAAGAAGGCGCTGAAAGTGCGTGGCAGCGCACTCGCGAAGCACTTGATACTAGTAACGATAATTAATTAACGCTGACTCGCTGTGTCATACGCTAACGCAGCGCTAAGTAAGTAAATAAGTCACTAAGTAAGTAAAAGGGCCGCCCATTTGAGCGGCCCTTTTTCGATGGCAACCGTTTCAAGCTAAGCAGGCTATTTATGCCGCACCCCGTTACCCGGTAAACGCTCCCGGTCGTGAGGCTGCTGAAAATCAAGCAGCGGGCCTGCGGGAACAATACGCGTTGGGTTTATCGTGTCGTGGCTGTAATAGTAGTGGCGTTTGATGTGATCCATATTGACGGTCTCAGCCACGCCAGGCCACTGGTAAATTTCCCTAACGTAATTGGCAAGGTTGGGGTAATCCTCAATGCGCTTGAAGTTGCATTTGAAGTGGCCGTAGTAAACTGCGTCAAAGCGGATCAGCGTGGTAAAGAGACGAATGTCAGCTTCGGTGAACCACTCCCCTGCGAGATAGCGCTGCTCAGCCAAACGTGCCTCCATGCGCTCCAGGGCGTCAAATAAGGCTTGCACGTGTTTCTCATACACGCCCTGCTCCGTGGCAAAACCGGACTTATACACCCCGTTATTAATGTGGTCATACACATCGGCGTTGACTGCATCGATGACGCTACGTAGCTCCTCGGGGTAAAAATCCAGGTCATTACCGGTAAGCTCGTCAAACGCGTGGTTAAAAATACGCAGCAGATCTGCAGACTCATTATTAACAATGGCGTTGCGCTGTTTGTCCCAGAGCACGGGCACGGTGACACGACCGGTGTAGTGCGGGTCAGTCATCGTATACAGCTGGTGGTGAAAGTCGACGCCGTTAATCGGGTCGCCACTAGCGCCTTCATCCTGGCGGTAGGTCCAGCCCTGGTCTAGCATCAGCGGGCTGACATGGGAGGTGCCAATCAGTGGCGCCAGCCCTTTCAGCTTGCGCATGATCAAAGTGCGATGCGCCCATGGGCAAGCAAGCGATACATACAGATGGTAGCGGTTTTTTTCGGCAGGATAACAGCTGCCATCGGTCTCGGGCTGATCGCCTACCCAGTCGCGCAGCTGAGCAGACTCACGTACAAACTCACCGCCGTGCTTTTTGGTGTCGTACCACTGGTCTTGCCATTTACCATCAACGAGCAGTCCCATGGGGCGTCTCCTGAAAAAGGGTGTCAGAGTGCAGTCACTGTTCTCAGCATACGCTCGCATTGAGGATGCTCAAGCGGATGTTTTACGGCCTTTCATTCGAGAGAATCGAATCATGCCGCGCGCACTCGCTTAGCACCGCCTGTTTAAGCGCCGAAGCCATGGCATGCGCAGCGGGACCGGCTCGGTCTCGGTCGCGGAAGATCATCTGCATTGGCACCTCGCGAATGCCTCCTGCGGGCAATGGCAGCGGCTTTAACTGGCCATTTTTCAGCTCATCAGCAATACGTGTTTCGGGCATCCAGGCAAAGCCCAAGCCGCGCCTGAGCATATCAAGCGAGGTGTTGAGATGACTGACTGTCCAGCGCTGTTCGGCCTTCAACCAGCCTGCGTTGGTTGCTTGGCGCAATGCGGAGTCGCGCACCACCAGCTGACGGTACTGAGCCAAATCGCGCAGGTCTAACGAGCGGCCTAGCCGATGCAGCGCGTGCTGGGGGTGAGCCACCGCCACAAACCGAACGGTGACCAATGGTTCGCCTAAAAAGCCCTGCGCCTCAATGCCGGAGACCACCAGGTCTGCACGGCCATCGTAGAGCATTTCCGTGCCGCCATTGAGCACGCTTTCGTGTAATTGCACGCGCACCTGGGGGTATGTGGCAGAGAAACGCTCCAACGCTTTGGCTTGGGCGGCGGCAGGAAAAATCTGGTCGATCGCTACCACGACTTCGGCCTCGAGACCGGCGGCTAATCGGGTGGCGACATCTTCAAGCGAGGCGGCGCTCTCAATCAATTGACGCGCACGGCGAAGCAGCAGCTCGCCCGCTTCGGTCAAGCGAACCTGCCGACCAATGGGCTCCAGCACCTGAACCCCCAGTTGCTCTTCTAATTTATGCACGGCGTGATTCAGGGTTGAGGGACTTTTGTGAACGACCTCCGCCGCACGTGCAAATCCGCCATGATCAACCACGGCGGCCAACATTTGCCATTGTGAAAGAGTTACCCGTGACATTTCGATTTCCTCGACGCAAAACAGCCAAACAACGCGCTTAATATTCGAAAAATATGCCTAGAATGCCAGGAAAAGATGTTAAATGCTGCCCATGCTTAGTGAATGGCGGTTAATGCCTGCCATGGGTAAGTGGTTGATGCGCGAGGATGGTGGATACCCTTAAGCGCGAGAAGACAAAACCATAAGACAGAAACTAGACACCTATTATATCAGCCCTTTTAACATGACAATTTTCGTACATGGTTAACTTGGGTTATTTAATTAGCACGCTGTATTATTTACTCTTGTTAACAAACAGTGTTTATAAATAGTAAATTGGGCGAGTTATGGGCATATAGTTATTTAAATTCACTTTATGTATAGATGTACAGTCTAGGCACTTCCCCCCCTCATCGGGTATGGTTTCCGGGTTTATACACTTTATTGTTACTTTTAATCACGAATCCGGCGGTCCATTTACCCATGTTGCGAATCCTTCATTCGCTGCCCCGTGCGCACAAATTATTACTGTTACCCGTGGCCACTATGGTCACCGTGCTGGGCACACAAAAGCTACTGACGACATATCATGATTTAAATCAACCTAACACACCGCTTGAGAGCGTGCTGGTACCGCTTCCTAGCGATTCTGCACCGGGGATTCCGTCTCTCAACCAGGAACGAACGCCGGTGGCAGAAGCCATCAATCGTGCCTCCCGCGCCCTCGATGCTACCCGCGAAAACATCCCCTTAAGTGAATTAAAAGCCACTGAAATCGTCAATCTCGATGTCGATGTGATCGACAGCGCCGATGCCGACATGGCGACGCAGCCTGCCCTAAGTGATGATGTAACAGTGTTTGATACCGCGACACTGAGCCCCGCCACGCCTGATGTCCCTGTGCTTGCCACCACCAAGTTTGATAGCGGTGCGCTGCACATGGCAATCGTAGTGGGCACGCTGACCAGCGGCATGCTGGACGTCGACAACAACGCTTCGGTTGAAGTCGCCGATGCCACTTCATACGAAGATTACGGCACCGATCTATTCGGCGATGTCTCGTTTTTGGATTTAGAATTAGCGGCAGAAGAGCCGTTTGTGCCCGAATGGGAAACCCATATTGTTGAACCCGGCGAAACCTTTGCCATGTTGGCTCAAAATGAGCTGGGGCTTGGCTACAGCGAAGTGATGGCCCTGCTTGAGGATTTGCCCGATCAGCGCATGCTAACCAATTGGCGTGCCGGTCACAGCTTTGACTATCAGTTAGATGAACAAGGTCGTTTGCTGTCGCTGCGCATGATGAAAAACACCCGCGACGGCGTATTATTGGAACGCGACGCTGACCACTTCGCGATCACCGTCATCGAGCGACAGGGCGAGCCTGTGCAGCGCCTCTATGCGGGTAGCGTCAGCGGTAGTTTTGCACGCTCCGCCCAAGCGACCGGTTTAAACAGCGGCTCAGTGACGGAACTCACCAAGCTACTCGAAAAGAAGCTCGATTTCCGCCGTGACAGCCGTCGCGGAGACCGCTTTCAGGTGTTGGTCGAGTCGGACATGATTGACGGGGAGACCCTTGACTCCCGCGTACTGGCGGTCAAATACGACGGTGAGCGTATGGACTTAACCGTGGTACGCAATGCCACCGACGACAACTTCTATACCCCTGAAGGCGGCAGCCTGGACCCTGCGTTTGCACGTCGCCCGTTTGACGGCAGCTACCGGTTAAGCTCGGGCTTTAATCCAAATCGCAGACACCCGGTTACCGGGCGCATCAGCCCGCATAACGGCACCGATTTTGCCATGCCGATTGGAACGTCCGTGCTGGCCCCCGCCAACGGCCGCGTTGAGCGTGTTAGACACCACCCCGCTGCGGGGAACTATATCGTTGTGCGCCACGACAACGGCTACCGGACGCGCTACCTGCACCTTTCACGCCCCTTGGTTAGCCAAGGCGATCGCGTCACCATGGGTGAGCGTATTGCGTTGTCGGGCAATACCGGCCGCAGCACCGGCCCCCACCTGCACTATGAAGTCATCGTCAACAACACCCCCGTTAACGCGATGAACGTCGAACTGCCCGAAAACACCAGCTTGAGTGGCGACACCTTGGTTGCCTTCCGCAACCAAGCGAGACCCATCCTGGCCACACTGGAAAGCGGCGAAACCGGGCCGGTTAGCGTGGCTAACCATGAGCAAGACGACGACTAGCAATTCTTAGTGGTAGTGACTGCTCAAATTGCAAATGGTCATCGCACACTACCATCACGCACAACACCGCCATCGGGCGGTGTTGTGCGTTTGAGGGTGCGTCTAGGGATAGTGTGCCAGTTTTGCAAGCCGCTCAGATCATCAACTGAGTCGCGTGCAAGCGGTTGGTTACAAGCTATAACGCTGCCAGCAGCTTCGCATCGCGGCGGTAAATATCAGGCCTGAACTCCACCTCGCCCTGCGCATTCGGCCACGCGGTTAGATAGTGCAGCGCAATGGGAATACGCTGGGTCAAGCGTATGTTTTGGTCGCTCCCCCGTTTCAATAGGCTGCTCATTTGGTAACGACTGCCGGTGTCCTGCAAGAGCATTTGCGCGAGCTCCGTGACACCTTCAACGCGCACGCAGCCCGAGCTGAGCGCGCGCTGGGGGCGCTGAAACAGCCCCCGCGCTGGGGTATCGTGCAAATAGATCATGTCGTCATTGGGAAAGCGAACGACAACGCGACCCAGCGGATTAGTCGCGCCCGCTACTTGGCGCAGCATGAGACTGCCTGGGCGCTGCCAGTCGATATCTTCGGCGACAAGCGGCTCACCCGATGGGCTGATTACCTGAATGTTCTTACGTGCTAAATAGCCGCTATCGGCACGCACCTGGGGCAACACGTCCTCGCGCATGATCGTAGGCGGTATGGTCCAGGAGGGGTTAATGGTTAGATGGCTGATGGTGGAATGAATAATCGGCGTTTCACGACGCGCCGAGCCCACCACCACGCGGGCATCCCAGTGCTGGCCGTTAGGGCGCACATAGTGCATCCGGTACCCGGCAATATCGACCCACACCCGCGGCTCGTCAGCCTGCATCGGGCTAATCCAGCGCGCGCGTTCTAAATTGACCCGCAGTTGGTCAATACGTGTGTTCACCGAGGTGTTCAGCGCCAAACGGGTTTGTTCGCCCACCACGCCGTCTTCTTGCAGCAAATGGCGTCGCTGGAAGCGTTTAACAGCGGCTTCAAGTGGCGCATCAAAGCTGCGTCGGTTAGCCGCGGTTTCCACCCCAATCAGCGGATAAGCGCTGCTATCAGCCACCAGTAAGTCCGCCTCCCCCCACAGCGAGAGGCGCTGGCGCAGTACGGCCACATCGTCTGCCTCGTCGCCTGGCCGCAGCGACGCCTCCCGCGAGGCTAGATATGGCGCACTGCCAAGGTTGGCCAGCTGGTAGTGATGTTTCAAAGCGTCGCGCAACTGCTGATACGCTGCCGAACCAGGGCGCACCAGCGCAAAGGCATCATTTAGCTCACGGTTCTCAACCGCATGCACCACGCGTAGCAGCGAATAGCGACTCTCCGGGCGGGGCGTCTCCCATTCGGGTTCGACATCGCGCGGGTTTACCTTGCCGCGCTCTAGGTGATCCAGGGCCAGCAGCAGCGACTGAGTGGCTTGGATATCAAACGCTGCTCGCGCCGCGGTCCCGGCTGTTTGGCTACGTTGAAACTGATCAAGTAGCGTGTCGGCGTGATACTCGTCGGGCGCTAAGCCATCGGTTTCCAAACTGTTCAATGCGGCTACCAGCGATTCAACCGCTTCCCCAGCCTGCCAGGCAGGCTTGCCACCACGCAGCTGATAAAACTCAGCGATGGGTAGGCCGTGCGTTTGAACCGCCGTTAATTGCTGCGCTAAATCCTGCTCTAGCGGCGCGGCGTCTACAGGCACAGTGTTAGCCCCTAAAGCGCCGTGGCTAAGCATTAGACACAGAGCGGCTCCCATCGCCCATCGTCTTGTTGGCTGCATCTCGTTCATTGCCCTCTCCTTGCGTTACTATAGCCTTCCACCTTCGCCGACCGGCTTTTTTATAATCGTCGGCTAATCTTCATCATGACTGATATTGCTTGTAGGATCGACTTATATGGCTCTGCGTTTACATGTCACTAGGTTATTATTATCGCTACCTTTTACATTATTTACATTACCGCTACACGCCGACAGCTTTTTTGCCCAGGTTGATTCAACGCCGCCTCACGGCATACTGCCCTTGCATCATCAGTTACTACAGTTAGCCCCGCAGGCGACACCTGAAGCGCTGCGCTTAGCCGCTCAAGCGCTCAACTGCGCCGAACCCAGTGCCGAACGCCTGGCAGTGATCGATTACTCACTGCCGTCTACCCAGCGACGGCTCTGGGTATTCGATTTGCGTCAGCATAAACTGCTTTTCAAAGAGCTGGTCTCGCATGGGCAAGGTTCAGGCGATGCCCAAGCTGAGACCTTCTCCAACACCCCCGACAGCCACCAATCCAGTATCGGCTTATTTCGCACCATGAACAGCTATTACGGGCGTAATGGCTACTCGCTGCGCTTGGAAGGTTTGGAACCCGACGTCAACGATCTCGCTTTTGAGCGCGCCATTGTGATCCACGGCGCCGACTACGTAAGCGATGCGTTTATCACCCAAACCGGTCGGCTTGGGCGCAGCCATGGCTGCCCTGCGGTGCGTGAAGATGTGACTTATCCGCTGATCGACAGTCTAAAAGAGAACCAATATGTCTTTGCCTATTATCCCGACGTAAAGTGGCTGGCAAACTCAGCGTTCCTCGGCTGCACGACCGCTGCCACGAAGCTTGCCGAGCGCTAGCGTTTAACTAGCGGTTTGCTGTGTAAAACGCCAACACCCTCAGTCTTTCTGGCCGCCAAGCGTTGAATTTCTTCATTTACGGCGGGTAAAGCAGGCACTCCACGGCACCTTCTGCAATACTTTGTGACAAATCAACACAAACAACTGCACTCTGCCGCAGGTGTCTGCCATGTTTACCTTTATGAATCCTTACCAAAAAATTCGTCGTTTAGAACAGCAGGTCGCCGACTTACGCGCCCAGCTTGAAGCTCCCTCCCCCAGTGGTCGCTTGCTAAGCCTAATCAGCCCACAGCAGTCAATCGGTGTGCTGCAAGCGCAAGGGGCGGATATGCTTGCGTTGCTTAATACGGACATTGAAACGTATGCCGACCAGCTCGCCGGTGAGCGCGCCACCTTGACGGGAACGTTGACGTTTATTGCCGCTGCCGAACAGGCGGTCAATACGCTGCACCAGCGCTGCCAGTGCAGCGACGATGCCGACACGCTATCCTCCTCGCCGTTGGTGTTTGCCAACACGCTGCAGGATCTTAGCCAACTCAAGGCAGCGCTCGCGCGCAATGCTGACCACGCTCAGGCGTTAGCGGTTAGCACGGCGTTGGAAACGGCCCATAGCCAAGACCAGCAAACGCCTGGATTGACGGCCATTGCGGATGACGTTCACCGCTTAGCGCTTAACATGCAGCAACTGAGTCACCAGTTCAGCGCATTGATGGAGCAAGCCAATCGCCAAGTGAGCGAGCACACTCAAGCCGTGGCGAAAAAACGCCACGCCGACGATGAGATTGCCCAAGCCGCGCAAACGGCCAAGCACGACCTGTGTCAGCTTGGTGACCAAGCGAGGCATATGCACAAAGTTATCCATCAAAACGCTACCGCGGCTTTTTTGCACTCCGCCAAGCTGGACCATGCGGTGTGGAAATGTCGGCTTTATAAGCAGCTGCTGTCTGCCGATACGGACACACCGTTAGAAGATGACCACCAATGTCGGCTGGGGCAATGGCAACGATACGGGGAAGGCCATCAACGCTATGCACTCAGCGCTGCCTTCCGAGCATTGACGGCGCCACACCGCCAGATGCATGCCAGCGGCGCCGAGGCGCTGAAGCTTGCCCGTGAAGGCAACCGCAAAGGCCAACTGGCAGCGTTAGGCAGGATGGAAGAAGCCAGCCAGCAGCTCGCCCTAAAGCTGGACAGCCTGATGGAATACGCCATGTATGAAGCGCCTTACCCTGCCAACCGTCACTCACCGTTAGCGGACTCCCCTTAATAACGGTGATGGCCCTAAACTATTTTGCCAGTGAAAGCGGCCCACAGGTTGTTGCGAAGAATAGCGTTTCGTTTTCCCTAGCGGCCTGTGGCATGCTGGTTTCAATGCAACCACATTCTTCACCCGTCGCAATGGGGAAAGCACATGGCACAGGTAAAAAAACTGGATCTAGCATTGCAAGGTGGCGGCGCACATGGGGCGTATAGCTGGGGTGTACTTGATCGGCTATTAGCGGATGAACGCATCGAAATAGAGGGTATCAGTGGCACCAGCGCGGGCGCGATGAACGGCGTGGTGATGGCCGATGCCCTCACCCGAGGCGACAACCAGACGGCCCGCCAAGCGCTGCACGATTTTTGGCAAGCGGTCAGCCGAGCTGGCATGGCAAGCCCCATTCGCCGCTCACCCATGGATGTGCTGACCGGCAATTGGAGCCTTGACAACTCCCCCGGTTTTATTGCCCTGGACCTGTTAACACGCGTGGCGTCCCCCTACCAACTCAACCCGCTCAACATTAATCCGCTACGCGATATCGTCGCCAGCCATATCGATTTCGAACGCGTCCGACAATGCCAACAGCTCAAGCTGTTTGTCGCAGCGACCAACGTGCGTACCGGGAAGCAACGTGTCTTCCGCCGCGAAGAGATGAGCGTTGACGCTGTCATGGCCTCTGCCTGCTTGCCGTTTATGTTTCAAGCCGTTGAGATCGACGGTGAGGCTTACTGGGACGGCGGCTATATGGGCAACCCGGCGCTGTTCCCGCTGATGGAAGAGTGCACTGCGCGAGACATCCTACTGGTGCAAATTAACCCCATCGTTCGCCAAGAGATACCCACCTCGGCGTCAGCCATTATGAACCGGCTTAACGAAATCACGTTTAACTCGGCGTTGATTAAAGAGATTCGCATGATCTCGCTGCTCAAGAATGCGTTTGAAGAAGAAGGTATTGGAAACGGCTACCAACAGGCACTGTTTCACCGCATTAGCGGCGAGCAGGCACTCGAAGAGCTGTCGGTCTCCAGCAAAGCCAATTCCGAATGGCCGTTTCTATGCCACCTGTTTGATCAGGGCCAAGCAGCGGCTGAACGCTGGCTAAACGAGCACTTTGACGCTATCGGCGATCACTCGACGCTCGATATCGAAGCCGTTTACCTACACGAATAGCAGTACTAGCCATCAATACTATCCACCAACACTATCCACCCCCTATCAGCACCAATATGCCGCAACGCCTGTGCTGCATGCCCAATCATGCAGCATGGTGGCGGTTTTTTTATGGGTTAAAAGCATGCGCCAAATAAAATATTTTATTGATTTATAACAGTAAAAATCGAACTGGCAAACTACCTGCATGACCAAAGGCGTGGTGGTAGGCGTGGACCAGGCCCAACCGGGTACGAGTGCGTCGAACCTGACCTTCAATGGCGAAGGCATGTTCTCGTAAATTGCTCACGTAGCGCCCAAACCCATTGGCGTTGCGTAACGATAAACTCGTCCCCGTGAGGCCATCCCATGGATATACGTAACAAAGCCAACCGTATTCGACTACTTAACTTCTCCACCCCCCAGATGCGCGCTTTCCATTTTTCATGGTTCGCCTTCCATATTTGCTTCTTTGGCTGGTTCGGCATCGCCCCGTTAATGGCGATCGTTCGCGAAGACCTCTCGTTAACCCAAACTCAAATCGGTAACACAATTATTGCTTCGGTGGCGATTACAGTGGTTGTTCGCCTTGCCATTGGCGTGCTGTGCGACCGAATCGGCCCGCGTAAAACCTACACCGGCCTGTTAGTGCTGGGCGCTATTCCCGTCATGGGCATTGGCTTAGCGAATAGCTTCGAAACCTTTCTGCTCGCGCGCTTAGCAATCGGTGCTATCGGCGCCTCCTTTGTCATCACCCAGTACCACACCTCGATGATGTTCGCTCCCAACGTGGTCGGCACCGCCAACGCCACCAGCGCTGGCTGGGGTAACCTGGGCGGCGGTACCACACAGATTCTGATGCCATTGATCTTCTCGGGCATGTTGATGTTGGGTGTCAATGCAGCCTTTGGCTGGCGCTTAGCCATGATGGTGCCTGGCGTTGTAATGTTCTTTACCGGCATTGGCTACTGGTTCTTCACTCAGGATGCACCCAACGGCAATTTCAGTGAACTGCGTGCACGCGGTGAGCTACCTGAAGCCTCGGGTGAAAATGGCGCTGCGCAAAGCTTTCTAGCCGCCGCCAAAGATATGCGTGTTTGGGCGTTATTTGTCGTGTATGGGCTGTGTTTTGGTGTGGAGCTAACGATCAACAATATTGCCGCCATCTACTTCTTTGATAAGTTCGAGCTTACCCTGGCAACGGCGGGTCTCATCGCTGGTTTATTCGGGTTAATGAATATCTTTGCGCGCACGCTGGGCGGTGTCTTCTCAGACCTTTTCGCTAAACAAGGTGGCCTAAAGGGGCGTGTACGGTGGCTGTTTATTGCCCTGGTTTGCGAAGGCATTGCCCTAGTAGCCTTCTCGCAAATGCATGTACTGAGCCTTGCGATTGGCATCATGCTAGTGTTTAGCCTGTTCGTACAGATGGCCGAAGGCGCGACCTACGGCGTTGTCCCCTTTATCAATAAAAAAGCCCTCGGGGCCGTTGCCGGTATTGTCGGCGCTGGGGGCAACGTGGGGGCGGTCGGCGCTGCATTTTTGTTTCGTAGCGAAAGCCTCAGCTATCAGCAGGGCCTCTTTTATCTAGGCCTTACCGTGCTTGCGCTGGCCTCCTGTGTTTTGCTGGTACGCTTTAGCGATGCTACCGAAGCCGAAGAGGCCAAAGCGTATCTTGATGCGGTTGGCGACGACGTTGGGGCGGGCGCACTTTCATTACGCTAAGCTTAAGCTCTACCCTACGCTCCCATACGGCGACGCCGCAGTATGGGAGCGTATACTGTTAGGCGGCGAGTCATTGAGGAAACTGCTATGTCTTCAGCGCAGCAACTGCTATTAACCGCCATCCGTTGTGATATCGATAACCTGACTCACCTTGCCACCACCACCGAGATTGTCGGCGATATTAGCCGCTTTATTCACATGCTCCAGCGTGAACGCGGGGCCTCAACTATCTACCTTGTCTCCAGGGGTCAGCGCTTCAAGACCCGCCGGGACACCTACCGCCAGCACAGCCAACAGGCCGAAACGTTAATGCGGCAGCGGTTAGAAACGCTTAGCCAAGAGGCCCGGCCACAGGCAGCAGCACGCTTATTGCGGCGTATTGCGGCCGTTTGGCATGCCCTTGATGAACTTGATGCCCTGCGCCAAGCCATTGACGCTTTTGCGATTACCCCCGATGCCGCTACCCAGGCCTTTAACCAGTTAACCAGTGGGCTGCTGGCGATTGTCTTTGAGGCGGCCGATACCTCAGCAGACCCTGATATCACGCGCACCCTGGTGGCCATTTTTCATTTGATGCAAGGGAAAGAATTAGCCGGTCAGGAGCGCGCCTGTGGCGCCTTTGGTTTTACCCAGGGCCACTTCGATGAGCCCCATCGCGCGCTGCTAAACCAGCTAATGGCCGATCAACAGCGCTGCTTTGACACCTTTGAAGAGTTCGCCACCCCGGAGGCACAGCAGGCGTGGGCAAAAGAGTTATCGCCGCGCACGCTGGCGGGCATTTGCCATCTGCGCGACATCGCCTGCCAACGCACACAGCCATCGTCGGCAAGAGAAACGCCGGATACGCTGGGCGAAACCTGGTACGAACTCACCACCCTGCGTATTGATACGATTAAAACCGTCGAAGACGCACTGATTGCCCAGCTGAGTGTCCTTTGCCAACGCAAAATCACCCAGGCCGAGCACGCCTTGGCGAAAACCAAGGGCCAGCCTTATGGGCATTCTCCCGCGCCCTGCGAACAGCTGCTGGCATTAGGTGGTGCGCAGCCATTGGGTGACTTAACCGCCAATGCACTGACGTCGCCGCTAGGTCGCTCGCTCATCGAGCTCACCCAGGCGCAGGCCGGTCGTTTGCAAGGGCTTAGCGACGAGCTGGAAAATACCCGCAAAGCGTTGCGCGAGCGCAAACTCATTGAACGTGCCAAAGGCCTGATCATGGCTCACCAGGAAATGAGCGAAGAAGAGGCCTACCGTTTTTTACGCAAAACCTCGATGGATCAGAGCAAAAGCATGGCGGATATGGCCCAAGCCATTCTGGATCTTTCCGCCATGCTAAAACGCAAAGAAGAGGGGCACGCCCACTGATTCAATCCTATATTTGCATGATGGCATGACCTTGGCCATGCTAAAGACTTTTCTGGCTAACAAAGCAAGGAGTCCCATCCATGCGTGACGGCGTGTTATTAATTACCGGTGCATCGAGTGGCATTGGCGCGGCCACCGCGCGCTCAGCAGCGCGTGAAGGCTACAAACTGGTACTTGCTGCCCGCTCTAGCGACAAGCTCACCGCGCTGGCTCAAGAGCTGGGCCCGGAAAATGTGCTGACTTGTCAGCTCGACGTGACCAATATGGAGCAGCAGCAGGCCATGGTCGAACAGGCGCTGGAAACCTTTGGCCGATTAGATGCGGTCTTTGCCAACGCTGGCCGTGGCGGCTCCCCCGGCGGGTTTAGCGGCGCCGACCACGATGCATGGCGGGAGATGATTCTCACCAACGTCTATGGCGTCGGCCTTACCCTTCAGGCCTGCTTACCTGCCCTAAAGCGTAGCAAAGGCCACGTGTTATTAACCGGTTCAGCCGCTGGCCGAGCGACCATTCCGGGTTCTATGTACAGCGCAACCAAATGGGCGGTCACCGGGATTGGCTATAACCTGCGCGAAGAACTGCGCGGCACGGGCATGCGCGTAACGCTGATTGAGCCTGGCATGGTCGATACGCCATTTTTTGATGAGCCGCCGGAACATGCGTTAGAAGACCGCGACATCGCCAGCGCGGTGATTTACGCGCTTTCGCAGCCTGCCCACGTTGACGTCAATGAAATACTCGTTCGCCCCACCCCGCCCGTTGAATAAATACCCTATTAGATAAAATAATCGCTGTATCAAAACTCAAGGAGTCGTCATCAAAACGGCTTCTTGATCATCGACACCTTGCAATTCATCTGCACTGACCGCATAACGTGACAATACCAAGCGCGCTAAGTAATTTCTTGCTCTACGCGCCCACGAATCAGTTTGCAGGTGAACCATGAGCCAACTCGCTTCCACGGCGCTTTCTGTCCTTGATCTAGCGCCTATTCGCCAAGGGGGCAGCGCCGCTGAGACCTTTAACGACAGCGTGGCATTAGCCCAATTAACCGAGCGGTTAGGCTATACCCGTTACTGGCTCGCCGAACATCACAATATTGCCGGTATCGCCAGCGCGGCGACCTCTGTGCTTATCGGGCATATCGCCGGACAAACCGCCACTATCCGCGTTGGCAGTGGCGGTATTATGCTGCCTAACCATCCGCCGCTGGTGATTGCCGAGCAGTTCGGCACCCTGGAAACGCTCTACCCCGGACGGATTGATTTAGGCTTGGGCCGCGCACCGGGCTCAGACGGCGCCACCATGCAGGCAATGCGCCGTAACGCCCGCGCGGGGGTCGATGACTTCCCACAGTTGCTCAATGAACTGCGCAGCTATTTAGGCGATACCGACCCGCAACAACGTGTCAAAGCGGTGCCTGGCCAGGGGACTCATGTACCGATTTGGCTGCTGGGTTCCAGCGGCTACAGCGCACAGCTGGCGGCCAAGCTGGGCTTGCCCTTTACGTTTGCTGCCCAGTTTGCACCGGGCTATTTATTCGAGGCGCTGCGCTTATATCGCGACAACTTCCGCCCTTCTGAACACCTTGATAAACCGTATGCCATGGTCGGCCTGCCCGTGATGGCGGCTGAAAACGACGCGATGGCCCACTACTTGGCCACCAGCGCGCAGCAAAAATTTCTTAACCTTATTCGCGGCAAACCGACGCAGTCTCAGCCGCCGGTTGAACAGTTGGACTGGTCGCCGGTCGAGCAGGCCCAAGTCAGCCAGTTTTTAGGTGCCGCCATTATCGGTGGCCCCGAGACGGTGAAAGCGGAGCTGGAGGAGTTTCAAGCACGTACCGGCGCCGATGAGCTAATGATTAACAGCGACTTTTATAACCATTCAGACAGGCTGCGCAGCTACGAGATTGTTACCGAGGTCGCTCGGTAAAGGCGCGCTTAAGCGTACCCCATCAGCGTGGCTGCTCCGCTTAGCACCTACAGCAAATACCGCGCATAGCGGACATTTTTCCGGTAAAGTTCCGTTCGTCACATACATCATGTCGCTTGGCAGCTAAGCGTTTCGTTAACGCCGCTGCCAAGCGAGTACGGCACTTTTCACGGTAAAGCATCTATTAATGTTGTTAAGCTCCTCATTTTTCTCGCGTTTCTCGCTGCGTTCTCGGTTTATTGCCCTGATTGCCACCTTGGTGTTTGCCACAACGCTACTGCTGGGTTGGGTGGCGTCTGGGCAAACCGCTGACCAGATGGAGGCCGATATTGGGGACGCGGCCTCTGAGGCGG
The DNA here is from genome assembly GCF_007991175.1 of Halovibrio variabilis. GTDB lineage: Bacteria > Pseudomonadota > Gammaproteobacteria > Pseudomonadales > Halomonadaceae > Vreelandella > Vreelandella variabilis. Next base: position 17,948 of record NZ_BJXV01000021.1, read on the forward strand.
CCTACCAGATGGTGGATAAGCTGGATCGCAGCATGGACGCGCGCATCAAAGAGGTGAAGTTACTGCTCGCGATGCAGGCGCTAACGAATGACACGAGCCCCAATGTGCTGCGGGAACAGTTGGAGCGTTTGCAAGATAATCACAGCGTCGTGTCATGGATCGGCTTTACCGACCCGCAAGGGATCGTGCAAGCGGCGACAGGGGGAATTTTAGAAGGGGTTTCAATCGCCCATCGCCCGGTGTTTATCGAAGGAGAGCAGCAGCTTTGGATTGGTGATGTTCACGAGGCCGTGCTGTTGGCTCAGCTACTTCCCAACCCCACCGGCGAAGCCCTTAAGTTTGTCGATATCGCTACCCCGGTGCATGACCGCAGCGGCGAGCTCCGTGGCGTCCTCGCCGTGCATTTAAGTTGGCAGTGGGCCGAATACGTCCAAGACACAATGCTCTCACCCGCCAGCCAGCAGCTCGGCGCGGATATGTTACTGCTAGCGGAAGACGGCACGGTGTTATTAGGGCCGCAAACGCTTCTTGGCCAACCTCTCGACTCGCTGGTAAAGCTACCTAGCCCTGGCGATACAGCCCCGCAGTGGGCCATTGAAACCTGGCCCAACGGCGAACGCTATGTGACAGGTTACGCTCGCAGCAGCGGTTTTGAAGACTTTCCTGGGTTAGGCTGGATTGCCGTTAGCCGCCAACCCATTGGCGCTGCCTTCGCGCCGGTTGAAAAACTACAAACTGCAATTATGGGGGCCGGCCTGTTACTGGCGTTGCTGTTAGCGGTGATTGGCTGGGTGATAGCCTCGCGCATGGTCGCACCGCTAACACGCCTTTCCCATGCCGCCGATCAAATACAGGATGGCGAGGGCGCCGACTGCATTCCCCTGGAAAGCGGTTCTCCTGAAATGAAGCGCCTATCGATCTCTTTACGCAACATGGTCGGCCGGTTGCTGGATCAACGCCAAACGATCAACCGTTTGGAGGATTTAGCCAACACCGACCCGCTAACCGGCTTGCCAAACCGTGCATTTCTGACGCATTACCTGCAGCTGGCCGTCCCCGAAGCGGAAAGAAATCAGCAAAGCATGGCGGTGATTTTCATCGACCTGGATGGTTTCAAACAGGTCAACGATGAGCTTGGCCACCATGCCGGTGATCTTCTGCTGATAGAGATTACCCAGCGGCTGAAAAGCGCCCTGCGGAGCGGTGACGTGGTGGCACGCCTGGGCGGCGATGAGTTCGTCATGGTGCTGAAAACCAAGCAAGCGCACCTGAAAATGCTCACCCATGACATTAGCCAACGGTTATTGAGTTCCATCAACCAACCCGTTGCCTTACCGGATGATCAGTGGGGATGCGTTAGCTGTAGCTTAGGTGCCGCCTGGTGGCCCCACCACGGACTGCATATCAGCACGGTTCTCCAGCTTGCGGACGACGCCTTGTACGCGGCCAAAAGCAGGGGCAAACATCAGCTAGTGATTCACACGCCTAACCATTAACGTCAAACTAGCCATTAACATCAAAACATTGCTGCAGCTGCTGCTCGGCGGTGTCGCTACCCATGGCTGTCAACTTGGCGATATTGCGGGCGGGGATAGCCTCGGTATCGCCGTAAAACTCGATCGCCTTTTCGACGCTTTCTTCGCGCAGCAGATGCACCATGGCGTAGGGAGAGCGGTTGGTGTAGTTAGCGGCGTCATCAGGCTCAGCCCCGTCGAAGCAGTAATCAGGATGAAAAGTAGCGAGCTGATAGACGCCTTCATAACCCTGGTCAACCAGAATGCTTTCAGCCAACTCAACAAAATCCAGATAGTGATCGAAGCTTTTAAACAGCGTTGGAAACACCAGTAGCGTGGTTTCCGTTTCAGGATGCTCATCCAACCACTGCACCTCGACCATCAACTCCTCAAGCGCTACCTCGATTTTTTTAGAACGCACAACCTCAACGCGAATGGACCCTCGCGCCAACTCGCGCTGGGCAAATGGGCATATATCCTGTGCCACGATGAAGGTGCGCACCCACTTTAGCGTTTGCGCGACAATGTCGTTATCCGTGTGCATGGCATCCTCTTGAGCATTGGGTCGGTGATGGCTGACGTTGTGGGTGCGCAGTTTACACAGGGCACCGCCGCTATGTCGTCATTGTCACACGATCCCACACTGATGAATCGCCCTTAAACGTGCGCCTGATAGCGTTTCAGGGCGACTTCGTAAGATTTATGGATATGATCGTCCATTAATTCACGCGCCGCCTGGGTATCACGCTGCAGCGCCAGCTCCACGAGCTGATGATGCTGCTCATCCAGCTCTTGACGAATCGTCGGCATTTTCGGCCCCAGGCGGCGGTAGCGATCGAACTGGTCATGAAGTTGCTCAATAAATCGCAATAGCCACACGGATCCACACGGTGCCACCAGCGTGCGGTGAAACTGAGTATGCAGATGCTCCCACGCCTCGCCTTTATCCAAGCTGATATCGGCACGTTTTAGGCGATGGGCGGCGGCCAGCAAGTCGGCTTCCCATAGCGAGTCGCCGTGGGCTATTGCCCTCTCTAGCGCCATCCCCTCCATTTCCAAGCGCATCTGGGCAATGTCCTCAAGCTCATCCCGCGATAGTTTGGGCACCCGAAAGCCACGCTGGTTTTCCTGCACCAGCAACCCATAGGCTGCCAATTTAGTCAGCGCTTCGCGCAGCGGACTCAAGCCAACTTCGTAGCGCTCTTTCAGCGCATTAATAGCGAGTTTTTCGCCGGCAACAAAACGCCCGCCTACCAAATCTTTACGTAAATGCTCAAACACGCGACTTGATGCCGTACCGGCTGGCCCTGCTGACTTAGATGAAGCGTTATTGGGCAAAGAAGTATTCATGGCGATGTCCTTTATTTACCTCGGCGTAAGCTGTGCGTTGCATTTTTCACTGTTGACGTCAGATCAGTCACTCCCTATATTCTATTTTAGACAAGATAATCGATTTTTTAACCTACAAACGATAAATAAGGCCTAGGTATGCTTCTGATCTCCTCATTAGCTTTGCAGGATACGCGTTCATGAAAACACGCGGCGTCTCCGGGCAGCTGTTCTGGGCTTTTTTCCGCGTTGGTATTTTTGGCTTTGGTGGCGGCCCCGCGATGATCCCTCTGGTGCGCGCGGAGGTCGTTACCCGCCACCAATGGCTAACCGATGAAGAATTTGCCGATGTGCTGGCGATTGGCAATACCTTACCCGGCCCCATTGCCACCAAAATGCCTGGCTATATTGGCTACCGTGTGGGCGGCATTACCGGCTGTGTCGCCGCCGTTATTGCCATTATTGTCCCGATGATAGTGGCGATGATTGCTATGTTAGGCATTTTCAGCCGCTACCGCGATGTGGCATGGATTCGCGGCATGGGCCAAGCCGTGGTACCCGTCGTGATGGTAATGATGGCACAGCTTACCTGGGACTTTTTTGATAAGTCGCAAGCCTCGCTTGGCTGGCTTGTCAGCGCGGTGATGGCCATTATCGCGGCGGGCCTCATTTACTGGCTTGGCGTTCACCCTGGCTGGGTAGTGGGCGCCATCCTCGTCGCCGCCCTGCTACGCCCCTCTGGCACCAAACCCACGGGTTCTAAAAAACCGGAGGGCCCGGCATGATCTATTGGGAGCTCTTCTTAGCGTTTTTTATCCCTAACATTATTGGTTATGGCGGTGGCCCAGCGATTATTCCGCTGATTGAAACCGAAGTCGTTGGCCGTTATGGCTGGATGACCGCGCAAACCTTCGCTGAAACATTAGCCCTGGGCAACGCCCTGCCTAGCCCTATCGCGACCAAGATGGCCGGCTATGTTGGCTACGAGGTCGCTGGCATCGGCGGGGCTTTAGTAGCCGTTGCCGCCACGGTGATTCCCACCTTGCTATTAATGCTGGGGGCGCTGGGGTTGCTCTATCGTCATCGCGAATCCCCCCGCGTTAAACGCATGAGCCAGTGGGTTCGCCCGGTCATCGCCATGATGATGGCCTGGCTGACCTTGGGCTTTCTACTCGAAAGCCTTAACACCAGCGGTGCTATTCACACCCTGATTATCGGGATAGTTGCCGCCATCGCACTGATTCGTTTCAAAACGCATCCTGCGTTTGTGGTGATGGCAGCCTTGGTTTATGGAGGGCTCTTTCTCGGCTAAGAACCGATAAAGTCACGACTAACGCCGCTAACCACAATACAAGGACTCAGCGATGCAACACGATGCACTTTACTACCCCAGCGCCTCACGTCGAATGGCAACGTTCGGTAAACGAGGCATGGTCGCTACTTCTCAACCACTCGCAGCCCAAGTGGGCATTAGCATATTGCAGCAAGGGGGTAATGCAATTGACGCGGCCATTGCGACGGCGGCGGCGCTGACAGTGGTGGAGCCAACCTCTAATGGGCTTGGCAGCGACGCCTTCGCCATTGTGTGGGTGAATGGCAAGCTGCATGGCCTGAATGCCAGCGGGCCTGCCCCGCAAGCGGCGAGTATTGAAGCGCTGAAAGCACTTGGCCACGACGCTATTCCCAACCATGGCATGCTGCCTGTCACAGTGCCTGGCGCACCCGCCGCCTGGGCGGCGCTGTCTGAGCGCTTCGGCAAGCTGCCGTTTGCCGAGTTGCTGGCCCCTGCTATTGCGCTGGCGGAGGAAGGTTTTCCCGTTTCGCCGGTCATTCATCAGATGTGGCAAGAGGCCTTCGACACCTATTCAGCTTACAGCGAGGCTTCCTTCCAACCTTGGTTTGATACTTTCGCCCCCGAGGGGCTAGCCCCTGAGCCCGGTGAGCTGTGGCGCTCAGAAGGCCACGCTAAAAGTTTGCGAGCGATTGCGGACACCCATGCCAAGGCGTTTTACCAAGGCGAACTGGCTGAGGCTATCGACGCCTTTTCCCGCCAACACGGCGGCCTTTTGCGTAAGCAAGACCTGGCGGCTTACCAGCCAGAATGGGTCGACCCGATTAGTGTGCGCTACAAAGGCCATGATATTTGGGAAATACCCCCTAACGGCAGCGGCATGATCGCGCTGCAAGCGCTAGGCATGCTGGAGCGTTTGAGCGAAGAGAGCCGTGAACCGGTTGAAACGCTGCACCGTCGTATTGAAGCCACTAAATTGGCGTATGTAGACGGCTTTGCGCATATCACTGACCCCAACACCATGCGCCCCAGCGTTGCGCAAATGCTGGACGACGATTACTTGAAATCACGGGCTGGACTGATTGGCGAGCAGGCCGTTGACCCGGTCCACGGCAACCCGATTAAGGGCGGTACCGTTTATCTGGCGACCGCTGATAACGAAGGCAATATGGTGTCGCTGATTCAAAGCAATTTCAAAGGCTTTGGCTCGGGCATGGTCGTTCCTGGCACCGGCATCAGCCTGCAAAACCGTGGCTGGTCGTTCTCCCTCGACCCGCAGCATCCTAATGCGCTAGCGCCCGGCAAACGCACCTACCACACCATTATCCCCGGCTTTATCACTAAAGATAACCAAGCCATTGGGCCGTTCGGCGTGATGGGTGGCTATATGCAGCCCCAAGGCCATGTGCAGGTCGTCACGGCGATGCTTGATGATCTGCTAAACCCGCAGGCGGCGCTGGATATGCCGCGCTGGAAGTGGACCCAAGGCAAGACTATCGAAGTCGAGGCCGACTTCCCCAACCACTTAGCACTCGCGCTGGCCCGGCGCGGTCACGACATCGTCAAAGTCGCCGACTCCATCAGCTTCGGGCGGGGCCAAATCATTTTACGCCACCCTGAAACGGGCGTACTGCAAGGCGGCACCGAGCCGCGCACCGATGGGGCCGTGTTGCCCTGGTAAACAGCGGCCAATAGACGGCTGCACTCATCCGATGTATTGATAAACGTCCTACTCGCCACCCCGACCATTGCGTTGCCGTTGAAGGCAACCGGCGGTGGGGCTGGCTATCCACGTTTAACCACCGCATCATGGCATTCCTTTTTGCTAGGTCATCGCTCCCCTTTTTATGTCGCCACCGCCTTCGTACGCCCCGCCTTCTTCTACGCTTAGCAGTTTCTTGGGCGTTTTCCGCTACAGCCGTCGCGCGCTTGGCTTGGTGTGGGAAACCTCACGCTGGATGATGCTGGGCCTCGCGCTATGCACCTTGGTGGCGGGGGTGCTGCCAGCAGTGGCGGCTTGGGTGGGCCAACTGATTGTTGATGGTGTGGTCAGCGCCATGGAAACCCACCAAGAGGCCCGCGACCCTAACCTGCTCGCCACTATCACGCCGGTCCTTCAGCTGGTTGCGTTCGAAGCCTTGATTATCGCGCTAATAGCGTTGGCTCAGCGCGGCTTGGCCGCCCAGCAATCATTGCTGAGAGCGCTGCTGGGCCAAAAGGTTAACGTGATGATCCTGGAAAAAGCCGGCCAGCTATCGCTTGGCCAGTTTGAGGATTCAGAGCTCTACGACAAGCTCACGCGTGCCCGGCGCGAAGCCTCTACCCGACCGCTGGCCTTGGTCAATAAAACCTTTGGGCTGCTGCAAAATGCTATTTCGCTTAGCAGCTTTGGGGTACTGCTGGTGCAGTTTTCTCCCTGGGCACTGCTGATCCTGGTCGCCGGCGCATTGCCGGTGTTTATCTCAGAAGCAAAGTTTTCAGGCGAGGCGTTTAAGCTATTTCGCTGGCGTTCACCGCAAACACGCATGCAGATGTATTTAGAAACGGTGCTGGCCCGGGAAGACAGCATTAAAGAGGTCAAACTGTTTGGCCTGGAAAACCTGTTTCTTCAGCGCTACCAGGATATTTTTTCCCGCCTATTCGCCGAGGACCGGCGTTTAACGCTGCGCCGCGAAACCTGGGGGTTTCTACTCGGCTTGCTGGGTACGCTAACGTTTTACGCGGCTTACGGCTGGGTAGTGGTCGAAACCATTATCGGCGCGTTGACCCTGGGCCAAATGACCATGTACCTGATGGTGTTCAAACAGGGCCAGGCGGCGCTTTCCGCCAGCCTCACCGCGATTAGCGGCATGTACGAAGATAACCTTTATCTTTCCAATCTGTATGAGTATTTGGAGCAGCCGGTAGAGGCCGAACACGGCACGCTAACCCAGGGGGCATTGCCCGGTGATGGGCTGCGTTTTGAGCAGGTTAGCTTCTCCTACCCGGGTGGCGAGCATGTGCTCCACGATATTTCTCTCCATCTAGCCCCTGGTCAAAGCCTGGCGTTGGTGGGCGAAAATGGTTCAGGCAAAACCACCCTAATCAAGCTTTTAACGCGGCTGTACCACCCCACCCAGGGGCGAATTCTGCTAGACGGCAGCGACCTGCGCGACTGGAGCACCCAGGCGCTACGTGAGCGAACCGGGGTTATTTTTCAGGATTTTGTCCGCTATCAGCTGCAAGTGGGTGAAAATCTGGGTGTTGGCGATACCCACGCCTTCAACGATCAGCAACGCTGGCAGCAGGCCGCGCGCCACGGCATGGCGGATGACTTTATTACCCAGATGGCCAGCGGCTACCAAACCCAATTAGGCCGGTGGTTCAAAAACGGCCAAGAACTTTCCGGCGGCCAATGGCAAAAAATTGCCCTTTCCCGCGCTTACATGCGCGAGAATGCCGACATTATTGTGCTCGACGAACCCACCGCCGCCATGGATGCCGCCGCAGAAGCGGAAGTGTTCTACCGCTTCCGTGAACACAGCCGCGATAAAATGGCGATCTTAATCTCACACCGTTTCTCGACGGTGCGCAGCGCCGATATCATTCTAGTCATCGACCAGGGCTACATCATCGAGCGCGGCACCCATGAGGAACTGCTCGCGGCGGAAGGCCGTTACGCCAAGCTATTTCAGCTTCAAGCGGCAGGATACCAATAGACCTTCCAACATTAATCGTTCTTATTCTAACAACCATTAATTTGTTATGTAGCCGCGTAGACTATTTGTTATAAAGTTACTTAAACCACAGATCGTAAACAAACGTGACACCTGCCATAAAACCATCGACCGTACTCATCCTTTAAAGGTAATGTGCTCTCATTATTCTCTACTCTTCTTAACTACAGGAATGGCACACATGAACCGCTTCCATCAAATAAAAGTTAAGTACGCGCTTGCTTTTATCAGTGTTGCATTAGCACTGCTTGTTATTGTTGTCGCCGATGCGATGCTCGTTAACAAGGTAAAAAGCCGTTTAGATACGTTTATCACCAACTTTATTCCTGCCATTTCAGCCACACTGAATGGCGATCGTGATCTTTACCAAGCACGGGTAGCAGAGATCGAATATCTTTTAACTAGCCCTAACAGCGACCGAGCCGACGCGCTAATCGCCGACTTTGAAGAAAATGCCCAGCAGACTTATGACCGCATGGGACAGTATACCGAGCTAATGCAGGACTACCCGGCGTTAACCGCTCATTTAGCTAGCTTTGAAACGCTATACAGTGACTGGAAAACAGGGGCTGAGCGAGTATTTGAGCTGCACCAGCGCGGCGAAACCACCGATGCTTTAAGCTTATTAGAAGGTTTATCATTAGAGCACTTTAATGCACTACGCGATGTATTTGATGTTTCGGGAGAGAATATAGAAACGGCCATTTATGACGCAGAAGCCGCGGTGGTTGAACGAATCCAAGTACAGCAAACCTCGACTATCATTTTTTCCCTAGTTGTTTTTATTGCGGCCGTACTTATTGCATTACTGGGTCCGCTAATGATGTCTCGCGCGATTCGTCAAATCAGTGGACGTATTAAAGAGATCACCGAAGGCGATGGCGATTTAACCGCGCGGATTGAGAGCCAACGCCGTGATGAAATTGGTGAACTCGCCCAACAGTTTGACGCCTTTATTAAACGCATTGACGATACGCTTCAGTCAGTTAGCGGTAGCACCGTTAGCCTTCAGCATGCATCTACTGAAATTGCTAAAGGCAGCCAGGAACTTGCCGCACGCACTGAACAAGCCGCTGCGAATTTACAGCAGACCTCAGCTTCAATGGAAGAAATTGCCGCGGTGGTTAACAACGCCTCTGACTCAGCCCAGCAGGCTGACCAGCTAGCGCTCTCAACCAAGGAGCTCGCACAGCAGGGCTTGCACTCCATGCACAGCGTCGAGCAAACCATGGATTCCATTAACGACTCGTCATCTGAAATCAGTAGCATCGTCACTCTAATTGACAGCATTGCTTTTCAAACCAACATCCTGGCACTCAATGCATCAGTAGAGGCCGCCCGTGCGGGTGAGCATGGACGGGGCTTTGCGGTCGTGGCACAAGAGGTACGTATATTAGCCAGCCGCTCCAGCGATGCCTCAAAGGGTATTGCCACGTTGATCAATACCTCGTTAAGCCGCACTAAGTCCGGCGTCGATCAGGTTAAGCAAACCGGCACTACGATGCAGGAAATGGTCAAAAGCATTGAGCGGGTGGCTGACGTGATCGCCGAAATTAGCGCCGGCGCCAAAGAGCAAAGTGTGGGTATCGGCCAGGTAAACGACGCCGTTAACGAGCTGGATAGCATGACGCAACACAATGCCTCCATGGTGGAAGAGTCCAGCGCCGCCGCAGCGGAGCTAAGAGAACAAGCCGATCGGCTTGGTGTACTGGTGGGTGCCTTCAAACTCAGTAATTCACAAAACGGGCAGCTTGAATCGCGCGCCCCCTCTCTTCCCGCCACTAAAAAGCCATCGCCTACAGCACCGCGGCGCCTGGCGAGTGCCCAGCCGCCCGAGTGGGAGTCGTTTTAAACCTACGCAAGCTCCTTTTGCTCCCTTGGGCGTCTCGCTGAGCCCAAGGAAGCGTAACGGCCTGTTGATAACACTGTATATAAGCAACGCGAACCACTGATCGTCAAGGATGAGATATGCCGTCTAATGCGTTAATTATTGATGATGATCGTGATGCTCAACTGCTAGGCAAAATGTTGCTAAGCCAGCACGGCTATGAAGTGGCCGCGGCGGGCAGCTTCGGTGAACTGGCCCGCCAGCCGGGCCTGCTCAATGCTGATTTAATCTTACTGGATTTCCGGTTAGGCGAGTTTACCGGCCTGGATATTCTTGACTATTTGTATGATTTACGCTTAAACACCCCAATACTGCTAGTCAGTAGTTGTTCCAAAACAACCGCAGCGCGTGCTATTCAAGTAGGTAAAGCCAAAGGGTTGCGTATGCTAGGTTTTTTACCTAAAACAACGCTACTCGCTGGGCTTACAGCTTTCCTGAAGCCATTAAGAAAGGCGCCCAGCGCCCCTTCAAGCGACGAATTGGCACATGCAATTGGTGATAAGCAACTATTTCTAGAATTTCAGCCTCAAGTCGATCTGCAGCGGGGCCTGGTGATCGGCGTTGAAGCACTGGTGCGCTGGCAAGATCCCCAACGCGGCGTACTTTTCCCTGATAGCTTCATTCGTTTAGCAGAGCAAAGCGGGCTGATTGTTCCGCTCACTTGGCGTGTTCTTGAGCTGGCGTTGGCACAGCAAGCTCAGTGGCAGGCGCAAGGATGGGACTTAAATGTGGCGATTAATATACCGGCGGCCTTTATTCAAGCAGAGGGCATGCTGGCCTCGTTTGATCAGCTTATCCAAAACAGCAATGCCTCACTGAACCATATTACTCTGGAGCTCACCGAATCGGTGGGCGTTGAATGCTTGGGCTACGTTTGCCATGTCTTGGAAGCTTTGCAAACACGCGGCTGCAAACTGGCATTGGATGATTTTGGCACCGGTTACTCGTCGTTAACCCAACTCTATCGGCTGCCGTTTAGCGAACTTAAAATCGACGCTAGTTTTGTCTCACGCATAGAGCAGGATCAAAACGCCCTGGCGATAACCCTTTCAAGTATCGACCTGGGCAAACGTCTGGGGCTTACCGTTGTTGCCGAAGGTATTGAAACGGCGGCACAGTACGCCCGGCTGATTGACGCGGGCTGTGCGGTTGGGCAAGGCTATTATATTGCTCGCCCGTTAACCGCCAGCGCCTTTACCACTTGGTTTGGCAAGCACTTACTGACGGCTTCAGTGGCACAGAATCAGCCTAGGGACAAAGAACGCCCGCTCGCTGCAAGGCTTGCTGAGTAGCAACCTGAAGGGTTGTTATGCGATCTAGATAGGTGGCCAGCTCGCTGAATGGCGCTTCAAGCGTCCGCAGTTCCAGCCGGCTGGCTTGCTCGGCAATGGCAATGCAACCTAAAGAGGACGCCGCTCCCTTGAGTGAATGCGCCTCTTGGCTTAAGGCGTTGCGATCCTCTGACTGCCAACAGGCATACAGCCGGGTACTACGTTCACTAAGCCGGGTTAAAAACGTACTCATCAGTGCATCCAATGCGCTTGGATCAAAGGTGTCTTTCAGCTCTGCGCAGATACGCTCGTCCAGCAGTTGAAAGGCCGCTTCGCGCGGCGCCAGTCGCTGGCGAGTGGCAGCCGCTTGGTGATAAACCAAACCCATGGCGTGCTCAGCGCTCTCATCGCTCGACAGCTCTTTAGACAATAGCTCTTCAGACAATAGATAGCGGCAAATCACCTGGTACAGCTCATCGCGGGTAAAGGGCTTATGGATCATATCGTCCATACCGCTTTGCATGCAGCGTTCGCGGTGTTCAGGCATCACGTTGGCAGTCATCGCCACAATAGGCAGTCTCGCCAGCTGATGCGTTTGCTCAAATTGGCGCCATTGCCGAGTGGTTTGTGTCCCGTCGAGAATGGGCATTTGCATATCCATTAACACTAAATCAAACCCACTATGGTTGGCTTCAAGTTGTTTAAGCGCCGCTTGCCCATTTTCAGCTATGGTCACCTGTTGGCCAAGGCGTTCCAGCATCACTTGTGCCACCGCTTGGTTTAACGGATTATCCTCTACCACTAAAATATGCTGATGAGCCGCAACGGCTTGCCAACTGTCACCGCGTTGGTAAAGGCTCAACGATTGAGTTTCCGGCAGGCTAACGCTAAACCAAAAGCGGCTTCCCAGCCCCTGCTGGCTGTTAATCCCTATCGTTCCCTGCATGGCCTCAACCAGTCGCTTGCAGATCACCAGCCCGAGCCCCGTCCCTTCGTGGCGACGGGCCATGGAAGTATCCACTTGGGTGAACGCTGAAAATAGCCGTTCTTGATCGGCTCCACTGATACCGCAGCCGGTGTCGTGAACCTCAAAAAGAATATTATCCCCCGCCAGTGGTTTGACATGACACTTTACAAAGCCTTCTTCTGTGAACTTCAGCGCATTGTTAATTAAATTCATCATCACTTGGCGTAATCGCGCGATGTCGCCCATCACATAACGCGGCAGAGTGGGGGCGATAGCGTAACTAAATATCACGTTTGCCTTAGGCGCTTGAAGCCTATAGCTTTCACACAGTTCGTCAATGCACTGGTGGAGATCAAACGGCTGAACATCCAGGTCGAGGCACCCGGACTCAATTTTGGTGTAATCGAGAATATCGTTGATTACCGCACGCAGACTCTCCGCGCTGCGCCTTAGCGCGGCTAAATAGGCCTTGGCTTTCTCTGTTTCAACCTCTTCGCGTAACAAGTCCGTCATGCCGACAACGCCATTCAGCGGCGTACGGATTTCATGGCTCATCACGGCCATAAATTCTGATTTGGCTAGGCTGGCTTTCTCAGCATGCTGGGCAGCCTCCTTCAACTCGCGACTCTTGGCTTCTAACGCCTGAGCCTTATGATGACTGGATCGCCCTTCTAGAATCAGCGCGCGAACTAACATTCCACCAGAAAACATGAGGAGGATAATCAACGCTAGCACCAACCCGTAGAGATTCGTTAACACTCGGCGTTCTTCGCTACGCATGCGTGAAACATGGGCATTGGTTTCGATCAAAATGGTGCCGGTGAACTGCTGGAGGCTAGTTGCCCTCTCCAAGAGGGTAGCCATTAAGGCGCTGTTTAATTCAGCCGGGTCATCCCAGAGCGGTTCCAGCAGCGTTTCCATGGCTAAGATCAATTCTTCAGTTTGCTGAACAAGCTCTTTAACACTCTCAAACTCATTCACCACCTTCCCTATATCACCCTGAAAAAACAGCGATTGCCGACTGAAGAGAATTTCATAACGCAGCAATACATCGTCAACGGTGGCGTTATCGGATCGTGCTTCGAGTAGCGTTAAGCGAAACTCGCGCACCTCTCGATCAAACTGATACCCGGCCCATAGCAGGTTTTCGAGCAGTCGATTCTCCAGCGTATGCTGGCGGTTATAAATAACCCCGCCAGTGGTTAGCGCTGACAGAAAAAAAAGGATCGCTGAAAACGTAGCGACCCTGGTACTGCGGGAAAAATAGAACTTCAATAAAGCCAGCATGGCAATTATCCGGTTATTTTATTCAACGTCGATACGCGCCACCTGCCACACCGCGCGCACTAGAATCTCTTCGTTCATCAGCGCCGGGTACTGGTCAAAGGGGTAAATAACGAATAGCGGCCCCTGATCGCGAACACGCAGCGCTTTGCCATTTGCCTGCATGGCAAAAATCACATCGTAATGCTCAAAATCACTGACCGGAATGGTTGCCGCATAATCATTCAACGCTATCACACGCATTTTTTTCCCCTCGGCACCGGCGGCTTCTAATATGGCTCGGCCCAAGGGGCCAGAGAAGCGCGTCACACCATCGTACCAGGGCGTGTGAGTAATCGTTTCGTGCTGTTCCAAGGCCTTTAACATCGCTTTATCAAAATGGGCTTCGTCACCCACGTTTGGCTGCCCCACCTTACCACTCACCACTAATATCACTGGGCCTTCAGGCACTTCCAGAGCGATAGCCTGGGACGACAGCATGACAATCCCGACGGCGGTAATGAAAACCCTGCATTTATGAAGCAAAGCACCACGCATTAAACTGCACCTCGGCATTAACGATTAAGTGCAAGGAGTATATATCGGCCGTTTACGGTTTAACTGTGAACCTTTGTGTCAACGCATCCATATCAACTAAACTTTATGTATGAGTTTGCCACGTCTCCGCGCATGACGTTTATAAGACGATAATAAGGGAAATCACTATGCATATTGGCGTACTTGAAGATGACCTCGACCAGCAGGCCTTTATTGAGCAGTGCCTAATAAATGCAGGCCATCAGGTGTCTTTATTTACTCGTGCCAGCGAGTTGCGTCGCGCGACTCAGCAGCAAACGTTTGATTTTCTTATTATTGATTGGCGACTTCCCGATAGTTGCGGCATGGATGTTGTCGCCCACCTACGCCAGCATGATAGCTGGCGCGGGCCCATTTTGTTTATTACCGCCAGTCAGGGGGAAGACGATGTCGTTAAAGCGCTGGAGCAAGGCGCGGACGATTTTCTGGCTAAGCCCCTGCGTCCCAAAGAGTTGATTGCCAGGGTGAACGCCCTAGGCAGGCGTTCTAGTTATGCAGCACCACGCCCAGCCACGGCCTACCCCAACACCTTTACCCTGCATACCGACGCGCATTACATCAGCGTGGCGGGAAGCGCTATTGATCTAACCGAACGTGAGTATCGGTTAGCGGCGCTTTTCTTCTCAAAAATCGGTGAACTGATCACACGGGCTCATTTACTGGAGCTCGTGTGGGGTATTAAAGGCGATGTTTCAACGCGCACGGTGGACACCCACGTAAGCCGCCTGCGCCGCAAGCTGGAGCTGGATGGACGACACGGCTTGCGTCTGCGCAGCGTGTATCAGTCGGGGTACCGAATGGAGACCTGCCAAACCACCCACGTAGAACAAGTAGCTCAGGCTCAATAGCCGTTTGTCGTACTACGGGAGTAGACCGGCATAACCGACGCCATGGCCATACAAAATGACCAAGGCGTTGGGGGACATACTTTTGTGTAGAGATATAGCCAAAATGCTTGGTGCAAACTAATGCGTTCAATATGCTAAGCCAAAAGGCCCAGCTCAAGCAGCTTGGCTATATTCCTGCTTCATTACAGACTTTGTTCCCTGTCCTTTCCTAGAGTAGCTGCCTTTGCCTTTTTTGGGCGTTTGCTGCTGCATCTTAAACATCGGTGTGCGCAGCTGCGCTTTTAACGCGTTGTCGTGAATCTTGCGCTTTTTCATGGGCTTATCCTCGTTTGAGACTTGAATAAACGCCTGCTAGCAACAGGCGTTTATATGACACGGTTTATTGCTTAACGTTCTATTGCTTAGCGTTCCAAGTTGAGCGTTGACATTTAGCTTCTTCAACCCGCTTAGTCATGCCCTCCTTACTCATCCCAGGCGGGCGCAATACCGGGGTTGGCAATGCGCTCTTTACGATCCAGCTTGGCGATTTCCGCCATTTCGCTATCGCTTAACACTAGATCAAAGGCGGCAATGTTGCTTTGAATATTGCGCGCTTTGGTCGATGAAGGAATCGTAATCATATTGCGCTGTTTTACCCAGGCCAGGGCAATTTGCGCGGGGGTGGCGTCATGCGCACCGGCAATCTGCTTCAGGGTCGAGTCTTCCATGACCTTGCCTACCGCCAGGGGCATAAAGGCGGTCACTTGAATCCCATACTGCTCACAGTGATCGGCTAGTTTGCGGTTCTGCAGGAAAGGATGGACCTCGATTTGGTTGGTCAAAATTTCATCTTTACCCAAAATACTGACCGCTTCGTCCACCTGCTCACAGGTGAAGTTGGAAATACCGATATGCCGCGCTTTCCCCTCGGCTTTTACTTCTTTTAGCGCGGTTAAATAGTCGACCATCGGCACTTCATCATCGGGCGATGGCCAATGGATTAATAGCAGGTCGACATAGTCAGTACCTAATTTCTGCAGGCTTTCATCCACGCTGGCTTTCAATCTTGCCGGCTCAAGATTATCGAACCATACCTTGGTGGTTAGAAAGATATCGCTGCGGGGTACGTCGCTATCGCGGATCGCCTCACCAACCTCCGTTTCATTACCGTAAAACTGCGCCGTGTCGATGTGCCGGTAGCCTGCCTCAAGCGCCGCATGAATGCTCTGCTTGAGCGTATCGCCCTCCAGGCGAAAGGTACCGAAACCGGGGTTAGGCATCACGTTTTGCATCATTAACATCCTTTTCTATTGATAGCGTGTTAACTAATATGGGGCGGCGCTTGCCCTACTTCAACCCCTTTGCGTGCTTTGTTGCCTAATCCACGGCGGCGTTTCAACGCACTAGCAAAGCGACTACCACCAGCGCCAAGACCAGCGAGACACCCTTCCAAAACAGTGCCGGGTCGCGCTCCAGCAGCGGTAACTGCGCGCGCTTAAGCAACGGTGAGCTTGGCGAGCGCAGCTCAAAGACAAACTCTGAAAGCGCCGGAAAGCGTTTGTGAGGATTAGGATGGAGCGCCTTTTTGAGCACTTCATCCACCCAGGCGGGCAATTCGCGGTTTTCGCCTAGCGCCGATTGATAGGCCAGTTTGTGCTGGGCGGCTCGGGTGCGGGTTTTGGCCACCTCAGTGCCGTAAGGCAGCGTGCCGGTTAGCATCTGATAGGTGATCACCGCCAGGGAGTATTGATCCGCCTGAGGCGTGCCGCCTTGACCCAGAAAATACTCCGGCGCGGTGTACTGAGCGGTGCCGAGGATATCGCCGCTGTCCTGCCCTTCGCTCTCCGCTTCGGCGATGCCGGCTACCTTAGCGGCGCCAAAGTCGATCAGTTTGACCGTGCCGTGGCTATCGATCATCACGTTGTCGGGGCGCAAATCCTGATGCAGCATTTCCAGACGATGAAAGGCACGCAGCCCTTTAGCGATCTGCTCAACAATCGGCCGTACGCTGGCCAAATCGGCGTTGGGGTGGTCGCGCATCCATTGGGTTAGGGTTTGCCCTTCGATGTACGCCAGCACGGTATAAAGGTAGTGACGGGGGCGCTCTTGGGCAGGCGCCTTGAGTACGTGCACGTTGTCGATGCGCCGTGCGATCCACTCTTCGCGCACAAATCGCTCAACGCTTGCCGGATCTTGGCTTAATTCGGTTGAAAGTGTTTTCAGCGCCACTTTATCGCCGCTTTGTATCTCTTCGGCCAAATAGACATGGCTGCGGCTGCTGGCATGCAGCTGGCGCACAATACGATAGCCGTCCAGCTCGCTCCCCGCGCGTAATTCAGGCGGTGATGGTAAGGCGCTGATCGCTTCGTAAAGCTCATTGGAATGACGCTCAGGCAGCCCATCAATACGTACTATTTGCGCGGTGAGGTTATCGTCGCTGCCCTTTTCCAGAGCGACAGCGACCAGCGCCTCGGCTGCTGCGTCAAGATCCCCCCAATGGGCATGAACCAGCGCGGCCATTTCGGCTCTCGTCAGCCACTCATAAACCCCGTCGGTAGTAAGCAAAAACACATCGCCAGTATTGAGCGAAACAGCGCGGTAATCCAACTCCAGGTGTTGGCCGGCGCCCATGGCGCGGCTTAAATGGCTAATTTCCCGCGACGCCCAGAAGCGGTGATCCTCGGTCAACGGCTCCAATGTGTTGCCCGCAAGCTGATAGATACGGCTATCGCCAACGTGAAACAAGTGCGCGGTGGTGGACTTAATCACCATCGCGCTCAAGGTGCATACATAGCCGCGATCCAGATCGTAACGGTGCTGGCTTTGCCGGGTTTGGGCATAAAGCCAGGCGTTAGTGGCCTGAAGCACTCGTTGGGCCGAGGTTTTAACGGTCCAGGTCGCGGGGGTGGCGTAGTAGTCGTTCAAAAAACCGCCCACCGCTGCCTCACTCGCTTCGCGGCTCACCTCGCTGCTGCTAATGCCATCCGCTAGCGCGATCGCAATGCCTTTCGTCGACAGCTGGGGTTCGGTGGGCAAATAGGCGCCATAAAAATCCTGATTGCTTGGTTTGCGCCCTTTGTCAGAGTGCTGACCGAGCGAAATGGTCAGTGCTTTTTGCGACATAGCGTTCATAGGCTAGCGATACATCGCCTGCGCAGAGAGCACATCAGTGGTCGTCGCAGCAGGCGTGGTGGCGACCCGCTGTACGACGCTGCCCACCACAATCAAACACGGAGACGGCAAAGGGTTGGCGGCGAGCTGCTCAGGCATATCAGCAAGTGAACCCACCAGCGACTGCTGCTCAGGCTGACTGGCATTGGCTACTAGCATGATCGGCCACTCATCCGGCAGGCCCGCCTGGCGCAGGCCGTGGCAAATCGCACTCACTTTGGAAAGCCCCATGTAAAACACCAGGGTTTCGTCTTTACGCGCCAACGATGACCAATCCGGTGTGCCGTCTTCGCGGCATAGCTGGGCGGTTACAAAGCGCAGCTGCTGGGCATGGCCGCGGTCGGTGAGCGGAATGCCCATACAGGCCGCAGCGGCAGAGGCGGCGGTGATCCCCGGCACAATGGCGGCGGGCACCTGGGCGTTAGCCAACGCATCCAGCTCTTCGCCCATGCGCGCGAATACCGCCGGATCACCGCCTTTCAGGCGCACGACCGACTTGCCCTCGCCGGCAAGCTTGACCATCAAGGCGCCAATCTCGGCTTGCGGTACGCTGTGGTGGCCGCGGGCTTTGCCCACGTAGTAGCGCTCGGTGCCGCGCGGAATCAATGCCAGCACCTCATCGCCGACCAGACGGTCATACACCACCGCGTCCGCCTGCATCAGCAGCCGAGCCGCTTTGAGTGTTAATAGCTCGACATCACCACTCCCCGCGCCGACCAAATAAACCTGCCCCGCGCGGCACTTGCCTCGCAGCGGCAACTGTACGTCAGACGCATGGCGAGCCAACGGCGAAAGCGCGCGCTGCGACAGCCGCATAAAGGCGTTAAACCACTTCTGTAGCAAGGGGTTGCTTAGCGCGGGCATTGGGCCGCTCCTCTTCGATCAGTGATTTTAATTCGGGAATACAGCTGCCGCACTGGGTGCCGCAGGCGAGCCTGGCGCCTAACGCTTCGACGCTGGTGTCGCCCTCGCGGATGGCGTTGGCAATGGTAGTTTGACCTACTTGGTGGCAGCTGCAAACAATCGGGCCGACATCTGCAGCGCCGTCGTCGCAACCGGCCAATAGGCGGCGGCGGTGAGTGTCGCTCAGTGTCGTCTCGTTAAAGCGCGCTTCCAGCCACGCTAAACCGGGCAACTCACTGGGCGGGCCGACCATTAGCCACCAGCGCAGCCTGCCGTTTTCGACCCCAGCGGCGCGCAGCCGACCGTGGGTAGGATCTTTACTCCATACAGAAACGGGCGTCGGTAACCACGCTTTCAGTCGTGTTAACCACGCCTCCTCCGGCTGGGTATTGGCAAGCTGCCAGCGCTGACAGCCGCGCATGGGAATCCGTGTCCAATAGGCGCTAGCGCACCACGGCGTTGATTCTATTGCCCCCTCGGCGACCAGCAGGGTGGCCTGCCAATCGGTCGCCAGAGGTGCCAACGCCACGGCGCCGTGTTTGGATTCCGGCTGACCGGAAAGCGGGTCCGTAATGCTGTCGATCAGCACGCTGCTTCTGGCCTGCTGGGTGAAGCAGTCGGTCCAATGGATGGGCACGAAGACCTCACCGCGGCGCTGGGCATTGGAGACCCGCACCCGGGCGCGAAACTCGCCTTTCGCAGCGGTTAACACGGCTAACCCCTGATCGGTGACACCGGCAGTGTGGGCATCGTCGGGGTGAACATCCATAAAGGGTTCCGCGCGGTGATTCATTAACCGCGGTGCACGCGCAGTGCGGGTCATGGTGTGCCACTGATCGCGGATTCGGCCAGTGTTCAAACGCAGCGGATAGGCCGAACTCAGCGCCTGCTCGGGCCCTTGAGGATGGATCGCCAGCAGCTTGGCGCGGCCACTGGCGGTAGCAAATTCGCCATCCTCAAACAGCCGCGCCGTGCCGTGGGGGGCGGTCTTTGTGACCGGCCACTGAATCGGGGCAAGCGCGTCGTAGCCATCCTGGCCCAGCCCCACCAGGCCCGAGATATCAAACAACCGCTTCGGGCTGCCGGGCGCCGCAGCATTTTCAAACCCAGAGAGCCGGGCGTGTTCGTCGAAAATCTCCCAGGGGTGTGCGTAGTTAAACGCCTCGCCAAACCCTAACCGTTTGGCCACTTCGCCTATAATCCACCAGTCGTGGCGGGCTTCACCGGGCGGCGGTAGCATGCCCCGCTGACGCGAAATACACCGTTCAGAATTGGTCACGGTGCCGTCTTTTTCCGACCAGCCCGAGGCAGGCAGCACGATATCCGCGTAGGGCAGCAAGTCGGTATGGGCGGCGCACTCGGAGACAATCACCAGCGGGCATTTTTCCAGCGCGGCGCGCACCCGCGCGGCATCGGGCAGGCTGATGGCCGGGTTGGTCGCCATCACCCAGAGCGCTTTTACCTCACCGCGTTCAATAGCCTCAAACAGCGCAACGGCTTTATAGCCCGGCGCTTCCGGCAGCGTTGGTGTAAGGCTCTTGGTGGCCCAAAAGCGGCTGACCAGATCAAGAGCGCCAGGGGTTTGGTAATCCATATGCGCGGCCAACTGGTTGGCCAGCCCGCCGACTTCACGCCCGCCCATGGCATTGGGCTGGCCGGTAATCGAGAACGGCCCTGCCCCCGGCAAGCCTATTTTGCCGCCGGCCAAGTGGCAGTTAATAATCGCGTTACACTTATCGGTACCGCTAGACGATTGATTAACCCCTTGGGAGTAGAGCGTCACTACGTGCAACTGGCTGGCAAACCAGTAGTAGAACGTTTCCAAACGCTCTGGGTCGATATCGCAAGCGGCGGCCACCTCGGCAATGGAGCCCGCGGTTTGCTTCGCGGCTGCTAACGCCTCGTCAAATCCCTCTGTGTGGCGCTCAAGATACAGGCTATCGAGCTTGCGACGCTGCGCCATCCACGCCAGCAAGCCGTTAAACAGGTAGGCATCCGTACCCGGTTTTACGCCTAGATAGAGGTCGGCGATTTCACAGCTATCGGTTACCCGCGGGTCGATCACCACCAAACGCATCAGCGGATTGCGCTCTTTAGCGACTTTAATGCGCTGATAGAGCACGGGGTGATTCCAGGCCAGGTTGGAGCCCACCAGCACGATCAGCTCTGCCTCTTCTAAATCCTCGTAGTTACACGGCACCGCATCCGCACCGAAGGCGCGCTTATAGCCGGCCACCGCGGAGGCCATGCACAGCCGCGAGTTGGTATCTAAATGGGGCGTGCCCAAAAAGCCTTTAAACAGCTTGTTGGCCACGTAATAATCTTCGGTGAGCAGCTGACCAGACAGGTAAGCGGCAACCGTTTGATTGCCATGCTCGGCGCGCAGGGCATTGATGCGCTCAGCGGTAGCACGCAGCGCGGTCTCCCAGGAGACGTCGACACCGTCGACCTGCGGGCGGGTCAAGCGGCCTTGGTCGCCCAGGGTTTCGTGTAGCGCAGACCCTTTGACACACAGCCGCCCGAAGTTAGCCGGGTGCTCACGGTCGCCCTCTACGGCGGTCAGCGTGCCCGCTTCAACGGTCGCCGTTACGCCACAGCCGACGCCGCAGTAGGGGCATGTGGTTTTGGCCTGAGTCATAGCTACTCCTCGGGTTTTGCTCATAGCGCCACGCATAAAAAAACGCCCAGGCCTGTCCTCCTATGCGCTTTAAACGCATCAAGAGAAGAGGGCTGGACGTCGTTGCCACAGCGCACCTTCATCGGTGCAAACTAACTTTTTTCAATTAATCTACAATTGCTCTACAACTGAAAAATTTCCAACAGCTGTCTATTCTTCAACAACTACTTTTTCCAACAACTGCTTTTCTAACAGCTACACATTTTCTAGCGGTTAGTTATTTTTTTACGGCGTTGGAGTTATTTGCTGCCATCGCCTAGCAATGAGCGCTTTTTGACTTGTTACCTAACAATGCTGCAAAACCCAAGCCGCGAATCGCCTATTTAAAAAATTAATCTTTATAAACAAATAGTTAAAAATTTACGGATTAAACGCCAGCAAACTTTTTCGGCCTAAACACGGGCCAAATGTTGTTTGGAAGTGCACAACCGCTCCGTAAACGCACCATCCCTGTGCAAACTAGCGACCCAGCCGCTCACTCACTGTCTCTTTCATTTTCCTCTAAGCAACTGACTCAGTTAACAAAAAGAAATATGCCGGGCGGTTGGCCCACTAATTGCTTCTTACTATGAAAGGTTGGACAAGGTTTTAAACAGATGGCGGCCAATGGCGGTTGCCGGTGCTTAAAATACAGATTTTAAATACTGTTATTTTAAACAATACTATCGGGCAACGACGCCCCTGCTGTGCTCTCTTTCCGCAATCTGCTGAAAAGAGAGCGCGACAGGGGCGTTTTTTTGTTTGGTGCTCAAGCAACGACGACACAGAGGAGCCACCCATGGAAACCACTTCCCGGTGCTCAGCCAATAGCCACTTAGTGATTATTGGCAACGGTATGGCCAGCCACCGCCTGATTGAGGCGCTGGTCAAACACCCAACACGCCCTCAGCGCATCACGGTGATTGGCGCCGAATCAGCGCCTGCCTATAACCGCATTTTGTTGTCGCCGTTGCTCGCGGGCGAAATGCAGCCCGACGCGCTAACCCTACGCGATGCCAACTGGTACGCCGACCAGGACGTCGCGCTGATTCTTGGCGAAAAAGTTGAAACGCTTGATCGGAAAAGCCAAACCGTCACCACCGATAGCGGCCGATCGCTTGTTTATGATCATTTGATAATCGCCACCGGCTCGCGCCCTGCTCTGCCCGACGTTCCCGGTATCGAGCTTGAGGGTGTGCACGGTTTTCGCGACCTGCAGGATGCCGACGCGTTGGAGGCGATTGCCAAGCGCGGAGACAACGCCGTGGTCATCGGTGGCGGTCTATTAGGCCTGGAGGCCGCAGAAGGTCTGCGCAAACGCGGCGATGATATCAAAGTGAACGTGCTCCAGCGCAGCGAACGGCTGATGAACCGCCAGTTGGATACGACCGCCGCGCACCTGCTTAAAGATACGCTTACTCAGCGCGGTTTACAGATTATTACGGGCGCCCAATTAGCGCGGCTAGAGAGCGATACCCAGGGCCGAGTCGCCGCGGTGCACCTTGCCGATGGCCGCCAGTTGAACGCCTCCAGCGTGATCGTCGCCGCAGGCATTACCCCTAATGCAGAACTGGGCCGCCAAGCGGGCCTAACCACTGAACGCGCCATTGTGGTGGATGAGTTTCTTACCACTTCTGACCCGGCCATTTCCGCCCTCGGCGAATGCTGCCAGTTCAATGGCACTACCTACGGCTTGGTGGAGCCGATCTGGCGTCAGGTTGAGGTGCTCGCTGCCACGCTATGCGGCACATCTACCCAGGGTTACACGGATGCCCCCAGCGCCACCAAACTCAAAATCAGCGGTGTGGCGCTCTACGCCTTTGGCCCCACTGAGGCCAGCGCCGGGCATGAAGTGCTGAGCTACCACGACCCCGAACAAGGCGACTACCGGCGCTTGCTACTGCGCGACGGCCAAATTGAAGGCGCAATGCTTTATGGCGACACCAGCCAAGGCCCCTGGTACTTCGAACAGGCGCTGGCAGGTGCCGATCTCAACGCTTATCGCCAAGCCCTATTGTTTGGCGCAGCCGATGTAGAAGTGCTACAGGCGAGCATGGCTGACCAGCACAACGACACCCCCGATTTATCGACCTCAGAGGCGGCATAATGGCTATTCAAAACATGTCTTCCAAGAACACGGCAACCACACAGCAATTAATCATTATTGGCAACGGCATGGTCGGCCATCACTTGGTCGAGCAGCTCGTCGATAACGGCGCCCTTGATCGCTATCAGGTCACCGTATTTGGCGAAGAGCGCCACCGCGCCTACGACCGTGTGCACCTATCTGAATACTTCAGCGGACGCGATGCCGATTCACTGGCCCTTTGCGAGGCGGATTACTACGCCGTAAGCGGCGTGGAACTGCGCACCGGCGAAGCCGTGATCGAGATCGACCGCAGCGCGCAAGAAGTGGTGACCGATCAGGGCCGTTACGCCTACGACCGTTTGGTCCTGGCCACCGGCTCCTTCCCCTTTGTGCCGCCAATTCCCGGCAATGACCGCGACGGCTGCCTGGTCTACCGCACCCTGGATGATTTAGACGCTATCCAAGCCGCCGCCGAAAACGCCACCACCGGCGTGGTGGTGGGCGGCGGCCTGCTTGGCTTGGAGGCGGCTAATGCCCTGCGCGGGCTAAACCTGGATACCGCCGTGGTGGAATTCGCCTCACGCCTGATGCCCATGCAGGTGGATAGCGAAGGCGGCGAGCTGCTGCGGGAAAAAATCGAGGAACTGGGGGTACAAGTACTCCTGGAGCGGGCCACCCAGCGCATTGAAGATGGCGAGGCGAGCCGACACCGTATGGTCTTCCAAGACGACAAGGTGCTGGAAACCGACCTGATTGTGTTTTCGGCAGGCATTCGCCCCCGCGACCAGCTAGCCCGCGATTGCGGCCTGGAAATTGGCGAACGCGGCGGCGTGGTGGTGGATAACCAGTGCCTGACCAGCGACCCCGCCATTCTGGCGATTGGCGAAGTGGCGCTGTGGAATCAGAGTATTTTTGGCTTGGTGGCCCCCGGCTATCAAATGGCCAAAGCTGCGCTTTCGACGCTAACCGAAGGCGACACCCAGTTTGGCGGCGCCGACATGAGCACCAAGCTCAAGCTCTTGGGTGTGGATGTGGGCTCGATCGGTGATGCCCACGGCAACCAGAACCCCGGCGCGCGGATGTTCCGCTACCTAGATCCCATCAAGCAGGAGTACCGCAAGCTGGTGGTCTCCAGCGACGGTAAAAAACTGCTCGGCGCCATGCTGGTGGGCGACAACGGCGTTTACGACACCTTGCTCCAGTACTATTCCAACGGCATTGAGCTACCCGATGAACCCGCTTCATTGATTCTGCCGCAAAGCAGCGACGCCGCGCCCACGCTCGGCCCCGGCGCGCTGCCGGAAACCGCCACTATCTGTTCCTGTCACAACGTCACCAAGGGCGATATTTGCGCCACCATCGATGACGGCGCGGTTGACCTTGGCGGCGTAAAAGGTGTCACCAAAGCCAGCACCGGCTGTGGCGGCTGCACCGCACTGCTCAAAAGCGTGGTTGACCACGAATTGGAAGCCCGCGGCGTTGAGGTCGATAAATCGATTTGCGAGCACTTCGCTTTCACCCGCCAGGAGCTTTACGACATTGTGCGTGTAGAAGGCATCAAAACCTTTAGCGAGCTGATCGAAAAACACGGCAACGAAGACACCCACCGCCTGGGCTGCGACATCTGCAAACCCGCAGCGGCGTCTATTCTGGCCTCCTGCTTTAATGAGCCGATCACCGACGCGGCGCATATCCCCTTGCAGGATACCAACGACACCTTCATGGCCAACATGCAGAAAAACGGCACCTACTCGGTGGTACCGCGTATTGCCGGTGGCGAGATCACTCCGGACAAGCTGATCGTGCTGGGCGAAGTGGCCAAAAAATACAGCCTCTACTCTAAAGTGACCGGCGGCCAGCGTATCGACCTGTTTGGTGCCCGCCTAGAAGACCTGCCGGATATCTGGAGCGAGCTAATTGCGGCAGGCTTCGAGACCGGCCACGCCTACGGCAAGTCACTGCGTACGGTGAAGTCCTGTGTCGGCAGCACTTGGTGCCGCTACGGCGTGCAAGACAGCGTCGGCATGGCGATACAGCTAGAGAACCGCTACAAGGGCCTGCGCTCGCCCCACAAGATCAAGTTCGGCGTTTCCGGCTGCACCCGCGAGTGCGCCGAAGCCCAGAGCAAAGATATCGGCATTATCGCTACCGAAAACGGCTGGAATCTCTACGTTTGCGGTAACGGCGGCATGCGCCCGCGCCACGCAGAACTGTTCGCCACTGACCTTGACGATGAACAGCTCTACCGCACCATCGACCGCTTCTTGATGTTTTACGTGCGCACCGCCGACCGGCTACAGCGTACGTCTGTATGGCGTGAAAACCTCGACGGCGGCCTGGCGTACCTCAAAGAGGTGGTTCTGGAAGACAGCCTAGGTATTAACGACGAGCTGGATCGCCAGATGCAAACCGTGGTGGATACTTACCAGTGCGAATGGGCCGACGCCATCAGCGACCCGGAGAAACTCAAGCGCTTCCGCAGCTTCGTCAACGACGACCGCCCGGACCCATCGATCATTATGACCTCCGAGCGCGGCCAGCTTCGCCCCGCTTAAGCGACGCTAAGCCCTGTCACTGAATAAAAAAGAGGCACCACCATGACCGCAACGGCAATGAAAAAAGAGATGGATATGGCAGATGTTCAAAACAGCGAAGCTTCTCAAAACCACGCTTCTGAAAACAACACGGCGTGGCAAAAAGTTTGTACTAAAGATGATCTGGTAGCCTTCTCTGGTGTCGCCGCCTGGCTTGAAACCGGCGACGGCCCTGCCCAGGTCGCTATTTTCTACTTGCCTGGGCCGGAAAAAGGAAAGGGCGATGAGCTCTTCGCCCTCGACCACCATGACCCCTTCTCTAACGCCAACGTGATCGCCCGGGGCATCGTCGGCGACCTGAAAGGCGCGCCGGTGGTCGCCTCGCCTATCTACAAGCAGCACTTCCGCCTTGAAGGCGGCCAGTGCTTAGAGGATGAGAACGTCAAACTGCGTACCTGGGAGATCGCGTTCAAAGGCGATGAGGTGTGGATTGAGGGGTAAAGAGGTTGATTAGCTTCGATAAAACGACAACGCCGCCCTTAAGGGCGGCGTTGTCGTTGCAGGCAGTGGTTCTCAATCGTTATTCACCATAACGCTTATTCATCCAAAACTTAATCATCCAAAAACGTAATCAGCGCCTGATTAAACTCCTCGGCATGGGTGGCATTGATAGCATGCGGGCCGCCTTTAATCACGTGCGTTTGGGCATTGGGCAGTAACTCCTGGGCTCGCTTGCCGCTGACTTCAAAGGGCACGATGCCGTCTGAATCGCCGTGCAGCACTAATGTAGGCACATCAATGTTGGGCAGGTCGTTGCGAAAATCGGTATAGCTGAACGATTTAATACACTCATAGGTCGCTTGGGGGGACGCAAACGCCGCAATATCGCGGTGATATTGGCGGTTCGGCTCGCTGACTAAATCGCTGCGTTCGCCTGCGGCAAAGAAGCTCTTGGTAAACTCTTCCAGAAAGGCGATACGGTCGCCTTTTACCCCGTCTAGAAACTGCTTAACCGTGGCATCATCCAGGCCACCTTCAGGGTTATCGTCGGATTTATACAGGTAAGGCGGCACCGCGGCGGCAAACACGGCTTTCAGGACACGTGCCGTGCCGTAGGTTGAAAGGTAGCGCGCCACTTCACCACCGCCCATGGAAAAGCCCACTAAGCTAACATCGTTCAAGTCGAGCGTTTCAATCAGCTTTTTTAGGTCGGTTGCCAAGGTATCGTAGTCATAACCACCGTAAGGTTGGGTAGACCAGCCAAAGCCACGGCGGTCGTAAGTGACCACTTTATAACCCGCCTCAACCAGTGCAGAAACTTGTTTTTCCCAGGAACGACCGCTGAGTGGCCAACCATGAATGAGCACCACCGGCTTACCAGCCCCGTGCATTTCATAATAAAGCTCAACGGGTGTACCGTTCTGCGTTCCTACGCTCAACATCGGCATCGTCTACCCCTCCGGTTTGGCTAACGTTAATGATGTCTATGCCATGTAAGGCTAGTACAACTGCAAAGGCTTACCAAACCCGCCCAGCAAACACTGACATGAGCTACCCGGATTAGATAAGTTGCTAACAAAATTGCTATGCTGACCATCCATATTCCCTATGTGCGCTGTGGAGCAAAAAAGTTCGTGAAAACTGAATCAAGTACGTTGGCATTTTCCGCTTTTATGGCGCTACTCATCGGCTGTGCGGGTATCGCCGCCACCTTGGCGTCTAACTCCCAAGCAATCCTTCTGGATGGGCTATTTAACCTTATCTATTTTGGCGTAGCGCTAGTGACGATCAAGGTGAGCAAATTAGCCAGCCGCCCCGACAGCGAATCCTACCCGTTCGGCTATAGCTACTTTGAGTCGCTGGTGAACCTGTGCAAAGGGCTGCTGATTTTTGGTGTCGCGGTATTTGCCTTGGTGGACGCCATTGGTGCGCTATTGACAGGCGGGCGCGCTATCGCGGCAGGCATCGCCATTGTCTACGCACTTTTTGCCACTATGGCTTGCTCACTCACCGCCTGGGTAATGCACAAAAGCCTGCGCCATTTACGCAGCCCACTGATTGAGGCGGATAAGAGCAATTGGGTGATCAACAGCGTTATTTCGGCAGCAGTACTCGCTGCATTCTGCCTCGTGCTGCTGCTAGAGCGGGCAAACTGGCAGCTAGCGCTGCCCTATATCGACCCGCTGCTAGTGATTGGCGTCGTGCTGCTTTGTTTGGGTGTCCCGGTGCGCATGGCATCCCAAGCGCTGAAGGAACTCCTCAACAAAACCCCAGAAGAAACCATCGCGGCGCCGGTACGCCAAGCCGTGGCGCGAGCACTCGCTGACACTGATACGCAAGAAGTGCGCGTACGCTTAGTGCGCCCCGGGCGCCTGCTGTATGTCATCGTGCATGTGGTGCTGCCAGAAGCATCCGACGTTTCGGTCACCAACCAGGATTCATTACGCGCACGCGTCGATGATGAAGTACGCCGCTATTACTCTCCCGTGGTATGTGACGTGGTATTTACTGCCAACACCCGCTGGGCAGCGCCCTCATGTGGACTATTAGTAGAAAAACATTGATAAAAAAGCGGCCCTACATCGGCTACTGACAAGCCGCTACGACAAGGCCGCTATCGTTTACGGCTATTTTGATTCACCCACGGGGTTTGCCTCTTTCACTGGCCATACATCCGCATCCACCAGTTCAGGGCGTTTAAGAATGGCCGGATCAAATAACGGCTCTTTAATACCGTCACGGCGTTGGCGTTCATAATCTTTCAATACCGCCACGGCAATCGGCCCCATGATCAGAATGGCAAACAGGTTGGTCGTCGCCATTAGCCCCATGGCCAAGTCGGCAAAGTCCCAGACCACGCTTAGCTCTGCCACTGAGCCTAACAGCACCATGGCGATAATAATCACCTTGAACACGCTGACCGCTTTTTTGGCGTGGCGGCGAAACAAAAACTCGATATTCACCGACGAGAAAGAGAAGTTGGCCAAGATAGACGTGAAGGCAAAAAACAGAATCGCCAGGGCGATAAATATTTCTCCAAAACCGCCTAGATGGTCGACCATGGCATCCTGGGTGAGCTGAATACCTTCGATACTGTCGCCCGGCGAGTCTGACATCAGCCGCTCATAAACGCCGGAAAGCAGAATCACCACCGCCGTGCAGCTACAGATCACAATGGTATCGACAAACACCCCAAAGGATTGCACCAGCCCCTGGGCGGCCGGGTGTTTCACGGTTGCCTGAGCCGCCGCATTGGGCGTTGAGCCCATGCCCGCTTCATTAGAAAACAGGCCGCGCTTGACGCCATTCTCCATCGCCGCTTTGATCGCGTAGCCCGCAGCACCGCCAACGGCCGGGCCAAGTCCAAAGGCACTCATTACAATCAGCGAAAGCATATCGGGCACTGCTGGCAGATTAGTCAACAGGATCCATAGCGCCACTAACAGGTAAGCAATTGCCATTGCCGGGACAATTTTCTCGGCAGTCCGCGCCACCGATTTGAGACCACCATAAATAACCGAGCCTGCCAATATGGCAATCACCACGCCGGTGATCCAGTTGGGTATGCCAAAGGCGCCATTCATACCTTGTGCAATGGTATTGGATTGGGCGGCGTTAAACGCTAAACCGTAAGCAATGATCAGAAACACCGCGAACAGCGCACCTAGCCAGCGCCACCCTAAGCAGCGCTCGATATAGTAGGCAGGACCGCCGCGAAATACGCCATCCTCATTGCGGTGCTTATAAACCTGGGCCAAGGTCGACTCAATAAACGCAGTGGCGAAGCCCACCAGCGCCGTCACCCACATCCAAAAGATGGCCCCCGGCCCACCAATCCAAAGCGCCAGGGCCACCCCGGCTAGATTCCCAGTGCCGACCCGCGCCGCCATCGATGTGGCAAACGCCTGGAAGCCGCTAATGCCATCCCCGGCACCGCGTGCGCTGAACGTCACATAGGCCATGTGCCTAAACAATCGAAACTGCATACCCCGGGTCATAATGGTAAACAGCAGGCCCGCACCTAGCAGCAGATAGACAAGTATGTAACTCCAGATAAAGTTACTGACGGGCATCATGATGGCATAGAGACCATCACGCAGCGGGCCAATGACTACTTCGAGGGTCTCCATGGGAACGCTCTCCAGTTTGATTTTTGTTCACACCCAGGCCCGGTGTACTGAGTTGGCTTGCAATAGTGAAGCCTTCAAACCGAGTCTAGTCAGCTTTTTAACCAGCCCCCAAATAAACGCGCATTAAAAAGCGGCCCGAAGGCCGCTATGTAAAGCTATGCTGACTAACAAGTGGTCAATTACAGCTCGCGTTTGCCGTCTACTAAACGAGAAACGTTAAACGGGTTCCCCTCTTTAAGCGCCTCGGGCAGCAAGCCCTCAGGCAGGGATTGGTAGCAAACCGGCCGCAAGAAGCGATGAATGGCCGCCGAGCCTACCGACGTGGTACGTGAATCAGAGGTCGCCGGGAACGGACCGCCGTGTACCATGGCATGGCACACCTCGACACCGGTGGGCCAACCGTTGGCAAGAATACGCCCAGCCTTGCGTTCAAGCGTAGGCATCAGCGCTTTAGCGGTATCCAGGTCGGCGTCATCCATATGCAGTGTGACGGTTAGCTGGCCTTCTAGCTGTTCAGCAACACGTTTCACTTCCGCCGCATCTTCGCACTCAATCACCAGCGAGGTGGCACCGAACACTTCCGCCTGCAGCGCTTCAGAGGTTAGGAAATCACTTGCTGATGCAGCAAACAGGCCTGTCTGGCACTGATAATCGCTGCCAGTTTGGCCGCGGGCGATTTCACGCACCTTGGCATCTGAGCTCAGCGTCGAGACACCCTCTTGATAGGCGTGATGAATCCCCGGCGTCAGCATAGTCTGCGCGCCGCTGGCTTCTACTGCGCCTTTTGCCGCTTCAATGAAGGTGTCCAACTCCGGGCCTTTTACTGCAATCACCAGACCGGGATTGGTACAGAACTGGCCTGCACCCATGTTAAGCGAACCGACAAATGCTTCGCCCAGCGCTTTACCGCGCGCCTTAAGTGCCGCCGGCAGCAAGAAAACCGGGTTAATGCTGCTCATTTCGGCGTAAACCGGAATCGGCTGGGGCCGCGCCTGGGCGGTTTTCATCAGCGCCATACCGCCACTGCGTGAACCGGTGAAACCAACGGCCTGAATACGCGGGTCATCGACCAACGCCTGGCCAATTTCGCTACCGGCACCAAACAGCAGCGAGAACACGCCTTCTGGTAACTGGCAGGCTTTTACGGCTTTTTGAATCGCCTGCCCGACCAGCTCCGAAGTGCCTGGGTGTGCAGAGTGACCTTTAACCACCACCGGGCAGCCAGCGGCCAGGGCTGAAGCGGTGTCACCACCCGCGACGGAGAACGCCAACGGGAAGTTGCTGGCACCGAACACAGCCACAGGGCCCAGAGGGATATGGCGCTGACGCAGGTCGGCACGCGGTAGCGGTTGGCGATCTGGCATCGCCGGGTCGATGCGTACATCTAACCACTCGCCGGCACGGACTACCGAAGCAAACAAGCGCAGCTGGCCGCAGGTTCTACCGCGTTCGCCTTCGATACGCGCTTGGGGCAGGCCCGTTTCGGCCATAGCGCGCTCAACCAGCTCACTGCCAATGGCTTCAATTTCACTGGCGATGGTTTCTAAAAAGGTTGCCCGCTCTTCCAACGAGGTTTCGCGGTAGGTGGCATACGCCGTTTCAGCCAGCACGCAGGCCTGCTCAACGTGGGCACGACTGCCGCCGACATAGATGGGGTCTAGCTTTTCGCCACTCGCCGGATTAACCGCTTGAATGTTGGCCTGGGTACCGGTCACTGTTTGTTGACCGATCAGCATTTCGCCTCGAATCGTCATAGGTTGCTCCTTGATAGGATAGTGTCAGTGATATCACTGGTTGCGATGCTAGTGGTCACGATATTGGGCATAGGTGTTACGCGCCCGATTCAGATGCTGATACATCGTTTCGCGAGCCGCTTGCGCATCGCGGGAAAGAATAGCGTCGAGAATATGGGTATGTTCTTCCTGGACGCGCTCTAAATAACGCTCAGAAGAGATCGGGTTAATATCAATACTCAGCAGCTTCGCGCGGGGAATAACGCTCTGGCTCCACTGCTGGTAAAACGATTGGAAAAAAGGGTTTTTGGTCGCTGTAGCGATCGCAAAGTGGAACAAATAGTCCTCTTCACGCGCTTGGGTTTTTGCAGCATATGCATTGCTAAAAGCGACATGCTGGGCTTCGAGCCGCTGGCGATCTTCATCGTCATGGCGTAAGGCCGCCAGCTCCGCCGCGGCAGGCTCTAGCGTTAAGCGAAGCTCCAGCAGGTGCAGGATATCTTCCACAGTGGTCGGATTGATACGCTCGGCAGGCCGCGCCTCTAGCGTAGAAGAATGCAGAACCGAGGTACCTACGCCACGGCGAGTTTCCACTAGCCCCAGCGATTTCAGATGGGTAATCGCCTCACGGATCACTGTGCGGCTAACGCCAAAGGAGTCGCAAAGGCTGTTCTCTGTGGGCAGTTTTTCCCCTACTGCGACTTTGCCCTGGGTAATCAACGCTTCCAGTTGATCGGCCACGTGCACGGACAAACTTCCCTGCTGCGTCACTTTATTTACTTGAAGCGGTTTTAGGGCAGATGCCGTTGCGCTGGGTTTGGCCATGGAAGCTATCCTTAGTTTATGCCTAGTTGTATTATATCGTACAACCTAGCTTTTTTGTTTACCACTACGTGTCCTCAGGATGCGTGCTTACGAGGCGATATGTCTAGTCCATCTGCGATAGCCCTGACGGCATGGCCTGCTTTTATATTGCTGATGTCAACTCAAGTCACAATAGAGAGATTTAAAAAACTAGTACAAAGTCGAGCGCTTAACCATTTGGCCTCATCTCTCTATCGTTAATACGTCTTGCTTACCCCGTTGTCATTTAGAAAGCGCCCTAACGAACGAGTGCAGGACGCTTGGGATCAAACTCCCAGCCAGGAATTAAAAACTGCATCGCCATGGCATCATTGCGCTGCGTGGTATCTAACGACTTATAAAGATGGTGCGCCTGCATAAGTTTATCTTCATCAATCTCAACCCCAAGACCAGGTGTCTTTGGCACTTGGAGCTTTCCATCGCGAATTTGGAAAGGGTTTTTAGTAATACGCTGCCCGTCTTGCCAAATCCAGTGGGTATCAATCGCGGTAATCTCGCCTGGGCAAGCGGCCGCCACGTGGGTCATCATGGCGAGCGAAATATCAAAGTGGTTGTTGCTGTGAGAGCCCCAGGTCATGCCCCATTCATTGCACAGCTCTCCGACTTTCACAGCGCCCTGCATGGTCCAGAAATGACAATCGGCCAACGGTATATCAACAGAATTAAGCTGGACGGCGTACTGCAACTGTTTGAAATCTGTCGCAATCATATTGGTAGCCGTGGGCAGGCCGGTGCGTTTCTTAAACTCGGCCATGGTCTCGCGCCCTGAATAACTCTCTTCCTGACCACAGGGGTCTTCGGCATAGCTCAACAGATGTTTGATGGGCTCCAGCACCCGCACTGCTTCATCAAGCTTCCAGGCACCGTTGGGATCAAGTGTTAGCCGCGCATCGGGGAACGCATCATGAAGCGCGCGGATACAGTCGGCTTCCTCTTCACCACGTAATACACCGCCTTTTAACTTGAAATCTTTAAACCCATAACGCTCATAGGCGGCTTTGGCCAAATTAGCCACTGCTTCAGGTGTCAGTGCTTCTTGGTAGCGTATTTCGTCCCAGCTATCTTGAGGGTCGTGCGCTTTAGGATACGGAAGGTCTGTCTTGCCAGGGTCTCCCAGTAAAAACAGGTAACCCAATGCTTCGACTTCATCACGCTGACGGCCGTACTGACCGAGCAGATCTGCAACAGGCATTTGTAGCGCCTGCCCATAGAGGTCTAATAGCGCCGACTCAATGCCCGTAATCACATGAACCGCTACGCGCAAATCAAACGTCTGACGGCCCCGCTCTTCGCGGCCGTTCTGCGCTAGCTGCAAGCGGACCTGATTAAGGGTGTGCTTAATATGATTGATCTGCGAGCCTTCTACCAGCTCGCGACACTGCTCCAGCCCGTTAAGAATGCCGCCGCTGGAAGGAATTTCACCAACGCCTTGGTTACCCGCATCATCTTCAAGAATGACCACGCAGCGAATAAACCAAGGGGCATGACCACCACTGAGGTTTAACAAGAAACCGTCGTAGCCAGCGACAGGAACCACTTTCATTAGTTTAATCTTAGGAAACATATCTCGTATACCTCTCTTATAGTTGAAAAACTTGAAACATTCTTCAGGGCACCTGAACCACTTCACAGCAACGATTGGCGCATTGCCCGACTTAATCATCTACCCCAGTGCCTTCGGCGAGACAACCGTGTTCCACCACAACGAAGGCGACAATGTCGCCTTCGTGTACGTAGATAATGCGAGCGTTAGCGGCTGTTTTGGTCACGATCTTTTCCTGGCTTCACTTGCGTGCTGCCGGCCACTTGGCTCAGTTCCATCTTCTGCTTAGCACGGGTTTTCATACCAACGACAATGGAAAAGACGACCGAGGCAACAATCAACGCCCATAGCACCATAGCGATGGGGCTCTTGGTGAAAAAGATCGAGAAAGTACCGAATGACTCGAGGCTCTTGACGAAGTAGATTTCCGCCTGGCTTCCCAGAATGAACCCGATAATCAAGGGAGCCACTTCAAGCCCGACCTTCTGAATGACGTAACCCAATACGCCGAAGATCAAAAGGGTCCAGACATCAAACATGATGCCGTAATTAATCGCATAGGCTCCCACCACACACATCATCACGATAATCGGGAAGAGAAGATGCTTGGGCACCATCACCACCTTGGCAATATGCTTGATGGCGTAGAACATTAAGAAGAACATCACGATGTTTGCAAAGATTAGCGCTGTCATCATGACGTACCAGGTATTGACGTTCTCCGGAATAAACAGTGGCCCTACCTGAATCCCCTGAAGAGTGAAGGCGCCAATCAAAACAGCTGTCGTTGAGTCGCCTGGGATCCCTAGGGAAAGAAGGGGAATCAAAGCGCCACCGGTAAGGGCATTATTGGCCGACTCCGAGGCGATAAGCCCCTGAGGTGCGCCTTTACCCATCTGGGAAGAATCCTTCGACAGGTTTTTTTCCTGGGTATAGGCCAGCACAGAGGCGGCACTACCGCCCACACCCGGCAGCATGCCGACGAAGGTGCCGATGAAGGAGGAACGAACTAGATTGGTCATACGACCTTTGAAGATTGACAAGGAGAAGCCACTATTACCCTTACCGAGTTTCACGCGCTCGCCAGCAATGTCTCTCTTAACCCCTTTTTCCGCCTCAAGCAGGATCGTGGAGATACCGAAGATGCCGATCAACACAGGCAACAGCGAAAAGCCTTCGTAGAGATAAGGCTCCATAGCGTCAAACATCAGGCGCGTCTTGCCGTTGCCACCATCTGAGGTGCTATAAACGCCGACCAAGCTAAGCCAGATACCGATCACGCCACTAAATATCCCTACCAGCATATTGCTGGACAGTGAGGCGATGACCGTTAAGGCTAAGAAGATGATTAAAAACTTCTCCACGTAGGAGAACTTGATTGAAAAGTCCGCCAGCACCGGAGCAAAGAAAAAGAGCACAGCGGCACTGATCAGTCCGCCAACGACAGAGGCGATAACACTAACGCGCAACGCCTTCTCTCCCTCTCCCTTCTGCGCCATTGGATAGCCGTCGAAGGTGGTGGTAATCGAGGAGGGTGTGCCGGGAATATTGAGCAAAACCGCCGGCACCATGCCGCCCGAGATACCCCCCACGTAAAGACCGAGAAGCAACGCCAGACCATGGTTAAGGCCCAGCGCATAAGTCAGCGGCAAACAGACAGCCACCGCCATAGTGGCGGTCATGCCGGGAATGGCACCAAAAATGATGCCAACCAGAGCACCCAGGCCAGCGAGAAGGAAGAAAGTTATATCAAGAAGTGACAGGAATTCCATAGGGGCACTCACTTCGGTCACGGCAGAGTAATTTTGAACAGCTTGGCCAGAACAAACCAGGCCAGGCTGGGCGCGACAATGGCAGTAATCACAGCGGTGATCACCGCCTTTTTCGTCCACTCATGCATATATAGAAACGCCATAAGTAAGACGAAGCCCATCGAGACAAACAGGAAACCGTACCCGGTATAAGGGAACATGTTGCCCACTACCGCCATTAGGTAGAAATACGCCACAATCAAGACAAGAGTGCCGAAAAAGCGGAAACTATCCCTAGCCTCCCCCACAATGGGCAGCTTGCGCTCTCCCCGTTTCACCGCGGCCATGAAGGGTGCTACCTTCGTCACTAAAATCAGGGCAAAGAGTCCCGCCAAGATCCAGTGGATAATCCTCGGGAAGAACAGGTGGGAGGTCTCAAAATCGATTGAAACACTAAGCAGACTTGAAAGACCTGATTCCATAACGGCTCCGGGCATAAGCAGCAGGGTATCCTGCTTACCATAGTTCTATAGCGGCTCACGCATAGGTGTGGCACCCGCCGCACACGCAGCGGGTGCTATACGCTTTACTTGATGTTGCTGATAATTTCTTCGTAGCGAGCCATTTTCTCGGTGAGATACGCGGCGGCTTCATCAGAAGGCTTGAAGTTAGGAATAAAGAAGGCGTTCTTCTGAATCTCCTGTATTTCACCTTCCGCATAGATATCCGCTAGCGCTTCATCGATTTGCTCAACAATCGCTGGATCCATGTCTTTGTTATAGAGGAAGAAGAATTCTTTATCGAACGTGAAGTTCTCATCGTCTCCCATGGTGACATGCACGTTCGGCTCTACATATTCCAGCAGCTGCTCGCGAGAGGTCTTGCCCATGCCTTCTTCCGGCGCCTGCTCGATGGTGCTCTGGCGTGCCGTCAACCAAACAAAACGCATGGCCTTTTGATCATCTTCGGGTAGACGGGTGTACTGCTCATTGGCCTGTACCGAGCCATGGATCATGTCGACCTGATCATCAAAGAGTTGCTGGTTCTTATCTGACTGTGAACCGGTATTGACGGCGACTAGGTTATCTTCCATCCCCGGGTACTCAATAGAGATGGCATTTTTCAGCGCACTGAACCCAATCTCCGAGACGCCGCCGGGCTGAATGGCAACACGCACGGTTTCGCCATCACCAACAGCTGCCATGATTTGTTCAAGATTTTCATAGGAAGAATCTTTAGGCACCAGATAAGCGTTACCCGGATTGATAGCCACGGTTGGGCCGACAGTATACTTCTCAAAGATGTTGTCGTAGCCCTGCACGCCGTACAGGTAACCCAGATAAGACTGATCGTGGAAGATCATTAGGGTATTGCCGCGGGAATCACGATCCAGCGTCCGAAATGCAGAACTCGCACCAACGGCATCAACCTTCATATTGATATCAAGGTGCTCAGCCAGGTGATCAGCAACGATGCTGGAGTTCTGATACGTATCGCCCCCTGTGGAGGTCGAGCCGATGACGATGCGCACGTTGCCGCGCAGTGGGCCGTCCTGGGCCATGGCAACACCTGAGCTGACACTCAATGCTGCCATCAGCGCTGCGGAACCGACACTGGTCATTAACTTGTTGGAAACGATCATACTTTCACCTCTTTTGCTCATTGTTAAATTGTTATAGCTCAGTGGCCTAATGAGTTAGCAGCTTAGGAATAAGCGGCTTCTTATCTCACTACTTAACACTATCGATCAGCTTTTTAAGCTCCTGACACTCCTCCTGGGTTGGCATTACAAGTGGCGCGCGGACACTACCCGCGGGACGACCCACGATGTCAGCGCCTGCTTTTATCAGGCTAACGGCATAGCCCGCTTTTCGATCCCTGAGATCCACGAAAGGAATAAAAAAGTCGTTGGTGATCTGTTTCACCACGTCTTTATTACCTTTACGCAATTCCTTGTAGAATTTCACCGCCATTTCCGGTACGAAGTTGAAAACGGCAGATGAGTAGGTGTTCACGCCAATGGAGACATAGGCCTCGGCAAAAATTTCCGCCGTGGGTACGCCACCGATATACACCAGACGATCACCCACGGTTTTGACGATTTTGTTTAACGCCTGAATATCGCCTTTGCCATCTTTCAGCCCTACCAAATTCGGGCACTGGTCGGCCAGTTGCTGAACCGATGAGGCGTTCAAGATACCGTTGCCGCGGTTGTAATAAATCACGTTGACGGCCGTGGCATCGCAAATCTGACGGGCATATTCCACCAGGCCATCTTGGGGGCACTCGGTGAGGTACGGCGGCATCAGCAGGATGCCATCGGCGCCCGCCTCTTCTGCTGCTTGCGCAAACTCGATTCCAGTTGCCACGCTTAAGCCCGCGCTGGCAATGACCGGCAAACGCCCATCAATCACCTCAACGGCAACACGGACAATCTCGCGATACTCTTCAAGTGACAGGTTGAAAAACTCTCCCGTGCCACCTGCGACGAAGACCGCCGAGATCTCGTGGCTGATGAACCATTCCAGGCGCTTACGGTAGCTCGCTTCATCGAAACGGCCTTGGCTATCGAAATCCGTAATCGGGAACGACAATAAGCCATCGCCGATAGCGTTTGTTACAGCTTCTCTTGAAAATGTCACTTTGCGCCCTCTTTAAAAATATGCTGACCACTCAACGAGCCGACATGATTAGTTAGCCAACAACCTTTGTAATACATCATACAACTGAGACAATAAGTATTGCGCCAATATGACGCAAGAACAAAGATCAAAATTTAAACCAAAGTAGCAGTAGCGGCCATACAGCTCACATCCCTATAGGCAGCCCAGGCCTATCACTAAGCTTTTAAAAACTAAGCTTTTAAAACTTAACTTTGGAAAAACTGAGCCTTTAAACCTCAACCACAACATCTGGTTTAAACAGCGCTGGCGTAAACTCATGAGGGTAACCGCCAGGATTAGCAATGACACGGGTGCCGTTACGCAGAATATCCACGGGTTCGTGGACATGCCCGTGCACCCATAGATCCATCTGGCCCATTAGATGAGGCAGGTTGGAAGCAAACGCAGGGGAAAGCACATCGCCCAGGTACTGGCCGGGAATGCAGTTATGCAGCGGGGCATGGTGGCTTACCACTACCTTGGGCCCATCAAAGGGTTTAGCCAGCTCACTTTCTAACCAGTCAAGCGCTTCGGCATGCAGTTGACGGCTTGCGTCGGGCGTGAAAACACGCCCTGGAGCGATCTGCACGATGCGATAATCGGGCATGTAGCGCAGCGCTTTAGACTCAGTATCGGCGGGATTTTTAGTTGGATCACCGGCGTAAAGCGCAAAGTCAGTCCATAGCGTAGTGCCGTAAAAGCGTACGCCATTGAGGGTGACGGCACGGTTGTCCAGAAGCTCAATGTCGAGCCGCTCGGCTTCAAGCGCCAGCTCATCGCGTAGCAGTGGCATACAGCTATCGTAGAATTCGTGATTGCCGGGCACATAGATAACCGGCGTGTGCGGAAAACGGTGGCGGGCCCAAGCCAATCCTTCACTCTTGCGATGAATATCCCCGGCTAACACCACCACATCAGCGTCCACCTCAGGCAGCTCGCGGTGGCCATCAAAAAATTCCAGGTGTAGATCAGACAGGATGCGCAGTCGCATAGAACTCCTCATAGGTACTGATTTAAACAGTCTTCTCCATTCTATATCACTCTGTCGTAGGGCATTAGTGAAGTGATTGCTCACTCTTCATCCTGGTGAGTTAATACGCAGCATTCCGTTCGCTCGACCCTAGTCGATAACGCCTCACAATAATTATGCTGCACTGCAACAAAAAACCGCTATAATGGAGGTGTAGTCCCATTAGGAGGACAACACTATGACTTATTCAACAACATCCCCTGCACGCGATAGTGAAGTTCTGGAGTTCTGGGGTTTGAGTGCTAACTGGCAACATGCCGCAGCCGAGGCGCTAAAAGCCTATCTAGGCTAACTTAGGCGCTTTGATCTCCTTGTGACCAAAAACTAATCACAGAAGCCGGATTAATTTCCGGCTTTTTTATGTGATGAAAACCTTTTCCATTCAAGAAGATAATAGTCCATATCGGTATTTGTAATCGTTCACTTACAAAAAATGGCCGTTTATCTACATTTTTTGACTAACGGCTCTCCTTAAAAGCCCTTAATATCCCACCACAGCTAAATTGCTGCTTTGCACAACGCAAGCCGCGTATAAGAAAATACCAATGCCCCCTGAAAAATGAGTAAACGCCATGCCACAACCCGTTGAACAAGCCCAATCGTTAGAAGTAGAGATTATGGAAGTATGGGCTCAGCGTGCCCAGCAACAGCGCGCTGCGTTTGATGCCATTAAGGCCTATCTGCGTTAAGGAAGGCCTTCATCGTGCTATTTCTCGGCGCACCCAACGCCTCGTTAACGCGAGGCGTTTTTTTATGCCTTTACAGCCAGTTTGTTTCAGGTGCTTCAGCGATCACAAGCTTAGAAAGATAGGCGTCTTGTAGGATATACATCCGCTTTACATCGCGATATTGGCCATTGATAAAGAACTCCTGCACCAAATGGCCTTCCTCCATAAAGCCGCTCTCTTCATAAAGATGAATCGCTTTGACGTTTTCCACCGCCACGATGAGATATACCTTATGCAGGTTTAAGATCGTGAACGAGTAATGCAGCGCCTGTCGGATTAGCGAGCGTGCAAACCCTTTGCCTTTATCCAAATGGGTATTCACTAAGAATACACGCTTTAACCTGACTCGCTGCCACGTTTAGGCTGTATCAATCCAGCCGCCGAAATGAAAACAGTTCCGCCAACGGGTGCTCTCTACCCTCAATTACCGCGCGCAGCAGCTTGGCACCGATCATGCTATAGCTGATCCCGTTGCCACCATAGGCCATGGCAAAGTGGACGCGGGGCCCTAACGCTTTGTGCGGGCCAAAAAAAGGCAAGCCATCGTCGGTTTCAGCAAAGGTACCTGCCCAACTGAACGTGGGGTTGATCGCCAAGTCAGGCCACAGCGCTTCTACTTTGCGCGCCAACCCTTGGGCTTTTTCCAGCACCCGTGCGTCACGCCGCTCGGGAATGTCCTCATCGTCATCATCGCCGCCAATCAGTAAGCGGCCATCGCGTGTCGTGCGCATGTAAAGGTAGGGACGCTGTGACTCCCAGATCATGGTGTGACGGAGCTTGCCTAGTGCTTCTGGCGGCAGCGGGTCGGTAATAAGCGCATAGCTGCTGCGATTGACCGACACCGACTCGGCCAACCAGGCCTGCGATTCATACCCTGCCGCCATTACCACATGTTGGCAGCGCAGTGCGGCGCCATTGGCAAGCGTCAACGTGACACCTTGCTCGTCACTCGACATGTTTTCCATTTGCGTGCGGTCATACACTTCACCACCACGCTCAACTACCTGAGCAAACAGCTGATACGCCATACGGTAGGGATCCATGCTGGCGGCTAACTGGGTAAGAATCGCGCCCGGCGCCTCAAAGCCGTACTCGGCCAAAACAGTCTTGCGCTCAAGCCAGGTTGCTTCGAAGCCATGCTTTTGCCGAAACGCCAGCTCTTGTTTAAGCGATGCCACGTCTTTATCGCTGCTAGCATAGTAAAGGCTATGCTGACGCTCAAAATCCACATTCCCCATTCCAGCGGCCAAGGCTTCGAGCTCACCGATGGCCTCGGCGCAGGCGCGGTAGGCGCGCACCGCATCAGCTTCCCCGTAGCGTTTCGCTAAGTCGGTCATGTGAGTATCAATTTCATACTGCAGCAGCGCCGTGCTGGCGGCAGAACTTCCCCAGCCCACATCCCGGCGCTCAAGCACTACTACATGGTGACCGTGACGGCTCATTTCATCGGCGATCAAGGCGCCGGTAATGCCGCCCCCAATCACGACAACTTCGCTTTGGTGGTCACGGGTCAGCTGTGGAAAGGTTTTAAGTAGACCATTCTTGACCGCCCAAAAGGGGTAGCCACTTTTTAGATCCATCTGATTGCCTATGCTAGTTTGACGTGCAGTATGCTGTTAACCATAGATGGTTCCTGCAAACTTGCTTGATAAAGCCTGCTGGCCTGCTGTAAGTAGCCGCCTCTACACAAAAGGAGATGCCCATGATTGATTTACGCAGCGATACGGTAACCCGCCCTTCCGCCGCCATGCGCGACGCCATGATGGCCGCGCCGGTAGGCGATGACGTATGGGGCGATGACCCAACGGTTAACGCGTTTCAAGAAAATCTGGCCGAGCAAACGGGCAAAGAAGCGGCGCTACTGTTCCCCAGCGGCACGCAAAGCAACCTAGTGGCCTTGATGGCCCATTGCGAGCGAGGCGACGAGTACATCGTGGGGCAATCAGCCCACACCTACCGCTATGAAGGCGGTGGTGCAGCGGTTTTGGGTAGCATCCAGCCCCAGCCGATTGAAAACGCCGCCGATGGCACGATGCCGCTTGAAAAAATCAGCGCCGCCATTAAAGCCATTGATTTTCACTTTGCGCGCACGAAACTGCTAGCGCTGGAAAACACCATTGGCGGCAAAGTGCTTCCCGAGGCGTATGTGCTAAACGCCACCGAACTGGCCCGTGAGCGCGGTTTGGCAACGCACCTGGACGGCGCACGGCTCTTCAATGCGGCGGTCGCCACGGATACTTCGCTTAAGCAGCTGTGCCTGCCGTTTGATAGCGTCTCGCTATGCTTCTCAAAAGGCCTGGGAGCGCCCGTTGGCTCCGCACTGGTGGGCTCGCAAGCATTGATCGACCGCGCCCGGCGCTGGCGGAAAGTCGTCGGTGGCGGTATGCGTCAATCCGGCATTATCGCCGCCGCCTGCCAGTATGCGTTAGAGCATCACGTGGCGGACCTGGCCGACGATCATCGCCGAGCGGCACGTCTGGCCGAAGGCTTAGCAAAGCTGCCAGGGGTCGAGATCACCTCTCAGGCAACCAATATGGTATTCGCCCGCTTTGCCGACGAACACGTTCAGCCGCTCTCCGCCTGGCTCAAAGAGCACGGCATTTTGATCGAGCTACTCTACGCCACGCGCTTCGTCGCGCATCGTGACATTAGCGATGCGGATATCGATAAGGTCATCGCGGTGATGGAGGCGTATTTCAGCCGGCATTAAAGGCGAGATGCACGGCGATACCCGCCATCATTAAGCCAATCAGGCCATCGATAGTGCGCCACGCGATAGGCTTAGAGAGCCAAGGCGAAAGCGCGGCGCCGCCCCAGGCCAGCAGGCTAAACCAGAGGATGGACGCGGTAGAAGCCCCGGCCACAAACACACCGGTGCTCTCCTGCTGGGCGCCAATGGCGGGTATCAGCAGCAGT
>NZ_BJXV01000022.1 GCF_007991175.1 Halovibrio variabilis
GACCTCAGCTGCACGTGCTTTGGTGGAGACGCAGAGCCCTTGTAGGAGCCAGACTTGTCGGGCGATGGGGTTGGCTCAGCGCTTGAGATCTGCTTGCAACTGGGCAACGTCTTCTACCGATAATCCCGTAGCCTCAGCAATTTGCTCTTTGGTGAGTACACCAAGTGCAAGTAGGTTGCGAGCCGTTGATTGTTTGGCTTCTAATTGCCCCTCTTTACGACCTTCTTGACGACCTTTTTCTTCCCAGCGTTCGGGCCATTGTTTAATGCGTTCTGCCAACATGTTATGTACTTCCTATGGCTTGCCGATAGCGCTCATGCATAGGGTACAGATTAGGACTGCGAGAAACCTGACTCATCGAAGTAGTACAACTCGTGCTCGCCTCGATCTTCTCGCTCCTGGAGCACTTTCAGAAGGCTCTGCGTATTGCGAAATTCGCCTCATCACGCTGGCCCTTCAGTGAGTGCCGGATGCGCTTGAAGCTATCTTGATTTTTTCAATGCCCGGCGCAAGGTGTCGAACATTGAGGCGGCAGAGCTGACCGGCAAGTACATCATCCTTGACGTGTTGGCCCGCGATGGCGAAGGCAACTGCTACAATGTTGAGGTGCAGGTACGCCGTTATGGCGCGTGGCATAAGCGTGGGTTGTTCTACCTGACCCGCACGTTGGGGGGTCAGCTGAGCGCCGGGGAGGACTACGAGGAGCTGCGCGCCTCGGTGGGCTTGCACTTGCTGGACTTCGACCTGTTCACGGAAACAGTGGCCGAGCGCGAGCAGGCAGTATGGCGTTTTGAAATGCGCGATGAACGCCAGCCCAAAATTTCGCTTGGGAACGTTTTGCAGATGAACCTGATCGAACTCAACAAGGCGGATCGCCTGGGCTTGCCAGAAGGCCCTCTGCGCGCCTGGATCACCTTCTTTAAGCACTGGCAGGAGGAACTCACCATGGCCAATGTCGCCCATGAACCAGTCAAGCGTGCCATGAGCCGTATCCGTGAGCTCAGCGCAGATGAAGAGACCCGTCGCCTCGCGTTTGTGCGGGAGAGAGCGTTGCGGGATGAAGTGTCTTTGCTAAATGACGCGAAGCGAGAAGGAGAGATGACAGGAGAGCGTCGCGTTCTACAGCGCCTACTGAGGAAACGTTTTGGTGAGTTACCCGCCTGGGTAGGTGAAAAACTGGAGAGGGCGGATACTAAGCAGCTAGAAGCCTGGACAGATGAGATACTTACTGTCGACAGCTTTGATGAGCTATTCAAGCACTGAGGTGGCCAAGAAATAGATGAGCCGTATTCGCGAACTCAGCGTGGATGAAGAGACTCGCCGACTTGCCTTCGTGCGGGAGCGTGCGCTTCGGAATAAAGTATCGTTTTTGGATGATGCGAAGCGGGAAGGTGAGCAGCTGGGTATCGAAAAAGGGCGATAGGAAGAGCTCAGGAAGCGGAGCAACGTGCG
This sequence comes from Halovibrio variabilis, assembly GCF_007991175.1. Classification (GTDB taxonomy): domain Bacteria; phylum Pseudomonadota; class Gammaproteobacteria; order Pseudomonadales; family Halomonadaceae; genus Vreelandella; species Vreelandella variabilis. Next base: position 1,453 of record NZ_BJXV01000022.1, read on the forward strand.
TTAGAAAGTAAACGCAACACCGCTCGTAAGTGTTAATAGCACTGACCGAAATGAATGACCAACTAATCGCGGAAATAGAAGAGTTGCCGGTGGACGAAGTGGAAAAGCGGTGTGCCGAGACGCAGCACTGATCCTGCCTTCCCGCGTGACAGATTCAGCTGTAGAGTTCAAAAACTCAGGTTTAAGCGGCCTTCAACCATTTTAATGGCGTGGGAAGGCCCCCCCGGTGTCAGGTATAGAGCATTGCTGATCGCGCAACAAGTTGTGCTCCTACGACCCCCGCCTGCACCTGCTCTGTCAGGCGCTTTTTAATTTTATATGATACGTTTCTTATTTAGATTTTTTAGATAAGGAAATGCAGATGGATACGCGAGAAACGTGGCCGGAGATACGTCATCATGGTGGGGCAGGCGGGGTAACGGGCAGTTGTCATCAGTTGATTGCCAGCAGTGAGCACTCGCTACTAGTGGATTGCGGGTTGTTTCAGGGGGAAGACGCCGCTGAAGATAGCCTGGCGCAGCTTGAAGTGGGCTTTGATATCAGTACGCTGAAAGCGCTGGTGATTACCCATGTGCACATTGATCACGTTGGCCGTTTGCCTTATTTGCTGGCCGCGGGGTTTGATGGGCCGATTATTTGTTCCAAGCCTACCGCCTTGCTTCTGCCACTTGTCATTGAGGATGCGCTGAAAATCGGCTTTACCCGTAATGCCCGCCTAATCGAACAGTTTCAAGCCAAAGTACAGCATCAGCTGGTGCCACTTAAGTACGATGAGTGGCATAGCGTGGTTGATTCCGCTGATGTGGCGATGCGGGTGAAACTAAAGCGGGCCGGGCATATTTTAGGTTCCAGCTACGTGGATGTGGCGCTAAACGATAAGGCGAAAGGCACCAAGCAGCGGGTGGTGTTTTCCGGTGATTTAGGCGCGCCGCACACGCCGTTGCTTCCGGCGCCTAAATCACCGTATCAAGCGGATGTGCTGGTCCTTGAGTCGACCTATGGCAACCGCAACCATGAAGGCCGTCGCGAGCGGGGCGAGGCGTTGAAAAGGGCCATAGAGCAAGCGCTGACTAACCGGGGAACGGTGATTATTCCGGCGTTTAGTATTGGCCGCACGCAAGAGCTGCTGTATGAGTTGGAAACCATCGTGCATACAGCGCCGCCCTCGTCTGATTGGCGTGCCTTGGAAATCATTGTTGATTCGCCATTGGCGGCGCGCTTTACGCAGGTGTATCGGCAATTGAAACCCTACTGGGATGATGAGGCGCAACGCCGTTTGCGCTCAGGTAGGCATCCGCTGAGTTTCGATAATGTGTATACGGTGGATGAGCATGAAACCCACGAGCAAACCGTGCGCTATCTTGCTGAAAGCGGCCGTCCCGCGGTGGTGATTGCCGCCAGCGGTATGTGTGCGGGCGGGCGCGTGGTGAACTATCTAAAGGCAATGCTTGGCGACCCACGTCATCAAGTGTTGTTTGTGGGTTATCAAGGGGCGGGTACGCCAGGGCGCGATATTCAGCGTTACGGGCCTGGGGGTGGTTGGGTCGAACTGGATGGCGAGCGGGTGGATATTCGCGCCGGTATCACCACCATCAGCGGGTATTCGGCGCACGCCGGGCAGCGCGATTTGCTTAATTTCATCAAGCGGATGCGCCGCTGGCCGCGGGAGGTCCGTTTGGTTCATGGTGATGACCAGGCCCGCGAGGCGTTTAAAGCATCGATTGAAGCAGTGGCCCACAAAGCCGGGCGGCCCATCAGTGTTGTTTTGCCTGTGGTGTATGAGTGATTTTTGGTGGCGGGATAGTTGCTGATCGCGCAACAAGTTGCGCTCCTACGCTCCCGCCTGCACCTGCTTTAGCTTGCCGATAGCGCTCCATGCATAGGGTACCGATGAGGACTGCGAGAAACCTGACTCATCGAAGTAGTACAACTCGTGATCTTCTCGCTCCTGGAGCACTTTCAGAAGGGCTTCGCAAAGCATTACTTCCTCTGCAGACACGTTCCCCGCCTTACGCACAAAAAAGGACAGTCCCGGTGGCTGCCCTCTGTGTATCTGCCTGACATTGCCTCGGTGGAAATTCTCAACCCGAACATTGAGGCGGTAGAACTGACCGGCAAGTACATCATCCTCGACGTGTTGGCCCGCGATGGCGAAGGCAACTGCTACAATGTTGAGGTGCAGGTACGCCGTTATGGCGCGTGGCATAAGCGTGGGTTGTTCTACCTGACCCGCACGTTGGGGGGTCAGCTGAGCGCCGGGGAGGACTACGAGGAGCTGCGCGCCTCGGTGGGCTTGCACTTGCTGGACTTCGACCTGTTCACGGAAACAGTGGCCGAGCGCGAGCAGGCAGTATGGCGTTTTGAAATGCGCGATGAACGCCAGCCCAAAATTTCGCTTGGGAACGTTTTGCAGATGAACCTGATCGAACTCAACAAGGCGGATCGCCTGGGCTTGCCAGAAGGCCCTCTGCGCGCCTGGATCACCTTCTTTAAGCACTGGCAGGAGGAACTCACCATGGCCAATGTCGCCCATGAACCAGTCAAGCGTGCCATGAGCCGTATCCGTGAGCTCAGCGCAGATGAAGAGACCCGTCGCCTCGCGTTTGTGCGTGAACGGGCGCTACGGGATGAGGTGTCGTTTTTAAACGATGCTCGGCGGGAAGGTGAGGCCCATTTACTTTCCAAGCTAGCTAAGATGAAGTTTGGTGAATTACCTGAGTGGGCGCAGCAACGTCTAGAGCAGGCTAATAGCAATCAATTAGATAAGTGGTCTGATAAAATTCTCACTGCTAATTCTCTTGAGGAGCTATTCAAACACTGAGGTGTCAAAGAAAGTGATGAACCGCATCCGAGAGCTCAGCGCGGATGAAGAAACTCGCCGCCTAGCCTTTGTGCGTGAGGCTATTCGTCATCTAATGTGGATTTAAGATTGATCGGCTATTTTGTATCTCACGATTCAGATCGCAACCACTAAGCCAGCTATCTGTTGTGGGGGGCCGCTTCAGCGTGGTCCGACAATTCGGTGGTCCGACATCTCGGCGAAGGGTGCCGGAGGTACCCCTTAGATTCAGCTGGCTGGTAGCCTGCACGGTCGCGAGCTAAAGCTACCTCCCACAAGTAGCTTTTGGCATCAGTGCAGAGTTCAGGCTACCTCCCACAATAATAAGAGCGGTAATCAGGTTGGCAGCCAAATGCATCGCGAGCCTATTGTCAGTCCTCACCAGCTCCCTTGGCCTTCTAACAAACTGCGCGTGTTGTTATTCAACGGCAGGCGGAAATCGGCGCTGCCTAGCACCATGGCGTCGCTTGAGCGGACGACGCGGGCGCTGACATAGATATAGTCCTGGCCTTGTGCATAGGTGCCCATCAATATCGAGCGGGCATTATGCTGGGCGCTTAAACGCTGAACTTGGCGGGAAAGAATCAACTCGCCCACGCTCTCTTCGATAAACATGCTGTCGCGCATTTTGACTTCGCGAACCTGCATGCCCTGGCGGGATAGCGCTGAGGCCATGATTTCCGAGCTGATGCGGCCAAGCGTCGACGATTGGCTGAGATTGTCGATGCTTACGAAGGTGGCGGCAATCATCGGGCTGTAGCGGGTGAGCTCCGGATTGCCGGCAACCATCTGTTCGGCGGCGGCGTGAACCAGTTCAGAAAGATCAGGTTCCGGTTCGGCGGCCATGTTGTTAGCATTGCCCAGCGCGCTACAGCCTGCCAGCAGGAGTAGCATTATGCCGGTCGCCGCCGCACGGGTTGAGCGGTTGATAAAGCGAGCGCGCCATCCAGTAAAAAGTGTCATCAGCATGAAGTTACCAGGTATCAGTAATTGAAACGGACGGTGTTGTCGGCGCCTGAGGCACGCGTTGAGGGGCGTATTGACGGCGATCACCGGCATTGATGTAGTAAATGTTGGAGGAAGAGTAGAGAATTCGTTCGCCATCGATAATTTGCGTGGTCACAATGATCTCTTCGTTACCGGTATGGGTCCAGCTGCCACTGGTGGTGTCGGCGAGCATGGCGGCGGGGATTAACCCCAGGGCAGGCTCGGCCCAATGATTAATGGGGATGGTAGCCACCGCGATACCAGCGGTTAAGGCGGTAAACGCCCCAGCGGGTGGGCGGACAAAATCGCGATCGCGATGCTCGACGACTTCAACATCAATGCTGATGTTAGCGCTGTTTGCCGTGGGGACAGTGGTGAGATTGGCGCCCCGCGATACCAGCTCACTGGTCAGCAGCGTACGAAAGCCCCGCTCAAACTCACCCCCGCTGTAAGCATGTAATGCCTCTTGGTCGGCCGGGTCGATATGTAGATCGCGATTGCGGACGCGTTCGCGTTGCAAAATGCGGGTTGCTTCGTGGCGGGCGAGCACATCCCAGTGGTGGGCTGCCTGCATACGCTGCTGTTCGGTGTAGGGAAATGTTGTGGCGATGGGCGCCTGTGAGGTATTGGCATAAAAGCAGCCGCTGAGCATTAAGCTCGCCAGCCCCAAGCTAACAGGGCGTACGAAATAAGCTAATTGACAAGATAGGGGACGGGTGCGCACCTGCGGGTTCCTTTTTCGCTACAAAACGGCTTTTGATAGACTGTATGGCTTGCTTGGTTCGTAATGCCAGGCTCGCAATGTTTGGTTAGTAATGATTAGTTTGCCACGCCTGATTTGACGTGCCTAATTAGATGTTAATAGCTAGATCGGCCACGAGGTTAAAAACTTGAATGAGCGATAATACCCATGCTTGAAGATCACCGCCGCGGTCCGCGCCATGATTCGCTAATGTCGGCGTATCATGAAAGCGATAATAATAGCGGTTGGATGATCAGCTATCTCGATATCATGACGCTGCTGGTGGCACTGTTTGTAGTCATTCTAGCGGCTGCAGGGGCAACAAACCCTGATTGGCTGGCAGGAGGCTCCCCCGGTGATGATGACCAGCCGTTGCCAGCTACGCTGGAAGTACCTTTGCCTGCGTCATTATCTCAGGCCATGGCCATGCGTGAGGATTCTATGCGTGCCACATGGCGTGGCTCGGGATTAAGCCCGGTGGCGATTAGCACGGCGTTAGGTGTGGCTGGGCTGCCCCGGCGTATTAGGGTGGGTGTGCCGCCGTTATTAGCCGCACCGTCGCGTTCCCTGCCTAAATTGCTGATGCCTGCGGGCAGCGATGATTTTTCGTCGCCCCTTGCTGATTATATGGTGGTGTTAACCGATCGGCCCCCGGTGAATGTACAGGCGGTAAGCGATGAGTCGGTGTCCGGTGCGCTGGCCTTGAATCAGGCGCTTTCCCAGCGTGTTGAAGAATCGGCTTACTTGCCCGACCTGGATGGCGTTGAAGTGTCGCGAGTGGAGGAGGGAATTAGCCTGCGCGTGCAGGATAAACTGCTGTTTCCTTCAGCAACGGCCGAGCTAACCGACGAGGGGTCGTCGTTAGTGGGCAGTTTGCTTGAGACCATTCAGCGCTACGATGGCGAAGTCTGGGTAGAAGGTCATACGGATAGCCAAACGATTAGCACCGATGAATTTTCGTCTAACTGGGCGCTGTCTAGCGCCCGGGCCATTGCCATTGTAGAAGCGTTGGAAGCCGCCGGTGTCGATGCTGAGCGCCTGCGCGCGGTGGGCTTGGCCGCTACGAAGCCATTAGCCAGTAACGATACGGCGGAAGGGCGGGCAAGAAATCGCCGAGTGGAAGTCGTGATCCATGTTGAGTAGCTGGATAAATCGGTAGCAAATAAAGCTACATTTCATAGGGCCTGCTACTTTGACGTTATTTATATAAAAAAGCCGTCACATAAAAAAAGCCCGCCGGGGGAGGCGGGCATCAAAGGGCTTGGCTCACTGCAGCCCGCTGGAATCAGGTGAGGGGGTGTACAGGATCACCAGCGGGTACAATTTCAGTATAGCTATTTATACGGCGCTGCCAAGTGCTGTGTCACTTTTTTTTTACTTTTATCTGTCTTTTTTCGCTTGGCCCTGCGGTAACAAGGTAAACGGCGCGCACCGTTCTGCTTCATGCACTTTAATGGTGCAGTTTGGGCGCCTTATTTTGGTGCCATCGCGTATTGATAAACTAAGCACCGTTTCCAGGGCATGTAACCGCTTGCTGAAAAAGTACTTCTCGGTTTTGGCGTGTAACTTGCTCTGTATAAATTGCTAATTGCTATAGTCAATAAGCAGCGTTAATAGGTAACGTTGGATAGGTAACGTTGATAGGTAATCCCGTTAGGCTGTCTTAACGCCATTTCATAACAGCGTTGCGACCGAAAAGAGGTAGTGCTATGCCTGAATCCGCTAATCTTTCAGTGCTGCTTTCTCCGGCAGACCCTGCTTCGCAGCCGCGTCTGGTCGTCACCGATTTAGATGGCTCGCTGTTGGATCACCACAGCTATGACTTTGCCCCAGCGGCACCGTGGCTCGCCGAACTGAAGCAGGTGGGGGTGCCGGTGATACCGGTGACCAGTAAAACCCGTGCTGAGTTACTCCCCCTGCGTGAAGCGCTGGGCCTCACTGGCACGCCGTTTATTGCTGAGAATGGCGCGGTGATTGGTTTGCCACCGGGCTGGTGCCATGCGCGTTTAGACCGCCCAGGAAGCGGTCGTGATGGCATGGTTATCAAGCACCCTGGCGTTGATATTGGCTTTATTCGTGCCCGTTTGAACATATGGCGTGAGCGTCTCGACGTGCGTTTTTTACGCATGGGCGAGATGCGCTTGCCGGAGGTAATGGAGCTCACCGGGCTTGACGGCGCTCGAGCGCGTGATGCGCGTCAGCGGGAGGGCAGCGAGCCGCTGATATGGCAAGACAGCGATACGGCGTTGGCAGCTTTTCGAGCGGCCTTGGAAGGCGATGGATTGCAACTGACCCAAGGTGGGCGTTTTTGGCATGTGATGGGGCGCTCGGCCGATAAAGGCAACGCCGTTGAGTGGCTGATAAAACGCTTTACCGCTTTACGCGGCTGCCATCCGCGTTCGCTTGGCCTGGGCGATGGGCCTAATGATGTCTCGATGCTTGAGGCGGTCGACCAGGCGGTGGTGATCCGTGGCTGTCACGACTTAGCAGTCGAACCGCGTAATACGTCGCTCTATCGCACGCAAGCAACCGGACCTACCGGCTGGGCTGAGGGGGTGGCCCACTGGTGGGGGCGAGATGACCGCCGTTTAGCGGCGGCGGGAAAAAGGGATAGCGTGATTAATGATTTCAGGGAGTTAAGCGCATGAGTGACTTTCATCAAAACGGTATCATTACCGATTTTCACAACCTGACTCGGCGCTCGGTAGAGGCGCTTGAGCAGGAGCTATGTCAGTTCTCGCGTCGCCGCCCGATGGGCTTGATTCTGCCCTCGCTCTTTTCGGAGCTGGAAGGGCCGGCGTTGTCGGCGATTGTTGATGAGCTGGTTAAAGTGCCTTATCTCAGTGAGATCGTGATTGGCCTGGACCGCGCTGATCGTGAGCAATTTTTATATGCCCGCGATTTTTTTTCGCGGTTACCGCAGCATACGCGCATTTTATGGAACGATGGCCCACGGCTCAGCGCTCTGGATGCGGAGCTGGCAGAACACGGGCTGGGTGCGCAAGAGCCCGGCAAGGGGCGCAATGTGTGGTACTGCGCGGGGTATATGTTGTCCTCAGGCCGCTCGACGGTGGTAGGGCTGCACGACTGTGATATTTTGACCTACGAGCGGGGCTTGCTGGCGCGCTTGATGTATCCGGTGGCCCATCCGAGCTTTCACTACAGTTTTTGTAAAGGCTACTACCCGCGCATCGCGGAGGGAAAGCTAAACGGCCGGGTTGCACGGCTGTTGGTGACGCCGTTGCTGCGTGCGCTGAAAACCGTTTGCGGGCCGCTGCCTTATCTCGACTATTTGGATAGTTTTCGCTACCCGCTCTCGGGCGAATTTGCCATGCGCAGCGAAGTGCTGGAGGGCATTCGCATTCCCGCTGATTGGGGGCTTGAGATCGGCGTTTTGTCGGAGTTGCAGCGCAACTATTCATTGCGCCAGCTGTGCCAGGTCGATATCGCCGATGCCTATGATCACAAGCATCAGCCGGTCAGCGAAGATGACCCAAATAGCGGCTTAAACCGCATGAGTCTGGATATTTCAAAAGCGCTTTACCGTAAATTGGCGACCCAGGGTGTCACGTTTAGCAGCGAAGATTTCCGTACGCTTAAAGCGACCTATTACCGCTTTGCGTTAGATTTGATTGAAGCCTATGACCACGATGCCACCATGAATGGTTTAAAGCTTGACCGCCACAGCGAAGAGCAGGCGGTGGAGCTATTCGCCAGTAACCTACTCGAAGCGGGCAATTTGTTTCTGGACAACCCCCGCGAGCGGCCTTTTATCCCCAGTTGGAACCGCGTACAGGCCGCCGTACCGGACCTGCTCACGCGCATGCATGAAGCCGTTGAGCTGGATAATCAAGGTAAGGTGTAGCGCTTCAGGTTTATCCCAAAAAAGCCTATCTCAATGAAAAGGCCAGCTACCCGAAGGTAGCTGGCCTTTTTAAGGCTCTGTTTCTAATTTTATGACACTTACTTTAAGTGCTTAGCTTTAAGTGCTTGGCGATTAGTAGCTAGGCGCTAGAAATCGCTGTGCTGGTGGGACGCCTGTGAAGCAGCGGGCGCGGCTGGCAGGTTAGCCTGAGCGCGGCTTTCGCTCTGGTTAATGCGGAAGTGGGCGACCAGTTGGCGCAGCTGATCGCTCAGCTGGGCGAGCGATTGTGTCGCCTGGGTGCTTTCTTGCACCAGGCTGGCATTTTGCTGGGTCATTTGGTCCATTTGCGTTACCGCTTGGTTGACCTGCTCGATACCGCTGCTTTGCTCAATGGTGGCGGCAGAAATATCCTGAACCAGCGTACTGAGCTGTTTAATGTCATTCACCATGCTGTTGATGACATCGCCGGTATCGCGGACCTGGCGGCTGCCTTCCGTGACTTTGTTGTCTGACGCCTCGATCAGGGTTTTGATCTCTTGAGCGGCGGCAGCCGAGCGGCTGGCTAGCTGGCGCACTTCATTGGCAACCACCGCAAAGCCACGCCCTTGCTCACCGGCCCGTGCGGCTTCCACCGAGGCGTTAAGCGCCAGGATATTGGTTTGGAAGGCGATACCATCAATGGTGTTGACGATGGTGCTCATTTGCGTGGCACTTTCGTTAATCGTCGCCATGGTGGAAATCACGTTGGACATGGAGTCACTGCCGCGCTGGGCGCTGTCTGCCGTTCGGGTGGCCAGCGTGCGGGCATGATCGGCATGGTCGGCGTTCTGCTTCACCGTGGCGGTGAGCTGTTCCATACTCGACGCCGTTTCGGCTAAAGAGGCCGCCTGTTGTTCGGTACGCGTGGAAAGCTCTTCGTTAACGCCCACGATCTGCTCAACGCCACTGTTGACCTGGTCTGCGCCGTGGTAGATATCGCCAATCGTCTCGGCGAGGGTTTTACGCATGCGGTTGATATCAAACAGTAAACTTTGCTGGTCTTTGGCCGAAAGCTGAGTGACTTGGGTAAGATCGCCATCGGCGATATGCCGCACTACACTGGCGGCGTAGCGAGGGTCACCCCCTAAACGACGAGAAACGTCGCGAATAACCCAGCCCATCAGCAGCGTCACCGGTAGCCCAATAATCAGCAGTATCACAATCGAGCGAATCAAACCGGCAATAAAGGCTTCATTAATGTCGTCGACATAAACGCCCGTGGCGAGCGACCACTGCCACTCAGGAAGATAGGCCACGTAACTGGTTTTCGGCACCTGTTCATCGCCCGTTATACGGCGTGAGTAGTAGTCAACGTGCCCACCGCCGGCTTTTGCAGCCTCACGGAAAGCGGCGTAAAGATCCATGCCACTGGCATCCTGGTAGGCGCTCATGTCTTCACCGCGGGGGCGGTTGGGGTGAGAGACAATTTGTAGGTCGTCGTTGAAGGCGAAAATATATTCTCCGTCGCCAAAACTGACGCTAGCCATATTATCGATGGCGCGCTGCTGGGCTTCTTCAAGGCTGAGTTCACCCGCGGCGACCCGTTCTTGCAGGGCGGCAAGCTGCGCCTGCACGCTTTCTACCACGTACTGAATGCTGTCGCGGCGTTCGCTCTCAATCGTTTGCCGGTTCTCCCAGGCTAGCCAGCCCACTAGCAATAGCATGGCGATCCAGATAATCCCCAGTGTTCCCCACAGCTTTTGTGTCGTCGTTAAGCGTGTCATGTATTTCCTGTTTGGTTTTAGGTGACATCAGTGAGCCGTGCTTGCTCGATTTATCCCACCTATTTCATCGGCCTTTTCGGCAAGGACGTTAGCGAGAAACGCCACATTGCCGTTATTTTTTTGTTTATTGTGTTTTTAACAGCGTTTTTAAGAGCGTTTTTAAATTCCATCGTCCGCTTAGCGAGTAGCTACCAGCCAGCGTACCGCGTAAGGCGGAAGGGCGCCGTTAGCTTCCCACGGGTTAGCGGGGTCGAGTGCTTGCCAGTCGTGTTTGCTAAGCGCTTGGGTCACCGCCTCGCCCACCTTTTCTAGGGGTAGCGGAAGGTCGGTGACGTTATACAGCGCGAGCAGGCGACGTCCATCCTTTAACGGGCCGCGCTCTACGGCTAACAATGCCGGAGAAGAGTCCAGCACTCGCTGAGCCGCATTGGGGTGAAAGCAGGGCTCTTGGCGACGTTGATCCAATAAGCGATTTAACGCGCGGAAAACATCGTGGGTGGGTGTGGAAGGGCTGTCGATGAGTAGCTCTAGCTCGCTGCGCTGCCAGCGCCGCCGGTTGATCGAACGCAGGCGACCGCTGCGCTCAACGCCTTCTACATCGTTCAGCGTACCGGTGAGCGTGTGGATATACAGCGCGGGTATGCCTTGCAGGCTGAGCATAATCGCCTGGCTGCACAGAAAACGAGCGATCTGCCAGGGGTCAGGGCCGCGACGGGTGCCACGCATGGCTTCAAACCAGGTAATGTTAATTTCATAAGGCGTGTCGCTGCCGTCGGGGTTGCTGCGCATGCTGACAAAGCCGCCGAATTTATGCATCAGTTCTAGCAGTGCATCGCGCTCGTGGTCGGGCAGCAAGCCTTCCAGCGGGCGTACGCCAATGCCATCGTGGCTGGCGGTAAAGTTCAGGTAAGTACAGTGGGCGGGCAGCACGGGCAGGCTAGCAAGCCAGGTTTGCAGGGTGCTGGCTTCTCCCCGGGTTAAGGTATGTAGCAGCAGGGGCGGCAGGGTGAATTGATAAATCATATGCGCTTCATCCGGCGGCCCCTTGGGCAGCCGCTGCAGCCCTAAATAACTGATGTTCTCCATATGGGGTACATTGGTTTCGGTCACCAATAAGGTCCCCGGGGCGACATGGTCCACAATAGCGCGTAATAGCCGCACGACGGTGTGGGTTTCTGGCAGGTGGATGCAGGCGGTGCCCAGGCGTTTCCACAGAAAGGCCACCGCGTCCAAGCGGATAATGCGTGTGCCTTGCTCTAGGTAGAACAGTAAAATACCGATGAATTCCAGCAGCACATCCGGGTTTTCAAAGTTGAGATCCAGCTGGTCTTCGGAAAATGTGGCCCATAAATAGCGTGTGCCGCGCCGGGTGGCAACAGGGACTAACAGCGGGTTACTGCGCGGGCGTACTACCTGGGACACATCGGTATTGGGGTCAACTTCGATAAAGTAGTCGCGGCCGGGCAGGCTGCCGCTCAGGTAATCCACGAACCAAAGCGATTCCCGCGAGACGTGGTTGAGGACTAGATCCGCCATCAGGTCGTAGTGGCTGGCCAGTTCGCGGATATGCGACCAGTCGCCTAGCTCGGTATTGACTTCCCGGTAGTGAATGACCGAAAAACCGTCGTCGCTGCTCCAGGGAAAGAAAGGCAGCACGTGCACACCGCTGATGCGATCGCCCAGGCGCTGCTGGAGAAAGTCGCTGAGTACCGCCAGCGGTGGCGTGCCTTCCTGAATAATCGAGTCGCCATAGCTGATGACCCACTGGTCTTTTTCGCTCCATGATGGTGCATTTTTTGCCGATACCTCGGTGGGAGCGGAAGAAAGCGGGGCAAGCGGTTGAAAGTGCTCAAGACGTTGGTTTAAGCGCCGTTGCACCTCGCCAGCTCGATGGCCATAAAGGTGGCTAAGGTAGTCGTGAACGGTCTGCTCGAAAGGGGACATGGATAACTCCTGATAAACAATCTGCCACAAACGCTGCAGCTTGTGTGCCAAATCGTTACAATGCGAGGTTGGTACCGCGTTTAAACGCTGGGCTAGCGTTTTTACTAGTTTAGCATTGGGTGATCATAACCCGTATAAACGCCATTAATAGCACACACATTGATAGGTATAACACGCTAACTCGTGCGGTACACCGACACGGGCTGACAACAGGTTGACCGCTATGCATTGCCCTTTTTGTAGTGCAAACGATACCCGAGTGACTGATTCGCGTTTGGTTGCCGACGGCGACCAAGTACGCCGTCGTCGCCAGTGTGCGAACTGCCAAGAGCGCTTCACTACTTACGAAACCGCTGAGCTGGTGATGCCGCGGGTGGTGAAATCCGACGGTTCCCGAGAGAGCTTTAATGAAGCCAAACTGCGGGCAGGCATGCTGCGTGCGCTGGAAAAGCGCCCGGTCAGCGCTGAAGCGATTGAGGCGGCGGTAGAGCGCATTCGTCAAACCTTGCGCGCGCGGGGCGACCGCGAAATCAACGCCCGTGATATTGGCGAGTCGGTCATGCGGGCGCTTAAAACCCTCGACCATGTGGCTTACATCCGGTTTGCTTCGGTGTATCGCAAGTTTCAGGACCTGGACGAATTTCGCGCTGAGATCGATCGACTTTCTCAAGAACCCTCTCAAGAACCGTCTCAAGGGCCGTCAAAATGAGCGGTGTTTTTAGCCAGGCCGACCATTATTACATGGCCCGGGCGCTGCAGCTGGCGGAAAAGGGCTTGTACACCACTGACCCCAACCCGCGGGTGGGCTGTGTCATTGTGCGCGATGAGCAGGTTGTCGGCGAAGGTGCTCACCTGCGTGCCGGTGAACCCCACGCCGAAATCCACGCCTTGAAGGCCGCCGGTGAGCAGGCCCAGGGCGCGACCGCCTATGTGACCCTGGAGCCCTGTTCGCACACTGGCCGAACCGGCCCCTGTGCGGTGGCGCTGCGGGACGCCAACGTAGCGCGGGTAGTGATTGCGATGGTAGACCCTAACCCCCAGGTGAGCGGTCGCGGTATTGGCATCCTTGAAGAAGGCGGTATCGAGGTCAAAGTGGGTTTGCTGGAAAGCCAGGCGCGCGCGCTCAATCCCGGTTTTATTGCCCGCATGTCACAACAACGCCCCTTTGTGCGCTTGAAAATGGCGATGAGTTTAGACGGGCGCACCGCGATGGGGTCGGGGGAGTCGCAGTGGATCACCGGGCCCGAAGCGCGCTGCCACGTCCAGCGCTTACGAGCGCGCTCCAGTGCGATATTAAGCGGCGTCGAATCGATCATTATGGACGACTCGCGGCTGACGTTACGCGCTGACCAGCTACAGCTCGACAACGCTGAGGAAGTGGTTCGCCGCCAGCCGCTGCGGGTGATTTTAGACACTCGGCTGCGCTTACCCTTGGCGGCGGCCTGTTTGAGCGAGCCGGGGCGCACGCTGATCATTACCACCTCCGACCACGCTGCTGAAAAGCGCCAACGGCTAACTCAGGCGGGCGCCGAGGTCCAGGTGTTGCCCGCCGGTAGCGACGGCCGTATCGATTTAGTGGCCATGCTGCAGTGGTTAGCCGAAAATGAGCAGGTTAACGAACTGCTGGTGGAAACCGGCGCCACCTTAGCGGGCGCCATGCTGGATGCCGAGCTGGTTGATGAACTGCAGCTGTTTGTTGCCCCCACGCTGCTAGGCGGCGAGGCGCGGCCGCTGTTTGCGCTGCCAGGGCTCTCGCGTATGGCCGATCAGCGGCGTTTAATCATTCACGATATGCGGGCGGTGGGGCGCGATTGGCGCATTATCGCTTCCCCTAGCGCAAGCGGCGATAGCAAGGTACCCTGACGCGCTAAATCACCGCTAACGTGACGCCCTTTCGCGACTGCCGTTTTCGTGACAACCGTTCGTGACAACCGTTTGTGAAAACATTAATTGGAGATTCCATGGCGCACCCCTCCTCTAGAGGCCTAGCCCCTATCGCCGAGCTGGTGGACGATATCCGCCAAGGCAAAATGGTGATTCTCATGGACGACGAGGATCGCGAAAACGAAGGTGATATCATCATGGCCGCCGAAATGGTGCAGGCCGAGCATATCAACTTCATGGCCCGTTTTGCCCGCGGCTTGATTTGTATGCCGATGACCCGCGCCCGCTGTGAGCAGCTTAATCTGCCGCTGATGGTGCGCGATAACGGTTCCGGCTTTGGCACCAAATTCACCCTCTCGATTGAGGCCACCGAAGGCGTTACCACGGGCATTTCTGCTGCGGATCGGGCCAGAACCGTCCAAGCGGCGGCCGCGCCCCATGCCAAGCCGACCGACATTGTTCAGCCAGGGCATATTTTCCCGCTGATGGCTGAACCGGGTGGCGTGCTGCGTCGTGCCGGGCATACCGAAGCCGCCTGCGATTTGGCGTCTTTGGCGGGCTGTGATCCCAGCGGCGTGATCTGCGAGATCATGAACGATGACGGCAGCATGGCGCGTCGCCCAGAGCTTGAAGCCTTTGCTCATGAGCACGGGATTAAAATCGGTACCATCGCGGATTTGATTCACTACCGTATCGTTAACGAGCAGACCATCGATCATGTGGAAGCGTCAACGGTGATGACCTCCCAGGGTGAGTTAGCCTTGCACGTGTTTCGCGACCGTATCCAGGGCGCTCACCATTTGGCCCTGGTCAATGGTCAGCCAACGCCTGAGCAATCCACCACGGTACGCGTGCATCTTAGCGATACACTGCGCGATGTGATGGGGTTGATGAAAGGCGAGCAGTGCCGCTGGGACGCCCACCGGGCGCTCGAAGAGATCGCCGGTTCAGCGCCGGGTGTGTTTGTGCTAATCGATGATGCCCGCCCGCATCAGGATTTAAAAGACCAGCTCGATATCTTTTTGGAACGCGTGCGTCAGCCGCGCACTAGCGACTCTGACGGCGCCGGTAACTACTTGACCATCGGCACCGGTTCGCAGATTCTGCGCTATTTGGGCGTGGGTAAAATGCGCTTACTTAGTTCACCGTGGAAGTTCTCGGCGCTGTCCGGCTTTGATCTCGAAGTCGTTGAGCTCCTGGGCCCTAATGACACGGCGTATGAGCCAGCTAATCATCAGGACTAACTGAGCAGAGCTAACTCAACAGAACTAACTTCGCAGAACTAACTCAGCAGGACTAAATTTAATGCAATCCCTTTCTCAAGTTGAAGGTACGTTTGTTGATGTCGATGGCCGCTATGTCATCGTGGTGGGGCGGTTTAACCATCACGTGGTAGATAGCCTGGTGGAAGGCGCCGTCGACAGCCTGACCCGCCACGGCGTGGATGTAGAGCATATCCATATTGTTCACGTGCCGGGTGCCTGGGAGCTGCCGCTGGCGGTTAAACGCGTGCTAAAGGTGATGAAACCCGACGCGGTGATTGCCTTGGGCGCGGTGATTCGCGGTGGCACGCCCCACTTTGAGTACGTGGCAGGTGGCTGCAATACGGCGATTAATCACTTGCAGCTTGAGTTTGATACGCCCATCGCCAACGGCGTATTGACCGTTGAAAGCATTGAGCAAGCGATTGAGCGTGCGGGGACCAAAGCCGGCAATAAAGGTACCGACGCCGCCATGGCTGCGATGGAAATGGTCTCTCTGCTGCGCGCTCTGGGAGACACCCAATGAGCGAGCGCAAAGCCTCTGCCGCTCAGCAGAGCCGCCATGCCGCGCGTGAGTTAACCGTGCAGGGGCTCTATCAGTGGCAGATGACCGGTAAGTCTATTACCACGATTGAAGCCGAGTTTCGTAGCCAAGTCGCCGATGACGATCTGGAAGATCATGAAAACTGGGTAAAAGTGATGGAAATCGCCGATAAGGCGCTGTTCCATGAGCTGCTCCATAACACGGTGCGCTTCAAAGCGGAGCTGGATCGTGATATTTCGCCGCTGTTAGATCGCCGCCTGGAAGACCTTGATGCGGTAGAGCTGGCGATCTTACGGCTTGGCGCCTATGAGCTTTCCCGCCGTATGGAAGTACCCTATCGTGTGGTCATTAACGAAGGCGTTGAGTTGGCGAAGTCATTTGGTGCCACCGACGGCCATAAATACGTGAACGGCATTCTCGATAAGCTGGCGATTCGCCTGCGCAGTGCCGAGGTCAGCGCTCGTCGTCTTTGAACGCGCGCGTCATGACAATGCGTTTAAGGGGCCTTTGTGCTTGCCGAATTTGATTTGATTCGACGCTACTTTATGTCGTCGCAGGAGGCGGCGACCGCGTCAAACGGCGTCACACTAGGATGTGGAGACGATGCCACGCTATTGTTACCGCCCGCTGGCCAACAGCTGGCGGTGAGCGTTGATACCTCGGTGGTCAATGTGCACTTTCCTCACGATGCCCCGGCGTTCGCGGTGGGTCACCGTGCCTTGGCCGTCGCGCTGAGCGATTTAGCCGCCATGGGGGCGACGTCGCGCTGGTGTTGGATGGCGTTAACCCTTGATCAGCGTGAGTTCGCCGACGACGAAGCGACCCACGCTTGGCTGACTGACTATGCGCGTGGTTTTCATGCGCTCAACCAGCAGCACGCCACTGGCTTAGTGGGCGGCGACGTTACCTCCGGCGCGCTTTCCATCGGCGTGACCGTCATGGGCGAAGTCCCGGTGGGCGAAGCGCTGACCCGCAGCGGTGCTCAGGCAGGTGATGTTATTGCCGTCACCGGTGCGCTTGGCGGCGGGGCAGGCGGCCTTGCCCTCTGGCAACGCGGTGAACGCGATCTATCCCATCCACTGCTAAGCCGTTATTTGCTGCCTCAACCGCGTTTGGCGGCTGGCGTGGCATTGCGCGGCCTGGCCACCGCCGCGCTGGATATTTCCGATGGGCTCCTGGCCGACTTGGGGCATCTTCGCGAGGCGTCCCAGGTAGGCGCGGTGCTGGATCTGGACGCCTTGCCGTTGGCCGATGGCTTGGAGGACGCCTTAGGTCGCAACGCGGCCCTGCAGGCCGCGCTGTGCGGTGGCGATGATTATGAGCTGCTGGTGACGCTAAGCGCGGATAATGTATCCGAAGCGCAGCAGCGTTTAGCGGCATTAGGCCTGTCGCTTACGGTCATCGGTCGTTGTCGTCGCACGTTGGGGGTTAGCGCCACCGATAAAACCGATATAAGCGGCTACGTTGGCTGGCAGCATTTTAGTGGGGAAGCGCCATGAATCGTGCACCGAAAAGTGTCTGGCACCGCCCAACGCATTTTTTTGCCTTTGGCTTAGGTAGCGGTACCGTCCCTTGGGCGCCCGGCACCTTTGGTACCCTAGCGGCGATTCCTTTCTACTGGATCATGGCGGATTTACCGCTAGGGTGGTTTTTAGGTATCTGCTTCGTGGCCTTTGTTGTCGGGGTGTGGCTATGCGACAAAACCTCCCACGACTTAGGGGTACACGATCACTCGGGCATCGTGTGGGATGAGTTTGTCGGCTACTGGCTGACGATGGCCGCCGTGCCCTTCTCATGGGAAGCCGCACTATGGGGGTTTGTGGTATTTCGCATCTTCGATGTGTTTAAACCCTGGCCGATACGTTGGGCAGACCGCCGCGTGGCGGGTGGTTTTGGCATTATGATCGATGATGTGATGGCAGGGGCCTATGCCTGGAGTACTATGCACCTGTGGTTCTGGTTGCATTAAGCGTAGATTCTGGCTGCCTTAAGGCGGTTCTCGATAGTATGGATACCAAGCTCTACCGATTGATGGCGCCCTTCGGGTGCGTTGGCTTTAAGGCGTTGGCAAGGAGGTAGCATGCGCAAGGAACGTCTAATTGTCCCCATACTGGCGTTTCTCGCCATTGTCTGGATGGCTGCGCAGCTCCTCTCAAGCGTGCTTTTTGAGCGCGGCCTGCGCCAGGCGCTAGAGGATTTAGAAGCGCGTGGCGAATGGCGCGTCACCCGCACGGAAAGCCAACAGGGCTGGTTAACGTCCCGGGGCCGATTGATTCTATCGCCGCTTTTGGGGCGCCCGTGGCGCCTTGAACTTACCTACAACGCGCGGCACGGTATTTTAAGTACCGATGTTGAAGGCTCGTTATTACCCCGCCTGGATACCGTATTACAGCAAGCCGTTGGTGAAGTGACGGCGCCCTCCGTGCCACGCTGGAAAGGTCGCTACAACACGCTTAGCGGCCACACTGAGCTGCGCCTTTCCCTGGCGCCCTTTGTGATTCAACAAAATGGCCGTGAATTAGCCGTTCGCGGTGGCAGGCTGCGCGTAGAAGGCGTATTTGGTGACTGGCATCTGCGTATGTTGTTAGATCAGCTCACGCTGACCGATGGCATGGCCCAGCTCACGCTGGGGCCAACAGAGCTTGCAAGCCGCTACACTTATATTGATGACGCCTACCACTTTACTCAGCGCGATCATCTGCATATCGAAACGCTGCAGCTGCATTACCCCGCTTATGATTTGCAACTTTCGCCGTTAGATTTGCACAGCCATATGGAACTCGACGAGAGCGAGCTGCGTATAAATGGTGAGTTAGTGGTAGGCGATGTGATGATTCCTTCGGAGGCGCCGGAAACGCCCTTGCTCAACGGCCGAATAGCGATGGAATTGTCACGCTTGAACGCCGATGCGGTGCGCCAGGTGTTTCGGCGCTTGCGCCAGGAAGCCTCATGGGGCGATGCCAGCCTGCCGATGGCGGAAGGGTTGCTAGCCCGCCTTGAGCCAGATTTGCGCCAAATGCTCACCGACTCGCCGCGTTTAGACGTGACCACCATCGCGATAAATAGCCCGCTATTAGGCCTTCGAGTGGATGCCGATGGCGCGCTATTTTTCGATGCCCGCGATTTGGATGAGTTGAGCGTTACCGACTTGGGTGAAGAAAAAGAACAGGCGAAATGGCTTGAGCGAATTGACGGCGACTTCACCTGGCACGACGCGCCCGCCGTCGCAGCGCTCTGGTTAGGACTACCGCTGGGCACCCGCGAATTAGAGTTTGATGTAGTGCGCGGAGTATGGCGAATTAATGGCAGACCCATGCCCGAGCTGTGGCCTTAAATCCATTGATCGCGAGCTGAAGCTCCCTCCCACAAGGACTATCAGCACCCCTGCAGGTTATCAGGTTATCAGGCTAGCAGCCCAACAATTCGCGAGCTAAAGCTCCCTCCCACAAGGGCTGCAACCAAGCAGATGACCATTGTAGGAGGGTGCTTCAGCGGTGGTCCGACATTTCGGCGAAGGGTGCCGAAGGCACCCCTTAGTTTCATCAGGCTAACAGCCCCAACCATTCGCGAGCTAAAGCTCCCTCCCACAAAGGGCTATCAGCACCCCTGCAGATTATCAGGCTAAGAGCCCAAGCATTCGCGAGCTGAAGCTCCCTCCCACAAGGGCTATCAGAACCCCTGCAGGTTATCAGGCTAAGAGCCCAACCATTCGCGAGCTAAAGCTCCCTCCCACAAGGGCTATCAGCACCCTTGCAGGTTATCAGGCTGGAAATCCGAATTTATTCTAGTTAAATTAGAATTTAAAGATGTTGCCAAGTGTGTTTGGCGTTTGGGGGATATAAAAATATGCATAAAAGCCATGCACTGCGTAAAGGAAGGAACTCCATGGCTGGCGGCTATTACTTGGTCACCGTTGCTACGCAAAAACGCTGCCCCCACTTTCTCACTTTTGAGGATGCCTGCTGTGCTTCCAGAAGCTTCTATCATCCCCGTGTTGCTGACTCAGCCACCACGCTTTCATTTGTGGTAATGCCGGATCATATACATTGGCTTCTGCTTCTTAACGGCAAGCTTTCAGAGGCCGTACGATGTTATAAAAGCTATGTCTCTTTAGGAGTGGGTGAGCGTATTTGGCAGGATGGATTTCATGACCGTATGATTCGCCAAGAGGAGGATCTGAAAGCTGTTGCCCGGTACATTGTAGGTAATCCACTAAGAGCAGGACTCGTCTCTAATATTAACCACTACAGTTTTTGGGATGCAGCTTGGCTTTAAAATCTAGTTGGGCTAGAAGCATGAACGGTCGCGAGCTAAAGCTGCCTCTACACAAATGAATATCAGCACCCTTGCAGTGATCAGGCTAACAGCCCAACCATTCGCGAGCTAAAGCTCCCTCCCACAAGGGCTACCAGCACCCCAGTGATCAGGGGCTCAGGACTATTGTGGGAGGCCGCTTCAGCGGGCGAAGGGTGCCGAAGGCACCCCTTAGTTTCATCAGGCTAACAGACCCAACCATTCGCGAGCTGAAACTCCCTCCCACAAGGACTATCAGCACCAATGCTGGTATCAGGCTAACAGCCCAACCATTCGCGAGCTAAAGCTCCCTCCCACAAGGGCTATCAGCACCCGGGCAGGTATCAGGCTAGCAGCCCAAGCATTCGCGAGCTGAAGCTCCCTCCCACAAGGACGATCAGCACCCTTGCAGGTATAAGGCTAAGAGAAATAATCGGAGAGCTGAGTCTCCCACCCACAAAACAGGCCTCAAGGAGCGGTTTAAACCGACTGTTCTATTCGGGTAGGGTTGAAGTTTCAGCGCAGTGCCCGCATTCCATGGACATCAGTTGGCGGTTACTACCGCCGGTATCGGTTCATTGGAGGATGCATGAGCGACCAGGATTACGACCACGATGGTGAACACCTTGACTGGCAAAGTGACGAGGAAGTGTCATCCACAGCGGATGACACTCACGACACCGATGAGAACGGCGCTGATCAGGGCAACGGTGAAGATTTCCGCTCAGATGGTGAACGGGTAAATTCGCTAGTGCCTGCCAGCGAAATGCTCCCCGAGCGCATCTATTTACTGCCTATTCATAACCGCCCGTTTTTCCCTGCCCAGGTACAGCCCTTGGTGGTTAACCGTGAGCGCTGGGAAGAAACCATGCGCCGTGTGGGCAACACGCCTCACCATACCTTGGGCGTCGCCTTTGTGGGTGAACAGGGCGTTACCTCGCTGGACCACGAAGGCTTTCCTGAGATTGGCACCGCCGTTAAAGTGCATAAGTTAAAGGGCGAAGACGAGGAGATCCAGTTTATTGCCCAGGGCATCCAGCGCTTTAAAATTACCCGCTGGCTGTCTAAAGAGCCACCCTATTTAGTCGAAGTGACCTACCCTAAAGAGCCGGTTGACGCGGAGAATGAAGAAACCCGCGCCTATGCCATGGCGATTATCAACGGCATTAAAGAGCTGCTACCGATCAATCCGCTGTACGGCGAAGAGCTCAAGCACTATCTCAACCGCTTTAGTCCACATCAGCCGGGACCCTTGACCGACTTTGCCGCGGCGATTACCTCTGCCAAAGGCCCCGAACTGCAGGACGTGCTGGACACGCTGTCGGTAGAAGAGCGGATGCAAAAAGTGCTGCCGCTGCTGCGTAAAGAGATCGACGTGGCGCTGCTGCAAGGCGAGATCAGCGAGCAGGTCAATGCTCAGATGCAGGATCGCCAGCGAGAGTTCTTCCTGCGCGAGCAGCTCAAGGTCATTCAGCGTGAGCTGGGCATCTCAAAAGACGATCGCGAGAACGATGTTGACACCTTTAAAGCGCGCCTGGAGTCGCTGGTGGTGCCGGAGCGTGTTCAGTCACGTATCGATGATGAGCTGAATAAGCTCAGCGTGCTGGAGACCGGCTCGCCTGAGTATGGCACCACGCGTAATTACCTCGACTGGCTAACCTCGCTGCCATGGGGGGTCACCAGCCAGGACCAGCTGGATCTACCCCATGCCCGCCAGGTGCTCGACCGTGATCACGACGGCCTGACCGACGTCAAAGAACGCATTATCGAGTTTCTTGCCGAGGGCACCTTTAAGGGCGATGTGGGCGGTTCCATTGTGTTGCTCGTGGGCCCGCCTGGGGTGGGTAAAACCTCGATTGGGCGCTCTATTGCCGAGGCGCTGGGGCGCCAGTTTTACCGCTTCTCAGTCGGCGGTATGCGCGATGAGGCGGAAATCAAAGGCCATCGGCGTACCTATGTGGGCGCTATGCCCGGTAAGTTGGTGCAAGCCTTTAAAGAGGTCGAGGTCGAGAACCCGGTTATCATGCTGGATGAGATCGACAAACTGGGACAATCTTTCCAGGGCGACCCCGCGTCGGCGCTGCTGGAAGTGCTCGACCCCGAGCAGAACGTCGACTTCCTGGATCACTATCTAGACGTGCGCATGGATCTCTCCAAGGTGTTGTTCTTATGCACCGCCAACACCCTTGATTCGATCCCTGGGGCACTGCTTGACCGCATGGAGCAGATTCGCCTGTCCGGCTATATCGCCGAAGAAAAGTTGGCGATTGCCAAGCACCACCTATGGCCGAAGCTGCTCAAGCGCGACAATCTGCCCAAAAAACGCATCAACTTAACCGATGCTGCCTTGAAACAGGTGATAGAAGGCTATGCCCGTGAAGCTGGGGTGCGTCAGTTGGAAAAACAGCTGCACCGCATTGTGCGTAAGTCCGCGGTTAAGCTGCTGGAAGAAGAGCTTGAAACGGTCAAGATTTCGGTCAAAAACCTAGAGGAGTTTTTGGGGGCGCCGATTTTCCGCAAGGAAAAAGTGCTCACCGGCGAAGGGGTGGTGACCGGCCTGGCGTGGACCTCAATGGGCGGGGCAACGCTGCCTATCGAAGCAGGCAAAGTGCACTCGCTGGACCGCGGTTTCAAACTCACCGGGAAATTGGGCGAGGTGATGCAGGAGTCGGCCAATATCGCCTACAGCTATACCCTGGGCCACTTGCAAGAGTATGGTGCCGATGCGGATTTCTTTGACTCGGCGTTTGTGCACCTGCACGTGCCGGAAGGTGCCACGCCTAAAGATGGCCCGTCGGCGGGCGTCACCATGACCACTGCGCTGCTGTCATTGGCCAAGCACCATGCCATTGACCGGCCACTGGCGATGACCGGCGAGCTAACCTTGACCGGCCAGGTGTTACCCGTTGGCGGTATTCGCGAGAAGGTGATTGCGGCGCGGCGCAGCGATATCTTTGAATTAATCCTGCCCGATGCCAATCAGCGTGACTACGAAGAGCTGCCTGATTATCTAAAAGAAGGGGTAACGGTACACTTTGCCAAACGCTACCGTGACGTGGCGGATGTCGTGTTTGGGCGCTGATTGCCCATATAGCCCTTATCTTATATAACCCGTTTATATAGCTTTTAAAGCGCCGTGCGAAAGTACGGCGCTTTTTTACATTTGTTCACTGGTTTGCAAACTGGAATAAAAGAGATAATAGAGTCTCTTTTAATAAAAATTAAGAATATCTAATTTCCGGAGCCCTAATGCGCGATAACCAGCCTGTAACGCAGCGTGAGTATGCCTTGAGCGATGAGACGGTACTCATTTCCCGTTCGGACTTAAAAGGCAATATTACCTACGCCAACCCCACTTTTGTCGAGGTTAGCGGTTACTCACGTGATGAGCTAATAGGCGCGCCTCACAGCTTGCTTCGCCATCCTGATATGCCCGAGGCTGCCTATGCGGACTTCTGGAAAACAATTCAAGCGGGGGCGACGTGGCAAGGGGTAGTCAAAAACCGGCGTAAAAATGGCGATCACTACTGGGTACACGCCACCGTTGCCCCCTTGAGAGACGGCGAACGTCTCGTCGGGTTCACCTCGGTGCGCCGCAAAGCGTCTGCAAAAGCCGTTGACCGGGCGGAAAAGATCTACGCTGAGATTCGTGAAAAGGGTAAATCCCGCCACTACGCACTAGCCAATGGCACGCTGCGGCGTAAAGGTTTGACCGGCATGCTGTCGCGCTTTCAGATCTCTAGCCTCAAAGCCAAACTCACCAGTATGGTCGTGGCATCGCTGCTGTTGCTCTGTCTTTCGGGCGGGTTGGGCGTATATGCGGTGATGGTTTCCGGTGAACGGCTGGAAACCCTGAATCATTCAGGGTTAGGCGAGGTTGCCTCATTGCAGCGGATCGAGCGCTACATTGGCCAAACGGTTGAGACGCTGGAGCCTGCAGTACGCAGTCCCCGTCGGGCTGACTTGGAGGCAGTCAATGCAGATATTGGCCAATACACCGATGCCATGCAGGTGCTGTGGGCGGACTACTATGCGGGTGATGCGGTGACTGCTGAGGCCGCACAGACCTTTGATAGTGCGCTGACCACCTGGGGCACTGCGGTGCAAACGGCCCTTGTGGCGATTGAGGAGGGGAATGGGTTCGCGGCGTTTGAAGCCTTTAATGATATCGTGGTGCCAACCACTGAATCACTGCGCGAAATGAATGACACTCTGGTCGAGCAGGTGCGCGCCGAGGCAGAGGCGTTGGTCACCCAAGCACAAAGCGGGCGTCAACAACTGCTAATAGCGCAGCTGGTGTTACTGGCAGTGGGTTTTTGCGTGATGATTGGCTTAAGCGTGTTGATTCTGAAATCCGTGTTTCGCAGCCTTTCGGGCGCGCGCTACATCACCTTTCAAATCGCCGCCGGTAACTTGGCTGCTCGCGAGCGGCGTCAAACCAACGATGAGCTGGGCGAGCTGCTTTATTCGCTGGACACCATGCGCTTTAGCCTATCCAGTATCGTAGGCGACGTAGAAAGCCGGGTCTCGGTAGTCACGCCAGCCATCCAGCAGATCGCCGCTGAAAATGAGGAGCTTGCTTCGCGTACTGAACAGCAGGCATCGTCGCTCCAGCAAACGGCATCGAGCATGGAAGAAATGACCTCTACGGTGCAGCAGAATACCGATAATGCCCGCCAGGCGACCGATCTGGCGGCGCAAAACGCGGTGAGCACCCGGGATACCGGGCAGCAGATGCAGCAGTTGGTGGAACGCATGCAGCGTATTGCCCAGAGTGCTGGAAAGATGACCGAGATGATCAGCGTGATCGACGGCATTGCTTTTCAAACCAATATTCTGGCACTCAATGCCTCGGTTGAGGCTGCTCGTGCTGGCGAACACGGCCGGGGTTTTGCGGTCGTTGCCAGCGAGGTACGCAATTTAGCCGGGCGCAGCGCCGATGCTGCCCAAGAAATTCGTAAGATGATTGACAGTACCACCCAGGAAGTCAGTGGCGGCCGTAGCGCGGTCGAGCAAGCGGAGCGAGCGATTGGAGATGTCTCACAACAGGTCGAGCGCGTTAGCGAGCTAATGGCATCGATCAGCATGGCTTCTACCGAGCAGAGCAGCGGTATTGGCCAGATTAATTCGGCGGTGGCTGAGATGGACCATGTCACCCAGCAGAACGCGTCTAAAGTGCAGTCCATTGCGGCCTCTGCCGATAACCTTTCCCTTGAAGCCTTTGAACTCGCCAACGTGGTCGATGCGTTCCGCCTGGAAGGGGCTAAAGACGAGAATATCAAAGACGCCCGGGCGAAATTACAGCGCGCTAATCAGGCCCTCAGCAAAGCAACACGCGGCCTATCCGCCCCTTCCGAACAACCTGCCAAGCCAGCCTTAGCGCAACCTCGCGCCGACCAGTGGGAAGAATTCTAGCCCTGCCGGTAGTGCTTTAGGTACTTGATTTGGCGCTATTCGTTTTAATGATATGCCACCCGATTGGGTGGCATATTTCATGCATTACCTCTAATTGAAAAGACTTAGTGCAAGGCAGCCGCTAAGTCTAACGATGGCGCAAGCCTTCAATAAACGTAGGGGGTTCAAATGCATAATGCCGAACAAGCAGCATCCGCTGTTTATGAGTTAGCCGATGACGACGTGCTGATTTCACGCTCTGACCTTCAGGGTCGAATCACTTACGCCAACCAGACGTTTGTGGAGGTAAGCGGCTACTCGCTAGAAGAAATAATGGGCCAACCCCATCGTTTGTTCCGCCACCCGACGATGCCAGCCGCCGTTTTTCAAAACCTATGGGAAACCATCGAGGCTGGGAAAACCTGGCAGGGACTGATCAAAAACCGCCGCCAAAGCGGAGAGGCGTATTGGGTAGATACCACCATCGCGCCGCTACTCGATGGCGAGCGCGTGGCAGGCTACACGTCTATCCGCCGAAAAGCGTCAACCGATGCGATTGCCCGCGCGGAACGTGTTTACGGCGCTATGCAACAGGGCAAAACACGCGGCTTTAAGCTCCATTATGGTGCGTTACGTCGCACCGGTGTACGCGGTTGGGCCAAGCGCTTTAGTTTCAGTAGCATCCAGGCCAAGTTAATCGGGATGGTGTTAGCGTCTATCGTTTTATTGGTGATGGCGGGGGCAGCAGGGGTTTATGGTTTGACCAGTTCGGCTGATCGGTTACGCACTCTCAATCAAACTGGCCTTGAGGGCATCTCCGATCTTCAGAAAATTGACCAACGCGTGAGCCAAGCGACCCAAGCGCTTGAGCCTGCCGTGCGCAACCCGCGCCGTGCGGACCTCGAACTTCTTGAAACGCAATTAACCACCATGAGCGCCAACATTGAGCAGTCGTGGCAAGGTTTCACTGCACAGCGTGAAACGGGGAGTGTGCAGGAGGGCCTGACAGCGCAACTAACCACCTTTATTGAAAGTGCCGATATCACCCTAACCGCGATCGTTGACGGCAATGGATTTGCCGCCTTTGAAGCGTTTAATGACACCGTGCAGCCTACTGCTGAAAATATTAGCGCCACTGTTAATTTATTGGTGGACCAGGAGAGAGCCGCGGCCCAAGCGCTAATGGAAAACGCAGAACACCAGCAACACGTGCTGCTATACGGCCAGCTGGGTGTTTTGCTAATCGGTATTGTATTGATGATCGGGCTCAGCATGGCGGTACTCAAATCGCTGATTAAATCGCTCAACGAAGCGCGCCGGGTCACCTTTCAAATAGCGGCGGGCAACCTGGCCAATCGCGTTACCTTAAAGCGCAATGATGAACTGGGCGAGTTGCTGAATTCGCTGGAAACCATGCGCGCCAGCCTGTCGGGGCTAATCACCGAAGTGGGCAATAAAGTCGATGTGGTCACCCCAGCGTCTGAGCATATCAGGCAGCAGAATGAAGACTTGGCGTCGCGCACCGAGGAGCAGGCGTCATCGCTGCAGCAAACGGCGTCCAGCATGGATCAAATGACCGCAACCGTGCAGCAAAACAGCGAAAACGCTCGTCAAGCCAATCAGCTGGCGATGCAAAATGCTACCACTAGCCGTGAAACCGGCGAGCGCATGCAGGCCCTTGTCGAGCGTATGGAACGCATTGCCGCCAGTGCCAATAAAATGACCGATATCATCAGCGTGATCGACGGTATTGCGTTCCAAACCAACATCCTGGCCCTCAATGCGTCGGTAGAAGCGGCACGGGCAGGCGAGCAGGGGCGTGGTTTTGCCGTCGTGGCCAATGAGGTGCGCAATTTGGCTGGGCGCAGTGCCGATGCCGCCGGGGAAATTCGCCGCTTAATCGATACGTCTTCCCAGGAAATCAGCGGGGGCGCAGAAGCGGTCAAAGAAGCCGAAGCCGCTATCGAGCAGGTTGTCACCCAGGTGATGAAAGTCAGCGACATCATGGAAGAGATCAGCAGTGCCTCCGATGAACAGAGCAGCGGTATCGCGCAAATCAATACCGCCGTCTCCGAGATGGATCACGTCACCCAGCAGAACGCTTCCAAGGTGCAGTCGATTTCCAGCGCCGCCCAAAACCTCACCCGCGAAGCCTTGGGGCTCGCCAATGTCATTGCCGCCTTCCGCTTAGAGGGCGCAGCAGAGGAGAGCAGTGAAACCACGCGTGGGCGTTTGCTCAAGCTAGCCGGGCTCGATTCATTAGCGGTTGCAGCGCCTCAGGTGCTAACGTCTCCCCAAGTCAAACAATCGTCGCCATCCTCTACCCAGCCAGCTCAAGAGGAGTGGGAGACGTTTTAAACTGAGCTGCATCCCTTTATGAAACTTGATTGATGTGGCTAAACTTACCCATAAGTACGTATGTATACTTACTTAGCCATACGTCGCTGTTATCAATTTGAAGGAATGCAATGCAGGCAATAATAAACGTTGGATTAATAGGCTACGGTTTCGCTAGCCAAACCTTCCACGCGCCGCTGATTCAAGCCACGCAAGGCTTGGATTTAGTCGCGGTGTCTTCAAGCGATGCCGCCAAGGTTCAGGCATCGCTGCCCAATGTAGAGGTGGAAGCTCAAGCGCTGGCGCTGTGTCAGCGCAGCGATATCGATCTGATCGTGATTCCCACCCCTAACGATACCCACTTTTCGCTCGCTAAAGCGGCGCTGTCGGCGGGTAAGCACGTGGTGGTCGATAAACCCTTCACGGTCACTTTGTCAGAGGGCAGGTTGCTTAAAAAGCTGGCGAATGACAAAAATTGCCTACTATCGGTGTTTCACAACCGCCGTTGGGATAGCGATTTCTTAACCATTAAGGCGCTGCTTGAGGCGGGTACGTTAGGGCGGATTGTCAACGTTGAGTCACGTTTTGATCGCTTTCGGCCGGAGGTGCGTGACCGCTGGCGCGAAAAAGCTACCCTGGGCGGTGGTATCTGGTTTGACCTGGGGCCACATTTGCTGGATCAAGCCTGTGAACTGTTTGGCATGCCCCAAGCGATTTTGCTGGAGTTGGGAACGCGTCGAGACGCTGCTGAAGCCGACGACGACTTCCTGGCGCTACTCGACTACGAAAGCTTTCGCGTTAGCTTGTCGGCGGGCACGCTGATAGCCGAACCGACACCGCGCTTTCGGCTGCATGGTACCCAAGGCAGCTTCGTCAAGTATGGTTTAGACCCACAGGAAGACCGTCTCAAAGCCGGTGAAACACCCGCGCCGCAGTGGGGCGAGGACACGCAGCTGGGTACGCTAACGCTGCGCGACGGTGAGGGTGAAAACGCCTCGCTGGTGCAACGCGAGCACGCTTCTTTGCCGGGGGATTATCTTGCCTACTACCAGGGAATGGCGGCAGCTATCCGTGATAAGGCACCGCTACCCGTTAGCGTAGACGACGCCCTGCGCGCAATGGCGTTATTAGAAGCGGGGCTGGATAGCCACCGCCAACGGCGCTGGATAGCACTGAAAAGCCATTGATGCAGAGGGGGTGAAGGTTTTCGTAGCGCGGCGTAAGCGTCAGCGCACCCGCGACGGCGGCCCGGCGCGGGCGCAGCGCGCAACGGTGCCGGGTTTTGGCTGCGGTGCCATTGGGCGTCGTACCGCCGCCACCCGCGGGTGCCTCAAACGCTCGCGGAACTCGCATTCTCGTTACCACGCGCTACGGGTTCATGCACAAAGTTGAATCGAGGGGTTTGTAGCGCGGCGTAAGCGTCAGCGCACCCGCGGGAGCATCGCGCAGCGGTGCCAGGGTTGGTTGGGTGCCACTGGGCGTCGTTCCGCCGCCACCCGCGGGTGCCTCAAACGCTCGCGGAACTCGCGTTCTCGTTACCACGCGCTACGCGATGTGCATGAAGTTGGATCGAGGGATTTGTAGCGCGGCGTAAGCGTCAGCGCACCCGCGACCCGGCGCGGAAGCATCGCGCGCTGCCGGGGTTGGTTGAAGGTGGCATGGGGCGGCTGCCTTGCTACCACGCGCTAATTTTCAGTCCTTACCCCTTACCATTCACTGTCCTCTCAAAGCAGTTCTGTGGCGCTATTGCGCTTCGCTTCGCGCATTCTATCCCTGGCGATATAAAGGGCTGCAATGGCGCGGCCTTCGTGAAAATCATCGCGCATTAACAGCGCCGGTAGCTCCTCTAATGCATGGGTTTCCACAATTAACGGCTCGGGTTCATCGCCCGGCAGGCGTTTAGGGTAAAGGTCGGTCGCTAGCAGCACTTGCATACGGTGGCGCATATAGTTAGGCGCCAACGAAAGCTCTACTAGCGGCTCGATACAATGGGCCCCAAAGCCACACTCTTCCATCAATTCACGGTTGGCCGCGGTGATAATGTCTTCACCGGGGTCGACCAGCCCCTTGGGAAGCGTCAGCACGTAATCCTCAAACCCGGCGGCGTATTCACGAATAAGCAGCACGTGTTCTGGGTCAGGCATGGCCACAATCATCACGGCACCACGGTCAGCGCCGGTTAAACGCTCAAACTGACGCTCTTCACCGTTGGAAAAACGTAACGCTAACGATTCCACCTGAAATAGGCGACTTTGCGCTACGCATTCACGCGATAAAATTTGCGGTTTACGCAAGTAGCCGGAAGCGCCATCGTGCTTGGCTTCAGGGTGGTTAAACGTCGGCGGGGTGGACATAAACGTCTGCCTCCATGGCTGGTAAAAGGCGGTTAAGCTACAATAGCATGCTTATTCCTTAAAGCGACCGGAGCGGCGATGATTGATTGGCGCGAGATAGACACCGTTCTATTGGATATGGATGGCACGCTGCTGGACTTACACTTCGATAGCCATTTTTGGCTGGAGCATTTGCCGCGGCGTTACCGCGAGTTGCACCAATTGGACCAAGCTTCCCAGGACGCGCTGCGTGAGCGAATTATGGGCGAGCAGGGTACCTTAAACTGGTACAGCCTAGCCTACTGGAGCCGCGAGCTTGGGGTGGATATCGTTGCCCTGAAACGCGAAGTGCAGCACCTGATTGGGCTGCGTAGCGACGCGCTGGATTTTCTTAAATGGCTTAAACTGGCCCACCCTCGCGTGATTCTTGCCACCAATGCGGATCGCGCTAGTCTTGCGCTTAAATTGCCGCTCACCGGCTTGGAAGATTACCTGGATGTAATTGTGTCGTCCGAGGACGTGGGGGCCGCTAAAGAGGAGCAGGCGTTCTGGTTTGCCCTACAGGATATCGAGGCCTTTGACCCCGCCCGCACACTGTTTATCGACGACAACGCCCGGGTGCTAGAGAGTGCCCGTGAGTTTGGTATTAAGCATTTATTGGGCATTAAACAGCCCGATAGCCAACGGCCGGAAAAACAGTTGCAGGCGTTTATCGCCCTCGACCGCTTCGCTCACCTGTTGCCCGAGCAGTTGCCTGAGCAGCCGTTGAGTTAATAAGCAGTCGATGAGACAACCAGGAGGCGTCAATGAGTGAGAGTGTTCGCTTGGATAAGTGGCTGTGGGCCGCGCGGTTTTTCAAGACCCGCGCGCTGGCCAAGAAAGCCATTGAAGGTGGCAAGGTGCAATACGACGGTGCTCGTGCGAAAACCAGCAAGCAGGTTGAGCTGGGTGCGCTTATTCGTGTGCCCCAGGGCTGGGATATCTATGAAGTAGAGGTGTTATCGCTTTCTGATCAAAGGCGCGGCGCGCCAGAAGCCCGTGCGCTCTACGCAGAAACGCCGGAGAGCATCCAGCGTCGAGCTAAAGAGGCCGACGTTCGGCGGCTCAATAACGAGGTGATGCAGCATCCACTCAAGCGCCCCGACAAAAAGCAGCGCCGGGATATCCAGCGTTTCCAGCGCCATCAGGGCGAGTAGCCTCATGTCATTAAAACCCCGTTAAACGTTAGCTGTCCTTAAATACTCACTTTTAAATACCCGTTGTTAAATACTTAGGTTGCCAAATTATGTCCGATCAAATTCAACGCTTTATGTTCGATCACACCAATGTGCGTGGTGAAATCGTCACCCTGGCGGCCGCCTACCATGAAGTGTTGGATCGCCATGCTTACCCGCCTGCGGTGAATGAGCTGCTAGGCGAGCTGCTAGCCGCCGTGGCGTTGCTAACCGATACCGTCAAGCTGGATGGCACGCTAAGTATCGAAGTGCGTGGAAAAGGCGTGTTGTCACTGTTAATGGCGGAGTCAAACCCCGGCGGCGAACTGCGTGCCATTGCGCGCATTGGCGAAGAGGCCGCGCTACCCAATGAGTACGCTAGCTTCCGCGAGCTAGTGGGGGAAGGCCAAATCGTGATTACCCTCGACCCTCGTGAGGGGAACCGCTACCAGGGCATCGTGGCCCTCGACCAAGACTCCTTGAGTGGCTGTTTGGAAGCTTACTTCAGCCAATCCGAACAGCTGCCAACCCGGCTATGGCTGGCAGCAAACGGCGAGCGCGCGGGCGGGTTACTGCTACAGCGTCTGCCCGAAGCGTCGCAAAACCAAGACGTCGATGCCTGGGACCGCAGTGTGCAATTAGCCGACACCATCAAAACTGACGAGCTGCTGGGGCTTGAACAACGCGAAGTGCTTTACCGCCTCTATCATGAAGAAACCGTGCGTGTTTTTGAGCCCAAAGCGCTGCGTTTTGGTTGCACCTGCTCGCGGGAGCGGATGAGCTACGCGCTGCACTCGCTGGGCAAAGAAGAGTTGCAGGATATTTTGCGCGAACAAGGGTCGATTGAGACCCAATGCCACTTTTGCCACACGAAATATCACTACACAGCGGCCGATATTGAAACTTTATTAGACGACCCCGAGTCGCCGTCGCCGACGATTCACTAGCGGTGTAGTCGAAGCTGTTTGCTTGTACTGACTTGGGCACTGCTAGGAGGGCTTGTATATTCAATGGATTTATCGTTTCAGGCAAACGACTGTTTTAATTTTTACTGCGCTGCAACACAAAATGTAGTGGTCATGTAGTAGTTTAACTACAAGATATTTGCTCTTCGCCCCCGTTTCCCGGGGGCTTTCTTTTTGCCATAATGCGCGGACTTCAGCGCACCTAGCCAATTTTGTAGTGGCTAGGATGAATTTTAAAGGCGTCGGTGACGCCCGGTAAATTAGATACCCAGGAATCGACATGACCACGACTCAAGCCGCTCCCCAAGCTCACGTCAATCTCAGCAGCGCCGAACTGATCGAGCGCGCCGTGGTACGTGGTGAAGGCCGCCTGTCGGCCAACGGTGCTCTGGTAGTAAACACGGGCCAACGTACTGGGCGTTCACCGAAAGATCGTTTCATCGTCGACGAACCCACCACGAACAGCCAAATCGACTGGGGTAGCGTCAATCAGCCCTTTGATGGCGACCGGTTTACTGCTTTGTGGAACCGCGTGAACGATCACCTGCTCAGCCAGGACAATTTCGTTTCCGAGCTGCATGTAGGCAGTGACCCAACGCACTACTTGCCCGTTCGCGTGACCACCGAAACCGCGTGGCAGAACCTGTTTGGGCGTACCATGTTCGTGCGTCCTGATGCCTATAACCCCGCTTTTAAAGACGAGTGGACGATTCTCAATGCCCCAGGCTTTGTATGTGATCCCTCGCGCGATGGCACAAATTCCGACGGCTGCGTGATTCTTAACTTCGCCGAGCAAAAAGTGCTGATCGCCGGTATGCGCTACGCTGGCGAAATGAAAAAGGCCATGTTTTCGGTACAAAACTTCCTGCTACCGGCTGCCGACGTGTTGCCCATGCACTGCTCAGCCAACGTGGGGGAAGACGGCGAGACTTGCTTGTTCTTCGGCCTTTCTGGCACGGGTAAAACCACCCTGTCGGCTGATCAGGCGCGCTTTTTGATTGGCGACGACGAACACGGCTGGGGCGACGGCACCGTATTCAATATGGAAGGCGGCTGCTACGCCAAGTGTATCGACCTCTCTGAGAAGAATGAGCCGGTTATCTGGAACGCCATCAAGTTTGGCACCGTACTGGAAAACGTGCTTCTGGATGATCGCCGCGAGCCAGACTATGCCGACGACAGCCTGACGCAAAACTCACGTGCCGCCTACCCGTTAGAGCACGTTGAAAAGCGCGTTGCGGAAAACCGTGCCGGTGAGCCGAACGCCATCGTATTTTTGACCTGCGATATGTCCGGCGTATTGCCACCGGTTTCCGTGCTGTCTAAAGAAGCGGCGGCTTACCACTTCCTGTCGGGCTACACCGCCAAAGTCGGCTCCACCGAAATGGGCTCCTCCGAAGGCTTGGCCGCCACGTTCTCCACCTGCTTTGGCGCGCCGTTTTTCCCGCGCCCAGCCCGCGAGTATGCGGACCTGCTGATTAAGCGTGTGGCAAAACAAGACGCCCAAGTGTATTTGGTCAATACCGGCTGGACCGGCGGCGCTTACGGTGAGGGCGGCGCGCGGTTCTCCATTCCGACCACGCGTGCCATTATCAGTGCGATTCAGTCAGGCGTGCTACGCGAGATTGAGACCAAACACATCGATGGCCTTAATCTGCAAGTGCCGGTCACGGTGCCGGGCGTTGACGCTAGCCTGCTTGACCCCCGTGAAACCTGGGAAGACGGCGCTGCCTACGACCGCCACCTTAAAGAGCTTGTGTCCAAGTTCGTTGATAATTTCAAAAAATTTGAAGGCGTTAGCGAAGCGATCATTAAGGCAGGGCCTCAGTTGGCGTGAGCTCAGCGGGTGTCAAATACATCACGCCCAGGCAAGTCGCCGAACATAAGCAACGCTTAGTAGTCATAAATGGGACAGTGCCGCGGCGCTGTCCCATTTTTATTGGCGTAGCAATGCGCCAATACTACCCTTGCCGATGATTGGGAGACCGACGCTGATGAAACGACGTCACTTTTTAGGCCTGGCAGGACTAACCGGCGTAGTAGGCGCTTTGCCGGGTCTCTCGTTTGGCTTTCCACGGCTTGATCTAGAGGCCGCGCCCGGATTGGAGAAACTCGAGCTTAGCGAAGCCGAGTGGCGTGAACGGCTTTCTGACGAAGCCTTTGAAGTGCTGCGTGAACATGGCACTGAACCCGCTTTTTCAAGCCCGCTGGATGACGAGTCGCGCGAAGGCGAGTACCGCTGTGCTGGCTGTGACCTTTTGCTGTTCACGAGTGACATGAAGTACGACTCTGGCACCGGCTGGCCTAGCTTTTTCGAGCATGTGGAAGGGCATTTACTCACCGAGCTCGATTTTAAAATGCTCTGGCCACGCACCGAATACCACTGCGCCCGCTGCCACGGTCACCAAGGCCACGTATTCGAAGACGGCCCTGACCCCACCGGCCTGCGTTGGTGTAATAACGGTGTTGCCTTAAGGTTCGTGCCAGCTTAAACGAGCGCGCCTGAAGGGGAGAATGGTAAAAAACGATCATTAGGAGCGCTGCGTGAAAGGATGGTTGCAACGACGGAGTAGTCAAAAGAAGCTCGCCGGTATTCATAATCTTCACGACGTTGAGCGGCTGGCGCGGCGTAAACTGCCCCGGCCAATTTTTGGCTATATCGACCATGTTGCCGAGGATGGGCGGACTCATCACGCAAACCTGAGCGCTTTTGACGCGTATTACTTTTTACCCAAAGCGTTTGTTAACGTTGCGCAGATTGACCTGCACACCGAGCTTTATGGCAAACGCTACACAGTCCCGTTCGGCATCGCCCCCATGGGT
The DNA here is from genome assembly GCF_007991175.1 of Halovibrio variabilis. Taxonomy (GTDB): domain Bacteria; phylum Pseudomonadota; class Gammaproteobacteria; order Pseudomonadales; family Halomonadaceae; genus Vreelandella; species Vreelandella variabilis. The sequence goes on from NZ_BJXV01000022.1 coordinate 36,642, forward strand.
ATCAGTGCCCTGTCGGCTTACCAGGGCGATTTAGTGCTGGCGCGGGCAGCGGCGACGCACAACCTGCCGATGATTATGAGCGGTTCGTCGTTAGTACCCATGGAAGAGGTGGCCGACGTGGAGGGGGCCGACTGGTTCCAGGCGTATCTGCCGGGAACCCCAGAAGGTATCGAGGCGCTGCTGGCGCGTATCCAAAGGGCGGGTTTCAAGAAACTAGTCGTGACGCTCGATTACCCGGTACCTCCTAACCCGGAAAATCTTCGCCGTTCGGGGTTTTCTTCGCCGCTGGAGCCAAGTTTGCGCCTAGCCTTCGATGGGTTGATGCGCCCGGGCTGGCTGTGCAATACCTTTCTGCGCACCTTGTGGAAGCAGGGTATGCCGCATTTCGAAAACAATCATGCCGAGCGAGGCGCGCCCGTCATCTCACGCCGCGCCGCGCGGGATTTTTCGGGGCGGCGCCATTTTGACTGGGGCTACCTCGATCTGGTGCGGCGTCTATGGCCCGGTGTACTGATCGTTAAGGGCGTGCTCAACCCTGATGATGCGGTACGTGCTCGTGAGGCCGGGGTTGATGGCATTATTCTTTCTAACCACGGCGCTCGCCAGTTGGACTGCACCATCTCTCCACTCCAGGTGCTGCCTGAGATTAAACGACGTGTTAGTGACATTCCGATTATGATCGACAGTGGCTTTCGGCGGGGTACTGATGTCATCAAGGCGCTAGCGCTGGGGGCTGATTTTGTCTTCGTAGGGCGCCCCTTCAACTATGCGGCGGCCTGCGCGGGGCAAGCCGGAGTAGAGCATGTCGCCGATCTCTTGCAGCGTGAGATCGAACGCAATATGGCGTTGCTAGGGCTGACCAGCCTCTCACAGCTAGACCATTCCTGCCTCTACCAGCCGACAACCGGTGAAATTCCACAGGCGTTGCCCATGCCTCAAAACGTTCGTTGAACTCGCGTTCTCGTTACCATGCGCTACGCGTGCCACAAAGCTGAATCAGTGGGGTTTCGTAGCGCGTGGTAAGCCTAAGGCGCACCCGCGACGGCGGCCTGGCGCGAAAGCAGCGCGCAGCGGTGCCGGGTTTTAGCTGAGGTGCCATTGGGCGTCGTTCCGCCGCCTCCCGCGGGTGCCTCAAACGCTCGCTGAACTCGCATTTTCGTTACCACGCGCTACGCGTGCCATAAAGCTGGATCGGTGGGGTTTCGTAGCGCGGCGTAAGCGTCAGCGCACCCGCGGAAGCATCGCAAAGCGGTGCCGGGTTGTGGCTGCGGTGACATTGGGCGTCGTTCCGCCGTTATCCACTGGAGCAATGCTGACTAAAGCCTGAACCCTTCAACAATATGCTCGGCCAAGCTATCGATAATCGGTGACTGGGTGGAGGCGGTGCGCAATAGCACGATGGATGATTCGGGTAATTCGGGAAACCCCTCTTTTTCACCCAGTATCTGCATATCGGCGGTGACTAGGCTGCGCATCCAGGCGGAAACGGCCAACCCCGCACCAACAACGGCTTGTAGCGTTGCCAAGCTCGGGCTGCTATAAGCGACACGATAGGCCCGATCTGCGCGGTCAAGCGCGTTGCAGGCATGGCGTCGACAAAAGCAGGGGGCTTCAAACAGGGCAAGCGGTACCGGTGTCTGTAAATGGGTGCTGTGGCTCTCAGCCGATACCCACACGGTCGCCTCACGCCTTAAGATGGTGCCAATTTCATCGCCTATCTCGCGCGTCATAATGATCAGATCCAGGCTCCCCTGCGGCTGCTGTGAGAGCACCGAAGAGGGTGCGCAGTGAACATCCACATCCACCAGCGGCCACGCCTGGGAAAAGGTTTTGAGAATGCCGGGCAGAAAGCGCATTACATAGTCATCTGGCACGCCTAAGCGTACGCGGCCCACCATATCGGGTTGGCGCAGAAGCGTTAGCGCCTCTCCCTGCAGCGATAAAATTTTACGCGCATAGCCAAGCAGCGTGTGGCCTTCGCTGGTCAGTTGCAGCGGTTTGCTCTGGCGCACAAACAGCGGACGCTGAATAACGTCCTCTTCAAGCCGCTTGATCTGCATACTCACGGCCGATTGGGTGCGGTTCACCGTTTGAGCGGCGCGGGTGAAGCCGCCTTGGTCAACGATGGCAACAAAGGTACGCAGCAGCTCATGATCGATGGTGGGTAGTGTGGCCATGGGTATCAATATTTCTGATGTTGTTTATAAGCAGTATTCGTTGGATTGATTGTAGGCGCTGTTCAATACTTCCTTCAACACTTATTCACGCCGCCGTATCTAGCGGCGAAGGGAGGTTGAAATGGAGCGCTCGTTACACTATTCGCAAAACCAACAGTGCCAGTCGATTGAGAAACGGCAACCGAGAGTCACATGGCGGGAAAGGCTCTATCGCTGGCAGCAGCTGCGTCGTGAGCGTGAGACCTTGCGTCATTTAAGCGACGATATGTTGAAAGATATTGGTCTTAGCCGCAAAGACGTTCAGCGCGAATCGCGCCGGCCGTTTTGGGACGACCACGGGTGGCGCCGCTAATGCTCAAGTCATGCCAGTCATCGCGGGTTTGTGATACCTTGTGGACACTTTAAAATGCTGCATGAGTTAGTTGCAATTTATGGATGTCAATCAGCGTATTATTTCCCGCCTGGCCACTGAGCTTGGTGTGCGTCCCGAGCAAGTATCTGCCACGGTGGAGCTACTGGATGGCGGTGCCACCGTGCCGTTTATTGCCCGTTACCGTAAAGAAGTCACCGGCGGGCTGGACGATATCCAGCTGCGCCAGCTGGATGAACGCCTGCGCTATCTACGCGAGCTGGAAGAGCGTCGCGCAGCAGTGCTTGCCACCATTGATGAGCAGGGCAAGTTGGACGGCCCGCTGAAAGCGAGCATTGACGCCGCCGAGACCAAGCAGCGGCTGGAAGATTTATACCTGCCGTTCAAGAAAAAACGCCGCACCAAAGCGCAGATCGCCCGCGAGGCCGGGCTAGAGCCGTTAGCCGATGCACTGCTTGCCGACCCAAGTCTCGAGCCTCAAAGCGAAGCGGCAAACTATCTGCGCTCGGCAGAGGGCGATATTCCCGCCATCGACGATGCCAAAGCCGCCCTGGATGGCGCCAAGCAGATTTTGATGGAGCGCTTTGCCGAAGACCCCGAGCTGATTGGCCAACTGCGCGAGCGGCTATGGCAAGAGGGCGAGCTAAGCGCCCGCGTATTGGATGGCAAACAGCAGGAGGGCGCAAAGTTTTCCGACTACTTCGAGCACGATGAGAAACTCGCCAAAGCGCCGTCACACCGCGCCTTGGCAATGTTCCGGGCGCGCAATGAGGGCGTGTTGAGCCTTTCGATTCGCTTGCCCGGCGAAGACGAAGCGCCTATTCACCCCGCCCAGCTAGCGATTGCCAAACAGTTTGGCATTAGCGACCAGGGGCGCCCAGCGGATAAGTGGTTGGCCGAAGTTGTACGCTGGACCTGGCGCGTGAAGCTCTACACCGCGTTGGAAACCGAGCTATTGGGTCGCCTGCGCGAACAGGCCGAATTGACGGCAATTGAAGTGTTTGCCGCCAACCTAAAAGATCTGCTGCTGGCCGCACCTGCAGGACAGAAAGTGACGCTGGCTATCGACCCCGGTCAGCGTACCGGCTGCAAGGTCGCGGTGATCGATGCGACCGGACAGTTTGTCGATCACACCGCTATTTACCCTCATGCGCCGCAAAACCGCTGGGATGAGTCGCTGGCCGTGCTCGCCAAGCTGGTCAAACAGCACGGCGTCGAGCTGATTGCGGTAGGTAATGGCACCGCCAGCCGCGAAACCGACAAGCTGGCCGGCGAGCTGATTAAAGCGCTGGCCCCCGCGCAACGGTTAAGCAAAGTAATGGTCTCGGAGGCGGGCGCCTCGGTCTACTCAGCTTCTGAATATGCCTCACGGGAAATGCCCGATCTCGATGTCACGGTGCGCGGCGCGGTGTCTATTGGCCGTCGCCTGCAGGATCCGCTGGCCGAGCTGGTTAAAATCGAACCCAAGTCGATTGGCGTGGGCCAATACCAGCACGATGTCTCCCAGGTGCAGCTCTCGCGCAGCCTGGAAGTGGTGATTGAGGACTGTGTGAACGCCGTGGGCGTCGACCTCAATACTGCCTCCAGCGCCCTGCTTTCACGGGTGGCCGGGCTGAGCGCTGCGCTGGCTGAAAACATCGTTGCCCAGCGCAATGCCAAAGGTGCCTTCAAAAGCCGTAAAGAGTTGTTAGCCGTTAGCCGCCTGGGGGCCAAAACCTTTGAACAGTGCGCCGGTTTCCTGCGTATTCACAATGCTGAAAACCCCTTGGATGCCAGCGCCGTTCACCCGGAAGCCTACCCGCTGGTGGAGCGCATCGCCCAGCAGAACGGCCGTGAAGTACGCGGTTTGATCGGCGATAGCAGCGCGTTAAAAGCCTTAAAGCCCGCTGACTTTGCCGATGAACGTTTTGGCGTGCCCACGGTCACTGACATCTTGAAAGAGCTGGATAAGCCCGGCCGCGACCCGCGTCCGGAATTTAAAGCCGCCGAGTTCCGTGAAGGGGTCGAAACGCTGAAAGACCTTAAGCTTGGGATGGTGCTTGAGGGCACCGTGACCAACGTGACGCACTTCGGCGCCTTTGTGGATATCGGCGTCCATCAAGACGGTTTGGTGCACATTTCGGCACTGTCTGATCGCTTTATCGACGACCCGCGTAGCGTGGTGAAGGCAGGCGATATCGTCACCGTGAAAGTGATGAGCGTGGATATTCCCCGCAAGCGGGTGGGGCTGTCGATGCGCCTGGATGACCAGCCGGAAGCTGAAAACGATGCTAAGAGCGATGGCTCGCCTAGAGATCAGCGTAACGCCACCCGCAAGCCGTCTCGGAGTCAGCGTAGCAGCGCTAAGCCTGCCGAAGCACCGGCTCCGATGGGGGCGTTAGGCGCGGCCTTGTTAAAAGCGCGTGGCGACAAATAGTCGCGTGATTCGAGCGTGTCTTGAAAAAACGGTATCTTGAAAAACGATTGTTGCCGCCATATCCTGCTGTCTATTTTCCTAAACAGCGATGATGGCAATGTCACTTGATTACACCAAGGCCCGCTTTCGGCGGGCTTTACTGACAAGGAGTGTTCACCTTGCCTGAACCACTCACTGTGCCATCCGCGCTGACTGCGCAAGTTGAGCGCCTGATTCCCAGTGCGCGCCTTGGCCGGTTAGGCCGCCTGCGGCGTGGGCTCGAAAAAGAGGGATTGCGGGTGGATGCCAATGGCCACATTGCGCAAACGCCGCACCCGCACGCGCTAGGCTCCAAGTTAACCCATCCGCATATTACCACCGACTACTCAGAGTCGTTGTTAGAGTACATCACGCCGGTTTACTCGGAACCTAAAGAGGCGTTGAGCTTTTTATCGGACCTGCATACCTTTACCTATCACCATTTGCAAAACGAGTGGATATGGCCGGGTAGCATGCCGTCCAAGCTGTCCGGCAATGACAGCGTGCCGATTGCCGACTATGGCAGCTCCAATGTGGGCACCATGAAGCATATTTACCGCAAAGGGTTGGACATGCGTTACGGCCGCATCATGCAGGCGATTGCGGGCGTTCACTACAATATGTCGTTGCCGGATGATATGTGGCACGCCCTGCGCGAGTTGGAAAAAGCCACCAATATTCCCTTTAATGATTACCGCTCCACCCGCTATTTCGGCATGATCCGTCATTTTCGCCGCCATAGCTGGTTACTGCTCTATCTATTTGGTGCTTCGCCAGCGATTGATAAGAGCTTTTTGCCGGAAGGCAAAAAAGTCCCCGAAAAGCTGCAGTCTCTCAGCGACGACACCTACTACGCGCCCTACGCAACCACGCTGCGTATGTCCGATCTGGGCTATCAGAACAAAGTCCAGTCGCAGCTTAAAATCTGTTTTAACTCGCTGTCTAACTACGTTAATACCCTGCGTCACGCCATCTCTTCACCGTGGCCGGACTATGAAAAAATGGGCGTCAATGAGGCCGGCGAGTGGCGTCAGTTAAACGCCAATATTCTGCAGATCGAAAACGAGTACTACAGTGATATTCGCCCCAAACGGGTTGCCAAGCACAACGAAACGCCTAGCCAGGCGCTTGAAGCCCGCGGCGTCGAGTACATCGAAGTACGCTGTTTGGACCTGAATCCTTTCGACCCCCTCGGCGTCACTGAAGATCAGATGCGTTTTGTGGACACCTTCTTGATGTGGTGCCTGCTTAGCGACAGCCCGTGGATTTCTGACGAAGAGTGTGACCGTTTAGACGATAACCGCCGCTGGGTGGTAGAGCGTGGCCGCGATCCTGAGCTCAAGTTATATAATCACGGCGCATCCACCTCGGTGCGCGAGTGGGGTGAGCAGATATTCGCCGAAATGGGCGAAGGGGCTCGGCTTCTTGATGCTGTCGAGGACGGTAGCCCTCACGCTGATGCGCTGGCAAACCTAGCGCCGCGCCTTGCAGACCCATCGCTGACGCCTTCCGCCCAGGTGCTTGAACGGTTAAATGACCACGGCGGTTCGCTCAGCGATTTGATGCTCAGCTTGGCCAAAGAACAGGCCGCGCAGTTAAAAGCCGAGCCTATGCAGCGTAGTCGAGAAGCGCTGCTTGCTGAACTGATTGCCACCTCGCACCAGCAGCAACACGATATTGAAGGCGCTGACCAAGAGACATTTACTGAGTTCTTGCAGGCTTACTTTTCAAAAGCACGTGAATCCCGCGCGTTGTCGCCGCTACCGTCTGAGGTGGGTCAATGATGAGCTACTCCTTTCGTTCGGTTGCCCTGGCTGGTTTAGCCTTCTGCGTTTTGATGATGGCGGTGGCGCTAGGCCTTGAACACATCGGCGGCTTTGCGCCTTGCCCGCTGTGTATCTTCCAGCGTGTGGCGGTGATCGCTGCGGGCATCGTGTTTGCGATTGCTGCTATCCACAGCCCCGCTGGACGTGTGGGTAAGGTCATTTATGGCCTGCTGTCGCTAATCGCGGTGGGAACGGGTGCCTTTATCGCCGGACGCCATGTGTGGCTACAAGGCTTGCCAGCCGATGAAGTCCCTTCCTGTGGCCCTGGGCTCGATTACATGATGGATATCCTGCCCATGCAGGACGTGGTGGCCATGGTGTTAACTGGTTCAGGGGAGTGCGCTAATATCGATTTTTCCCTCCTAGGCCTTTCATTGCCCGCCTGGACACTGCTGGGTTTTTTCATCTTGGCAATCGCCCCGCTTAGGCTCTTATGGCTTGCGATGAAACGCTAACTGATTGTCAGCGCTAAAGTAGCAGTCATTTGCTAAAAAGTTGCTAAATAGTACCAAGGAAAACCGTACTGCTCGGGATTGACAGGGATAGGAGGAGGCGCGACTCTAAGCCTATTCGCTGTCTGGCACTAAGCCACGTTTAACACGTTGTTAAGAACACCACATCGTTAAGAAAACGCAGCTAAAAATTTAGCTACAAGGTGAGTTTAAGGAGAAGCCCCATGCTCGAAGATTGTAAAAATGCCCTGGAGCGCTGGGGAGGCGTGCATACCCTGATCGACCGCTGGCTTGATCAGCGCCGTCAGCTATTAGTCAGCTTTATCGAGTTGAAAGAAGCGTGTGATGCAGAACTGGAAGCAGTGAGCAAAGCGCCCATTGATACCTTCAGTGAAAAGCTAATGGATTACATCAGCGCTGGTCACTTTGAAATCTATCCCCAGCTGTCGGAAGAGGCGCGGGCCTTTGGTGATGAAGGCGGACTGGTTATCGCAGAAAAATTGCTTGAGCGTTTGGACATGTCCACCGAGATGGTGTTGGAATTTGACACCGATTTTGGCTCCACGCAAAGTTGCGAACAAAATATTGCCCGGCTGCCTGCCTGGATTGACCGTTTGGCCCGCGGCCTCACCGAACGCTTCGCGCTGGAAGACCAGTTAATCGCACGCTTACACGCCGCTCATAGCCCGCAGCAAACCAAAGCGCCTGCCTAAGAAGCAGCCCGGGTTTTGTAGGAGCGCAATTTATTGCGCGATCAGGAAGGATCGTGACGCCGACGTTTATCGCTCGTAGAGAGTCTGATCGCCCGACAAGTCTGGCTCCTACGAGGCCTGGGTGCTTGCACCGGGTTTTGTAGGAGCTCAATTTATTGAGCGATCAGGAAGGATCAAGCCGCCGTAGGCAATTGCTTGTAGACGGTCTAATCGCCCGACAAGTCTGGCTACTACTGGGCGTTTAACGACGTTTACCCCCAAGCACCAACATGCAGGGCGTAAGCAGCAGCGTTAAGGCGGTAGCAAAGGTGAGGCCGCCGGCAATGGCGCTGGACATCTGCGTCCACCACTGGGCAGAGGGCGCGTTAAAGCCTAGCGCGGGTGTGAACAGGTCAACATTGATTCCCAGCACCATTGGCATCAGCCCCAACACCGTGGTGATCGCCGTTAGCAACACCGGACGCAGGCGTAGGCAGCCTGCTTCCAGGGCGGCTTCGCCGGGCGTCATGTTTTGCCCGCGTAGCTCATTATAGGTATCGATCAAGACGATATTGTTATTAACCACAATACCCGCCAGGGCAATGACCCCCATGCCTACCATGACGATGCCAAACGCTTGGCCGGTAATCAGCAGGCCCATCAGTACCCCCGCCGTCGAGAATACAATCGCCGAAAGCACCAGCCCCGCCTGATAAAAGCTGTTGAACTGGGTCACTAAAATCAGCGCCATCAAGCCGATCGCCACCAAAAACGCACTGGTTAGGAACTGCATCGATTCCTGCTGGTCCTCCTGCTCGCCTGCCACATTGACCATGAGGCTATCGGGCAAGCTATCGCGGCCAGCGTCGAGCAATGCGCGCAGGCGTTCATCGGCGAGATACCCAGGGGCCAGGTCGGCATCCAGGGTAATCGCCCGCCGACCATCAATGCGATTAAGTGTGCCGACCTTAGGCGCAGGTTCCAGGGTCACAAAGTGTGAAATGGGCACCTGGCCCCGCTGGGTATTGATGGTTAAGCGTTCTAACTGATCAAGCGAGCGCCAGCTGTGTGGCAGCCGCACACGAATATCCACTTCGTCGTTGACCTCGGGCGGGCGGTAACTCGCCACCTGAAGCCCGGTGGTCAGCAATTGTACCGCGCTGCCGATGGTCGTTACGTCGGTGCCCATGCGCGCGGCGGCTTCGCGGTCCACGTTAACCCGCCACTCTACGCCTGGGAGGCTGCGGTTATCCTGAATATCCTCGAAGCCGCCCAGCTCGCGCATTAACTGAGTCAGTTGGTTAACCCCGGCATCGGCAACGTCGGGATCGCTGGCGCTGACTTCTAGTACTATGGGCTTGCCGCCGCCGGGGCCCATCTCCTGCTCTTGAAACTCTAGCGTAATGCCGGGAATATCGCCGGCGCGCTCGGCCATATCGTCCAGGATAGCCTGAGCCGGGCGGCGCTCATGCCAGTCGATAAACTGAAACTGCAGCATGCCGATCACATCGTTACCCATCTGCTCGTTAGGCACCGCAAAAGAGCGCGCGTACAGCGCTCTGACTTCGCTCATGCCGGACAGCTTGGTTTCTACTCGCTGGACGATGGCGTCGGTTTCTTGCGCGGAAAAATCCCCCCGGGCGCGCACTAGCACCTGAGCGCTGTCGGGTTCCACGTTGGGAAAAAAGTCGACGCCGTGGTTGAAGCGGGCATAGCCGGTATACAGCAGTGCCATTAACAGTACAGTGATCAGCAGTACCCAGGCCGGGTGCTTGAGCAGCCTGGCGAGCAGGTGGCGATAGCCGCGCCCAAAGGCTGTCGTGCCTTCTTCATGGTTGGCTGCTAAAGGCGTCGCTGCAGTCCGTGTGAATAATCGGCCCAAGGTGGGCAAAAACACCAGCGCCATGGCAAGCGACGCCAGCAGGCACAAAATCACCGTGGCGGGCAGGTACTTCATAAACTGACCCACCACGCCGGGCCAAAACAGCAGTGGAACAAACACCGCCAGCGTCGTCGCGGTGGAGGCAATCACCGGCCAGCTCATGCGTGAGGCGGCATTCAGCCACGCCTGGTGGGGCGTCTGGCCATTGCGCAGGTGGCGGTCGGCAAGCTCGCTGACCACAATCGCGCCGTCGACCAGCATGCCCGCGACTAGAATCAGTGCAAACAGCACCACGATATTGAGCGTAAAGCCAAGCGCCCAGACCAGCAGGATCCCGGTCAGGAAGGCGCCGGGAATGGTAAGACCGACCAGCAAAGCCATACGCCAGCCCATCACCGCAACCACCACAATCAGTACCAGCACCACGGCGGTCAGCACGTTGTTGAGTAGCTCGGAGAGCATGTTTTCGACGGTGGTCGACTCATCCAGAATGGTGGTAAAACGAAGCTGTTCGGGAAGCAGATCATCGGCTTCGGCTAAGCGCTCACGTACCGCGGCAATGGTGGCGATGATATTGGCCCCGGCGCGTTTGGAAACTTCCAGCACCACCGCGGGTTGGTCATCAATGCGGGCAAAGCCTGCGGGGTCTTTGTAAGTGGGGTTGATCCAGGCCACGTCGCCAAAGGTAACCACGCGATCTTCCTCGACCTTGACCGGCATGTTCATCACGTCGTTAAGCGAGGCGATAATGCCGGGTACTTTCAAGGCCAGGCGGCCCGCGCCGGTATCCAGGCTGCCCGCCGCGACCAAGCGGTTATTGCGCGATACCTGATTAAACAGCGCGTCAAAATCGACGCCGTAGCTCTCCAGCACCAGCGGGTCAACGACAATTTCCAGCAGGTCCTCACGCTCGCCGGCAATATCGACTTCAAGCACATCGGCGATGCCTTCGATTTCTTCCTGCAGGCGCCGGGCAATCGTCATGCGTTCGCGGGTGTCCAACTGCCCCGAGAGGCCGATGGTTAAGACCGGAAACTCGGAGACATTGACCTCCATTACCCGCGGCTCATCGGCCTCGTCAGGCAGCTCGCTGCGGGCGATATCGACCCGATCGCGCACATCGGTGAGCGCGATGTCGGGGTCAAAGCCGGGGTCGAACTCAAGCGTTATCGAGCCATGGCCTTCGCTGGATTGAGCGGTGAACTTGCGCAACCCTTCAATCCCGCGCAGCTCCTGCTCCATGGGGCGAATCAGTAATCGCTCGCCGTCTTCGGGGCTAACGCCCTCCAGCGACAGCGAGACGTAAATCATCGGGATCGTGACGTCAGGGTTGGCTTCCTTGGGAATAGTCTGCCAGGCAACAATGCCCGCCAGAAATAAACTCACCAGCAGCAGTAACGTCGTGCGTGTATGGGCTAACGCCGCACTAATTAACTGACGCATTAACGCTATCCTGATCAGATGACGGTTGTGAAATGATGGCCTCTTCTACGGCAACGGGTTCCACCGTTTCGCCGGTTTCCACCATGCCAGCGCCTAGCGTAATCAGGCGTAGCGGGTTGGGCAGGCCGGTCACATAGGCGCGCTGCGTATCGGCACTGACGAGCTCGATGGAGGTCTGCTGGACCTGGTCGTTGTCATCCAGGTGCTTGACCGCCAGTTGGCCCTGGCTATTCAAACTGAGCAGCGCGGGCGACAGGGTATGCACCTGACGGGGCGGCAGGGTAATGGTCAGCTCCGCGCTGCCGCCTGCCAAGCGTTTACCGGCTGGGTTATCCAGCGTCGCTTCGATATAAAAACTGCGCGTGGCCTCTTCGGCACGGTGGCTAATAAACGTAAGCTCGCCTTTCAGGTGGTCACCGTTTAGCAGCCGCGCCGTCACCGGCAGGCCCTCGCTTAAATCGCCTACCTGTTGCTGGGAAACCCAGGCAGCTCCTTTCAAACGGCGGTCGTCGACTAGCTGGGCCCACTCCTCGCCGGGCTGCAGCAGATCGCCTAGCTCCACCTGAACACGGTTCAGCACGCCATCAAACGGCGCGCTGGGGCGGCTGTCCTCGAGCTGCTTTTGCAGCTGTGCCACCGACGCGGCGCTAGCGCTCAATGCGCTTTGCAGGCGCAGTAGCTCCGGCTGCGAAATCAATTCCCGCTGGCGCAGGTTGCGTGCGCCGGCATACTCCGCCTCGGCCACCGCGAGCTCATCCTGGGCCTGCTGCAGTTGCTCGGGTAGGGCGTCGTTATCCAGCACTAGCAGGGTGTCACCGGCCTTAACGCGGCTGCCTTGGGCCACCGGCTTTTCGGCCACAAAGCCCGCCAGGTTGGCACGCAAGGTGGTCTCGCGCTCGGCGGTCAGCTGCCCCTGAATGATCTGCTGGGGAATAAAGGGGGTGCTCTGCTGGTTGACAATTTCAACGCGTGTTGCCGCTTCGCTAGAAGAAGCGGTAGCCGGCGCAGTGGTTTGAAAACGCTGAAAATCACCAAAAGCGAGCCATATCACCAGCGCCAACACCAGCAGGCTAGCCAAGGCATAAGAGAACGGAATTTTTCGCATGAGGGCGTTCATGTCCTTCGCAACACAAAAAGGAGGGGGTAAAACCGTGGGTACCATAGCGCAACTCAACCTTTTCAGCGAGTCGCCAAGCGCTGTGTGAAGAGTAGGAATATCAATTGGCAAGTAGTCTCATGTCTGATTGAGTTTTCGCCTCACTGGGCATACCATCTTTGCGTCTTGAGTTCTGTTGAGCCATTCTCAGGCGAGAACCATCCCTAGGCGAACCAATCAAGGAGCAATGATGAAAGATCCCGTACGTATTGCGATTACCGGCGGTGCCGGTCAGATCAGCTACTCTCTTATTTTCCGCATCGCCGCTGGCGACATGCTGGGGCCGGATCAGCCAGTCATTCTCCAGCTGCTGGAAATTCCCCAGGCAATGGACGCCCTGAATGGCGTGGTGATGGAAGTCAACGACTGTGCCTTCCCGTTAGTACAAGACATCGTTGCCACCGATGATCCTAATACTGCGTTCAAAGACGCTGACTTTGCCCTGCTGGTCGGCGCCCGCCCACGTGGGCCCGGCATGGAGCGTAAAGACCTGCTTGAAGCCAACGCCGCGATCTTCTCTGTACAGGGTAAGGCGCTTAACGATCACGCCAGCCGTGATGTGAAAGTGCTGGTGGTCGGTAACCCGGCCAACACCAACGCGCTGATTGCATCCGCAAACGCGCCGGATATTGACGCAGGCCAGTTCACTGCCATGACGCGTCTGGACCACAACCGTGCGTTGACGCAGCTGGCTCAAAAAACCGGCAAGCACGTCACCGACGTTGAAAACATGATCATCTGGGGCAACCACAGTGCCACCCAGTACCCGGATCTGGCCCAGTGCAAAGTCGACGGCAAAGCAGCGTTCGATCTGGTTGAGCGCGACTGGTACGAAACCGACTTTATCCCCACTGTACAGCAGCGCGGTGCGGCAATCATCAAAGCGCGCGGTGCCTCTTCTGCGGCGTCTGCGGCGTCTTCCGCCATCGACCACATGCACGACTGGGCGCTGGGTTCAAAAGGCATCGTCAGCATGGCGATTCCGTCTGACGGCAGCTACGGCATTGAGGAAGGCATCATCTACTCCTACCCAGTGCGCTGCCAGGGTGGTAAGTATGAAATCGTTCAAGGTTTCGAGCTTGACGAATTCAGCCAAGAGAAGATGAAAGCCACCGAGAAAGAGCTGCGCGAAGAGCGTGCCGCGGTCGAGCACCTGCTCGGCTAAACGCGCCCGCTGGCGGCTTTAGATAAACGCCAGTCAACGCCAATCCCCGTAAGTGTGATGCTTGCGGGGTTTTTTTATGGGTGGGTGAAAATATTTAACAGGTGGTTTTTGTAGCGCGGTGTAAGCGTCAGCGCACCCGCGACGGCGGCCCGGCGCGAAAGCAGCGCGAAGCGGCCGGTATTGGCGGAGGCGCCACTGGGCGTCGTTCCGCCGCCTCCCGTGGGTGCCTCAAAACGCTCGCTGAACTCGCGTTCCTCGTTACCACGCGCTACAAGTACCTGCATCAGTTGGGGGTCATAGCGCGTGGTAAGCGTCAGCGCACCTGCGGGACTCGAATTTTGCGTAAAAAGAGTGTCCAATATATAAACGAGTTACTGGGGTATAGAGGAAGTCACGATGCAGGCGATTGAATTTGAGGCAGATATTCAAAATGGGGTAGTGAAAATCCCCGACGAATATGGGTATTTAAAGAACAGACATGCCAGAATTGTTGTGCTGTATGAAAATACAACAGAGGAATCGAACGTCTCCGCTAGCCAGGTCGGAATAGATTTCGCATCTGTCAAAGCTCCATCCCTGGCTGCTCATGATGGAGTCGAATACCAAAGGAAACTACGGGATGAGTGGTAGTTACTTACTTGACACCAATGTCTTTATTAATGCCATTGAACGTCAGTTACGTTTACCTGCCGCTCATTACGCCTATTCTGTCATCACTGAGCTTGAGCTACTGGCTTTTCCCGGTTTGGTCCCAGAAGAAGAGCAGGCCATTAAAGCGATATTGGTTCAGTTAACCAGAGTAGAGCTGGATCATCAGGTCAAAACGGAAACCATCAA
>NZ_BJXV01000023.1 GCF_007991175.1 Halovibrio variabilis
ACAGGACTGCAAGACCGCCATCCATGGCGAAATAACCGCGCGTCACCCTATCGCCGATACCAGAAAGCGGTCTTGAACGCTTTCTACACGTGCGATTGCCCTAGCAGGTGACGTTAACCCATAAAGGGCGATAGACTAAATGACTACTCTAGCTATTAAGCATAGTTAGATATTAAAGGCGCGAGTGGCACCCAGCTCGCGCTGTTCGATCGCCAGATAAAAGGACTGTCGTCATGACCTCGGAGTGTAGCCCACGTTTTTTAGCCAGTGATAACACCTCCGGTATCTGTCCGGAGGCGATGGAATACCTGCTTGAAGCCAATCGTTGCGATGATTTGGCCTACGGTAACGATACTTGGACGGCTCGCGCCGCAGACCGCTTCCGCGAGATGTTTGACTACGACTGCGACGTTTTCTTTGTTTTCAACGGCACCGCCGCTAACTCATTGGCGCTCTCCGCCATGGGCCGCAGCTACCACAGTGTGATTTGCCACGAGTTGGCGCATATCGAAACTGACGAGTGCGGCGGCCCTGAGTTCTTTTCTAACGGCGCCAAGCTGCTGACGTCACCTGGCGCTGATGGCAAGCTGACGCCGGAAGGCATAGAGGCGCTGGTAACCAAGCGCAGTGACATTCACTACCCCAAACCCAAAGTGGTATCGCTCACTCAAGCCACCGAAGTAGGTACGCTCTATTCTCGCGAAGAGCTCATGGCCATTCGCGCTATTGCCGATAAGCACGACTTGCGCCTGCACATGGACGGCGCTCGCTTTGCCAACGCCTGTGCCAGCCTGGATGCAACACCCGCCGAATTAACCTGGCAGGTGGGCGTCGACGCGCTGTGTTTTTCGGGGACCAAAAACGGCTTAGCCTTTGGCGAAGCAATTTTATTTTTTAATCGTGAACTAGCCGAAGATTTCTCCTACCGCTGCAAGCAGGCGGGTCAGCTCGCTTCCAAAATGCGCTTTGTGTCGGCACCTTGGTTAGGGTTATTAGAGAGTGGCGCCTGGTTGACGAATGCCCAGCATGCCAACGCGATGGCGCGCTATTTATCAGAAGGATTGCAGGCCCTACCCGGCGTATCGCTGATGTTTCCTACCCAAGCGAACAGCGTTTTCGTTGAATTACCCCTCCCAGCCATTGAAGCGTTGAAAGCGAAAGGCTGGACCTTCTATACTTTTATTGGCGCCGGTGGTGCCCGTTTCGTATGCGCTTGGAACACCACCGTTGAGCTGTTGGACGCACTGTTAGCTGATATTCGCTCGGTACTTGCGCGCTAGACGCGCCTATTGACCATCTCTTGCTGCTGTTTGACACTTTTCTACTCGGTCCTGCCGCTGTTCCCGGCGGTGGGTCTGCTTCAGTGCTTTGCGTGCTTGTCTGTTGAGCGGTTCAACGCAACTTATCTTGCGAATAATTCTCCTAATAATATCGCTGCTGCGTTGAAGGTTTAGCCATCACTTTTTGCTAATGCTGACTACGCTGAAAAAAGCGACACCTCGTTTGGCACACCGCTGCGACACATTTGGCTTGGCGGTGACTGCCTGGGGATGGGCCACAGGAGAGTTCCATGAGCATCTTTGATCACGTTCAAGACCGTTTTTCCCGCGTTCAGCAAGAAGACATGAGCCTGGAAGAGTATCTGGCGTTATGTCGCCGTGAGCCAAAAGTGTATGCCAGTGCCGCCGAGCGTATGCTGGAGGCCATTGGCGAGCCCGAGGTTATCGACACGGCAAAAGACCCACGGCTATCGCGTATTTTTTCCAATAAAGTGATCCGCCGTTATCCCGCCTTTGCCGAGTTCCACGGTATGGAAGAAGCCATTGAGCAAATCGTGTCTTACTTCCGTCACGCCTCTCAAGGACTCGAAGAGCGCAAGCAGATCCTTTATTTGCTGGGCCCCGTGGGGGGCGGTAAGTCGTCGCTAGCGGAGCGCCTTAAGCTGTTGATGGAGCGTATCCCGTTTTATGCCATTAAAGGCTCGCCGGTTTACGAGTCACCGCTGGGGCTGTTCTCGCCCGAAGAAGATGGTGAGCTGCTGGAAAAAGAGTACGGCATTCCCCAGCGCTACCTGAAAAGCGTGATGTCGCCCTGGGCCGCTAAACGGCTAAAAGAGTATGGCGGCGATATCTCTCAATTTCGGGTGGTGCGTCTGTATCCCTCTCGGCTCAACCAAATCGCTATCTCGAAAACCGAGCCGGGGGATGAGAATAACCAGGACATCTCGTCACTGGTGGGTAAAGTGGATATTCGCCAGTTAGAGCTTTACTCGCAAGACGACCCCGACGCTTATAGCTTTTCCGGTGGCTTGTGCCGCGCCAACCAGGGGCTAATGGAGTTTGTGGAGATGTTTAAAGCGCCGATTAAGGTGCTGCATCCGCTGCTTACTGCCACCCAGGAGGGCAACTAC
Organism: Halovibrio variabilis; assembly: GCF_007991175.1. Taxonomy (GTDB): domain Bacteria; phylum Pseudomonadota; class Gammaproteobacteria; order Pseudomonadales; family Halomonadaceae; genus Vreelandella; species Vreelandella variabilis. Next base: position 2,411 of record NZ_BJXV01000023.1, read on the forward strand.
AACCCCACTGAAGGCATGGGGGCGATCCCCTTTGACGGCATTATCTTGGCCCACTCCAACGAGTCGGAGTGGCAGGCATTCCGTAATAACCGTAACAATGAAGCGTTTCTTGATCGGGTCTATATCGTCAAGGTGCCTTACTGCCTGCGCGTGTCAGAAGAGATAAAAATCTACCAGAAGCTGCTTGAGGAATCGTCCCTCAACGCAGCGCCTTGCGCACCCGACACGCTGCGCATGCTGGCTCAGTTCTCCGTGCTTTCCCGCTTGAAGGTGCCGGAAAACTCCAACGTCTACTCTAAAATGCGCGTTTATGACGGGGAGAATTTGAAAGATACCGACCCCCGCGCCAAGTCGATTCAAGAGTACCGCGACGCCGCAGGCGTAGACGAGGGGATGGAGGGGCTCTCGACGCGCTTTGCTTTTAAGATTCTCTCCAAGGTATTTAACTTTGATAACACGGAAGTCGCCGCCAACCCGGTGCATTTGCTTTACGTGTTGGAACAGGCGTTGGAGCGCGAGCAGCTACCGCCAGAAGTGTTCGAGCGCTACTTAGGCTTTATCAAGGAGTACATGGCCCCTCGCTACGTGGACTTTATTGGTAAAGAGATTCAAACCGCTTACCTAGAATCCTATAGCGAGTATGGGCAGAACATCTTCGACCGCTATGTTACCTACGCTGATTTCTGGATTCAGGATCAAGAGTACCGTGACCACGAAACCGGCGAGTTGCTGAACCGTCAAGCGCTCAACGAAGAACTGGAGAAAATCGAGAAACCGGCTGGGATTTCCAATCCTAAAGACTTCCGCCATGAAGTGGTTAACTTTGTGTTGCGGGCGCGGGCGCAGAATAACGGCATGAACCCGAGCTGGCAGTCCTACGAAAAGCTCAAAGGTGTTATCGAGCACAAGATGTTTGCCAATACCGAAGAGCTGCTGCCGGTGATTTCGTTTAATGCCAAGGCGTCTAAATCGGATCACAAAAAGCACCAAGACTTCGTTGCGCGGATGGTGGAGCGTGGCTACACCGAGAAACAGGTTCGGCTGCTTTCCGAGTGGTATTTGCGTGTGCGTAAGTCGCAGTAGCGCTCAGCTGAACGTAGCGCTCAAAAGAGTAGGGTTTGTGCGAAAAATCACCGAGTAATCGTTATTTTCGTTCAAAGCCGGGGTTTTTTACGGAGGTCGTATGACCTACTTCATCGATCGCAGGCCTAACGCTAAACACAAAAGCGCAGTGAATCGTCAGCGCTTTTTGGAGCGCTACCGAAAGCATATCAAGCGCTCGGTGGAAGAGGCTGTGAACCGTCGCTCGATTACCGATATGGAGCGAGGGGAAAAAGTCTCTATCCCCGTCAAGGATATTTCAGAGCCGGTATTTCAACACGGCCCAGGCGGCGCGCGTGACATTGTGGCACCCGGCAACAAGGAATTTATCGCCGGTGATAAAATTCGCCGCCCCAGCGGCCAAGGAGGCGGAGATGGGGCCGGAGAAGGGGGCGCTTCCAACCAGGGCGAAGGGGTGGATGAGTTTGCTTTCACTCTCAGCCGTGAGGAGTTTCTAGAGTTTGTTTTTGAAGGCCTGGAGCTGCCTCATTTGCAGCGCAAGTCGCTCAAGTCGTTGGAAGAAATCAAGATGGTGCGGGCCGGCCTTGCCCGCGAAGGGGTGCCCTCCCGGATTAGCATTACCCGGTCAATGCGTGAAGCCTACGCAAGGCGTATTGCCATGCGCGCGCCGATCAAGCGGGCGCTGAAAGAAGCCGTTGAGGCACTCGAAGTCGAAGAGCACAAAGACCCGGTTTTGCGTAACCCTAAGCGTATCAGCGAACTCAAAGCCGAGATTGAACGCCTGGAGAAACGTATTGCGGGCGTACCTTTTATCGATACCTACGACTTGCGCTACCACCAGCTCAGCCCGCAGCCGCAGCCATCCAATCAGGCAGTGATGTTTTGCGTGATGGATGTCTCCGGGTCGATGACCCAAAACCACAAAGACATCGCTAAGCGCTTTTTCCTTCTGCTGTATATGTTTTTGGAAAAGCACTACGAGAAGGTCGAGCTAGTGTTTGTGCGCCACCATACCGCGGCGCGTGAGGTGGGCGAAGAGGAATTCTTCTACTCGCGAGAAACCGGCGGCACGATTGTTTCCAGTGCGCTGAACCTGGTCAATAAGATCATCGAAAAGCGCTACCCTGTGGGCCAGTGGAATCTGTATGTGGCCCAGGCGTCGGATGGTGACAACTGGGATGATGACTCGAATATCTGCCGCGATTTGCTGGTCAAAGAGTTGATGCCGCAGTTGCAGTATTACGCCTATGTAGAGATTACACCTCACGACCATCAGTCGCTATGGCATGAATATGAAAGTGTAGTGAAGCAGTTTCCCGAACGCTTTGCGATGCAACAGATCGTCGAGGCGGGCGATATTTATCCGGTCTTTCGCGAATTGTTTAAGCGCCGCTTAAACCAGTCCTAACGACCGCGTACGGAGGAAGGGGCCATGAATGCGACCCGTAAGCCGATTGCGACCGGCTCTGATTGGAACTTTAACGTGCTGGAGCGTTTCGATGCCGAACTAGCCAGGCTCGCCGATATCTACCGCCTGGATACCTATCCCAACCAAATCGAAGTCATCACCACAGAACAGATGATGGATGCCTATGCGAGCGTTGGCATGCCGGTGGGCTACCATCACTGGTCGTTTGGCAAACAATTCTTAGCCGTTGAGCAGGCCTATAAGCGCGGCCAAATGGGCTTGGCCTATGAACTGGTGATTAATTCAGACCCCTGCATCGCCTACCTGATGGAGGAAAATACGCTGATGATGCAGGTGCTGGTGATGGCCCACGCCTGCTACGGGCACAACTCCTTTTTCAAAGGCAATTACCTGTTCCGCACCTGGACCGACGCTTCTTCCATCGTTGATTACCTGGTGTTTGCGCGACAGTATATCGCCAAGTGCGAAGAGCGCCACGGCGTGCAGGCTGTTGAGCAATTGCTAGATGCGTGCCACGCGTTGCAAAACTATGGTGTCGACCGTTACAAGCGGCCCTCGCCGATCTCAGCGGAGGAAGAGGCCAAGCGCCAGGATGAGCGTGAAACCTATTTGCAAGCCCAGGTTAATACGCTGTGGCGGACTATCCCCGAGGCGCCGACGGGGGAACCCCCGCTGCCGGGCAGCCTGCATAGTGGCGGTGATGATGACCCACTCGGCTTGCACAGCGGCGGTCGTTACCCCCCAGAGCCTCAGGAAAACCTGCTTTACTTTATTGAGAAAAACGCCCCGTTGCTGGCGCCGTGGCAGCGTGAGATCGTGCGCATTGTGCGCAAGCTGGCACAGTATTTTTATCCTCAGCGGCAAACCCAGGTGATGAATGAAGGCTGGGCGTGCTTCTGGCATTACACCTTGATGAACCGTCTCTATGACGACGGCAACGTCGATGAAGGGCTGATGCTGGAGTTTTTACAGTCGCATGCCGCGGTGATTAACCAGCCGCCGTTCGATAGCCCTCACTACAGCGGTATTAACCCCTATGCCTTGGGCTTCGCGATCTTTATGGACATTAAGCGCATCTGTGAAGCGCCTACCGACGAGGATCGCCAGTGGTTTCCGGATATGGCGGGCTCACCTTGGCGGGATACGCTTGAGTTTGCGATGCGTAACTTTAAGGATGAATCGTTTATTCAGCAGTTTCTATCCCCCAAGGTGATGCGTGATCATAAGCTGTTTTTAGTGGTGGACGACGATCAGGCTGAGAACCTAGAAGTGGCGGCGATTCATAACGAACAGGGCTACCGTCGGGTCCGCGAAGCGCTCGCTACCCAGTATGCGCTGTCTGTTCGTGAACCTAATATCCAGGTGGTGGAAGCGGCTATCCGCGGGGATCGTTCATTGACGCTCCACCACGTGCAGGATAGTCGCCGTCCGCTAGGGCGCAGCGTTTATCCGGTCATTCGCCACTTGCAACAACTCTGGGGGTTTCCCGTTCATTTGGTCTCGATGGAAGAAGGGCACGTCACTCGTCGCTTTCATTGGCCAATAGAGGACGAAAACACGACGGCGTAGAAACGCTTTTATAAAAGCAGCTTTTTTATAAACCAGCGTTTGATAAATATAACTGGCCTATATAACTCCCTCGCCCAATGGGCGGGGGAGTTTCGTAAGCGCTGGCACTTCTTTCAAGCACTTCTTTCAAGCACTTCTTTCAAGCGCTTAGCTTTGGGCGGTCCAGGATTGGCACCAGCCAGCAGGCGCTACGCTGTTTCCTGGAAACAGTTGGCAACCCTGATTATCTGCTTTGTAGAACATGCAGTTACTGCAGACTTCGCCCTCTTCATACGCCGGGTGATCACTGGCTTCACTGGCGTCTTCTACGTAGTTAAGTGCTTGGGCGTTGCTTGCGGAAGGATCAAGACGCGGTAGCTCTTGAGCGAAGGCAGTCTTGGACAGAATGCCCGCGCCAAGCGGTAGGGCAGCAAGCCCTAATAGGCTGTTGCGCATGAAGTCACGACGGCTTTTATTAGCCATGATTTCTCCTTATCGTCACGGTTTGACGTTTTTCACGGTTGTCGGGTGGTTATCCACCTCTTAAAACTCCGAATGAAGCTTGGACGGAGTTCCTCATTCCATGCTAGCGGATGTACAAAGGTTGTGCGAATAACCTGACGTGTATAGCGACAATTAGCCACGCTGACCCAGGGTGGTACGCCCGCCTCTCAGTCGCTGCTATACTCTGCGCGACTTGGGAACTACGTGTTGACCGTGAATTTTTTTAGGGAAGGATGGGCTATGCAAAACGCAGTCATTTTAATCAATACCGATAAAGGCCAAGTGAAGGCGGTCGCCGAGCGTTTGGCAGAACTAGAAGGCATTAGCGAAGTTTATTCTACCTGCGGTCGTTATGACTTGGTGGCAATTGCTCGTACCCGCGATTTTGAGGGCCTGGCCGAGCTGGTGACTGAACGCTTGAACGCCGTTGAAGGTATCAGCGATACAGAAACCCTCAATGCCATGCAGGTTCACTCCCGTCACGATTTAGAAACCATGTTTTCACTGGGTTGGTAACGCACTGACGGTTCGGCAACTTAAAATATTTACACTGAAATGCTACAAAAATCACAAGGCGCTTGAACGCGCTCATTAGGGAGCAAGTGTGTTGGGAACCTCATTTTTGCGCTGGCGCCGACAGGGGAAGCGTCTGGGCATTGCTTTGTTGTTTGTGGTGGTGGGTACCGGGCTGTGGGAATTTCAGGAGCGCCAGCATAAAGATGCCTACACCTGGATGGGCGTTCCTACCTGGGAAACGTTTCGTCCCACGACGATGCACCGAGTGCTGCGTAATGATGGCTATTTAGTCGGCTGGTCCGATGTGCGCGTGAATCCGCTGTGGGTCAGCTACCAGGTGGCAGTGGTTGACGATTCAAGCATTGGCGCGCGGCCTAATTTTCAAACCGATTGGCGCACCCTGTGGCCGGTGGGCACCAACAGTTACGCGGGCAGCGGCTACGATCGAGGTCATCTGGCGCCTAATTACGCCATCGCCGCCGTGCATGGGCGCAGCGCTCAAGTCGATACCTTCTTAATGAGCAACATGACCCCGCAGCGGCCTAACCTCAATCGGCAGCTCTGGCAGCGCTTGGAAGAAGCCGTCATGGATCACTTCGCGCCGCGGTTTGACCGCCTGCAGGTGATTACAGGGCCGGTGTTTCCTGAACACTTTATGGATAACGTGTTTAATCGCGTGGGTTTGGTCGAAGTGCCGGAGGCGTTTTATAAAATTATCGTCGTGCCCCATAGCGAAGGGCCTTTGGCGCTAGCGTTCATCATGCCGCAAGACGTGCGCGGTAATGAGCCGTTAGATGACTATTTAGTCACCATCGATGAAATCGAAGCGCGCACCGGGCTGAACTTCTTTCCAGACCTAACGCCCGCGATGGAAGCCGTACTAGAAGGCGAGCGGCGCACGCAAGGGTGGGCGCTTGAGGAAGTTGCAAAGAAGCCGGGGCGTTTTCAGTAAGGCAGGAACGTCAATAAAGCTACAGAATAGAACAATAACAAGAACGTCGATAAAATAATAAGAAGTGCAAACGAGGGGGGTAACAGTAACGATGCGGACTGGTCCATGTAACTCATGGTGCCCAGGAGAGGACTTGAACCTCCACGTCCATACGGACACTAGCACCTGAAGCTAGCGCGTCTACCAATTCCGCCACCTGGGCGCATCGTTTAAAGCGTAATCGTTTAAAGCTTGGATGAACTGCTTGTCATTTGTGTTCGTATGGTGCCCAGGAGAGGACTTGAACCTCCACGTCCATACAGACACTAGCACCTGAAGCTAGCGCGTCTACCAATTCCGCCACCTGGGCGAACACAAAGTTACTTAACACCACGCTATTTAACACCGCATTGTTATAACCAACATTGTGGCATAAACAACATCGTTACATAAAATAGTATGGTGCCCAGAAGAGGACTTGAACCTCCACGTCCATACGGACACTAGCACCTGAAGCTAGCGCGTCTACCAATTCCGCCATCTGGGCAAGTGGCGCGTATAATACCGGGGTGATGGTTAAATGCAAGGCCTGCGGCGCGGTTTTTATAACGCAAAATGGATAAACAACGGCTAAGACGGTTGGGTGAATGAACGTGCAGCGCTATACTGGGTGTATGACTAAACAAAACATTATTCATTTCAGTCTCTCAAGCGCTGAAATAGCCCGCCCGCAACGCACCGCGTTTGCGCCTTTTTTATGCCGCTCGCAAATGACGCCATCAAGGATGTTGATCGCATGAAGTATTGGACGTTAAGTGATGATCCGCACGCCGAGCGCGAGGCGCATAAATATGGTAATCCAGCGCCGAGCCGGGAGTATCTGCTTGCTGCCTTAGAAAGCTATGGCAAGCCGATCACTCACGAAAATATGAGCCGCATGCTGGGGCTCGAAGACGAAGAGCTTCTTGAGGCAGTCAGACGTCGTTTGGCAGCCATGGAGCGCGACGGTCAAGTGCTGCGCGACCGGCGTGGCGCCTACGCGCTGATCGACAAGCTCGACCTGATTAAAGGCAAAGTGCTGGGGCACCGTGACGGCTTTGGTTTTCTGCTCCGCGATGATGGCAAAAAGCCAGACCTGGTATTGCCGCCGCGCCAAATGCGGCGTGTTTTCCACGGTGACTATGTACTGGTGCGGATCAGCGGACGCGACCGTCGTGGCCGCGATGAAGCCACCATTGCCGATGTGATTGCGCGCAATACCCAGACGATGGTTGGCGTTTACCGCAGCAACACGCCTGAGTTTGGTATTCTGATACCGGAAAATCCACGCATTACGCAGGAAGTGATTATTCCTCACAGCGCCTGCGGTGGCGCAAAAGATGGCCAAGTCATCTCGGCCAAGATCGTCCAGCAGCCTGAGACGCGCGTGCAGCCGGTGGGTGAAGTGGTTGAGGTGCTGGGTGAGCGTATGGACCCCGGCATGGAAATTGATATTGCAATTCGCAGTTACGATATCCCCGCTGAATTCCCACCGGAAGTGCTCGATCAAATTGCCGGTATTTCAGCCGAGGTGCTGGAAGAGGATAAGCAGCACCGCGTCGACCTGCGTGACGTGCCGCTGGTTACCATCGATGACGAGTCAGCCAAGGATTTCGACGATGCGGTGTGCGCGTGGAAAACCAAATCGGGTAGCTGGAAGCTGTTAGTGGCAATTGCCGACGTTTCGCACTACGTTCGGCCTGGCACACCGTTGGACGCTGAAGCCCGGACCCGCGGTAACTCGGTCTATTTTCCTGGCCAAGTAGTGCCCATGCTGCCGGAGCTATTGTCGAACGGCCTTTGCTCGCTCAATCCGCAAGTGGATCGTTTGGTGTTGGTATGCGAGATGAATATCTCTCAAACCGGTGCCATTAGCCGCTACCGCTTCTATGAAGCCGTTATGAACTCCCACGCCCGCCTGACTTATAACAAGGTGGCGGCGATTCTTGATGAAGAGAGCGAAGAGGGCGAGGCGCTTCGAGCGGAGCACAGCGAGCTAGTGAAGCCGCTAAAAAACCTGGAAGAGCTTTACTACCTGCTGCGCGAAGCGCGTGCGGAGCGCGGCGCGATCGATTTTGATACCACCGAAACGGCGATCATTTTTAACGATGAACGCAAAATCGAAAAAATCGTCCCGCGCAGCCGGAACAATGCCCATAAGCTGATTGAGGAGTGCATGCTGGCGGCCAACGTGGCGACCGCGCGCTTCTTGGATAAGCACGACCTGCCGGCGCTATACCGTATCCATGAACGGCCCACGCCGGAGCGGCTGGATAAGCTGCGCCTGTTCTTGAATGAGCTGGGGCTTTCCTTGGGGGGTGGCGATATGCCGACGCCGCAGGATTACCAGGCGCTGCGCGAGACGATTGCCGACCGCCCCGACTTTGATATTATTCAAACGGTGATGCTGCGCTCGATGAACCAAGCGGTCTATTCGCCACAAAATGAAGGCCACTTTGGCCTGGCGTATCAGGCCTACGCCCACTTTACCTCGCCGATACGTCGCTATCCCGACCTGCTGGTGCACCGCGCGATTCGTTCGGTGATTCGCGGCCCGCGCCAGACCAATACGGTGCTGCGCGTAGAGGATGCGCCGGTTGAGCCGCCGAGCAAGTGGTGCCCGTATACCTTCGAGCAGATGCTTGAGCTGGGCGAACACTGTTCCATGACCGAGCGGCGCGCTGACGAAGCCACCCGCGATGTGGAAAGTTGGCTGAAATGCGAATTTATGTCCGACAAGCTCGGTGAGACGTTCGAAGGCACCATTGCGTCGGTCACCCAGTTCGGCCTGTTTGTGCGCCTGGATGAGTTCTATGTGGAAGGTTTGGTGCATGTGACGTCGCTGCCCTCGGACTACTACCATTACGAGGCCGAAAAGCACCGTCTCAAAGGCGAGCGTACCGGCACGACGTATCGTTTGGGCGATGGTCTGACCGTTCAGGTGGCCCGCGTCGATATGGACGACCGTAAGATCGACTTTGGCCTGGGGGATGAAAAGCCCCGCCCGCGTCGCCAGCCGCGTAAGAGTCGCGGTGGGGCAGACGGCGCTGGTGCTAAAACCGGTGGCTCTAAAGCTAAAAGCTCTAAAGCTGATAGTTCTAAAGCTAAAAGCGCTAAAGCTGATAGTTCTCAAGCAAATGGTTCTCAAGCAGATAGTTCTCAAGCAGATAGTTCTAAAGCAGATAGTTCTAAAGCAGATAGCTCTAAAGCAGATAGCTCTAAAGCGACGAGTGACACATCCAGTAGCGAGAAGCCCACTACACGGCGCGGCCCACGGCGGACTCGGAACGGTCCGCGCAAACCATCATCGGATAAAGGGTGAGCATGAAATCGGCGTCTTCCCGGCGTGGCCCCAAGGCGCCTGACGGCTTGGATCAGGTATATGGTATCCATGCGCTGCAGAGCCTGCTCGACAGAGGCGAGTCCCCCCGCGAGCTGTGGATGCAGCAGGGGGCGGGCAGCCGCTTGAAAGAGGTGGTTGCCCAGGCCCAGTCGCGGGGCGCTAAGGTTAAAGAGCAGCCTCGCGATCTGCTGGACCAATTGACCCAAGGCGCTGCCCATCAGGGCGTGGTGGCGTTTTGCCCACCGTTGACGCCGGAGGGCGAAGAGTCACTATGGCTTAAACTGCGGGCTTGGCCGTCGTCTACACCGCCGCTGCTGCTTATTTTGGATGGTGTTACCGATGTGCATAACTTCGGTGCCTGCCTGCGCAGTGCCGATGCCGCCGGCGCCCATGGCGTGATAGTGGCCAAAGATAAAGCCGCGCCGCTCAATGCCACAGTGCGTAAAGTCGCCTGCGGCGCCGCCGAGGTGGTGCCGGTTTATCAAGTCACTAACCTGGCGCGCACCCTGGCCAAGCTAAAAGATGCCGGTGTGTGGATCACCGGAACGGCGGGCGAGGCCGAGGCCAGTGTCTTTGACATTGATATGACTGGGCCCACGGCGTTGATAATGGGCGCAGAGGGTAAGGGCATGCGTCGCTTGACCCGCGAAGCATGCGACAACCTTGCCAAGCTGCCCATGGCCGGGGAGGTGTCTAGTCTGAACGTGTCGGTGGCCACCGGCATTTGCCTGTTTGAGGCTGTTCGTCAACGCCAGCTTGCAAGTTAACCGCTGCGCTACTAAGATACATGCGCCCGTTTGTCTGCAAGCGGGCGTTAGCTGTCGTTAAATAAAATGAAAGTTCTGTTTGATGTTTCAGTGGCCGCCTAACGCGGTGGCTGAGCGCTTCAGTTAACTCCTTGCTTCCCTGTCGTCGTTGGCTGCGTCTCGCATCAACACACAAAGGAAGCTGTCAAACCGCAAGGAGATCCCATGCGTCATTACGAAATCGTGTTTATGGTCCACCCGGACCAAAGCGAGCAGGTGCCAGCGATGGTTGAGCGCTACACCAGCATCGTTACCGAAAACAGCGGCACCGTGCACCGTCTCGAAGATTGGGGCCGTCGTCATTTGGCTTACCCGATCAACAAGATCCACAAAGCCCACTACGTGCTGATGAACGTTGAATGCAGCGGCGAGACGCTCGATGAAATCGAGAACATCTTCCGTTACAACGACGCCATCATCCGCAGCCTGGTTGTACGCTGCAAAGAAGCCGTTACCGAGGCTTCCCCGATGATGAAACCGGCAGAAGAAAAACGTCCGCGTCGCGAAGAAAAACCGCGCGCGGAAGAAGAAGAAACTGCCTGATTTTATTCACTGCACGTTTTAAGGAGCTAGTCCATGGCACGTTTTTTCCGTCGCCGTAAGTTTTGCCGCTTCACCGCTGAAGGCGTCAAGCAGATCGACTACAAAGATCTGGACACGCTAAAAGCCTACGTTACCGAAACCGGCAAGATCGTTCCAAGCCGTATTACCGGCACCAAAGCACGCTATCAGCGTCAGTTGGCGACCGCTATTAAGCGTTCGCGTTACTTGGCACTGTTACCCTACTCCGATAGCCACCAGTAAGCGTTTAACGTGATGCTGGCACTAGCCCGATGGCTGATGCGGGGCACGCCTTACGCAGCTGGCGGGGCGGCCCTGGCAAGCCTAGTGCCTTGGCTGTTCTGGTTAGGGGCTGCCATCGCAGCGTTGATGACGCTACGCAAGGGCTTCGTGCCTGCGCTGCCGGTGATCATTGCTGCCGCAATGCCGGCTGGCTGGTGGTGGGTGCAGGGTGATGTGATTCCGCTTGCTAGCATTCTGCTGGTAACGCTGATGGCCGTTATTCTGCGCGAGAGGATGCGCTGGGGTGAATCGCTAATAGTGGGGACGCTTGTCGCCGCCGTTATGGTCCAGCTGGGCATTTTCAGTCCGCCAGGTGGTACGGAGTTAATGCTTGAGCAGTTGCGGGAAGGTTCGCAAGAAGTTGACCGCATGCTCACGGAATTTGCCAACCAGGGCTACGATACCCAAACCCTTGCCACCCTAGTGGTGGGTGGGGTGACCGGCTTTGTGGTGCTGTTGGCAGCGATCTTGTGTTTGGCGCTCGCGCGTAGCTGGCAAGCTGGGTTGTACAACCCAGGTGGTTTTCGCGAAGAGTTCCACGCACTGCGCTTGACCCCTAAAGAACTGGCCGTATTGGCCGCTATTGGGGTGATCGGCATGCTGCTGGGCGCTCACGCGCTGGCCATGCTCGGCTGGATTCCGCTGTTAGTAGCTGGCGTTGCGTTAGTGCACGGGTTTATTGGAATAAAGGGGATGAACGGGCTGTGGCTGGTAGCATTTTATGTGCTACTGATCACGACCTGGCCCACGATTCTCATTGTGCTGCTGTTGGGGCTGATTGATACATTCGCGAACGTTCGCGCACGCCTTGCCCGCAGCAACTGACAAGAGGTTTACGAGATGGAAGTCATTCTGCTCGACAACATTGGTAAGCTGGGCGGCCTGGGTGACAAGGTCACTGTAAAGCCCGGTTATGGTCGTAACTACTTGGTGCCTTACGGTTTAGCCGTACCGGCCACCAAAGACAACGTTGAAGCATTTGAAGCCCAGCGTGCCGAGCTCGAAGCGCAAGCCGCTGAGCGTAAGGCCGAAGCCAAAGCGCGCGCTGAGCAGCTTAACGATATCGAGCTGTCTTTGGTTTCCAAAGCAGGCGACGAAGGCAAGCTGTTTGGTTCTATTGGTCCGCGTGACCTGGCCGACGCGATTTCCTCTGCTGGCATCGATATTGCCAAGAGCGAAGTACGTATGCCAAATGGTCCGATTCGCCAGACAGGCGAATACGACATCGCTATCCACTTGCATGCTGAAGTGAATGCCGCTGTACGCGTAGTGGTAGTAGCCGAGTAATTGAGAAGGTACTTAAGAAAGTACTTGAGAAGGTAATTAAGTTAGTCACTACGAAAGTGGTCACTAGCTGCAGCTAATACAGCTGCTTCAAAAGGCGCGGGTTCTCTCCCGCGCCTTTTGTTTTTTTCTGGGCATTGCCTAAAGTCACCCCTGCGCCAGCGCAGAGTGTTTTTGGACAACGCCTATATCGTCACTCTTCATGATGCATGAGCGGGCCAGTGGTCGCGCTCTATTGCCCCGGCTAAGATAAGCCTTTTCACTGGCGTCGTGTTTAAAGGAGCTCGCTATGCAGGACCAGCCTACTGCTGATAAAGAAACGGCAGCGCTAAAACTGCCGCCGCATTCGCTGGAAGCGGAGCAGTCGGTATTAGGCGGGCTCATGCTGGACAACCAAGCCTGGGATAATGTCTCAGAGCGCTTAGTCGCTGATGATTTCTATCGCTACGAGCACCGCTTAGTGTTCAACGTGATGATTCATCTAGCCGAATCCGGGCAACCGTTAGATGTGGTCACGATTTCTGAGGCGCTGGAAGCGCGCGACCACTTGGATACCGTAGGCGGACTGGCGTTTCTGGCCGAGCTTGCGCGTAACACGCCCTCTGCCAGCAATATTCGCGCCTACGCCGATATCGTGCGCGAACGCGCGACGCTGCGTAAGCTGATTCGTGCCGCTAACCAAATTGCCGATAGTGCTTTTACCCCCCAGGGCCGCCCGGCGGATGAATTGCTCAACGAAGCCGAGCGGTTAGTGTTCCAGATTGCCGAGGAACGCCCCAAAACCGGTGGCCCTATCGGCATGAGCGATCTGTTGACCAAAGCGGTCGATCGTATTGACGAGCTGTTTAACCTCAAAGGCGAGATGACCGGGCTTTCTACCGGTTTCCGTGACCTGGATGAAATGACCACCGGTTTGCAGCCCTCGGACATGGTGGTGATTGCCGGGCGCCCCTCAATGGGTAAAACCACCTTTGCCATGAACCTGGTCGAGCACGCGGTAATCGCCAGTGACAAACCGGTCATGGTGTTTTCCATGGAGATGCCCGCCGAGTCGCTGATGCTGAGGATGCTGTCGTCGTTGGGCCGGATTGACCAAACCCGCGTACGTACCGGTCAGTTGGAAGATGAGGATTGGCCGCGGCTAACCTCTGCCGTCAATCTGCTTAAAGACAAGCAGCTGTTTATCGACGATACCGCCGCCTTATCGCCGAATGAAATGCGCTCAAGGCTGCGCCGCGTGGTGCGCGAGCACGGCAATATGGCGCTAATCATGATCGACTATCTTCAGCTGATGCAGATCCCTGGCTTTAGCGAAAACCGCACCGGTGAGATTTCCGAGATTTCGCGCTCCTTAAAGGGCTTGGCGAAAGAGTTTAATTGCCCTGTCGTCGCGCTTTCGCAGTTGAACCGCTCGTTGGAGCAGCGCCCTAACAAGCGGCCAGTGATGTCGGATCTGAGGGAATCCGGAGCGATTGAGCAGGATGCGGATGTGATCGCCTTTGTTTATCGCGATGAGGTCTATAATCCGGATAACCCGGATAACCAAGGTATTGCTGAGTTAATTATCGGCAAGCAGCGTAACGGGCCGATTGGCACGGTGCATATGGCGTTTATCGGTAAATATACCCGCTTTGAGGATTTGGCCCCGGATAGTTACGGTCAAGCCTTCGGCGACTAGGTGTGTGATGGCTGGTTTTTAATGACTGGTTTGTGATGAGTCGCTTGAGGATGGGGAGCGGACTCGTATAATGCCCCACCCAGATATGTAAAAACGGGAGAAGCAAATGGCAGGTGGATTTCGGCGCGGTAATCGACCGCGTCTTCCTAAGCTCGAAGGTCGCGGTGAACTAGAGGCGCTTGAGCGTGAAGGGCCTTTCAAAGAGTGGCTAGGGATGCCAGACCTTTATCGTTATCACTTGGTCGTGGAAGGCGAGAAATATAGCTACCAGACCGAAGATGGTGAGCTGCCGGTCAAGGTCGGAGATAAGGTGGTTTTTCGCTATAAAGAAACCAAGGGCGGCAACTGGATTGACCGCAACTCGCTGGGCAAGGCCATTGACCCTTCCGAGTACCAATGAGGCACGCTATTGCTTGATGTTTGGCCAGAAGCAATGGGCTTCGGCCACACGCGCTTTTGTCAGAAGCTTTTTTGATAAGGGCTCTCTAGGTAGGAACTCTCTTGTAATGTTGCCGTCATAATAGCAATTATAAGTTATTGAAGGTTGTCATGGGACTGCAATAACAAGGCAACATAAATGACATAGGGTCCAGTCATGCTGTTCCCTATGGTCTGATTTTTATAACAGGAGGGAACCATGGAGCTGAAAAACCTTAAACAATTTGTCGCCAACCACGACAACTTTGAAATTCGTGTCATCACTCACTCGGGCAGCCGTTTTTATCAAATCGAGCTAGAAGACGTTGAAAGTGAACGCCATATGCTGACGCAGCGCGCTAAGCCGATGCTGTTTCGTTCGCTTGATGACGTTTACATTGAGCTTAAACGTGCCGGTATCCATCGTGCTTATCTGGTGCAGCACGTACCCCACGATGAAGTGATTGGCCGCGATGCGCACTACAGTGAACCGCTCACATCGCGTATGCCGTTAGTCTTCTGATTAACTCATTCACTAATGTTCATCTACTGCGTTTAGCCTGACGTTTTTCCCACCACTGGCCCAGCCGGATCCGGCGACGGGCAAAAAATCGGTAACCGGCGTTCATCAAGCCGCGTACGCCCGGTAAGCAAGACAGCCACATCAGCCGCCGGTAGCCCAACACAGCATAGAGGGCACGGCTGGCATCCATGCCGACATACCATGCCTGCTGACTATCGCGTAAGTGTAACTGACCCATCATGGCAGCAAAGTCCTGATCATACGCTTGGGCATCAAAACGCTCGTCTTGAATATCTACCAGCTGGATATGTTCCCGGTGGCGATGCTTTTCTAGCCAAGCGACTTCTTGACGGCAGAACGGGCAGTGGCCGTCGTGAAATAAAATCACGGGCGGGGCGGCATGTAGCGGTGAAAAGCGGTTCATTATGGCTCCTGTTGGGTGTAGCCAGCGGTATGGCACGCTTGACCATAGCCAGGCGACGTTTCAAGTTGTTGTAAAAACTGTTCAGCCTGCTGGTGCATGGCCTCGCGCTTTTCATCGGACATACGCTTTAGCGAACCGTAAATCAGCTTCATGCGTGGGTTCTTGCTAAGCTGCTCAGCGTTTGTTTCGAGAAAGTGCCAGTAAAGGCTATTGAACGGGCAGGCGTTAGGTCCGGTGACTTGTTTGGGCGAGTAACGGCAGTGCTGGCAGTGATCGGACATTTTGTCGATATACTTGCCTGAAGCGCAGTAGGGCTTGGACCCCATTAAGCCGCCGTCACCGTGAAGCACCATGCCCAGGGTGTTGGGCAGTTCCACCCATTCACTTGCATCGGCATAAACCGCTAAATACCAGTCGCATAGCGCTTCAGGTTTAACCCCGCACAGCAGGGCAAAATTGCCGGTGACCATCAGGCGTTGAATATGGTGGGCATAGCTATTGTCGATGGTCATTTGGATGGCGCGCTGAAGGCAGCGCATATCAGTATCGGCATTCCAATAAAAGGCCGGCAGATCACGTTTAAAGTCGAGCTGGTTGGCACGCTTATAGTCGGGCATCTGGGTCCAGTAAAGCCCGCGCACGTACTCCCGCCAGCCGAGAATTTGGCGGATAAACCCTTCCACAGCGTTAATCGGCGCGTCGCCTGCGTAGTAGCGCTGTTCGGCGGCGGCGCAGACTTCTCGCGGCGATAGCAAGCCGATGTTCATCGCCGCTGAGAGCCGCGAGTGATACAGATAGGGAGCCGAATCGCTGATCGCATCCTGGTAGCGGCCAAAGTGGGGCAGGCCGTGGCGCGTAAAATGCTCGAGATCCACCAACGCCTGACGGCGGGTAACCGGCAGATTAAAGTGTTCCAGGTTACCCATGTGGTCGCTAAAATGGCGCTCGGCATCGGCCAGTGCTGCCTGGGTGAGCGCATCGTGGCGATGCTGAGGCAGCGCCGGGAAGTCGAGCGTCGGATCGATAGAGTGGCGGTTATCATGATCGAAGTTCCATTGCCCACCGGCCGGTTCGTCCCCTTCCATCAAGAAGCCGGTTTGCTTGCGCTGCTGGCGATAAAAGTATTCAAGCCGTAGCTGTTTACGGCCCCTGGCCCATTGGGCAAAGTCATCAGGCGTGGTGAAAAAGCGCTCATCCTCTAAGAGTCGCCAGGGCAGTGAGGCCTTGACGCGCTGGTGCATCGCATTCCATAGCCGCCACTCGCCGGGGCGTGTCACGCGTATCTCATCGCAGTTGTATTGACGGGCGAGCCGTTCGGCTTCGTCGATCAGTGAGTGGGTGTTATCGGCGTCATCCAACGCGCTGTAGTGTACTTGAAAGCCTTTCTCACGCAGCGCCTGGGCAAAGTGACGCATGGCCGCTAAAAAGAGGCCAATTTTGTGTATATGATGAGGCACATAGCGCGCTTCCTCGGCGACTTCGCACAGCACGACCACCGCATTGGCGGGCGCCTCTTGTAGCGTGGCTAGCGAAAAGGATAGCTGATCGCCGAGCACCAAAAGCAAAGGCTTGGACATGAGTTGGCCTGTAGTTATACAAATAGTGCTGATAGTATAACTTTATGCCGACCTTTGGCTAAAAAGTGGTAAGATTTATTCAGTTATTTACGTTTTGAGTGGCTGAAATCTGTGTGATTGATGTGCTGAGTAACTGGATTTCCGAGCAGCTTAGGATTTTTATCAGGAGCAAGAGTAATGACCGAGAATGTCGTCAAGGATCAGCCGGGCGCAGGACGCTTGGCGCATGCACCCAGCGATCATCCGCCGGTGCCACGCGCTAAAGTAGGCGTTGTGCTAGCTAATTTGGGTACCCCGGATGCTACCGACTATTGGTCAATGCGGCGTTACTTAAGCGAATTTCTGTCGGATAAGCGGGTAGTCGACTATGCCGGTTGGAAGTGGCAGCCACTGCTACAGCTGATTATCTTGACCAAGCGGCCGTTCTCATCGGGCAAAGCGTACCGCAGCATTTGGAATAACGAGAAAAACGAAAGCCCGCTATTGACGACCACCCGCGCTCAGACTGAAAAAATGACCGCGCGGCTAAAAGCGCTTTACGGTGATGATGTTGAAGTTGATTTCTGTATGCGCTATGGCAACCCATCGACGAAAAGCGTGCTGACGCGCTTGAAGGCGAAGGGCTGCGAGCGAATCGTGTTTTTTCCGCTGTATCCGCAATACGGTTCGCCGACCACCGCGACGGCGAACGACGAAGCCTTTCGCACCTTGATGAAAATGAAATGGCAGCCCTATATCCGTACGGTGCCGGCTTATTTTGAGCACCCTGCTTACATTCAGGCGCTGGCCAATTCGGTGCAAGAGGCTTACGACGGCCTGTCGACACGGCCCTCCAAGCTGGTCGCTAGTTACCATGGCGTGCCCGAGCGCTATTTGCTTGAAGGCGACCCTTACCACTGCCAATGCCAGAAAACCACGCGATTACTGCGTGAGAAATTGGGCTTTAGCAAAGAAGAAGTGGATACCGCGTTTCAATCGCAGTTCGGCCCTGAGAAGTGGGTGGGCCCGCAAACGGTCAAACACGTCGCTGAGCTGGCTGAGCAGGGGCACAAGCATATCGCGATTATGTCGCCCGCTTTCTCATCCGACTGCGTGGAAACCCTGGAAGAAATCGAAGAGGAAATTCACGATAGCTTTATGGAAGCAGGGGGGGAAACGTTTAGCTATATCCCTTGCCTGAACGATCGTGATGACCACATTGAGGCATTGCTTGCGGTTATTAATAACGAATTAGCCGGGTGGCTAACAACGCCTTAATTTTTAATCCCCCCTGATAGCAGCCACAACGCGATGTTAATCGCTTGTGGCTGCTTGCGTTTAAGCGTTTGACTGGTCAGGCAAAACCGCCTGTTATAAGGTGTAAAGCAAGAAAATCACTACTCTTCAACGCTGGGATGCCAGTGGCAAGGCATGATGCCAATGGCCTTCGCCTTTGATTTAAAGGCACTGTCTTTCGTTTTTAGGAGATTTCGCCAGATGCAACTTGCCGTGTTAATGGGTTTTTTGCTGGCGGCGTCGTCGCCGTTGCTGCACCGTTGGTTCGGCCAGCGCACGAGCCTTGTTCTGGCGCTATTTCCAGCGGGATTGGCGGCGTGGTTGGCACTTCAGGCCCCTGAAGTCATCGAAAACGGCAGCCTGCTGTTAGCGTGGCAGTGGGTGCCCTCGCTGGGTATCAGTCTTACCTTTCTGTTGGATGGTTTATCGCTGCTCTTCGGGCTGTTGATTACCGTCATTGGCGCCTGCGTGCTGGTTTATGCCGGTGGTTATCTGAAAGATCATCCCGATCTTGCCCGCTTTCATATTGCCTTAGTCGCTTTTATGGTCTCGATGCTGGGGCTGGTATTAGCTGATGGGCTGTTTACGCTGTTTATTTTTTGGGAACTGACCAGCATTACCTCCTATCTGCTGATCGGTTTTAATCATAGCGATATTGAGGCGCGCAAGTCAGCGCGGCAGGGCTTATTTGTAACTGTCGCCGGTGGGTTAGCGTTAATGGCGGGACTGGTGCTATTGGGGATTGCTAGCGGCAGCTGGTCGCTGGCTGAAATTCTGAGCGCCGACGCGGATCTACGCGAACACGCGCTCTACACGCCAATGCTTATTTGTTTGCTATTAGCGGCATTTACCAAATCGGCACAGTTCCCGTTTCATTTTTGGTTGCCCAATGCCATGGCGGCGCCCACGCCGGTCTCCGCCTACCTGCACTCTGCCACCATGGTAAAGGCGGGCATTTACCTACTCGCACGCCTGCACCCGGAGCTTGGCGGCACTGCCTTGTGGGTGGGCATTCTTTCCGTGGTCGGTGCGACCACGATGCTGGTCGGGGCTTTTTTAGCGATTCATCATACCAATATCAAAAAGCTGCTCGCCTATTCGACCATTATGACGCTGGGCACGCTGACCATGCTATTGGGCATCGGTAGCGAGTACGCGATGACCGCCTTTGTTACTTTTCTTTTGGCGCACTCGCTATATAAAGGGGCGCTGTTTATGGTGGCTGGGATACTGGATCACGAAACCGGTACCAAAGATGTCACCCAAATGGGCGGGCTAAGACCGGTAATGCCTATCACCGCGACCATCGCTTTGGTTGCGGCACTCTCGTTTGCCGGGGTCCCGCCGCTACTCGGTTTTATCGGTAAAGAGCTGATGCTCGAATCGGTACTAGGCGCTGATCGCTTCCAGATGCTACTGGTGCTGTTTGCCTTTGTCGCCGCTATCTTGACCATTGCGGTCGCCTTTATTGTGGCGCTACGGCCCTTTTATGGTAAGCGCTATCAAACACCGCTTGAGCCTCATGAAGCACCGCTAAGCATGTTAGTGGGCCCGGCGCTGCTCGCCTTGGGGTCGCTCTTGCTAGGCCTAGTGCCTGCCATGCTGGGAGGCGATGCCCTATTAACGTCAGCCGCGACCGCCGTTGCGGGCCACACTACTGAAGTGACGCTGTCACTGTGGTACGGCGTCAACATCGCGCTGATCATGTCGATGGTGAGTCTTGGCTTGGGCTTTTGGCTGTTTAAACGCTGGGATAGCGTCCGCGGCAGGCTGTCTATTTTAAACCCGGTCATGCGTCGTGGCCCCGAGGCGGGCTATGAAAGCATGATGAATGGCATTGTGCATTTATCCGAGTGGCAGACGCGCTTATTGCAAAATGGCTATATGCGTAACTACATCCTGGTGATGTTAATTACCCTTATCGCGCTAATTGGTAATTCAATTCTACTGCGCCACTCGCCGCAATTTGCCTTTGATCTGGATGTCCGCTTCCATGAGGCGGCGGTAGTCGGCTGCATGGCAATGGGGGCGCTGTTTGCGACTATCTCTCGGTCCCGGCTCGGCGCCGTTGTGTCCGTCGGCGTCATGGGCTTCTCCATCGCGCTGATCTTTATTCTCTTTAGTGCGCCAGACCTGGCGATTACCCAACTGCTGGTAGAAACCTTGACGGTGATTTTACTGGTGCTGGTACTGTTCCGCCTGCCGCGCTTTTCTAACCTCTCGACCAGTTTTGAGCGCATACGTGACGGCATCGTGGCCGCCACGATGGGGATTTTAATTTGTATGTTGATCATGACATCGTGGAGTATTCAGCAGTTTGAACCGATCTCGACCTATATGATTGAGAACAGTGTACCGTTGGCTCACGGGCTCAATATCGTCAATGTCATCTTGGTGGACTATCGTGCCCTGGATACGTTGGGGGAGATGTTTGTGCTGGCGCTTGCCGCGATCGGCGTCATCGCCATGCTAAAGCTACGCCATGGAGAAGGGCTCCCTAGCGAGAACGGCGATGGCAAAAATGGCGAGAAACGCAACGCTGCTATTACCAAGGAGCCTTACGATGGTTAAGTCAGGCACGATTATTCTTAATACTGCTGCTCGCTTACTCATGCCTCTGCAACTGCTGTTTTCAGTTTTTTTGCTGCTAAGGGGACACGACGAGCCGGGCGGCGGCTTTATCGCTGGCCTGGTGGCCGCGGGGGCGTTTACGCTTTATCTGTTTGCCTTTGGGGTCAGCGCTACCAAAGAGGTGCTGCGCATGGTCGACCCTCGCGACTTGATTGGGGTTGGTTTACTGCTGGGAATGATCTCGGTATTGCCCGCATGGTTTATGGGCCAACCGTTTTTGACCGCTCAGTGGTGGACGATTCCAATCATCGACTTTAAAGCCTCCACACCGCTGATTTTTGATGTTGGGGTGTATTTTGCGGTGCTGGGTTCCGTCACTGGCATGGTGATGTCGTTAATGGAGGTCGACAAGGATGAACCTTGAGTTACCAGGAGGCCCCACATGGAACCGTTAATGGCGCTAGCGATCGGCCTACTCTACGCGACGGCTATTTTCATGATGCTGCGTCGCTCTATCGTCAAGCTAGTGATTGGTTTGATGCTGCTGTCTAACGCCGCCAATTTACTGATTTTTACCACCGCCGGTATGACACGCGGGGCGCCGCCGTTGATCCCGGAGGGCATGACCCAGCCCTTAGGCGAGGTCGCCGATCCCTTGCCGCAAGCGGTGGTACTGACCGCTATCGTGATTGCCTTTGGGGTGCTCGCGTTCGCGGTGGTGTTGATTCGCCGCGCCTATGAAGTCGTCAAGGCCGATGATCTCGATAAGATGAAGGATACCGATACGTGAGGCCTGAAGTCGCTCTTCCCGTCCTCTTGCCATTGCTCTCAGGGGCTATCTCGTTGCTGTTCTGGCGCTCGCGTGCCATGCAGCGCTTTCTGGTAGTGGCAGGCACTATCGCGCTGTTTATTGTCAGCCTGTGGCTGTTTATATCAACGTTGTCGGAAGGCTACGTCACCATGCAAATGGGCAGTTGGCCAGCGCCCTTCGGGATTACTTTGATTGCCGACTTGCTAAGTGCCGTGATGGTGCTGATGACCGCCATTATCGGCCTAGCCATGGGTATTTACTCGCTGGCGACAACGGGCCGTGGCCATGAGAAGTTTGGTTATTACCCATTGATGCACTTGCTGCTCGCCGGGGTAATGGGGGCATTTTTAACCGGCGATATTTTCAACCTTTATGTATGGTTTGAGGTGATGCTGGTAGCCTCCTTTGCGCTGCTGATTCTGGGGGGCGAGCGTGCCCAGATGGAAGGGGCAATCAAATACGTCACCTTGAACCTGCTGGCCTCGGTTATTTTTCTGACGGCGGTGGGGTTGCTCTACGGCATGGTGGGCACGCTCAATATGGCCGATATCGCGCTGCGGATGGAAGCAGCGGAGCATACGGGCATGGTCGAAGTGCTGGCGATCATGTTTATGGTCGCGTTTGGTATCAAGGCGGCGGCTTTTCCGCTGTTCTTCTGGCTGCCGGCCTCTTATCACACCCCGCCGGTGGCTGTTTCGGCGTTGTTTGCAGGGCTGCTGACCAAGGTGGGCGTTTATGCGCTGTTCCGTGTTTTTACGTTGATGTTTGATCAGACCATGGGCTATCTGCAGGATATTATGCTTTGGGGAGCTGCCTTGACCATGGTCACAGGGGTGCTTGGTGCGGCCGCCCAGTACGAATTCAGGCGTATTTTGTCGTTCCACATCGTCAGCCAAATTGGCTATATGATACTAGGCTTAGCGCTGTATACCCCCTTGGCGATTGCCGGCGGTGTGTTTGCCATCGTGCATAACATGGTGGTGAAGACCAACCTGTTCTTAATTAGCGGTATTACCCACCGTTTGCAGGGCACTTACCAGCTTAAAAAGATGGGCGGACTGTACCGAGAGCGTCCCTGGTTAGCGGTTGGCTTCTTTTTTTCGGCCTTCTCTTTGGCGGGAGTTCCTCCGCTGTCCGGCTTTTTTGCCAAGTTGGTTATTGTGCGGGCGGGCCTGGAGGCCGAAGCCTATGTCGTTACCGGAATAGCGCTAGCCGTGGGGTTTATGACCCTCTACTCCATGGTGAAAATCTGGAATGAGGTGTTTTGGAAGTCGTTACCCGAAGATAACCACGTGCCTGAAACCGCCACGCCGAGCGGTGATGATGGTCGCCTGATCAGGCCCAGCCTGTGGATGATGTATTTGCCGGTTATGTTGCTAGCCATGGGGTCGCTGCTGATTGGGGTCTTTGCAGAACCCATGATGTGGGTAATGACGACCATTAGTGACCAGCTTCTTTCGCCAGCGGGCTACATTGAAGCGGTGCTGGGTGCGTCGGCCAGTATTGAAGGCGCCTTGCTTGAACCATTGCCGACAGGGGCTGAAGAAGCCGTTAGGGAGAAAACACCATGACGGGAGCCATTTGGAACCTACTGTTAGGGCTGGCGTGGGTATTGTTAAGCGGTGACTTCAGCGGCCTGAATCTTCTGGTCGGAATGGTATTTGGCTATATCACACTGATATTGATTGAACCCCAGCTCGATGCCTTGAAAGGCTATCCGGCTCGCGTGCCGCGTTTTATAGGCTTTATTGCCTTTTTTCTTAAAGAGTTGATTCAAGCCAACTTGCGCGTCGCTTTCGATATTATTACGCCGCCTTGGCACATGAAGCCGGGGGTGATTGCGATGCCACTGTCGGCGCGCACGGAAATGGAAATCACCATGGTGGCCAATATGATTTCGTTGACCCCCGGCACGCTAAGCCTGGATGTGTCTGATGACCGTAAGGTGCTGTATATCCATGCGATGTTTTTAGATAACGAAGAAGAGCTACGGCGCAATTTAAAAGAGATGGAGCACCGGGCCTTGGAGCTGTTTCGCTAATGGATACCGTTATACTGATTGGCCAAGTGATTATGAGCGTGGCGTTGATACTCGCTTTTGTGCGTGTCGTTCGCGGCCCTAGCTTGCCTGATCGCGTAGTGGCGTTAGAGCTTTTTTCTACCACCGTGGTCGGGCTGGTCGGGGTGTATGCGATTAAGACAGGCGTTGCCAGTTTTTTAGACGCTGCCATCGTGATTGCGTTGATGGGCTTTTTGGCGGCCATTGGCTTTGCCCGCTTTTTGGAACGAGGAGGCCCGCGGGATGATTGATTTTATAAAGGGCACGTTAATTATTAGTGGCGCGCTGTTTATGCTGCTCGCATCGGTTGGCTTGCTGCGTTTGCCCGATCTGCTAACCCGCATGCACGCCACCACCAAAGCCGCGACCTTGGGGGTTATTTTAGTGATGCTGGCAGCGGCCATGCATTTCGCTGAAGTAGGCATCGTGGCCCGTTCGTTTGCCATCATTGTGTTTATCCTGATGACGGCCCCCGTGGCGGCCCATGTGATGGGAAGAGCGGGCTACTTTGTCGGCTCTAAGCTATGGAGCGGTACCGTCAAAGACGAGTTGCGCCCTAATTACGACCCCTTAACCCATGAACTGAAAAGTGGCTTGGAAACCCAGCAAAACGCCAAGCGACAACCTCGCGAGACTGACCCGGATTAAATTGAACTGCACGATCCAGTGACAATACCCAGCCAGTCATATCGCCTAGCCGGCGGTACCGCCTGATGGTAAAAACACTTAGTTAACCAGCGGGTAACCGCAATTGAGCCACCTCAGGGTGGCTTTTTTGCGTCTGTTGATAGGAAGTCGGTAGACGATGGCGTTTATTTTAACGCAGGCAATATATGTACAATAAAATAATGTACAATAATTGTACTGTATAAGACAATGTGTCCACATTTTAGTCTCTCCCGCATACACGCTGTGACGATGCATCGAAAACAAAACCTGCCGCAAAAAATATGTGCTCAATGCCAGCGCCCATTTACTTGGCGGAAAAAATGGGCGCGCTGCTGGGACGAGGTGCGCTACTGCAGCGAGCGCTGCCGACGTCATGCCAAGTAGCTAAAGCGCTTGGCATCAAATTCTGGGCATCAAAGCACTCCTAGGAGGCACGAGCATGAACAGCACCATTGATATTGTCTGGCTGCAAGACGACCTGCGTATAGCTGATAACCCCCTGTTCCACTCTAGTTCTCCTCCCAGCTACATGCTGTGCCTTTACGTGTTGGATACGCAGTGGTGCGCGCCGTTAATAGAGGGCGAGGCAGCGTCGCGTATAGGCCCTGCGCGGTTACGTTTTCTGTGGCAAAGCCTGATGGAATTGCGTGGCGAGCTGCTAAAGCGCGGCAGTGATCTGCTGGTGCGCATTGGTAGCCCCAGCGACGTGGTGATTGAATTGGCGACATCGCTTAAGGCGCGCCAAGTGCGCGTTGCCGAACACGCCGGGGTTGAGGAAGCAGAGCATATTCAAGCGGTGGCAGATGGGCTGCCTAGCCACACGACGCTCCATTGTTTAGAGAGCGGGCGCTTATTTGACCGTCAAGCGCTGCCTTTTGAGCCCGAGGCGCTACCGGAGAGTTTTTCGGCATTTAGACGCTGTGTAGAAAAAGCATGCACTATCCTCCCTAGCCGACCTGCGCCAGTAACGCTGCCACCTTGGCCTGAAGCGCCGCGCGGTTTTCCACCGCTCAAATCCATATGTGAACAAAGCGCTGCGTGGCAGCCCGACACCCGCCAAGGCTATGCTTATATGGGCGGTGAGTCAGCGGCACACGCGCGGCTGCATGATTATTTATGGCGTCAAAATGGCGCTGAAACCTACAAGAAAACCCGCAACGGTCTGCTGGGGGCTAATTTTTCAACGCGGGTTTCAGCCTGGCTGGCGCGTGGTTGCCTCTCTGCCCGCCAAGTTAATGACGCCGTCAAGGCATGGGAGGCTGAGCATGGCAGCAGCGAGTCAAGTTACTGGATTACCTTTGAGCTACTTTGGCGGGAATACTATATACATGCCGCTCAGCTAGAAGGCGCGAACATGTTTGGCGCGCGCCAGCTGCCCAAGCCAAACGACGCCTTTAACGCATGGCGCAACGCTGAAACCGGCCTGCCGTTTGTGGATGCGGCCATGCTGGAACTAAGCCAAACCGGCTGGATATCCAATCGCGCCCGGCAGAACGTGGCGAGCTTTTTAGTCAAAGACTTACAGGTGGATTGGCGCCTGGGGGCTTTATGGTTTGAACATTGTTTAATTGATTATGACGTTGCCAGTAACTGGGGCAATTGGCGCTACATTGCGGGGGTTGGGCGAGACCCGCGTCAAGACCGTTACTTTAACGTGCTCAAGCAGGCGGGCCACTATGACCCTAAAGGGCTCTATGTCGCTCACTGGTTGCCTCCACTTGAGCAGCTGCCCTATGGTTTGGAGCGTCACCAGCCGTGGCGCGCAGCTCCCACTGTCTTTACAGCGCCCTACGTCGAGCCCGAGCAGTGGCAGCGATGGTTGATTGCCAGTACCGAGTTTCGAGCGATCAACGAATAGCCCGAAACTCGCGGGGTGAACAATGCGTGAGCTCGCTTTAGGGAAGGAGGCGTTATGACGTTGTTGAACAGTGATCGCCGGGTTGCCTGGCTACTTGGGATTGCTGGCCTACTGCCTTTTATTGGCGCCAGTGTGCTGGCATGGTGGGCGCCCGCTGTCTGGCAGGTAACGGCGATTTACGGGTTCACTTACTACAGTGCGGTTATTTTGTCATTCTTGGGTGGGGTGCACTGGGGGAGTGCTCTTCAAGTGCCCCGGCCTGGCAACACACGGCGCTTGCTGTTAGCCATGGTACCGAGTTTAATTGCCTGGCCTGCGCTACTGTTTGACATTGTGACAGGGTTATGGGTGCTGTTGGCTGGGTTTATGCTGATCGGAGGGTATGACCTTAGCCGTGAAGGCCGAGAAGGTTTTCCTAGCTGGTATTTCAAACTGCGGGGGTTGCTTAGCGTGGTGGTGGTGCTGTTGCACTGCGTCGTTTTGCTTCGCTTAAGCGGGTAAGGCTGGTATCCGTCGCGTTTCTGAGCCATCATCGGGTTCATGCCAAGGATTGCCGAGAGATTGATGTTATGTTATTGAAAATTAATGGGTCTTTGAAAGTTAATGGGTCTTTAAAAACAAATAGCTCTTTGAAAGCGAATCGCTCTGTGCAAACGAATAAAGCTTTGCGCATTAATCGATCAGTCGCTGTGCGACCGCTTCTGTCGCTTATAGCTTTAGTGGCAGCGGGGGCGATCGCGCTGAACGCTGAAAGAGTACAGGCAAGCCAGCAGCTGATGACCGAAGTGGATGCGCGTACCGCCACACAAGTGAGCTACGCTAACTTTCAGCAATGGCTTGATGAGTTCCGTCGCTATGCCGCGAGCCAGGGAATTAGCGAAGCAACCCTCAGTGAAGCCTTTGATGGCCTACGCTACCGTGAGCGCGTGATTGAACTCGATAGTTACCAGCCTGAGTTTGTCCGGCCTATTTGGGAGTACCTGGATACCGCCGTTTCCTCCACGCGTATCAATAATGGCCGAGAAAAGTTAGCTGAACATCTCGATACAGCGCTGGAGATGGAACAGCGCTTTGGCGTGCCCGCCGAAATTATTGTCGCCATCTGGGGAATCGAGAGCAACTACGGCAGTAATTTTGGTGACTTTTCGACCTTGGAGTCCCTGGCCACGCTGGCTTACGATGGTCGTCGTCGCGATTTCGCCCGCGGTGAACTGCTCGCAGCGCTGCGTATTATTGACAAAGGCGACATTGACGCCGAGCAAATGAAAGGCTCTTGGGCCGGCGCGATGGGGCATACCCAATTTATCCCTAGCAGCTTTGAAGCCTACGCGGTGGACGGCGATGGCGATGGCCGCCGTGATATTTGGGGGAGTATCCCCGATGTAATGGCATCGACGGCTAACTATCTTGACCAAGCCGGTTGGCAAACGGGTCAACCCTGGGGCGCAGAGGTACGCCTGCCCGAAGGCTTCGATTACGCCCAAACCGAGCGGCGTAGCAGTGCCGAGTGGCGCCGCCAGGGTGTCCAGGCGCTAGCGGGCGAGCTACCTGATTTTGATAGCGCGGCACTGGTTATCCCCGCGGGGGCTGACGGCCCCGCTTTTCTGGTAGGGGCCAATTTTCGCGCGATTCTACGTTACAACAACGCCACCAGCTACGCGCTGGCAGTGGCTAAGCTGGGCGATGCGATCGCCGGGCGCGAAGGCATCCAGCGCGGCTGGCCCCGGGAACAAGCGCCACTAACACGCGATGATGTCCAGGAACTCCAACGGGGGCTTAATCGTGCCGGTTACGCTGTGGGCGGCGCTGATGGCGTGATGGGCCCCAACACACGCCAAGGTGTGCGCAACTTCCAGCGCGATTTAGACCTAATACCCGATGGGTTTGCGACCCAGGAACTGCTTGAACAGTTGCGTCAGCGTTTCGACTAACCAGCGTTCAGTGTCTGTTTTGAATTGCCAAGGATGATGTGATGCAGTTGATGGGAAAACTATTTTTTAACGCGATGCTATTAGGTGTCTTGCTGTCTCCTTTCACGGCAACTGCGGATGATAAGCAGGTATTTGGATGGGTGGAAAAAGCCACCCTGCAACCCTGGGGTATCGAGGTGAAAGCCAAACTCGATAGCGGTGCCTTAACCTCTTCGTTGGATGCCCGTCATATTGAGATGTTCGAGAAGGGTGATGAAGAGTGGGTTCGTTTTCGTTTAAAGCTTGAAGACCAGGCGAGTGGCGAGGACTTCAGTGACCAAATTGAGCGCCCGCTGTATCGCGAGCTAGCTGTGCGGGGTGCAGGCGGCCGTGACGAGCGCCCCGTGGTGCTGCTGGAAGTCTGCATGGGGGGCACTATTTATGAAGAGCAGTTCAGCCTGCGCGATCGCGAAGAGATGAATTACCCGCTGCTGCTGGGCCGTCGTACCATTAGCCACCTTGGCTTGCTGGATGTGCGTGAAACCTTCCTGCAAGAACCCGACTGCGGAGACGATGCAGAACTAGTACCCCATGACTCGGAAGATGAGCAGTCCTGATTTGGCTATTCGTCACCTAATGTGGATTTAAGATTGGTTGGCTATTTTGTATTTCACGGTTCAGATCGCAACCACTAAGCCAGCTATCTGTTGTGGGAGGCCGCTTCAGCGTGGTCCGACACTTCGGTGGTCCGACACTTCGGCGAAGGGTGCCGCACAGGCACCCCTTTGGTTTCATCATGCTAATAGCCCAAACATTCGCGAGCTGAAGCTCCCTCCCACGGGAGCTACCCTCATGCTGGCAGAGTTAATTCCACACTGAGCGACGAAAAGCCCCTGATTTACGCAAAATCAGCTTATTAATACTTATATGGACATTTAGAACAGCCGTGACAGTAGGGCGGTCACGGCTGTTTCAACGCGTAGAATACGCAAGCCGAGATGCATTCCCTCGCAGCCTGCTGTCAACAGTTGCTCTACTTCCCAGTCAATAAACCCACCTTCGGGCCCTACCAAAAGTAAGGTGGGCGTTTTGATATCCCTCGGGCAGGCATTGGGCATGCCGGGATGGGCCACCAGCCCGCGGCGGTCATTCAGTAAGTGAGGTAGTTGCTGCTCCAGAAAAGGGCGAAAGCCTTTACTTAGGGTGACGTTAGGCAACTGGGTATCGCGCGCCTGTTCTAATCCCAAAACTAAGTGCTGGTGAATTTTATCGGCGCGCAACTCTGGCGATTGCCAATAGCTCTTCTCAACTCGTTTAGTATGCAGCAGCGTTATTTCCTTTACCCCCAGGGCAGTGACATGCTCCAGAGTGCGGGCCAACATCCGCGGGCGGGGCAACGCCAACACGAGGTGCACGGGCAGTGGCGGCGGGGGAGGCTGGTCAAGGGTGTCCAGCTTGAATAAAGCGCGCTCAGCGGAGAGCTCTGTTAATAGTGCTTTCCCCATCGGGCCGCCTTGAATGCCGACCGTCAGTAAGTCCCCGGGGGTGGCGCGGTGAACCTCGCGGAGATGTGCCAAGCGGCGCGGGTCGGTGACACAGACGTGGCCATCGTCGGTGAGGTCGTGGGGGCTGAGCAAAATCAAATTCATAATGAGGGTCTATTGGTGACAAAATAAAGGTGCGTCGGCTAGCTAATATACGCAGGTGGCTTGCATGGGCGCGTGGTGCAGGCACAATACCAGTATCGGGGGCAAAAGCCCCTATCGCGTTTAAGGAGATACGCTGTGCGCGTGATTCGTAAATATGCTAACCGCAGGCTGTATGACACACAGCAAAGCCGTTATGTAACCTTGGAAGACCTGCGTTGTTTGATCATTGCAGAAGAGCCGTTTCGGGTTGAAGATGCCAAAAGTGGCGAAGACTTGACGCGCACTATTTTGCTTTCGATCATCATCGAGCAAGAGCAGGCCGACAGCGAAGCCGAAGTGTTCTCTAACGACCTGCTGGCGCAGCTGATTCGTGTCTATGACATGACCTCGCCGCTGCCGCTGTCGCGCTATCTTGAGCAGGGTACTAAGCTGATGTTGGAGCAGCAGAAACGCCTGCAAAGCCAGTGGAAGCAGGCGATACGCAACACGCCGCTGGAGTTTATGCGTGAGCTGACCGAAGAAAATATGCGGTTCTGGCAAAACACCCTGAATCAGTCCGCGCAAAGTGATGAGTCGAGCGATGCCGATCAGCAAGACGTCGATAGCCACGCTGATAATGAAAGCGCTGACGAAACCGCTACGAAACCTAATAAACAGGACAAAACCTCCTAACGCCACTCGGTGCTGCGCTGTGGCATAATGCCGCCTATAAACGCTCTCCCGTTTGAGAAGGAAGAAAATGAAGGTTTTAATGATAGGCGGCGGCGGTCGTGAACATGCCCTGGCTTGGAAATTGGCTCAATCAAACCAGGTTGAGCAAGTCTTTGTTGCCCCCGGTAACGCCGGTACCGCAACGGAAGCCAAGCTAACCAACGTAGCGATTGCCGCAACGGATCTAGACGGTTTGGTGGCGTTTGCCCGTGATGAGCAGGTTGGTTTGACCGTAGTGGGGCCGGAAGCGCCCTTGGTAGAAGGCGTCGTTGACCGTTTTCAAGCGGCTGGCCTAAGCATCTTTGGTCCGACTCAAGCGGCGGCTCAACTTGAGGGCTCTAAGTCTTTCACTAAAGATTTTCTGGCCCGCCATGATATCCCCTCGGCTGACTATCAAACGTTTACCGAGGTAGACCCTGCGCTTGCCTACCTGAGCAAAATGGGCGCGCCGATTGTTATCAAGGCCGATGGCCTTGCGGCGGGCAAAGGCGTCATTGTGGCGTTTAGCGAAGTCGAAGCCGAAGCCGCTATTCGTGACATGCTGGAAGCCAACGCGTTTGGCGGCGCGGGTGCGCGCGTGGTGATTGAAGAGTTTTTGCAAGGCGAAGAGGCGAGCTTTATTGTCATGGTCGATGGTGACAACGTTGTGCCCATGGCCACCAGCCAAGACCATAAACGCGCTTACGATGGCGATACGGGCCCTAATACCGGTGGTATGGGGGCCTACTCCCCGGCCCCGGTGGTCACGCCCGAGGTTGATGCGCGCATTATGCAGCAGGTCATTTTACCCACCGTGCGGGGGATGGCTGCAGAGGGCAATGCTTATACAGGCTTTTTGTACGCAGGTTTGATGATCGATGCGGCGGGTAACCCCAAGGTGATTGAGTACAACTGCCGCTTTGGCGATCCGGAAACTCAGCCGATTATGCTGCGCTTAAGCTCTGACTTGGCTGAACTCTGTTTAGCCGGTGCCGAGGGCAGGCTGGCAGGACACCGCTGTGAATGGGATTCGCGCGCGGCGGTGGGTGTCGTGATGGCCGCAGGTGGTTACCCTGGTGACTATCGCAAGGGGGATGTGATTCACGGCTTGACGGCGGCGGAGCAAGCGGGCTGCAAAGTCTTTCATGCGGGCACCGCCCAGAATGCCGAAGGCGACATTACCACTGCCGGTGGTCGCGTACTCTGCGTTACGGCGCTAGGCACCACGGTTTCAGCGGCGCAGCGGCAAGCCTATCAAGGCGTTAAGGCCATTCAGTGGCAAGGTGTCGAGTATCGGCGCGATATCGCTTTCCGAGCGATTGCGCGCGAAGGCTGAGTACGCGCATCCTCATTTAACATCGACGCCAACACCGACGAGGAAGCAGGCATGGAACGGGTCAAGCTGGATTTTCCCGCTGAAGCGATCATTCATCGTCATCCGTTGACGGTACGCGTCACCGATATGAATTACGGTCGGCACTTGGGCCATGATGCGCTGGTATCGCTGCTACACGAAGCGCGTATACAGGCATTCGCGGCGCTCGACCTGCCTGAATGGGACATGCATGGCTATCCCAGCGTGGTGGCCGACTTAGCGGTGCAGTATTTAAACGAAGCGCGCTGGCCCGAGGCGTTGGTCATAGAAACAGCGGTGCCTGCGCCGCAGGGCAAGGCCTTGACCATTTACCAGCGTATTTACAAAAGTGAATCGCAGCAGTGGGTGGCGACGGCACGCGTCAATCAACTGTTGATCGACCTTGCCACCGGGCGGCCTGTTGACGTGCCGGAACGGGTTAAACAAGTGCTTGCCGAAGCGAGGAGTGACTGATGTCGCGGGAATACCCGATAATTGCCGTCACTGGTTCATCCGGCGCTGGAACCACGACCGTGCGGCGCAGTTTTGAGCGCATGTTCTTACGCGAAGACGTGCACGCGGCGGTGGTCGATGGCGATGCGTTTCACCGCTATACCCGTGATGACCTGCACCGTATCTTCCGTGAAGAGCCAGAGCGCAAAAACGAGCTCTCCCACTTTGCCGTCGAGGCCAATTTGCTGGATCGGCTAGAAGGCCTGTTCAGTGAGTATGGCGAGCATGGCTCTGGCACCTTTCGGCACTATATTCACGCCGAAGATAAGCAGAAAATTGAAGCTGGCTGTCGGGTCGGCACGTTTACCGAGTGGCAGTCGCTCCCCTGCGGTACTGATTTGCTCTTTTACGAAGGCTTGCACGGCGGGCTGGTGACCGAAGAGTATGATATTGCCCGGCATGTGGACCTGCTGGTGGGGGTAGCGCCCACCATGAACCTTGAGTGGATTCAAAAGATTGACCGTGACACTAAGCTGCGCGGCTATTCCCAGGAAGCGGTGATTGACACCATCCTGGGCCGTATGGATGACTACGTGCGCTATATTCAGCCGCAGTTTTCGCGTACGCATATCAATTTTCAGCGTGTACCCACCGTGGATACCTCCAACCCTTTTGAAGTGCAGGATATCCCCACTGACGCCGAGTCATTTGTGGTTATCCGCTTTAGGGACCCCTCCACCGTGGACTTTCCCTGGCTGCTGGCGATGATTAAAGATTCGTTTATGA
Source organism: Halovibrio variabilis (assembly GCF_007991175.1). Lineage (GTDB taxonomy): Bacteria > Pseudomonadota > Gammaproteobacteria > Pseudomonadales > Halomonadaceae > Vreelandella > Vreelandella variabilis. Next base: position 35,420 of record NZ_BJXV01000023.1, read on the forward strand.
CCCGTCCGCATACCCTGGTGGTTCCCGGTGCGCGTATGTCACTGGCGATGGAGCTGATTCTGGCCCCCTTGGTTAGGCACTTATTATCCCAGCGGCGCTTTCGCTAAAGGGTCGCGAGCTAACGCTTGCTTCCACCGCTGGCATTCTCAGGCTGATAGAGATAGCGCCACCCTTGCGCGATAAGGCACCAATAAAGGAGAGCTATATGGATTGTCTGTTTTGCAAAATCATCAAGCGCGAAATTCCCGCTGATATCGTCTATGAAGATGACCACGTGCTGGCGTTTAATGACGTCAATCCCAAGGCGCCCGTGCATCAGCTGGTTATTCCTAAAAAGCATATCGCCACGCTCAATGATATTGAGGAAACCGATCTTGCCTTGGTGGGGCGGCTTCAATTAACCGCCGCCAAACTTGCCCATGAGCAGGGCTTTGCCGAAGACGGCTACCGAGTGGTGATGAACTGCAACGAAATGGGCGGGCAAACGGTCTATCATATCCATATGCATTTGATGGGCGGGCGTGCATTCACTTGGCCTGCCGGTTAAAGCCATCAAGCGATATCACACCGCGAGGACCGCGAGAGAGGAAACGCTGCCATGGATCGTCAACACAGCTGTTCAGACCGCATGATTCATCAGTTTGATACCATTTTACGTACGCTTGTCCCCCATGCGGCGTCTGCTCAGCGTAGCAATCCCGCCGAAAAAGTCGCCGATGGGCCGTTAGACGGCCAAGAACGTCGGCTTTCATCGGGCGCAATGCGGATTAGCCACACCGGCGAAGTGTGCGTTCAAGCGCTGTATCAGGGCCAGAGTGTCACGGGCTCGCATGGCCAAGCCGGCAAGCAAATGGCGCAGTCGGCGCTCGAGAAGATCGATCATCTAGCATGGTGCGACGAGCGTCTGGCGCAGTTGCAAAGCCGCACTAGCTACTTAAATCCGCTGTTTTATGTTGCTTCGTTTGGCATTGGCGCGGCGACGGGCGCGGTAAGCGATCGCATCAGTTTGGGGGCTATTGCAGCCACCCAAGAGGAGGTAGGCAAACAGCTGGAAACGCAGCAAACAGCATTACCGGCTGGCGATCACCGCTCCCGCGCCATACTACGGAAAATCGCCGTGGATGATGCCCATCATGCTCAGCTTGCTCTAGAAGCCGGTGGCATACGTTTTCCTACACCGGTGAAGTGGGGAATGCGCCTTGCTGCAAAAGTAATGTCCAAAAGTGTCTATAACCTTTAAAACTAAGCCAGCTTTGAAGCTAAGGGCACGCGTTGGCAGCGATCAGTGAGTGAATCCTGGAACCAAAAGGCCCCGCACAGCGGGGCCTTTGACAGTGGAAACGTTGCCTGCTGTTAGGCGTCAATCCGCCTGTACTTCATGCGCTTAGGTGTGTCGTTACCGACCCGCTTTTTATGATCCTCTTCATACTCTGTATAGTTGCCTTCAAATAAGACCACTTCAGAATTGCCCTCAAAGGCCATAATATGCGTGGCGATACGGTCAAGGAACCAGCGGTCGTGAGAAATCACCATGGCGCAACCTGGGAAGGCCAACAGTGCGTCTTCCAGCGCCCGTAGGGTTTCGATGTCCAGGTCGTTTGACGGCTCATCGAGCAGCAATACGTTAGCGCCTTGCTTGAGCGTTTGGGCGAGCTGCAAGCGGCCACGCTCACCGCCGGAAAGCTCCGATAAGCGCTTCTGCTGGTCGTTGCCCTTGAAGTTGAAGCGACCCACATAGGCGCGAGAAGAGGCTTCATAACCGTTAATGTTGAGAATATCCTGCCCGTCAGAAACGGCTTCCCAAACGGTTTGCTTATCGTCTAACGCGTCGCGGAGCTGTTCAACGTAGGCGATATCGACCGTTTCGCCGACCACGACTTCACCAGCGTCCGGCTGTTCTTTACCGGTTATCAATTTAAACAGGGTCGATTTGCCGGCGCCGTTACCGCCGATAATCCCGACAATTGCCCCCGGGGGAATCGTAAAAGACAGGTCTTGATAAAGCAGTTTGTCATCGAAGCGCTTGGCCACATTATGAAATTCGATGACTTTGTCCCCCAGGCGTGGTCCCGGCGGAATGTAAATTTCATTGGTTTCGTTGCGCTTTTGGAAATCGCCTGACTGCATTTCTTCAAAGCGGTTAAGGCGGGCTTTGCTTTTAGCCTGGCGACCTTTAGCGTTACTACGCACCCACTCAAGCTCTTGCCTGATCGCTTTCTGACGCGAGGCTTCTTGCTTGGACTCCTGGTTCAGGCGCTGTTCTTTCTGTTCTAGCCACTGGGAGTAGTTACCCTCAAACGGAATGCCTTGGCCGCGGTCCAGCTCAAGAATCCAGCCTGCTACGTTATCTAGGAAGTAACGATCGTGAGTAATCGCCACCACCGTGCCGCTGTAATCGTGTAAGAAGCGTTCGAGCCAAGCCACTGACTCGGCGTCAAGGTGGTTGGTGGGCTCATCGAGCAGCAGCATGTCGGGGCTAGAAAGCAGCAGGCGACAAAGCGCTACGCGGCGCCGTTCACCACCTGAAAGATTGCCCACTTTGGCATCCCAGGGAGGCAGGCGTAGCGCCTCGGCGGCGACTTCAAGCTTACGCTCAAGGTTATGAGCGTCCGCTGCTTCAATAATATTTTCAAGCCGCGCCTGCTCGCTGGCCAACGCATCAAAGTCGGCGTCGGGCTCAGCGTATGCGGCATAGACGCCATCCAGCTTCTCTTGCGCTTCTTTGATTGCCCCTAGCGCCTCTTCAACAGTGTCGCGGACGTTTTTTTCGTCATCTAGCTGCGGTTCTTGGGGAAGGTAGCCAATATTGATGCCGGGCATCGCACGAGCCTCACCTTCAAACTCTTTATCGACACCGGCCATAATGCGCAGCAGTGTGGATTTACCCGAGCCGTTAAGCCCGAGCACGCCAATTTTGGCGCCTGGGAAAAACGACAGCGAAATATCTTTGAGAATTTGCTTTTTGGGCGGCACTACTTTGCCAACCCGGTTCATGGTGAAAACGTATTGCGCCATGGAAATCCGTTAGGTTGATGGAAAAAACATGCTATTGGCTAGGCTCAGATGATAGTGGTCTGCGCCAGGAAAGGCCAGACAGCAAGGTGTCGACGTTAACCAAGCCTTCTCAGAGGCTGAGAAGGCCGAGCGAAAGGCTGGCGCTTATTCTTCTTCGTCCCAGTCATCCTTAATCACACGCTGCAAACGGCGCTCTTCAAGCCAAGCTTCTACTTGACGCCGTGCGCGCAGGCTGTCCGCCTTACTGGGTTTGCTTTTAGCGTAGGCGTCGTCATTAACGGCGTCCAGGCTTTCAAACTCGTCAGCGTCGAGTGTATCGGTAGTATAAGTTTCACGACTTAAGGGGTCACGGCTCATGGTATGCCCTCCAACCCAGCCGGCGTACCGGCATCTTAACGGCTTTACTTGTTTACTCAATCGGCCTACAAATTCAGTCTACAAGGTAAAGCGCCTGGCGCAGTTTAAACGCCTTGCCGCTGTATACCGCCCGTTGGGATGAAGTTCAAGCCCTGGTCACCTTTTTTTGTGAGAAAGTCAATGTTCAGCTGTTTTTTTGCTGCTTTTGCAATTCCGCCAGTGCCAGCTGCGCCTCTACTCGTTCGGTGACGTCTTTTTGTACCCCGATGTAATACATCAGCTTATCGGCTTCGTCATAGACCGGCGTAATGGACAGTTCATTCCAGAACATGGTGCCGTCTTTGCGATAGTTGCGCAGTACTTCACGCGACGGTCGGCCGTCTTTAAGTGCCACTCTAATGGCGTCTAGGCCATCCTGGTCGCGGTCTTCATTCTGTAAAAAGCGACAATCGCGGTACAGAATTTCGTCCGCACTGTAGCCCGTTAAGCGTTCAAAGCCTTTATTGACGTAGATGAGGATATTTTCATCCCCTTCTTGTTCGGCAACGACAATGCCGTCTTCCGATGCGTCAACAATGCGTTCGAGCAGCTCAGGGCTGATCAAAGGAGATCGTTTCATCAATGGGTTCCTGTTGCAGCTCCAGTCCTTTCCGTAGACCACGCCATGCGCTAGCTCTGTGGTCAAGCGGGATGTCCAATTGCTTATTATAGGCAGCATAGCAAATGCTCCAACCCACAACGGCTATTCTGCTCCATCATGGCGAGCGTTGCTCCGCATTGCAATCTTGACCACTATCTTAATATTAGCTGTCTTGCGTTTCATTCACGATATGCGTGGGGAACTTATTCAACTTCGGGCAACTGTTGCGCACATAGCATCGCGCCTAGGGCGGTGCCCGCCAGGAATAACAGCAATATGGCGCTGCCAAACCACTGGGCAAGGGCACCGATAAAGCCACCGACAAGGAGCATTAAAAGCCCGGTCAGCGTATTAGAAAGGGCAACGTAAAGCGCGCGATTATCTTGGCTCGCCATATCGACCAGGTAAGTTTTGCGGCCTAGGCGAACGCCGTGGTGCACAATAACCAATAGTGCATAAACCCCTGCATACGGCCAGATGCTTTGTGTCCATGCCCCCGGTAGCCATACCAAGCTGGCACCTAGCGAGCAGCAAATGGCCGTTCCCATGGCTGCATCACGCATTGTGCCGCGGCTGGAGTGGTCGGCGCGCTTCCCCCACAGTGGGCTTGCCAGCATGGCGGCGATGCCGGATACCACGATCAAAATACCTAGGCCGCCGAGGTCAGTACCGCTTTGGTTTTGTCCCAATAGGGCTAAGTAGGGCAGGGCGAGTGCACTGGATAGCAGCAGCGCCCGGGCAAGATTGAAGTGCAAAAACGTGCGGTCGTCCTTCAGTAAGGATAGGCCAAGCTTAATGCTATCCCAGCCGTTTTCTCCGCCTTTTATAGCGCCGGGCTCTTCTTCTATACGCGCCGCTGCCATACCATTTAGCAGCCAGCCGGCCGCAGCAATGCTCAGCAGCCCTGCCACCACTAAGTTACCAGGGCGGTCGCCAAGCAGCATTAAAATGGCGCCTGCCACAAGCGTGGCACCGCCAGCGATGCTGCCGCTCCAGCCCATTAACGTTCCGCGGCGTCCTTTCGCAATCGTTTTGCCCAGCACATCCTTGGTGGCGATAGAGGACAAACCACGTGCCAGCGAGAGTAGCACCAGCGTGGCCAATACCAAGGCGCCGCCCAGGCTGCCCCCCGCGACGAGAGCCAGTACAGCAAGCACCAGTGCCGAAAGTGCCTGTATGAGCGCACCGGCCACCCATATCCATTTCCGCTGGGGTTTTACGCGAATGAAACCGGCGACAAAAATTTGCGGTAATAGCGCACCTGATTCTCGAATCGGCACTAGCAAACCCACCATCCATACCGGCGCGCCGATCAGCCCCATCAACCAGGGCAAGACCAGACGTGCGCTAGAAAGCTCGTCAGCCAGCTTATTGCCTAAAGCAGCCAATAAGTGCCGGCTGAAGTTGCGTGGTTCGTGGTGGCAGGCGTCTTCAGGTATGTCGTCGCACATGCGACTATCGTCATCGCCTGTCAGCCACTCATATAATCGCGATTGAGAAACGTCTTGTTCGGCCATGGGCGCTCCTTGGCGGTTATGATTTATCTCGAGTGGCGATGTCCTGTCCTATTGCTTGCCCCGTCTTGGGCTATCTATCCCAATCTATTTCAAGGTGACAGAATGTCCACTTAGGATGCCATATTAACTTGCCAAGGAGATCAACGGTGTCACGTATTCAAATTCGTTATTGCACACAGTGTCAGTGGCTGCTGCGCAGCGCCTGGTACGCCCAAGAACTGCTTTCCACTTTTGGTGAAGGCCTGAGCGAAGTATCGCTAGCCCCTTCCCATGGGGGGACGTTCGAGATTTGGTACGACGACGTGCTGTTATGGGAACGCAAACGCGATGGTGGCTTTCCCGATATCAAGCTTGTTAAGCAACGCGTACGCGATCAGCTAGAGCCTGGTCGGGATTTAGGGCATATCGATCGATGAGCCGGGATCGTCAGGCGATCCTTTATGGGTTAGGGGCCGTGGCGCTATGGTCAACCGTGGCGACTGCTTTCAAAGTGGCCCTTGCTTGGATGAGCCCGCTGGAGCTGATGTGGCTTGCCGCGCTAGTTTCCTGGGCGTTGATGGGGGCGCTGGTCATCAAGCGGGGCGAGATGCTCACGGCACTGAGTGCTGGCTGGAAAACAGCCGCTTGGGCGGGGTTAATGAACCCTGTGGCCTACTACCTGGTGCTGTTTGCCGCCTATGACCGCCTGCCTGGGCAAGAGGCGATGGCGCTGAATTACACCTGGGCGTTAGCTATGGCATTGCTTGCCGTGCCGCTATTGGGGCATCGGCTAACGCGCGCGGATGTGGCCGCTGGGCTGGTCGCCTATGCGGGCGTGTGGGTGATTGCGACCCGCGGCGATGTGTTGAATGTCAACTTTGCCGACCCTTTGGGAGTGGTCTTTGCGCTAGCCTCCACGCTGTTATGGGCGCTTTATTGGCTGCTTAATGCGCGGGACAAACGCCCCCTGTTGGTCGGGCAATGGCAAAATTTTAGCGTTGGCCTCCCCGTGTTGACCCTTCTATTACTGTTTGGCCCCGGTTTTCAGTGGCACGGATGGCCTGCCTTTGGCGCTGGGGTGTATGTAGGGCTGTTTGAAATGGGCGTGGCGTTTATTTTGTGGCAGCTAGCGGTGCACACGGTGTCACGTACGGCCAAAGTCTCTAACCTAATTTTTCTTTCGCCACCGGTGTCACTGTTGCTGCTTTTTGTTGTCGTCGGTGAGTCAGTTTATCCTTCGACGCTTGTTGGTTTGGCGTTGATTTTAACTGGGCTAGGCTGGCAGCAAAGGTGCCAAGCCTAGCGTGAGATAGGTTGGATGATGCAGATTGAAACCTTTTGTTACTATTGCTTACATTAGTTATTCTGATGTAGTATCTAAGCATTAGTCTACATTTAGGTAAAACATAGTTAAGGCATAACTAGTCAAAACGTAAGTAGTCAAAAAATAAGTAGTCAAGACATAGCAGTGGGCTTGAGTTCCTGTAATAAACAACGTTCATACGTCGGGTACTAGAGCTAATCGATACTAAGGTCAATTGCGGTATGGAAGCCGGGAATGGATGCGCCACCTGAACATCGTGAGTGTTAGGTGAGTCCCGCGACAAAAAATAACGTATCAATTGCTATCGGTGATTGCAGTGGTTTTGCTGCATTTGCTGTCTCATATTCCATGAGGGGACCACAGATGAAAAAAATCAGTTGCACCAAAGGGCTTTACCAACAGTTTGACTTGACGCGTACTATGCAGGCAGCCGCTATCGGCACCAGTCTGATACTCCTTCCGCTCAGCCAGGTGGTGGCGCAACCACTACCGTCAGATATGGCCATACCGGGTTCATCCAACCTGCAAGAGACAGTCCAGCAGGCGATCACCCAGAACCCGGAAGTCAATTCGGCATTCCGCGCCTTCAATGCGGCAGGGTATGATAGAGACGAAGCCTGGGGCGGTTATCTGCCAAGCGTGGATGCCACTGCTGGCGTAGGGCGAGAGTCTGTCGGAGGGGATGGTCGGGGTAGCTATGACACCGACTACGTGCAGCTCGAACTAACCCAAATGGTTTACGACGGTTTTGCAACTGCCGGTCGAGTAGAGCAGTTGGACCGGGCAGAACTAGTACGTTACTACGAACTATTAGGTGCCAGTGAAACAGTCGCCCTGGAGGCGACCACGGCCTACGCGGATGTGCTTCGCTATCGTGAACTGATTCGCCTGGCACAGGATAACTACCGCCAGCACATGCGGGTCTACGACCAGATTGAAGAGCGCGCGCTTTCCGGTGCAGGCCGCGGTGTTGATCTGGAGCAGATTACCGGCCGTGTTGCATTAGCCGAATCCAATCTGTTGACAGAAGCCTCCAATCTGCACGATGTCTCTGCCCGCTATAACCGTATTGTTGGTGATCTGCCGGTTGAAAACCTGGCGCCAGCGCCGGAGCTGTCTGAGGAATTACCTAGTTCGGTGCAAGAAGCGGTTAATCTGGCTTTTGAAGGTAACCCGGATTTCCATGCCGCTATTGAAGACATCGCCGCCTCTCGCGCAGAGCAAGACATCGCGCAGGCAGGTTTTCATCCGCGTGTTGATATCGTTGGACGTACCGGCAGTAATAATGATGACTCGGCGGCAGTAGGACGCCGTGACCAGAGCAGCATTGAGCTTGTCGCCAGCATGAACCTATACCGGGGTGGCTCAGACTTGGCCTCATTTCGTGCGGCGAGCGAGCGCATTGAGGAAGCCGTTGATAATCGCGAGCTGGCCTGTCGCAACGTTCGTCAAACCACCCAAATCGCGTACGCGGATACCCATCGGTTGCGTGAGCAGATGCGGTATTTGAATCAGCACCGCCAATCCATTGACCGCGTGCGCGGCGCCTACCAGCAGCAGTTCGACATTGGCGAGCGCACCTTGCTTGACGTGCTGGACAGCGAAAACGAGTTCTTTGAAGCCAGCCGAGCCTACGTTAATGCTCAGTACGACGTGGCCATTGCGGATGCCGAGACGCTAGCGTCAATGGGTCATCTAATGCGTACTCTGAACGTATCGCGCGCTGACATGCCTAACTTATCAGAACTGGACAGCGATGGTGTTGAGCTGGATGCCGACGCTATCTGCCCGACTCAAGCACCTGCCAACTATACTCTTGATGACTTGATTGGCAGTCGATTTACTGGCGATAACGACCTGAATCGTTCTTAGTCCAGCGAACCAATGAGGCTAAATCATCCAGTGGCGAATACTGCCACTGGATGACTGAGCATGTGATGATGTCCTGAAGTGTCCACTATCTTCTAGCCGTAAGAGGCGTATGTGACGCAAGAAAATGACAACTTTGTAACCGAGCCCCGGCAAGAAACGGGCTTGGATGAGCTACTGGAATGCTTGGTCGCTGTTGCATCTATTCATCATCACGATGCCACACGGGAAGCACTAATTGCAGGTCTTCCACTTGAGGACGGAAAGCTAACTCCCGGCGTTCTGGGGCGAGCGGCAGCACGTGCTGACCTAACCGCCAGAATAATTAGATCTCCTCTTTCGCAGCTAAACCCGGCCTTATTTCCGGCTATTGTGTTGCTTGAAGCTGGGCGTGCCTGTGTGCTGCTCAATTTGGATATTAAAAACGGTCAGGCGGAAGTTATTTTCCCTGAACTTGGCGAAGCCAGCTCTATTGTCAGTCTGGCTGGCTTGCAAGACGCCTATAGCGGGCAAGCGGCCTATGTAAGGCCTAAGTTTCGCTTCGATGCGCGTGGGCCCGAGGTTAAAAAGCAGCGCTCCAGGCACTGGTTTTGGGGCGTTATCCGCGAAAACCGCAAGCTATACCGTGATGTGTTGATTGGCTCGGCGGTGATTAACCTGTTTGCCGTTGCGATGCCACTGTTCGTGATGAACGTTTATGACCGGGTGGTTCCCAATGCGGCTACTGAAACCCTCTGGGTGCTTGCGGTGGGCATCTTTATCGTGCTGTGTTTCGATTTGGCGCTGCGCCTGATGCGTAACGCCTTTGTGGACTTGGCGGCCAGCCGTGCCGATGTCAAGTTAACCTCCAGCATCATGTCACGTGTGCTGGGCATGCGTATGGAAGCAAAGCCAGCCTCGACCGGCTCTTTCACAGCCACCCTGCAATCGTTCGAATCCGTGCGGGCCTTTATTGGCTCGGCCACGATTGTGGCGCTCGTCGACCTGCCCTTTGTGGTTCTGTTTGCTGCGATTATTGCGTTGATCGGGGTGCCTCTGGTTATCCCGATTGTCATCGGCGCGGTATTTGTTTTTCTTTATGCACTGGCCGCGCAGAGCAAACTGCACGAACTCTCTGAGACCACCTGGCGCATCGGCGCCCAACGCAATGCCACGCTGGTGGAAGCCGTCGGCAATTTGGAAACCGTCAAGGCGCTGCGCAGTGAAAGCCGGTTGCAAGGCATGTGGGAGCGTGCGTCTGCGTTTCTGTCGCGCACTTCAGCACAGCTGCGTCTGGTCAGCTCCTCTGTCACTAGTGTGGCGCTTTGGACACAGCACACGGTGGCGGTGGCGATTATCATTGTCGGGGTGTATATGATAATCGAAGGCGATTTAACCCAAGGGGGCCTGATCGCCGCTTACTTGCTATCTTCTCGAGCGATGGCGCCGATTAGCCAAGCGGCTGGGCTGATGGCGCAATACCACCAGTCATCCACGGCGCTTCAGTCGCTTAACGACGTCATGGATAAACCCACCGAGCGCATTGAGGGTAAAGCCTATATCAATCGACCGGTAGTCCACGGCGATGTCAAATTTGACAGCGTCAGCCTAAGCTATCCGGAGGCGGAGCGCAGTGCGCTTAACGACGTCAGCTTCCGGCTCAAGCCGGGTGAAAAGGTAGCGCTGATCGGGCGTATCGGTTCGGGTAAATCAACCCTCAGCAAGCTGTTGCTGGCGCTTTACCAGCCCACTGGCGGTGCCATTTTCCTGGATGACGTCGATATACGTCAGTTCGACCCCATGCAACTGCGGCGGCATATCGGCTATGTGCCGCAAGATATTGCGTTATTTTTCGGCACCCTACGCGAGAACATCGTTGCCGGGGCGGGTAGCGAAGGCGTTGATGACGAAGCGCTGCTTGAAGCCGTCAGGCTGAGCGGCCTTGAGTCATTGGTGAAATCACATCCTCACGGGCTTGATCTGCCGGTCGGTGAGGGCGGCAGCATGCTCTCGGGCGGTCAGCGTCAATCGGTGGCTATCGCCCGCGCACTGGTGAATAACCCTAGCGTACTCCTGCTTGACGAACCCACCAGCGCGATGGACCACGCCAGCGAAGAAGTGCTGAAGAAAAACCTTACCCGCTTCAGCCAAGAAAAAACCATGGTGATCGTCACTCACCGTACGTCGCTGCTCTCGCTTGTCGATCGCATCATTGTGATGGACGCAGGCAAAGTCGTTGCAGACGGCCCGCGCGAGCAAGTCGTCGAAGCCTTGCGTAAAGGCCAGGTCGGGAGGGCGAGCTAATGGCAAAACAGCGTAAGCCCGCCGAACAGCAAGGTTTTGAAGCACTGGGCCGGTTCAGCGAGAAAGGCGGCAAACCCTTTCGTCCGTTCATGGACCGGTTGTTCTCCAAGCGCGTCACTTCCGCCCATTTAAATAGAGATTGGGCGAGCGATGCCGATTGGGCTCGCATGCAGCAGGATCCGCTACGCGCACGTGGCTTTCTCTATGGCATCGTACTTGCCATCATCGCGCTGATTGTTTGGGCTTCCTTTGCAGAAATTGACGAAGTCACCCGTGGCCAGGGCCGCGTCATTCCCGCTCAACAGCTGCAACGGGTTCAGTCATTCGACGGTGGCGTGGTTCAAGAAATTCTCGTCCAGGAAGGTCAGATGGTCGAGGCGGGCGAGGTCATCATGCGCATCGACCCTACCCGCTTTGTCTCCGATTTTCGTGAAAACCGGGTGCAGGCCGAGGCGCTAAAAGCCCGCGCTGAGCGGCTGCGTGCCCTGGTGACGGACACTGACTTCTCGCCCAGTGACGAGTTGCTGGCAGAAGCGCCACTCGTCGTTTCGCAAGAGCGCGAAGCTTATCAAAGCAGCCTGTACGAGTTACGCCAGCAGGAAGCTGTTATTCGCGACCGTATCCGGCAACGTGAAGCCGAGTTGCTTGAAGCAAAACTACGGCGTGACACTGCCAATCGTGAGTTGCAGATGGCCCGTGAAGAGCTTCAGCTCACACGGCCCTTGCTGTCCTCCGGTGCCGTATCGGAAGTCGAAGTACTGCGTCTGGAGCGCGAAGTTTCCCGCAACCGTGGGGAGCGCGACCAGGCCAATGCGGCGATCGAGCGGCTCGAAGCCGCCGTTGAGGAAAGTGAATCGCAGTTGCGCGAATTGGGCGCTGAACGGCGTAGCCAATGGCGCAACGACCTGTCCGATACGCTAAGTGAAATAGCGGCGCTGGATGAAGGCAGTTCAGGCTTGCAGAATCGCGTGCAGCTCGCCGATATTCGTTCGCCGGTGAAAGGGGTTGTGCAAACGCTGCACATCACGACCATCGGTGGCGTTGCCCAAGCCGGGCAGGAAGTGGTCGATATTATTCCTACTGATGATCGGCTCTTGGTAGAGGCACGTATCGCCCCCCAGGACATTGCCTTCCTGAGCCCAGGGCAGGATGCAACTGTCAAACTAACGGCATACGACTATTCCCAGTATGGCGGTTTAAAAGCCGAACTTGAAAACATCAGTGCCGACACAATTACCGATGACGATGACAACACCTTTTATCGCGTAAAGGTACGTACCGAACAGGGTGAGATCAATAACGAAGACATGGACATCATTCCCGGCATGACGGCTCAGGTCGATATCATGACCGGCAAGCGCACCGTGATGGAGTTTCTCCTGAAGCCCGTCCTGCGCGCATGGAATAATTCATTAGGGGAACGCTGATGAACCACCTTTTTGTCACTCAGGAACAGGTGTTAATGCCCCGCTGGCAAGCTGCATTTCCTAAGGCTTCTTGTGTGACTTTCGAACAGGCCGAAGCATGGGCGGATGCCGACACCTTGGTGTGGGTGGCAAAGGAAGAGCGTGCCGCTGATGGGCCTTCTTTTGTAGCCCGCTTGGCGCAGCGCGCCACCGTTGTAGTGCTCTCGATGATGCCGGAGAAAAGCGCGGCGATGGACGCGCTTCAGCAAGGTGCAAGAGGTTATGCCCACGCGCTGAGCCCCGCCGATACGTTAAAACAAATCGCTACCGTGGTGATGAACCAAGGCATTTGGGTGCCGCCTGACTTGATGGCGCAAGTTATGGGTAGTACCTGGAGACTTCTCAATGGTGATCAGCAGGTTCAATCATCGGTACTGGAAGTGCTGACCCAACGCGAGCGCGAAGTGGCGCTTACCGTCGCCAAGGGAGCCAGCAACAAAGTGGTGGCCCGAGAACTCGACATCACCGAAAGAACGGTAAAAGCCCACTTGACCGCCATTTTCAGCAAGCTGGACATTCATGACCGACTTCAGTTGATCATTAAGCTAACAGGAAAAGGTTCATCGGCAGAGGTCAGTGACGTCCCCAGTCTATCCTCTTCCAAGTAGTCAGTATCAGGCGGTGACATCGTCATTTTTGATAGCGATATGTCAGTTCCGGCGCTTACCCATTTGTTCTTTATTTGCCCTTGGGTGCGTGCTTAATATCACCTCAGCATGTATGAAGTGCTTACCAAAATAGTTCCCTCTCCTGTACCACGGTCCAATACTAAGCTTCCTCAGTCTGGCCTAATCTGGCTATCAATATAAAACCTTATTTCTGTTGTTAGAGGACGCCTCCTATGAGCATTGCAACTGTCGTTACCATTACTGGTCAGGCCTGGGCGCGGGATCCTGATGGCAGCTTGCGTGAGCTTGCTGTCGGCGACGCTCTTCAGGAAGGCGAAACACTCGTTACCTCTACTAATGGCAGTGTTCAGCTAGATTTTGACGACGGTTTACCCGCAACGCTTATCGGCAGCAATGAAGAAGTTGCCATTACCAATGATGTGGACGCCGAAAACGCTCCCACCGAAGAAGAAACCGTCGCCCAAGACAGCGAGATAGAAGCGCTCCTTTCTGCACTGGAAGAAGAAGACGGCGACCTGCTAGATCTGCTTGAAGCAACTGCTGCAGGCGGTGGTGCTGCCGGTGGCGGCGGCGGTGGCTCCGACTTTGTCCAGCTTGCGCGCATCGAAGAGTCGGTTCTGGGGCTTCAGTATGAGTACTCCGTTGGCGCTGATGAAGGGCCTGAGACGGTTGAGTTTGCGGCATTTGATGCAGAAGATGATTCAGGTGATACCCCAAGCGTTGAGTTAAATGATGTCGATCTTGGCGAAGTTAACTTCGAGACACAGGACGGCCAGACTATCAATGGCATCTCAGTGTCCACCGGCAATGTGGCTGCGGCATTCAGCGATGCCGTAACCGCCCAGTATGGTGGAGATGGCGCAGGCAGTATCACGATTAGCGAATATGCCCTAACCCTGGGTGACATCGACCACGGCTTGGAAAGCGGCGGTGAGCCCGTGGTCTTCACCGAAGCGGAGGGCGCGATCACCGGCACTACGAATTCTGGTGAAGTACTACGGATTGAAATCGGTAGTGACGGTGCAATCACCGTGACTCAGTCCGGAGCTTTCGACCATGCCGACCAGGGTGCCGACATCCTTACGTTGCCGGCTGGACTGGTAGGCGCTCAGGCTACTATTACCGTCACCGACGGTGACGGCGATACTGTTACCGAGACGCTGAGTGCCGACCTGAGCAGTAGC
>NZ_BJXV01000024.1 GCF_007991175.1 Halovibrio variabilis
AAGGGAGCTTTAGCTCGCGAAGATGTGGGCACCAAGCCAGCCTAACCTAAGGGGTACCTTCGGCACCCTTCGTCGAAGTGTCGAACCAACGATAAATCGCCCTCCCACAATGGTGCTATACCTGAACCCTGCACTAGTGCTGATAGCCACTTGTGGGAGGGAGCTTTAGCTCGCGAATGTTCAGGTTACCAGCATGATGAAACTAAGGGGTGCTTACAGCACCCTTCGCCCGATAAATCGGCCTCCCACAATTGCTCCCACAAGGGCTATAAGCCTGCTGAGATAAAGAATAAAGAGATGCTTGCAGCACCTTTCGCCCCCCTATTAATAATGCGCGATAGCCTGCGTCATCCACGCTTTTAAGCACTTACTTATCCACCTGCCCTTATACTCTTTCTTTACAAGCTCGCGGCCAATCGGGTGCCCTGCTCAATGGCGCGTTTGGCGTCCAGCTCGCTGGCTTCGTCGGCGCCGCCAATAATATGTACTGCCGCCCGCGTGTGCTCCAGTGGCGCCAGCAGATCACGCACTGACACCTGCCCGGCACAAACCACCACGCTATCTACCGCCAATATTTGGTCGACGCCCTCGCGGCGAATATGCAGCCCCTCGTCGTCGATTTTGAGGTATTCGCAGCCGGTGAGGGTTTTAACCCCGCGCTGCTTAAGCGATGCGCGATGTACCCAGCCGGTGGTTTTACCCAGATACTTGCCGGGCTTGGAGGTTTTACGCTGCAGCATGACAATCTCGCGGGGAACCACGGGCGGTGTCGGCACTTTTAGGCCGCCCCGTTCACCCACGGCTAAATCAACGCCCCACTCATCACACCAATCGGCGATGTCCAATGCCGGGTGTCCTTGGTGCGCCAGCAATTCAGACACATCAAAGCCAATGCCCCCCGCGCCAATGACCGCTACGTTACGCCCAACGCGCTCTGGGGATTCAATCGCCTCGGCGTAGCTCAGCACCTTGTTGTGATCGTGGCCGGGCAGGCTTAGCTCGCGGGGTTTTACCCCGGTGGCCATGACCACCTCGTCGAAATCAGCGAGCGCTTCTGCGGTTGCCGTCGTGTTTAAGCGCACCTCGACGGCATATTTCTCCAGCATCACCCGGTAGTAGCGCAGGGTTTCGTTGAACTCCTCTTTGCCGGGAATCTTACGCGCATAGTTAAACTGCCCGCCAAGTTCACTGCGCCGTTCAAACAGCACCACATTATGCCCTCGGCTGGCCGCAGTCACCGCGGTTGCCAGCCCGGCCGGGCCGCCGCCCACCACGGCCACCCATTTGGGCGTTTGGGCGGGCTCTACGACTAGCTCAGTTTCGTGGCAAGCGCGGGGATTAACCAAGCAAGACGTCAGCTTGCCAGCAAAGGTGTGATCCAGGCAGGCCTGGTTACAGGCGATGCAGGTATTGATCTCGTCCGCCAAGCCCTCTTCGGCTTTACGCACCCAAGCCGGGTCGGCCAGAAAGGGGCGCGCCATAGAGACCATATCCGCATGGCCCGCCGCCAGAACGCGCTCGGCCACCTCAGGCATATTGATGCGGTTGGTGGTGATGAGCGGGATGGATAGTGCTGATTTAATGCGGTGAGTTACTTCAGTAAAGGCAGCGCGGGGTACGCTGGTCACGATGGTGGGCACCCGCGCTTCGTGCCAGCCGATGCCGGTATTGATCACGTTCGCCCCGGCGGCTTCGATCGCCTGGCCTAGCGCGACGACTTCCTCCCAGGTGCTGCCCTCTTCGACCAGGTCAATCATCGAGAGGCGGAAGATAATCACAAAACGCTCGCCCACCGCCGCGCGAACCCGGCGCACAATCTCGACCGCAAAGCGCATTCGGTTCTCAAACGCCCCGCCCCACTCATCGTCGCGCTGGTTGGTGCGCTGGCAGATAAACTGATTGATCAGGTAGCCTTCTGACCCCATGATCTCTACGCCATCATATCCCGCCTGTTGAGCAAGCTTGGCACAGCGAACATAGTCGGCAATTTGCGGCTCAACCTCGTCGCTAGCGAGTGCCCGCGGCATAAAGGGATTAATCGGCGCCTGAATGGCCGAAGGCGCCACCAAATCCGGCGAGTAGGCATAACGCCCGGCGTGAAGAATCTGCATACACAGGTGACCGCCCTCGGCGTGCACGGCGTCAACCACCAGGCGATGCTCGGGCAACTGCGTGTCATCAACGAGCGCATGGGCACCCTGAAAGACGGCGCCTTCCGCATTGGGGGCAATACCGCCGGTCACGATCAGGCTAACCCCCTGCGCCGCCCGTTCGGCATAAAACGCCGCTAAGCGTTCAAAGCCGTTGGAGGCTTCTTCCAAATTGGTGTGCATCGAGCCCATCAAAACGCGGTTAGGCAACGTTAAATGGCCAATGGTCAGCGGTCGGAAAAGATGCGGATAAGCGGGCGCAGAGGTCATCACGGGTCTCCTGGCTATTATTTGTAGCAGCGTTAACACATATTCAAACAAGCGTATGACATCCTGAGCAGCACGTATAGCCCTCAATATTTTGCCAACCGCTTGCCCAGCGCATAAATCCGCGTCACATTACCCGGCTAACGATAAGGAACCGTTGCTATGCCCTTGATGTATTTTTTGCCGCCGCTCGCTACCGTGCTTATCTGGTCGGGCAATATGACCATTAATCAGCTTAGCGTAGGCGCCATCGCCCCTAGCAGTATTGCGTTTCTACGCTGGTTGTTAGCGTTGGCCGTGATGACGCCCTTTGTGCTGCCTGCCGCGCTGCGCCACCGCGATGAAATTCGCCGCCAATGGCCAAAGCTCGCGGTGTTGGGCTTGCTCGGTATGGGGCTATGGCAAGGGCTGGCCTATGTGGCCGCAGAGACGACAACCGCTACCAATATGGGCATTCTCGCCGCCATGGTGCCGCTGCTAACGGTGCTGCTTAGCGCGCTGATTTTGCGCGAGCCGCCATCGCTAGGTGGCATATTGGGTGGTGTGCTAGCGTTTGCAGGCGTTACGGTGCTACTCGGGCGCGGTAACCCGCTCTCGCTACTACAGCTTCAGGTCGCCTTTGGTGATGCGCTTATGGTGGTCGCCGCTACTTGCTACGCGCTGTATGGCGTGATGCTCAAGCGCTGGTCGATGAACTTACCGCCCTGGGTGATGCTCTACGCCCAGGTCTGTTTTGCCGTACTGATTCTACTGCCGCCTTATTTGATCGGGCCAATGACACCTATCGATGGGCAGAATATCGGGCTGATTGTCTACGCAGGTATTCCGGCATCCATTATCACTACCTTTTTATGGATGCGCGCGGTGCGGCAGATCGGCGCCAACCAATCGAGTATTTTTATCAACTTGATGCCGCTGTTTAGCGCGCTAATTGCGATGGCATTTTTAGCCGAACAAGTGGCGGGGTTCCACTTTGTTGGCGGGCTGCTGATTCTCGCGGGCGTGATCATGGCGCAAACGTTGACGCGGCCTTTTACGCGCGATTTAAGCGCAGATAAGCCGAGCAGCATCCGTTAATGGTAGAATAATTGTTTACTTCTGACGCTGGGAAGCCCTTATATGTCCCTGGAAGAACTGCACCTTAATCTGCGCAACCTAACGAGCGATGACTACGATCAGCTCAAGACGTTAATGGACGCGGTCTATCACGATCTCGGTGGGTCATGGCCCAAGCTTACGATCGACAAGCTGATCCATGAATTTCCCGACGGTCAAATCGCCATCGAAGACGATGGCCTTTTGGTGGGCGTTGCGCTCACCGTGCGGGTCGACTATGACGAGTTTTCCAACCCGCATAAGTACGATGACCTGATCGGCCATCGCGAAACCATCCTCAATGATGCGGATGGCGACGCCATGTACGGGCTGGATGTGCTGATTCATCCTGACTACCGGGGCTATCGCTTGGGCCGTCGCCTTTACGAAGCGCGCAAAGAGCTGTGCCGCTCGATGAACCTGCGGGCCATTCTTGCCGGTGGGCGTATTCCCGAGTATCACCAGTACGCCGACGAACTCACGCCTGCCCAATACATTGATAAAGTCTCGCGCAAAGAGATCTACGATCCGATTCTGTCGTTTCAGCAGGCAAACGACTTCCAAGTAAAGCGCCTACTGCGCAAGTACCTGCCCGAAGACGAGCAGTCGCGCGGCTACGCCACCTTGCTTGAGTGGAATAACATTCTGTTTGAGCCAGCCGCCAGCGTACTCGATACCCGCCCTACCCAAGTACGCGTCGGCGCAGTGCAGTGGCAGATGCGTGAGTTTTCCTCGGTCGAGGCAGCCCTTCAGCAGATCGAATACTTCGTCGATGCGCTGTCCGATTATCAGAGTGACTTTGCCGTTTTCCCAGAGCTGTTTAACGCGCCGTTGATGGGTCTACAAGACCGCGCCGCCCAGCAGGATCAAATGGGCGCGATCCGCTTTTTGGCGGGTTTCACCGAGCGCTTTAAAATCGAACTGTCGCGCATGGCGGTTTCGTACAACATTAACATTGTGGGCGGCTCGATGATCGAAGTCGGTGAAGATGACCGACTCTACAATATCGCCTACCTGTTCCATCGCGATGGCAGCGTTGAGCGCCAGGCCAAGCTGCACATTACGCCTCAAGAGCGCCGCGACTGGGTAATTGAAGGCGGCGATGAGCTGCAGGTTTTTGATACCGACGCAGGCCGCGTGGGCATTCTGATCTGCTACGACGTGGAGTTCCCGGAACTTGGACGCCTGCTGGCCGACCAGGACATGGACATTCTGTTTGTGCCCTTCTGGACCGACACCAAAAACGGTTACCTGCGGGTGCGCCACTGTAGCCAAGCACGGGCGATAGAGAACGAGTGCTACGTGGTGCTTTGCGGCAGCGTCGGCAACTTGCCTTCGATTGAAAACCTGGATATCCAGTACGCTCAGTCAGCGGTGTTCTCGCCCTCTGACTTCGCCTTCCCCCACGATGCGGTGCTAGCGGAAACCACGCCCAACACCGAGATGATTTTCTTCTCGGATTTGGACCTCACCCGCCTAACGGTAGTCCGTGCCGAAGGCTCAGTGACCAACCTGAAAGACCGCCGCAAGGACCTGTTTGACCTGCGCTGGCGCGACTGGTCGTGGAAATCAGGGGCTAATCTGGAGGAGTGAATGGTGAAAAGCCGGAGCGCCCCTGAATGAGTAGACACTTACGTTAATTAGAAGCGGTATGGGCGCTGGGTGTGATACCACCCGGCGTTAGTTGTCCCAGCATTTACCTCAATCTCATAACACCTTCTCCATGAAAAGGTGCCTACTTTTTTAGGGGCGATCCATCTTTTCTCACTGGCTTTTCTCACTGGTACAGACGCTACTATTCTTCTTCCCGTTCTCCCTGGATATCGGCCGCACGGTTTTCTTCGCCGATCAGGTATTTTTCGACAAAGCGTTGGCGTTGCTTTTCATCCAGAAAAGAACCGAAATAGGCGGGATCCAGGCCTGCCTCTCCAGCTTCGAAACCAGCGGTTCCAGCTTTCGTTTCTGCATCCACAGATACCGAGGCATTCAGATTATCTCGAATGATCATGCCAGCATGCTGGGCTGGGGTAAGGATAACACCACGATCTAGATGGTCATCGATAGTGCCTTCCATTTGAGTACCCAACATCACTTCATCCTTATATTTCTTGCCCTTTGCCTTATCTTCGAGTTGTTGACGAACGTCGCGTTCACGTTGTTCGGCAGTATCGTTGATGTTGCGTTCATCGTTCATGCTCAGTTCCTTCTTCACTAGTCGACTGCAACAAGATAGGCACCTTGTGCCAAGGTGCCTAAAACAGGGTCAGCGCTTAATAGGTATTTCCTGACGTTTCGGTGCCGCTTCGGCATCGCGGGGAACGGTCACGGTAAGCACGCCGTTGTTGAAAGACGCTTGGATATCTTCCGTTTGAGCATCCGCAGGAAGATTCAGCACCCGACGGAAATTACCGTATAAACGCTCGACGCGCTTGTACCGTCCTTCCTCGGATTTTTCTTTTTCTTCCTCGCGCTTTTCACCTTCGATGATCAATTGATCGTTTTCAAGGTTCAGCTTGATATCTTTTTCGTCGACACCCGGCACTTCAACGCTGATCACGTATTCTTTGTCACGTTCAGCGATATCCACACTGGGTCGCAACAGACTGGGGGTTTCCCCAGCTACAGACGATGGCATGCCGAACTGGCCCATCATCCTGTCCATCCAGCGATCAAGTTCCTGGTGAATACCCAGCAACGGCGACACCTCGCCACCGCTGGATGTCACAGGCGTGGAGCCTGAGCGGTTATCGCTTTCCTCGTTCCTGAGCCAGTTCCCAGGATAAAGCTTGTGCGTATTCATTCTTTAACGCCTCCTTTTCCTGTCAAAATCCATGTATTGAGCAACTGCAATAACAGTGTGGTAAACCACTGGTGGGTTATCAAGGAGGAAAAATGAAAACGCACGCGCAAGCGGCAAAGAGGCTGTTAAAAGCTCAATCAGGCCAAACGAGGTGCGCGGGCACACGGCCTTTGGCATCAAACAGCACGCCCTCATCGCGTAATTTGCGCTGTTGGCGCTCGGCGCCACCGTGGTCGGCAAGCTTCAACGACGCAGCAATCAAGCGATGCCAGGGCAGTTGATGGCCGTCCGGCAGGTGGCGCATCGCTGAGCCCACCATGCGCGGGGTGGCGCCCTCGGTCATGGCGGCAATGCGGCCATAGGTGGTCACCCGCCCCGGCGGAATCTGATCGACAATCGTGTAGATCTGTTCGAGTAATTCAGGCCGAGGCATCGGCGTTTCTCCATATACGCAGGATTACTGTTGATTACTATTTATTAGTAATAGCAGGCCACGCTTTTGGATCAACCTTGTTGACCAACTTGGGGAAACGGCTGGGGTCGAAAACCGGCTCTTTGCCCGCCTTCAACTGCGTTTCGTAATCGCGAAAGAGTGAGAATGCCACCGGCGACAGCATTAAAATAGCGACCAGGTTAATGATCGCCATCATGCCCATGGAGAGGTCGGCAAAGCTCCATATCGCCCCCAGGCTTGCTACCGAGCCCACCATCACCATCGCCAGCACCGCTAAGCGATAAACAAACACGGCCACGGGGGCCCGGCGCCCGGCTAAGTACTCGATATTGGACTCGCCGTAGGAGTAGTTGGCAATCACCGACGTAAACGCAAACAGCAGAATGGCCACCGCGATAAACATACCGCCCCAGTCGCCCACATGGCTGGAGAGCGCCATCTGCGTCAACTGAATACCGTTGTTCTCATCGCCCGCCATTAGCTCCGGCCCCGCCATAATGATGATGGCCGCCGTGGCCGTGCAGATCACCAGCGTGTCCAGAAACACCCCAAGCATCTGAATAAAGCCTTGGGCAGCGGGATGGTTGGGCCGCGTCGTGGCGGTTGCCGCCGCATTCGGCGCTGAGCCCATGCCCGCTTCGTTAGAAAATAGCCCGCGCTGAATGCCGTTCATAATCGCCTGAGAAACCGCGTAACCCATTGCGCCACCGGCCGCCTGCTCAAGACCAAACGCACTGCGCACGATGGTCATGATGGCGGCAGGCAACTCGCTAACATTTAAGCCAACCACGACCAGCGCCAGCACCAGGTAAAGCAGCGCCATCAGCGGTACAACAAGCTCGGCCACCTTGGCAATCGACTTCAAACCACCAAAGATGATCGGCGCCACCACGGCCATCAAGACTAACCCCATGGCCCAGGTGGGAATGGCAAAGGCCTGCTCCATGGCCTGGGCGATGGAGTTGGCCTGCACGCTGTTAAACGCCAACCCAAAGGCAATAATCAAACAAATCGAAAACAGCACGGCCAGCCAGCGTAGGCCCAGGCCACGCTCAATGTAACGAGCCGGACCGCCACGAAAGGTGTTGTCGCCATGGTCGGTTTTATACGCCTGGGCCAGCGTCGATTCTACAAAGCTGGTCGCCATCCCCACGATAGCGGTCATCCACATCCAAAAAATCGCCCCGGGCCCGCCAAAATAGATCGCCACGGCCACGCCCGCCAGGTTGCCAGTGCCAACACGCGCCGCCAAGCTGGTGGAAAGCGCCTGAAATGACGATATGCCGCCATTCGATTCACGCGAATTACGCAGCAGCTTAAACATATGGCCGAAATAACGCAGCTGAATGCCGCGGGTCATCACCGTAAAATAAAGCCCAGCGCCAATTAACAGATAAATCAGCACACTACCCCAAAGCAGATCGTTGCCACGATCCACCAACGAGGTCAGTAGCGAAGGAAGAGTAAAGTCCATGAAAATCACGCCTTTTTAAACCATTGAAGGCGCATCATTCTTCACGGCTGCACCAAAATGGCAAGAAAATTGGCAAAATTACTTAAAGGCAGAAATGACCACTGTTCAAAGTGAGCCGATCAGCCACTGCCACACACGCTCCGTCTCATCGCTGACATGACGGCGACTGGGACGCACCAGCCAGAAGCGCTCATCGCTCAGTGCACTGAGCGCAAAAGGTGCCACCAGGTCCATGCGCTGTTCCAACAAACGCCGGTGGGTAAGCGCGATGCCGCCGCCCTGGCTGGCTAATGCCAACGTCATTACCTGATTATCGCAGGTGAGTGACCGGCACTGCGCTTCCAGGTGCGCCATGCCCGCTTCCTGCAGCCAGCCAGGCCAACCGACGCCAAACCCTGCAGCGTGAAGCAGGGTATGCCCGGCAAGATCGGCGGGTGTGATCAGCTTTTCAGCCAACGCAGGCGAACAAACCGGCAGCAGTTGCTCGGCACCCAGCGGCTGCATTTCGACCCCTGTCCACTCCCCTTTGCCGTAACGAATTTCAATATCGGCCCCTTCGGGACCAAAGTCATCCGGCCAGATAGCGCTTACCACGCGAATCGCCACCTGTGGGTGGGCACGATGAAAGGCAATCAAACGCGGCGCCAGCCACGACTGCTGAATCACCGGCGTCGTACGCAGTGTCACCGGCTGCTCAAGCGTGCTGCCAAAGACTTCCAAGGTACCTTCACTAATACGCACGAACGCATCGTGAATACTAGGCAGCCACGCTTGCCCGGCGGGGGTGAGGGTTAAGCTACGCGCATGCCGCACAAAGAGTTTTTGCCCCACACGGTCTTCCAATAGCCGGACACGCTGACTAATCGCCGCTTGGGTAACACCCAGCTCATTGCCAGCGGCGGTAAAACTTAACGTCCGTGCGGCGGATTCAAAGGCTTGTAGCCATAAAAGGGGCGGCAACCGGCTCATGAAAAAGTGACCTATAAGTAAAACGATGTCTTAGGGGTCAGATTAATCGTTTGTCACCGGCGCGGCTACTCCCCATTCTGGATAGCACTTACGCACAACCCCAGCTTCTAGGGGAGCGAATTGGAGTTTTCATGAACAGCGCTTTACAAACCACACCTCAGGCTCATGCCCCTGAAATGGGCGAATTAACGCCTTACCCATCAGGCCCGTCACTCGTACAAGCGACGCTGACTCACCAGGGCGTGGCACTGCAATGGCAAGACGGCGAACAAACCACCCTGCCGCTGCTTTGGCTGCGTGACCACTGCGCCTGCCCCGCCTGTCGCCATCCGCAGACCCGCGAAAGGCTCTACCTGCCGCTTGAAGCGATCACTGCGCCACCCAGCGTCACGCTGCTGGATGGGCATTTACACCTTCACTGGCAGGATGACCACGTCAGTGACTTTCATAGCGGCTGGCTTTACCAGCGCCGTCCACAGGCGCCCCTGGTCTCACCAGTCCCCAACGCCCAACCCTGGGAGGATAATTTCGCTCCCGAGCGTGTCCGCCATGCAGACTTTTTAACACCCGCGGGCGAGAAAGCCTGGCTTACCGCCATGCTACGCGACGGTTTGGCACTGATCACGGATGGGCCGCTGGTAGAAGAAGAAGTCAGCCGCTTGGCAGAACGTATTGGCCCTCAGCGTGCCACCAATTTTGGCGCCCGCTTCGATGTGCGCTCTAAACCTAACCCCAATAATGCCGCTTATACCGCGGTGGGTTTGCCGCTACACATTGATTTGCCCAACTGGCGGCATCCGCCCGACATTCAACTGCTCTACTGCCTACAGAATGAAGCCAGCGGCGGTGAATCACTATTTGCCGATGGCGCGCGGGTGGTTGAGGCCCTGCGCCAGCAGTCCCCAGAAGCGCTGGCGATTCTTAGCGAGACGCCTATCGACTTTCGCTTTCAGGACGAAACCCACGATATCGCCACCCGTGCGCCGGTCATTTCACTTGATGCCGACGGCAATCTGGTTGAAGCACGGTTGAACAACTGGATTCGCGATGCCTTACAGATCCCCATGGAGCAGATGGACGCTTGGTACAGCGCCTACGCCCTACTCTGGAAGCTATTTCACAGCGAAGCACACCAGCTAGAGTTCACCCTTCGCCCCGGGCAGATGGTCGCTTTTGACAACCGCCGGGTGCTCCACGGCCGCCGCGAGTTTGACCCCAACAGCGGTGCACGCCATTTACAAGGCACTTATTTAGACCGCGATATGCTAGCTTCACGCCTTCGCGTACTCGCTCGTCACCGTTAAAAACCGGTGCTTGATAGCAGCACCCTGACTGAAAATAACATCTAGCAAGGAGATCGTATGACACACCTCAAACCTCTCGCTTCAGGCATTGCCCTCGCCACCACCGCACTCTTCGTCTCGGTGGCCCAAGCCGATGATCAAACGCTCGATTTTGGCGTGCCTGCCTGGCCCGGCATTACGGTTAAAACCGCTATTGCCGAGCAGTTATTGAATCCACTGGGCTACCAGACCAGCATTCAGGCAATCGGCCTACAGGTGATCTACCAAGGTATTGAAAGCGGCGATATCGACGCCTTCCTGGGCGCCTGGCTACCCGCCCAGCGGGAAATGTTTAATCCCCGCAAAGAGTCGGGTGTGCTGGTGGATGTCGCCAACAACGTAGACGGCGCGCAAATGACCCTGGCGGTGCCGGAATACCTGTATGAAAGCGGCATTCAAAGCTTTGCCGATTTAGATGAAAACCGTGATCAGTTCGACGGTAAAATTTATGGCTTTGGGGCAGGCTCCGCCGCTAGCGAGATTCTCCACAATGCCATTGATAACGACACCTGGGGTTTAGGTGACTGGCAGGTCGTTGATACCAGTGAAGTGGCCATGCTTTCCGCTGCGCGTGATGCCATATCCCGTGAGGAACCGATTATCTGGGTCGGCTGGACGCCCCACTGGATGAACCTTGAACTGCCCATGCGCTACCTGGAAGACTCTAAAGATCTGTTCGGTGAGAATAACGGCGAAAGCGATGTGCTGACACTACTGCGCAGCGGCTATGCCGACGCTCACCCCAATGTAGTGACGTTCTTTGAGCAGTTCACCTTCTCGGCTGAAGAGCAGAGCTGGATGATCCAAGCGTTTGGTCAGGAAGAGCAAGACCTTGATGACGTCGCCGAGCAGTGGATCAATAACCACCCAGAGCGCATTGAAGCAATGTTGGCCGATGTCACCACCACCGACGGCGCCCCCGCTTGGCCGGTCATTGAAGCGCGGCTCAGTGACTAACCTATAGCGCCAACTAAGCGCCTATATCCCACCGTTAAGCTGGGTTATGCTTTATTGAAGTGATGGCCTAACCTCAGCCTGCGTCAGACCCGCTCAGCGTTGCCAGCAGCCGCCGCGGCCCCGCTTGGTTGCGATGCTCGCCGAACCATATGCCCTGCCAGGTTCCCAGCGCTAGGCGTCCGTCGCGTACCGCCAGGGTAAGCTGAGTACCCATTAGGCTGGCCACCACATGGGCAGGCATGTCATCAGGGCCTTCCAGGGTGTGCCGGAAATAGGCCAAATCTTCGGGCACCAGTCGACGCAGAAAAGCATCTAAATCGTGGCATACGTCTGGGTCGGTGTTTTCGTTGAGCGTTAACGAGGCGGACGTATGCATCAACTGTAAATGTAGCATCCCCATGGCGCAGTCGCCCAAGCAGGGCAACGCACGGATCACGTCACAGGTAATCAGATGAAATCCGCGCGCCAGCTCGGGCAGGTGGATCTCTTGTTGGCACCACATAAATACTCCTTTATTTGTTATATAAACAGAGGCACTTCTTCATCACCAGCGTGCTCTTTTTGTATGTCAAATAGCTACCCATAGCACTTACAATAGCCCATCGCCCATAGTTCATAGTTCATAGTTCATCGCCAAGGAACGCGTTAATGAAAACACTGCTAGGAAGCAGCATCGTTAGCATGGCCCTACTCACCGGCTGCACTGGCATTCCGGAGGGCACGCAGCCAGTCTCAGGTTTTGAGCTAGACCGCTACCTGGGCCAGTGGTTCGAAATTGCCCGCCTAGACCACTCCTTTGAACGCGGCCTTGATTGCGTGACGGCCACTTACAGCCTGCGCGATGACGACGGCGTGCGCGTTATCAACCGTGGCTACAACCGGGAAGAGCAAGCGTGGGATGAAGCCGAAGGGCGTGCCTATTTTATTGACGACGAGAGCGTTGGGCGTTTAAAAGTCAGCTTTTTCGGCCCCTTTTACGGTGGCTACAACGTGCTTGAGCTGGATGATGACTACCAGTGGGCGTTAGTGGCTGGCCCAAACCGCGACTATCTGTGGATTCTGTCGCGTACACCAGAAATGGATAGCGCCACTGAAAACCGCCTACGCCAGCGGGCAGCCGAGCTGGATTTCCCTACCGATGAGTTGATCGATGTCGCTCAGGGCAAGGAGTGCCCCGGCCAGTAAGCCATTAACCCTCGGGCAGTGCCGACACTCTCCCGGCCATCTCACGCTGAACATAGTCAATAAAGGCGCGTAGCCGGGCGGGCACATGGCGGCGTTGCTCAAACACGGCGTAAAAATCTGCCCGCACGCCCTGCCAACCAGGCAGCAGTTCAACTAACGCACCGCTAGCAAGGTGTTCGTTAACGTCCCACCAAGAGCGCAGCATTACGCCGTGGCCATCCAACGCCAGGCGGGTAATCACTTCGCCATCGTTGCTGGCCAATCGGCCGCCAACTTTGACCGACTGCGCCTGAGTTGGCCGGTCGCTGCGCTCAAAGCGCCATAGCGGAAAATCAGAGTCGTTCTCCCGAATAACTAAACACTCATGCCGCTGCAAATCTGCCGGTGTTTGAAGGTCAGGCGCTTGAGAGGCATACGAAGGTGATGCACACAGCACGCGTCGGTTAGCCAAAATATGCCGCGCAACGAGGCGCGATTCCGGTGGCTCCCCCACGCGAATGCCAATGTCAAAGCCGTGGTCGCTCAGATTGAGCGGAAAATTGGTTAGCTCTAACCACCCTTCCACCTGAGGGTGTTCAGCGCAAAAGCGCGATAGCAGCGGTGCAATATGACGGCGGCCAAAACCAAAGGTAGCATTAACGCGCAAGCGCCCGCTAAGCGCTTGATTAGCGCGTTCGCCTAACGCATTCTCCAACTCTTCCAGCTCGTCCAAAATCAACGTGCCACGTGCGAAGTAGCGCTCGCCCTCCGCGGTCAACGTTAAACGCCGTGTGGTGCGCGCCGCTAGCGCTACTCCCAGGCGTGCCTCCAACTGTTTTAGCCGCTTACTCACCGCTGAGAGCGACAGTCCCAGCTCACGGGCGGTGGCTGTCAAACTCCCCGCCCGCGCTAAATGCTGAAAAAACGCCAAATCATCCAGGTGCGCCATGCCTCTCCTCATCTATTCTGCACTTTCACGCAACAATAACTTGAATAGTAGCCTGATTATCCCCGTCAAAATAGCCGTTACAATCTATTCACTATTTACTATTTACGACTCACGACTCACAAACAAGCTAAGCAACTAACAAGATAAGGAACCAATATGACTCACCGTATCGCCATTATCGCCGGTGACGGCATCGGCACCGAAGTGATGCCCGAAGGCATCCGCGCGCTTGAGGCCACCGCCAAGCGGTTTAATATTGACCTTGAGTTCACCACCTTTGAGTTTGGTAGCTGCGACTACTATCTGGAGCACGGCAAAATGCTGCCGGATGATTGGTTCGAGCAGTTAAAAGGGTTCGATGCATTGTTTTATGGCGCGGTGGGCTGGCCCGACAAAGTGCCCGACCATATTTCCCTATGGGGCTCGTTGCTGCAGTTTCGTCGCCGCTTTGATCAATACATCAACCTGCGCCCCTGCAAACTCATGCCCGGCATTAAAAGCCCGCTGGCGGGTCGCGAACCCGGCGATATCGATTTTTA
The DNA here is from genome assembly GCF_007991175.1 of Halovibrio variabilis. Lineage (GTDB taxonomy): Bacteria > Pseudomonadota > Gammaproteobacteria > Pseudomonadales > Halomonadaceae > Vreelandella > Vreelandella variabilis. Next base: position 14,162 of record NZ_BJXV01000024.1, read on the forward strand.
CGTGGTGCGGGAGAACACCGAAGGCGAGTACTCAAGCGTTGGCGGCAAGATGTTTGAAGGCACCGACCGTGAAGTGGTCATTCAAGACACGGTCATGACCCGCACCGGCGTTGACCGGGTACTGAAGTACGCCTTCGAGCTGGCCCAAACCCGCCCGCGTAAAAAACTTACCTCTGCCACCAAGTCCAACGGCATCTCCATCACTATGCCCTACTGGGATGAGCGCGTGGTCGAGATGGCGAAGGGCTACCCTGAGATCGCGGTGGATAAATTCCATATCGATATTCTCACCGCCAACTTCGTTCTCCACCCGGATTGGTTTGACGTGGTGGTAGGCAGCAACCTGTTCGGCGATATTCTTTCTGATCTCGGCCCCGCCTGTACTGGCACTATCGGCATTGCCCCTTCGGCTAACATTAACCCGGAAGGCCATTTCCCCAGTCTGTTTGAACCGGTACACGGCAGCGCGCCGGATATCGCGGGCAAAGGCATTGCCAACCCCATCGGTCAGATTTGGTCAGGCGCGATGATGCTCGAACACCTCGGCTATAAAGCCGCCGGTGATGCGATGGTGACGGCCATTGAAGAAGTATTAAGTGAAGGAGACGCTAATGTGCTTACCCGCGATGTAGGCGGTCAAGGCACAACGGAAAGTTTAGGCAGAGCCATTGCGCAGCAGCTAGCAAAATGACATTAGCTGGATCGTTTGATTTTTAGCTATTAACGTTAAGCCACAAAAAAGCCTCGCCGGAACTATCCGGCGAGGCTTTTGCATTGCTGGCTAGAACAAATTAACGGGTCAGCTTGGCCGCCGTTTGGGCCACTAACTCACCCTGGAAGCGGGCGATTTTCAGCTCGCGTTCGTCGGGTTGGCGTGAACCGTCACCACCTGCAATGGTGGCGGCACCGTAAGGTGTGCCACCGCTAACTTTGGAAATATCAAACTGCTCTTCAAGGCCGTAACCAATGGGCACAATGATCATGCCGTGGTGGGCCAGTGTGGTCCAAGTAGACGTAATAGTCATTTCATCGCCACCGCCGGTACCGGTAGAGGTAAACACACTGGCCACTTTGCCACGCAGAGAACCGTTCGCCCATAGCCCACCGGTTTGATCGAAGAAGGTACGCATTTGACCCGCCATATTACCAAAGCGGGTCGGCGTACCAAAAATAATTGCATCGTAATCGGCAAGTTCTTGCGGTGTCGCTTCCGGCGTATCGTAATCCTGCTTACCGCCTGCGTTTTTAAACGCGTCTTCCGGCATGGTTTCCGGCACACGTTTCACCGTCACCTCGACGCCGTCAACACCTTTTGCCCCTTCCGCTACGGCGTGAGCCATCGTATCAATATGACCATACATGGAATAGTAAAGTACCAGTACCTTTGTCATAGCTATCTCCTTTTCTATGCGATGGGCGCATGCCCAAAAAAGCGGTTATGCGGATAACATAACGCACCTCATGATAGAAAAAAGCGAATGTTTTCGACCGCCAGCGTCGATTTCATCGATAGACGCTGCCTTGCGCTTTCTGCCATCCAACGCTAGCTTTCTTAAACCTCTCTCAAACGTGCACTAGGAGACCGGCATGACAATATTTGAAGCCCTTCGCAAGGACCACGATATTCAGCGCGACCTTCTCGCCCGCTTAGTTGAAACCCATGGGGATAGCGACGAGCGCAGTGCCCTCTACCAACAAGTGCGCGCCGAACTCAAATACCACGCCAACGCTGAAGAACGCGCGCTTTACGTACCGATGATGGATGTCGACCTTACCCAAGAAAAGGCCCGCCATAGCATTGCCGAGCACCATGAAATCGACGAGCTAATCGAACGGTTGGATGATACCGATTACAGCGCCACCCATTGGCTAACCCATGCTAAGCAGCTACAGCACTTGGTGATTCACCACCTTGACGAAGAAGAGCACGAGGTTTTCCAACTGGCGGGGCGCGGGCTCCAGGATAAGCAAAAAACCACCCTGGCTAGCGAATACCAGGAAGAAATGCAGCGCCAGCGTTCCGCTTAAGCTGATAAGCTTACCAACTAAGCGCTCATGTCTCGGCATGGGCGCTTTTTTTTGCCAGCAATGGGTAGAGCCACGTCCAAGGTACCCCAGCGTATTCATGTGGATAGTTTTCATGACGATACTTTTCATGAATACGCTGGGGTTTTTCACGCCAACGACCTCTACGCTTGTGTCACATGCCAAGCGTGGCGATGCTGGGCCCAGTTACCTACTGACAAGACCTACTAACAACGATACTGAAAAACAGCTGCTAAGGAACTGATAATGCTAGGCCAATGGCTCGACTGGTCGCTGGACGGGCAACTCCCCGCCTGCCGTAAAGGCGCTTTCGCAAGCGGTACTTACCATTTGCATGCACCTGGCATTTTGGAGCTCACGCCCAACGCTGCAAGCCCAGATGCCCACGCGTGCATTTTTTCTGCCGCCATTCACGGCAATGAAACCGCACCGGTGGAATTACTGGGCGAGTGGTTAAGCGGCTTGGAAGCAGGCGCTGTCACACTAGGCGCTCCCGTGCTGGTGATTTTGGGTAACTTACCGGCCCTTAAAGCTCAGCAGCGTTTTATTACCACCAATTTAAATCGACTGTTTAACCGTGAGCTCGACGCCAAGGGCGAAGAGCCTGATCGCGCCCGGGAATTAATGACCACTGTGGATGACTTTTATGCTCGTCATTCAGGGCTACCCAAATTGCACTACGACCTGCATACCGCGATTCGGGATAGCCATTACCCACGTTTTGTAGTGGCGCCGTTTTCCGAAACAGCCACCGAAGCGACGCAATGGGGCTGGCTAGCCGCCGCCGATATGCAGGCAGTGCTGCACCAACACCAGCACAGTTGGACGTTCTCCCACTACAGCAAGCACTATCACGCCGCCCAGGCATTCACCTTTGAGCTGGGCCGCGTAGCGGCTTTTGGCCACAACAATATGGCCTCACTCAAACCCATGCGCGCCCTGCTCACGGCGCTTAGTGAAGGGCGCTCCCCGGCCAATCAGCCAACCGCGCCAATGCCATTTTTTCAGGTTCAACACGAGTTAATTCGTCAATCAACTGACTTCCAGCTGTGTTTTGCCGAAGACACCGCCAATTTCAGCCGCTTTGAGCCAGGCACGCTGCTGGCGCAAGATGGTGAAGCGGGCGATTTTCGAGTGGCCGATACGCCTCTTTACGTTGTTTTTCCCAACGCCAACGTTGAAGTAGGTGCCCGCGCAGCGCTACTAGTAGCGCCTGTCGCATAAGCCCCCCGTTCGAACTCTTTCTCTGTTGCCAGATCATTCACAGCGAAGACAACAATAACGATGAGGCGATAATAAACAAACCACCTGGCGACCATACGACCAACGTCGAGTGCATAATGTTATAAGGAAGGCGCGCATAATGCGTCCAGCCTGATAGAATCGCCCCTTTTTCGCGCCAGCCGCATCCAACCCACCTGTTGCTGCGGCAACTCTGTACTGGAGCCAATGTTATGGCCGCTACGCCTATTCCCCTTGAAGTGCGTAATATCAAAAAGCGCTTTGGCGATACGGAAGTTTTGAAAGGTCTTTCACTGACAGCCCAAAAAGGCGATGTCATTACCCTAATTGGCGCCTCTGGGTCGGGTAAAAGTACCTTTTTACGCTGTATGAACCTGCTTGAGCAGCCGGACGATGGCGAACTCATTGTTCATGGCGAGCCTGTCCGCTTTAAAACCACTAAGCATGGTCGCGAGCCGGAAGATTGGAAGCAGGTAGTGCAAATGCGCGCCAAGCTTTCCATGGTATTCCAAAGCTTTAACCTGTGGGCCCACATGACGCTGCTGGAAAACATTATCGAAGCGCCGATCCATGTGTTGAAAAAACCCAAAAAAGAGGCGCTCGAACACGCCCACGCGCTACTCGATCGCGTTGGCTTATCCGCCCGCGCCAACGCCTACCCGGCACAAATGTCGGGCGGCCAGCAGCAGCGCGGCGCTATTGCCCGTGCGCTGGCGATGGACCCAGAGGTGATGCTATTTGACGAGCCCACCTCGGCACTCGACCCTGAACTGGTCGGCGACGTGCTCAAGGTTATGCACGGCCTGGCCGAAGAAGGGCGTACCATGGTCGTGGTTACCCACGAAATGAGCTTTGCCCGGGATGTGTCCAGCCAAGTGATTTATCTCCACCAGGGCTTAGAGGAAGAAGCGGGTCCCCCAGCTGACGTACTGGGTAATCCGCAATCACCGCGCCTGCAACAATTCCTGGCTCCCAAATACTGATCTGCGAGGCTTACCATGATTGATTTGCAAGGTTATGGCCCCCGGCTGATCGAAGGGGCAGGTGTCACCATCCAATTAGCGGTGCTGTCGCTGATTTTAGCGATTATTTTGGGGTTACTGACCGCCAGTGCAAAGATGTCGCGGAGTTGGTTCGCGCATCGTCTTGCCACGCTTTACACCACACTTATTCGCGGCGTGCCCGACCTGGTGTTGATGATGCTGTTTTTTTTCGGCGGCCAAATTGGCGTCAACATGATCACCGACTGGCTCTATTACTCGTTCGATATCGATATTTTTGTCAATATCAATGCGTTCGTAGCTGGCGTTGTCACCATTGGGCTGATCTTCGGGGCCTATATGGGGGAGACCTTTCGCGGCGCTTTTATGGCGGTCGACAATGGGCAAATCGAAGCAGGTAAAGCCTACGGCATGAGCGATGGGCTGGTTTTTCGGCGCATCCGCTTTCCGCAGATGATGCGCCATGCGTTACCCGGACTTTCCAACAACTGGATGGTATTGCTCAAAACCACAGCGCTGGTCTCGGTAATCGGGCTTTCTGACATGGTGCGCGTTGCCTCAGAAGCCTCTAAAGCGACGCGTGAACCTTTCACTTTCATGATTATTGTCGCCCTTATCTATCTGCTCATCGCCAGCGTTTCGGAGTGGATCTTTGCTCGTCTGCAAAAACGCTACGACATTGGCTATGCGGAGGCTGATTAATGACCGCTTTCATGACATGGCTCGAAAATCAGCTTGCCGAGAACAGTATTTTCACGCTGCAAACGCTTTCCTACTATGGCGATGGGCTGACCACCACGGTACAACTGGTATTTTTATCGCTGGTCATCGGCTTAATCGCTGCGGTTCCCCTTGCCATTGGGCGTGGTTCAAAACACGGCTGGATTAAGTGGCCTATTTTTGTCTACACCTATGTCTTTCGTGGCACCCCGCTGCTCATCCAGCTCTACCTGATTTATTACGGCGTGGTGTTCGTGGACGGTATCCAAGAGACTTGGCTATGGGTGATACTTGAAAAGCCGTTCGTTCCCGCTCTCATTGCATTTACCCTCAACACCGCCGCCTATACGACCGAGATTTTTCGCGGCGCGATTAAGTCTACCTCGAAAGGTGAAATTGAAGCGGCGCGTGCCTATGGTATGTCGCCTCGGCAGACCATGCGGCGCATTATTATCCCCAGCGCTTTTCGGCGCGCCCTTCCGGCCTACGGCAACGAAGTCATTTTCATGCTACACGCCAGCGCTATTGCCAGCGTGGTGACAATTATGGATCTGACCGGCGCGGCGCGCTTTGTGTATGCCCGTTACTATGCGCCTTTTGAAGCATTCTTGTTTGTGGCGGCGATATACCTGTGTTTAACCTTCACCATTCTGTATTTCTTTCGTTATCTAGAGAAAAAGCTGCTTGCACATCTACAGCCGCAGACCTCCTAGTGTAAAACAAACGTTGGTTCATCCATCATCAAGCGCTTTTCGTCAACGCCGAGTTAGGATAAGTTAATAATGGACATTGCAAAGCAACCTGTGATTAACGTGTTCAACGCCGTATAGGCAACGCCATCTTTACGCGGTGGTTGCTTAGATGAACGTTGCTTAGATGAACTCTGCTTCCAAGGAGCTACATAATGAAAAAACTGCTGTCTGTCTCACTGCTGGGCTTAGCCATTGCCGCAAGCGCCGCCCAGGCGCAAGAAGACCAAATACGTATTGGGGTTGATGTACCTTACGAGCCGATGGAATATCGCACGCCGGATGGCGAGCTGACCGGCTTTGATATCGACCTGGGCAACGCCCTCTGCGAGCGTATCGGCGTTGAATGTGAATGGGTAGTACAAGGCTGGGACGGCATTATCCCTGGTCTCATGGCGCGCAAATACGACGCTATTATGTCCTCAATGACCATCAATGATGACCGTCGCGAGCAAGTCCTGTTCTCTGACCCCTACATCACTCCGCCGTCCGCTTGGTTTGCCCCTGAAGGCACCGACATTGACGCAACCAATGAAGAATCACTCGCTGGCATGACCATTGGCGTTCAGCGCGGTACCCTGCAGGATAACTACGTCACCGACATGTACGGCGATGTCGCCGACATCAACCGCTACTCTACCGCCGATGACATGGTGCTGGACATGGAATCCGAGCGTTTGGACATCTTGTTCCTCGACTACCCGGTCGGTAAGTCCACGCTGCTGGATAGCGAAGAAGGCGACTACGTTGTTGTCGGCGAGATGCTCACCGAACCTAAAGAATATTTCGGCGATGGCTTTGGTATCGCCTTTCGTCAACGCGATGAAGCGCTAGCCGAGCAGTTCAACGAAGCCCTGGCTGAAGTGCAAGAAGACGGTACTTACGACGAAATCTACAACCGTTATTTTGGTGGAGAAGAGTAAGCGTCAAAGCAAGCCTTAATGTCTATCCCCCCGACCATCACCCCGGCAATTGCCGGGGTGATGCGTTTCTGCCTAACGCTGCTAATTCAGTGAACTAGGTAAAGCGACCTCTGTCTGTGTATCATTGCGCGTGTTCAACACGGAGGTTTTATGGCTCACTCGACTAGTCAGCATGTTGGTTCTCTCCTTCGCCCATCTTCCCACTGGACTGGCTGGGGGCAGTGGCTGGCGCTTATTACCATGAGTGTGGATCACCTCACTCGCTATGTGCTGCCCGGCGATTGGGATTTGAGCTGGGCAGGGTCTTCGATTGGCCGTATCGCTTTTCCGTTGTTTGCCGCCATGGTGGCATGGCACGGGCTGTTTAATACCCGTAATCCGCTGCGCTACTCGCGGCGTATTTTGATTATCGGCTTAGTCGCTCAATTACCTTATATGCTGATGCCCCGCCTATCAGACGCTGTTATCCTGAACGTCTGTTTTACCCTTGCCAGTGGCCTTGTACTGGGCACATTGGTACGCCAGAGCTGGCAGCATTACCAACAGCAAACGTTAGGCTTACCCTGGCTATTGGCAGGAGCAGCAATAGGTGTGACCGCTTGGTACCTGCTCGGCTTTTGGGTCGAATACGGGCATAACGGTCTGCTGTTGATTCCACTGTTAATGTTCGCGATGCATGCCTTGAGTCAGGCAGAAAGTTATTTTCAAGCGCGCCTATGGGCAGGCTTGGCGGCCTTCCCGGCACTCTGGATTGCCGGGCAGATGAATGCCTCTGACATGGCCAAATCGTTTACCGTAGGCACCTGTTTGATAGTACTGTTCCTGGCGGCAGGGGCAGCTCAGCGAGTACCTGCCATTAATTTAGCCATGCCACGCCGTTTATGGCTGGCGTGGTACCCAGGCCACTTTGGGTTAATCGCGCTGTGGCTACTGCTAAGCGGTCAGCTGGTCTCATAATCGTGCTGCATCAGCACATCGCTTCGCGCATCCAAGGCTCAAAACGGCACAGTCTCGCTCGTCCCTCGTTCTTGGCCCGGTACATAGCAATATCCGCCTGTTTAAGCACTTCTTCATGCTCACAGGTGGCGGTCGTGAAACAGGTATACCCGATGCTGGGCGTAACGGCTATCTCACGACTTGCAAGACAATAGGGTGGCGCAAGCGTTTGCTTAACCAGGTCCATATAGGTGTCAGCTCGCACGTCGACGGTCGATTCGGAGCACGCGTCAAATAGCGCCAAGAGCACAAACTCATCACCGCTAAGCCGTGCGACTATATCGCCCTCACTCAGGCAGCTTTCCAGGCGGCGGGCCACCTGCACTAACAGGTCATCACCCGCGGCGTGCCCCAAGGTATCGTTAATCAACTTAAAACGATCCATATCCAAGAACATCAGCAAACCATACTGCTGTTCAGTTTGCGTCTCATCGCAGAGCGTTGCCATGCGCTCAATAAGTAGGCGGCGGTTCGGCAAGTCGGTCAGTGAGTCATAGAAGGCTTGGTGGTAGATGATCGCTTCAGCGCGCTTGCGCTCAGTGAAATCTTCCACAATGGCGACACCGCCTACCATTTCGCTCCCCGCGCTATGCACCCCGTTAAAGAACGCGCGAAGCGGTGTACCCTCGCTTGCTTTAGGCAAATAGAAAGTGCCCTCGTAATAACCAGTGCCTTTGGCTAACGCTTCGCGTACTGCCGCGGCCACACTCGGATCCGCCGAGCGTGAGAGCATCCGATAACCGAGCAGCTGAGCACGACTCACATGCAAAATTTCCAGCAGCTTGCCATTACAGTCCGTGACTTGGCCATGCTCATCGAAATGCAGCACCCCTAGCGGCGAATAATTAAAGATGGAGCGGTAGCGATTTTCACTCTCTTGTAGCATTGTCTCACGGGCGCTCATGCTCACCCGCAGGTAAATGTTATCGTGGATAATGCGGCTTAAACGGCGGCTGGTGATAACAATCAGACCCAGAAACAAGCTAAGCATGGCGCCAATAAGAACCGCCAGCGGCGTCCCTAGTAATAAAAACTGCACTAACAGCGGCACCAAAATCGGCAGCACAAAACCGAGAGCGACCCACCAGACCGCAGAAAGCGTGGTGATGCCACCAGCCGTAATGCCTGCCAACACAATCGAGAGCGCCGCGACCTGACCATGGTTTTCGCCAGTAAACAGAACGACCCCAGCGACACCCCATACGCAGCCAGCTGCGATAGCACCGGCACTAAACCGATAGAACCAACGGCGGCGCTGCTGTTGCTGCGTTGGTAAGCGTCGGAAATAGAAGGCCAAGGCAAGGCGAGCCATCGAAACGAGGATCAATACCGCAAGCCAAGTGAGCAACACCCCGCTTGCTATAACGGGCCACATTGCTGCCACTAATAATATGCCTGCCAACACGCTGCTCAGCACCGGTTGCCAAAGATTGTCGTAAAGGAGGCGCACTTTTTCATTGTGCAAGCGCTTTACAGTGACATGGTGATCGCGATGGGAACCACTGGGCTGGCTAGGCGGCGTTCCAGTGGCGGAAGAGTGAGGCATACTGACTACCCGCTTAAAAGGTACTATTAAGGTCAGCATAATTGCTGGTTTCTAGTGTGGTTCCTTTTTAGCGTATTTAAGTACTTTTAGCGATATAAGATGTTTAGATGACCAACATTGTTTAAAAATGCCGCCTGAGCCAGGTAGGCGGCATTAGTCACTACTGTTTAATGGAAAAGCTTAAGGCCGGGTGTGGCGCCTCTGGCAGTAAGGCGCTGCAGGCGCGAACTTTTTCCAGAAGCTCAGCATGGTTAGGCGCGAGAATGTTGACGTGGGCAAGCTTGCGGCCTTCGCGTTCTGCTTTGTCGTAGCGGTGCAGGTGCGTATTACCAAGCGCGAGAATTGCTGCGTTATCGCCCTCGCGGCCAATCACGTTAATCATGCAGGTGGGCGCAATCGCCTGGGTATCGCCTAAGGGTAGGCCCTGTATCGCACGCAGGTGATTTTCAAACTGGCTGGTCACCGCGCCATCCATGGTCCAATGGCCGGAGTTATGCACCCGCGGCGCCATCTCGTTGGCCAGCAGGCTGCCATCGCGGGTTTGGAACAGCTCCAGTGCCAGTACGCCGACGTAATCCAACTCATCCAACAGCGCGCGAATATAGCTATCGGCGGTCTGTTGAACGCTGGCATCCAAATCCGGCAGCGGCGCTACGGAATAGCGCAAAATACCATCGACGTGCTGGTTTTCCGCCATGGGATAGAACACCACCTCGCCATCGCGACCGCGCACGGCAATCATCGAGACCTCACGCACGAAATCGACGAAGGCCTCCACGACCAGCTGCGTATGGCCGATAGCGCTCCACGCATCCGCCGCCTGCTCGGGCTGTTTCAAGACTGCCTGGCCTTTGCCGTCATAGCCCTCAGTGACCGATTTAGCTACCACCGGGCAACCCAGCTCACGGGCGGCGGCTTCTAGCTGCTCGGCGCTTTCGACCACTCGGTAAGCAGGCGTGGGAATGCCTAAGCGATCAAATAGCGTCTTCTCTTCGACCCGGTTCTGGCATACCTCAATGGCGCGGCTGCTAGGGTAGACGGGCTTATGCTGCTCGATCTCGCGCACCAGTTGAACGGGCAGATGCTCAAACTCGTAAGTCACCACATCGACCTTGGCTAAAAATTCAGCCAAACGCTGGTTTTCAGGGTCGACGATCACCTCGCCGATCCCCGCGCTGGGAGTACCGGTGGTATCCAAAAAGGTAAAACGATTACCCAGGGGGTATCCCGCCAGCGCCAGCATGCGGCCTAGCTGGCCGGCACCTAGAATGCCGACACTGTTTGCAAAACCTGAATTCATGGCCGAACCTCCTTATTCGGCTTCCGGCTCGGGGCGCGGATCCGGGTTATCGAGAACTTTCTGGGTCTGCTCAGCGCGAAACGCTTCGACAGCACTGCGTACGGCGGTATCTTGCAGGCCGACAATTTGCGCCGCCAGCAAGCCCGCATTAGTCGCGCCCGCTTTGCCAATCGCCAGGGTGCCGACCGCAATACCACCCGGCATCTGCGCAATGGAGAGCAGCGAATCCAAGCCTTTCAGCGATTTGGATTCTACCGGTACGCCGAGCACCGGCAACGGCGTTTGCGCCGCCACCATACCCGGCAAATGGGCAGCGCCTCCAGCCCCCGCGACAATCACCTGCAATCCGCGCTCAGCAGCGCTTTTAGCGTAATCGAACAGCAGGTCAGGCGTGCGGTGAGCCGATACCACGCGGGTTTCATACGCGACCCCCAAACGCTCCAGCATGGAGACTGCGTGCTCCATGACCGGCCAGTCAGACTTGGATCCCATAATCACGCCCACCTTGGGTGCGCTGTTCGACGACATGCAAAACTCCTCGGCCCAACGGCCTATCAAAGCGAGCTAAAAATTCAGTAAAGTAGCGTGCGCCAACGCGGCACACATTAGAATAGGAAGGCAGGTAGTTTACCAGAGCTAGCCCCTTTCCGGGCGTTGCTATTGCCGCGAAATATTCATCAAAATAGGCATTGAAAAGCGCCCCCGTTAGCGGCATTGTATGCTTGTCACTTCAGACTGTAGGAGCTACATGAGCACGGCACGCGCAACTGCGACTGCGGAACAGCTTGATCCCCCGCGAAGCAGCCCTGACCTTGATGTCAGGGAACTTGAAAAACGTACGCGTTTAATGCGTATTACTACGCGTCTGATCGCTGTATCAGACCTAGGAAGCCGAGAAATAGCCCGTCGGGCTGGGCTTCCCGTTCAGAAAATTAGTGACCTGCTCGCCGGAAGGCTTGAGCACCTGGGCGTTGAAGAACTCCACGCCCTGCGTCGCACCTTAGAGCTGGAGGCGCCATAGCCGAGAGCCAATCAACGCCTCGCTTAAGCGAGGCGTTTTATATTTAGCGATTAGTTAATCTTCGCGCTGCTCTAACGCTTCCGCAGCCTGAACAGCCTCCTTCTTGGAGGTATGTTCGGAAACGACGACTTCGTTTTCGGGCACTGTCTCATCAATTACCAGCCACCCTGTGACGGTCTCGTTAAGATCATCGGCATCAATAACGGGTTGGATACGAGCTTGTCTAGACATTATAGACTCCTTGTCAATTTGGCAGTAAAGCGGTGTCGTAGGTTAAAACTGCAGATTATCGGGCTCTTCCAATACCTCTTCCCCAGCCGGGGGACGGTTAAGTTCATTGCAGGCACACCCCTCATGAATACACTCCCTTCCCGCAGGGTGACCCGCGGCGCATGCGGTACAACAATAGACGCGCCCTTCTCTGATAGCCGCGTGCTCGCTGTAAGCCTTATGTTCGCAGCCCGGACAAGCACACACTCCCATGTCGGTCATAATAACGTCCCCCTGGTTTTCCATTAATGGCAACTCTATCAGCATAGAAGATAACCACTGAGCAGGTAAAACTTAAGGGCACAAGACACCTAGCGTTGGTTGATTGGCCATCGTGCCCAGCGGTTTGAAGCGGCGACGTCTACTGAAGAGGAATAAATGCTCCTGCAACCGCCACTAGGGCCACCACCACCCAGGCGGGTAGTTTCCACACGGTTAATAGCAAGAAACCGGTAAGCGCCAGCGCAAACTCCTCGGCGCCAATGATCGCGCTCGTCCACACCGGCTGATACAGCGCCGCGCCTAAAACACCCACCACTGCCGCATTGGCACCGCGCATTAGCGCCTGTGCACTGCCCCACTGACGAAATTGATTCCAAAACGGCAATACGCCGACCAGCAGCAAAAAACCGGGAATAAAGATTGCCAGCAGCGCCAACAAGGCCCCGAGCAACCCACTGATACCGGGCAGCAACGCGCCCAAATAAGCAGCAAAGGTAAACAGCGGGCCCGGCACTGCCTGGGCGGCGCCATAGCCTGCCAAAAACTCATCGGGGGTGATCCAGCCTGACTGGACCACTTCGGCCTCGAGTAACGGCAGCACCACGTGCCCGCCGCCAAACACCAACGCGCCCGAACGGTAAAAGGCATCCGCCACGTTCAGCCAGCCAGCGCTTCCCGCCAGCAGCGGCAGCAGAGCCAACAGCCCGCCAAATAGACTCAGTGCCACCATGCCTGCCCGGCGGGATACCGGAAAATGCAGCGACTCACTGGTTGTGGCAGCAGGGCTATTCCGGCACAGCAACAGCCCGGCTAAGCCCCCCAGCACAATCGCCGCCACTTGGCCCAGCGGGCCGCTGACTAATACCACTACGAAAACGGCGGCCAAAGCGATACCCGTTCGGGTTTTATCCGGGCAGAGATTGCGCGCCATGCCCCACACCGCGTGGGCGACAATCGCGACAGCGACTACTTTTAAACCGTGAATAATACCGCTGGCGATAGGGCCATCCAGTACCGCCGCGCCAAACGCAAACAGCGCCAGGATAATCGCCGAAGGCAGCGTAAACGCCAGCCAGGCCATCGCCGCCCCCCACGGGCCTGCGCGCAGTAAGCCGAGTGCAAAGCCCACCTGGCTGCTCGCTGGCCCCGGCAAAAATTGGCACAGTGCGACCAAATCGGCATAGGCCTGCTCGGTCAGCCACTGGCGACGCTCCACAAACGCCGTGCGGAAATAACCCAGGTGAGCCACCGGGCCACCAAACGAGGTCAATCCCAGCGCTAAAAATACCCAAAAAACTTCGGCTACGCGCCCGCGTGCCGGTGTTTGCTCTACCATTTTAGCCACCTAATCCCATTAAAAAAGCGCAAGGCTCTTATCGTAAGCCTTGCGCTTTAACGCGTTATGACAGCAAGTTCATGAGCTTACGCTCATAACGACAACATGGATTATTCCTGGTCGGTTACCGCGCCGGTGCTGGCCGAGCTAACCAAACGCGCGTACTTGGCGAGAACGCCACGGGTGTAGCGGGGTTCAGGCTGCTGCCAGGCAGCGCGACGGCGCGTCAACTCTTCATCGGAGAGATCCACTTCAATGGTATCGGCTTCCGCATCAATGGTGATGGTATCGCCGTCTTCCACCAGCGCAAGCGGGCCGCCGTCGAAGGCTTCCGGCGACACATGGCCGACCACAAAACCGTGGCTACCGCCGGAGAAGCGGCCATCGGTAATCAGCGCCACGTCGTTACCCAGGCCACGGCCCATAATCGCCGACGTAGGCGTGAGCATTTCGCGCATACCGGGCCCGCCTTTCGGCCCTTCGTAGCGAATCACCACCACATCGCCCGCGACCACGGTGCCGTCATTAATGCGCGCCTGGGCTTCTTCCTCGGAGCCAAACACCCGCGCAGAACCGGAGAAGCGGGTCCCCTCCTTGCCGGTAATTTTGGCCACTGCGCCTTCCGGTGCCAGGTTGCCGTAAAGCATACGCAGATGGCTTTCGGCTTTAATTGGGTTGCCCAGCGGCGCGATGATCGGTGGCTCGACGGGGTAAGGCGCGACTTCCGCCAGATTCTCTTCGAGCGTTTTCCCTGTAACGGTTAAGCACTCGCCGTTGAGCAGCCCAGCGTCGAGCAGCATTTTCATCAACGGCTGGATGCCGCCAATCGCCACCAACTCGCTCATCATGTAATGGCCACTGGGGCGCAAATCCGCAAGCACTGGCACACGCTTACCGATCTCGGTGAAGTCGGTAAGGCTGAGCTCAACGTCAATGGTGCGCGCCATGGCAATTAAGTGCAGCACAGCGTTAGTGGACCCCCCCAGCGCAATCACCACGGTGATCGCGTTCTCAAACGCCTCGCGGGTCATGATATCGGAGGGTTTGATATCGTCTGCCAGCAGCGCCAGCACCGCCTCGCCCGCCGCTTTGGAATCGTCGCGCTTTTCTTGGGAAATGGCATTTTGCGCCGAACTGCCCGGCAGGCTCATGCCCAGCGCTTCAATAGCCGATGCCATGGTGTTTGCGGTGTACATGCCGCCACAGGAGCCGGGGCCAGGAATGGCAGTTTCTTCGATGTTTTTAAGTTCAATCAAATCGATATCGCCGCGGGAGTGCGCGCCCATGGCCTCGAAGACCGAAACGATATCGGTATGCCCTTTACCGGGCATAATGGTGCCACCATAAACAAACACGCTGGGGCGGTTTAAGCGCGCCAGGCCCATCAGGCAGCCCGGCATGTTCTTATCGCAGCCGCCAATCGCCACCAGGCCATCAAAGCCTTCGCAGCCGGCCACGGTTTCGATAGAGTCGGCAATCACTTCCCGCGACACCAACGAGTACTTCATACCTTCGGTGCCGTTGGCGATGCCGTCGGAAATGGTAATGGTGTTAAAGATCACGCCCTTACCGCCGCCCGCATCGGCACCGTCGCGGGCAAACTCGGCCAGCTCGTTAATATGGCTATTGCAGGGCGTCACCATGCTCCAGGTAGACGCAATGCCCACTTGAGGCTTTTGGAAATCGGCGTCGTTAAAGCCCACGGCGCGCAGCATCGCACGGCTGGCGGCTTTGCCGGGGCCATCAACCACTTGAGAAGAGTGGCGGCGGGAATTGTTGGAAGGCTCAGTCATGGAAAATATCTCTCAGCTCTGTTCACGGTATCCGCATAGCTTGGCGATGCCACGGCGTTCGCGCAAGGGAAGAGGTCGCATAAGTGAGTTTATTAAAAGTAACTACTGCCAGGAGCGTGCATCACGTGGCAAATCACTTCTGGGGTCGTAGACATCTAATACATCGTTTCCTGCTAGTGTTTCGGTATATAGAACGAGGTTGGTGCCTGAGCTGTGTGCCAACGAAGGAAAAAGTATTCCCTTAGCACCTTGCTCCAATGCCATATCGCCTAGTAACCAACTAGGCGGCTCAATACGTTGATTAAACCAATACTTACGCCAGTCGCAGTTAAGCTCTTGCCACAGGCTATCCCATTTCGAGTCATAGCCTGCTCGAAAATCGACAACATTAGTCACGTTGACCGTATAGCTAACAATCAGACCAGGAGGCATCAATGCAGAAAGCTGCTTGTACTCCGCTAGCGCTGTTTGCTCCTCAAGCGAAAGATATAATGCATCTATGCCAACACGGTTCAGCCGCCCGCCATGCTCTCTCGCACCGGCCCCACTGGTGGGCGAAAATGCCCAGCGTGGAACATGTACTCGGTATACCTGAGCTTTCAGTTCCTCCAGCAATGTCATCCCACCACACCCGCTTGTAACGCCTGAACATAGCGCAGCAGATCGTCGGCTCGCCCTTCACTTACTAACTGCTCGGGCGTTTTATAATCAAACGCACTAAGCGGTTCATTGCGAAACCAAAACAAGGCGTCATGGAAATCGCCATTAATATCTGCCGCTGCGCCGAGTACACGAAGTGCATCACGCAGATAACGTTGCAGTTTTTCCGCCCCTTGGGCACGTGAAATCGTCGTGCGGTGAACATGCGCTTGGCTAGCCAGGGTTTGAATATCGATGCTCAATGCGCTGGCAAACAACTTCGGGTCAATTAAAGGGTGGCGTTCTTCCCGGGCGGCTCCTTTCAAATCAGCCAAAAACCGCTCGAACGAATCAGGTACCAGATACCCGGAAGGCTCATTAAGTGACTCTTTCACAGTGTCCATTATCATCGGCAACCTCCTGATACGCAGCCAGCATACTACTTATATGCATCACATATTCATCATAGCAGCTCTAAAACAGGACGCCAGGGTTTCAAGCTTCAGAACTAAACTTGTGGCACCATAGCGCTTAAATTCCGACCGTCTCTGCCGTGAAGGAACCATCCATTAAGCCACTCAGCCATTAAGGAACACCGCTGCATGTCTGCAAACTCGCTGCTCTCACAAACGCCGTTAATACCGGGCTTTATGGTGGTGCACGCCAATCGCCTGGAAGATTTACGCGGCCTGGCGGTGGAGTGGATGCGCGGCCACCCGCTCGGCCCGCTGGAGAATGAGACCATTCTGGTGCAGAGCAACGGTATCGGGCAGTGGCTAAAGCTGGCATTGGCAGAAGACCCGGCCCAAGGCGGAGCGGGCATAGCCGCAGCATTGAATGTCACGCTGCCCGCGCGTTTTCTGTGGCAGGCCTACCGCAATGTGTTGACCTACACGACGGCCGACGCAGAGGCGGTGCCCGAAACCTCGCCGTTTGATAAGTCGCGCTTGATATGGCGCTTACTGCGCCTGCTGCCCAGCCTGGCCGAGCAGGAAGCTTTCGCGCCGCTAGCGCGCTTTTTAAACGTCGATCGCGACCAGCGCAAGCACTATCAACTGGCCGAGCGGCTGGCGGATCTGTTTGATCAGTATCAGGTCTACCGCGCTGACTGGCTGGACGCCTGGGCGAAAGGCAACGACGTGCTCATCACCGCCCGTGGCGAAGCGCGCCCACTGGAAGCGCACCAGTTGTGGCAGCCAGAACTGTGGCGCGCACTGCGGGACGATGTGGCCAATACACTGGGCGAGGCGGGCCTTAACAGCAGCCGCGCCCAGGTGCATAGCCGTTTTTTGCAAGCCGCCGAGCAGTTGGAAGGCCAGGAGTGCCCGCCGGGCCTGCCCCGGCGGCTGATTATTTTCGGCATTTCATCGCTGCCGCAACAGACTCTGGAAGCCTTGGCGGCGCTGTCACGCTGCTGCCAAATTGTGCTCTGCGTGCACAACCCCTGCCAGTTCTACTGGGCGGATATTATCGAGCACAAAGACCTGCTGCGCGCCAGCCGCTACCGTCAGCAACGTAAAGCGGGCATGCCCGAAGCGCTGGATGTGCTGGGCACCGGCGATGCCACTGATGCCCTGCATCTTCACGCCCAACCGCTGCTCGCCGCCTGGGGCAAACAGGGCCGCGACTATCTTCGCCTGCTTGATGAGCATGACGATTCGGGCAACTACCAAACCCTGTTTGAGCAACAGGCGCTGCGCATCGATATGTTCGAGCCGTTCAGCACCACCGAGTACAGCTGTTTGCTCAGCCAGCTGCAGGACGATATCCGCGAGTTGCGCCCAGTGGCAGAAACTCAGGATCACTGGCCCGCGCTAGACCCGGCCAGCGACAACTCTATCGTGTTTCATATCGCCCACGGCCCGCAGCGGGAAGTGGAGATTCTTCACGATCAGCTGCTCGCCGCCTTCAGCGCCGATCCGGATCTACGCCCACGGGATATCATCGTCATGGTGCCGGATATCGACCGCTACGCGCCGCATATTGAAGCCGTGTTCGGCCAGTACCGCTCGGCGTTCGGTAGCTATACCGCCCGCCCTGACGACCCACGCTACATACCCTACACCCTTTCGGATCAGGCCAGCCGCCACCGCCTGCCGCTGATGATCGCGCTGGAAAAGCTGCTGCGCCTGCCGGAGTTGCGCCTCTCGGTGAGCGACCTTTTAGACCTCTTGGAAGTGCCCGCTCTGCGCGCCCGCTTTGGCATTGCAGAGCACGACCTGCCCACCCTTAGCCGCTGGATTGAGGGGGCGGGTATTCGCTGGGGGCTTAACGCCGAGCAACGCACCCGGCTGGATCTACCCGAGGGGCTGACCCAAAACACCTGGGCCTTTGGCCTGCGTCGCTTGCTGCTGGGCTACGCCGTCGGCAGTGCCGAAGCGTGGCAAGGTATTGAACCGTTTGATGACATTGGCGGCCTGGAAGCATCGCTAGCAGGGCCGCTGGCAACCCTGCTGGAGAAGCTGGAAAGCACCTGGGAAACCTTCTGCCAGCCCACCGACGCCGCCACCTGGGTGGCGCGGCTGCTCGAGCTGCTGGAAACCTTCTTTCTTACCGACGACGCTCAAGAGAGCGTCATGCTCACCAAGCTGGAAACCGCACTCCAGCAGCTGTTGGACAGCACCGAAGAAGCCGAGCTTTTTGATCCGCTGCCGCTTTCCATGGTGCGCGAACACTGGCTGGGGCAAATCGACGAGCATAGCCTCTCTCAGCGCTTTCTAGCGGGAGCGGTCAACTTCGCTACGCTGATGCCCATGCGCGCCATCCCCTTTAAGCATGTGTGCCTGCTGGGTATGAACGACGGCGAGTACCCGCGCTCTCAGCCGCCGTTGGATTTTGACCTGATGGGCAGCGACTACCGCCCCGGCGACCGCTCGCGCCGGGAAGATGACCGCTACCTGTTTCTGGAAGCGCTGCTCTCCGCCCGCCAGCAGCTTTACATTAGTTGGGTGGGCCGTAGCCAGACCGACAACAACCCCATGCCGCCCTCGGTGCTGGTCGGCCAGCTCCGCGACCATCTTGAAGCGGGCTGGCGCAGCCAAACCGATGAGCCGCTGCTGGAAGCGCTGACCACCGAACACCCGCTGCAACCCTTCAGCCGCCGCTACTTCACCGAGCCAACCAGCGACTCCCCCGCCGAAGCGCGGCTATTTACCTATGCCCGCGAATGGCACGCCCTGCACGGCCCCAGGGAGGCCAACTCGTCAACCACAACACCAACGCCGCTTGAGGCAGACACGGAACAGCAAGGCACGCTAACCCTGGCACAACTGGGCAGCTTTCTGCGCGAACCGGCCAAGGCGTTTTTCAATACCCGCCTCGGCGTTTACTTCGAGCAGGAAGAACTGACCCAGCTGGATGTAGAGCCCTTCACGTTAGACGGGCTGCAAAACTGGCAACTGCAGGATCAGCTAATCACCGCCCAGCGCCACGCCGTGGATAACGGCCAGCCGCGTATCGAAGCGCTGCATGCGACACTTGAACGCTTTAAAGGCCAGGGCGTGCTAGCCGTTGGGGCCTTTGGCGAAAGGATGCGCGAAGCACTGGCGGAACCGATGGAAGCCCTGTTTGGTGCCTACGAAGAGGCGCTACAAGAGTGGCCCCAGGCAATAACGGCACCTCAGGCGATTCAGTTTGACGGTCAAGTAACGCTGGAGGATTGGCTGGGGGAACTACGCCAGGACAGTAAAGGCAACCGCTGCCGCCTGCTGCTGCTTAGCAACAGCTTGATCAGCCAAGGGCGCGGCCGCGGTCAGTACCGCTGGCAGCATCTGCTACGCCCCTGGGTCGCCCACTTGGCGGGCAATATTGAGCGTCCCATGACGACCCAGCTGCTCTCGAAAGCGGGCCACGTGCGCCTGGAGCCTTTAGAAGCTGACAATGCCCGCTTCCAGCTGGAAGCACTGCTCAACGCCTGGTGCGATGGCATGCGAGCGCCGCTACCGCTGGCCCCACAAGCCGCTTTTGCCTGGTTGGCCAAGCAAGGCACCCCGGAATCAGAAGACGATGGCGCAAAGGAGAGCGACGCCTACGCCGCCGCCGAAGCCGCCTACGAAGGGGGGCGCTATCAAACCGGCGAAGTCGCCCAAAGCCCCTACCTCGCCCACCAATGGCCAAGCTTTGAACGGCTGTTTAACGAGCAGACCCTGGGCCACCGTTTTGCCTCACTGACCGAAGCGTTCTACGCGCCACTTCACCGTTCGGTCAAGGGTTAACGCTGCATAAAATGTGCTAATCGCTCTTCCCGTTAAGCGACAGTATGCGCCTCGCCAGCGAGATCATTTCCGGGTCGCCGGTGTTCTTTTCCGCCACATCGGAAAGCTTGATCACCGGCAGCCAGCCCTGCCCTTCCGGGCGCGCCTCGACCATTTTAATCACCATGTTCATCGGCTCAACGCCCACGTCATTGGTGAAGTTGGTGCCGATGCCGAATGCCATGCCGATGCGATCCTTACAAAAAGCGTGAATGCGCTCGACCTTCTCGGGCGTTAGCGCATCGGAGAAGATAATCGTCTTGCTCAGCGGGTTAATCCCCAGGCGCTCGTAGTGGGCGATGGTCTGGGAGGCAAACTCAATAGGGTCGCCGCTGTCGTGGCGAACACCATCGAACAGCTTGGCAAATTTCTTATCGAAACTGTCGTAAAAGGCCCGCGTGGTGAACGTATCCGTTAAGGCGATACCCAGGTCACCGCGGTACACATCCACCCAATGCTCCAGGGCCAAGCTATTGGCCATTTTGAAACCAAAACGGGCACCGTGGAACATAAACCACTCATGGGCATGAGTGCCAATCGGTTTAACGTCGTGGCGCATGGCCAGCAGCACATTGCTGGTACCGCTGAATGCCTCACCACCATAGTTACCAAGCGCACCCACCACCCGGTCGTGAACGTCAGAAGAGAAGCGCCGACGGGTGCCAAACTCAGCAATTTTCAGCCCTAAACGGCGGTAGAGTTCAATCTTCTCCTGGGCGTGCTGCTCAATCATCGCATCAGCGTCAGGCGTGATCGTCACGCCGCGCAACCGATACCAAAGCTCGCTGATCAACGCCATCAGCGGCACTTCCCAAAGAATGGTGCGGTACCAGGGCCCTTCGATAATCACCGAAAGGTCGCCCCCCTGTTGCTCAACGATCACCTCGCTGGGGTTGTAGTGGAACCCGGCAAGGAAGTCGAGATACGTAGGGTCGAGATAAGGGCAGGTTATTTCGAGATAGCGCTTTTCCTCATCGGTCAGGCGAAGCCTCGCCATCTTGTCGACTTCGTGGCGAAGTTCAGCGCCAAAGCCATCAGGGAACGCGTGTTCGCCACGATTGATAAAAGCGTAGCGCGCGTGGGCATAAGGAAAGCGTTTGATCACGGCGTTCTGCATCGTGATCTTGTAAAAGTCATTATCCAGCAGCGATGTCAGCATGAGATCCCATCGTTAGAGTGAACCGAAGCCGCCGGTAGCGTAAACTAATTGCACCTAAAGTGGCTCGGCGACAAGATTATCAGGTGCCGAGGCTCTCATACAGTTTAGGAGCTTTCTTCATGCGTATTACCCAAACACAGCGCGCAATCATTCTCTCTGGCGTGAACGAGTTTATTGGTGATTCGGTGGAAACCCATGTGTTTGGTTCAAGACTAGATGATTCCAAGCGAGGCGGCGGTGTTGATCTACTGCTGATTGCTCAGAAAGAGGTACCGCCAAAGGCTTGTGCCGAACTGAATGAAGTACTCGAAGCGTATCTCAAACTGCCGGTGAAAATTGTCACCTATGTAACGACTGATGAGCCAAGCCCCACTCAAGCGAAAGTCTTGGCCGAAGCGTGCCCGATTGATTAGGTAGCGTAAACGGAGTGTTCCAATCGTGACTTGGCACTAGGTTGTTAGGTGGGTTTCGTACAGTCAGTGCTAGTCTTTAACAAGCAGGAGCTGTAATGCGTCTTACTCAAACACAGCGTGCCACCATTCTTTCCAGCGTACACGAGTTCATTAGCGACTCCGCCAGCGTTCATGTGTTTGGTTCGCGCCTTGATGATACCAAGCGAGGCGGTGATATTGATCTGTTGCTGATCACCCCTACAGCAATACCGCTGCTTGCTTGCGCCGAACTCAAAATGGCCCTTGAGGAACGCTTGCAGTTGCCGGTGGATATAGTGACGTATGTTTCCACGGAAGAGCCCACGCCCTTCCAAGCAATCGCCTTGGCACAGTCACACCCGATTGATAGTGAGGAAGCAGCATGAGTAAGGATGTTCTCAGCGAACAACAGCGCTATCTTGCGCAGCTGCTTGAAGCGATCCAGCGCTGCGCCTGGTTTCTCCATCAATCACGCAACAAAATCACCTGGCCCATTGACGGTGAGTGGTTAGCCGAACACAAAAAAGATGTGGATTATTTCGAAACGCTTGCCGCCATCAATGAGCGATTTGCCAAGCTGCAAGACTCCATCGCCTCGGCAATGCGGCACAGTGCCTTGCTTGCGGGTGAATCCACCGACAGTTTTCTCAAAGTACTTGCGCTATTTGAAAAGCAAGGCGTCATAGACGCGACAAGTGACTGGCAACGCTGCCGCGCCATCCGCAACATCGCCGCCCATGACTACTCAACCGACTACGCCCACATAGCAGAACACTTCAACCTGTTGAACGAGCTTGCCGACATATTACTACTGACTTCCTATCGCCTTATTGGCTGGAGTGCTGAACAACTGAAGATTTTTCCCGCCAGCCAAGATTTCGCCACTGAGTTTGACACTATCTTCTTATGAGCCAGCCCGCCCCACTCGATCCATTGCGCCTACCGCTCCACGGCAGCCGGCTGATTGAAGCCAGCGCGGGCACCGGCAAAACCTTCACCATTGCGCTGCTCTACGTGCGCTTTGTACTCGGCGGCCACAGTACGGACGACGACACGGCCTTTGTTCGCCCGCTCACGCCGCCGGAAATTCTAGTCGTTACTTTCACTAACGCCGCCACCCAAGAGCTACGCGAACGTATCCGCAACCGGTTGGTAGAGGCCGCAGAAGTGTTTCGCGATGACGGGCAGGCAAGCGATGAGCTACTGTTAGAACTCCGCGACCAATACGCCCACGCCACCTGGCCCGCCTGCGCCCGGCGCCTGGCCCTGGCCGCCGAGTGGATGGACGAAGCCGCTGTCTCCACCATCCACAGCTGGTGCTACCGCATGCTGCGCGAACATGCCTTCGACAGCGGCAGCCTGTTCTCCCTCAACTTAGAGAACGACCAACGGGAGCTTGAACAGGAAGTGGTGCGGGACTACTGGCGCAGCTTCTACTACCCGCTGGATAGCGACGCCCTCGGCATTGTCACCCGCCACTGGAAATCGCCGGATGAGCTGCACGCCATCCTCCAGCGCCTGCTGCCGGAAAGTGAAGCACTGGGCGACGAAAAACCCGAGCCCAACGAGACCCTGGCCGCCACCCAGGCCGAACGCAGCGCCCAGCTCCGCGCGCTCAAAGCCCCCTGGCCCGCCTGGCTCGACGAACTGGTGCCCGCCCTGGAAGAGGCCGCCAAACGCAAAGCCTTCAAGGGCCAAAGCTTCAATGCCAAAAGTCGCGCCAATTGGCTAGGCGCACTGCGCGAGTGGTGCGAAACCGATGCCGACCGCCCCGCGCTCACCGACGCCGCCTGGAAACGCATGACGCCGGACGGCATGGCGGATATCTGGAAAGAGGGCGCGCCCCCCTGCCCGCCAGCGTGGCAAGCACTGACGCAGCTACCGGCGGAACTTAACGCCCTGCCCGAGCCCCGCAACGACCTGCTGATTCACGCCGTGCAGTGGTGCCGCGCCCGCCTGGAACGGGAGCAGGAACGCCGTGCCGAAATGGGGCCCAACGACCTGCTCACCCACCTGGACCGCGCCCTGCAAGGCCCCAACAGAGAGGCCCTGGCCGCGCAGATCCTGCGCCAGTTCCCCGTGGCGCTGATCGACGAGTTTCAGGATACCGACCCCATCCAGTACCGCATCTTCAATGCGGTGTACGCCATTGCCCAGCCCCGGCGGAACATCGCCATTTTGCTAATTGGCGACCCCAAGCAGGCGATCTACGCCTTTCGCGGCGCGGATATCTTCACCTACCTGCAGGCCCGCCAAGACACCGCTGGCCGCCACGTGACCCTGGGCACCAACTTTCGCTCCAGCCACGCCATGGTGGCCGCGGTTAACCACTGCTTTCACTACGCCGACCAGCATGACGCCGGTGCCTTTCTGTTCCGTGCCGATGACGGCGATAACCCGCTACCGTTCAACCCCGTCAATGCCAAAGGCACCAAAGATACGCTGGTACACAACGACAAACCGCTACCCGCGATGACCCTGTGGCCCCTGGAAAGCGACGAACCGCTCTCCAAAACCGCCTACCAAACCGAGATGGCCGAGCGCTGCGCCTCGCATATGGCCGAGCTGCTGGAAGCAGGCCGCCAACAGCAGGCGGGGTTTTCGAAGGGCTTTGCGAAAGCGGGCGATAACAGTGCGACAGGCGATAGCAGTGTGAGAAGTGGAGAGCAAACACTCACTCCGCTGGCCCCCTCGGATATGGCCGTGCTGGTCAACGGCCTGCAGGAAGCCCGGGCGATTCGCCTGGCGCTGGCCAGCCGGGGCATTAAGAGTGTCTACCTTTCCGACCACGACAAGGTCTTCAACTCGCCCATCGCCCCCCAGCTGGAAACCTGGCTGCGCGCCTGCGCCGAGCCCCAGGCCAACTCCCGCCAAGCGGAAGCCAAACTGCGCGCCGCCCTGGCAACCCCGGTGATCGGGCTTAGCCTAGAAGAGCTCGACCACCTCAACCAAAGCGAGCTGGCCTGGGAAGCACGGGTCGAGCAGTTCAGCGGCTACCACCGCCTGTGGCAGCGCCAAGGCGTGCTGCCGCTGGTGCGCCGCCTGATGGTGGATTTCAAGCTGCCCGAACGGCTACTGGGAGACTTCGCCGACGGTGAGCGCTTGCTAACCGACCTGCTCCATTTGGGCGAACTGCTCCAGCAGGCCAGCCAAGAGCTGGACGGCGAACACGCGCTAATTCGCTTTCTCGCCGAGGCGATTGCCGACCCGGATAGCCACGGCGACAGCCACAAACTGCGCCTGGAGAGCGACGCCGACCTGGTCAAGGTGGTGACCATCCACAAATCCAAGGGGCTGGAGTACCCGCTGGTGTTCCTGCCTTTTATCGCCAACCACCGGCCAGTGAAAGCGGAGGATGTCCCGCTGCGCTGGCACACCGCCGACGGCACCCTCACCCTGAGCCTAAGCGCCGATGAAGCGACGCTGGCCACCGCCGACCGCGAGCGCCTAGGCGAAGACCTGCGCAAGCTCTACGTGGCGCTCACCCGCGCCCGCCACGCCACCTGGCTGGGGCTGGCAACGCTAAAAGGCAGTGAAAATAGCGCCATCGGCCACCTGCTTAACGGCGGCAAACCCCTTGGCCCCAGCGGGCTGCGGGCCGCCCTTGAAGCACTCACCGAAGGCAGCGCCATTGCGCTAACGGATGCCCCGGAACCCACCGCGCTACGCTTTACCCCAGCGCCGGAGCAGCGTGCCCTGGGCAACGCCCGCATCCCGCTGCGCCCCGCTCGGGAGCAGTGGTGGATCGCCAGCTACTCGGCGCTGCGCACCTCCGGGGCCATCTCCCCCCCGACGCCCCAGGCTGAACCCACTACCCCCCAGGAAGCCACCACCCTGGAAGTGCTGGACGAGCCGCGCGATGACGCCACCCACACCGGCGCGTTTCATCTACACCGCTTTCCACGCGGCCCCGGCCCCGGCACCTTTCTGCACGGCTTGCTGGAGTGGGCAGGCCAGCTTGGCTTTAACAATGCCCTGCAAGACCCCGCCGCCCGGGAAGATATGCTGCGGCGGCGGGTGCAACTGCGCGGCTGGCAGGCGTGGCACGACACCCTGGCGGGCTGGTTTGAAGAGCTGCTCGCCACGCCCCTGCCCCTGTCACCGCAGATACCCAACGAAGGCAGCCAAGTGGCGCTATGTGAACTTGAAAGCTACCAGGTAGAACTGGAGTTCTGGTTTGCCGCCCATCAGGTGGGAACGCGCAAACTTGACGAGCTAGTAAGTGATCACTTACTTCCCGGTGTCTCGCGCCCCGCGCTGGATGCCGACACCCTTAACGGCATGCTCAAAGGCTTTATCGATTTGGCTTTTGAACATGATGGCCGCTTCTACGTGCTGGACTGGAAATCCAACTACCTGGGCAGCGACGACAGCGCCTACACCGCGGATGCCCTGCGCAACGCCATGCTGGAAAAACGCTACGACCTGCAGGCGGCACTTTACCTGCTCGCGCTGCACCGGCTGCTAAAAGCGCGCCTGCCCGACTACGACCCGCACCAACACCTGGGCGGCTCGATGACGGTATTTCTACGCGGCAGCCGCACCGCCGCGCGGGGTGTTCACGCGGTGCCCGCCCCGGTAGCACTGATTGAAGCCCTGGATGCCCTCTTTACCGGCACGGCAGCCCATTCAGCAACCGGCCAGGAGGCGGCGGTATGAGCAAGCGCGACAAAGGATCGACCAACGATCCCGTTAATTACGACCTGTTTGCCGACGACACCCCCACGCCCGCCGAACCTACCGCAGCGGTGGCTGCCACCGCTCAAAAAGCGGAACCCCACGCCGCCCTTTACAGCATTGATGCGCTGCTGGCGCTTTGTGAACGCTGGGTCGCGCGGGGCTGGCTGCGAGATTTAGACCGTGCCCTGGTGCGCTTTTTCGCCAACGAGGCAAACGAAGCCCCGCCGCTGCTACTGCTCGGCGCGGCGCTGGCCAGCCACCAGCTCGGCCGAGGCCATGTCTGCCTGGATTTAGCCGCCACCCTCGCCGCCCCCGATTTTGCCCTCTCGCTACCCCCGGAAGGCGACGACCTCAACGACCCGCCGCCACTCCCCAGCGAGGTGCTGGCAACGCTAACGCTAAGTGAGTGGCAAGCCGCGCTCCACCACCCCACGCTAATCAGCGACGGCCCCGGCAATACGCCGCTGGTGAAAAGTGATTCCTCGCTTACCACCCGGCTCTACCTACGCCGCTACTGGCAATACGAGCAAACCCTACACCAGGAAATCGCCGCCCGATTAGCTACCACAGAACTTGATAAAACTGGTGGGAGGCCGCTTAAACGCGGCAGTAATGAAGCCACTCCAGAACATGCGGATGTTTGTGGGAGGGAGCTTCAGCTCGCGAAGGGTGACGATAGTCACCCCCAAATACTCAAAGATGCCCTACACACCCTCTTCCGACCCACCACCACCCTGGATTGGCAAAAAACCGCCTGCGCCCTAGCCGCCCGCAGCCACTTCTCCATCATCACCGGCGGCCCCGGCACCGGCAAAACCACCACCGTGGTGCGCCTGCTAGCCCTGCTACAAACCCTGCAACTAGCAGAACCCAACGCCCACCCACTACGCATCCGCCTAGCCGCCCCCACCGGCAAAGCCGCCGCACGGCTAAATGAATCCATCGCCGGCCAGGTGAGCCAGTTACCTTTCAAAGGGTTAATGTCATTGTGGGAGGGAGCTTCAGCTCGCGAAGATCAGGCCACAGAGCTGCTTCCAGCCACTATTCCCACAGAAGTCACCACACTTCACAGACTTCTAGGCGCCAGACCCGACACCCGCCACTTCCGCCACCACCCCGCCAACCCCCTAGCACTAGATGTGCTGGTGATCGACGAAGCCTCAATGGTGGATATCGAAATGATGACCGCCGTGCTGCGCGCCCTGCCCGCCACCGCCAAGCTAGTGCTGCTGGGGGATAAAGACCAGCTCGCCTCCGTGGAAGCCGGGGCCGTACTGGGCGATTTATGCCGCCGCGCCGAGGCCGCCCACTACACGCCCACCACCGCCCAATGGATTGCAGAGATCACCGGCCAGCCGCTGCCGGAGGCGCTTATCGACCCCGACGGCCAGCCGCTGGATCAAGCCATTACCATGCTGCGGGTCAGCCACCGCTTTGATGCCCATAGCGGCATTGGCCAGCTAGCCCAGGCGATTAACCAACCACTAAGCGATGGGCTAACCCCAAAAGACAAACAGAACGCCGTACATAAGGTACTGCGCCACGGCTACCCGGACGTACACCACCTGATACTGGGAACAGAAGGCAAAAGCGAAGAAGACAGCGCTCTGGAGCGCCTAGTAGTTAACGGCAGTCCGGCGCGTTTTCCCAACAAGGGCGAAGGTCGCCGCGACCACGCAGGCCAACCGATGGCGCCGCCCACCGGCTACCAGCACTACTTAACGATGCTGGACACACAGCGCCCGGACAACGCGCTAAGCTTTGAAGAACACCGCGAGCCCTACCACCAGTGGGCCAGCCAAGTACTTCACGCCTACGGCCACTTTCAACTGCTCTGCGCGCTGCGCAAAGGCCCCTGGGGCGTAGAAGGCTTAAACCTGCGCATCGCCAAGGTACTGCGCAGCGAAAAGCTGCTCAGCGCAAGCGATATTGAACTGGAAAAAGGCTGGTACGAAGGCCGCCCGGTATTGATCACCCAAAACGACTACACCCTGGGCCTAATGAACGGCGATATCGGCATCACCCTGGCGGTGCCGGATCCCCGCTCTTCATCAGGAGCGCCTGGAAGAACACTATTAAGAGTCGCCTTTCCCACCAGCGATACAGACAAACCCATCAACTGGGTACTGCCCTCTCGCCTACACGCGGTAGAAACCGTATTCGCGATGACAGTACATAAATCTCAAGGCTCGGAGTTCAAACACACCGCCCTACTGCTACCGCAAACGCCCAACCCGATTCTCACCCGCGAGTTGGTTTACACCGGGATTACACGTGCCCGGGATTGGCTTACATTGATTGAAGCCAAGCGCGGGATATTGAATGATGCGGTGGCTAGGGA
>NZ_BJXV01000025.1 GCF_007991175.1 Halovibrio variabilis
TGAGCCGCTGGCAACCAGGACAGCTGTTGATTTAAGAATCATTGCCCGTTTGCTGTCATGGTTTCTCCCTCTCATTGCTAGTCACGGTCTTTTTGCCGCTCCATTGGAGCGGCTTTCTTTTTTTCTGCTCCCCGTTAATTCCCCCCAGTTTGCGCAAGCGGCCCGTTGGCTGGCGTAGCGATATTGCCGATGTGCGTTTTGGCGTCTACGTTTGATAAGGGATGCCTAAAGGCGTTTCTTGACATGCCTAACTAACGGAGGAGTTTGCCATGAGCGATTACCAAGATCTTTTCCCCACTCGTTTGGAACGCAAGCTAGGAATGTTCGAGCGCATCGACCCAGTGGTGTACGGGGATGAGTCCCAACTGGCCAATGGCCCATTGGATAGGTCGCAAATTGAGGAGTACGAGCGGAAGGGCTTCCTCTCGTTTGAAGGATTTTATGACGCCGACGATATGCAGGTTTTTCTTCAAGAGCTGCGGGAGTATGAGGATGATGCCGACCTTAAACTTTCCGAAGGCACTATTCTTGAACCGGGGCGTGAAGAAATACGCACCATTTTCGGTATCCACGATGTGTCAAAGCGCTTTCAGCGCCTGACCCGGGATCCCAGGCTATTGGCGATGGTTAAGCAACTGCTGGGCAGCGATGTGTATATCCATCAGTCGCGGATTAACTATAAGCCAGGCTTTAAAGGCAAAGGGTTTGAGTGGCACTCCGATTTTGAAACATGGCATAGCGAAGACGGCATGCCGCGTATGCGTGCGCTCAGTTGCTCTATCGTGCTCACCGACAACGGTGAGTTTAACGGGCCACTGATGCTGATTCCCGGTTCGCACCGTTACTTTATCCCCTGCGTGGGGCGCACGCCGGAAGACAACTATAAAGAGTCGCTTAAAAGCCAGGATGTAGGGGTGCCGCCAGCCAGCAGCCTCCGTGAGCTAATGTTGGAAAACGATATTGAAGCGCCGAAGGGTCCCGCTGGCTCGCTGGTGATTTTTGAATGCAATACCATGCATGGCTCCAACATCAATATGTCCTGCTGGCCGAGAAGCAATCTGTTTTTTGTTTACAACAGCGTTGAAAACACGCTCCACGACCCCTACTGCGGTAACCGGCCTAGGCCCGAGTTTCTGGCTAACCGTTCCGACTGGGAGCCCCTTGAGCCGATTGAGGAGTAACGAGAATGCGCATCGCCGTGTTTAGCGCTAAGCCTTATGATCGCACTTTTCTGACCCGCGCCAACGCGGCAGAGCGCCACTCGATCAGCTTCTTCGATGCGCGGCTAACCGTGGATACGGCGCCTTTGGCTAAGGGCTTTGACGGTGTATGCGCCTTCGTTAACGATAACCTTGAGGCGGCCGTCTTGCATCAGTTGCATGGCCATGGCACAACGCTAGTCGCGCTGCGTTCGGCGGGCTTTAATCATGTGGATTTGGCTGCTGCCGAGCGCTTGGGCATGACGGTGGTGCGAGTGCCCGCCTATTCACCCCATGCGGTGGCCGAGCATGCAGTGGCGCTGTTGCTAAGCCTTAATCGCCTGACCTATCGCGCTTACAACCGGGTGCGCGAGGGTAACTTCGCCCTGGATGGCCTGCTGGGCTTCGACCTTTACGGCAAAACCGTGGGCGTTATCGGCACCGGGCATATTGGGCTGATATTTGCCGATATTATGCACGGCTTTGGCTGCCAAATAGTCGCAAGCGACCCCTTTCCCAGTCCGGACGCTAAATCCTTTGTGGAGTACGTGCCGCTAGAGACATTGTATGCCCAGGCGGATATTATCTCGCTGCACTGTCCGTTGACCTCAGACACCGATCACTTGATTGATGCCCATGCCATCGCGCAAATGAAGCCGGGCGTGATGCTAATCAACACCGGCCGCGGGCGAGTGGTCGATACCCAAGCGGTCATTGCGGGTCTGAAAAGCGGCAAAATCGGCCGCTTAGGGTTAGATGTCTACGAAGAGGAAGAACAGCTGTTTTTCGAAGACCTCTCCCAGGGCGTGATCGACGATGATCAATTCATGCGCCTAACCACCTTCCACAACGTGCTAATCACCGGCCATCAAGCCTTCTTTACCGCCGAGGCGCTGACCAATATTGCCGAAACCACCCTGGCTAATATTGATGCTTTTGATCGTGGAGAAGGAACCATGCATCGTGTCGTTAACGCGACGCTGGACTAGTCGTCAGTCGCTTAGCACTCGTTTAACCTTATGGTGAGACCGCCATGCAGCTCTATTTAAATGCCTCTTCCCCCTATGCGCGCGTTGTCCGCGTGTGCCTGTATGAAAAGCATCTTATCGAGCGTACCGAGCTTTGCTGGTGCGACCCTTGGGCGGCGGATAGCGAGCTTTTACAGATTACCCCGCTAAGCCGCGTGCCGACACTGGTGACCGATGACGGTGAGGTGCTGACGGAGTCGCTTCTGATTGCCCACTATTTGGATGCCGTGGGTGAGGGGCCGTCTCTGATACCCAGTCAGACATTAGCGGAAACCCTAGCGCTGGCAGGGCTGGGGCAGGGCTTGATGGACGCCGCGTTCAACGTGGTGATTGGCCGCAAGCATGGCGGTAATGAAGTGGATACGACGCTGTTGGGGCAGCGCCGTTTAAAAGCCATCGAACGTTCTCTAGCCACACTCACTGCCCACCCCCGCGTGCTGGCGGGCAGTGCCCAGCGCACCCTGGGAGCGATTACCGTTGCCGTTGCGCTGGCTTATATCAGTTTTCGGCTACCGGCTTTTGACTGGCAAAACCGCTACCCAACGCTACATGAGTGGCAGGCGAAAGTGGTAGAGGGCGAAAGCTTTGCGATGACTGAATTTGAGTAGTGCCGGTTAATCGCTTCGCTGGTAAATCAAGTCCCAAACCCCATGGCCGAGTTTTTCGCCACGCGCTTCAAACTTGGTCAGCGGGCGAAACGCCGGGCGCGGCACGAACGGGGCGGTATCGGCGCTAGCGGTATTGGCATAACCAGGAGCGGCTTCCATAGTTTCTGCCATCCATTCGGCGTAGGCTTCCCAGTCGGTCGCGAGGTGGAAAGTGCCGCCGGGTTTTAAGCGCGTACGAATCAGCTCAACAAACGCGGGCTGCACGATGCGCCGCTTATGGTGCTTCTTCTTCGGCCAGGGGTCGGGGAAGAACAGCTGCAGCGTGGTCAGCGAGCCTTCGGGAAGGCAGTGCTCAAGTACGGCAAGCGCGTCTTCACGGTAAACGCGCAGGTTAGTCAGGCCGCGTTTATCGACTTCATCTAATAGCTTACCAACGCCAGGCGCGTGGACCTCGATGCCGATGAAGTCGGTATCCGGGTGGGTTTCAGCCTGCTCAATCAGCGAGTTGCCCATGCCAAAGCCAATCTCAACCACCCGCGGCGCCTGGCGGCCAAACAGGTCGTCCAGGTCTTGACGACCGTCGGCGATGGTGAGGCCAAAACGCGGCCAAACGTCTTCCAATCCACGGTTTTGGGCCGGGGTCATACGCCCTGCGCGAATCACATAGCTTTTAATCCCGCGGCGGTGCAGCGGTGCATCCTTCTCTTCGGGGCCGGTAGCGCTGCTTTCGGGCGCGTCGTGGCTTGCGGTTACGGCATCATTGGGTTCAGTCATGGGGTCTCGACTCAATTAACCGTTAATACGGCCAGCGAAAGGTGAAGAGGGGTCGGCCCCCTGGCGGCGTTGCATGCGGCCGGCCAAAAAGGCGTCGCGACCCGCCTCAACGGCGAGCTTCATGGCGTTGGCCATGCGTAGCGGGTCGCGGGCGTGGGCAATGGCGGTATTGAGCAGCACACCATCGCAGCCCAGTTCCATGGCCATGGCCGCGTCTGACGCCGTGCCAATGCCTGCATCCACCAGTACCGGTACGTTGCTCTGCTCAACAATGAGTCGAATATTGTAGGGGTTCTGAATGCCGTGGCCGGAGCCAATCAGCGAACCTAGCGGCATGATGGCGCAGCAACCCATGGCGTCTAATTCACGTGCCACAATAGGGTCGTCGCTAGTGTACACCATGACGTCAAAGCCGTCGGCGAGCAGCGTTTCGGCGGCTTTTAGCGTTTCCACCACGTTGGGGTAGAGCGTTGCTTCGTCGCCGAGTACTTCCAGCTTGACTAAGTTGTGGCCATCAAGCAGTTCGCGGGCCAAGCGACAAGTACGCACGGCGTCTTTAGCGGTATAGCAGCCGGCGGTATTGGGCAGCAGTGTATAGCGCTCGGGGGAGATGGCGTCGAGTAGATTGGGCGCCTCGGCGTCCTGACCTAAATTAGTCCGCCGTACCGCGAACGTCACGATGTCGGCACCGCTTTGGGCAATGGCGGCACCGGTTTCAGCAAAATCTTTGTACTTGCCTGTGCCAACCAGCAGGCGCGAGTGAAAGTCGCGTCCGGCAATGGTTAGCGGTGTATCGGCTAGCGGTACATGGGTTTGTTGGGTCATAGTGTTTCCTCTAGCCGCCGCCAATCGCGTGGACGACTTCCACGTGGTCGCCATCGACCAAGCGGGTGTCGGCGTGTTGGCTGCGGGGAACGATCTCTTCGTTTATCTCAACGGCAATACGGCGGCCGCTAAGGCCGAGCTGTTCAACCAAGTCAGCAACGGTGTGACCCGCCGTCAACGTATGCGGATCGCCGTTGAGGCGTATTTGTGTCGAGCCAGTTTGAGTAGACGTAGCTTGAGTAGAATTAGCTTGAATAGACATAGATAGCAGCGTCTCATTAATCGAGGCAATGTATATTCTATTATTGTAGCGGTTTCGCGCCTTTCAAGGTACGCCGTAGGCGTAAACAGTCCAACAGATGAAAGGCAATCGGGATCAGGAGAGCAGCGTGCAACGAACAGATAAAGTCTGGTGGTGTATCGCGGCGCTGTCGGGCGCCGTTATGGTGATGCTGGGGGCTTATGCCGCCCACGGTATGGCCGCGCGCGCAGCCGAGGCCATGGTGAGTGCCGTTGAAACCGGCGTGCGCTATCAGGCGTGGCACACGCTGGCTATCATGACCGTGCTGGTATGGCGACAAGTTCAGCCACTTGCCGGCCAGCGTTGGGTGCTGGCGCTATGGGCGCTCGGCATGGCGTGCTTCTCCGGTTCGCTCTACTTAATGGCGTTGGCGGGGCTGAGCCTGGGTATTGTCACGCCGATCGGCGGTGTATTGCTGATGGCCGGATGGTTGGCGCTGGGGGCAGTGGCACTTTTTGCGCGCTATCCGTCAAGCAACGTGGTCGGCGGATAGCGCTTTGACAAAGTCTAGCGCAGGCGCGGGGCGGTCAAACAGAAAACCCTGAAACAAGTGACAGCCCAGATTGACGAGCACTAGGCGCTGGTCGTCGGTTTCAACTCCTTCAGCAATAATCCCAAGCCCCAGGCTTTCGGCGAGCGCAATAATGGTGGCGGCGATGGGCTTGGCCTGCATGTCCAGGGTTAAATCGCGTACAAACGCGATGTCGATTTTGAGGGTGTCGAGGGGTAATAGTTTCAGGTAGGCAAGCGACGAGTAGCCGGTGCCGAAGTCATCAAGGGCAAAGCTAACGCCGAGATGGCGAAGCGTTTTCATCTTGTTGATGGTTCCCTCGGGGTCGCTGAGTAGTAGTGATTCGGTCAACTCCAGCGTTAAGCGCTCGGGCGGCGCGCCATACGCTGCCACTACCGTCATCACCTGGTCGGCAAAATCGGGTTGCTGAAACTGACGAACGCTGACGTTCAATGAAAGCTTCACATGCTGCAGCCGCGGGTCTTGGCGCCATTCGCCCAGCAGTCGGCAGCCTTCCTTCAAAACCCAGTCCCCCAGCGGGAGAATCAGTCCGGTTTGTTCGGCGAGGGGGATAAAGTGCCCCGGCGAAATCATGCCCCGCTCCGGATGTTGCCAGCGAACCAGCGCTTCGGCGCCAATTGTATTGCCTGCCTCGTTTACCTGCGCCTGGAGGTAGAGGCGCAGTTCATCATGGTCAATTGCGTGACGTAATTCGCGTTCGAGCGTTAAGCGCTCTTCTAGCTCATCTTCCTGGGCTTGTTGAAAGAACTGGGGGCGGCCATCGCCTAGCCGCTTGGCTTCCAGCAGGGCAAGATCGGCCCGTTTAAACAGCGGTGCGCTACTGTCATGTTCGCGGGGGCTGAATATCAACGCCCCCACGCTTAGCCGGCAGAGGTAGCGATGGCCTTGAAGCGAGTAGTCGGCGGTCAAGGCGGCTACTATCTTTTCGATAAGGGCGTGGGCTTCGTGCTGCGCGCTGGCTTCATGCGTGGATGAAAGCGTGCCCAGTAAGGCGAATTCGTTGCCGTCGAGCCGGGCGACATTGAGCCCGTTGGCTGCCCATTGCTGCAAGCGCTCGCCGAATTGGCGCAGAAGCTCATCGCCAATGTCTTGCCCCAGGCTGTCGTTAAGCACCTTAAAGCGGTCAATGTCCAACAGCGCCAATAGCGCCCGGTGCTGGTTGGCCTGGGGCGTTTGAGAGCAGGCGGCCAGGAGTTCCTGTAGGGCCTGCCGATTGGGAAGCCCCGTCAGTGTGTCATGGTAGGCCAAATAGCGGATCCGCTGTTGGGCTTGGTGCTCTTCGGAGCGGTCGCTGAGGAGCGCCACGTAATCGCGGACGTCGCTGTCGGCGTAGGTGACACGGCTAACGCTCAACCAGGCTGGAAACCCTTCGCCGTTGGCGCGTAGGGCGGTGATCATGCCGCGCCATTCGCCCTGTTTTGCCAATGCTTGGCGGATGTGCTGACTCAGTGCCTGGCTATCTTGAGCGTAGGCAAGCTGTGAAACCGACGTACCTATCAACGCCTCGCTGTTACTCCCCACTAGCCGCTCGAATGCCGCGTTACACAGGCGGATGCGTGCCCGGTCGTCGAGTAAAATCACGCAATCTTGTAGAGCGGAAACGACCTCAAGCAAACGGGTTTGGGTCATGTATTCATGGCGCTGGCTGTCATTCAGGCGGCGCTGTACCTGGGTCGCCACCAGGGCAAGCAGCGCTGTTAGCACAGCAACGCCGCCAATAGCAGCAATAAGCCAATGCGAGGCTGATGGTAAGGAAGACGTCGCGGCGCTGGGGTCAGGTACAAACCAGGCGGCTTGCATGGCAACGTAATGCATCCCACACACGGCGATGGAGACACACAGCGCGGCGATAAAGGCGCAGCTTCTAGATCGCTTTAGCCCCCATTCTTGCTGGCAGAGACGATAAGCATAAACACTGACAATACCTAAGCCAATCGCCCCCAATAGCGATACCCAAAAAAGCCCTAAGGCATGGTACAGCTCGGCGGGCATCCGCATCGCGGCCATGCCGCTGTAGTGCATTAGCCCAATGCCAGCCCCAAGGCTGACGCCCGCGAGCAGCAGCGCACGGTGGGAAGGCGTATCGCGGGAAAGCACCACCATGACGCTAAGGCTGCCTAAAATGGCGGGCACAATGGACAGCAAGGTAAGCAGCGGCGCATGGCTCACGGGAAAATCAAGCTGGTAGGCATGCATACCAATAAAGTGCATGCTCCAAACCCCCAGTCCCATTGAGCTGGCGCCCGCAAGCAGCCATACGCGACGCCACATCGGTCGCGACATCTTGCTGACCAGCTTGATGATATCCAAACCGGCGTAAGAAGCTGCTAGGGCCACTAGCCAGGAAACCAGCACCAGGGAGGCCTCATGCTCACCCTGAATGGCATTCAGGGTTTGGGGGTCGGGCAAAATATTGGATACGAGCATTAAAAATTGCCAGCCCTGATGGGAAGATGAGTAAACATTTTAGAATGGCGTTTAAAACGCTGACGATAACGCACCCAAAAATCCTAACACGGAAAACACTCCACTGGTGAAAATGTATTTTATCTATTTAAATCAATATCTTGTATATTTATTTAGGGTTTTTCTGGCAGCGCATAGCTAGAGGTGACATGCACCACGGGGCGCGTTGCGTCACTGGCTGAGAAGAGTTGTACTTCGCCCACGGCCATGCGACGGCCCAGCTTTATCAATTTGGCGTGGGCAATTATATCGTGATCGCCTGACGCTGCGCGTAGGAAATGGCAGTTGAAGTCGCTGGTCACGGCCATGGGTTCGGGGCCAATTTGCGCCAATATCGCCACATAAAGTGCCACATCCGCAAAGCCCATCATGGTAGGACCGGAAACCCGCGGGCCGGGGCGCAGGTGCTGGTGGCCGATAGCTAAGCGCAGGGTGGCGGTCATTTCCCCTATGCTTTCTATACTACCCATCCGCTGGGGAAAAACGTCGTCTAAAAAGTGCTCGATTTGCTCGGTGGTCATGACGGTCATGTTGTTATCCTATAAAAAAAGCCCCGAGGCAAAAGCCTCGAGGCTGATTAAACCATAAAATGAATTTGCTACGCCTTTTGCACCTTGGCCTTATGCACCTGGCGCCATTCGTGGAGTAGCGGCTCGGTGTAGCCGGAAGGCTGCACGCGGCCTTTGAAGATCAGGTCTGAGGCGGCTTTGAACGCGGTGGAGCCTGCAAAGTCGGCACTCATAGCGGTGTAGGTCGGGTCGCCTGCGTTCTGTTCATCAACCACTTTGGCCATGCGCTTGAGCGTTTCTTCCACCCGTGGGGCATCAACAATGCCGTGCAGCAGCCAGTTGGCAATGTGCTGGCTGGAGATACGCAGCGTGGCGCGGTCTTCCATCAAGCCCACGTCGTGGATGTCCGGCACTTTTGAGCAGCCCACGCCGTGCTCTACCCAGCGTACGACATAGCCCAAAATACCCTGGCAGTTGTTGTCCAGTTCCTGCTGCTTTTCGTCATCGGACCAGTTGGCGTTTTCCGCCACCGGCACGGTGAGTAGGTCGTCCAAAAAGTCAGGTTCGCCCAACTCTTCCAACTCACGCTGAACGTCCGTGACGTTAACTTGATGGTAGTGCAGTGCATGCAGCGCGGCGGCCGTCGGCGATGGTACCCAGGCGGTGTTGGCACCCGCTTTCGGGTGGCCGATTTTCTGCTCCAGCATGTTATGCATCAGGTCGGGCATGGCCCACATACCCTTGCCGATTTGCGCACGACCGCGCAGCCCGCAGGCAAGGCCCACCTGCACGTTGCTCTTCTCGTAGGCCTGAATCCACGCGGCGCTCTTCATATCCCCTTTACGCACCATGGGTCCCGCTTCCATCGCGGTATGCATTTCGTCGCCGGTGCGGTCGAGGAAGCCGGTATTGATAAACGCCACCCGTGAAGCCGCTTCGGCGATACACGCTTTGAGGTTAACGGTGGTGCGGCGCTCTTCGTCCATGATGCCCATTTTCAGGGTATCGCGGCTCATGCCCAGAATATCTTCAACACGGCTAAACAGTTCGTTGGCGAAGGCGACCTCTTTAGGTCCGTGCATCTTCGGCTTCACGATGTAAACAGAGCCGGTGCGCGAGTTGCGCGGCTGGTCAGCGTCTTTTTTCAGGTCGTGCAGCGCGAGTAGCGAGGTCACGACCGCATCCAGGATACCTTCCGGCAGCTCGTTTCCGCTTGCATCCAAGATCGCCGGTGTGGTCATTAAGTGACCTACATTACGCACGAACATCAGTGAACGACCGGGTAGCGTGACGCTGCTGCCATCGGTGGTTTGCCAGGTGCGGTCGGCGTTAAGTTGACGGGTAAACGTCTTGCCGCCTTTGTCGATCTTCTCTTCAAGATCACCTTTCATCAGGCCCAGCCAGTTGCTGTAAACACCGACCTTGTCTTCTGAATCAACGGCGGCAACCGAATCTTCGCAATCCATGATGGCGGTCAGCGCGGCCTCCACCACCACATCTTTAACGCCAGCCGGGTCGGTTTTACCGATGGAGTCGCTGGGGTCAATCTGGATTTCCAGGTGCAGGCCGTTGTTACCCAGAAGAATCGCTTCTGGTTTGGCGGCTTCGCCGCTAAAGCCAATCAGCTTGCCAGCATCCTGCAGGCCGGTTTCACGACCGCCTTCCAGGGTTACCACCAAATGCTCATCACGAATGGCGTAATTCACGGCATCACGGTGTGAACCAGTCGCCAGCGGCGCCGCGCGGTCAAGCACGCCACGGGCGTAGGCAATCACTTTGGCGCCGCGCTTCGGGTTGAAGCTGGTGCCTTTCTCGGCGCCATCGTCTTCGGAAATCGCATCGGTGCCATACAGGGCGTCATAAAGGCTGCCCCAGCGCGAGTTAGCCGCATTCAGCGCATAGCGGGCGTTACTCACCGGCACGACCAACTGAGGCCCCGCTTGAACGGCGACTTCGCGGTCAACGTTGGCAGTGGTCGCTTTGACGTTAGCCGGGGCTTCCGCCAGGTAGCCGATCTCTTTCAAGAAGCGGCGGTATCCCGGCATATCGGTGACCGGGCCAGGGTTTTCCCGGTGCCATACGTCGAGTTTTTCTTGCAGTGTGTCGCGTTCTTCTAGCAACTGGCGATTTTTGGGTGTCAAATCATGAAACAGGGCATCGACACCGGCCCAAAAGGTGTTTTCATCAATGCCCGTTCCCGGTAGCGCCTGCTCATTGATAAACCGATCTAAATCGCCTGCCACCTGTAGACGGTGGCGCGTGATACGCTCGCTCATGGGGTTTCTCCTGTGATGATGCTCGTGGGAAATAGAATTGCCGCGAGCCGAGTGAAATGTATTTATGGAAAATAATTCCACAGCTGGTCGGGCATGTAAACAGCGTAGACCCTAACGCGCTAAAATGCTCGACCAAATGACGAGTTAGGTGGTTGGGTACGCGACCCATCTGCCGCGTCTAGGTCAACGGAAAATGGCGTTACGGAGAAACTACGATGGGTGATTTCCAGCATCTGGAAGGCATATTCCGCCACGCCTCGGGCGAGAGCGCCCTAGTGAGGTTACTACCAGGTGATGCGCTGGCAGACGCCGTGCAAGGTTATTTCCGCCTCTATGGCCTAGAAGCGCTGTTCGTGGATACCCACGCCGTACACGCAGGTTTTATCGACACCGGGCGTTTTGCGTTGTGGTGCCAAGTGTGGAGCCCCCCACAGCCGCTAGGCACCGCCTTTGTGGTACACGGCTACTTTGATCACATGGGGTTATATCGCCACCTGCTCGAACGCTTGCTGGCCAAAGGCTGGCGGGTGGTGCTGTGGGATCTGCCTGGTCACGGTCTTTCCAGCGGGGCGCGTGCCGAAATAGACGATTTTGACGACTACCAGCACTGCCTTGCCCACCTACAGACAACCTTAAAGAGTGAAGGCATGGCGCCTGAGCCGTGGTTAGGGGTGGGACAGAGTACCGGCGGGGCGATTCTGGCCACCGATGCGCTCACCCGGCGCGAGGCGGCAGGCTGGTCAGGTTTGGTGTTGCTGGCGCCTCTGGTTCGCCCTTGGGGTTGGAGCCAAACAAGCTGGTTGCACCTGATCGCCAGTCCGTTTTTAAAGGAGTTACCGCGTAAATACCGGCCCAACTCGACTGATGAGCAGTTCAACACATTTTTACGTGAGGGCGACCCGCTGCAGCCTGAGCGCTTAAGCGTTGCCTGGGTGAGCGCAATGCGCCGCTGGATGCCGCGCCTGTTGGCGTTGCAACCCAACCCGCTAGCCACCTTGATCCTTCAGGGCGAAGAGGATCAGACCGTCGATTGGGAGTGGAATCTAGCCATTCTGGCCAAGAAGTTCCCCAACGCCGACATTCATCGCCACCCAGAAGCCCGCCACCACTTGGTCAACGAGGCCAGCCCTATCCGTGAAGAGTTGTTTGACGCGCTGGATAGGTTTGTCGATCAAATCAGTCAATCATCCAGCCCAGAATAGTAATAAAAATCCCCAGGCTTGATGATGCACCTCATCTAACGGCCCTCCCCGCTGCCTCTGAAAATCTCTATTTTCAAGTATAAGTTATTGAAAATATAAAGTATTTTACGGCGAATTAGCACGTAATTTATATATATTAACATTATGTAACTGAATGCTGGGCAAAATTCTGATCCCCGTTTGAAGGCTGCACGCCGCGTATTTTTTAGAAAATAAGATTTTTAAATACAGTATATTACGATCAATAGCTAATAAAAATTAGCCTTTATGGTGTTTTATCTATCCCTGCCCTGTGCGGCGTCTAATCGCCCAAAAGCTATCCTTTGGTAGCATGAAATCTACCTAGAGTGTTGCGAATCGTTTTATAAACGTGTAGAAAAGTAACTAGATTGTCTCGGCATAGAAATAAATTGCTTGTATACTGAGCTCATCAGCGAAAATTAATCTTTATTTATAATTATAAGCTACTGGTTATTAACGATTTATAGAGAAATTTTAGGCTACGCGAGTCCGCGTTCAGCAAGTTTGCAAATGTAATCTATTGTTAAGATTAAGTAAGCGTAAGCGGAATACGTCAGTGTAAGTGGAAATAGTGCATTAACGATTGGGTATTGGGCAGGTTCTAGGCAGGGTCAAAATGGGGAAGCCATCATGATGTTTTTTATCAAAACGTTATTCGGGTTAACAAGGCGCCACAAGCAGCTGATCCAGCTCTTTGTTGACACCTTGTTGATGGTGGGCAGCTTTATGTTGGCGATGCTGTTGCGATTAGATTCTCTAGCGTTTTTGGTAAATGATTCGGTGTGGTTGGCCTTGCCGGTGATGGTCCCCGTCAGCTTGTTCATTTTTATCCGCCTTGGTTTTTATCGTTCAATCGTGCGCTTCATGGATATTAAAGCATTGCAGGCGCTATCAGCAGGCGTTCTTGGGTCGGCATTAACGCTATATATCGTCAGCATGGTGTTGAGTCTCCCTGTACCAAGGTCAGTGCCTTTCATCTATGCAATGCTGGCCTTCATTACCATTGGCGGCATACGGCTGGCGCTACGGCTAATCTATCAGCGCGGCCAGCAGCTGCAAAAAACCCGGGTATTGATTTATGGCGCAGGTGCTGCCGGGCGTCAGTTGGTGGTTTCTCTGCGCCATGGGCGTGACTATGAACCGATAGGGTTTGTTGATTATGCGCCACTTTTGCAAGGTACTCATGTGCAGGGGTTAAGAGTTTACAGCCCTGAGGCGACACCAAAGCTAATTGAAAACTTTGGCGTAGAGAAGTTTCTGTTAGCTATTCCTGAGGCAACACGCGCAAGGCGACAAGAGGTCATCGAATCAATAGAACCGCTGTCGATACCGGTACAAACCATTCCCGATATGGCCGATATTGTTTCGGGCAAGGCCAAGTTCAATGAGCTGCGCGATGTGCGCGTTGAAGATTTACTCGGTCGTGATCCTGTCCCACCGGACCCAAAATTAATGGGTGCTAATATTACTCATAAAGCGGTCATGGTAACGGGGGCCGGTGGCTCAATTGGTAGCGAGCTCTGTCGACAGATTGTTCGGCTGCTTCCTGAACGGTTAATCATCGTTGATTCATCTGAATACTCTCTTTATAAGATCGATCAAGATCTTGCTCAATTGATTGAAAAGGACAAACTAAACGTTGAGGTTAAGCCTGCGTTGGTCTCAGTGCGCAATGGTGACGTTATATCCCGTCTGATTCGTACCTTTAAAATCGATACTATTTACCATGCTGCTGCTTATAAGCATGTACCTCTCGTTGAGTTTAATCCCGCAGAAGGAGTGCTTAATAACGTTTTTGGCACCCTGGCCGTCGCCAAGGCCGCGATAAAAGAAGGCGTTGAGTCTTTTGTGCTGGTCTCCACAGATAAGGCGGTTCGGCCAACGAATGTGATGGGAGCCAGCAAACGGATGGCCGAGCTGGTTTGCCAAGCCTGCGCAGATAAACAAACCGATACGCGTTTTTCGATGGTGCGTTTCGGCAACGTGCTGGGTTCCTCAGGCTCGGTGGTTCCTCTCTTTCGTCGGCAAATTGAGAAAGGGGGGCCTATCACCGTTACCCATCCTGATATTACCCGCTACTTCATGACCATTCCTGAAGCTGCACAATTGGTGATTCAAGCCGGTGGCATGGCAACAGGGGGGGATGTCTTTGTTCTGGATATGGGCAAGCCAGTTAAAATTGTAGAGCTTGCTACCCGGATGGTGAAACTGTCGGGATTGAGCTGTCGCTTTATGTCCGTTCCTACCGATGTAAAGACTATCGCCGTTCAAGCAAAAGAAATCCTTCTCGATAAAAAAGGCGAAATACTGATTCAATTCACCGGATTACGCCCAGGTGAAAAGTTATATGAGGAATTGTTAGCAACAGATAGTGCAACGCAAACGCGGCACCCCAGGATAATGACAGCGTCAGAAGGTTTTTTAGCATGGAGTGAGCTTGAGCCCGTGCTCTCTCATCTAGAGGCGGCATGCAAAAACCAGGATGCCGTGAAAATACGTGAACTACTGATTGCAGCGCCTACGGACTATCAGCCCCAGTCAGATATCGTGGATCATTTTTGGCTGTCTTCTCCCCTCCATCATTTAGCAAAAAAATCGTCTACTAATGCTTCTACTAATACTTCCGCTCATTCAAAAGACCTCGCTGACTGCGAGTTAAAAAGCACGGCAAGCCAGCCTGGAAAAATCAAGCTCTCTATGGAAGAGCTAGAGGCTATCCCGAAGGTGGGTTTAGTGATTGATAGTGTCAATGGCAGGCAAAGCTAGTGGACAGGCAATCGTTTTTTACGTGAGCAAGAACTGTGTGGCCGAGATAATCCAGCTGTGTCAGCAGGCAATGAATAAGTAACGTTAGATGGTTTTGGCGTCATCTGAGTGGATTAATAAATAACTGTTAATTTAGCCGGCCTCGAGGATGCGCCAATAATACCTCGGGGCGGTAGCGTGCCTAAAAATTATTAAGACAGCGTTATGAAGACAATGCTATTAAAACAATAAAAGGCGCCAAACGTACGGTAACAAACGACTGGGAATCGCCTCTTCAGAAAAGGAGCCGTCACGGTCTTTCGCTCAATTCACGCTCAGGTAGACGTTGTCATGAGAAAACAAACTATTTTCCGCTTACTGGTTGTAGCCTCACTTGCCTTACTGATAGCTGGGTGTTCAATAGCGCCGGGGGGGGATATTGACTACGATGCCCCAGAGCCACCTGACGTGATG
This sequence comes from Halovibrio variabilis, assembly GCF_007991175.1. Classification (GTDB taxonomy): domain Bacteria; phylum Pseudomonadota; class Gammaproteobacteria; order Pseudomonadales; family Halomonadaceae; genus Vreelandella; species Vreelandella variabilis. Next base: position 14,961 of record NZ_BJXV01000025.1, read on the forward strand.
CCGTTAGTGGATATCAAACCCATAACGCCTGAATTGATTTGGTCGCTGGAGGTTCAGCAAGACCAAGAGCGTGGAGTACACCCAGTTACCGATAAGTTGCGCAACGAAATTACCGATTACGAATATACGTTAGGGGTAGGCGATGTGCTGAGCATTGTGGTCTATGATCACCCTGAGTTAACCATTCCTACTGGCGGTGAGCGTAGTGCCGTAGAGGCAGGCAACATAGTACGCTCTGACGGTACTATCTTTTACCCATTCGTTGGCCGTGTACACGTTGAAGGAAAAACGACCGAAGAAGTGCGTGTTCAGTTGACACGAGGGCTTTCGGATTTCCTCACAGAGCCACAAATAGACGTGTTTATTGCGGCATTTAATTCTAAGCGTTTCCATGTCACGGGTGCCGTTGCCGCGCCCGGTTCAGTGCCAGTGACTAACGTACCTTTAACCATCCTGGATGCTATTAATGAAGTGGGAGGGCCGACAGATAATGCGTTTTGGCACGAAATGTTTTTATTCCGCAATGGCACAGAAGAAGAACTATCCCTTTATTCCCTGTTGAGTGAAGGGGACCAACGGCAAAATCGCTTGCTTAGAGACGGTGATTTATTGCATATCCCTAGCGCCGATAACCAAGGCGTTGCGATGTTAGGTCAAGTACGCTCACCCGGCAACCTGCGTATGAACCGTGAACGCTTGTCACTCACCGATGCATTATCGCGTGCCGGAGGTATCAATGAACAAACCGCTGAACCCTCCGGTATCTTTGTGCTACGCCGTAATGAGCCGGGCGCTGAAAAGCTGGCCACGGTTTATCAGCTAGACGTTAGCAATGCGATCGCCTTGGTGATGGCGAGTAATTTTCAGTTAGAGCCTAAAGATGTGGTCTATGTCACCACCGCACCTATCGCTCGCTGGAACCGCGTGATTAGCCTTCTCCTGCCCTCACTCAACCTACCGCGTGATCTGGGCAATAGCAGTAATGGTTTAAACGACCTACTTTAATATGCCAAAACGTATCCTAGTCGTGTGTACCGGTAATATCTGCCGCAGCCCGGTAGCTGCCGCCATGTTGCAGGAGGGGCTTGCTGACATTGACGTGATGTCGGCAGGCCTCGCCGCCGGGAAAGGGGGCGCAGACGAGCGGATCGCGGCGCTTGCAAAAGCAGATGGGTACGACCTCGGCCAGCATCAGGCGCGGTCGATAGACCGTAATCTACTCGCCAACGCCGACCTTATTCTTGTTATGAGCGCCAAGCAAAGGCAGGTAATCGCGCGTCAATGGCCTGAGATGTTGGGGAAAACGTTACTGTTTGGTATGTGGCGAACAGATAAACCAATTGATGATCGAGATATTCCTGATCCCCATCAGCGTAGCGATGAGGTCTGTCAGCTGGTTTATGACACGATCAAAACGGCAAGTTCAGTGTGGCGAGAAAAGCTTAAAAACACCGGCGGTACGAGCGTGTGGTAAATAATTTAAAGCTTTTTAATTATCCATTTTCATGCGCCTAACGGTGTGTGACTGAGAGTGTAGCGATAGAACCAATGTCAGACTCATCACAGAAGAGTAACCAGGAAGAGACAATAGATCTGAGCCGGCTGTTTGGTGCGCTTTTTCGCAGAAAGTGGCTAATCATTGTCGTTACCTTAATATTCGCTTTTATTGGCATTGTACATGGCATGCTGGCAACCCCTATTTATCGTGCCGATGCACTGGTTCAAGTCGAAAGGCGTAATACCATTAGCCCGTTCGGCAATGTGGATAATGTCACGGGTATGGGCGCTGAGGAGTTAAATACCTCAGCCGAGCTGCAAATCCTACAGTCACGGATGGTGTTGGGTCAGGTAGTCGACCGGGTAGGTAGCGATTCTGTTATTTCGCCGGTGGAGTTGCCCTTTATTGGTGGCTTTGTACTACGAAGAGGCATACCTCGCCCTGATTTTATGGCGGGTTATCCGTATGTATGGGGGGGCGAAAGTATCAACGTAGCCCGCTTTAATACCGATGATCTTCATCGAGGTCAGCGCTTTACCGTTGAACGAGGGCCCGACGATACCTACTACGTGATGCAAGGTGACCGCGCGGTAACGGGTAAGCTAGGACGCCCAGAAGTATTTTATGAGGGCGGCCTTGAACTTACTATCGAAAGCTTTGATGCTGCCGAAGGCGCGCAATATGTATTGACTCGTTATCCTCAAACATCAGCAATCCGAGCTATTGCGAATCGGCTGCAAGTAATGGAAATTGGTGGCGTTGGCACCACAACAGGGATGATTCGTTTATTGATGTTGGGCGACGATCCTAGAGAAATTACTCGTAGCTTAGACGCCGTTGCGCAGACCTTCTTAACCCAGAATATCGAGCGACAATCAGAGCAGGCGCAGCAAAGCCTTGAGTTTCTCCATGAGCAAGCGCCTGAGCTACGTGAACAGTTAGATTTGGCGGAGCAAAATCTAAACGATTACCGCGCCAATCTTGACAGCGTTGACCTTAGCAGTGAGGCCCAGGCGGCTATCCAGCGTTATATCGAGTTGGATACGCGCCTTGACGAGCTGGAATTTCAAGAAGCCGAGTTGGCGCAACGCTTCACCCCCAGCCACCCCAACTATCAAGCACTGCTTCGTCAGCGGCGCCAAATTGAACGTGACTTACAGGAACTCAACGCCAGGGTGAATGAACTGCCCGCTGCCCAACAGGAAGTCTTGAGACGCACCCGTGATGTAGAAGTCACTCAAGCTATATACGTTAATATTCTCAACAAAATACAAGAGCTTGAAGTAGCTCGGGCAGGTACTATTGGCAATATTCGTATCATTGATGACGCCGTGCTCAGTGGGCAAATTGCGCCTAATTCAGCACGGATTCTTATCCTCTATACGGTTTTAGGGATGCTGCTGATTACTGGCTATGTGTTACTGAAAGAGCTTTTAAAGCGGGGGGTTGAATCTTCAGATCAGATAGAAAGCATCGGCCTAACGGTGTACGCCTCCGTACCGCAGTCTTCAGCGCAGCGAAAACTCAACCGAGCACTAAAACGGCGTGGACAAAAAACATCGAAAAATGTGGTGGGAGGGGTTCTTGCTCAGAGGAATCCGATGGATCTGTCCCTTGAGTCGCTAAGAGGCTTACGTACCAGCCTGCACTTTACCATGATGGATGGGCGTAATAACCGCGTCATGTTGACGGGCCCAAGCCCCGGGGTAGGCAAAAGTTTTGTCAGTATTAATTTGGGCGCTATCTCGGCGATGGCAGGCAAGAAAGTCCTGATTATCGATGCTGATCTTCGCAAAGGTAACTTGCATCACGCCTTCGGCCAAGCAAGCGCGGGTGGCTTGGTTGAGTTTCTCAGTGGCGAACTAACGCTTGAGGATATTATTAAGCCAACAGGTGTCGCCAATTATGATGTTATTACGCGAGGCGTAGTGGCTAGCAATCCTTCTGAACTGCTCATGCGACCAGGTTTTGAGCATGCGCTGGAAGACCTTAGCGAAATGTATGACATGGTGATTGTCGATACGCCGCCGGTGCTTGCCGTTACCGACGCCTGCGTGGCAGGGAAGCATTGTGGCACCACGCTATTGGTAGCCAGGTTCGATAAGAACTCGGTGCGTGAAATACGCATGGCCAAGAAACGCTTAGAAGGCAGCGGGCTTGAAATTCAAGGCGCTATTTTGAACGGTGTTAAAATCGCCCCAAGGGGTGCGTCGGGTTATTATGGCTACGGCACTTACAAATATCAGTAGGTTAAGCCAAGCATTCAAAGAGAGATAGTGATGAAAATTCTTGTGACCGGCGCGGCAGGTTTTATTGGCTTTCATACGGCCAGCCGTCTACTCGAAAGGGGGGATGAGGTTGTTGGTTTTGATAGCCTCAACGATTATTACGATGTTGATCTTAAACAGCATCGTCTTGAACAGCTACACCGTTTATCTGACAAGACCGGTACTTACTTCCACTTTATCCGCGATAATTTAGCGGATCAAAAAGCGGTAACAGACTGTTTTAAAGAGTATACGTTTGATCGGGTTATTCATTTGGCGGCGCAAGCGGGAGTACGTTATTCGATTGAAAATCCACACAGCTACGTGGAAAGTAACATCGTTGCGTTTACCAATGTGCTTGAGGCCTGCCGCTACGCAAAAACGCCGCATCTAACTTACGCAAGCACAAGTTCTGTTTATGGCGCCAACACCCGCATGCCATTTTCTGAACACCATGGCGCCAATCATCCACTGCAGTTTTATGCAGCGACTAAAAAAGCCAATGAAATGATGGCGCATAGCTACAGCCATTTGTTTGGATTACCCACTACCGGGCTTCGCTTCTTTACCGTTTATGGCCCATGGGGCCGCCCAGACATGGCGCTGTTCAAATTCACCAAAAGTATGTTGGCAGATGAGCCAATTACGGTGTTCAACCATGGCAACCATACCCGTGATTTTACCTACGTGGATGACATCGTCGAGGGAGTGATTCGAGCTAGCGACCAGATTGCTGAGCCCAATGCCGACTGGAATAGCGATGATCCGGATCCTGCCACCAGTAATGCACCATATCGTCTGTTCAATATTGGCAATAATAACCCTGTGAAGCTGAGTGCTTACATTGAGGCGCTTGAGCAAGCGCTAGACAAAACGGCCAAGCAGGATTTATTACCCCTTCAGCCAGGTGATGTGCCAGATACCTATGCCGATAGCAGTGAATTGCAAAATGCCGTTGATTACCAACCCACAACGTCGGTAAAAGAGGGCGTGGCTAACTTTGTCGCTTGGTATCGTGAATATTATCAAGTGTGATTGCAGCAAGGCACAGTATCCACGTAGTTGTGAGACATCCAATGAATAGAAAAGGAATGGCATGAACGTCACGGTGTTTGGAACAGGGTATGTAGGTCTGGTGCAGGGCGCCATTTTGGCTGATGTAGGCCACCATGTTGTGTGCGTCGATGTAGATGCCGAAAAGGTCGAGCGGTTGACCCAAGGGCACATTCCTATTTACGAACCTGGCTTAGAGTCCCTTGTTCGTGAGAATTTTGCATCGGGGCGTTTAGAGTTCACTACCGATTCAGAGGCTGGCGTCAAGCACGGCCAAGTTCAGTTTATTGCTGTAGGAACGCCACCGGACGAAGATGGCTCTGCTGATCTTAAATATGTGCTGGCGGTTGCACAAACCATCGCCGAGCATATGGACCGCAAACAGATCATCATCAATAAATCGACAGTGCCCGTTGGTACTGCCGACAAAGTGCGCGCATGTATCACTGAGAAGCTAGCTGATCGTGGGCAAGGTGATTTGCAATTTGATGTGGTGTCAAACCCAGAGTTTCTGAAAGAGGGTAGCGCTGTTGCCGACTGCCAGAAACCCGACAGAATCATCATTGGTACCGAGAACGAGGCCACCATTGAAGTGATGCGTGAGCTGTACGCGCCGTTCAATCGCAACCATGACAAAGTCATTATCATGGATGTGAGAAGTGCCGAGCTTACCAAGTACGCGGCAAACTGTATGCTGGCCACTAAAATCAGTTTTATGAACGAAATAGCCAACTTGTCTGAGCGGTTAGGCGCTGATATAGAAATGGTTCGTCAGGGGATCGGTTCAGATCCGCGTATTGGCTACCACTTCATCTACCCTGGGGTAGGCTATGGAGGCTCATGCTTTCCCAAAGATGTGCAGGCGCTTATTCGGGCCTCAGACAACATCGACTTCGATGCTAAAGTGCTTAAAGCCGTTGAGGCACGTAATTATGAACAGAAAACCACGCTGTTCGAGAAAATCGCACGCCACTACGATAACGATTTAGCGGGAAAAACCTTCGCCTTATGGGGGCTGTCGTTTAAACCCAGCACCGACGACATGCGCGAAGCACCCAGTCGCGTGCTGATGGAGGCACTGTGGCAGGCAGGAGCCAAAGTACAGGCCTACGACCCGGAAGCGATGGAGGAGACCCAGCGACTCTACGGCAACCGCGATGATCTGACGTTGTGCGGAACTAAGGAATCGGCTCTAAAGGGTGCCGATGCGCTAGTCATCGTAACCGAATGGCAGAGTTTCCGGGCGCCTGACTTTGCTGCGCTGTCACGCGAACTGCGCCAGCCAGTTATATTCGATGGTCGTAACATGTTCGAGCCCGTGCGCATGATCGACAAAGGCTTCACCTACTACTCGGTGGGTCGCCAGCCCGTTCAGCACGGCTGAACACATGTTCTGCCATGAGCTTTTCACCACGGCCTCTTCCTTACGGATAGCAGGAAATTCCTGATAACCCACTGCGCCGGTTTTATCTGTTCGGTAGTGCTTTTTCATAATCCATGGGGACAGCGCCTTTCCAATCTGACAGCGACGTTACACACGAAGTGACAGGCCCAAATAACAACTCTTCAACGCTAAGCAACTAAAAACCGACGGCTGCTAAAGACCTCCAGTTCCATCATGGGTAAGTGGGTACTCGGTAGCCTGTTTATAACTCTCACCATGGCGGTGCTGGCAGACAGAGCCGCCGTGGTTTTTCTGGGTTCCAACTGAAACGCTTTAAAACGAATATCGCCTTCTCCCTTAAGTGAATAATTAGATACATAAAAGTAAAGGGATTATTATAACGAATAACCGGTTCATTATTACTGGAATCGAAAGGGCTAGCGTTATGTTCACAAGTAATGTAGGTGATAACCACCAAATGAAAATTTTAATATTAGCAGGCACAGGTTCAATGGGAACCCATTTGACAAGCCTTCTTAGCAAACAAGGTCACGATGTTTTCGTAACATCCCGCTCCAAGCACGAAGATTCCAATCGCATTAAATATTTGCAAGGAAACGCGCGGGATATAGAGTTTTTGAATGAAATTCTGGAAAGTCCTTGGAGCGCGATAGTTGATTTTTTGAACTACAGGACAGAAGAATTTAAGTCACGAATGAATTTATTGCTTGAATCAACAGATCAGTATGTGTTTATAAGTTCTGCACGCGTTTATTCCCAATCCGACTCGCCCATCATAGAAGAAACACCGCGGTTACTGGATGTATCAACTGATGAAGCCTATCTCAAAACCGACGAATATGGCTTGGCTAAAGCCCGTCAAGAAAATCTCCTGCAGGATTCTGGTAGTCAAAACTGGACGGTAATTCGCCCAAGTATAACCTTCAGTGAAGATCGTTTGCAGTTAGGTGTACTCGAAAAAGAGGCTTGGCTGTATAGAGCTCTCCAAGGCCGTAGCATTGTGTTTTCAGACGATATTGTAAATAAAGTGACGACAATGACCTACGGATGGGATGTAGCACAAGGTATTGCATCGATAGTTGCCAACGACAAAGCTTTAGGTGAGATCTTCCATATCACGTCTCAAGAATCATTCAGGTGGCATGAAATCCTTTCTATATATATTAATACCTTGGAGAACCATCTTGGTAAACGGCCTCGTGTAGTTATGGCGGGGAAATCGCCCAACCTAAGATTTAGTAAATATCAACTGATTTATAGTCGTTATTTTGATAGAAGATTTGACAATCAAAAAATTAATAACTTTTTACCAGTGGACGATTTTCAAAATATAAAGGGTAGCTTGCAAAAATGCCTTGAGGAGTTCCTAAAAGAGCCGATATTCCGCCCTATCAATTGGAAACTTGAAGCAGTTAACGATCGTGTAGCAGGCGAATATACGCCGCTAAAAAAAATCCCTAGTCTTAAGGCTAAAATAGATTATTTGGAAGAGCGTTTTAATATTTCTTTTTTCCTAAAATGGCCTAAGAAAATCTACCGCCTTTCCCGTTAATAAATTTATTTAGTTGTCAATATTGATGCCCACAAATAGCGATAAAAATACTCGAATAGCAAAGAATGCTCTTTTTCTTTATCTACGTTCGATCATAGTACTCCTGATAGCTCTATACACCACCCGGGTAGTTTTAGCTACATTAGGCGTTGAAGATTATGGTATTTATTATGTTGTTGCGGGAGTAATAGCTTTATTCTCATCAATTTCCAGTTCATTGTCAGGGGCAATTAGCCGATTTCTGACATTTGAGCTTGGCCGTGGTGACGAAAGCCAATTAAAGAAAGTGTTTTCAACAGGTGTCCAAATACAAGTTATCTTGGCATTCATTATTGTTTCTCTGATTTTGAGTGTTGGTGCCTGGTTTCTGCGTAATAAGTTAAGCATTCCGCCTGAGCGTATCGAAGCAGCTCATTGGGTCTTGGTGTGTTCCGCTTTAAGTTTTGGTTTCGGGTTAATTAGTGTCAGTTATAATGCGCTAATTATTGCCCACGAACGCATGAAAGCTTATGCCTACATAAGCATTCTAAGTGTATTTCTAAAACTTGGGGCGGTATTGTTGCTCACCGTTACCGCGTATGACAGTTTGAAAGCTTATGCTGTTTATTTGCTTGGCGTTTCGTTGATTACCCAGGCGTGTTATTGGACGTATTGCCGGTCTCAGTTTAAAGAGAGCCGATTTAATTTTGTCTGGGACAAAGAGTTACTCAAGCATATGTTCGGCTTTTCCGGCTGGGCGTTTGCAAGTTATGCTGTCGGTATGTTGAATATCCAAGGCGTAAATATCCTAACCAACATTTACTTCGGTGTTACCCTTAACGCGGCGAGGGGTATAGCGTCACAGGTCGAAGGGGCTTTGAAACAGTTTATCGGTAATCTAACTGTTTCTGTAAATCCACAGATCACGAAATCCTACGCGATTGATGATAAAAACTATATGTTTCAACTAATCTGCGGTGGAAGTAAGTTCGCCTATTTCTTGGCGCTTCTATTTGTGATACCTCTTTTTATTGAGGCAGAAACTGTACTGACACTTTGGTTGGAGAATGTACCTGAGTATGCAACGGTTTTTGTACGTCTCACTCTATTGACGATGCTACCCCAAGTGCTTGGCGGTATTTTGTTCACCGCGGCAATGGCGACTGGGAATATTCGTAACTATTCAATTATCATCAATGGCGTTAGTATCCTAACGTTTATTTTTGCCTGGCTACTTTTTTGGCTGGGTTTTCCAGCTGAGGTAGCGTATCTGGTGCATTTATTTATTCGTATTATACTTGTAGTTTTGCGAGTTTTTTTGCTAAAAAGCATGATCTCTTTTAGTCCTTCACTGTACTTTAAAAGTGTTTTTATAAGAATAATGCCTGTTTCACTCTTGGCGTTTTTAGTTCCGCTGCTGGTGCTTTTTGTGCCGATACCTCAATCGTTTTTACGCGTGGTATTGGTGACGCTAGTCAGTGTTCCGGTGACACTCCTCGTAGTTTATTGTTTAGGGCTGACAAAAGATGAGCGCAGTTTTGCTATTGGAAAGCTTAAACAGTTAAAGACAAGGTTTTATAAAGGTTAATCAAGAATGAGTAAATTTTACACAGATGATCGTAACGTCCAGATTCTTGTCGCTCTGCTTAAAGCACACGGTATTCGTAAAATTGTTGCTTCTCCCGGAACAACTAACATGGCATTGGTGGGAAGTTGCCAACATGATCCTTGGTTCGAGATGTACTCTTGCGTAGATGAGCGTTCCGCTGCATACATGGCCTGTGGGCTGGCGGCGGAGTCCGAGGAACCCGTTGTGCTAACCTGTACTGGGGCAACGGCGTCACGTAATTATTTTCCGGGCCTGACCGAAGCCTATTATCGAAAATTACCTATACTAGCGATAACATTTTTCGACAGTTATCATGGGATTGGGAACCTGGTTCCTCAGATGATAGACAGAAGTGTTTCACCGAAAGACACTGTACGCTATAAGGTAGAGCTCCCTCCCGTAAAAGATGAAGCAGACTTTAAGTTCGCGGAATTGAAATTAAATACGGCAATTTTAGAGTTGCGGCGGAATGGAGGAAGGCCAGTTCATGTTAATTTGGAAAACTCCCGTAAAAAATTTACCACGAAAGAGCTTCCACCTGTTCGTATTATTAATCGAATAACACGCAAAAGCGCTTTCCCGGCAATCCCGTCTGAGGCCAAGCGTATTGCGGTGTATATCTGCTCTCACTCCTCGTGGACAGAGTCACAAATTGAAAGCCTTGACGCCTTTTGTCAGCGTAACAACGCTGTCGTTTTTTGCGATCATACCAGTGGCTATAAAGGCAAGTATCGCATGATGTTTTCACTTGTCGCGACCCAGGACAGGTACTTTTCGCCCCTTTGTCGCCCTGATTTGTTGATTCACATTGGGGAAATGTCAGGTGATTATACAATTTATGGCCGAATGAGTAGCGCAAAAGAAGTCTGGCGCGTGAATGAAGATGGTGAGGTTCGTGATACCTTCGGTAAGCTACGCTATATTTACGAGATGGATGAGCAGGATTTCTTCGATTACTATACAAAATATCCGGTATCAACCTTGGTTAACACGGATGAATACCTGCAGTCTTGCATATCTGAGCACATTAGAATATCTGATAAAATTCCAGAGTTGCCATTTTCCAATATTTGGATTGCCAAAACAGTTGCGCCAAGGATTCCCGAAAAGAGCTTTTTTCACTTTGGCGTCAGTAACACAATGCGTTCCTGGACGTTTTTTGATGTTCCTCGCTCGGTTTCTACGAATGCAAATGTCGGTGGGCGGGGTATAGATGGAATGCTTTCCAGCCTTATCGGTGCCTCATTGGTTAATTCGAATGCCCTTCATTTTGGCGTTCTCGGTGATCTGACTTTCTTTTACGATATGAACTCGCTAGGAAATCGCCACGTAGGTAAGAATTTAAGAATCCTGTTGGTAAATAATGGCCGGGGGACGGAATTTAGACTCTACATGCACCCGGGACAAAAAATGCTGGGTAATGAAGCCGATTCTTATGTGGCGGCAGCTGGGCATTTCGGTAACCAATCTCCGGATTTGGTAAAAAACTATGTAACCGCACTGGGCTTTGAATACCTTCATGCCTCAAATAAAACAGAATTTACTGCTGTGATTGACCGATTTTTAACGCCGGAAATTACGGACAAGCCTATGCTTCTAGAGGTATTCACAGATTCGCAGGATGAAAGTGATGCTTTAGAAACGTTGAGAAACCTTGAAGTTTTGAAGGTCACACAATCAAAAGATCTTACTAGACGGATTCTTGGTAAGCGTGGGGTTAAGGTATTGAAGAAGGTATTGGGTAAGTAATGAAAGTGCTATCCCCAAGAAACCCCCTTAGCCGCAAGAGCATGAGGGTATAGATTTTTTGAATTATAGATATCACTCGGTAACCAGAAACCAGGACATTAGGCAGCTAATTATGAACGCCCGCACTGAGGAGTGTTTAGTAATGAATGATCTGGGGATCGAAAAGGCTTTGCAGTCTCAGGTTGCGGTGTTGTGACACAGGAAGGTTGCGATAGGTGATAGAATTCACTGTAAAAAAAAGAAAAAGGCTTGGGTTCTAAACAAAAGAACAGGCCCAGCCAAAACGTTGACCCCGTTATGAAATGAAGTGGCAGCGGCTTAGGGCCGAGATGAGGGCCCTGTCGAATCAGGCATTTCTGAATGCAAAAACGAATGGCAAGTCATTAGATTATCTGTGGACTATGAAGCCGGTTTATTCCAGGTATTCTCGCCAAGTGCGTTCGTTTTCCCGTAGGGTGCTTTCTTTTGTAAAGCGTAGGCTTAAAGCATTGATTGAAACTCCATGAGACAGGCCGTTTAAATGGTTAGAAAAAAAGTAGCAATTCTTACCCAGCCCCTAGGCCACAACTACGGTGGCATACTCCAAGCCTACGCCCTGCAAACATACTTGAAAAAGTTGGGTTGTGAGGTAGAAACCCTGGACAGGCGAGCGCCAGAAGTTGAACAGGTATCTGTAAAACCTCATGTTCTCAATCTTGCCAGGTTACTGCTGGGTCGCATTAAATCGATACCTACCGCTAAAAAGCAGGCGAGGGTATTGGAGGAACTGGCTCGTTTTCGTGATGATCGGATAACTATGTCGTCAAAAATCACAGGTGATCAGGAGTTGCGGGAATATTACCGCGGCCGAAATTTTGACGCTTTTATCGTCGGCAGTGATCAGGTTTGGCGGCCACGTTATTCTCCATGTATTCCTAATTTTTTCCTGGATTTTCTGGATGACATCGAAAGCCCCGCAAAACGTATTGCTTACGCTGCATCGTTTGGGATAAACGAGTGGGAATACTCCAGTGAACTTACTGAAAAATGCAAAAGTTTGGCGCAAGAGTTTGATGCCATTTCTGTAAGGGAAAGTTCTGCTGTGGATTTATGCAAGGAAATGTTAGGTGTTTCTGCAGAATTTCTTGTTGATCCAACGCTGCTTTTGGAACCGGCCGAATATGAACCGCTAATTAACGAGTGTGGAGAAAACGCTAATGCTGGTTGCGTGCTTTCTTATGTACTTGATCCCGCCCCAGAGAAACACTCTATCGCAGCTAATGTAGGGAACTCGCTTGGTATTACGGTTTTCTCGATAAAACCTAAACACTCTGTTGCTCAAGTGCGCACGAAGGATTTTTATAAATGTAGGTTTCCAAGTGTGGAAAGTTGGCTTCAAGCTTTTCAAGGTGCCAACTTTATAGTAACTGATTCGTTTCACGGTGCTGTTTTTTCCATCCTTTTTAATAAGCCTTTTATTGCAGTTGGAAATCCCGTGAGAGGAATGGCAAGATTTGAATCTCTTCTTTCACAGTTTGGATTGTCTGACCGGCTGGTTGAGTCCCCCCTCGAAGTTACTCCAGAGTTGGTTCATAATAAAATTGAATGGGACTCTGTCAATATCCGCCGAGCTGCCTTGGCAAACATGGGTCACCAATTCCTTGCAACGCATCTTTTGGGTGAATGATTCGATGGCAGCTTTACCAAAAATATCAGTGATCGTACCCGTTTTTAATGCTGGTAACAAACTCGTTCCCAGCATTGAGTCACTGCTAAAGCAAACTTTAAACGACCTCGAAATCATCATAGTCAACGACGCTTCAACCGATAATTCGGGCGTAGTAATTGATCAGCTGGCTCAAGCCAATAACAATATTGTGCCAGTGCATTTCACTGAGAATAAAGGCGTACATGAGGCCCGGCTAGCCGGGCTGAAGAAATCTATTGCGCCATGGATCGGGTTTCTGGATGCAGATGATTTTGCCCGGCCCAATATGTTTGCGGTCCTGCATGCCACCGCGATTGATAAGGATGTTGATATTGTTATTTGTGGTTCCGACAGAGTTACGGAACAACGGAACGTGATGGCACCGAAATTGCAGTTTAAGAGTTCAGAGGAAGTTGATAAAGATGTTTTCAGACGGTTTTGCCAGTTTGAGTTTGGTACCGGGATGCTCTGGAATAAGCTATTCAAACGTTCAGTCATAGAGCCTTGGTTTGATATGCATTTTCCTTGGCGGCAGAATATAAATGAAGATCTTTTGCTCAATATTGGGTGTTTTTACCGTGCAAAATCTGTTTATCTTTGCAAAGAAATCCTTCATGAATACGTTTTGAATGAATCTAGCGTTACCTCAGTGACGACTAACGCTAAAGCCTATTTAAATACATATCGGGCAGCGGCTTTAGCGGTAAGCCTTTTTTCCGAGCTTGGTGATGAGGTGCTTTCTAAAGTGATTGATATGTACCGTACCCAGCTTTCGTGGATAGATTATCAGATCGTAGATGTACGCAGCATATTGTCTTATGAAGAAGAATTTAAAGAAGCTGTTGATTTGATTAACCGCGTTCGTCCCGCCGCGCTGGCGCTACTGGCGGCAAGACAACGCCCGCCCGTGATTGGAACTCGACTGGCTTTGAAATTACTTATTCAGAAAGGACTCTCAGTAGCAGGCTTCCGAGCTACGCAGCGTTAATTTCTTGGCGCAAACAGGATTGCCTGTATCTCGAAATTTCTAGAGCCAGTACCGGTATTTTTTCTAACTATAAATCTCCGCAGCACCTTCAAAAGCCAAGGCTTTTTCCGAAGAATAAGTTCGTCTTAAACTTTATTAGCACGCTAAGGACACTATGGTCTTGATGAATGCTGATTAGTTGCAAACTGCGTTTGCGGAGTAGGTGTAAGGTCTGCCATGACGTGCTCCCCCCTCTGTCAGCCGTGGAGGTTTTTTTAATGTGTTTTCCCTGGGCTCAACAGGCTCGCTCGGTGGCCTCATGAATGAACTGGGTTGATGGATTTGGATATTTTTATATGATTGACACATTAGCTATAGTAGCAGATTCTTTTAATATACCGTCTGAAACCTTCATTCGGTCGCATGTTCGCGATATCTCTCCAGGTCGGACAGTGTTGATTTGCCGTGATGGTCGGGGGAGCGAAGTACTTGGGCTGCCAGTGCTATCTGAAATACGAAGAGAGCCAGAGCCACGACATTTAGTTGATAGGCTCGCACGGGCGCTGCGGTCGCGCTATTACCGTTATTTAGATCCATGTCTGAGGGGTAACGACGAGCGCCAGGTGCGCGATTTTTTCCACCGACATGAGGTAACAGTTGTGCTTGCAGAGTATGGACCAAACGGTAGTCTTTTGCGGTTGGCCTGCAAACATGCACGGATTCCTCTTTACGTCCATTTTCATGGCTTTGATGCAACGAAGTACGCACGTACTAAGCACTGGCGGCGGCACTACCGGCGACTTTTTCAAGATGTGGCAGGAGTCATTGTCCCTTCAGAGTTCCTAGCGGGTCGGCTACGTGAACTAGGTTGCCCGGGAGAAAAGTTGCATGTGTCAGCCAATGGGATTTCTCCTGATGAATTTAACAAAAGCGTGCGTGAAACGGGACGAATCGTTTCGGTCGGGCGACTTGTAGAGAAAAAGGCACCACATCTGACGATTAGGGCGTTCGCCATAGTGCGGCAACAACAACCGCATAGCACGCTGGATATCGTAGGTGATGGCCCACTTTATGACGTATGTATTGAAGAGATCAGACGTCTGGGTCTTGAAGACAGCGTGCGCTTACGTGGTGCACAATCCCCTGATTACGTTAGAGCCTTGCTCAGTCGCGCGGAATTGCTCGTGCAGCATTCCGTAACAGCACGCGATGGGGACATGGAGTCTTTTGGTATCTCGCTAGTAGAGGCAATGGCAAGCAGCATTCCTGTTGTAACAACTAATCACAATGGTTTCTCTGAAACTGTTATTGATGGAGAGACAGGCTTCCTCGTCGAAGAAGGCGATGTAGAAGGGATGGCAGAGGCTATGCTCATTCTAATGAACGATCGCGTAAGGGCCGAAAGCATGGGACAGGCAGGTAGAGTCCGGGTAGAGACAAACTTTACTCAAGAGAAGACAGCTTCTCGACTACGCGTAATTATGGGGTTAGCACCCCAAAGCTGAACTATCAAGAGATACCTTAAATTCTGAATTTCTACTGATTGATCGAAAATCTGTGCCATAAATGTATAAAATTAAGTTAATGCGTTCTAAGGGTAATAAAGTGGGCGCATCCGGCACGGTGTTTGGGCAGAACGAAATCTGCTTCATAGGGTGACTCTGTCAGCGGGTGCTAGACAGCTCCGTCGGAATTTATGCTGCATTTATCCTTTAACGTCAGTTTTAAGTTTAGTGTCAGTTGTCACTAATTAGTAACGAGGTTCAGTTTATGGATTCGCCGCTAGTGTCAGTTATTATTCCCGTTTATAATGCTGAAAAATATATACACCAATGTATAAAAAGCGTGATGGATCAAAGTTATAAAAACATTGAAATTGTCACCATTAATGATGGTTCAAGTGATCGCTCATTGGAAGAACTGCTTCTGTTTAAAGATAAAATCGAAATAATTGACCAAAAGAATTTCGGGGCACCTGTTGCTAGAAATAAAGGACTACTTGTTTCAAAAGGAAAGTATGTTAAGTTTTTGGACTCTGATGATTACCTCGAGCCTGATGTTATAAGTGAGCAAGTGTCAATAGCTGAAAGCCATACTGACAATGATATTATTTACGGCGATTATTATATCTATCGTAACAACAGCAAGAAGCTAATTAAAACAGATATTAAATATGAAAATTCTACTGTAGGCCTCTTGTTAAAAGATATATTAACATCGACTCCACTTCACCGTAGAGAGCATATTGTCGATATAGGCGGTTTTGATGAACGTTTACCGAATGGGCAAGAATGGAACTTACACGTTAGGCTTGCAGCGCGCGGTTATAATTTTATCTATTGCAGTATGCCTGTTTATACTTACAGAGTAGATCATTCCAATGAAACAATAACAAACATAAGCACAAGAGATAGCTATAAAAAAGTGAAACTTGATATAGATAAAATTCTAACAGTGAAAAATGTGATAAACCATGATGCTGATACGTTGTCTGCAGTTTCAAAACGTTTTTGGTGGATTGGTAGGCACTGTTTAAGGCTTGGGTACTCAGATTTGGCTGAGCAGGCATTTTCTGAAGCACTAAAAGAAGCGTGCGATTATAAAAAATATTGGCCAATATCGTATAGAGCGCTAAATTTTTTTTTAGGCACCTCCTTGACCGAAACGGTTGTAAAGTTAAAGTATCTTAATTCAAAATAAGGGAATGGTCGCTGTGATTTTTTTACATTAAGTTATTGTTAACGAGTATCTAAGTATATTGTTAATTTGCAGTATTTAAAATTTTTAGTATATAAAAAGGCGCGGTTAGATAAATATTAATAATTAAAAGCTTTTTTATGCAGAAAACATGACTAGGTAGTGTTTAACTAAAAGTGCGGTTAATTTTTAACTAGCAGATATTGAGATTAATTTAATAGAGGTGGCATCTATGTTTTCTGTTATCATTCCTGTCTATAATAAAGGCGAGTATATTGAAAGAGCTATTAACTCTATAGATTTACAAAGCTGTGATTTGGTAAGTGAAATAATCGTTGTAAATGATGGTTCCAACGATAATAGTCGAGAAATCGTTAAAAAGTTACAGATTTTAGATAGTAGAATAGTCTTAATTGATCAGTTCAACCAAGGTGTTTCGTCGGCAAGAAATAAAGGTGTCGATAATTCGAACAATCCTTATGTATTATTTTTAGATGCGGATGATGAGTGGCGACCTAATTTTGTTTATACTATAAATAGCTTAATTAAACGTTTTCCCCACTGTAGCGTTTTTTCGACTGCGTATAGTATCGAGTTCCCTGATAAAAAGTTTAAGAATGTAACGTCTGAAGAGGTTTGCGATTCAAACGAAGGGAAAGAAATAAAGAGTTATTTCAAGTTTTCGGCGTTGGGTGCAAGTCCTGTTTGGACTTCAGCAGTGTGTGTATCTAAAGAAGCATTTGACAAAGTTGGCGGGTTTCCTGTTGGTATTACCCATGGCGAGGATAAAATTCTCTGGGGTAAGTTAGCATTAAAATTTAAATTCGCATGGTCTCCATATGTCGGAGCCATATACCACATGGGAACATTAAATCAGTCATCTGGAACATGGAATCCTAAAAAAGGACGCGAATATTTAGATTTTTTAACAGCTATATATCAAGAAGATTCATTCGTTAATCATGATGTTTTTTCAGCAATAGTGGGACAGCATAGGGTCATCTATAATAATTCTATTAGTAGAGGATATCTCCGTTCTGCCTTTAAAGAGCTTTATTGGCTCGTAAGGCATGATTCGTTGAAATCTATTCCTGAGCATATTGCTAGACTTGTTATACCAAATTATTTGATAATGAAGATAAAAAGCTTAATGTTGTCGTCAAATATACCCTGATACTTGGTCTTCATCTTCCTGCTTTAGAAAGCTTTATTGAGTTTTTGCAGAGTATAAAAATCTTATTGAATCATGAGAAGATTGGCTGATGCAAAACTAAGCGCTGGAAATCTTTTACGTGTTGAATGTAATATTGATAAGAGTTAATTAATGAAAATTTTACATATAATATCTTCCGCCGCCGCTGGAGGCGCTGAGGTTTATGCCAGGGATTTATCAATAGAAATGGCAAAGCGTGGGCATGATATTTTTATTGTTTTTCTTGACCGTGCATCTGAGGCAGGTCGAGACTTGTCTTTCGAAAATGCTTTTTTAAAACAGTTGCAGAAAAACAATATAAAATATGGATTTATTGGACAGAAGGCGAGAAGAAATCCAATAATAGGCATTTTTTCGCTACGGCACTTTGTTAAATCTTTTAACCCTGATGTTGTCCACTCCCATCTTTATTATGGAGCCGTATTTTCTTTATTTCTGAATGGTGTAAAGAGAGTTTATACACATCATAATATTCGACTCAGAGCGAATAAAAGTATATATAAATTACTCGACTTAAGGATAGATGCCTATATTGGCATTTGCGATGCCTGTAAACGATTACTAGAAGATGTGACAAAGGTGCCTGTTCACCACATAGATAATGGTGTTGATGAATCTCGAATTATAAAAAAAAGCCAGTATATAGAAAATAATCCTGTGAAGTTATTGTTTATAGGAAGGCTTTCTGACCAAAAGAATATAGGTTTATTGCTCGAAGCGGCTTCTTATGTTCGCGGAAGTGATTTTTTACTAATGATTGCTGGAGAAGGGGCATTATTGCCAGAACTAAAAGCGTTGTCAGAGAAGCTTGGAATTGCATCAAAAGTTCGCTTTTTAGGTAACGTGATAGACGTTAAAACTCTTCTAAATGAAAGTGATGTTTTTGTAATGTCATCTGCATGGGAGGGGCTTCCAATTGCTCAAATTGAAGCAACTCTGGCGGGTTTACCCGTTTTGGTGACTAATGTTGGAGGGTGTTCTGAAATAGTCAATAATGTCGGTAATGGAGTAGTAGTGAATGTCGATATTGGAGAATACTCGGTTGCACTGGAAGAACTTGTAAATGATTATTCTATACGTCTAAAATTCCATAACAATGCTATTAAGAATTCTTGGATCTATTCTATTACTACCTCTGTTGATAAGCATTTATCTGTTTATGATAGTCTCTGACGATGGTTGGCCACAATGACTGCTGATTTTTACGTATGGATTATTTTTTTGCTCGCTGCAGTTTACTGTATTGGTGTTTCTATTATTCACCGTTGGTTGTTATGGCCGCTAGTTTTAGCTTATCTTGCTAGATCCTTTCTTTTTTTTCTTTATTTTTTTAATATATTTAAACCCCCTGGTGCTGATACAGATGCCCTTCGTTTTACCCGAACAGCATTTGAGTGGTCACAGCTTAGTTGGCCAAATTTATTCTCACTAGATGTACTCTTTAGTTCGTTATTCTATTCATGGTTAGGCGCTATTATTATGAAATTAGTAGGCGTCTCAATTTATATTCTTCCGGTGATGAGTTTCTTATGTAGCTATGTTGTGGTCGCGACTACGAGCTTGATAGCTTATTACCTTTGGGGTAAACGTTCTGCTACTATTGTTGCATTTGTAATGGCGCTTTATCCCTTTGCTGCTTTCAACTCAATATTGGCATTGCGCGAAGAAGTCGCTATTATGTTTTTTGTGCTTGGTTTGTATTATTTCTTACGATGGGTTGGTGGTAAAAGTATACTTGGGCTAATGTCGGGATGTTTTTTCTTTGGTGTTGCTGTGCTTTTTCACCCTGGTTGGGTTGGTGCGTTTGTTGGTGTCGCCGCTTATCTCGCTTTCTTTCTTTATAAAGTGATTTTTAAATCAGATACTAAAAATGTTCCTTTTCATGATACGGTTAAGATTTTGCTATCTTCAGCAATGCTGGTTTCTTCATTAGTCATGGTTGCGGTGGGAGGTGGCGTTTCCCTAGGCAAAGGCGTTGAAATAGGCGCTGATGAGGGGGGCGGAATAGGTGAGGCAATTGAATCGAGATTTGAACGGCCTTCAAGAGGTGGGTCAGGGTATCCTGGCTTTCTTGTACAAGGTAACCCTTATACTCAACCTTGGCTTATTCCTGGTCGCATTATCTATTTTCATTTTTCACCATTCCCCTGGGATATTGGCAGTATACGCCAGTTGCTAGGTGTGATCTCTTCACTGCTCTATATGTTTTTGGCTTGGCGCGTTTACAAAGGGTGGAATACAATTAAATATCGTGAAGAGTGTTTGGCTATGTTATTTATCTTTGGCGCCCTAACATTTATTTATGCTATCGGCGTCACTAATATCGGTACTGCTATTCGCCATAAAACTAAACTCCTACCAATTTTTATTCTTCTCGCTGCTGCATCCTTTCATACCCTTTCGATTAAGATTAGGAGAACCTAGTTGATTGATATTCTAATTATTGCGGGTAATGCGCGCTCGCTTATTGCTAATCGCGGTGATCTTATTCAGGATATTAAGTCGCGAGGATGGTCCGTTGCGGCAGCGGTACCCAGTGCGGATTATCTTTCTGAAGTAGAGAATCTTGGTATTCCCATCTATCATTTTGCTATGGGCCGCACGGGTATGAACCCGTTACATGATATGAAGACGTTATTATCGTTACGTCAACTCATTAAAACCTGCAAGCCAGCAGCTGTATTTGGTTACAATATTAAACCGGTTATTTATGGCAGTCTTGCTGCAAAGTCTGCCGGTGTTCCGCGCATTTATTCAATGATTACCGGCCTTGGCCATGCGTTTACGGCCGATAAAAAGCAAAAGAAACATGTACGAATGATTGCCTCTTTTTTGTACCGTAGCGCATTGTTATTTAATAAAAAGGTCTTTTTTCAGAATCCCGACGATATACAGGAATTTTTAGACAGGGGCATTCTCAAGAATGCTACTAAAGTCGTTCGAGTATACGGCTCGGGTGTCAACCGGGAACAGTACCCTCCTGTCGCGTTACCTGACGGCAAGGTGACCTTCCTGTATATCGGACGGCTTCTGCGCGAAAAAGGCATTACAGAATTCTGCGAGGCCGCGACTCAGGTGAAAGCTGACTATCCTCAGGCTCAGTTTGTGGCAGTGGGGGGGCATGATCCAACACTTCCCCACGCATGTAGCAATAGTGACCTTGAGCGTTGGAAATCAGCCGGTGACGTTGAGTTTGTAGGTAACGTTTCAGATGTTCGGCCATGGATAGAGCAAGGCACGGTATTTGTTTTTCCTTCTTATTATCGCGAAGGCACCCCGCGTTGTGTGCTCGAGGCCATGAGTATGGGGCGCCCTATTATTACGACTGATTCACCTGGCTGTCGAGAGACGGTACTAAGAGGGGAAAACGGTATTCTAGTGCCACCACGTGATGCCGAAGCTGTCGCGACAGCTATGCAACGCTTTCTCAATAATCCTCAACTGGCTGCGCAAATGGGCGAAGCCAGTATACGTTTCGTCGAGGAGTATTATGATGTCCGCAAGGTGAATCGCACGATCATGGATACCATGGAGTTGACATGAATTTTATAGGCAAACGTTGCTGTGACGTATTCATAAGTTTTATAGCGTTAGTACTGCTCTCGCCATTGCTTTTAGCCGTTGCTTTATGGATTAAGCTCGATAGCAAAGGACCGGTGTTTTTCAGGCAGCAACGTGCCGGTCGTGAACAGCAACCCTTTTGTATTTTCAAGTTTCGTACCATGCTGCATCGGGCGCCGGATACCATTGACCAGCATCAAGAGCAGGTAGTGAGTGACAAGCACGACCCGCGTATTACGCGGGCGGGGCGCTTTATTCGCGCCACTAGCCTCGACGAACTCCCACAGCTGATCAATATTCTCAAAGGCGATATGAGCATTGTTGGCCCCAGGCCGGTGCTCATGGAACAAACTGAGGTGGTGCCGCCTGGCTATAAGAAGCGCTTCAACGTGCGCCCCGGTTTAACTGGGCTTGCCCAAGTGAGGGGGCGCCGTAGTCTTGGCTGGCTGGAGCAGTTGGCCCACGACGCCGAGTACGTGGATAACCAGCGCTTGGTGCTTGATCTCAAGATTTTGCTGCTGACGGTTAAGGTAGTGTTCATGGGCAGCGGGATCTACGGCGAAGCGGGACTTAACTGGCGTACCTACCGTGACCGCCTGAATGGTCAGCCGCCGCGGGACAGTGACGTTGAGGAGGCGATGCGATGAGCCAACTCAACTTTATGATGATTACTGCCAGTCCTGAGGTGGCGTCGTTCATTGAGCAGCACGGCGTGCCCCGAATCTTTATGGACCAGGAGGTGCTAGGCAAGGCGGAACGGCAGGGGCACCTAGACACGCATAAAGCGGCCCACTCGCTGCAGGAAATTGCGGCGGTTGCTGCGGTATTAAAGCGGGCAGAGCTGATGGTAAGGCTCAATCCGCTTAATGCGCTGACCCGTCAGGAAGTAGAAGGAGCGCTCGACAACGGCGCTCAGCGCCTGATGCTGCCGATGTTTTCGTCGCGAGCAGAGATAGAACAATTTATGGCCATGGTGAATGGCCGGGTGCCGGTGACCTTTTTAGCTGAGACAGCGGCTTCATTGGTGCGGCTGCCGGATTGGCTGGATTTGCTGACACCTGGAAGGGATGAAGTTCACATTGGTCTTAACGATCTCGCTTTGAACATGGGTCTTCGTTTTCTGTTTGAACCCATGGCTGCGCGTTTACTAGACCCTGCCGCCGCAACGCTTAATCAGGCCGGCGTAACGTGGGGTGTCGGCGGTATCGCGCGGATCGGGCAGGGCGAGCTGCCTGCCGAAACGGTGCTGGGGGAGCACGTTCGCCTTGGCTCGCAGTGGATCATTCTGTCACGAGCGTTCCACGCTGGGGCTGCGACATCCGCCGACCTGCTCGAAACACTCGATTTCCCAGCAGAGATGGCCAAGCTACGCCAAGCCGAGGCGTATTGGCGTAGCGCTGACGAGCCATTACTACTCGATAACCAGCGGCAATTTGCCGACTGTGCCTACCGGCTGGGCCGCCGGGGTGAAGCATGATGCCGCCTGACCCCATCAGGCGTGTGCTCTTTCTTCAGAAAGCCGAGTTGCTTGTACAGCAGCAGGCGCAGATTAGCGACACCTTGATGGCGGCACTGCCAGGCACTGAGCTTCTCTTTGCCGACAGCGTGGAGGCGGTGCCGTTGAATGCCGATATCGACATCGTCATCACGCCTACATTGCCGTGGTTACCTGAGGCGCTGGCTAGGCTTGCTTCTTATCGCTGGCTGCATTTTCTCTCCTCTGGGGTGGAGAAAATTTGGGCGATGGACTTCGACAAGACGCAGCCGTTGATGACCAAGAGCAGTGGCGTGCACGGTGCCCCGATCAGCGAGTACGTCATTGGCGCGATGCTCTACTTCACCAAGCAGTTTGGCCGCTTTCATGATCAGGCTAAGCAGGCGCATTGGCAGCGCCACTGGCTGGGGGAGCTGACGGGCAGCCAATTGACGGTGCTAGGGCTTGGGCATATCGGCCAATGCGTGGCCAAGCGCGCCAAAGCGTTTGATATGCAAGTGGTGGGTACTCAACGAACGCCCCGAGAAATACCCCACGTTGACCGTGTTGTGACCCTGCCGGAGATGGGCCCAGAACTGGCGCGCACGGATTTTCTGGTCGTGTGTCTGCCGTTGACTCAGGACACCCGTGGCGTGGTGAACGATAAGCAACTGGCCCAGCTGAAGCCTGGCGCAGTGCTGGTTGATATTTCACGGGGTGGCGTGGTGAATAGTGAAGCAGTGCTCAGAGCGTTGGATAACGGCACGCTGAAAGGCGCCGCCCTAGACGTCTTCGAGCAGCAACCGTTGCCGGTCGACTCGCCACTGTGGAAACGCAGCAACCTACTGATTACGCCGCATGTTTCAGGCACTACGCCCTACTATCTTGAACGAGCGTTAGCCGTTTTCACCGAGAACTTGCGCGCTTATCAGCAAGGCAAACCCTTCGTTACACCGGTGAGCATTGATGCTGGATATTAATATGCAAAAAGGTAAGATTTTGGTCACCGGCGGGGCGGGTTACATTGGCTCCCACGCGTCGCTGGTTCTACTCGAAGAAGGCTATGAGGTTGTTGTGCTGGACAACCTTATCAATGCATCCCAGGAGGCATTGCGGCGAGTTGAGCATATTGCCGGGCGGTCTTTGACGTTCATCAAGGGTGATGTCCGTGATCGTGCTTGCCTCGACCAGCTTTTCAGCGAGCACGATATCTACGCTGTGATTCATTTTGCAGGTTTAAAAGCCGTCGGTGAGAGCGTTGCGCAACCATTAGCCTATTACGATACCAATGTGGGCGGTTCGCTAACCCTTTGTCGAGCGATGGATGCAGCCGGGGTGTTTCGGCTAGTGTTCAGTTCGTCGGCGACGGTGTATGGGCCCGATGCGCCAGTGCCGTACCACGAGAGCATGCCGCGTGGCAGCACCTCCAACCCTTACGGCACCTCCAAATCAATAGTGGAAAAAACCCTTGAGGATATTTCCCACAGCGATAAACGTTGGTCCATTGTGCTGCTGCGCTACTTCAACCCCATTGGCGCGCACCCTTCTGGCCGCTTGGGAGAGGACCCGCAGGGTGTACCCAATAATCTGCTGCCGTTCATTGCACAGGTGGCAGTAGGGCGCAGGCAGACGCTGACGATTTTCGGCAACGATTACGCTACCGATGACGGCACCTGCGTGCGGGATTACCTTCATGTGATGGATCTAGCGGAGGGCCATGTGGGGGCCCTTGGCCGATTGAATTTGGCTGGACTGCATATTTACAACCTGGGAACGGGTAAGGGCGTATCGGTGCTGCAGATGGTCGAGGCATTTGAGCGCGTCAGCGAACGGCCGATTCCCTATCAATTCGCGCCGCGCCGCGATGGCGACCTAGCCGCCTTTTGGGCAGATGCGCAAAAGGCTGAGCAAGAGCTTGGATGGCGGGCCCGACGTGGCCTGGATGAGATGATTGCTGACACCTGGCGCTGGCAGTGTAAGAACCCCCAAGGATATTGCGCTAACGCTAAGGAAAGAGGCGCTAAGTCACCAGTAGAGCGATCTCAATGAGCCAGTGCAGTGCTCGATTTGCTCGATATGGCTATGGTATTACCATCATAGGCATCAGTGAAAACCCAAGATTTGGCCTTGATGTTCCTGAATGTGTTCATAGGAATTCAGATTCAGACAATCATTATAGCAGTGAGACGTGCTGACTACCTTGAGGAAGAAAATACTGCCTCGGTGTATAGGCAATAAAAATACAAAAGGAACAAAGGAACGTAGACATGGAAAATACTGATATGCGTAAGGCTTACGAGCGACCCACGCTAGTAAAGATAGGCTCAATGGAAGAAAAAACGGAGACATGGGGCGGATTTTGGAGATGGAAACGGCATATTGCTTCTACACTCTATGGCCATTATCACCCTGACTCTTCGCATGACGATAGCGTTCCTGAAATAAATCCTGATTCTTGATTTTTATTTAGCTTAGGATGTGGAGCAGCTATTTCCTAATATAAATACTTTGCATTAGATTTTCTTTAAACCTGCCGCTGTAATTGAGCGGCAGGATTTTAATTTCATTAAATACAAGTGATTAACAATGCGTTTTTATAGCTTGTGTACCTGTAAAAATGCATTTTTCAAAGCACTGATCAACGTTCAGTTCATGTATCGTTGCTGATGACAACCGCCTGTTAGAATTTGCTGAGGGAACCGTGATGGTTGAGAGATATGCTAACAAAACAGCAAACGATAGCCCTACAGTGCCACTAGAAAGGCGCGGTAAGCGCTCCGCCACTGATCAGCATTATTACTACCTCACTTATGGGCTCAAAATTTGTTCGACACTTGAACTGCCAGAGCTCCCTGAAATTGACCCATGCGAACACCCTGATGTATTGGTTACAACGCCGGGCGTTGTTGATCGGCTTGAAGAGGGTGCTTATCTAAATCAATGGTTAGAAGTTGGTGATGACAGTTGCCAGATAACGATAGAGGGGATTGCTCGCTATCGAATTGAA
>NZ_BJXV01000026.1 GCF_007991175.1 Halovibrio variabilis
CGTAGCTCTTTTTGCGCGTCAGTTAGTACACCACGTAGTGCGTGTTCACTCGCGCTGGGGCCACTGTTTTTTGAGCGGTTGTCTTCATTTTGAATGAGGGTGGGTAGGCTAGGTAATACACCCAGCTCGGTGGAATCATCGTCTTGAGGCTCATCCGCTGCTTTCTCGGCCTCTTGCTCAGCATCTTCCTCTGCTGTTTGTGCACTGGCTTCGGCTTGCTGCGCGTCGCTCGATACATTGGCCTGGGCGCTCTCATCGCCAGCCGTTTGGGCCGCGGCTGATTCTGCTCCGCTGGGTTGAGCTACTGTCGTCGAAACCACGGACGGGATAGCGGTCATGCTGGCATCACCGCCCCCTTGGCTATTCAATAGCTTAGCCGCGCCGGCAAGCTCTCGGGCGATGCTCTTGAGCTCCTTGGCCATATTTTTAAGCTGCTCAGGCGAGGCGAAGGCCATCATCGCTTTGAGCATTTCGAGCCGCTGGCGCAAAAAGCCCACTTTCTCGCTGGCCTGCTGCTGGGAGGCCTCCTTGGGAGTCGGTAGCGACGCCAGGCTCTCCAACGCTTCCTGCTGCTTTTTAAGGCGCTTTGTGAACGGGTCGTCTTCTTTAGGCGCGGCAACAGGCTCGCTCTTTTGTGGGTCGACGCGGGACGACGTTAAAAACTGCGGCTTATCCTGGCGCTGGTGAATCAGTGTGAATGACGAAAATCCTATCTTCATGGCGGTGCCCTCTCCTCATTGTTATAAGGTATCGGCCATTTAACTTAGGACTTTAGGCCGTCAAGCCGCCCTGGCCAATGCGGCCATCCAGTCAATCATCGGCACCGGATAAATGCCCAGCAACAGTATGAGCACGGCAATGACCATAAGCGTCAATTCACCCACCCGTTTATGCCTGCCCTCAATGCTTTCCCGCGGTTGGCTGCCGGGTTCGGGTAGATAGAGAGTGACCATTACCCGCAGGTAATAGAACAGACCGACAGCGCTCCCGGCAACGACCCCGCCTACTAGCCACCAGCGGCTGTCCGCCACGCCCAAGGCGATGATGTAGAACTTGCCGATGAAGCCTGCGGTCAGTGGAATGCCCGCCAGCGACAGCAGGCTGAGCGTCATCACCGCTGCCAGCCAGGGGCTGCGCCAAAAGAGTCCCCGGTAATGATGCAGGTCGGCGGCGTCCTCGCCATGGTGAGGGCTGGACACATGCATGATCACGCCAAACGCGCCCAGGGTGGCAACGACATAAGTGAACAGGTAAACACCGCTGGTTTCTACCGATAGCGGGCCTTCCACCACAACGGCTATCAGCAGATAGCCAAGATGCGCGATGGAGGAATAGCCTAGCAGGCGTTTCAAATTGAGCTGAAAGAGCGCCAGTAAATTGCCCCCCACCATGCTGATAAACGCCAGCAGGCTAATCAGGTTTCTGAGCCACTCACTCTCAAAGGCCGGTACCACCATCATTAGCCGTAGCAGCACCAGAAATACTGCAAGCTTGCTGATCGTCGCCAGCACAAGCGTCGCCGGTGCTATCCCGCCCTGGTACACATCCGGTGTCCATAGATGGAAAGGCATAATCGAAAGCTTAAAGCCCAAGCCGACAACGATCAGCACGGCACCGCCGAGCATCCACGGGTCTGGGCCGCCGGTAAGCGCAGGGGTTAACGCAGCGCTCAGCGCGCCGAATTCCAACTGGCCGGTGCGGGCATAGAGTAATGCCATGCCGAACAGCAAAAAGGCGGTGGCCGCAGCCGACAACACCAGATACTTGATCCCGGCCTCCAGCGAGCGCTCTGTCCGAAAACGGTAAGCCACCATGCCGTACAGCGGCATTGAGAGTAATTCAAGGCTGATGAACAGCATGGCCATATGGTTGCTGGCTACCAGACCCAATGCCCCCGTCACCGCACACAGCAATAGCAGGTAAAACTCTTCCTGCGGGCCTGTGTAGCCGGTCAGGTAATGGGGGCTCATGGCGGCAATGGCCAGGGCGCTGGCAAGCGTCAATACGGTGCCCATGAGCGCAATGCCGTCCAGCATCATCAGCGGTGGTGAAGCGGAGACAGCCCAAGCCAGCGGCAGGCTCATAAGCGCCAAGGCCAGGCCGCCGACGGTCAGCGCTGCCGTGCCGCTGTGATGACGCTGCCAAGTAATGCCGAGCATGACCAGGATGGCCGTAGCGGCAACGATGACCAACGGTAGCAGCCCGACGAGATCAGTCAGTGTCAGCATTACTCCACCTCCTCTGCTTGGGCTGCCAAGCCTGCGCTATCGGTGAACAGCGCCACCACCGGCTGGACCATTGACGCCGTGGTATCCAGTAGAGGCTGAGGGTAAAGGCCTACGGCCAGGGTAAGGCCGATCAAAAGCAGCATCATGGCGTATTCACGGGCATCGGGACCCGCCAGCCGCCCCTGAGAATATTCGCCCCCAAAATGGACGCGTTGCATCATCAACAGTGAATAAATAGCGGCCAGTACTAGCCCGGCGCTGGCAATGATGACGACTTCAGGCGCATTGTCGAAGGTGCCAAACAGCACCATGAATTCGCCGATGAAATTGGCCGTGGCCGGCATGCCCAGGGAGGCCGCGACAAAGAATAGCGTCAACCCGGGAAGCGTGGGTATCCGACCCCATAAACCCCCCATCAGGCGCATGTCACGGGTCTTGATACGCTCATAGAGCTGGCCGCTGAGAATAAACAGACCGGCGCTTGAAAAGGCGTGCGCCACCATGATCACGATGGCGCCTTGCATCGCCAGTTCCGACCCGGCGTAAAGCGCAATCAGTACGAAGCCCATATGGGAGATGCTGGTGTAGGCAATCAACCGTTTGATGTCCTGCTGGCCGCAGGCGAGAATCGCGCCGTAGAAAATACCCACCAGCCCCAGGGTCATGGCCACCGGCGCAAAGGCCTGCGACTGCTCTGGAAACAGGGGAATCGCAAAGCGCAGGATGCCGTAGGCGGCCGTTTTCAGCAGAATACCCGCGAGGTCCACGCTGCCCGCGGTAGGCGCCTGGGCATGCGCATCCGGCAGCCAGCCATGAAACGGCACCACTGGCAACTTCACCGCAAAGGCGATAAAAAACCCCAGCATTAGCCAGAAAGCCAGGCCGTCGGGCACGTTGGCGTTCAACAGGGCGTTATAGCTGAAGGTCATAACGCCGGTGTTAGAGTAATTGACGAACACCAGCGCCAGGATGGCCACCAGCATCAGTAGGCCGCTGGCCTGGGTATAGATAAAAAAGCGGGTGGCGGCGCGGATGCGGGTTTGCCCGGGAGAGCCGCTGTGCCCCCACAGGGCAATCAGAAAATACATGGGCACTAGCATCGCTTCCCAGAATAGGAAAAACAGGAACAGGTCCAGGGCAAGGAAGACACCCACCACGCCACTCATGATAAACAGCAGGTTCAGGTGAAAAAAACCTACCCGTTCAACAATCTCGTTCCAGGAGCAAAGTACCGCCAGGGCGCCCAGTAAACCGGCCAACGCCACTAAAATCAGCGATAAGCCGTCCATGGCCAGGTGAATCTCGATACCAAAACGCGGAATCCACGGCACTCGCCATTCCAGCAGCCAGGGGCTTTCGCTAACGCCTGGCGGGCTGAAATCCCCGCCTATCCAAAGTACCAGGCTGGCTGCCAGTACCAATAGCATGGTGCCCAGAGCAATCCAGCGCGGTGCCTGTTGACCCCATCGCTCTGCCTGCCAGCACAGCAGGCCGCCAAAGAAAGGAATCAAAATCAGCCAGAGTAGTATCATGTGCCTCCTCCACGTGTCAGTACCAGGCTGATCAGGATGACCGTGACCCCTAAGACCATCACACAGGCATAGGTTCGCACGCGGCCGTTCTGAGTGCGCACCAAGCCTGCGTTGCCGACGCGCGCGATCAGCGCCAACAGGTTCATACCTCTGTTGATGAAGTCGCAACGCAGCCCATGCACTAGCCACTGCCAGGGCCGAACCAGTCCCCATTTGAACAGCGCATCAAAGCCCCAGGCACGGTTCAACAGCGTCCAGCAGCGTGCGCCAGCGCCCTTTTCAACGACGCTGTGAAGCCATTGCCGGCGCATCAGGAACAGCCAGCCGGCCAGGGCCAGACCAGCGATAACCGCGCCTGTGGCCAGTACCTGCAGCAGGGTATGGCCGGTGTCGGCAGCCTCGCCCGGCGCTGCCGGGAATAGCTCGCCAAGACCAGGGTAGAGCCAGGCACCGAGGAAGGTCGACAGCACCGCAAGGACGATTAGGGGTAGGTGGTGGGTGAATAGGTTTTTGCCAGGCTCGGGATGGCGGGCGTGATGGCTGCCGGGTTCGCCGTGAAAGATGCCCAGGATCAGCCGCACGGTATAAAGGCCGGTCAGCACCGCCCCCAATAAACCGGCGATCAGCAAACCGGCCCGGTCGGCGGCCATGGTCTGCCACAAAATCTCATCCTTGCTGAAGAAGCCTGCGGAAACCAGTGGCAGGGCAACCAGCGCCGCGCCGCCGACGAGAAAGCCAGCGTAGGCAACTGGCAGCTGGCGCCAAAGTCCGCCCAGTTTGCCCATCTCCTGTTCATGGTGGCAGCTAATGATCACCGACCCGGCGGAGAGAAACAGCAGTGCCTTGAAAAAAGCGTGCGTCGTCAGGTGGAAAATGGCCGCATCAAAGGCCCCCACCCCCAGGGCAACAAACATGTAGCCGATCTGGCTCATCGTTGAGTAGGCCAACACGCGTTTGATGTCGGTTTGGGCCAAGGCAGCAAACCCCGCCAGCAGCAGCGACACCGCCCCGATAACACCGACGAGCAGCAATACGTCCGGTGCCAGCAGAAACAGCCCGTTCAGGCGGGCAATCAGGTAGACCCCGGCGGTGACCATGGTGGCCGCGTGAATCAGCGCTGAAACCGGCGTGGGCCCGGCCATGGCATCCGGCAGCCAGGTATGTAACGGCACCTGAGCAGACTTGCCCAGGGCACCGCCGAGAATGAGCAGAGCGGCGATATTGGCCGTCGCACTGCCTTCGGCCCAAACGCGTGGCGCCTGGTCCAACACCTGCCCGATATCCAGGCTGCCGATTTCGACGAAAATTAAAAACATCCCCAGGGCGAGGAAAACGTCGCCGATACGCGTCACGATAAACGCTTTGAAGGCCGCCCAGTTATTGGCTTCATCCTGATAGTAATAGCCGATCAGCCCATAGCTACAAAGGCCAACGCCTTCCCAGCCAAGAAACAGCAACAGTAGGTTATCGGCCAGCACCAGTATTAGCATGCTGAATACAAACAGGTTCATCCAGGCATAAAAGCGGGTGATACCCGCTTCGCCGGCCATGTACCAGGCGGCAAACAGGTGAATCAGAAAACCCACGCCGGTAATTATCCCCATCATGACGAGTGAGAGGCGGTCCACCGTGAGCCCGATGGTGGGCTGGAAGTCGCCCACGGACACCCATGTCCACAGCGTAACGCTCTGGCTTGCGCCCGAATACGCCAGCAGCGCCCAGGCGGTCGCCAGCGCAGCCAGCCCGACGCTGCCAACGCCAATGAGCGTGCTGGCGCGCGGCCCCAGCCGTTCGCCGGAAAACGCCAGCGCAAGCGTGCTCGCCAGTGGCAATAGACAAGAGAGTACGGTCGCTACTGTCATCATCCCCGCATCCTGCTGACGTTATCGAGCTTGATTGAATGGAAGCGTTGGTAGAGCTGTATCATCAGCGCCAACCCCACGCTGGCTTCGGCGGCCGCCAGGGTGATAACCAGCAGGAACATGGCCTGCCCATCGGGTTGATTCCAGGCGGTACTGCCGACGATAAAAGCCAGCCCGGCGGCGTTGAGCATGATTTCCAGGCTCATAAGAACAAACAGCATGCTGCGCCGAAGCATTAATCCGGCCAGCCCCAGGCTGAACAGGGTGGCGGCCAGCACCAGGCCATGCTCCATCGGGACTCCGTTCATGGCGTGTCTCCACGGTTAGGGGCGTTCCGCGGCGTTGAGGAGTGCCCCGGGTCGCTGCGCCGCCCCACATGAGAGGCCGTCACCAGTGCTGCCAACAGCAGAATAGCGGACAGTTCCACCACCATTAACCAGGGGCCGAACAGCGTGAGGCCGATAGCGCGGGCGGTGATGAGTTCCCCATCGATGGCCATTTCGATGTCTCCTGCAGTGATAAGCGCCACCAGGGCCGCGAGCAAGGCTAAGGCCAGCAGTGAGGGCCCCAGCCAGTAGATCGGCTGCCGCCATAGGGGCGGCGTGCGCTCTGCGTCCGCGCGCAGGTTGAGCATCATGACCACGAACACGAACAGCACCATGATCGCCCCGGCGTAGATGATAATCTCCAGGACGCCCGCAAACGGCGCCCCAAGGGCGAAGAACACCAGCGCCACGGCGATCAACGAGACAATTAAATAGACCACTGAATGCACCGGGCTGGTGCCGGTGATCACGCCCACCGTGGCCAGTACCGCTACCAAGCCGCTGAGGTAGAAAGCCAGTTCCATCATTGCCTCCTTGTTGGGTCAAGGGAGTAGGGTGCGAACATCTTCCGGTGCCTCCTCATCCTTCGCCTGGCCTTTGTCTTTACCGCCAATGGCCATGCCTGCCACCTTATAGAAATGGTAGTCGTGGTCCTTGCCGGGGCCGTCGATCAACAGGTCTTCCTTCTCGTACACCAACTGCTGGCGGTCGTATTCACCCATCTCGAAATCCGGCGTCAGTTGGATGGCAGAGGTGGGGCAGGCCTCTTCACACATGCCGCAGAAAATGCAGCGGGAAAAGTTGATACGGAAAAATTCTGGGTACCAGCGACCGTCGTCTTGTTCAGCCTTTTGCAGGGAGATGCAGTCCACCGGACAGGCCACCGCGCACAGGTTGCACGCCACGCAGCGTTCTTCGCCGTCCGGGTCGCGGGTGAGGATGATCCGGCCCCGGTAGCGGGGCGGCAGGTAGACCGACTCTTCCGGGTAGCTGACCGTCTCCCGCTTGCGAAAGCTGTGCATGAACACCGTGCCCAGCGTGCGTAACAGCGACCCAGTGGCGGGCACCAGTTGGTATGCTGTGTTGATGATCGGATGCTTGTTTCTATCCATCATGTCTCCCTAGGCGCCTACCCAGAGCATGACTGCTCCGGTGGCCAGTAAGTTGATGAGGGTTAGCGGTAAGCAGACTTTCCAGCCGAAGCTCATTACCCGGTCATACCGGGGGCGCGGCAGTGCCGCCCGCAGCAGCATGAACAGCAACAAAAAGCCGCTGGTCTTGAGGGCAAACCATACAAAAGGTGGCAACAAAGGGCCGTGCCAGCCGCCGAAAAACAGCGTGACGATCAGCGCCGAGACCAGCACCATGCCCACGTATTCGCCGATAAAAAACATCCCGAACTTCATGCCGGAATACTCGATATGGTAGCCGTCCGCCAGCTCCTGCTCCGCCTCCGGCTGGTCAAAAGGGGCCCGGTGGGTAACGGCAACGCCCGCGACAAGAAAGGTGACGAAGCCGAAAAACTGGGGAATGATGAACCAGAGATTTTCCTGGGCGGCGACTATTTCGCGCATATTAAATGACCCGGCCATGGCCACCACGCCCATCAACGAAAGCCCCATGAACACCTCATAGGACAGGGTTTGGGCCGAGGCCCTTAGCGCCCCGAGCAACGCATACTTATTGCCACTGGACCAGCCCCCCAGTAAGACCGAATAAACATTGATGCCGGCCAGGGCGAAGAAAAACAGCAGACCGATATGCATATCGGCAACGCCCCAACCAGGGGTGATGGGAATAATAAGAAAAGATAGCAGCAGGGACGCGAAGGCCAGGACAGGGGCCAGCAGGAACAGCCCACGGCTGGCAAAGGGCGGAATCCAATCTTCCTTGAAGAAGATTTTTAGCATGTCAGCCACCAGCTGCAGCGTGCCGAATGGCCCCACCCGATTAGGGCCGTAACGGTCCTGCCAAAGACCCAAAAAGCGGCGTTCCACCACGGTTAATACGGCGCCCAGCAGCACCACCCCCAGCAGGATGACCAGGGCCTGAAACATGCCCCAGAAAATGGCCGTCAGCTGCGGTGTCCACCAACTCATGGCTTATCTCCCGCAGACAGCGTAAGGGTTGCCCCCTGCAGCACGCCCGCGACCAGCCCGGCAGGCAGGCCTGCCCAGCCGGTGGGCCAATCTGGCTGAACGTAGACCGGCAG
The DNA here is from genome assembly GCF_007991175.1 of Halovibrio variabilis. Classification (GTDB taxonomy): domain Bacteria; phylum Pseudomonadota; class Gammaproteobacteria; order Pseudomonadales; family Halomonadaceae; genus Vreelandella; species Vreelandella variabilis. The sequence continues at coordinate 8,161 of NZ_BJXV01000026.1, forward strand.
TGTTGTCCCTTCACCGATGTTCACGCGGTCGCCGGTCTTCAGCGCTAAGCGCTGGGCATCATCAGCGCTGAGGATGACGCTGGGCTGTTCTGTTCGCTGCTGAATAGGCGCGGCCAAGGAGGACGTTTCTTCGCCACCGAACAGGCGGGGCAAAATCAGCGCCCGCAAGGCATTGGTGCCTTCAGCGCTTTGAACCGGCTGGTGATAGTGGCCCTGATGGCCGGGCGCTGGTTGAATCAGGCGCACGCCGGGGTCGCCACCGCGCAGGTGGCCGCCTACCTCGTCGGTGAACTTGTTCCAGGCCTGAGGGGAGTTCCAGCCCGGCGCCCAGGCAAAGGGTACCTGCTGGCGTGGCCGGTCGAACCCGCTATACCCTTCCATAGAGTGCGCAAAGGGCGTATCCGGGTCTTGGGGAGGGCGCGGTTCATTCACATTGAGGTGGGCGCGCATGGCGGTTCGCCCGCTGTAACGGTGGGGCTCTCGGGCCAGCGGCAGGCCCGCTATACGATGATCAGCTCCGGGGGCGGCCTGCGCCATCCCGGCCAGGCTTGAGTAAGCCTCGGCGCAGGCCTGCGTGGCCTGATCCAGATGGATCGCTTTGGGTGGCTCTCCGCGTAGGCTGACGGCCAAGCTATGCAACCAGTGCCAGCTTGCGTGAAGGCGTGCTTCCGGGCGCAGGTAGGCGGGCTCGAACACTTGGAAAAACCGCTGGGCTCGACCTTCAAGGTTGACCAGCGTGCCGCTGGTCTCGGCGAAACTGGCGGCAGGCAGGAGAATGCTTGCCTTGTCAGTGGTTGGGGTTCGCTGATGGTCCAGCACAATGCGGATATCCGCCCGTGCCAGCGCTGCATCCACCTGCTTTGCAGGCAAGCGCTGGTAGAGGTCATTCTCCAGCACCACCAGGGCATCGGCGTTGCCTTGGGCCAGTTCGTCCAGCGCCCAATCGAGGGGCTGGCCACCCATCAGGGCAAGGCCGGTGCTGTTGGCCTCGCGGCGGATTAACACCAGGCCTGCCTGTTTGGCATGCATGGAAAGCGCCTTGGCAATATTGCCCGCGGCTTCAAGGATCGCTTCGGACGTCAAGGTGCCTCCGCTAACCACCAGCGGGCGTTCCGCTGCCATCAGGTCGTCGGCAATCTGTTGGGCCGTTTCCCGGGTCGCCGTATCAAGGCGGTCCACGGCCGGCGCCGATGGATCTATGATATGGGCTACCGCAAACCCCAGCCGGGCGATCTCCTCTGGTGCTAGGCTATGGCGGATGGCGACGCTGTCCAGCTCCGTGGTGGTGGGCCAAGCGATGTGCAGCGGGTGGTATGAGTCCTGTCCCAGGGTTTTCAGCGCCTCCGCATCCCAGGTCGGCACATCAAGCTTCTCGCCCATCGTTTCTCGACGGGCCAGCGCCGCCTGGCGCAGGTTTAGGCCCAAGCGACCAGCGCTCTGCACGGGGTCTTCGCCCAATATCAGGATGGCGTCGTGGCGCTCGATTTCGCGCGGGGTGGGCGTGGGCAGGCCTGCCGTACGCTGTAGGTGATTCATGCGTTCCAGGCAGGCCTGTTCCTGGGCCTCAATGCCGGTGGAAAAATGCTTATCACCCACCAGTTCGCGCAGCTGATGGTTGCTCTCCAGGCTTGCCCGGGGGGAGCCAATGCCGATCACCCGCCGGGCATGACGCAACGCATCGGTGATATGGTCCAGGGCGGCGTCCACTTCCAAGTGAGTGGGCGTCTGGTCCAGCTGTGCTCGCCACTCCGGCACCTTGGGGCGGTCGCTGCGGTTCACGTAGCCGTAACCAAAACGGCCGCGGTCGCAGAGGAAGTAACCATTGACGTCGCCGTGGTAACGATTCTCGATACGGCGGAGACTGCCACCGCGTTCGCCGGGGCTGATATTGCAGCCCATCGCGCATTGGTGACAGATGCTCGGCGCAAACTGCAGGTCCCACTTGCGCGTGTAGTGGGCCGCATGGCTCTTGTCGGTAAACACCCCGGTCGGGCATACCTCGGTCAGATTCCCGGCGAAAGGGCTCTCAAGGGTGCCTTCCTCATAGCGGCCGAAATAGACATTGTCTTTGCTACCAAAAGCGCCCAGATCGGTGCCACCAGCATAGTCATTGTAAAAGCGCACACAGCGGTAGCAGGTAATGCACCGGTTCATTTCGTGGCCAATGAACGGCCCCAGGTTTTGATTGCGGCGGGTGCGCTTGCTAAAGCGGTAGCGGCGGCGGTCGTGGCCGGTCATCACCGTCATGTCCTGTAGATGGCAGTGGCCGCCTTCCTCGCACACCGGGCAGTCATGGGGGTGGTTGATCATTAACCACTCCACTACGCTGGCGCGAAAGGTGCGAGCTTCTTCGTCCTCGATATCAATCCGGGTCTGATCCTTGGCCGGCGTCATACAGGACATCACCAGCATGCCCTGGTCGTCATCCGCATCTTTGTACTGGCGCACGGCGCACTGGCGGCAGGCCCCGACGCTGCCCATCGCGGGGTGCCAGCAGAAGTAGGGAATATCAAGGCCCAGGGACAGGCAGGCCTGAAGCAGATTATCAGCCCCGTTCACCTCGTACGCTTGTCCATCCACATGAATAATGGCCATGGCTAGTCCCGTTGCTCCTATTGCTCGTGGGTCATCGTGGTGCTGTGCATTTCGCCGCGGGGCTTTTTAACGCCCTGTTCGAATTCGTGCCGGAAGTGTTTCAGTGCCGCCTGTAGCGGCATGGCGGCCCCTGGCGCATGGGCACAAAAGGTCAGGCTGGGGCCGCAATCCGCGGCCAGCTTATCGAGTAGTTCGATGTCGCCGGGCTCGCCTTCGCCATGCTCTAGCGCGAGTAACAGCTTGACGCTCCAGGGCAGACCGTCGCGGCAAGGCGTGCACCAGCCGCAGGACTCCCGGGCGAAGAACTCTTCCATATTGCGCATTAGCGACACCATGCTCTGTGCCTGTGGCACCACCGTCATCAGGCCGGTGCCCAGGCGGCTGCCTTCTTTGCCGACGGTGTCAAAGTCCAGCGGCAGCGCCAGGTGTTCCGGCAATAGAAAGCCGGTACTGGCACCGCCGGGAAGCCAGGCCTTGAGCTGGTGGTTACCGCGCATACCCCTGGCCCTGTCGAGGAGTTCCGCGCCCGTGGTGCCGATAGGCAGCTCCCACAGGCCGGGGTTTTCCACCGGGCCGGAAACGCCGTAGAGTTTGGTGCCGCCGTCGTCGGTGCGCTCACCGGAAAGGCCCTGATACCAGTCGGCGCCGTTTAAGACGACCCCCGGCACGTTGCACAGGGTTTCCACGTTGTTGACGACCGACGGCTTGCCCCAGGCGCCTGACTGGCCGGGAAACGGCGGCTTGGACCGGGGGTTGGCACGTCCGCCTTCCAGGGCGTTGAGCAGCGCGGTTTCTTCGCCGCAGATATAGCGGCCCGCGCCGGTATGGACGGCAATATCGAAGTCGAAGCCGCTGCCGTTGATATTGGCCCCCAGCCAGCCCGCCTCCCTGGCTTCGTCGATGGCCCGGTTGAGCACTTGGGCGGCCTGAACGTACTCGCTGCGCAGAAAAATATAGCCATAGAAGGCGTTATTGGCGTAGGCACCCAGGATCATTCCTTCAATCAACAGGTGGGGTTGCTGTTCCAGTAGCAGCCGGTCTTTGAAGGTGCCCGGCTCCATCTCATCCGCGTTGCAGATCAGATAGCCGCGGGGGATGTCGTCTCCTTGCAGGGTCAGGCTCCACTTGAGACCAGCGGAAAAGCCAGCGCCGCCGCGACCGCGAACGTTGGCCTCCTTCATGGTGGCGATAACCGCCTGGGGGTCGCCTGCGTCCAATGCCTTGCGAACCGACTGGTAACCGTTCTTGTGCAGGTGTTCATCAAGCCAGACCACCGCGCCGTCGTCGCGCAGCCGCCAGGTCAGCGGGTGGGTATCGGCGTGGCGCTCTGCTTCTGACTGCATCAGGCGGCTGCGATAGCGCACCGAACTTCGCTGATTAGCAATGGGCTGGTTATCAGTGGGCTGGCTCATGAATAACTCTCCAGCAGGGCGGGCAGGTCGTCTGCCGTGACCGGCCCGTAAGTGTCATTGTCGATCATTAGCGCCGGTGCGCCATCGCAGGCCCCCAGGCAGCACACCGGCAGCAGGGTGAAACGGTCGTCTTCAGTGGTCTGGCCATAATCAATCCCCAGCTGGTTCACCAGGGCCTGCTTGAGTTCGTCAAACCCGCTCAAAAAGCAGGCGCTGCTGTCGCAGACCAGCACGATATGACGCCCCACTGGCTGGCGAAAAATCAGGCTGTAGAACGTGGCGACACTCTCGACGGACGCCGGGGCGATGCCCAGTACGCGGGCAATCGCACCAATGGCCTCATCCGGCACCCAGCCGTGGCGGCGCTGGACAATCTTGAGTGCTTCGATGCAGGCGGCCTGGGGCTGCTCGTAATGGGTCATTTCTGCCCGCATCGCGGTTTCATCTTCCGCATGCAGTAAAAAGCCATCGCTGTCGATCAGTGTTGTGTGCGGTGTCGTTGCCATATTCAGCGGTCCACGTCGGCCATGACGAAGTCGATACTCCCCAGGTGGGCAATCAGGTCCGGCACAAAGCCACCGCGCATCACCGACGGTATTTGCTGTAGGTGCGGAAAACTCGGTGTGCGGATGCGGGTCCGGTAACTCATGGTGTTGCCATCACTGGTCAGGTAGTAACTGTTGATACCTTTGGTGGCCTCAACCATTTGCAGGGACTCCTGCGGCTTGAGTACCGGCCCCCAGGAGACTTGCAGGAAGTGGGTAATCAAGGTCTCAATGTGCTCCAGCATGCGCTCTCGGGGCGGTGGGGTGGTCAGCGGGTGGTCCGCCTTGTAGTCGCCAGCGGGCATATGGTTGACGCATTGCTGGATGATGCGCAGGCTCTGGCGCATTTCCTCAATGCGCAATTGGCCCCGGTCGAACACATCGCCGTTGTGGCCCAGGGGCACCTCGAAGTCGAACTGATCATAGCCCGAGTAGGGCCGCTGCTTGCGCAGGTCGAAGTCGCAGCCGGTGGCCCTCAGGTTGGGCCCGGTAATGCCCCACTTCAGCGCCTCCGCCGTATCGAAAGCGGCCACATGGCGGGTGCGGTTGCGCACGATGGCATTTTCCATCATGGCGCGTTCGTACTCTCTTAGCCGTGGGGGCATCCAGTCGAGAAAGCCTTGCACCAGCTTCTCCCAGCCATGGGGCAGGTCCTGCATCACGCCACCAATGCGGTACCAAGCCGGGTGCATGCGAAAGCCGGTAATGCCTTCGATGACCGCGTAGCCCCGTTGCCGGTCGCTGAAGGTGTAGAACACCGGCGACATGGCCCCCAGGTCCTGTAGGTAAGTCCCCAAAAATAGCAGGTGACTGGTGATGCGGAACATTTCCGCCATCATCACCCGGATCACTTTCACCCGGTCCGGCACCTTGATGCCCGCCAGCTTTTCCACCGCCAGCACATAAGGCAGGTTATTCATCACCCCGCCGGTGTAGTCGATGCGATCCGTATAGGGAATGAAGCTGTGCCAGGACTGGCGCTCGGCCATTTTCTCAGCACCCCGGTGGTGGTAGCCGATGTCCGGCACGCAGTCGACGATCTCCTCGCCGTCCAGCTGCAGCACGACCCGGAAAGCACCGTGGGCTGAGGGGTGGTTGGGCCCCAGGTTGAGGAACATGAACTCGGCGCCGTCACGCTCCCGCTGCATCCCCCAGGCTTCCGGCTCGAAGCGCATGGCTTCCTGCTCGGTCTCCTGACCTTCAACTGTCAGGGTGTAGGGGTCGAACTCAGTCGCTCGGGCGGGGTAGTCCTTACGCAGCGGGTGGCCGGTCCAGGTCGGCGGCATAAGAATCCGCGTCAGGTGCGGATGACCGGCAAAGCTGATGCCGAACATGTCCCAAACTTCCCGCTCGTACCAGTTAGCCGCGGGGAAAACCTGGACCGCGGTGGGCACGCTCAGGTCATCGGCTGAGAGCGCCACTTTCAGCATGATGTCCGCGTTGCGGGTAATCGACATCAGCTGGTAAAACACCGTGAAATCAGCCGGCGGCAACCCTTGGCGATGCGTTCGAAGCCGTTCGTCGATAGCAGAAAGATCGTAGAGCAGGTCATAGGGCGCGGTCAGGCGTTTCAGATAATCCAGCAGATGAGTCAAGGCGTACCGGGTCACCCAGACCACCGGCATACCGGTATAGGTGCTTTGCTCGTAAAGCACTCGGTCGCCAAACGTTTGTTTCAGGGCTTTGACCAGGTTGTCACCGGACGTGTCTGAAATGCTGACGGTATCCATGTTCATGGTCGTGATTCATCTCCTGGCATCAGTGGTGAAACGACTGAGAACGCAGTCAGAGTTTGTCGGGTGCTCTCAATTCCGTGGCTTGAATCCGTTGGTCACGATGCTTTTCCCGCTGGGAAGGCATATCGGCCTTATAAACGCCTTGATCACCGACAACCCAGGAAAGTGGCCGCCGCTCCTCCTGGATCGAGTCCTGCAGCAACTGCAAGCCTTGGAGGAAAGCTTCGGGCCGGGGCGGGCAACCGGGGATGTACACATCCACGGGGAGGAATTTATCGACGCCCTGTACCACCGAATAGATATCGTACATGCCGCCGGAGTTGGCGCAGGAACCCATGGAAATTACCCATTTAGGTTCTAGCATCTGATCGTAGAGCTGCTGGATGACCGGCGCCATTTTGATAAAACAGGTGCCAGCGATGACCATGAAATCCGCCTGCCGCGGCGAGGCCCGAATGACTTCAGCACCGAAGCGGGAAATGTCGTGAGGAGCGGTGAACGCGGTGGTCATTTCCACATAGCAGCAGGACAAGCCAAAATTGTACGGCCACAGCGAGTTTTTACGGCCCCAGTTGACCGCGGAATTGAGTACTTCACTGAGCTTTCCGGTGTACACATTGCGTTCCAGCTGGCGCTTCACCGGGTCCTCGGACGGTTCCCCTTTTTGGGTGGGGTACCGGCGGCTGCCTTCGGTGGGTTGGTCCGCCCTGGTCAGGGTATAGCTCATTGTTCGCCTCCAGATGCTCCCGGCGCCCAGTCCAAGGCACCGGTTCGGCTGTCATACAACAGACCAGCCAGCAGAATAAAAACAAAAACCGCCGCGCCCCAGAATCCTGTCCACCCCACGTCTTCAATGACAATCGCCCAGGAAAATAGGAACACGGCCTCAATATCAAAAATCACGAATAACATCGCGACTAGGTAAAACTTGACGGAAAAACGCTGGCGGGCATCACCCGTGCCGACAATGCCCGACTCAAAGGGAAGGTCTCTATTGACCCCCTGGCTGCGCCCACCCAGCAGGCTGGAAACACCTACCATCAGGGCGCATAACGCCAAGGTGGCGACCACAAAAAAACCTGTCGCCCAATAGCGGACTAGTAAGTCGTTGACAGTCTCAGCCATACCTTTACCTGTTGAGTGGTCACGCTATCCATCACGAAGAGTAGGGCGACGAAAGCGTTTGCAAAATGTGGGTCGCTAAAAAAAAGCGTAGCTCATTAAATTGACTTCTGAGCGACAAATACTCATTTAAGTGGTGAAGAAAAATGAGTCACACACGCATTCCATGGCCGCAACTTTTTGATTAAAAAAGTAAACTACGTGTTACGTGTTTAGGATGACGCCGCCGTTTAAGTGCAGTGTTTGGCCGCTCATGTAGGACGATTCCTCGCTGGCGAGGTAAACATACGCAGGGGCTATTTCGCTGGGCTGACCGGCGCGTTTCATAGGCACTTGTCCACCGAACGCGGCCACTTTTTCGTCTTCAAAACTGGCGGGAATTAGCGGCGTCCATATGGGGCCCGGCGCTACGGCGTTAACGCGAATACCGCGATCCATCAGCGACATGGCCAGCGAGCGCACTAAGCCCTGAATGGCGCCTTTGGTCGCAGCGTAGTCGATCAAGGTATCGTTGCCCTTAAAGGCATTGATCGATGAGGTGGCAATAATCGTATCGCCTTCGCTGAGATGCGCCACGGCCGATTTGGTGAGATAGAAGTGGCTAAAAATATTGGTTTGGAAGGTGCGCACTAGCTGGTCGTCTGGGACCTCGGTGATGTCGTCCCAGTCGTACTGTTCAGCGGCGTTGTTAATGACAATATTGATCTTGCCGAAGTGGTCGAGGGTTTGCTTAACAATCTCGCGACAAAAAGCAGGGTCCGCCACATCGCCTTTCAACACTAAGCAGTGGCGCCCTTCGGCTTCCACCAGCCGCTTGGTCTCTTCGGCATCTTTATCTTCTTGCAAGTGCACGATTGTGCTGTCGGCGCCTTCGCGGGCGTAGTGCACCGCCACGGCGCGGCCAATGCCGCTGTCGCCGCCGGTGATAATCGCGACTTTATGGAGCAGCTTGTCAGCGCCGCGGTAGCTCGCGCGAATGTACTCGGGTTCCGGGCGCATGGCGTGTTCATCGCCCGGCTGCTTGTCTTGATGCTGGGGAGGTTGCTGTTGATCACTCATGTGCGGCCACTCCATTGTTGGCACACTGCTATAAAACACCACCAACGGATAACTGCTTACCTGTGTCTTTGCTAGTGCTGTGTCGGTGCTTGTGCTGGTCAAGCGCTTGTGTCCTCAAGCGCCTTTACGTTGTTAAAAGTAGAACAAGGTAGCCACAACGGCAAACTACAAAGCGCCCGATCGCTAATAAAGCGAAGGGTAAAAAAGACAGGCGATAGTGGCGGGGCATGAGTGCTATCAATATTGCTAATGCACAGATTTTTTGATTTCAAATGATTGTTTTATGAAGGATTTTAATCTTAGATATGGTGCCAGGGCGTATGGGCATGAATGGCAAGTTGAGAGGGAGGAACTACAGTGGGTGGATTATAGGCGTTAGTGAACTTCCCACTGACGCTCACCTCCTATTTCAAGGAGCCCCATTGGCCGTGATGACCAAGGGATTTAAGCAGCGAAGACCACTAAGACAAGGATGAAGCGATGACTAAAGACGCCAAACATGACAAGCACGACAAGAAAACCCATAAAGATCCGGACGATCATTTTGATGAGGCCAATCCAATGCCGGATACCCATCACGTTAATCCCAAATATGATGACGATAAAAAGTCGAACAAAGATGACAAAAAATGAGGCTGTTCATCATCTAATGTGGATTTAAGATAGATCGGCAATTTTGTATCTCACGGTTCAGATCGCAACCACTAAGCCAGCTATCTGTTGTGGGAGGTCGCTTCAGCATGGTCCGACACTTCGGTGGTCCGACATCTCGGTGGTCCGACATCTCGGCGAAAGGTGCCGTAGGCACCCTCAAGGTTGTAAGGCTGGCAGCCTAAATCGTCGCGAGCTAAAGCTACCTCCCACAGGTCTGCTATCAGACTGGTAGACACACTTCCATACCGAATGACGAAGAGCCAAAAATGATGGTTGAAAAACGCTTATCAGCCCAGGGCTAATCAGCCAAGGCGCTACTGCTTGTAGCGCCGTTTTACTTCCACGCTTAGCCTGCCTTCACCTAGCCGTAGCTTGAGCTTCTGACCCGGTTGGGTATCTTCCGCGCGGCGAATCACCTGGCCTTGCTCATCTTGGGCAATGGCGTAGCCGCGCCCCAGAACCGCTAGCGGGCTGACCGCATTCAGCTCACGCGCGGCAGCGGTTAATCGTGCTTGACGGCTTTCCAGCTGGCGCTGCATGGCGCTACCCATGCGGCGCTGTAACTGGCTTACCCGCTCGCTTTCCGCGCGGTGTAATCGCGCCATGTCCTGGCTGGCCAAACGCCTGCTCAGCTGTGTTAGCTGGGCTTTCTGCTGGGTGAGCGTTAGCTGCATGGCGCGATTTAAGCGCTGATTAAGGGCGGTTAAGTGCTGGCGCTGGCGATTGAGCTGCTCGCCGGGGTGGCGCAGCTTGGCGCGCAGGGTATCCAGGCGTTGGCTGTCGCGCTCTAACCGCGCCTGCATGGCCCGCTGAAGGCGGCTGTGCTGGTGTTCAAGCTGGCGTTTAAAGGTGTTTTGATCCGGCACCAATCGCTCGGCGGCTGCCGATGGGGTAGGGGCGCGCATATCCGCGGCGAAATCTGCCAGGGTGATATCCACCTCGTGGCCCACCGCCGACATCACCGGCAGCCGGGAGTGAAAAATTGCCCGCGCTAGATGTTCGTTATTAAACGCCCACAGGTCTTCCAGGCTGCCGCCGCCGCGGGTGATCAGGATCACATCGCGCTCCGGGTCGAGCTTCGCCTGGCGATTGAGCAACGCCAGCGCCGAGATCATCGCCGGGGCAGCCTCGGCGCCCTGTACCGGTACCGGAATGAGCGTTACATCCGCCAGCGGCCAGCGGGCTTCCAGCACCGCCAGCACATCGCGAATGGCCGCCCCTGTGGCGGAGCTTAGAATCAGCAATTTGCGGGGCGGAAAGGGCAGCGGCCGGGCATTGGCAAACACGCCTTCGCCCTCCAACTGGGCTTTTAAGCGCTCAAAGGCCGCCAGCAGTTCACCCAGGCCTGCTGCCTGAACGGCCTCGGCAATCAGCTGGTAGTCACCCCGCGGCTCGAACAGCGACACCCGCCCACGCAGTTTGACCTGATCGCCATCCCGCATCGGCGCAGACACAAACCGCGCCCGCTGACGAAACAGCGCACAACGGATCTGCGCCCGGTCATCCTTCAGGGTGAAATAAACATGGCCAGAGGCGGGGCGGGAAACGTTAGAAAGCTCGCCTTCCACCCACACCTCGCCCACATCGCGCTCAAGGGTTTGCTTGGCGCGCTGGTTGAGTTGGCTGACGGAAAGCGTTTGCGGAGTGGGGGAGGCCATAGGGTTAAGCCCGCTCAATCAGAAAACGTTTGAGGGCCGCAGGGTCGGGTACGCCCTGAATCACTTCGCCATCGATGACCAGGGTAGGCACCGACTGAATACGTGCCTCCTCCACTGCGTGCCGCAGGGCTGTCCGGTGCTGCTCCCTGTATTGCCCGCTGGCAAGCGCATCCAGCACCGCTTGGCGCTCAAGACCTACCGACTCGCCAATATCCGCCAGTACCTCGGGATCGCCGATGTTGCGCTCCTGCTGGAAAAACGCTTTCAGCGCCGCCATGGAATAAGCGTGGCCCAAACCCTGCTCTTCGGCCATGGCGAATACTTCAAAGGCTTTGTCGGTGCGCGGCTGCGGCGAAATATTGGGCAGCTTAATTGGCACCCCCAACTTTTCCGCCATGGGGTAAACCGACTCGCGCCACACCTGGGGCAAGTAGGGGTCTTCCACCTTCAGGGTAGGCACCGGGGCCGGGCGCAGCTCAAAGGGGCGCCAGCGGATTTCGACCTCTAAGCCTTCAGTCGCCTGGGCAATTACCTCTTCCGCCAGCAGGCAGAAGGGGCAAACGTAATCGGTGTAAACAATAATTTGTTGAGACAAAAAGCCCCCTTGAACAGTAGAAATGGCCAGCTATCAGCCTAACAGCATACGTGATTAGCAATTGGTATAAGCACAACAGCGTGACTGCATTGCTGGGACACCCCTCAAAACGCTATAATAGGCGATTAACCTTTCACGCCCCACTTCCTCTCAATCAGGGTGTTGCCGCTATGCTACGTATGGCCCAAGAAGCACTAACGTTCGATGACGTACTCCTCGTTCCCGGCTTCTCCGATGTTCTGCCCAAGAATGTCAGCCTCAAAACCCGCCTGACTCGCAATCTCTCGCTCAATATTCCACTGCTCTCTGCCGCGATGGACACCGTTACCGAAGCGCGCCTAGCGATTGCGATGGCCCAGGAAGGCGGCATCGGCATTATCCATAAAAGCATGGCCATGTCCCAGCAGGCCGCTGAAGTGCGCAAGGTTAAAAAGCACGAAAGCGTGATTGTCAAAGACCCGGTCACCGTAAGCCCCAAAGCCAAGCTCGAAGACCTGCTCGCCATGGCGCGGGAAAACGGCTTCTCCGGCTTTCCCGTGGTGGAAGGCGAGACGCTGGTCGGCATTGTGACCGAGCGCGATATGCGCTTCCAGCCTAACCACGGCGACAGCGTTGAAGCGATCATGACCCCCCGCGAGCGGCTGGTTACGGTCAAGGAAGGCACCGACCTTGAAGCCAGCAAAGCCAAAATGCGCGAACACCGCATCGAGAAAATGCTGATCGTCGATGACGAGTTCCATCTGCGCGGCCTGGTGACCTTTCAAGATATCGAAAAAGCCCGCACCTACCCGATGGCCGCCAAAGACAGCGACGGCCGTTTGTTAGTGGGAGCAGCGGTCGGTACCGGCCCGGAAACCCCGGACCGCGTGGCGGCGCTGGCTGAAGCCGGTGTGGACGTGATCATTGTCGATACTGCCCACGGCCACTCCAAAGGCGTTATCGACCGCGTTCGCTGGATCAAAGAGAACTTCCCGGCCATTCAGGTGATTGGCGGCAACATCGCCACCGCCGCCGCGGCCCGCGCGCTAGCCGAAGCAGGCGCAGATGCCGTGAAAGTCGGTATCGGCCCGGGTTCTATTTGCACCACGCGTATTGTGACAGGCGTTGGCGTACCGCAAATTACCGCGGTTTCCAACGTGGCTGAAGCGCTCAAAGAGTTTGATATTCCGCTGATTGCTGACGGCGGCATCCGCTTCTCCGGTGATCTTTCCAAAGCCATAGCCGCAGGCGCCAGCGCCGTGATGGTGGGTGGTCTGCTGGCCGGTACCGAAGAAGCGCCGGGCGAAGTGGAGCTTTACCAGGGCCGTACCTACAAAGCTTACCGCGGCATGGGCTCCATGGGCGCTATGTCTGAGAACCAGGGCAGCGCCGACCGCTACTTCCAGGATAAAAGCGAAGGCGCCGAGAAACTGGTGCCGGAAGGCATTGAAGGCCGCGTGCCCTATAAAGGCATGATGGGCGCCATCGTCCACCAGCTGATGGGCGGGCTGCGCGCTTCCATGGGCTACACCGGCTGCCGCGATATCCAGGAAATGCGCACCAAGCCGGAGTTTGTTCAGATTACCGGCGCTGGCTTTAACGAATCCCACGTTCACAACGTGCAGATCACCAAAGAAGCGCCCAACTACCGGGTGAGCTAACCAGCACTTTTAGTTAAAACAGCGGCGGGCACCATAGCTCGCCGCTTGCTTTTTGGCCTTACCAGCGGCACCCACACCGCTTAACCGAGACCCCGCCATGAGTGACATTCACGCCCATAAGATTCTGATTCTCGATTTCGGCTCCCAGTACACCCAGCTAATCGCCCGCCGTGTGCGCGAGATCGGTGTGTTTTCTGAAGTCCGCGCCTTCGATATCACCGAAGAAGAGATCCGCGAGTACAACCCCAACGGCATTATTCTCGCCGGTGGGCCGGAATCGGTGACCGAATTGGACTCACCGAGGGCGCCCAAGTGCGTGTTTGAAATGGGCTTGCCGGTGTTGGGTATCTGCTACGGCATGCAGACCATGGCCGAGCAGCTGGGTGGCAGTGTGGCCGGATCCAACCAAAGCGAGTTCGGCTACGCACAGATTCAAATCGACGTCGACAACGCGCTGTTTAACGGCATTAAAGACCACGTTGATACCAACACCGGCAAGGCGCTGCTGGACGTATGGATGAGCCACGGTGACAAGGTAGCCGAAGTGCCCGCTCAGTTCACCGTGACGGCCTCAACACCCAGCTGCCCAATCGCCGCCATGGCCTGGGAAGAGAAGCAGTTTTTTGGCGTACAGTTCCACCCGGAAGTGACCCACACGCTGCAAGGCCAACGCATTCTCGAGCACTTCGTGCTGGATATCTGTAAAGCCGAAAAACTCTGGACGCCCGCGCAAATCATCGAAGACCAGGTTCAGCGTGTACGCGAACAGGTCGGCGACAGTCACGTACTGCTCGGCCTTTCCGGCGGCGTGGATTCCTCTGTAGTAGCGGCACTGCTACACAAAGCGATTGGCACCCAACTGACCTGCGTATTTGTCGATAACGGCCTGCTGCGTAAAGCGGAAGGTGACCAGGTAATGGAAACCTTCGCCAAGCACATGGGCGTGAAGGTAATCCGCGTTGCCGCCGAAGACCTGTTCCTTAATAAGCTTGCGGGCGAAAGCGACCCGGAGCTGAAGCGCAAAATTATTGGCAACACCTTTATCGACGTGTTCGATGATGAAGCCAGCAAAATTGACGGCGTCGATTTCCTCGCCCAGGGCACCATCTACCCGGACGTGATCGAATCCGCCGCCTCCAAGACCGGCAAAGCCCACGTGATCAAATCCCACCACAACGTGGGTGGCCTGCCGGAAACCATGAAGCTCAAGCTGGTCGAGCCGCTGCGCGAACTGTTTAAAGACGAAGTGCGCAAACTCGGCCTGGAACTCGGCCTACCCTACGATATGGTGTACCGCCACCCGTTCCCCGGCCCCGGCCTGGGCGTGCGTATCCTCGGCGAAGTCAAAAAAGAGTACGCCGACATCCTCCGCGACGCCGACGCCATCTTCATCGAAGAGCTACGCGCCTCCGGCTGGTACGAAAAAACCAGCCAAGCCTTCGCCGTGTTCCTGCCGGTGAAATCAGTAGGCGTAGTCGGCGACGGCCGCCGCTACGAGTGGGTCATCGCGCTACGAGCGGTAGAAACCATCGACTTCATGACCGCCCGCTGGGCGCACCTGCCCTATGAGCTGCTGGAGAAGGTTTCCAACCGGATTATCAATGAGTTGGCGGGGGTTTCTCGGGTGACTTATGATGTTAGTAGTAAGCCGCCTGCTACTATTGAGTGGGAGTGAATGAAAGGCTGTTTCTGACTGGTACTAAATAGTAGAAATATTCAGAAGCCCGTGTAATTGCGGGCTTTTTTAGTATTCGTTTGGCAATTCAAAGTAATTCATATTCATGGAATGTAGCTGGTATTATCTATGGCTGATGTTGTACCTAAGCTTTGATATTGTGCGAAATTGCAGAACTATATTGTGGTTTTTAATCATTAAGGTTTTGATTAGCTTAAGTTAATTATGTTGATTTGTAAGCTTATAGGCATCGCGATGTGATTTTTGATGCAAGAACTATGCTTGCTGATATCAAGCTTCACAACATCAAATTGAGTGGTAAACTCTACAGGGGTAATGGCTATGATGGTCTATATGCAGCCATCACTACTGCTGGAGACCTCTTGCTTGGCCATGAGTAAAAAGCCAGAATTGCTTGTATGCTGGTGAAAGCAGAATACGGATGTAGAATAAGTGTGGCAGAATTCGCAGGGTCTGAGATGAGAAAGCAGTTGTTTAGAGCATAGATGCGCATGGAGTATATCAATTGGAAAGTCGGGATATTGAAATAAGACAACATTTTCACAAAAAGCGCTTACAGCACTTTCATGATTGCCCAAGTACCATTGTGATAGATGAGCTTGGTGTTTCTCATGGAAAAAAAAGAGCTGATATAGCAGTTTTGAACGGTACGTTTCACTGCTTTGAAATCAAAAGCTCAAAAGACAGTATAGTTCGCCTTCCCGAACAGTTATCAGAGTATTCAAAGTGCTTTGAAAAAATTTCAATCATATCTGCTCCAAATCATATTCAAAAAATAATGGCCATTCTACCTCCTTGGTGCGGTCTAATAGTGGCGACCAAAGGTGCTAAAGGTGCAGTGGCATTTAAAACTATCAAGCGACCCAGGAAAAATCCAAATTTAGAAGTTACAGCCATAGCCCACTTTCTATGGCGAAAAGAAATAATAGAATTGCTTACAACTCTAGGGATTGAGGAAAAAAAATTAAATCAATCTAGAGAGAGGCTTTATCAGTTAATACCTCCGACACTTACAGCTCAGGAGTTGATTCAGTGGGTGAAAAATAAGTTTATGAGTCGTGAAGATTGGAGAGTTGCCTCACAACAAAGGTTATGTGATGATTGACGCCAACCCACTTCCAAGTTGTCAAGTTACCGCAATTGTTAAGCTTGTTAGCCGTCTCATCAATTCGTTTATCACCTTCACTAAAGCCACTAGTTGAATATTTTCCTGAAGATATAATTGCTTTGCAATGATCAATCATCTGGGCTTCGTTACCCCGAAATGCACCTCCCTTAGGGACAAACCATTCTTCATCTATAGTGTAAACAATTTTTCCAGCAGGCTTCATTTTGCGCATATCTAGGCTTAAAAACGCAGGCGATTCTATGGTGTAATCTCCATAACAGGGAGGATAAATTGTTTTAGTAAGCTCATTGCGTAAACTTAGGAAAAGACCCCACTCGTGCCTCTTTTGAATGGCACCTGGCTTTTTAACTTCTCTAAGCTTCAGTGATGTTGCAACAAAAATCAGCGACCGGCATGCGCTACAGCCGTTTATCTTGTTTATGGCTCCTGAAATTATTGTAGCAAAAAGATTATACGGCTCGAAGTTTTCAGGCTCTTCTAGATCAACGACTAAATCCACCTCTTCCCAAGAATTAACACCGAGCGAATTCATTAGTGTAGCTATGTCCGAGTTTACTGTTGGTTTAAGAAGCTCATTCAGCTTGAGTCTTAAAACAACTCCAGTCTCGTGAGAAGTTAAAAACGAGCGAATACTGGAAATGTAAGAACTACTTTTAGAGATGCTAACAACAGGGCGAACATTGCAACCCAAACCAACAGCGTCATTTAACACGAATTCGATGACTGAGCGCCCATCATCCATCAATTCATCTTCAAGAGAGTCATGGAGGTCGATTAGAGCAAGTCGATTACTCCACTTGGTATAAAGCCTCTTCGGGAAGGTTTCAACGTGCTCATGGACAGTCTTTTTCATTTTCCTCTCCTCAAAATCATACTCTCTAGGAGGTATTGTCAGAAGAGGAACGACTTTATCTTTAACCTTAGTTTTTAGGTTTAGAAGTGCTTGATACTCTCCCTGTCGCCACTTTAGAGCTGGTACATACTTATCACTAGTGATCTTCATAGTTATTCCTCGAAGCAGATACGTACTTTTCCGTGTCCCAAAAGCTCAGAAAGAGCGCGGTAATTATTGCTTTCTTTTCTAATTCTTCCCGCCAAGATACTTGGATGGATACCTATTCTTTCTGAATCGAGTCGAACCGCTTCTGGAGTCATTGAAAATCTAGAAACGCAGGAATTCCAAAGCTCATTGCTAATCAATGCATCTAAAGCAAACTCGTCTGCTTCTCGTTCAATTAAATCACCTTCACCTTCACCATCTCCTTCTTCATCAAAGTAGTCCATTTGAAGAGAGTCAAAGATATGAAGAGATATATGAGCAAGCTCATGAAATAATACAAACCAAAAGTTATCTAGACGATCATATCTTAAGGTAAGTGCAACAACTGGTTGTCCAGTTTCAAGCACCATGGCAGCACCATCAAGATATGTGCCTGGCAAATGCTTTTCTATAACCAGTACGATTCCTTTCTCGGCTAAGAATTTTTTAGCTGCTAGGGGTCCATTTTCAACCTGAGTTAAAGAAGCTAGTTCTTTCAGCCAGTTGTCTTTATGGTCGTATTCGGAAATAATTCCAGATCCTACCTCTTCTCTTGCTAGCTCCAATACACGCGCTTGCCAAGCTAATAAAGCATATTCATTAGGTTTGTTCTCGCCATGAAATTTTTTTCTATGAAGTGCTGGAGTATAATGGCCACCACCGCTAAGAAAATATTTTTTTACCTGTTCAACAGCACTTATTCCTACCTTTGATTTAATCCATCCACGCTTAACCATTTCTTTCGCAGGAAATAATGCCCAATCTATATTCTCTAAACTATTCCAGCAGAAAACTGAGTCAGCAGTATCTGCCTTAGCGCCTGACCATGTTTCACGAACTTTCACATTTAGTGCATCGGCCACACTAATAAGGCGAGAAAGGCTAGCTCCCATATAATTAGATGCTTCATATCGTTGAAGTTGCTGAGTTGGAATTCCTAACTTTTCAGCAAGCCCTTTTTGTGTCAAGCCTAATCCAATCCGAGCGCATATGAGAGCCTTAGGTAGTTCTGATAAGCCAGAACACTCTGAGTAGGAAATCTTACCTTCCTTAATTAGTTCATACTCTTTAATCTCTGATTTTATATCTAAAATCTGGGATTCGAAGGCATTGACCTGGGCTAAGTCTAGCCAGTCGACTCCAGAGGGTTTGAAAGAACTAAGCGATTCGCTAAGCCTTTCAAATTGTTTGTGTGCTGACTTATACTGCCTTTCGTTATATATCATTTTCGTGCCCTCCCACATTCAAGGGGATCGCAAGTCAAATCGATGGATAAGATTCCTTTAGAATGCCCTGTGAAGCGATCATTCTGGAAAAACTCTAGGAATGTTTTTCCTGGTGCAGCCTGGAAGCCAAAGGGAAAAAATTCTCCCCCGTATTTTAACTTTTGATTCTTTCTCTTATTGCTGAAGTCTAAAAATACGGGGTCAATTTTTTCGTGAATCACTCCCGTAGGATCCCAACATACGTCGTAATCACCTGGGTGGGGCTTAGCTGTTACATAACTTCCGTCTAAGTAGATCGTACGACAGCCCGCATCACGTAGTGCTGTGAATGCTGACAGCAACCCGTCAAAAAGTTGTCGGCGAATGGCATTGGTAGCAAACACTTTCTCTACCTCCGCCAAAGTGGCTTTGTGAATTCCCGCTGGCAAAACTGGCCAGGGGCTTTTATTCGGATTTTCAAGAGATGGAATCATAATGCAACAAAATTGTTGTTTCGATGATACAGGATATGCACTTGCCACTATGGTGGTCAAGTCTAAATTTTGAGTAGCACTCTAATTGGTAGATTGTTTTTTATTTTGCATCTTTATTTTTATATAGATTATTGATATTTAAATATTTTATTGAATTTTCCTTCTTTGCGTTTTTGGGTTAATTTAATCTGGTCTCTGGTGTGAGGATAGTTATCACCCCTTTTTGCGAGCTTTTCGAGCCGCTACCCGGATGCCATCAGCCTGGTTCTAGAAGGCATGGAAGAAGAGATAAAGGAGTGCGTGGAAAGCGGCGTTGGGCATCACAACCGATGTCACGCAGCTGAACCTCACCTACTGGCGTGAGCACTTTGATTGGCAGCTATTAAAAAAGGATGAAATTGCTGCAGTGCTGTCTGAAAGCCATTCCCTCAGCGAACAAGCCAGTGTGACGGTGGCGGAACTGGCGGAACTGGCGGAACTGGCGGAACTGGCGGAACTGGCGGAACTGGCGGAACTGGCGGAACTGGCGGAACTGG
>NZ_BJXV01000027.1 GCF_007991175.1 Halovibrio variabilis
AACTGGCGGAACTGGCGGAACTGGCGGAACTGGCGGAACTGGCGGAACTGGCGGAACTGGCGGAACTGGCGGAACTGGCGGAACTGGCGGAGCACCCACTAGTTATGTCATCAGGCGGCTGTGAAGCGCTTATCCAGCAAATATTTGCTCACTCGTTGGAGGAAGTCGATACCTTCCAGGTGGATTTCTGGGTACGCGATACGCGAACGCTATTGCAGATGGTCGCTGGCGATGTGGGGGTTAGCTTGGTGCCCACATTGGCGTTAAACAATAAGCCAACGGCTAACGTGGTGACGCGGCCGCTATCACCAAGGCGCTAACGGAACCTGATTGCTTTTTGGCCCAAGCGGCAGCCGCTTAATCCCGTGGGTAAGCAATTGTTGAGGGAGTGCAAAGCGTAACGGCTCTTCATGACATTGTGTGAAAGTACAAGCCATGAATATAAGTGTGCGATTCTTCAGGCCGATCCTCAAAAAGAATGTATCGACAAGATTATCACCCGCTGGCTTAAACCC
>NZ_BJXV01000028.1 GCF_007991175.1 Halovibrio variabilis
AAGGGAGCTTCAGCTCGCGATTGTTTGAGCTACCAGCATGACGAGACTAAGGGGTGCCTTCGGCGCCCTTCGCGCGCTGAAGCGCCCTCCTACAATAGTCCTGAGCCTAATCACTGCACTGGTGCTGATAGCCATTTGTAGGAAGCAGCTTTAGCTCGCGACTAGTTGAGATTTTAGCTAACACAGCCCTGCCAATTTGCATTTTCTCCTCAAAAATTAAATACTGTATATCCATACATAATTTAATCAGTCAGGATGCCGACGATGCCGGGCCAGTCATCTCAGTTCGTGCCAGCCTTGCCGTTAAGCGCTCAGCCGCTGCCTTATTTAACCTTTTTGGGTCGCGCGGGGTTTAGCGGTTTTCCTTCGCCTGCGCAGGATTACGAGCCGCGCACGCTAGACCTCAATACACGGTTGATCAAAAACCCCACCGAGACGTTTTATGTCACCGCGACGGGCGACAGTATGGAGGGCTGGGGGATTTTTGACGGCGACTTACTGATTGTCGACCGGGGGGTTAAGCCGCGCTTAGGGCATATTTTGGTGGCGATGTTTGAAGGTGAAGCGTTGATTAAACGCTATGCGTTGCACCAGAACGCGCCGCACCTGTGCTCTGCCCACCCGCACTACCCACCGCTGCCCCTTGAAGGCAGCGATTGCCAGCTATGGGGCGTGGTGCGCGCCGTTGTGCATGAGTATTTACGCTGATGATCGGGCTCGTCGATGCCAATAACTTCTACGTCAGCTGCGAGCGGGTTTTTCAGCCTAAGCTTGAAGGCAGGCCGGTGGGCGTGATGTCAAACAATGATGGCTGCGTGATCGCCCGCTCCGCCGAACTGAAAGCGCTCGATATCCCTATGGGGGCGCCGGCGTTCAAGCTTGAGGGGTTACGCAGAAGCGGCAAGATAGTGTTGCTGTCATCCAACTACGAACTTTACGGCGATATGTCATCGCGGCTGACGCAGCTGCTCCGCGATGCCTGCCCGGCGGTTGCGCCCTACTCAATCGATGAAATGTTCGTCTACTTGGAAGGGTTAACCACCCAACAGTGTGAGGCGCTGGGGCGTCAGCTGCGCCAGCGTATTCGCCGCCATTTGGGTTTGCCGGTGTGTGTTGGGCTGGCCCCTACCCACACGCTCGCCAAACTGGCCAACCATCTTGCCAAGCACGACGCTCACTACCAGGGGGTGTGCCTGCTCAGTGGCAAGGATCACACCACCGCGGCACTGCTTAAACAAACCGCGGTTGCCAGCGTGTGGGGGATTGGTCGTCGTCTGGCCGAGCGCTTAGCGGTCAGCGGTATTACCACCGCCTGGGCGCTGCGCGAAAGCGATATTAAGCAGCTGCGCAAGCGTTTCTCCGTGGTGGTGGCGCGCACCGCCCTTGAGCTACGCGGTACGCCCTGCTTGGAAATGAACGCACTGGATCAGCCGCGCCAGCGCATTTTGACCTCGCGCTCCTTCGGCCAACCCACCGGCGTTTTTAGTCAAGTGCACAACGCGCTGCGCCGCCATGCCCAGCGTAGCGCCGAAAAGCTGCGCGAACAGCAAAGCCTGGCCCGTGCGGTAATGGTGTTTTTAAACACGAACCGCCATCGCCGCGATCAACTGCAATATTTTCCCCAAACGCTGGTCGCCCTGCCCTCACCCTGCGACGACACCCGCGTGATACTGGAGGCCGTTCGCCAGGGGCTTGAGCAGATTCACCGGCCCCGCTATCAGTTTATGAAAGCTGGTGTGATGCTGCTTGATTTAGTGGATGCCGAGCAGCACCAACTTTCGCTGCTGCATTCCCCCTCCCGCGACCGCCACCCGTTTTTAATGGCAACGGTGGACCAGATCAACCAGCGCATGGGGCAAGGCACCATCAGCTTCGGCATGACAAACGCACCGGCCGCCTGGCAACTGCGCTGCGCTCACCGCTCCAACCGTTTTACCACGCGCTGGGATGAGCTGATGAAAGTGGGCACTCACCCCGGCGCTATTGATGAGTGTACTTCGCGGACGTAACCGTTACCCTGAGGCCTCAAATGCGCAGGAAGTGCTGGTTTTATGTTGCTCACCCGTCCCGATAAAGAGTACGCCCCAGCGCCGGGCCTAGCGCAACGCTGGGCTAACCGCTATATACAGGGCTACTTTCGACGCCACCCGGCGCTTGAGTCACCTGACCCGCACGCGTTAAAGCACGCACGGCGCTGGGTTATCGCCTGGGCGGCCGTCGCTGGCCTGCTTTCCGGCACGCTGATTGGCGGCGCCGAATGGTGGATGCGCGCCGTTGCCGCCAGTGACTGGGAAAACATGAACCTTAGGGAGCAGCTCCCCTACTGGGCGGGCTACCTAGCCTTCGCAGGCTTTGTTACCGCGCTGGAAATCGGCTTTTTATACTGGAACGCGCTGCGCGGCGTGGCCAACATCACCCGTCTGGCGGGTCTGCGTTACGAACCCGCGGCGCCGCTAACACCCGAGATTCAGCTCACCGTTCACGGCATTTCCCGGGTAGCCTTGGAGTACCCCAGCCCCGGCAGCCTTATCTATGGCGTTGATCCCCATGCCTATCTGCGTGGCTGGAAGCTAACCCTTCGAGCGCTGCTCTACCGCTTGAAAATCAGTTTAAGCAGTTTCATATTGCGTTTATTGCTGCGGCGGCTATTGGGTCGCCTAACGCTGCGCGGCTTGCTACCCGTATTAACCGGGCCGCTATACGCCGTGTGGAACGCCTGGATTGCCTCACGCATTATCCAACAAGCCTATTTACAGGCGCGCGGACCAGCGCTGGTTAAGCAATTGATGCAAACGCTGGAGAACACTACCGCGCACACCCGCCATTTAGTGGCGCAGGGGGTGGGCGAACTGATTATGCGCAACCAGCACCCCCACCCGAATCTGGTGCTGCTATTGGCTCGCCTGCTGGATAGCCTGCCTGAAAAACCCCAGTCGATTGAGGTTGATTGGCCCACGGCCCTACAGGGCTATGCGCAACTTCCGGGTGAGTCACGTAACACACTGCTTAGCGCCCTCACCCAGGCGGCGCTTCTTAGCGGCAGCTATCGGGGCTCGCGCAAGCGGTTTTTAAAGGAGGTGTTTGCGACCTGCCAAACGCCGCTGCGCCATGATGAGGTAAAAGCCCAGCGGCGGCGGTTGTTATCGGGGCAGGCGCCTTAGTGGATTACGTTGTTCTCAACGCCTGGCGCAGCCGCGGGCTTAGGGTTTCACCCAGCGCCGCCATGGCGACCAGAATCGCCAGCAGCCATGGCCAGTGGCCGGCAAACGAGACCTGATAGACACCCAGGGCATCGACAAAAATCACCACAATGCCGAGCGGGCTAACGTAGCGCACCATGGTCAGCCACAGCGCGTAGGGCAGCGGCGCTAGCCCCAGCTCTTCGCGGAAGGTGTCGCTTTTTAATACAAACCCCGCCAGCACCACGGTGCCCAGCCCACCCAGCGGCATCATCCAGCGCGAGGTTAAATAGTCCAGCCAGTCAAAGAAGTTCTTACCGCCCAGGGTCCACTCCGCGCCCAGGTTAAACGACAGCATCGCCAGGGTGCTGATAAGCCACAGCACAATGCCGGTGCCCCAGGAAGCGGCCGGACGCGAGATGCCTTTGTTATCGCACAGCCAGGAAATCGTGGCTTCGACCATGGAGATCGATGAGGTTAATGCCGCCATGGAAAGCATTAGGAAGAACAGAATGCCAAACAGCGTGCCCAGCGGCATCGCCTGGAAAGCCAACGGCAGGCTCATGAAAATAAGCCCAGGGCCTTCACCGGGGTTCATGCCGTTGGCAAAGATCACCGGGAAGATCGCCAACCCCGCCATCAGCGCTACCACCGTATCCGCCACGGCGACACTCACTGTGGTGCGGCCAATCGAGGCGCCTTTAGGTAAATAGCTGCCGTAGGTTAGAATCGCCCCGGAAGCGAGCGACAAGGTGAAGAAAGCATGCCCAAGCGCTGCCAGTAAACCCTCGCTGGAGAGGCTGCCTGCGTTAAACGAAAACAGAAAGCTGACCGCCGCGCCAAAGCCGCCAGAGAACATGCCAAAGCCAATCAGGATCACTAGCATGATGACCAGCCCCGGCATCATCCAGCTTACGCTTTTCTCGATACCTTCCTGCACGCCTTTACCGACAATCAGCATGGTCAATAGCGTGACTAAAGTACTCCAAAAACCGAGATTGAGCGGGTTGGCGTTGTTGGCCCCGAACACCGCGGCCATGTCGTCAACACTGCTGCCGGAAAGGCCGCCCGCCAGCATTTTCCACAGATAGGAAAACGACCAGCCTGCCACGACCACGTAAAACGACAGAATCATAAAGCCGCAGAGCATCGCCATCCAACCGATCAGCGACCACGCCGATGAACGGCCAGACGCGTTGACCACACGGCGAATGGCGTCCACCGGGCTGCCCTGGCCGCGCCGCCCAAAGGCGATTTCGGTCATCATAACCGGCACCCCTACCGCAAAAATGCAGGCCAGATAGACCAGTACGAAGGCACCGCCGCCAAACTCACCGGTGATATAGGGGAATTTCCAGATATTGCCTAACCCAACCGCCGAGCCGGTGGCGGCCAGCATAAAGCCCCAGCGGCCTAGCCACTGGGTACGAGGTTGCTCAGAAGACGCCATGACTCGCTACCCTGTTGGAAAAAGCGCATATCCTAGAGGATTTTGCCACGAATGCCTAAAAAATCGTGCCGCGTATGCGTCAATTACGTGGCGTAAACCGCCGCTTTGGCGTCGGCATCCAGGCGCTGAGCGGTTTGGTCGACACGCCGCAGCCAGGTGAGCAACAGCGCCCCCAGAGCCACAAAACCACCGGCCAGCCAGAGCCCGACGCTATAGTGGCCGGTCGCTTCTGCGAGCATGCCGGTGAGCGCGGGGGCAATAATCTGTGCGCTGCCGTAGGCCAAGGTCATTTTCCCCATCATTCGTGCCGGGCTGGCGGGATATAATCGCCCCGCCATGGTCAGCACTAAGCTGACGCAGCCAAGAAAGGTGCCGCCATAGAGCACCGCGCTGAATAACACCGCAGCAAGGCTTGTGGTTACCGTCGGCAGGACGATGCCGATGACCTGAATCCCCATAGCCAGTATCAAGGCGCCTAGGTAGCCGATCCGACGTGCGACCAGATCCCAGAGCATCACCGCCGGGGCCGCTGCTAGCCCCACCAACGCAAAGGTCCAGTTACCAGCACCGGCCAACAGCGGCTCCCGCTCGACAATCGTGACGATAAAGGTGGCGCTGATCACGTAGCCATAGCCAGCGCAAAAATAGGCCGCGAGCATCCAGCGCATAAAGGTACGGGTGGGCGGTTTGGTGGCAACGGATTCGCCTCCAGAGGCACCGGGCACGGCAGGCGACGGCCGCGGCAGCCAGCGCCAGGCAGGCACCAACAGCCCCACCGCCAGGACGCTGAACCCCCACCACTGCGCCTGCCAGTCCAGCGACAACGCCAGCATCAACTCCACCGCCACGGCGGCGAGCACAATGCCCAGGCCCAACCCGGCGAAATGAATGCCCAGCTCAACGCGCTGGCGGTGCTGAATCAGCCAATGCATGATCAGCCCCGAGGCCAGCAGCATCGCGCCGCTGCTTGAAAACCCTGCCAAAAAGCGCAGCCCTGCCCACAGCCAAAAATGCTCGGTCAATGCCATACCGGCTGTGGTGAGCACCGCCAGCACCAGACACAGCCGATACAGAGTATCTTTAACATGAATGCTGCGCACGGTCGCCGCCAGCAGTGCGCCCAGCATATAACCGGCATAGTTCAGCGCTGCCAGCCAGCCGCCATCGGCGTCGCCTATCCAGCTCTGCTGCTGCATGACGGGCAGTAGCGGCGTATAGGCAAAGCGCGCCACTCCGATACACAGCAATTGACTGAATACGCCCGCCAGCAGCACCTTGAAGCGCTGCGAACGAAGGCTAGCGGTGGTCATGGAATACTCCTTAACGGCTCTTAAGAGACGGCTTAGCTATCGTTATATTAATTAGCGTGCGTATTTATCGTCATAGTAAGGCGTTTTGGGCAGTGGGTCATGACGACCTAGGTCGAGGAAACTCAGTAAGCGATTCTTTAGCTGTTTCGGTGAGGCTTTCTCTACACACTGCGCAGGAATCTGGCAGACTAGGGGTGATAAACATCCACCTTAATGAGTGAGCGACAACGATGAGCGATAGTGCAAAACCCTGGACGCAACCAATGCCCGATGCGCAGTTCAAGCTAATGCGCGATATTCTGGCAGCTCCCAGCCCTGTGGGGCTGGAAGCCGCGATGACCTATGGCGTGCTTAAGCCGCATTTTGAATCTTTCGCACCTAAAGGGTGGCACCTGCACCAATTCAAGGGCAACGCAGGCGTGGTGCTGGACACCCACCCCGACCGTGACGATATGTTCAAAGTCATGATCATCGGCCATGCGGATAAAATCCGTATGCAGGTGCGTTCGATTGGTGAAGACGGCAAGATCTGGATCAATACCGATTCGTTCCTGCCCACCGTGCTGATCGGGCACGAAGTGAAGCTATTCAGCGAAGACCCGGATGCCCCTGGCAGCTACCGCTGTATTGAAGGCGGCACGGTAGAAGCACTGGGCGCTATTCACTTTTCTGACCCTGCCCAACGCGATGGCAGCAAAGGCATTAAGAAAGAACAGATTTACCTGGATCTACAGATCCACGGCGAGAACAAAAAGCAGCAGGTGTTGAACCTGGGTGTACGCCCTGGCGATTCAATTATTTTCGACCGCCCTATTCGCCCCGGCTTTAGCCCCAATACCTTCTACGGCGCTTATCTGGATAACGGCCTGGGTTGCTTTGTCGCCGCTGAAGTGGCGCGCTTGATCGCCGAAGCAGGCGGCACGAAAAACGTGCGCGTACTGTTTGCGATTGCCAGCTACGAAGAGATTGGCCGTTTCGGCAGCCGCGTGATGGCGGGCGAAATGAAACCTGATGCCCTCATTGGCGTCGATGTGAACCACGACTATGTTGCCGCGCCCGGCATCGGCGACAAGCGCATGCAGCCGTTAGAGATGGGCAAAGGCTTCACCATGGCGGTGGGCTCGATTGCCAGCGAACAGCTCAACCGGATTATCGCCACCGCTGCTAAAGCGCAGGACATTCCGATGCAGCGCGATATTGTTGGTGTGGATACGGGTACCGACGGCATGGCGGGGGTGTTGGCGTCTATCGACAGTGCCGCTACCTCGATTGGTTTCCCGATCCGTAATATGCACACCATTTCGGAAACGGGCCATACCCAGGACGTGCTGGCGGCGATTCACGCCCTCACCCATACCCTGCAAGCCTTGGATGCTATACCGGATCTGCAGCGTGAATTCCTGGATAACCACCCGCGTTTAGACCAAGCCAACCCGCTTACTCACCAGGGTAGCGAAAAGCCGGAAAGCGATGACAACGAAGGCGGTAGTGAAAAAGGTAGTGAAAAAGGTAGTGAAGAAGGTAGTGAAGAAGGGAATAAAGACACCAGCCCAAGCAAGGCAGATCAGCAAAGCAAAAAAACCAAGAAAAAAGCTAAAAAATAAAACACGCATTTAATATAAGCACTAAAAAAGAAGCCCCAGCCATTCCCTGGCCGGGGCTTTATCTAACCTTCCGTGTTTTCTTCACAAACCTCCTGTTTGTGCTTCCATGATTGCTTTAAGCTTTCCTCGCTTTTTCTTCCCTGTTGCCACTTCCGTGTGGTGTATAGCTACTTTGGACCTTATTGAGCCGTGTTTATCTAACCTACGTTAAAAAACCGAAAATTTTTTAAATATCTAAATGGATCGACTAACAGCACCGCTTCCGCACCGAATTAACGCACGCTGGAAATAAACGTTTTTAGCCTGGCGAGGCTGGCCAACGTTGCTTATACTTTTTACATCATCGGCAACGATGGTGTTCCACATGGATGTTACCACGCCTGTACCATCATCAACCTTTGCAAAAGGAGGTCAGCGTGCGCAGTATAACAATTAGCCATAGAGTCAAAGGGTTGGATGTCGTTTGTCGTCATTGTGGCAATGCAGAGTCACCCAAAACGCCGTTTTTTAATCGCTTTCGGTTAGAAGGCACGGGTAAAGACAGTACCACTCTGCGCTGCCTTAACTGTCAGACAGCGATGGAAATCCCGATGAGTGAACTAAGCTCGCTCTACTATCATTACGCTTGTTGAACTAAAAGCGTGCTTGAGTCACTAAAAAGCCAGCTTTTATAAATACATAACTGATGTTCATTAAAACATCATGCGTATTTAATAAGCGTGTCATTGAGTCATTCAGCCAACAAAAACCCGGCCACTCCTTGACCGGGTTTTCTTGTGGGCTTTGCTGGCTTTTGGCCACCAATTCTCGCCTCCAACAAGCCCATTGGCTCAACGCTTTAGCACCCGTTTTTAGCCGAAGGTATTACGGCCAACGGCCGTAGCGTAGAAGATTTTCCCAGTGAGTGGCAAACTGTAACGATCATGTCGCGCATCACTTTCTAACGGCCCCGTATTGATTGCCAGGGGCCTCGCATAAGGTCAAGGATGATTAGCAAAGAAAGACAACAGCTTACCTATTTATTTAGCCGTTTATCTGGCGTAGGGCTGGTGCTGGGTACGCTGCTATTTGCCTTTTCGCTGACGCCCAGCCTGCTACCTCGTCCGCTTGTCGCGCAGGGGGTTGTTTCAGGGCTTAGCTTTACTGCTGGCTACGCCCTGGGTGTGGCATTTCATTGGATGTGGGCGTACCTGCATATCCCTGAGCCCAACGCGCGTATTGAGCGACAGATCAAAAGGGTAGCGGCGGTCGCCTGCGCCATCATCGCGGGGCTATTTTTATGGCAAGCCGCTGAGTGGCAAAATAGCATTCGCACGTTAATGGCAATGGCGCCAGCCAATGAAACACGCCCCTTTTCCATCGCGCTTATCGCGCTGGTCCTCTTTGTTTTCATGCTGTTTATTGCTTACCTGTTTAAACGCACCTTTCGGCTCCTTTCGCGCAAGATGGCGCATTTCTTGCCCCGTCGGGTCGCCTATGTACTCGGCACTATCGCGGCCATTGCGCTTTTTTGGTCGGTGCTGGAGGGCGTCATTTTTTCGCTTGCACTTCAGGCGGCTGACCGCTCTTACCAACAGGTCGACGAGCTGATACAAGACGATATTTCACCCCCCAACGACCCGCTGAAACCTGGCAGCGCAGAATCGATGATTAGCTGGGAAGCCTTGGGCAGCCGAGGGCGCCGCTTTGTTACTCGAGGGCCCAGTGGTGAGGAAATCGGCCAGTTCACCGGTGAGAAAGCGCCTGACCCGGTGCGCGTCTATGTCGGCTTAAGCGCCGCCGAAACACCCCAGGAACGCGCCCAGCTTGCCTTGGAAGAGTTAATTCGAGTGGGCGGCTTTGAGCGTTCGGTGCTCGTATTAGCAACACCTACCGGGCGTGGCTGGGTTCCCCCCGCCGCCCAGGATACAGTCGAGTATCTGCAGCGTGGCGATATTGCCACCATCGCAGCCCAGTACTCTTACTTACCTAGCCACCTGTCGCTGATTGCTGAGGGGGAATACGGCGTCGAAAACGCCCGCGCTTTGTTCACCACCGTCTACGATTATTGGACATCGTTGCCAAGCGATGAGCGCCCACGGCTCTACCTGTTCGGGCTTAGCCTGGGCGCGCTAAACTCAGATCTCTCTTTTGATTTTTACGATATCATCGAAGACCCATTTCATGGCGCGCTTTGGAGCGGCCCACCCTTTCGCAGTGAAACATGGCGTGCCGTTACCCAGGACCGCGACAAGGGATCACCCGCTTGGCTACCCACGTTCCGCGACGGCGCCGTTGTGCGCTTTATGAATCAATACCAAGAGCTGAGCGCGCCTGAAACCCAATGGGGCGACTTCCGAATTGCCTTTCTGCAGTACGCCAGCGACCCAATTACCTTTTTTGAACCTGCTGCCTTTTGGCGTGAACCCGACTGGATGCGCGAGCCACGTGGCCCGGATGTTTCCCCGGACCTACGCTGGTACCCCGTGGTCACCATGCTACAACTGCTGGCCGACCTTGCAACGGGCACGGCCCCGCCCGGCTTTGGCCACGAAATAGCCGCCGAGGACTACATAGACGCCTGGGCAGCGCTAGTAGAGCCAGAAGGATGGAACGAGACCGAACTCGCAAGGCTGCGGGCACATTTCATTCAAGCGCGTGAGGAACACCAAGCAAAATAGCCTTCCCCAACAGCCCCTCGCTAACACACCAACGGCGGGCTGTGCCCGCCGTTGTCACTAGGGGCTATTTCATTAGGGCCTATTTCGCTAGGGCTTAGACAGAGAAGGGGTTGGCTATGCGGTTATTTTGCTAGCCACGCCATCAGTGTTTCAGCGGTAAGCGCCGAGGAAGGTGGGTTCTGCCCAGTGATTAGCTGACCATCTTCACGGACGTAGGGGGTGAAGTCATCCGCTTTAGTATAGATACCGCCACACTTTTGCAGGGCGTCTTCAACCAGATGCGGCACGATATTGGTCAAGCCAACGGCCTCTTCTTCGCCGTTGGTAAAGCCCGTTACTTCACGGCCTTTTACCAGCGGTTCACCGGCGCTATTCTTAGCATTCACCAGCACAATCGGCGCGTGGCAGACCGTGGCGACCGGCTTACCTTGGGCGATAAAGGTTTCGATCAGGCGAATGGAGTCGGGGTCGTCGACAAGATCCCAAAGCGGGCCATGGCCACCTGGGTAAAACACCGCATCGAAGTCGTCGGCGCTCATATCGCCTAGGCGATGAGTCGCCGCCAGCTCAGCATTGGCACTGTCGTCCTGCTTGAAGCGCCGCGTTTCGTCGGTTTGGCTGTCGTCTGCGTCGCTTGAGGGATCCAGCGGCGGCTGCCCTCCCTGCGGCGATGCTAGCGTTACCGTGGCACCCGCGTCTTTAAAGACGTAATAAGGGGCGGCTAGCTCTTCAAGCCAAAAACCGGTTTTTTTACCCGTATCGCCTAACTGATCGTGCGACGTCAGTACGACCAAAATGCGCTTGCTCATGACTCTCTCCTAACGATGAAATATGCAGCTATAAAATGCGTTACTGTGACTTAGTGGGGGCCTAAGTGGTGGAATACAAGGAGAAACGATAAGTGAGCATTGAAGCGCGGGCGTTTTACCGCAGCGGGCCTGACCATCGCCAGGGGCAAGTCAGTAGCTTTGCCTTGATTCGACGCCAGTTTGATTTTCGCTCGATTGAGATTGGCCGCTGGGTTACCAGCGCCGAGCGCGACCGGGCAGCCGAGCTGTTCCACGATGCGCTGTGCGATTTAATGTTGATTCTACAAGGGCCTGAGGCGCTGATTTCGCTACGCGGGTCGCTAGCGTTGCAGTATGGCAGCGGCGGGCGTCCTGGTGTTTCCGCCCACTACGCCCCCAGCCAACGCAGCTTTTCGCTGGCCAAAAATGCTGGCCCCGGTAGCATTGCCCACGAGTGGTTTCATGCCTTTGACCACTATATCGCCACGAAATGTTTCCGCGGTACGCCCAGCGGCATGTTCGCCTCTTCCGCTTGGCTCGCCAATGCGCAATCTATCCCCCACCCGCTGAACGATTCCCTGATGCGCTGTTTTAAGGCCATTCTGTTGCAGCCAACGGGCGATCAGCCAAGCGTGTTGTTTAAGAACTCTGCGCAGATGGATAAACAACTCGGCCAGCTCTATTACAGCAAACCCGAAGAACTCTGCGCCCGCGCCTTCGAAGCCTTTGTACAAGACGCCCCTCTCACCAACCACTTTTTGGTCAAAGGCACCAAAACCTCACTGGAAGCAGAACGGGGGCTTTATCCACAGGGCGAACAGCGAGAACGCATCAATTGCGCCTTCGGCGACTATTTTGGCAGGCTAGGTAGGGCATTGGGGCGAGAGGTTTAGGTATATATTCCTGAAAATCCCCTCGCTGCCTATCGCATGTATGCGAAACTGGTTAATGGCGACTACGCTTTAGCAACGCCCACTACTCAAAGGAAGAGACAATGCCATCTACTACCACTATTGTCGTTATCGTTGTTGTTGTCGTTGCCGTGCTGGGTATTGGTTTCAACGGCGTGCTGCCTTTTTAAGCAGCGCGAGCCGCCATCCGTTGCGGCTTGTTCGGCGTGTCGCTTTTCATCAACGCAGGCTCTGGGTAATCTGAACGAACACCTTTTTATCAAGAGCCACCGATGTCACGATACCGCTACGCCTATCGCCTGCTGCCGCTGGAGCTTTGCCACGGCTGCAGGCTGTGTGGCCTTTTAGGGCTATTACTTTTAGGCCTGTTAACGGCGGGGTTCGCCTGGGGCGAATCGACAGATTCTTCTTCACGCACCCTAATCATCCAACTCGACCCGACCACGCGCGCTATCCAGGGCGAACTGCGTCAGCATCTGTCTGCAGATGCAAGCTTTCACTTACTGAAAGGCTTAACGGTGACCTCCGCCCAGCGCGGCGATGAGGCGCTAGCCATCACACAGGATGCCGAGGGCCGCTGGCATCTGGCGGCGGGCGATGATGCGGCGGGCAGCGACCTGCCGGTGACGCTTCACTGGCGGGGAACGCTTCCCGACACTGGCCAGCGCCATCGTATCGACGTGGCAGGCACGTTTCTGCCGACCCGTAGCGGATGGTACCCGCAGCTGGGCGACACGGCGGGCCCCCTTTCGCTGAGCGTTGAAGTTCCCGACGGCCAGCTGGCGGTGGGCAGCGGCTCGCTGATTGAAGAGCAATATGATAAGGGCAATCGTTACCTAGCACGCTTCTACCACCCTCGCACCCGTGAGGTGGCGATTGCCGCCGGCCCTTGGCAACTTCGCGAGCGCACGGTTGAAGGCGTACAGCTGCGCACCCTATTCCCCGAAAAGCTGGATAAGGCGTTTGCCGAGACCTATTTGCAACGCGCCGCCGAGCAGCTGGCTCGCTTTCAAGCACGCCTGGGGCCGTTGCCGTATACGAGTTTTTCTATCGCTGCCTCGCCCGCGCCGGTAGGCCTCGCTTTTCCGGGTTTTACCCTGCTGGGCGAGCGCGTTATCCCGTTGCCGTTCATTCCCCACACCTCGCTGCCCCACGAACTCATGCATGCTTGGTGGGGCGCGGGTGTGGGCGTTGACTACCCCAGCGGCAACTGGGCCGAAGCCCTCACCACCTACTTGGCGGACCACGATCTGGCTGAACAACAGGGCGAGGCCGAGGCGATGCGGCGACGTTGGCTTGCCGACCTGGCCGCCCTCCCTGCCAGTCAAGAATCCGCCTTGGTTGCCTTTCGTGGAGACGCCGACCCCGCTGGCCGTCTTATCGGCTATCAGCACGGGGCGATGCTCTTTCACATGCTGCGCCAACGCATTGGCGACGCAGCCTTCGATCTCGGCCTGCGCAGCATTGCCAACGAATGGATGCATCACAACGCCGATTGGCAGGTCCTGATCGACGCCTTCAGTCAGGCCACCGGCGAGACACAGGATGCCTTTTTCACACCCTGGCTCACTCGCCCCGGTCGTCCTTCGCTACACCTGGAATCGGTACAAGTAAAACGCCAAGAAAGCGGCTACCGGCTCAGCGGCATACTGGTTCAGCGCGGCCAGCATGCCCCCTGGCCGCTTAACGTGCCGCTTGTGGTAGACACCGACGCCGGACAAATTAACCACCGCCAGCCGATGGACGGCTTACGCCAGCCCTTCGAGCTGTCCATGACCGCTCGCCCGCGAGCGCTTGAGGTGGACCCGGCTGCCGACCTGCTACGTCACCCCGGCTCGACGCCACCCATCCTGCGCCAGCTAACGCTGGACCCGACTACTCGGGTGCTGGCTTTGGACGAAGCCCACCGCGCCCTGGCGCAGCGGGTGCTAGGGCGCGAAGCCGAGGCAATCACGCCCTTTGATGCGCTGCGTGATGAAGGCCCACCGCTATTGGTCATCGGCACCACCGACACCCTGCTCGAATGGCGCCAGGCTAACCACCTGCCTGCGCCGCCGGAGCCGCTAGAGACAGCGGAAGCGGCTCGCTTCTGGATGCTTCCAGGCCAGCCAATCGGCTTACTCAGTGGCAACGATACCGATGCCCTGGCCCAGCTGGCCGCCACACTTCGCCACCATGGCCAGCAAAGCTACGTGGTGCAAGATGGCGGCGGGCAAACGGTGCGGGTCGGTGTTTGGCCAATGAAGAAGAAACCGCTCAGGGTGAGCTTCACCGCTAACGATTTCTCGTCACAGCCATCTACGTCACAACCACCTGTTTCACAACCAAGTACGCCATAACGCTAAAGGAACACCACCATGACCGACGACGTGACATCCAGGGCAACTGCCGCGCTCAGCAATCTTTTTATTGGTGATGCGCTGGCGATGCCCGTGCACTGGTTTTACAACGTACACGATATCGACAAGGCGTTTCCAGACGGCATAAAAACCTTCGAAGCCCCGCCTGAGTTTCATCCCTCATCGATTATGTCACTACACTCCACCAGCGGCGGTGGCCGCAAAGGGGCAGGTAACCAAGCGCCGCGGGATATTGTCGGCGGCGTGATTCTTAAAGGAAAACAGTCGTTCTGGGATCGCCCTAACGTGCACTACCACCAGGGCATGCGCCCAGGGGATAACACGCTAAACGCGTATTGCGCGTTGACGCTGATGGAAACGATGGGTGAGTCGGGCGGCCATTACGATCAGGACAACTTCCTTCAGGCCTACATCAAGTTGATGACATCAGACACGCCTGCCCATCCGGATACCTATGCCGAGTCGTACCATCGCGGTTTTTTCGCCAATCTGGAAGCGGGGCTGCCTGCCGAGCAGTGTGGCGCCGTTACCCACGATACCCCCTCGGTTGGCGGTCTGGTGACAATCGCCCCCTTGGCGATTGGCGAACGCTTGCGGGGGCGTTCGTTGGCAGAGACTCAAAAGCTTTGCCGCGACCACCTGGCGTTAACCCACCCGGATAGCTTTCTAGCCGATGTTTGCGACGCCTACGTTGCGCTGATCGACGGCTTGCTGTTTCGCGATAGCGAGCGTAACGCAGAGAGTGTGCAGGAACTTTTGCTACAGGCAGCGCGAGGGCTACCACGGCGTGATCTGACGAAATTGGTGAACAGTAGCAAACCCGAGCGGGAGGTAGTGGGGAGAGTGCTTTCCACCGCCTGCTATATCTCCGATTCATGGCCTGCGGTGCTCTACCTTGCCTGCAAACACCAGCAGGATCCATTGCGAGCATTACAGATTAACGCAGAAATCGGCGGCGATAGTGTGCACAGAGGTGCCGTATTAGGCGTATTACTCGGCCTGATCCACGGCGAGGCCGCCGGGAATCTGTTTGCCCAGTTAACCGAACACAAGTCGATTAACCGGGCAATTGAACAGCTGGTTAGGAGCGACGCTCCCACAGCGTGACTTCCGAGAGGCTATGCTGGTATTTATGCATGGTCTCGCGGATCACAAAGGGGACTTTTTCGGGGTCGCTGATCATTCGGAAGTTGGGCTCCAGTAGCTCCTTCAGGCCATCCAGCGTGCTGACGTTTTCACCGTCTCTCTTGAATCCCCCAATCCACTCTTCCTTAGGCGTATATTCCTCCAGCCAGGTGTAGGGCGAAGCAATCATCAGGATACCGCCGGCGTTTATGCGCTCATGGATGGCTTGCAGAAACTGGGCAGGCTTATACAGCCGGTCGATCAGGTTGGCTGCCAGTACCAGGTCATAACCGCTGAACTGTGGCTTGAGATTACACGCATCGCCCTGATGGAAGCTGACACGCTCGGCCGCTTCTTCCAGACCCATACTTGCCAGCGTGCGTTCCTGGTAGCTAACCAGCTCACCCTCTTCCGTGCGGGTATAACGCAGCGCTTTTTGCTCCGCCATTTCAACTCCCTGGCGAATAAAGTTAGCTGAGAAATCTACCCCATCGACATGCTCAAACTCACGGGCCAGCTCAAAGCTGGAGCGTCCGCTAGCGCAGCCGAGATCCAGAGCACGGTTTTTCTGCCGACCGGCCATGTTGGCCAGCGCTTTGTTGGCCAGCGTTTTCGGGAAGTTGGCAACGCCAAACCATTGATCGCCATAATGGAACTCAGCGTACTCGGCCATCCGCGCATCGCTTTCGTAATAGGCGCTGGGCAGCTTGACCTCCGCCTCCGAAACTACATAGCGGAAACCCGCGTGCTGGAAGAAATGACGCCGAAACGCATAGCGGGCACTGAGCCGGGTTTCGTTGCCGCAGGATATCCAGGAGCCGCCCTTGATCAGGTTATGCTGGTTGTCGAAGGTCGGGGTGGTGAAATCATCGTAGAGCGGATGCACATCAAAGCCCGGGAACGGATAGGTGGGTGTTTCTATCCACTGCCAAACATTGCCTACCACGTCGAACCACTGGCCGTGCTGGAACCGCGTCACAGGGCACGCAGAGGCGCCGTGATCAAGGTGAAGGTTCGCATTGGCGGGCTTGTCGCTCGCAGGCTCTGCAACGCCGGCCTCATCGACCAGGCGATGCCACTCATCTTCCGTGGGCATGCGCACGGTTTGGCCTGTTTGTTCGCTTTTCCAGTTGCAGAAGGCTTTGGCTTCGTGGAAATTAACCTCGACCGGCCAGTCCCAGGGCATTTCGACCTCTTCGGTCATCAGGCGCAGGAACCATTCGTTTTTCCACACCCAGAAGGTGGGATGGGTCGCTTCGGCAAACGTGCGCCAGCCTAGTCCCTCTTCCGACCAGTAGGCGTCTGTCAGGTAGCCACCGGCTTCGACGAATTCGAGAAATTCGCTGTTGCTGACCAGAAACTGGCTGGCCTTAAACTCTTCAACGTCAGCCTGGTGGTGGCCATACTCGTTGTCCCAGCCGTACCAAGGGTCATCAAAGGATTTGCCCAGCGTTACTTCGCCACCGGGCACGGTCACCAGCGTGTTCTCCGGCGGCTCGCCAGTGGTGCGGATCGGCTGCCAAGCCGCTTGCGGAGTCACCAGATTGAGCGACTGCTGACGAATCAACACTGACGATGTCTCAAGGTGAATCCGTTCGTGCTCGATACCCATCACGATAGGCCAAAACGGGCTTTCCCAGTTAACCGGCAACGTCAGCGGAAGCTCACGGATCAGGTTGAGCACTGCCGCGCGAACCTTGGCGCGGTAGTCCATGATTTCACTGACCGACGGCCACTCATAGTGATCCTCGTTCAGGTCGTCCCAGCTCATTTCGTCGACCCCTATGGCAAACGTAGACTCCATGCTGGGGTCTATCCGGGCGGGCAGGAGCTTGGCCAGCACCAGCTTGTTGACGAAAAACGTGGCGGTATGTCCCAGGTAAAAAATCAGCGGATGCCGCAGTGGAATTGACTTTTTAACGTAAGCTTCCTCGCTCGTAAGCGTGGTAAAAAGCGATTCGTAACGGTCAAAGGTGGCGGTGAAATTGGCCTCGATGGCCCGACGCGTCGCTTCAGGGTCGTTTCCAGCCAGGTACACCGTCCGAGGAAAAAGCTCGGAGAGCACCGGTTCTTGGGGAACGGTTGGGGAATTTGTGAGAGTCATATCCTGGAGCACCTTTTGTCTTTAGACGACGATGGTTTTGATTACGGATCTTTTGCAAGAATACCCACAGCATAAAACGTGTACTTGAAAAGTTCGATTTTCACCTTCTCACGATACTTTCAAGCTTCGCCACCCCTTACGCTCCGGTGCCGCTTTTGAATTCAATTGGCTACAAACTATACAGTTCTTACCATTAAAAACCAAAAACCTAGACAAAAGCTAGCGTTAGTTATACAACCCCCCCAAAACCATCAACCGCTAATATTTGGCGTTATCTGGATGCTGACGTCGGGCGCCCGTACAACGAGTTATCACCAGGCAGTTTTAACGTGCCGGTAATCGTTGATTTTCTCGTCGGCGGTAACCAAAATCGCATTAAAATGCCGTGCCAATGCCACAATCATTCGGTCTGCTGGGTCTTTGTGAAACTCCCCAGGCAATCGGGTTGACTCAACAGCCGTTGCTATGTCGATGGGGACAATACGCACTCCTTCTATCTCCTCGACCGTATCCAGCCAATCGTCAATGCCCATGGAAAGAGTGATGCGCCCCTTCTGCAATAAAAGGGCTATCTCCCAAGCGGTAATAGCAGAAATCAGAATTACTCCACCATCCCCCCGAAGCTCTTGTTCGATTGCAGCGAGAGCATTTTGCGATAGCTGAGGATCACCGCTAACCCACCACAAAACAGCGTGTGTATCTAATACGATCAACTCAGCGCCTCCCAATCATCTTCACCAACAGGCTCAAAGGGATCAATCAGCTCGATAACGCTGCCGCGAAGTCGCTCAAGCGGAGTTCGCTCATCAGCTTTATAGCGCCTAACCTCAATAGCCGGGCGTCCGTTATCGGTAACGATAACATGCTTACCCGAGGCTTCAACTTGGCGGAAAAACTCTAAGGCTTTCGCCTTGAACTGTGTTTTTGAAACTTCTTCGGTGTTCATTATTGCACCCTAGTCATTCGTCATAGTCATCAGTGTAGCGTTGCAATATGACTAGGGCAAATAGTCATTGGCTTATATCGCTAACTCAAATGCACGCCGAATGGTCTCCTGATCTATTGGTCTCTTGATTGATGGAGAGGTACGGCTTCGTATGATCAAGTTCAGAATGGTCAAAAACGGCCTGCCCGGTCTCAACATCACCTGTAGCAGCACCCTAGCAGCAAAAGTGCGGCGACGACCGCTATGGTGCTACCCAGCTTAATTCCAGCCTGTCGATACAAGCGGCTTAAGTAGCAGTTAGAGGCTTATCGAGATGTCTGCTTCAGCAAAACTGTCACAATCAGGCAATATGAGGGCCAAAAGGTAGTAAGATAATGGCTCGATAAGGCATATGGAGAAAGCTGCCCAACGACATCTCAGGCGTTTCAGTGGAAGCCAAAACCAAAGTATGGGCTGGTGTATGGACTGTCCAAATTTCAGACACAAAAAAGCCGCTGAAATCAGCGGCTTAATCTATATTCGGTGGCGGAGGGGGAGGGATTCGAACCCTCGAAGCCTTGCGGCTTACACACTTTCCAGGCGTGCTCCTTCGACCACTCGGACACCCCTCCGCGTTTTGGCGCTGTTGAAAGGCTGAACCTTTCGCGACAGAACGGCGCACATACTATGGGCTAAGCCTCGAAATAGCAAGCCTTTTCAGGCTGCTTACCCATTCGGTTAGCGTGGCGGCAACACGGCGTAACTGCCACTGGCTTCCAGGCAGAGTGTCTCGCCACAATAGAGTTGCTGAGTTAGCACGATACGGCCTTTACCGCGTTCGGCGAGCTTATTGGCTAGCTGCGCCGGGCCTTGTGGCTCGGCGGGCACGCATATCAAACGGTAGTCACCCGTGACCGGGGCGAGAAAACGCTGGTTAGCCTCGGCCACTACCACGTCCCGCGCGATACCTCGCTCGCGCAGCCATAAGGTGACCCAGCACCAGCCTAGCAGCGTCGTTTGTGCCGCAAGCGCGCCGCCAAAGCCGGTGCCTTTGTCGTTTAGATTAGGCGCCAAGGCTAACTGCCACGTTAGGGCCTCGCCTTGGCGCGATGCCTCACTAATGCCTAGCGCCTTCACCATGGGAATAGCGTCACTTAGCCACTGCTGGAAGGCGGCTAAGTCTTCTGGCTGACCTTCCGGTAACGGCAACCGTGGATGCGCAATACCGGGCTGACGCGACACACTCACGGCTAGTCCCACCGCTCTACAAAGTCGTCAGCGTTGTGTTGCGGCAGCGGCTTGTGGCGGCCGCCTGGGGTGCCAAGGTAGATAAACGCAACCACTTCATCGTCGTCATCCAGGCTTAACCCTTTGCGCACCACAGGGTCAAAAGCGTACTTGCCGCTGCGCCACATAGCGCCTAGGCCCTGCGCGTGGGCGGCCAGCAATAGGCCGTGGGCGGCACAGCCCGCGGAAATCACCTGTTCCATTTTGGGCACTTTTTCGATTTCCGGCGTGACCTTGGCAATCACGGCGATGATCATCGGTGCGCGCAGTGGCTTTTTACGCGCCGCATTGAGCGCTTCATCGCCAACGCTGGGGTCTTCCTGGAACTCCGCTTCGGCAAATAGCTCACCCAGGCGCTCACGCCCTTCCCCACTGAACTCGATAAAACGCCAGGGGCGTAGCTCTTTGTGGTCGGGGGCACGCAGTGCTGCCTGATACATGGCGCCGAGCTGCCCAGCGCTGGGCGCTGGCTCCATGAGCTTGCCCATTGAGCTGCGTTCGTGAAGAAGCGTGAGTGCGTCCATTAATGACTCCAAATCCAATCTTATGAGGCGACTTTAATACCGTCAGTTATAACACCGCTGCTTACTGCCTTGCTAGGCGCAGCGGCGTAGGGGGCGTGAGCCCAGGCGTTGCCCGCCAAGGGCTGATATCCAACCCGCCACGGCGCACGTAGCGCGCCAGCACCAGCAATTGAGTGGGTTTTGCATGGGCCATTAGGTCGGTGAAGATATGTTCGACACAGTGTTCGTGAAAATCCTGGTGCTGACGATAACTGACTAGGTAGCGCAGCAGCCCTTCGCGGTCGATTTTGGGCCCTTTATAACGAATCATCACGCTACCCCAGTCCGGCTGACCGGTTACCGGGCAGTTGGATTTGAGCAGGTGGGAGTAGAGCGTCTCTTCGACGATCTCTTCGCCTATCGCTATATGACCACTAGTAGGTGTGTAATCACTTACCAGGATATCTAAATCGTCCAAGCAGTCGCCCGGCAAGCGCTGTGGCGCAAGCTCTGCCGCATCCACATCAAATAGCTCAGCGCTCACTGCGGCACCAGCCGCGCCAGAGAGGTCGTTGGCGAGCGTTTGCATCACCTCTTCGCGGCTGTAAAAGCGGGTTTGGTTGAAGCTATTGAGATAGAGCTTCCAGGATTTAGACTCAATCAGATGGGGCGAATCTGCGGGCAGGCGAAAGCGCGCCACGGCCACAATGGGCTTGCCACGCTCATTGAGCCAGGAGACTTCAAAGGCGTGCCACTCATCTTCTCCCACAAACGGCAAGGCACCCTCTTCAATCCCCAGCGGCGCTCGATTGGCGGCACGCGGGATGGGGTACAACAGCCCAGCATCGTATTGCTCGGGGTAGACGGCATCCCGCCCTAACGGCGCGTGTTCCAGGGTATCGGGGCGATGTGACATGGCGTAAGCTCTCTCAATTATTCTCAATCTGACCGTCATGCGTTTAGCTGCGGATTCCCTTTCCACGCTCAAGCATCGCCAGCGCTATGCTAAACAGCACGATAATAAAGGCAAAAATTGCAGTGAGCGCCCAACCTACGGGGATATCTGACACGCCCAGGAAGCCGTAACGGAAGACGTTGACCATATACAGAATCGGGTTAAGCATGGAAACGCCTTGCCAGAAGTCCGGCAGCAGCGAGATAGAGTAAAACACTCCCCCCAGATAGGTCAGCGGCGTCAAAATAAATGTCGGCACAATGGAAATATCGTCGAATTTATTGGCCAATAGCGCGTTAATAAAGCCGCCAATCGAGAACAGCGCCGAGGTAAGCACAACAACCAGCACGGTGAGCAGCGGATGCTCCATGCTTAGGCGGGTAAAGAATAGCGACACCACGGTCACAATCAACCCAACGCCAAGGCCACGTGCCATGCCGCCTAAGATAAAGCCCGCCAGAATCACCCAATTGGGCATTGGTGAGACCATCAACTCTTCGATCGAGCGCTGAAACTTATTCGAGAAGAAGCTCGACGCGACGTTGGAGTAGCTATTGGTGATCACGGACATCATGATCAACCCCGGGACGATAAAGTCCATGTAGCTAAAGCCGTCCATATCGCCAATCCGCGAGCCAATCAGGTTACCGAAAATAATGAAGTACATTGCCATGGTAATAGAGGGCGGCAGCAGCGTTTGCGGCCAAATTCGCGTGAAGCGCTTGATTTCTTTGAGTACCAAGGTCCATAGGGCGACCAATGTTTGGCTGAAGTTCATGCGCGGGCCTCCCGGCTTTTCGCACTCGAACTTTCAACGCGCTGATCAATAGCCCCTTGACCACTGCCTTCTACCATCGACACAAACATCTCCTCAAGGCGGTTGGCCCGGTTGCGCATGGAAACCACCTGCACACCCTGCTCGCTTAACGCATGGAAAACATCGTTTAAGCGCTGGCCGCGATGCACTAACAGCGAAAGCTGGGTGGGTTCCAACTGATGCAGCTCAAATCCTTCGACCTTGGGTACGTCTGTAATGGCCTCTGAGATATCAATCAGGAAGGTCTCCGTATTAAGCTCAGCTAACAGTCCCCTCACGCTGGTGTTACGCACGATATCGCCGTTGTTAATAATCGCCACGTTACGGCACAGGCTCTCGGCCTCTTCCAGATAGTGGGTGGTGAGAATAATGGTGGTACCTTCGTCTTGGTTAATCCGCCGCATGTATTCCCACATGCTGCGCCGCAGCTCGATATCCACGCCGGCGGTGGGCTCATCCAGGATCAACAGCTTGGGGCGGTGCATCAGCGCTCGGGCGATCATCAAGCGGCGCTTCATGCCCCCAGAGAGCATGCGCGCGCTACCGTTGCGCTTGTCCCACAGGCCAAGGTCGGTCAGCAGCTGCTCAGCACGGGGCAAGGCCTCGCGACTGGTCATGCCGTAGTAGCCCGCCTGGGCCAGTACGATATCGAGCACTTTCTCGAACTGATTGAAGTTGAACTCTTGGGGCACCACGCCTAGCTGATACTTGGCTTTGGCGAAATCTTTATCGACATCAATGCCAAAAATGGAAACCTTACCTGCGGTTTTTTGTACCAAGGAGCAGACCACGCCCAAGGTGGTGGATTTACCCGCACCATTGGGGCCTAGCAAGGCAAAAAAATCGCCCTGCTGGACGTCGAGATCAATACCTTTAAGTGCCTGAAAGCCGTTACCATATGTTTTGGTAAGGCCACGGATCGACAATGCCGGTTCGGCCATGAAAATGTCCTGTCAGCAAAATAAAATGAGAAGGTAGATCATTAGGGCGCAAATGAATCTTTTCAAGGCAGGAGATATCCCACCGAACGCCAGACACACAAATTATGACGCCCAGCAAATTGCTGATGCATCATACAAATAGAAAGAAAAAGGAAACATTGAAGCGCTTGGAGCGGGAAAGCAGATTCGACGGGGCTGGCCTTCCAGCTCACGACCCTAACCTACCGCCCTAACGCTGTTTAC
>NZ_BJXV01000029.1 GCF_007991175.1 Halovibrio variabilis
GGATACCTGGATCCCTCACCTCGTTCAGCGCCTGATGGAAGGCACCCATTGCGACGTGGATCAGTTCCGTGTCCGTCTGGATGCGGGCTTCACCGATGGCGAAACGCTACGCGCGCTCGACTCAAAGGATATCGCCGATCTGGGCGGTTAAAGAGCAATAAAACGTTGCTGACACTGGCGGCACCCTAGCCGCCCGGGCGACCACCGAAGGTCCTGGCCCTTTATCGCAAGCGCGGCAAGGCGGAAGCCCACATGGGCGAACTCAAATCAGCCCTTGATCTACATTTGTCTTCGGCCGATTGAGGGCACTTAACGGTGCAGGACGTCATAGCGCACAACCAAGTTAACCTGTTGCTGAGCCTCACTGCTTACCAGGTGCTGCACAGCGTGCGCTGCTTGATGGAGCGACATACCGGGCATGGCTGGAGCCTGATGAAACTGCGCGAACAGGTGTTGAAAGTGGCGGCGACCTTTACCACGCACGCTCGGCAAATCCGAATGCGCTTGGGAGTCGCGGCTGATAAATGGTGGCCACGCCTGTTAGCGGGTATTCGACGACTGCGACCGCTGCCAGACTAAGGTTAGCAAGTTCGATGGTGTAAGAGCAGTAATCGGCGAATAGCCGAGAACACACTATGGATAAGTGGCTGTTATTAATTAAGAAAAGCGATAAAAACAGGGGCAGCATAACGACATCGCATTGTGCGCGCGCTGGGAAGACGTCAGATAGCCACAAAGCGCCCATCACGTAATCGTAAAGCGCTAAAAAATGGCGCTACCGCTGCCGTGATGAATTAGGCGGGTTATGTGGAGCTAAATAAAAAGCGCTCAGGAAGACTGGGTGAAGAGGAAGGTAAACCGCCCAATCACACTCTCGTAACCCAAGGGGCTCGACCTCAAGCGAACAAGCAGGCATGGTGAGTATTATTATCCACTATCAGCGAACCAACAGGAGGTTACGCCAATGCCGCACTCTCTTACTCAAAACCTATGCAGGTTGGGGCTATTATCGATCTTGGTGTTGTCTCCCAACGCCTTCAGCCAACAACAACCGGGGTCGGCTTCCGGTAATGATGTCAACACCGAGTCGTTCCAGGACTGGGAGGTCCGTTGCCAGCGTAACGCAGAGGGCCCTGCTCCTTGTGCGATGTCGCAATTGGTCAC
This sequence comes from Halovibrio variabilis, assembly GCF_007991175.1. Lineage (GTDB taxonomy): Bacteria > Pseudomonadota > Gammaproteobacteria > Pseudomonadales > Halomonadaceae > Vreelandella > Vreelandella variabilis. Next base: position 1,165 of record NZ_BJXV01000029.1, read on the forward strand.
TCAACCTGGCAGCGACCAGCCCTTGATGCAGGTAATTCTCAACCATCCGCCCCAGATTGATGACCCGGTGATGAGCTTCTTCGTGCCGCTGGGGGTACGTTTGGCTGCGGGCTTGCAATTAAGCGTGGATAACGGTGAACTAATCCAGTTTCCCTATCAGGTCTGCCAGGCGCAAGGGTGCCGTGCTGACGTCCCCATTGAACCGTCGATGTTGCAGCAACTCCGCAGTGGCACTACGGCAACCCTCAGCATGATTGGTCCACGCGGTGACCGCATGGACCTAGATATTTCGCTGATCGGCTTTACCGACGCCAGTACCCGCATCGCTCCCTGATCTTAGGGAGCCTTTCCCGACGAAGGCCGACTATAGAGTTCCTTGGCGCTCACGGCCTTCTCGTTCGACGATCTGCTGTTAGTGACCATCTATCTGCGTACGCAGGCTGGTCTTACACCACAATTATAAGATCAGGTGGTGTCTACAAATCTCGGGGCGATTCAAAGTCCGGCGACAGCACTACGGCTTTTTTCGGTTGCCAGATTGGAATCGGCGTCCAAGCCCAGATACATCAAGCAGTTCTCTTTGAAGGTCATCCAGGTTGTTTGGCATTGTCCTCAAACTCCGGAGAAGTCTCCACCAATCGCGCACGCAGGCGGGGCAGTTGCGAGGGATAATGCTGCTGTATAAACGTCACCAGCCCCTCACGGATAGCGCATCGCAGATCCCAGTTCTGGCTGGAGTTAGGTGCACTCATAAGGAAGCGGACCTGCAGCGCGTGATCATTGGAGTCGGTAATCTGAACAGTCGCCACTTTGCCATCCCACTGCCTCATCGTGTTCAGCAAGCGCAAGAACTCCTGGCGCAGTGGCTCGATGGGCATGGTGTAATCAACCCAGATAAAGACCGTCCCCTGCAAATCCGTCGTATTCCGCGACCAGTTCTGAAAAGGATGCTCAATAAACCACTGCAACGGTACTATAAGTCGACGCTGGTCCCACACCCGCAGGACTACATAGGTTGCGGTCACTGCCTCGACCCAGCACCACTCATCCTGCACGTACAGCACATCATCAATGCGGAACGGCTGGGTGAGCGCAATCTGAATGCCCGCCAACAGGTTACTGAATACCGGCCGTGCAGCAAAACCCAGGATAATGCCGCCAACACCTGCGGACGCCAGCAGACTAGCGCCCACTTGCTGTACCGGCTCGAAGGTCATCAGCGCGGCACCAATGCCCAAGATGATAACGAGGACATTCAGGCAACGGACCAGGAAGCGTGTTTGTGTCTCTACTTTGCGGGCCCGTCTCCACTGTCCTTCCAATACCGGATTCAGCAACACAATAACGTCGCCAATGACTGAGGTCAGGCGAACAGCTGCCCACGTCAGGGACAGAATCAATAGCAATGTGACTACCTGCTTCAACGGCACCAAGAGCAGCAGGTCATCCGGAGCGCCATTGAGCGCAGCCCTGAGTACCAGCAGGCTGGTGACCAAGCCCAGCGCCTTGGCAGCCGCGTCCAGAAACAGGCGGGGGACGGTTCGCCGTTTCGAAAAGTGCTGGATCACCGCTAGCGTCAGCCGGTAGAGGGTGTAACTGGCTATCACAGCAAGCAACGCCGAAATGCCCGGCAACATCCAGGCCTGTAAATCCGCTTCCAACGTTTTCAGCATTGCACTTTCCTTGTCGATGGTGATTCCATTCCGAACAACCTAAAATAGGCGGCTCGGCATTCTTAGTGGTATGGGAGTCCAATATTTTTTGTTTTTGGGCCACCCTATATGACTAATATTTGCGTCGAACTTTATTGCTTAGTACCGAGCTCCAAGTGATTGACGGCCCTGCCTGCCACTACCTGGAACAGTCTGCGTGAGAGGCATCCTGATAGGTTACTTTTTGAGCGCCTTGATACGAGATTCATGGGCGGTGTGAGTAGAGAGAAACTCTGGGAGCTGCCGCTTACCGCTGTCTCAGCTACGCACAGGCAATCCACTAACGCTCACGCGTTTTTCGCTGGGAGTGTTGGCGCAGTGCAAATAACAGCAAGACGCCAATCCCTAGACCGGCCAGCGCCAACAGGACATCGCGGCGGTCACTGGCGGTGGCAAGCGCACCAAGCTGGCTGCCCAGTAGCGTGACCCCTACCAGCCCCGGCAAAATACCCAAGGTTGAACCAATCATATAATCGCGAAACTTGATGTGAAAAGCGCCGGCCATCATATTGGTCAGGGTGAAAGGCGCCAACGGCAGCAGGTTAATCACTGTCATTGCGCGGATGCCTCGCCGGGAAAGGTAGCGCGAAAGCCCTTTCATGTGTTTGCCGCCGTAGTTCATCAGCGCATCGCGCCCCAGGCGGTGCCCTACAGCGTACGACACCGCTGATGACGCCAATGTCCCGAGTGTGGCATAAACGAACCCCCACACCGGGCCGAAAATCAAACCGGTGACCGCCACCAGAATACTCAGCGGAAACATAACCAAAAGTGCGGCCACATAGACAGCCGTTACCAGCACAAACGCCCACGACGAATCTCGCCATTGGGGTGAGGCTGCAACCCACGCACGGACACTCTCCACCGTGACCATGTCATTGACCGTCAGCCATTGCCACAGCCCACCGAGCGCTAGCAGACCCGCTAAAACACTTAGCGCTATTGTCATGGAACGCACCATCCGCTTTGTCTCCTGTTTACGCCAAATGCTGGTTAAATAACGTGGCAAATAAAATAGCAGTGTCGACGTGGGCATCCGTTTGTGGCAGCTTATTGCCCCTATTATTGCCAAACCCCGGTCTACAAAACTCTGTCTACAAACCCCTGTCTAGGAGACGCGCCGAGTGTCCCGCCAGCAACTCATATCGTGGTTTTTTTATCTTAACCTTGCCCTCATTGCCACGCTGTTGGGTTACAAAGCTTACCTCAATTTTTTTGAACAGGATTTTACCAGCGACCACGCCACACAGGTCAACGCCATTGAGACGATGCTGGCTGAGCGTGAGACGTATCGTTTTGCCGTGCTGGGCAACATTAACAACTCGGTGGGCATTTTTGAGCGCAAAATTATCCCGCGCCTCAATCGCGAAGGCTATGACTTTGTCATTTCGGCAGGTAATGCCGTCGCCAGCGGCGGCGAGGACAAATACCGTGCGCTGTTTGGCACCCTCAATTATTTGGAAATGCCGTACCTGTTGACCTTCGGCCCCCACGAGGAAAGCCGACTGGGTGGCTTTCGCTTTTACGACCACTTCGGCCCCTATCACTTTAGTTTTGCCGCAGGAAAAAGCCGCTTCACCTTTCTCGACAGCACCGGCACCACCGATTTCGGCTGGCAAACGCGCTGGCTTAAGGAAGTGCTCGCCCCAGCGCATGAACCAAATCAGTTTCTATTCAGCGCTCACCCGCTCTACCCGGTGGATCGCTCAGGGCTTTTCGGTCTGAAAGATAACGACGACTACCACCTTGAGCACCCCGCACGCCAAACGTTCACTCGTCTGATCGAGCAGGCCGGGGTCGATGCGGTATTTTCCTCCCAGGTGCCGCTTTTTGATCGCCAACAGCACGGCGACACGGACTACATTGTCACCGGCGGCGCCGGTGGGCTAGTGCTCAATGATGCCGAGAGCTACCACCACTTTGTCTCGGTCAGCGTCGACGGTGAGACTGTTCAGATCAACGAACAGCGCTTGGATATCGGCCAACACCCGGTCTGGCGTACGTTGGAGAGTTTGTGGTTTTTTATCTACTCACTGTTTTATGTCAGCTACCTGAATTTTATCTTGATCGTTTCCACGTTCATTGCCATCGCGCTCTGGCTGCACAACCGGATCTTCACCGATCAAGATTACTACCCCGATTTCGATATCGACCCGGACGCTGGCACTGGCACGCCGCTTCGGGTGGCCATGTTCACTAATAACTACCTGCCCTTTATTGGCGGCGTGCCGATCTCCATTGAGCGCTTAAAACGTGGCCTCACCGAGCTTGATAACAGCGTGCTGATCGTCGCTCCGCGCTACCCCCAGCAGTCCGACGAAGAAGCCGATGTGCTGCGCCTGGCCCCGCTTTTGCCGCTGGGCCGCCACAAAGAGTTTCGTCTGGCGAACATTTTCTCTTGGCGTCTGCTTAAGCGCGTGCGCGCCTTTGCGCCACAGGTGATTCATGTTCACCATCCGTTCTGGGTCGGTCGCGCCGGTCAGCTTTTGGGCCGGTTATTACGGGTGCCGGTGATTTACACCTACCACACACGCCTGGAGCATTACGCCCACTATGTGCCACTGCCAGGGCCGTTGTTTCGCAATTTGATCTCCCATGCGCTGGTCAAGCGCTTTGCCAACGGCTGCGACGCAGTGATTGTGCCCACCAGTTCCGCCGAAGAGTACCTGCGTATCATTGGGGTGAAACAACCGGTTTTTGTCCAACCAACCGGCATTGAGTACGCACGTTTTGCAGGCGCTGATAGTGCTGCGCTCGATACACTTCGCCAGCGCTATCGGCTTGAGGGAAAGCGTGTGCTGATATCTATTTCACGCTTGAGCAAAGAGAAGAACATCGATTTTATGCTTGATGGATTGGTGCTGTTGCGTGATAACAGCACCCATGATTTTCATTTGTTACTGCTTGGCGAGGGCAACGAACACGAACGACTTCAGGCGCGTATCGAAGCGTTAGGGCTTAGCGAGTATGTCACGCTGGTTGGCGCCGTTCCGCCCGACGAGGTGGCGTCATACTGCCATCTGGCCGAGCTTTTTGTCTTCGCATCACGCTCCGAAACCCAGGGCATGGTCGTGCTGGAAGCCATGGCGGTAGGGCTGCCGGTGGTGGTGATTCGCTCAAGCGGCATTGAGGATATCGTCCAGCACGGGGCTAATGGCTATAAGACCGCTCCCGACCCTCAAGCCTGGAGTCAGCGCATTGATACCCTGCTCAGCGATGATGCGCTTAAAGCGCGCATGAGCGGTCAAGCGTCAGGCTCCGCTGCGGAGCATCGCATCGAGAAATTTGCCTCACAGGTACTGCGCGTGTACCGCCACGTTATCGAGGCACGGCGTAAGAAGCGCGCTGATTAATACTCTTGTGTCGACTACCCCACCCACCGTTGTGGTATTGCGCGGGCGGAGAAACGTGTCGCCAAGGCGCTACTGGCAGAGCCACTAGGGAGCCTTATCGCGTTTTCGGAGTCAGCGTACGACTTGGTTTCCGATCATCATTTTACGGGCTAGCTCGTAGAAGTTCAGCAAACGTGAGAGGAAGGAGTTCATCGATATAGCTGTCATTGAACTCGACTAGCCGCGCCAACGCCTCGGGGTCAGGCAACTTCACATGCTGTCGGTCTCTGATTACTAGCCCCTCCTCACGTAGCATCGAAAAGGTTCGGCTTACGTGTACTGGGCTCATCCCCAGCGCGTCGCTGATCAGCTGCTGAGTAAGCGGCATGAGGAAACTATTATCCTCCACGGCCTCGATCCGCTTGAGTCGAAGGTAGATTTCGTAGAGAAAGTGGGCCAATCGCTCGTGGGCAGCATACTGCCCGAGATAGATTAGCCGCTCGGAGAGTAGCGCTTGCTGACGCATCGCTGTGGCCATGATGCCGACGGCTAGGCTCGAACGCCCGAAGAGTTCAAAAAGCTGCTGATAGGAGAACGGATAGATCACACCCTGGTTAATCATCGCCGCACTTGACAGTCGGCGGGTGAAGCCAAAATCGCGCATGCCGATGATATCGCCCGGGAGGTAGAACTTGAGGATCTGCTTAGACCCATTTCTCAAGTTGCGATAGGAGTATGCCCACCCTTCCTTGACCACGCAGAACATATCAGCATCTGCGCGCTCCTGCCATAGCTCTTCGTTGGCTGATATGTGCCGTGGGTTGAGTTCAAGGCCCAGCAACAGCGCCCTGTCTTCAGGAGAAAGCACCCCTTGGACGGTAAGACCCCGCATCACTACTGTATCGAGGAGCGCCACTCTATTACCTCTCAGGCTGACGATTTTTAGCCGCATTCTAAAACACATGCTTACATCGGTGACTTAACGTATGTTATGGATAATGCTTTATCAAACAGTTGTGCGAACCCTTACTGAGAGCCAGTCAGGAAGGATCGTTTTGAACTGCGCTTGAGACTAGGTCAGCCTAACCGTCGCTAAGCGGAGTAAAAAAATAAAATATCTCATACTCGTCGGATGTTGCGCCCTCTGCCACGCTTGAGGATCTCGCGGACACGCTGCGTCAGGCGCTGCGCGCCATGCCTCGCGCACAACCAAAACGCCCCCGGAATTCCGGGGGCGTTGGTTTTGCTAGGTTCTCAATTTACCGAGAGTGTCAGTCGCTCTCAAAGAGGACCGCTTCCGGGAAGTGGCGACGCAACATCCGGTTCTGGAAGTCGTCCACGAAGCGGCTGTTGATGATGATGATGAACCGCTCGAAGGGTGCCTTGCTGTCGAGCTGTTCGATCCCGTCGACACTGTGGAATAGCCGGTCATCGCGCAGATGAAGGATATCACCCGGATCCAGGGTGATATCGACCAAGGGTTGCGTGCCAGCCTTGTCTGCGTAGAGGTGGTTTTCGGCACCCGCCACGTTTTCCCGATTGATGACCAGAATGCTTAGGGCATTGCAGCCATCGGCATGAATTCCCTGTCCCTGAAGGGGGTCGATGTTGCCTTCTCCACGTACCCCGGTGATCTGCATCAGAATGGGTTCGTGCGCACCGATACTCCACAGCCTTGCCCAGGCGCGAACGAAGGCTTTCACATCGGGGCGTGCCATGAATTCCCGAGTCAGCGGATCATAGTACCGCAGACGATCCGCCATGCTTTCCGCGTCGTTGAAGGACCCTCCCTGGGCCATGGGGCATTGGCCCATATCCTCGACACCTCCCTGATCATTCAGGGCGAGCCATGACATCCGCTTCCATCGCTGGTTAACATAGGGATCGCGCGGCAGGTCAGCGGTAAACCCCTGCCAGGCGGTCAGATCGATTCGCTCCCGGATATCGGTTTTCGCCCAATCCTGATGCCTCAGCGCCTCGGTCACTCCCGGATTCCAATAATCGGCGAGTGAATCGGCAGGCATGGAGGTGAGGTCGAAACCGTGCTTGAGGGTATCGAGTTTCATGTTGGTATTCTCCTGTTAACTGGGCGGAATGGCCCGGTGTTGCCGGTGTAAACACGCGATCAACAGGAGGCAAATGAAAAGATTTGCAAGCATATGTCAATAAATGTAATAAAAAAGAATGGTTTTTTTGAAAACAGGATCAGATCGCTGATGGCGGATATGTAGGGTATCTCCTACAAATAGGTGTAGGATAATCACAACAAAGTGCCTATTGTTGCCATTATGATAGCTCTTGACAGTGTTTTTTCTTTTAGTGGATCCCATGACTGCCAGCGACTCCCGACATCACAGAGATCCGAAACGCCTGAAGGAGAACCGCAGAGAGTTTTCCGGTGCGCTCGTGCTGGGGGTGTCAAAGACACCTGCAACGGATGGCATCGATTCGCATGATGCTGGCAGGGAAGAAGTCGCGTTAGTACGCCGCCAATATCTGGAGAGTGAGCAGCGATTCCGCGCCCTGTTGGAGAGTCTGCCGAAGGTGGCGGTTCAGGGGTATGATCGCGATCGGCGAGTGATTTACTGGAATGAGGGTAGCACTCGTCTCTATGGCTATACCGCTGAGGAAGCCCAGGGACAGTTACTGGAAGATCTGATCATTCCTGCCTTCATGCGTGACGGGGTGATCCAAGCGCATCGTGCCTGGATCAAAGAAGGCGTCGATATACCCGCCGAGGAACTTGAGCTCAAGCACAAAACCGGTGAACTGGTATCGGTCTTTTCGCAGCATCTGATGCTCAATGAGCATACCGACTCACCCTTGATGTTCTGCGTGGATGTCGATCTTTCCGACCAGAAGCGCGCCCACCGTGACCTGGAATTCGCCACCCGTTTCGACAGGCTCACCCATCTCCCTAACCGCCAGACCTTCGAGATAGACCTGGACAGCCTGTTGGATTCCTGTCGACGCCAGGGCAATGGCCTGGCAACCATCTACCTGGACATCGATCACTTCGTCGAAATCAATGATGCCCTTGGCTATGATCAGGGCGATCGCCTGCTCATTGAGCTGACTCGGCGAATGAGAGAGTGCCAGCGAGTCACTGACCTGGTGTCCCGTGTCTCTAGTGATGAGTTCGTGCTGGCCTTCCCCGGCGTCCACTTGGACCCCGATGTCAGACGGGTCGTTCGTCATGTCCAGAATGTCTTTCGGGAACCTTTCGTCTTGGATGGTCGGGAGCATCAGGTCACGGCCTGCCTGGGCGTGGCGCTCTTTCCCGAGAATGGTGAATCGTCACGCGAATTGATCCGTAATGCCGATGTTGCCAAGAATCGTGCCAAACTGGAGGGTCGGGGTGCTGTACGTTTCTTCCAACAGAAGCTCCATGATGAGCTGGTTCGACAGCACTATCTCTCGGCACGACTCGAGGAAGCCCTGGATAACGGTGAATTCTCTCTCCACTACCAGCCCCAGGTCTCGGCGGCCAGTGGGCGAATAGAGAATCTCGAGGCCTTGTTACGCTGGGAGCCTGCCGAGGGCCCACCGATCTCGCCTGCCGAGTTTATCCCGCTGGCCGAGCGTTCCGGTGTGATCCATCGTCTGGGCGACTGGGTCATCGAAGAGGCTTGCCGCCAGCAGGTGGAATGGCGTGCCAAGGGATTTCATGAGCACCGCATCGACATTAATGTCTCGGGTCGTCAACTGGTGCGTCCCGATGCCCTCAAGAGCTTCGAGGACTCGCTGCAGCGTCACGGCTTAGGCCCGCGGGATATCGGCATCGAATTGACCGAGAATGTCCTGATCGAAGCCGACGAGACCGTCCTCGAGGACCTGCGGCGCCTCTATCATCGCGGTTTTCATATTGCTATCGACGACTTCGGGACGGGCTATTCCTCCCTGAGCTATCTCAAGCACTTTCCAGCCACCGCCCTTAAGATCGATGGCTCCTTCATCCACGACGCTCCCACACAGCCGAAGGATAGGGCCATCATGGAGGGTGCCATCTTCATCGGTCATCGGTTGGGATTGGAGGTGGTGGCCGAGGGCGTCGAGAACGCCGAACAGTTGTCACTGCTTCGCGAAATGCATTGCGACCTCATCCAGGGGTTCTTCTTCTACCGTCCAATGCCTGCCAAGGAAATCGACCGCCTGCTGGGCGGTTTCGTGCCTGGTCCCGAAGGGCTGTCGAGCTGAGCCTCGTCGTGATTTGACGTACAATGCCCGGGGTTGCCATGACCTGGAGAACTTGTGAACGACCCCGATGCTCATTGATTGCTGGGGCTGACACTGTGGCCCTAGCTGGATTGCCGTTATCGGCCAAGAGCGGACTTTCAATTTAGTCTGATATAGCACCAATAGCACGCGTGGCTTCGGGATGGAGGCGAAGCCGCAAGGCAGTAGCCGTCGTCGTCCCTATAGCTACTGGGCGAACAGGCGATCATCAAAAGTAATCAGAATAGTGGATTGTTGGACTTCCCCCAATTTCTTCTTCATTCAAGCACCTCGGCTTCAATCCAATAATTCTCACTATCAGATGAAAAAGAATCCAAGACAGTTACTTTCTGATTCAGCCTAAGTTGTCCAATAGAATTATCACTTACACTAGGACCATTTCTGAGATTCACAGGATACAAAATAGACACTTCATCTCCCTCCGCAGGAAGATCATTTTCTCCGAAGCTAAAAAATCGCCCCAACCACTTCTCCCCAGAAAACTTTCCAGCATAACTCCACCCCTTATCTCCCACGCTTGCTCGTGATATTTCCTCAGAAACCACATCAAATGAATATGTAATTCTAGGGGCTTGACCAAAAGCAGAAAGAAATCCATATTCTCTCTCCCCTGTTACTGACACTAGGAATGCAGTCATATCCCCCGAATCAGTCGAGAGAACAATAGGGTCAGACTCTTGTCGATCTTTCTTGAAGGTTAAAAGCTCAGCACTCAATGGAACAGAAACCAACCCAAAACCTTTATCATTAAGGGCTACCTCTTGTATCGGTGACTTTTCTAAGTCATAAAACATAACTGAGAAGAGTTCAGAATCCTTTACTGCAAAAACCTCTATAAACCTTCCAGGAACTTCCACCCTCTCTCGCATATCTCTTTCTGAAGAAAAAGCATAACTTATTACTCCATACCTCGCCCCAGATAGCGCATTAATCTCTGTATGATGACCTACCTTATTACCAGCACTTTCCGAAGCAGCTATGGTAATCAATGCGGGAGCACTTATTCCCAAGAAAAATGCTTTTCTACTATCAGACTCCTTAAATGCAGTCACTATAACTGCACCCAAAAATGCTATAATAGCCAATCCAACAATATAGCCAATAGTAACTATGGTACTAATTTCATTAGCCGACTCAGGACGCATGAGTATGCTTGCCCGATTTACCAGATGGGGAGAAATTCCACCAACCCCTCCCAAGAATATAGAAAACACCTTCGTTTTACTCATAATTACCCCCTTAAAAATAAAGGATATCCAATTTCTTACCACACTTGCGGCCCCGGCCGCCCGTAGCTTCGCTACAGATACATTCTGCTGCCCATCGCCTGGCTGGTAGGCAAAGCCCTACGGTGCTTGCGCGTGCAGGCGATCATAAGAAGGGATAAAGAAAGTGGGTGTCTTTTATCTCTTTTCTCACTTGGTGTTAGAGGTGCATTTGAACCAAAGTATACGAAGGTAGGCTGCGTCATTCGGACCGTGCCTCGCCGAAAGAGCGTCAACCACGACATTGTCGCCGAAATGACCAGCGCCAAAACCGACATGGTGATTGATATGAACTTCGCCATGAGCAAACCTTGGGTTTAACAATGATTAGACCGCATGCTCTACTGTTGAGTTATCGTGCCGGTGAGTTCAAGTCAATGAACGCGCGCACCCTATATCATAACTCTATGAATCCTAGAAAAATAAACATAGCTTGGCAGCATAAAATGGAGGAACGTGCCGGCTGCATTTCCAACACTTCCCTTCGAGTCGCCAGCTACCTTATCAGCATAGTCTAGATTTTCTCTTGCGGCCGAGGCTGTGTGAAAACGTTTGGAGTGACTCACGCTGGTCAAATTCACTATGCCACTACAGTTTCGGCCAAGTGCAGAATTTAAGTGGGCTCTGATGTAATGCCTTTGTGCATCCGACAATGGCTAACTTAGCCGCAGTAGGGTAAAGAAGCAGCTAATTGGAACTGAGCAGAAGCCCACCCGCGCGAAATAAATGCCGTCCGAGGTCCGCCTGCTATTACACGCAGTGCGGTGCGATCTTAAGACCGTTTATAATGCAGCATTTAGGTAGGAAATTGCTCTACGTTCGGGGGATAGTCGGGAAAGGACAGCTTTACCGATACTCGTATCCAGAAAGCTTGATGCAGCTGCACTGATGATTTCGGAAGTGCCAACCGTTGTGACAGCGAGTCCAATTCTCCATGTCAGTCCTACACACGGCTTATTCGCGAGGGATATAACTCTCTCCGTGCGTAAAGACGCGAGGTGATCTTGTAGGAACTGCCTACTCAATGCTTCAGTGGCCCTTTGGGTCGATCCTGGCCCGAGGTTATCCTCTAAGTGTTCTTTGCACTGAGCAGTTAACCGACGGACATGTGAGAAAACTGATTCATTACTGCGCATACTCCAAAGCATGTCCAAATCTATCTCGCTTGCTCCGCCAAAGGGTAAGATCCTAACAGAGAGTAAGTCACTCGCTGGGGATGAAATCGCATCGTCGTCAAAGCACAGCGTCCCTGCGACCCTTGCCATCGTGTCGGTGAGGAAAACAGGATCTAGGCCCAAGAGGCGGGCATTGAGCCACGGAACAAGTACCTTGTTGAACTCGTTTGTAGAAAAACCGCTACCCCATATTTCCCCGGTGGGATCAATGACTCGCAAACGATCAATCCGGTCTTTGAGTTTGCGCGGAACATTGGCATACGGAAATGTTGGGGTGATGTAATACGGCATGAACACAAGCGCATTGCATCGAATAAAATCGCGCAGTTCGGCCAGTATGGGAAGATAGGCTCTTATTCTAGCAATACTGTCTTTAACAAGACGCACCGTGTTTGGATTGTTCCGCCAAGAATCTCGACTGACCGAGTCTGCGACCATATCGAAACTACGGTAGAAATTATCTGGTATGAATACTGAGTCCGCCAACAGCAGATGTTTCTTTAATGGATTCAGAAACTCAGAAACCACGGCTCGGGTAATTCGAGGATCTTTAGGAAGAAAAGCTCTATAGCCAAGTAGCGGCGTTTCGGCAAAACGTTCTTCCAGTTTTTTTGCCCAGTCGTGCTTGAGTGTAGGCTCAAAGTAAATCCTTACCTTATGGGCCGGAGATACTTGCTCATCAAGGTAAGCACTAGCAAAACCACTCTCCATCACTTTGAGATATGTTTTGGAAAAGTCAATCCATTGCTCGGAATCTATGCCATCGAACTCTTCAAGGGATTCAGTCCTAAGTTCAATGTTAAAATATTTTTCAATAATATCGATCGGATTAGGACAAGTTTTCATTAACTTTTCCTCATCACCCAGGATTGGATAAAGCAGCTCAGTCCACTTGGTTTGCACATTCTGATACTAGGCTCAAGCTCACTTGTAATACGTACTTCGCTTTTCTTACTAACTTACTGAAATTTAAATTTATTCAGTACTGCTCAGCACAAAACCAATCACGCGCCTGTGGTTCTATCGGAGTGGCCGCTTTAGGGAAACGCTGATCAATTCATCCCCGGGCAACTGAAGCGGTCAATGTGGCCTGAGTGTTGTCTCCGCGATCACTATTTAGTCACTGTCGATGGAATTTTTACCAGGTAGCCGTATTGTCCGGCTGCCAGGCCAGATTCAAGACATACTAACCCCATGAGCGTGTTTTTGGCATCGTCCAGCCAGCACCAGGTTGGCCAATGCAAATGCTGAACAACTGCGCTTGGTTCTTGGTCAGCCCCTTGTAGCGAACCTTGCGATAGCCAAACAGGTTCTTGATGATATGAAACGGATGCTCGACCTTGGCGCGGATACTAGCTTTGGTCTTTTCGAAGGCCAGCAGCAGCGTTTTCTTCCGGCTGTCTTCCATTTTCTTAATCGTGCCGCGTCTGACAGCGGCACAGCACCGTGTTTCCGGATCCTGCGTATCTTCACCCAGATATTTCCCCATGTCGAGATACCCCGCGTCGCCGTATATCCGTTTGTCATCCTCTCGGACCAGATGCCCCGCCATGGTGACATCGGCGACATTAGCCGAGGTGGCGACCACACTGTGGGTCAGCCCAGTCACAGCATCGTTGCCTATATGGGCCTTCATCCCGAAGAACCATTGATTTCCCTTCCGGGTTTGCTTCATCTCAGGATCACGTTGCTTGGCTTTGTTCTTGGTGGAAGGCGACGCCGCCACAATGGTGGCATCAAAGATAGTACCCTCGCGCATGAACAGACTCTGTTCAGTTAGGCTGGCGTTGATCTCTTCGAAGATCCGTTGGGTAAGAGCATGCTTCTCCAGCAGGTGGCGAAAGCGAAGCAATGTGGTCGCGTCGGGAACACTTTCGATAGCAAGGTCGATACCGATGAAATCACGCATGGCCTGGCTGTCATAAATGGCATCCTCGAGCGCTTCGTAGGCCAGGCCGTACCATTGCTGCAGGAAATAGACTCGCAACATCCGTTCCAGACCGATCGGTGGCCGACCGCGCTTGCCCGCCGATTTAGGGAAGTAAGACGGCGACAACGCCTCGATCAGACGCTGCCATGGTATTAAGGCATCCACATGTGCCAGGAACCGCTCCCGGCGAGTGACCTTCTTCTTGTTCTGGTGCTCAGCCTGAGCAAACGAGATCTGCTTCATCGGAAATTCCGTCTGACAGTGGATAACCTTATTTTACCCTGTCGACAGCACTTAGGTATCGACGACCGTATTTATGCAGCGTTTCCTTAGTTCTTTTTTCTCAAATCTTTTTATCAAGATAGGCTAAGATTCTTCAATCGGCCAGAAGCGGCCTTTTAGGAGCAACTGATATAGCACTTTAATGCCTGCAGAGGCGCGGTTTGGTTGTTGTGACGAAGGAGCAACGACTAAATCGTCGCACAGCCTGCAATTTTTAGAACTTCTAGACTTTAAGATTTGATCTTACTCTTTCCCATTTCTGAGTGAGTTCATCATTCATTTTATTGAAAACTTTGGTCGATAGCTTTACAGCAGCACTGGCTTTGGCTGCCTCATATTCGGCGAATGCGTCTAATACTCCTGCTTCAACCAGGGGCACAGGGGTTTGAGGTTGGCCAAGATAAAGTGAATATAGTGACTCATATACTCTTTCATTCCTAATCCGGAGGATCTCTAACTTTATCCAGTTAAGTATAATTTCACTTGCAAACAATAGATGCGATAGTGCCAGAACCACACCCAGGTCACTGCCCCTATAAATTGTGACAGACAGCCAAACAGCCCCATAGAAGAAGATCTTTATCCGCTCTCCAAAGAGCATTCGTTCACATATATGTTTCCCAAAAAAAGCATTTTCCATCAAATTGGCACCCAACTTTAATATATTGGGCTCTAACCTGTTGTTGTAATATTTATTGGTTTCCTCAATAGTTAAAGGTATTCCTAAAGAATTCGACAAAAGCTGCTTCCTTCTCTGGCGCTCAGCAAAAGGAATAAAATAATACGAATTCGCACTAACGATAACCGCATGCGATAGTACGGTTACAAAAAATAGAACTGGCACTACAGCTGACAAAAACTCCTGCTCTCTATTTAAAAATGGTATAGCAATAGATAAAAAGGCACCTACATAAAACAAAAAAGTGGATAGGTAGGACAGCTTCTGTACTGAGGCATAATACCTGCTTACTTCGTCAATGCGTTGATTATTGTCATTCATAGTAATAATAGCTCGGAAATTTTCCAGAAAACACTTTATCCCACCACGCAAACGCTTCTCTAATATTGCCAGAACTTTCAGCTTCTCGTGCTTTCTGGGCACGAATTTTAGCACTTTGGAGCTTAGATAGAGCTGTCTCTTTATTTGCGTAGCTACTACAGGAACTTATTAGTCCGGAGATGCCTTTTGGATCTCGGATTGGTGCTAGATCGCAGTCAAACAACTTCTTTAAGATTGAGTTAACATCAATGTCATAGACTATCGTCGATTCAGCTTCCATTAACTTAGCAATTCTGAGCTCAAGATAAAAAGAGGATATAGGTACATTATTATAATACTTCCAAGCTTTAACGAATCTTATAAGCGGTTTTAGATTCTTTCCAAGCCTATTGTTTTGAGCAGTTACGTAAGCATTGTGAGTGTTTGGGCTTGATTCTAACCATCCGCCGCTGCCATCGGGAATGTGGTAGACGTTTTTGTTTTCAGTGGTTTTTCGCAAATAGTCCGCAGGAATTACTTCGGCAGTATCCCAAGATCCTGACCCAAAATCTAAGACTACAGCTGGTGAATCAACATAAACGCTGGTGCTTGGGTATCTAACCTGGAGCGATTCCTTGACTTCTCTTAGAGATGATGAAGAATGATTTTTGAGTTTTTTAGTTGGAATCGAAGCAAAGAAATCAACGTCACTATGTCCTGATATACTAGTTCCATTGTTTGCAGAACCTGAATAAAATAACTGCGTTAAATAAAATTTCAGCTCTAGCCGTCTAGTTATAGAAGACTTATGCGAGGATGCTTTTCCAGATTCATATGATCTAGGAATTAATACACGATGAAAATCTCGGAACCCTTTATTCACACTACGAGTAGGCACTAAAACTCTCCTTGATAAACCTAAAAATTGTAACGCTGAGCTTAGCGGCGACCTTGTAATGAAGGCGAAGCCGCAGTAAAAAGGGCGGCCATCGGTCGCGAACTACAGCGACTGGTTTAAATATTTTCAGCCGCCACATCCCTGAAAAATTGAATACCTTTTGGCGTGAGCAAGAAGTCCCGATCTAGCACTCTACCGTTGCGCAAGTCTTTCAGATAAACCCTGGGCAACTCATCTTTTATAAGTATCCAGCTGTTATAAATATCATCGTCATCCGAAGATTCAAAATCATCAATGTCGAGTAGCCGCACTACTTTTCGTTGAGTATGTTTTATGGCTCTAACTAAAACCCCATTTATTGTAGTTTCAGCGTCCTCGGCATCCCGCAATTTGCGCTGATGTCTTCTCATCAATCGTTCAGCTCTATTTAACTGCGCTTCACTTTGCTGTAGTCGAGAAAATAGCTCTTGCTTTTCTTCTTCCTGAAGGTTTGCTCTTTCGGCTAACTGGTTCAGAAGCTCTTCTTTTTCAGACTTAAGCTTGACCACCTCAGCCTTTTCATCCTCAACTTTTTCCCTCGTTTTTCCTAAATCTAAAGGTAGCTTATCAAATTTATCCCTTAAACCGCTATAACCTTGATCCAAATGCCTGAGCTGCTCCCCAAATCCAGACTCCATTCGACCTAATAATTCAGAGTTGTCCTTGGTGAATTTATACATGTTGTCGTAAAACATGTTACTTATTTCATTAGCCTTAATAAAAAGTGCAACTGAAAGGCCAATCGCAAATAGAGCAAGCAGAAGCGATAATAGGTCGCTAGTTCTGATATTTTCAAACGTAAACGAAAAATCAGCTGCGATTATTTTCCATCCAACAATTGCTATTATAGCTATGATGGCAATATCTTTAATCGTGCCTGTTGACATCCTGAACTCTGTTTTTCTCATAGCGATCCTTTCACATTTGACGCCGCCAGCACGCATGGCTTTGTAGTGGAGGCGAAGCCGCAACGGAAAATTCGTCGCTGTGCCTGCCTTTTTAAACATTAGGTTTCACCGTATCAATGTCTTTTATTAACCATTTTAGCAAATCTCTGTTCGACATTGACGTGGAACTATTCCCAAGGCTGCGACGAATTGCCAGCAACACATTTCCAAATTCAATTAGTATATCTGTACTTTGTTCTTCTCCACGCTCAGCAGCATATATTGTTGACCACATGGAATTCCATGAGGAAACCACCTCATCAGAACCAACAAGCACCAACTTAAATGACTTTTCCCTATACTCGCGGGACTTAATCTTCTCCAACGTCTCTGTCTGGCTCTTCGGAGACAAGTCCGAAAACAAAGTCGCAAAAGGCAGCAAGATTTCAAGATAGATTTGAGCTGCTTCCTCTTGCAGTGATTCCTCAACTCTGCGTTTGGCTTCCAGTTTTGACTTCAGAAGCCATCCGGCCCCGCCGCCAACCAGAGTCAACAAAACAGGTGCAAGATTACCTAGCCAATCCACTGTCGGCTACTCCTTGATGTTTAACACGTATGAACTTGCTAGCAGTATTTCCCGACACGTCCGCTTTGGGTCGAAAACTGCCCTCCAGCCAGGGGGCTTGCAACTTTCATCTACGCTTATTTTCATTCATTCCACGCTCAAATTTTCAAAATCTCCTTAGCCTCAAACTACCAGATAATGATTGCTGCCGTCACTGGAATTTAACCTTTTGTACCGCCTTCATTTATGGGCGATAAACGCGATAAGCTTGGCGGCAACGCTGCTGCTGAGTACGACCTTGATGATGCCTACCCACTGGATACTCGGCCCTGGGGCCATTGGCCGCCTGCTGGCCCATTCGCTTTCACCCATATCGGCCATCACCCTACTCGGTCGCCGTGCGCTGCCTGCGCGGCAGATGTTGACCACGCCGGAGGGCAAACAGCGTGTGGTGCCGTTAAACTCGCTGACAACAGCTCAACTGGCATCAACCCCGCCTGAACCGCCCGCCTTTCTACATGTCACTACCAAAGCCATGATGGCTGAGTCGGCGCTGGCTGGCATTACTGGCTGTATGCCCCTTTCTACCCCGCTAGTGCTGTGGCAAAACGGTTTTTTGGCGCAGCCGCGGATTACCCAGGCGTGGCCGGGGCCGGTGTTGTGCGCGACAACAACTGAAGGGGCTTATTTAACTGGCGATGATGGCGTGGTGCATGCGGGGCGTGGGCATACTTTTATTGGTGATTTATATAACCAACACGGCGAGCTAGCTGAGGAACTTGCGCAGACATTAACGCTGGCTGGGCTGACGGCTACGGCGGTGGGTGATATTCGCCAGCGGCTTTGGCAGAAGCTTGCGGTGAACGCGGCGATTAACCCTCTGGTGGCGCTGGCTGGGGTGCGTAATGGTGAGTTGCGTGGTGAGGCACATGCGGGCCGTGTGGTAGCTGTAGTGAAGGAAGTGGCGGCGATTATGATGGCCGAAGGGATTCTGCCGCCTAATAACGGCCAGGGTGAGGAAGCGTGGTTTACGTTGGTGTGGCAGGTGGTTGAGAGCACCGCCAACAATAAGGCTTCGATGTTGCAAGATGTGGAGGCTAAACGGCCTACCGAGCGCGGGGCTATTTTGGGGCCGTTGATTGAGAGTGCGGAGCGGCATGGGCTGGGGTTTGAGGTGTTGCAGGGATTGGATGATGATTTGGCGGAGGTTGAAGCGAGTTTTTAGCCATCTTCTGAGACAGCTTCGCTGTCTTTTCGCGCGCTGAAGCGGCCTT
>NZ_BJXV01000030.1 GCF_007991175.1 Halovibrio variabilis
ATCACTACAAACCCGTTCGATGCGTTCTTTGAACGCGGTCGGGATACTGAGAAGAAAGTCCATCACCGTTTGCTTACGCCGATCAGACAGGATAGCCAACACCCTCATCTGACCGGCTGCGTCCAGGGCCGTCACAACGCATACAAAATTCCGATGACCTTTGCGGAGCGCAATTTCATCAAGACCAAGCGTGGTAAAAGGGGCAAGGTGTTTCCAGTCCAGTGTTTTGTCGACATAGCGATCAATACTCCCTTCCACAGCATCATAGCTTACTTGGCCACAACGACTGACATCCGAGACAGTCGCGTTCATCAGCCTTTTCAATAACCATTGATCCAGTGCCTTGGTATGCGGACTGTTAGGCGAGTACCACTCAGGTTGTTGAGTGGTACTCGGATGCCCATCACAATCACGACACACGTAACGCTTGGGGCGTAACTCAATGAATACCTTGCGTTCCAGGATGGGTAGATGCTGCAGCCGCACCGGGCGGTCATGGCCATGAAAGGCTGTGATTTTGCGTTGGCAGTAACGACAATAGGTAAAGGTCGGCGTACTTTTCACCTCCAGGATCAATTCACCCTGTTCTCCGTCTCGTACGGAAGTAATTTCGACGTCAGGCAGATCGAGGGGTATTTGGAAGTGAGCTGGCATCAATATGCCTCATAACTTGATGAGTGTCTGGTTATACTACATGTTGTGGGTGACCACGGAAGATCCCAACGAGCCAACGGAACTTCATGCTCATCGTCCTGGTTCAATAGTCAGGCTTATAAGCATAGCGGAAAATTTATGTTCGGCTACTTACTAAACATAAAACTACTTACCTAATATATTTTTGTGCAATTGAAAGAATGAAGAGGAAAAATATCTAAACCACATGAAAGATTTTCGAAAGTTCCTTCTTTTTAATAAAGATGCAGCATACCTAGCACTTTGATACAAGTAGTATGGCTGATATGGTTTAATTTGTTTAGCTCTTAAATCTAGCGAATCAACAACCTTTTCTCGGTCAGAGCTTCGATTAATTGCAGCTTCTTTATATAAATCCTGTGAAAACTTATGAACAGGTGAAAAGCTGAAACCATCATTAAATTCAATTTTCTTATACAACGGTTCATCGATTGCTTTAATCTCACAAACACTTAAAATTCTAAAATACAAATCCCAGTCTGAACAATATTTAAATCTAGTATCATACCCACCAGCCTGCAAGTAACTATATTTACGGTACATTATTGTACCGTGTGTAAAAGGTACATTTTTTTTAAGTTCTTCGACTTTACTTGTGTCGATTGGTGGCCTATATTTAATTTTCTTCATTCCTTCTATACCTACATCGAACCCTGAGCCCACAGCACCAACGTTTTCATCGTTGGACAAAACTTCATACTGTTTTCTTAAGCGGTTTGCATAAGATAAATCCCCGGCACCTTGTATGGCTACAAAGGGGGCTCTTGACTTCTCCATAAGCATTTTTAACGTTTTAGTAAATCCTTCATTTTCTTTATGGATAATTGTCAGCTTAGGATCACTGTAAGAATCTAATATCTTTTTTACTCTTGGATCAGTACTGCCATCATTGGATATAATGATCTCATAGTCATCAAAGTCTTGGTTCAACAAACTATCTACTGTGTCTTTAATATAATCAGCGCGGTTGTACCAAGCACATACTATCGATACTTTTGGTACTGCTTTATTTTCTGTACACATCTAAATTCTCTTTATCTCACCACAAGCATTTACATGCTTTGGCTCCACTTCCATTAAGTAGCCCGTTTTTTCATATACTTCTTCACGCATCATGTTAATAAGCTCCAGAATATCCTTAGCTGTTGCTGAGCCAATATTTACTATAAAGTTAGCGTGTTCCGGTGATATTTGCGCACCACCTATATTTAAACCTTTTAAACCGGATTCTTCAATCACTTTTCCTGGTGGACCATATTGCTTATACATGGCTGGATTACTGACAAAAACAGAGCCGCAGTTCGGTAGTTTTCGTGGGAATTTTTTACTTCTAGAACGAAGTATAGAAAGCATTTCGGCATGCATAGTTTTTTTGCTGATGGTAGGCGCAAGCTCTAAGCCAACTTCTAGGATAACTTCATCTAACTCTTGAAAGATTGAGCTTCTATAACCAAACTGGCATTGTTCATTATTATATTTTTTTATTTTGCCTTCTGTACCAGCAGTTTTCACGTAAGTAATATTGTCGCCAATCCCTTTTCGTTGGCTCCCCCCGTTCATTACTACTAAACCACCTAATGTACCGGGGATACCACATGTATGCTCAATACCTGCCAAACCGCCCTGCATTGCAAAGCGTGCCAGTTTGGGTGCCCACACCCCTGCTTGCGCAGTAATGATATTACCATCTAACTCTACTTTAGAAAAGTCACTACCTATTTTAATGAATACTGCATCAATATCTTCATCGGTAAATAAAAGATTAGTGGTATTTCCTATTACTAAGCTAGGTAGTTGATTCTCTGAAATGAATTTTCTTAGCGCAAGGGTTTCTTCTACACTTGTAGGCCGAACTAAAACTGTAGCCCTGCCACCCACTTTCCAATTACTGAATTCAGCCAGAGAAACGCCAGTTTGCACTTGCAATTTCTTAATGTTTTTTAAAGCCTCAATGGCAGAACTAGTGACTGGGTTCATAATTCTTTAATTTCACCAGAACAAACAGCACCTAATGATTTTAGCTTTGGAATTAAATTCACATACCCACGACCTATTTGCCATGCATCTGTAATTGTGGTCTCGCCTTCTGCTGCCAGCCCACATAGCGTCAATGCAATCCCAGCGCGCAAATCCAAAGCTTTAACTTCTGCCCCAACCAAGCCGCCACCCTGACCATAAATTTTGAGCATGTCCCCTGCAACGTCGTGCTTCAGCCCCATTCTGGCCATTTGTTCTGCGTAACCGTAACGACCTGGGAAGCGAAGGTCTATGATTCTCGACTCTCCGCGCGCTTGAGCGGCCCAAGCTGCCAAAATAGGCTGCACATCAGAGTTAATTCCTGGGTGGGGGCCAGTGCTGATTTCGATCGGATAACAGTGGCCACCACGCACAATTAGCGAATTTTCCCCTTTGTAGAGTTTCGCGCCAGCTGCTTTTAGATGAGCAAGCACCACTTCTAGATCCTGATAAGGGAAGTCATTGATTTCAATATCCCCTTTGGTAATCATCGCAGCAGCCAGCCAAGTGATTGCCTCCATGTTGTCAGCAATGACTTTATGCTTCGCACCAGTTAACCCTTCAACGCCGGTAACCTCAATATGCTCTTGGCCAAAAACTCTAATTTTAGCGCCCATGGTGTTGAGCATATTTATTAGGTCAATAATCTCGGGGCGAATGTGTGGGTTCCATATCCGGGTAACCCCTTGGGCGAGACAACTAGCAATCACCGCATTTTCGGTGGCACCTGTTGAGCGCATGGGTAAATCGATATCAGCGCCCTGCAAACCGTTCTGGGCTTCGGTACAAAGATACTCGCCTTCCTCGTAAACGCGTGCACCTAGCTTCTCTAGTAGCATGACGTGCAGGTCGTATTTACGCTCACCAAGCTTGCAGCCGCCCGGTAAGGGAACCTTAGCGTGACCAAAACGTGCTGTTAGTGCGCCAAGTATTAATAACGTATTTCGAATTGAGCGGCCATGCCATATTAGCTCAGACTTTAACTGACAACGCTCTTGAATTTGAATCCTAGTGTTGGTAAGTAGGACTGTTTCTTTGCCTAAGGCACTCAACATATCAACATGTATTTTTGCATCTAGCAATTCTGATGGATAGTTACTGAGCTCTAACGTTTCACTAGTCAGAATACTGGCTGCGAGCAGACGTAAAGCTGAGTTTTTTGCACCAGCAAGATCAACTGAACCCTCAAGCCGACTTTTATTTACTTTCAGCACCGAACTATTTTTCATAAAAACCACAATACTCACTATTATCTAGCAATTTATCACCTAGTTTTTCTATATTTGGATAATTCCACTTTTCACCTAGCTCTAGTGCAACCTCTGGGTCAGTAAAAAGTCCAAATCCTGACGTTGGCGTTTGTGTTAGCTCGCCAAAATATACTTTTCCATTATGGAAATAAAGATCAACCCTAATAAAGCTAAATTTCTCTGCTATTTTTTCCGCTTTCTCTAAAAGCAAATTAAATTTAATTAAGTCTAATTTGAAATCTAAATTAGGCTTCGGATAAACGTATGTCCACTTTTCTTCCTTACCTTCCCTAGAAAAACACATTATTTTTGGTTTGTTAGATTCATAGAAAGTGATTTGCATAAATGCAGCTTTTCCATCAAAACAGAAAAACTTATAATCTAAAGGCATTTCTCCGTCTTTACTAGCAATGCTGTCTTCGACAATAAAGCCACGCTTCATCGAATTTGCTGCCCAAATTAACCTCCCTACTGCATAAGGCGAATCATACCATTCCTGTAAGATGTCCTTATATTGCTGCAATTCTTCATTTGAGCTAACAAATAAATTCATACCAGAAGCCCAAGCAGCTTTTACCACAACTGGCCTATCTATAGGAAGGCTTAATACTTCCTCAACTGAATAAGCTACATTTGCATTTATTAGATCTACCAGCCCTAAATAAGATTGCTCTCCTAGCCATTTCCGCACCTCTATTTTACATGTGACTATTGGCCAAATAGGATCACGAGAGAATAGACGTCGATGGATAAGCTTTTCATTAAGTGTTTTAGGGTTAAATAAGTTAGGCTCATAGCCAAGGGTTACCTGGCTTCTCAGCCTAGTGTATAAAAAACCACTTTTCAACTCGAAGTCAAACATATCCTGATAGTTGTTTATATTTTTATTTACATAAGCACTTACCAGCTTATACTTAAGCATTGAATAACCGAGATAAGGATTTAAAAGTGCAGTATAGATCCTACTTACAACCTTCATTTATTTCTCCACTTGCGGCTCTAACTATATAATAAAAAACCATGGTCATTTGAAATACAGCGTACATGATGGAAAAAACCACAAACCATACAACAAATTCGTATGCTGTTAAGCTAAAAGATTGAAAAATCAAATATACAAAAAACAATCCAATAAACCGAATTAAATTAATTACCAAAAAGACAAACTGGGCCCCCACTACATTAAGAACTTGTACTAGTGGGGTTGAAACAAGCATTACTAATATGTATGGCGCCAATACTTGTGCATACTCACCTGCTGCATACCAATCCTCCCCAAAAATAGTAATGAATAGCCAAGGAGCTAAAATTGTTAAGAGAAGCAAAGGCAGGAAAGAAATCAATAAGATATTCTTTGCAACATTTATAGAAATTCTTTTAATTTTATTAAAATCCCTTTTTCCGATAGCGGCAATTTCTGCATAATACGCAGTAGAGGTAGCAGTACCTATTAAGCTTGCAGGCACCATTAATGCCATTTTAGCTAGACTAAACTGACCAACAGCTACTGGGGAAAACAAAGTTGCCATCATTATTACTGGTGCTTGTACTGATAGCACCATTAAAACCTGTGATGGTAGTCGATACCAAACAAAAACCTGGTAGTATTGCACGACAAACTTCTCTTTTCTGTATCGAATTTTCGGTATGTAGCTTCTAAAGTCTGATCGTGCATTTTTAATAAAGCTTGTTACGCCTGCACTTTGACTTAAGAATTGGCCAATTATTAACCCACCGGGTTTGAGCGCGAATATACCCAGCCCTATTTTTACGAGAGTTCCTATTAACGATTGAGTAAATTGTGTTTTGGAAATGACTTTATAATCTTTCTTTCGTGTTGCCCATAAACTGAGAAGTTCATATAGAGCAGCACCTGCCACGCCCAGCACAATCAACCACCACCATGGTAGTAAAGCTTCCATATCGAACCAGCCTAGAACTGACTCTCCCCACATGACCAGCACTACTGTTAGCACGATCGAAAACAAAACAATGAGCTTTAAGCAAACCGAAAACAGGTTAAACGCCATAACGTCGGTTTTTGGTAAGGGGATGGCTTGGACATAGCGCAAAGTCATTACAGGCACGAGAATGGCGATAAAGGCTGTATATAGCGCCAACACACCAAAATCTTCGGGTGAATAAATTCTTGCCAGAATTGGTATGCTTAATAAACCGATTATACGTGCAAGGCCAGCTCCAACCAGCAAGGTCAGCATTCCCTTGAATACGTTGCCAGCTTCTCCCTTGAACATTCGCTTAAACATGTACTTAGTTTGCCTTCTCACTTGCTTCGTGACCTAAGAGTGTCAGGTATTTTTCTCATGTGGTTTTAGCATTAATCAATGATTTGATGAATGGATAAATGACCCAGCCCCTTTGGTGAGCGTTATACAGGGGTGGGTAAAAGCTAAAATGTTCTAGTACTACAGCCGTAAATATTGCAGTGATCGTCCATGCATTGCCATCCGGGCTTGCTGCCGTCGACAGTGGCACTGCCAAGCCCGGTACTGGTGCTTTCGTCGCCAGTCCGACCAATTAAGCACATGGGACAAGACCTGCGGTTCTTGCCATAGCCACCTCCTTATTAGCCGTCTTAGCTCGGATAGTGTCCACTGGACCCTGTCGGCAACGGTTTTTTTGGTGCTGGCTCGCCTGTCGAATCGCCGCTAGCAGGGCGTGGGCCAGTAGCGACAAGGTGATGTGACGATGCCAGCTGGCCCATCGACTCACCTCATATTCCTCCAGGCCGCACTCACCCTTGGCTGTCTGAAAACCCTGCTCAATTTTCCAGCGATGACCCGCAACCTGCACCAGGGTTTCTAACGACACCCAGTTCCTGGGCGCATGAACCACATAATAGGCTAGCTCATCCGGTTTCGAGAGGCTGCGTCGAATCAGGAGATAATGTCCCCAGCGGCGCGCCTCTTCCGTGGGCTGCAATATAGTACGCCCAATCGTACCAGCGTTCGCCCTTGCTGCCTGAGCCGGCGGACAAGGTCTGCCTTGAGTCTTCTGGCAGGGCCGCCGCGATCTCGTCAGCTCGCGTGTACTGGAAGCTCTGCCACCACAAGGGTTCGCTGCAAGCCACCTCTAAAACAAAAGGTTGTGATCGCTCCTCCAGCCATAAGCGCAGGCTGCGGTTGCCAGCATAGACGCTATCCCCCGTAACCCAAGAGGCCGGAACCCCTTGGTCCAGCGCACGTTTCAGCATCCGGCGCGCGAGTTCAGGTTTGCTAGCGAACTCGACATCATCGGGTATGCCGGCGCGTCGGCAACGCTCACGATCCTGTGTCCAGGATTTAGGCAAGTATAAGACGCGATCCAGGAAGGCATGCCCTGACTGGCTAGCATAAAGAAGAAAGACGCCGATCTGGCTATTCTCGACACGGCCGGCGATATCACTGTACTGGCGCTGCACACCGGCCGAGTGTCGACCTTTCTTAATAAAGCCGGTCTCATCCAGGATCAAGACACCGTTAGGTGAGCCCAAGGCATCGATGCCCCATTGACGAAGGACATCGCGTGCCTTGTCCGCATCCCAGCGGGCACGATCCAACAAGTACTGCACCCCATCTGGGGTGATATCGCCAAGCCATTCGGCCAGATGCCAACTATTTTTACGTTCACACTGACTGAGAAGTCCCTGAATATAGCGTAAGGCACGGTCACGCGTCTCAGAACGCAGGAAGAGAAGGCCTGACCGCTTTGTCAGGTCATCCAACAACGCTGAGACAGAGAGATCAACCTCTTGCATTCTTCACCCTGTAATCGCTTCCATATCAATCACATGCACTGTAGCTTATGCAGTTACGGCTGTAGTACTAGTTCACTTTGGTTACGCGAATACTTATATCTTTTTCCCCTAGATACCATTGCACAAACTCGGCTATACACCTTTGATTTTCGTTTCTGGTTAGCCGGTATATAAGCGTAGGCCGATGGTAGATATTTTAAGTTCATTAGCTGAAAACGTACAACCAGTAGCGTCGTGCCACTCTGTTTGCCCACCTCGGCGGCGACAGTGACTGTCAAAATGGACGTGGAGTCATTAACTACCTAGTCAAAACGTTGGCTGGCCTGTTCGAAAAAATTCGCTAAATCGCTGGTTAAGCAGTAACTTTGAAGGGTTGGTCAGCGCCGTGGTTAATTTAATCTAGCTCTTATTGGTTGCCTTCATGAATTACCTTATCAAATGTGGCTTTACAGGAAAGCAGCAACATTAGGCACAAGTTGTATATAGCAAACATGCCTACATTGCTTAATTATAACTTATTTATAGCGATTTTTTTGAATTAGACATTGTTTGAGTGAACTACTAAAACTGTGACTAAGGCAGATTTTCCTGCACTTTTGCAGGTTTTGACGTTTCGCCATATCCCTGTAATTTTGCAGACCGACCCAGCATTTTTACGTGATGCTAGCTTAGATCGGCATGGTGTGGCGGCGTGTGATCCTGCAATTTTGCAGGCTTTAGCATTTCACCGAATGGCCTGCAATTTTGCAGACCACTGATGTATTTTACGAACCCACACACTAAGAGAAAAACATAACCCCTTGATTTTAATTACTTATAGCGATAAGCGGGGGGGTATCAACACTATCCGCGCAGGGAAAACGCATGAAAAACTTCCTAGCGCGATAACGATTGCTAAGTAACTTTTATCAAGCACCGCTTTCTTCTGTTTCCGCCCGCTTGCCCCTTTTAAATTTTTTCGCCTTTGAGGTAATTCAGCTCGATATAGCGCATTTTTGCGAGGTTTTCTGCTGCTTCACCACGGTGAATTTTGCAAGCTTGGCGAAAATCGGGAACGATTGATAAATGGTGGATAAGAGACGGTGTCAGTATAAAAAACGGTTAGATAACCATGGTAAAGGGCTATGGAGCCCATTGTAGAGAGGTTTTGATGACAGGAGTTACCATATATTACTATCTAGTGAAAGAGCCACCTCAGTCACTAAACCCCTCTCGACTGCAGGCTCCCCTTTTTATAAAACCTATGGCTCCGCTTGATTTTGTGATTCTTTCTTTAGGCTTTCCCGAACACGAGAAACAAACTCGGCAAAGAATGCGACCACTACACCAACTATACTACCAAGCACAATGCTAAGCACTAATATAAATTTAACATTAGGGCCTTGCGGTGGTGTCGTTTGTATAAGCGTTTCAACTGCCAGTGAAATTCGTTCTGAAGGTATCAGTTGTAGTGCTTGGCTTTCTTCTTGGAACAGGGGTGAACGCTGTTGGCCCAAGTTGCGTTGCAAGCGGTCATGCCGCTGGACAATGGGTTCTATCAAGGCTTCATGAAAATCTGCCACTGCGTTGCGCTGCGCTGCGCTGCCTTCAGTAGTGAGCGCAATAATATTTGAGTTACCGCTATAGGTGACGCTTGCTGTTAACGCATTAAACTCAGCATTCTGTTGCGTTGCTGTGGGGATTATGGCGCCGTTTAGCTGATCTGCTATGGAAACAAGTGGCTCAATAAGCTGCGATGGCGTTTTATAACCAACGGCTAACTGTGTGGTGTATCGAAACCTCTCTGCTCCGCTTGGCTCTTCAGTGTTTTGAAGCAGCACCCAGCCAGCTGATGCCAGCACCACCAGTGCAAACGTACCTAACAGCCACCAGCGGCGGTGAATCAAGATTTTGGCTAAATCTACCAGTGATATTTCATCATCATGGTAGGTATCGCGTGAAGGATGCTCATTGTTCATTCTGCTTAACCTCTCCTTGTTAAACTTCTAGGCACGCTACCGCCCTGGGATTGTTCTGGGCGCTTTCCCTTGCCCTTATCTTCGCTTGCTTTTCGCAGACCATTGCTACATCCGGTCACTGCGTTTTTGTTAAAATTCCCCTGGCGCCACGAAATAGCCTCACCTGCAGGACATTTGACTATCTTCGCTGGGAGCAACATAAGCCCTAGCGCTAGCCTACCTAAGGCGCAATGTTACCTTATTCAATATATGAGGGGCGAGTCTTTCTGCGTTACCGACAGGTGCCAGTTTTAGTTGGCGAAACCAACGGATCGCGAGCTGAAGCTCCCTATATGGACCCGTCCCGTTGAGCAAGCAAGCCACGAGATGGACACGGATGAGGACTGCACGCTTATATCCGGCCTTTAATGATAGCGCTGCTATCTGGCCCTGATGGAATGCGCACTCTCTGATCTTAATCTCCCACGCGGCCTCTCATTGGGCCTAATAGCTTTACAGAGTGACAGAGAGTCGGTCTTACCTGTGTGCCATCAACTGTCTTACTCACGCAACCTCGGGTGTGCTTACTTCAAACGACAATATGACTTTTTCTAAGTGCCTCGTAGAGGCCGCTGCCTATCTCTTTCATGCTTGATAAGGTCGTTGATAAGCGAGTATCGACCAGCAAATTCGCGCCATTTTGTTCGCTAGAGCGACGATCGCCTTACGCTGACCCACTCGTGCTGCCAACCGAATGATCCATTGCGCCAGTCGGTCGGGGTGTTCTTGACGTTGAAATTGCCTTAACGCAGCTCTCGCTCCGTGCACAAGTTGGCGCCGTACCTCGCTATTGCCACGCTTGGTGATGCTTTTTAAAACGTTCTTGCCGCCACTTGAGTACTGCCGTGGCACCAGACCAATAGAGGCGCTAAATTGCCGTCCATTAGGGAAACGTGTGGGATCCCCCATATGACTGACAAGCAACGTGGCATTGACAGGACCAATGCCAGGAACGCTCATCAACTGCTTCATGCAGGGCGTGGCCTGAACATACGCCACGAGTCGTTTATCGTACTCGGCGATTCGCGTGTCGAGTGCTTGCCACTCGCCTAAAAGGTCATGCATTACGTCACACAAGGCGGCTCCCAACTGTTCGTGACACTCGTCTAATAATCGGCGTATATCGCCTTGCCGGATGACACGATGGCCTTGAACCACAATGATGCCAAACTCATTTAACAGCCCGCGTAGCTCGTTACCCACGGCCGTCCGAGCACGTACAAGGCGGCTGCGTACCCGATGCAGTGCTTGTAGCGACTGTTGTTCCGGTGTTTTCACCGTTACGCGCCTTGTCGCCGGGCGCGCAGCAGCCTCAGCAATACCGGCGGCATCTCGCGCATCATTTTTATGGCCCTGAATAAACGGTTTGACCGCTTGTGGAGGGAGCAGTTGTGCATCGTGACCAAGCTGGCGGATTTCACGCGCCCAATAGTGAGCGGAGCCACACGCTTCCATCGCCACGATGCAGGACGGAAGGTTCGCCATCATGGTGCTCAATTGATCACGTTTGATCTTTTTGCTAAACACTTTATGACCACTGTCATCGACCGCATGAAGTTGAAAAACATGCTTGGCAAGATCAATACCCACAATGCTAATGTTGTTCATGGATGGACCCTCTTTCAAGATGCCGTCAGTGTTCTGCGCACGTTAGATGAAGTACTTCTTCATCTTGGCACAGGGGGACGGGTCCATCCCATTTCCCACAAAATATTGGCACCGCCTCCCACAAAATAATCCCACAAAATGATGGCACTCCTTTTTTTAACCCAACAAATAACGGGTGGCCCATCAGGGCCACCCGTTATTTGTGGCTATCCTTAACCAAGGGTGTCGTTATAGCGGCTTACTTGTAAACAGGCCGCCGCGCGCAGACTTCGGCGGCTTTAACCAGCACCTGGGCTTCAATGGCCGCGTAAGCGACTTACTCAACATGCATCAGCTCGACTCTTGGGAAGTCCTGGTAACGTATAATCAATCATGCGAGCTCCGAGAGCTTCGCTTGGTTTTGTGATTCTTTCTTTATGCTTTCCCGAACACGAGAAACAAACTCGGCAAAAAATGCGGCCATTATACCGGCTATGCCGCCCAGCAGAATGCCAAGCACTAGTATCAATTTAACATTAGGTAGCGTTTGTATAAGTGTTTCAACTGCCAGTGAAATTCGTTCTGAAGGTATCACTCGTATTACCTCACGTTCTCCTTGGAAAAGGGGTGAACGCTGTTGGCCCAAGTTACGCTGCAAGCGGTCATGCCGCTTGACAATGGGTTCTATCAAGGCTTCATGAAAATCCGCCACTGCGCTGCGTTGCCCTACGCTACCTTCAGTAGTGAGCGTAATAATATTTGAGTTCTCATTATGGGCGATGTTTGCGGTTAACGTATTAAACTCATCATTCTGTTGCTTTGCTGTGGGGATTATGGCGCCGTTTAGCTGTTCTTCTATAGAAACGAGTGGCTCAATAAGCTCTATTGACGTTTTATACCCAACGGCTAGCTGTGTAGTGTATTGAAGCCGCTCTGCTCCGCTTGGCTCTTCTGCGTTTTGAAGCAGTACCCAGCCAGCTGATGCTAGCACCACCAATGCAAACGTACCTAACAGCCACCAACGGCGGTGAATCAAGATTTTAGCTAAATCTACCAGTGTTATTTCATCATCATGGTGGGTATTGCGTGGGGGTTGCTCTATGCTCACTCTGTATAACCTCTCATTTTAAACGTCTAGCCACGCTTCCACCCTGGGATTCTTCCGGGCGCTTTCCCTTGCCCTTATCTTAGCTAGCTTTTTGTAGACCATTGCTGCGTTCGGTCACTGCGTTATTATTAAAATGCCCCTGGCGCCACGGGATAACTTCACCCGAAGGACGCGCGTCTATCTTCGCCGGGAGCGACATAAGGCCCTACTGATGGCCTACCTACGGTGCAATGTTAACTTAACTAATATAACGGGGCGAGCCTTTCTGCGTTGACTTCAGGTGCCAGTTTTAGTGGCGAAATCAACAGATCGCGAACTGAAGCTCCCTCCAACAAAATACGAGCACTCCTTTTAACCCAACAAATAACGGGCGGCGCTTTCGCTGCAATCACATGTATCAACGGGCCGCATTAGCCACCAGGGAACGCCGTCGACTGCAGCTTCTTCTCGCGCGTCGTTTTCCGCCGAGAGAATCACGCCGCTACGGTGCCTGTCGACACGAAACTGTTTTTCAGTCTGGTTCGCTCTAGCCGAGAAAAACTGAGCCAAGAGGCTCGTAAAATGGGCAATGCCTATTAAAGAAACGTATTTTAGTTGCGCATAGCGCTGCCAGAATAGGATGTTAAACTCATCGGATGCGCTTTTACGCTGATTACTTTGTGAATCATTTATTGCCCCAGGAGAAACACGTTGAGTTCAGTACGCTCCTCTACCGCCATAGTCAATGAGAGCGGCATTGCTTTTGGTACCAGCGGCGCGCGAGGGCTGGTTGAACAGTTTACCGATGAGGTATGCGCTGCGTTTACCGTGGCGTTTATTACTGCCATACAAAGATTCTTTAGATTTGATCGCATTGCGATTGGCATGGACCGCCGCCCCAGCAGCCCAGCAATGGCAGCCGCCTGTGCCAGTGCCGCGCATGCCTTGGGAATACAGGTGGATGACTATGGCGTACTACCAACCCCCGCCCTGGCGTTACAGGCGATGGCGGATTGTATTCCCTGCATCATGATTACCGGCAGTCATATTCCGTTTGACCGTAACGGCATCAAGTTTTATCGCCCCGATGGCGAGATCACCAAAGCTGATGAAATCGCCATTCTTAATGCCGAGGCGGCAATGCCAAGCCTTTCGGCCCCAGCGCGCGGCGAGGTTTCTGAAGTAGCCAATCAAGCTTACACAGAGCGCTTCACTTCATGGTTTCCCGGCAAACCGCTAAAAGCCTGGCGGGTAGGTTTGTACCAACACTCGGCCGCCGGGCGTGATTTAAGCGCACACATTTTGAGCGAGCTGGGCGCGGAAGTCGTGGTATTAGGCCGCAGTGAGGCTTTTGTTCCCGTGGATACTGAAGCCGTTAGCGATGAAGACCAGGCTCAAGGGCGTGCCTGGGCAAACCAGCACCAGTTACATGCGCTGTTTTCCACCGATGGCGATGGCGACCGCCCGTTGCTGGGCGATGAAACAGGCACTTGGCAGCGTGGTGATATTTTAGGCTTACTCTGCGCCCGTGCATTGGAAATCGAAGCACTGGCTGTGCCGGTAAGCTGTAATACCGCCATTGAAGCCTGTGGGGCCTTTCAGGTCGTTGAACGCACGCGTATTGGCTCGCCGTATGTGTTGGATAGTATGGCCACGCTCAGTGAGCGGTTTGCGCGAGTGGCCGGATTTGAAGCCAACGGCGGTTTCCTATTAGGAAGCAGGCTGGAGGATGACGGCCGTCAGTTAGCCGCTCTGCCCACCCGCGATGCACTGCTCCCCGCGCTTACACTGATGGTGGCGGCGGCTGAGCGTGGTGCCACCCTTTCGCAGCTATTTGCCGACCTACCTGCGCGCTATACCGCCAGTGACCGGCTAAAAGATTTCGCCACTGAGAAAAGCCATGCGCTACTGGCCGAATGGCAAGCTTCGCCTGAGCTTATGCAGCAAACGTTAGGGTTAGAGGCTACCATCGTTAGCTTGGACAGCACCGATGGGCTAAGAGCCACGCTTGAGAATGACGATATTGTGCACCTTCGCCCTTCAGGCAATGCGCCGGAGCTGCGCTGCTACAGTGAGTCCACCTCTCAAGAACAGGCATCAGCACTGGTGAAGCGGAGCTTGGCTGCGCTTGCTAAGCTTTAGCTTTCGTCATTGATTGAGCAGTAGTGAACCAGGGAGCCGTTGATGGTGGCGAAACCAACCAATCGCGAGCTGAAGCTCCCTCCCACAAGGGCTCAAACACCGCTTTTAAGCCAATAAAAAACGGGCGCTTCTTTCGAGGCACCCGTTTTTCATGGTTCTCCTTAGCTTAGCCAAGAAGACGTCTATAGCTGCTTACTTATAAACAGGGAAACGGGCGCAGACTTCCGCCGCTTTATCCAGCACCTGGCCTTCAATGGCGCTGGTGTCTTCGCCTTTGGCCAGCACGTCGAGGATATCGCAGATCCAACCTGCCAGGTCGCTACATTCCTGCTCGCCGAAACCGCGCGTTGTCACGGCCGGGGTGCCAATGCGCAGGCCTGAGGTGACGAACGGGCTTTGCGGGTCGTTGGGTACGGCGTTTTTGTTCACGGTGATGTGGGCACGGCCTAAGGCGGCGTCTGCGTCTTTGCCGGTTACGCCTTGCTTGATCAGCGAAAGCAGGAACAGGTGGTCTTCGGTGCCGCCGGAGACGATGTCGTAACCGCGGTCGATAAACACCTTGGCCATGGCCTGGGCGTTTTTAATCACCTGCTGCTGGTAGGTTTTGAACCCAGGTTCCATGGCTTCTTTGAAGCAGATCGCTTTGGCGGCGATAACATGCATCAAGGGGCCGCCTTGGCCGCCGGGGAACACCGCTGACTGCAGCTTTTTCTCAATATCCGCGTCGTTTTCAGCAGAAAGAATCACGCCGCTACGCGGGCCACGCAAGGTTTTGTGGGTGGTGGAAGTGACCACGTGGGCATGGGGCAAGGGGCTGGGGTAAACGCCCGCCGCGACCAAGCCTGAAACGTGGGCCATATCGACTAGTAAGTAAGCACCCACTTCGTCGGCGATCTCGCGGAACTTTGCCCAGTCGACAATTTGCGAGTAGGCGGAGAAACCGGCAATGATCATTTTGGGCTTGTGCTCACGCGCCAGCTGAGCAACCTGTTCGTAGTCGATCAGGCCCTGTTCGTTGAGGCCGTACTGAATGGCATTGTAGTGCTTGCCGGAGAAGTTCGGCTTGGCACCGTGGGTCAGGTGGCCGCCCGCGTCTAAGCTCATGCCTAGTATGGTGTCGTTGGGCTTGACCAGCGCTTGGAACACCGCGCTGTTGGCTTGCGAGCCCGAGTGGGGCTGTACGTTCACGTAGGTAGCGCCGAACAGCTCTTTGGCGTAATCGATGGCCAGATTTTCAGCGATATCGACGAATTCACAGCCGCCGTAGTAACGCTTACCGGGATAGCCTTCGGCGTATTTGTTGGTTAACTGGCTGCCTTGGGCTTCGAGTATGCGGGGGCTGGCGTAGTTTTCGGAAGCAATCAGTTCGATGTGGGCCTCTTGGCGCTCCACTTCTTTCTGCATGGCGTCAAAAAGCACATCATCGAATCCGGCAATTGTCATATCGCGGCTGAACATCGGCGGGGAACCTCGTAAGAAGGGTCGGTCATGGAAGAGTATGGTGGCTATGATAACTCAGGCGAGCGGGAGTTTCATCGCATCTGCGTCAGGTCGTACATGAGCGGCTTTCATCTTGAAGGCTTGAGGAAGAGCCTGGGGGTGGCAGCGTTCGTTTGTGGCTGTGGAGTGTAGTTATAAGCAGGATCTAGGTGCTTGTAGCGGGTTTTGTGGGTGTTCAATTTATTGGTTGATCAGGAAGGATCGGGGCATTGCAGGTAATTGCTTGCAGATGACCAGATCGCCCGACAAGTCGAGCTCCTACGTTGGTTGGTTGCTTGTAGCGGGTTTTGTAAATGCTTGATCTCTCTTTCCACTACACGACTCAGAAACCTCAGCCTTTCTTGGCTCTCTGGCGATAAATTCACAGCGCTATTCCTTGCGACTTGGCAACCTGATGAATGACAGCTTTCGGCATATTGGGTGCGTCCAGAAGTACGTCTATTTTCCTGTCCCCCAATTGTTTGATGATTTTTGCCTGCAGCTGAGCGGTTTCCCATGCAGGGTGCTCTACGACGCTTTTAACCGTCACCAGCAAGTCGATATCACCGCCTTTGGCATTATCATCTGTTCTTGAACCAAACAGCGAGACCTCTGCCTGGGGCCCGAAAACTGCCTTGACCGATGCTTTGATTATCTGGATTTCGTGCGCATTCAATCTCATGGCATGATTACCTAGTGATAATGATGGCTCTGGCTATGGTGACTGCTCATATCATACATTCTCTTAATAATAGGCACTACGTACCGACCAATAAGCTGCCGAAGGTGGTTGCTGTTAGATGGCCTGATGAGCCTATGGGATGCCTTTTTGGCCTTTGTGGGAGGGAGCTATAGCTCGCGATTGTTTGGGCTGACAGCCTTGATAAGCCTGTTGGGGTGCCTTTTTAGCCCTTGT
>NZ_BJXV01000031.1 GCF_007991175.1 Halovibrio variabilis
GAGTTGGCAATGGGGTTGCTGAAAAATAACAAGCACCCTTCTTATAGAACACATGCCCAACGCTATTTATTCGCCCATGCGCAGGCGTCTTTGCGGGCTCATCTAGTGCGTGCTGGCCGTCATTGGTTCAGGGTTTGAGCTTGAGCTGACCAGCAAAGACTCTTAATATTGGTCTTACCAATTAGAAGAGCTATGTTATTAGAGGCGTATGTTATGAGCCATTCACTATGAGCTATCCACCGCTACGCCAGCCGCGCTTGGCCGACGTAATTACCGAGCGTTTAGAGGCAATGATGCTGGAAGGCAGCTTAAAACCTGGACAGCGTCTCCCACCCGAACGCGAATTAGCCGAACGCTTTGGCGTTTCCCGCCCTTCCCTGCGCGAAGCCATCCAGAAGCTCGCCGCCCGGGGGCTATTGACCAGTCGACAGGGCGGCGGCAACTTTGTCAGCGACAACCTTAACAATGGCTATACCGACCCGCTGCTGGAAATGCTCTCCCGACATGACGAATTTCAGCTCGATCTACTCGAATTTCGCGATGCGATGGAAGGCATCTCTGCCTATTACGCCGCCCTTCGCTCTACGCCTGCCGACAAAGCCATATTGCTGCAACGTTTTGAAGAACTCGACGGCGGCTTTGCCGGCGCGGATCCGATTCAGGAAGCCAAGCTGGATGCGGCGTTCCACCTAGCGATTGCCGAGGCGGCACACAACGTTCTGCTGTTGCACACCATTCGCGGTATTTTTCATTTGTTAGAAAAAAGCATTGTCACTAACTTGGCGCACCTGTTTGCGATACCCGGGTCGCGTAGCCAGCTCATGCAGCAGCATCGCGCGCTACTTGATGCCATTTTGGACGGCCGCGCGGAAGATGCCCGGACTCGCGCCCACGAACACCTGGTATTCGTTGAAGAAGGGCTACTCGAAATGGCGCGTGCCGAAACACGCGCCCAGCGAGCCCTTCGCCGCGCCCAGGGCACTCGCACGACCTCCGCATGAGCAGCGCTGGTCTGAACAATCAGGCGCCTACCCCCTTGCCCCTGCGTTGGCGACGTCTATGGCTCCTGGTCATCCCATTAGGCTTGGTCGTCTGCATGTGGCAGGCCGCCCAACTGGCGCGTGAGCAAGCGCTTTCTAACTTGCAGGATGACGCCGAAAACGAGCTACGCCTATCGGCCGCCAACTTGAACGGCTATTTATTGCGCTACGACTACCTGCCGCAAATGCTGGCTACTCGGGAAGGCGTGCAGCGCTTTTTGGCCTCTCCCGACAGCCAAAACCCGATGCCGCTGAATAGGCTGCTGGACCGTTTTCGCTTTACAGCCGGGGTATCGGACGTCTACTTACTCGATCGTGAAGGCGACACCATCGCCGCCAGCAACTGGCATCGCACCAATACTTTTATTGGCCAGAACTATGCTTTTCGCTCTTACTACATTGATGCCATTGCCGGGGGACAGGGCCGTTTTTTTGGCTTGGGCATCAAGTCACTTGAGCGTGGCTACTACTTTTCATCGCCCGTGTGGTTAGACGACACCTCGCCTGATGCACAGCCCGACGGCGTGTTAGTGGTTAAAGTACTCCTGGACGACGTTGAAGAGAGCTGGGCAGAGCAGGATGCCGAACTGTTCGTCACTGATAGTGACGATATTATCTTCATGGCCAGCCAGCCCAGGCTGCGCATGAAGGCGCTCCACCCGCTCAGCGACCAACAGCGCCAAGCGTTAAGGGATACCCGCCGCTATGCCATGGAGCCGCTATCGCCATCGGGGATCAAGGTGAATGCGCCTTACGGCGAGGATAGCCAGCTGGTCAGCTTTTCCCAAGGCCCGCTGAGCAGCAATGACTACCTTAGCTTGACCCGGCATGTACCTGAATTTGGCTGGCAAATGCATATTTTAAAGCCGCTAACACCGGTGATTAGCGCTCAGTGGATTGCCGCCCTCATGGCAGGCGGCCTCTACGGCGTGGTCACGCT
The DNA here is from genome assembly GCF_007991175.1 of Halovibrio variabilis. GTDB lineage: Bacteria > Pseudomonadota > Gammaproteobacteria > Pseudomonadales > Halomonadaceae > Vreelandella > Vreelandella variabilis. Next base: position 1,981 of record NZ_BJXV01000031.1, read on the forward strand.
CGGGGGAGGCATTGCTTGGCAACGCCTGCGGCTGCGCCGTGAGCGGGAAACGTTTGCAGAGCGTGAACGCCACACCCTGGCCCGCGTTCGCGATGAGCTCGAAGTCAGCGTGGAACGCCGCACCCGCGATTTGGTAGCCAGTAACCAACGCCTTTCGGATGAAATAGAAGAGCGCCGCCGCGCTGAAGCCAGCTTGCGCCAGACCCAGGATGAGTTGATTCAAGCCGCCAAACTCGCGGTACTGGGGCAACTTGCTGCGGGTATCAACCATGAACTTAATCAGCCGCTAGCGGCTATTCGCGCTTACGCTGAAAACGCCCGGCGCTTTTTGGCATTGGCCCGCTATGATCGCGCCGATGCGAATCTTGAACACATTGTCGAGCTCACCGAGCGCATGGCGGATATCAGTGCACAGCTACGCCAGTTCTCGCGTAAGAGCAGCGAGCGCCAGGAGGCGATTTCGGTACAGGCCTGTATCGACTACGCTTTACGCCTGTTTCAAAGCCGCCTGCGCGAAGGCAATATCACCATTATTCAGGATTGGCCGGCTGAAACCCTGTGGGTAAAAGGCGACCTGGTGCGCCTGGAGCAAGTGCTGGTAAATTTAATCGGCAATGCGCTGCAGGCCATGAAAGCCGTGCCCGAGCCGCAGCTTACGCTCGCCGCCTGTATTAACCAGCAGCAAGTGATTATCAGTGTCGCGGATAATGGTCCTGGCATTCCCGACGCGTACCTGGGACATATCTTTGAACCTTTTTTTACCACCAAAGCACCGGGCAGCGGTTTAGGCCTAGGACTCTCGATTTCGTCGCGTATCATGGACGATTTAGGTGGCAAGCTACAGGCGGCTAACCAACCCGAAGGCGGCGCTTGCTTCACCATTATCCTGCCCCACTCACCGTTAACCTACACCCAGGAGAATTCCGCTTATGCATGAGCCGTCGACGCTACCGGTCATGGTGATCGACGACGAACCGCACCTGCGGATAACCGCCAGCCAAACCCTCGAACTTGCCGGCTATACGCCCTACTGCTTTGAATCGGCGGAACAAGCGCTGGCGGCTTTAACGCCCGACTTCCCCGGGGTGATTGTCAGCGATATTCGCATGCCGGGAATGGATGGCATGGCACTGCTCCATGAGCTGCACAGCCGCGACGCCACTCTGCCCATCATCTTAATTACCGGCCACGGCGACATTTCCACGGCCGTCGAAGCCATGCGCGCCGGGGCCTGGGATTTTCTTGAAAAGCCGTTTGCCGGTGACCAGCTGCTGGATGTGGTGCGTCGTGGCATTGAAAAGCGCCAGCTCAGTTTGGAAAACCATCGCCTAAAAGCCGAGCTGGAGGTGCAGCAAGCCGCGCTAGGGCCGCGCTTAGTTGGTCGCACAGCAGTCATTTCGCGGCTGGCCGCGATGATTCAACGTATCAGCCAAGTCGAAGCCGATGTACTGCTATTTGGCGAGACAGGCACCGGTAAAGACCTGGTGGCGCGTGCGATTCACGAACGTAGCGGGCGGCGTAATAGCCCCTTTATGGCGATTAACTGCGGCGCGGTGCCGGAAAATACCATTGAGTCCGAGCTGTTTGGTCACGAAAAAGGCGCCTTCACCGGTGCCGTCGAGCGGCGCATCGGCAAGTTTGAGCACGCTAACGGCGGCACGGTATTTTTAGATGAAATTGAATCGATGCCCATGGCGCTGCAAGTCAAGCTACTGCGGGTACTACAAGAGCGCAGCGTTGAACGGTTAGGCGCCAATGAGACCGTGCCGCTTAATATCCGCGTGATTGCGGCCACCAAAGTGGATCTCAAAGCCACCTCCGAAGAAGGGCGCTTCCGCGAAGACCTTTACTACCGGCTAAACGTGGTCACCCTGCCACTGCCTGCGCTGCGCGAGCGGCGTGAAGATATTCCCTTGCTGTTCCAGCACTTTGCCGTGGTGGCTGCCAACCGCAGCGGGCTGGAAGCCCCCACCCTCGACAGCCCCGCCATCGCCGCCCTGCTCGCCCATGACTGGCCCGGCAACGTGCGCGAGCTGCGTAATCTTGCCGAGCGCTACGTGCTGCTGGGCGCTGCTTTTGATTACCGCCTGGATGCACTGCTGGAAGGGGTCAACGCCGACACCCAAGAACTCACCCTACCGCGTCAGGTAGAACTGTTTGAGAAGAGCCTGATCAGCCAATCGCTGTCGCGCTACCACGGTCGGGTAACCGACGTTTGTCGCCACTTAGGTATTCCGCGCAAAACCTTTTACGACAAGCTTAAAAAGCATGGTCTTAACCCCGACGACTACCGCCACAGCAGCGAGCCTTGATGTAGCAACGCGCCTAATACCGACCAGGGCGGTGTCCAGGGTAGTAGCGTTAGGGTGGCAATGAGCATCAGCAGATTGGACATAGGGCGGCGAAAGTCACCGAGCTTAAGCGCGGTCCCAAACGAGCGCTTTAACCGCGCGCCTTCCAGGTCAACGCTGTAGACCTCATCCAAACTTAGATGGATGACAAATCCTGCCAGTATGGCGGCGCCGTGGGACCAGGCCAGCCACGCTGGCTGGCCCAGTAAATTAAAACTCAGCGCGGCAGTGAGCAGGCCACAAAATCCGCCCGCTAGCAGAGAATGCCAAATACCGCGGTGGACGGTAAAACGCGAAAACGCCACCCCCGCCAAATAGCGCACGCTGAAATAGATGCCCCCGCAGGCCACTAGTAGCGCGCCGGGGGTTAGCCATGGCTGTAATAACAGCGCGCCCAAGACTAAGGCGGGCACCGAAAGCAGATTAAAAATCAAACGGATAGAGTGCGATCGGTCGGCATCAATGTCGGGTAAAATACCCCCGAACGTCACCAATGCAATCATCAGCAGCGCTTGGGAAGGTGGCCACCACTGGCCTTTCCAGCCAGCGTAAGCTATCAACATGCCGCCCGCCGCTGCCACCGTAATATGCGTGCGAAAATTAGCCATGACGCGGCATCCCAGAATCTGTCAAACAGAAAGCTGTATAAATTAACAGATAAAGGGCGTTCGCGACATGGCCGATAAAGAAAAAAGGTTGGCTGAGCAACTGCTTAGCGAGGAGAGCACTAAGGTCAACTTTCTGCCAAAAAGCGGTCTTTCAACTTAACGTAGTTACCGGCGGTGTAAGCGAAGAAGGCGCGCTCGGTATCTTTCAGCGGGCGCATTGCTTTAGCCGGATTACCGGCATATACATAGCCACTTTCCAGATGCTTACCCGGCGTTACCACGGCGCCCGCGGCAATAATGACCTCGTCTTCGACAAGCACACCGTCCATCACAATCGCCCCCATGCCGACCAATATTCGGCTGCCCAGGGTACAACCATGCAGGATCGCCTTGTGGCCGATGGTGACGTCGTCGCCCACGGTGAGCGGAAAGCCCTCCGGGTTGAAATCGCTGGCGTGGGTAATATGCAGCACGCTGCCATCCTGGACGCTGGTCCGCGTGCCGATACGAATGCGGTGCATATCGCCACGAATCACCGTCATTGGCCAGACGGAACAGTCATCGCCCAGCACCACATCACCGATAACCACACTGGCCGGATCAATATAAACGCGCTCGCCCAATTGGGGCTCAACACCCTGATAACGCCTTACTGCACTGCTCATAATTCGCTCCTGAGATGTCGGATAAAAAACGTAGAGAACCTAACTCACTATAGCAACCCTGCCAGTAGCACAATAAAGGTCAGTGGAATCGACACCCAGCGGATGATATTGCGCCATAGCAGGTAGCCGCTTTCACCCACGCCTAACGCGCTGACCACTCTCTCACGGGGCATTACCCAGGCGGCAAAAATAGCGATCAGCAGGCCGCCCAGGGGCAGGAACACATCCGGTGGTATGCTGCTGACCAGCTCAAACACGTTGCGCCCCAACAGCGGCCGAAAATCCGCCAGCGTTGAGAAAGAGAACGCCGATAACAGCCCAATTAGCCAAACGCTAAGGGCCACGACCGCCGTCGCAATACTGCGACGCAACCCCAGCCCCTGAAGTGTAGCGACCATGGGTTCCGCCAGGTTGATCGCCGAGGTCCAGGTGGCCAGCAGCAGCAATAAAAAGAACACGCTGAGCCACACTGAGCCCCAAGGCAGCTCAGAAAACGCAATGGGCAGGGTGACAAACATTAAGCCTGGCCCATCGGTAGGGTCCATACCCTGGGCGAAGACCACCGAGAAAATCGCGATGCCCGCCAGAAGCGCCACGCTGATATCGAGTACCGCTACCGCTACCGCCGCCTTGGGCAGACTCTGCTCTGCGGGCATATAGGCGCCATAGGCCATTAAGGCACAGGCACCTACGGCCAAGGTAAAAAACGCATGGCCCATGGCATGGACGACGACGGAAGGGGTTAGCGCCTCAAAGGAGGGTAAAAATAACCACGCCAAGGCTGGCGCAAAACCATCGGTGGTCGCGGCATAGCCCGCTAATAGCAGCAACAAAAGATACAGCAGCGGCATCAGTAGGTTATTCAGCCGCTCTAGCCCCTTGGCAACGCCCGCCGCTACCACTGTCATGGTCATAAACAGAAACAGTGAGTGATTAAAAATCAGCAGGCCTGGGTTGGCTAAAAAAGCCTCAAACCCGGCGCCGATCTCAGCGGCACTCGCGCCCTTAAAGGTGCCGTTAACAGAAGCCACCAAAAATTCAATCGACCAGCCCGAGACCACCGAGTAGAAGGACAAAATACAGAAAACAGTAAACGCCCCAAACAGCCCCAGCCAGCGCCAATGCGGTGAGGCCCCCGCCTCGGCGGCCAAAGCCGCTAACGCTTGCATTGGGCCCCGGCGGCCCGCTCGGCCAATGAGTATTTCTGCCATCATCACCGGAATACCCAGCAGCAGCACAAACGCCACATAGATGAGCAAAAAAGCCGCGCCGCCGTTCTCCCCGGCCACGTAGGGGAAACGCCAGATGTTGCCTAATCCTACCGCAGCACCCGTTACCGCCAAGATAAAGGCCCGCTTCGACCCCCAGCGCTCCAGCGTCTCGCTCATCACATGCTCCTGCCATTGGTGGCATTAAAAAGCGGCAAGACTAGCAGGCGCTTGCGTGCAGGCCAAACCTTGGCATTAAAACCCTGATATTAAACCCTGACATTAACCATCGGTGCTGAAGCTGATATTGAAACACGGCTCCACCGCCCGCACTGTGTCATCATTGACGTTTAAACAACACTGCCACTTGAGGTGACTATGTCCTCCAATCCGCTGCTTGAAACGCACGAGCTGCCCCCTTTTGCTGAGATTCGCGCCGAGCACGTGGAGCCCGCCGTGGACACGCTACTCAGCGAAAGCCGCAAGGCCATTGACCGACTCGCTCAGCAGGCCGCCGCCACCCCACCGACCTGGGACAATTTTGCCGCCCCGCTTGAAGCCATCAATGATCGGCTCACCCAGGCGTGGTCACCGGTGTCACACCTCAATGGCACCATGAACTCCCCAGCGATGCGCAAAGCGTATCAAGCATGCCTTGAGAAACTCTCAGAATTTAGCACTTGGGTAGGCCAACACGAAGGGCTTTTCCATGGCTGGCAAGCGCTTAAACAAGGCCCCGACTGGGAAAACCTTGACGCTGCACAGCGGCGTACCGTGGAGAACGCCCTACGCGATTTTCGCTTGGCCGGTGTCGATCTGCCTGCTGATAAGAAAGCCCGCTACGGTGAGATCCAGTCGCGGCTCTCAATGCTGTCAAACCAGTTCTCGAATAACGTCCTGGATGCCACCCAGGCTTGGCACAAGGACATCGATAGCCCAGCGGCGTTAGCCGGGGTGCCCGAAAGCGCCCTTGAGACGCTAAAAGCCACCGCCAAGGACAAAGGCGTAGCGGGCTACCGTATTACCCTGGATTTCCCCAACTTCTTCCCAGTGATCAGCTATGCGGACGATCGTGAACTGCGCCGCGAGGTCTATACGGCGTTCATTACCCGCGCCTCCGATGTAGGCCCGGACGCTGGCAAATTCGACAACGCCGCTATCATGGAAGAAATTTTGGCACTACGCAGTGAAGTCGCTCAGCTATTAGGCTTTGCTACCTACGCGGATTATTCCCTCACCACCAAGATGGCGGAATCCCCCGAGCAGGTACTCGATTTTCTCAACGACCTGGCCCGTCGCGCCCTGCCTCAGGCAAAAGAGGAGTTTGCCGAACTCAGCGCCTACGCCCGTGATGAATTAGGCTTGGAGACGCTGGCGCCATGGGATGTGGCCTATGCCAGTGAAAAACTGCGCGAAGCACGCCATGCTATCTCCCAAGAGCAGCTACGTCCCTATTTTCCGGCCCCCCAGGTCGTCGATGGCTTGTTCCAGGTGGTGGAACGGCTTTACGGTGTGCGCTTTGAAGAAGATACCCAGGCGCCGCGCTACCACGCTGACGTGCGCTATTTCCGCATCACCGAAGACGGCCAGCCGATTGCCGGTTTTTACCTGGATCTCTACGCCCGCGAAGGCAAGCGTGGCGGTGCCTGGATGGCCGATTGCCGCGTGCGGCGCCAAACCGAGCAGGGGCTGCAACGGCCGGTTGCCTTTCTTACCTGCAACTTCACAGCCCCCGTCGAAGGCCGGCCTGCGCTGCTTACCCACGACGAAGTCACCACCCTGTTCCACGAGTTTGGTCACGGCTTACACCACATGCTGACCCAGCAGCAGATCGCCGATATTTCCGGCATTAACGGCGTTGCCTGGGATGCCGTCGAACTGCCCAGCCAGTTTATGGAAAACTACTGCTGGGAGCGCGAAGGGCTGGATCTCATCGCCAAGCACGTGGATAGCGGCGAACCGCTGCCTGCCGAACTCCTTGAGCGGCTACAGGCAGCGAAAAACTTTCAGTCGGCGATGGGCATGATGCGCCAAATCGAATTTTCGCTGTTCGATCTGCGCCTGCACCATGAACTCAGCGCCCCCAGCGCCAGCGACGTGCAGGCCTTGTTGGATGAAGTGCGCGATACGCTGTCGGTGCTGCCGAAGGTCTCGTTCAACCGCTTCCAAAACAGCTTTGGCCACGTGTTTGCCGGTGGCTATGCCGCGGGCTACTACAGCTACAAGTGGGCCGAAGTGCTTTCGGCGGACGCCTGGAGCGCCTTTGAGGAGGTCGGCATTTTCGACCCGGAAACAGGGCAGCGCTTTCGCAGCGAGATTCTCGAACAGGGTGGCGCGCGCGATGCTGCCGACCTGTTTGTGGCTTTTCGTGGCCGTGAACCCAGCGTTGAGCCACTGCTGCGCCACAGCGGCATTCGCGCCGCTTAGTACGTTTTCAAGCACGCTTTCACATACGCTTGCAAATACGTTTTTAAACCACTTCCTTTATTCGCGGCGCCCACAAGGGGGCTGCGAATAAAGCGCCTAGGAGCCCACTATGTCGACTGTTAAACGCTTTATCGCCGGTGTTACTTGCCCCAGATGCGCGGCGATGGATCGCATCCGCGCCTGGGAGCAAAACGGCATTCGCTACCGCGAGTGCGTCAGCTGCGATTTTTTTGAGCAACTGCCCATTGAGGACGACGCGCTGGCCGAAATGACCACCCGGGTTAATCAGGTCCGTGACGACCAGAAGGAGCAAGACGTGCAGCCCGTGCGGATTCTTGACCCCGGCAAGCCTTCTCGCTAATGCCGCTCGCCAACCCCCTCTCCCCAACTGCCACGGAAGGCCTAATCAACGCTCCCAGGCTCGCCGCTCGCGTGGCTTATTAACCCACTGACCACCCGTACTTGCCGCTTAGCACAAAATATGTGTGGTTATGCGCACATAAAAAAGCCACTTTCGTGCGGACTACCGGACACTTCCTGCCCAGCCGTCTTCCACCAAAGTTGCATTAAAAATTTTTAATGCGCTGATTTTAAAACCATAACCATTAGTTGGCACAACTATCGCTGCTATATTGGCTGCATACGCTGATAAATGCAGCATCGACTGGCGGTGTTGATAGAGGCCGTCCGTCTGCAATCCCAATAACAGCTAGGAACTTTCGCCATGCGCAACGATATGCCCAAAACCTTTGCTCTCCTCGCCAGCAGCGCCCTGCTTGTGGCCGCTGCCAGCAGTGCTCAAGCTCAATCAGACCGTTCCGATTGGCCGGATAACTTTACTGTCGGCACCGCCAGCCAAGGCGGCACTTATTTCGTTTACGGCTCGGGCTGGGCGAATTTTATTTCTGAAGAGCTAGGCATCTCCGGTGGCGGCGAAGTCACTGGCGGCCCCAATCAAAACCTCGCTTTAGTACACACGGGTGAAGTGGCTCTTGGCCTAACCACTATGGGCCCAGCTGCAGAAGCACTAGCTGGTGAAAGTCCGCTAGCCCCCGGGGTGCAGATGGATAACGTCTGTGCTCTGTTCCCGATGTACGAGACGCCCTTCTCCATCACAACGCTTGCCGACAGCGGTATCGATTCGATTTCCGATATCCCTGACGGTGCACGCATTGGTTTCGGCCCGGCGGCCTCAACGTCTGATACTTACTTCCCGGCAATTTTAGAAACCTTGGGCGTTGATTTTGAGCGTCGCAACGGTGGCTGGTCTGACCTGGGCGGCCAGCTTCAGGATGGCCTGCTCGACGTTGTCGCCTTCGCTGCCGGTATCCCGATCCCGGCGGTTAGCCAGTTAGAAGTACAAACCGATGTCAACATCATCGAATTCACTGAACAAGAGCAGCAGCAGGTTCTTGATGCCTTTCCTGTCTCGCCGTTCATGATTCCAGCCAGCACTTACCAGACGCTGGAAGAGGATGCTCGCGCTGTCTCCATGTGGAACTTCACCATTGCCGGCTGTGACCTTCCTGATGATTTTGTCTACGAGATCACTAAACTGAGCATGGAGAACAACGACAGGTTACGCGAAATTCACCGCAGTGCTGCGTTCAGCATTCCTGAAAATATCAAGTACAACACTGTACTTCCCTTCCACCCCGGCGCTGCACGCTGGTACGAAGAGAACGGCTATGAGATTGCTGATGACATGATTCGCTAAGCATTCTGGTTCGTTCTACCTGCCCCGTGCCAGCCTTGCTGGACGGGGCAGCTTTCGCTGCTACTCCCCCTTTGTCTGCTTTTGCTGTGAGGGTGAACTCTAATGAGTCACAAAACTGACCAAGAACCCAATGGTCTTAATGATGATGAACGCCCGGCGTCAGTGGTAACAAAAGTTGTTGCCGAAGGCGTCGATGAAGAAGCTGTTGAATCAAATCGCCGCCTGTTTACCGGCTGGCAATTCCTGCTATTTGCGGCATTAGCGATCGCTTACTCAAGTTTCCATCTGATCTCACTCAACGTGTATCCGATGGAAACCTGGTCGTTTCGTATCGTACATATTGCCGGTGCGCTTATTCTCGGTTACGGGCTGTTTTCAGGTGCCCGCTTTGCCGAGGACGATCGCCATGCTTCAAGTGCGGGCTTCAAGTGGCTTAGCTATGCACTGCTGATTCCCGCCGCCTATACACTGGCGCAAGTATTCTTAATGCAGCAAACGCTCAGCGGCGGTGCCATGCGCATCGACCCCAGCATTGAAAACTGGCATTACGGCTATCCGCTAATAGCGACAACGGCTGGCACCATTGTGCTTTCGTGGTTTTATCGTCAAGCGCGTCACCGCTTTAATCCTACCGACTTAGTGCTGATGGTGTGTGCACTGGCTAGCGCAGGCTATTTGTTAGTGGCCTATAACACCAATATGCGCATGTCGACCGGCACCTCGTTTGCACCATCCGGTATTTCTTGGGCAGCTATCGCAGGCTCGCTACTAATTCTAGAGCTTACCCGCCGGGTGGCGGGTTTAGCCCTGGTAATCATCTCGGTCGTTTTCTTGACCTACGTGTTTGCCGGGCCTTACCTGCCGGGCTTTTTGGGCTACCCAGGCCTATCGTTACAGCGCTTTTTCAGCCAGGTCTATACCGACGCTGGCATCCTGGGCCCCACCACCGCGGTGTCGTCGACCTATATCATCCTGTTCATCATTTTTGCCGCGTTCCTGCAGGCCTCTAAAGTGGGCGACTACTTTGTCAACTTTGCCTTTGCCGCCGCAGGCCGTGCCCGGGGTGGCCCGGCAAAAGTGTCGATCTTTGCGTCGGGTTTGATGGGCATGATCAACGGCACCTCGGCAGGCAATGTGGTTTCCACCGGTTCGTTGACCATTCCACTGATGAAGAAAGTTGGCTACCCCGCGCGTAGCGCAGGTGCCATTGAGGCAGCGGCTTCAACCGGTGGGCAAATCATGCCGCCCATTATGGGCGCGGGCGCGTTCATCATGGCCGAAGTCACCGGCATTCCGTATACCGAGATTGCCGTCGCAGCGATTATTCCGTCGATTCTTTACTTCGCCTCTATCTACTTTATGGTCGACTTTGAAGCCGCCCGTAAAGGCATGCGTGGCATGCGTAAAGATGAAATCCCGCTGTTCTCGAAATTGGTCAAACAGGTTTATTTGTTCGCCCCTATCATCATCTTGATTGCGGCGCTCTTTATGGGCTACTCGGTCATCCGCGCGGGCACGCTGGCCACCGCCTCGGCGGCAGTGGTGAGCTGGCTTTCGCCCAATAAAATGGGCTTTCGCGCGATCTTGAGAGCGCTCCAGCTTGCGGGCACGATGTCGATCCAGATTATCGCCGTGTGCGCCTGTGCGGGCTTGATTGTTGGCGTCATCTCGTTGACGGGGGTGGGCGCGCGCTTCTCCTCGCTGCTGCTAGGTCTGGCCGGTGTCAGCCAGCTGTTGGCGCTGGTATTTGCCATGCTGATTAGTATTTTGCTGGGCATGGGGATGCCCACTACCGCGGCCTATGCGGTCGCTGCGTCGGTAGTGGCACCTGGCTTAATCAACATTGGTATTGAGCCGCTGGTAGCGCACTTTTTTGTGTTCTATTTCGCGGTGGTATCAGCGATTACCCCGCCCGTTGCCTTGGCCTCTTATGCCGCCGCAGGTATCTCTGGCGACAACCCCATGGGCACGTCAGTCGCCTCGTTCAAGATTGGCTTGGCCGCCTTTATCGTGCCGTTTATGTTCTTCTACAGCCCGGCCATGCTGATGGAAGGCTCTGCCATGCAAATACTGCGTGTCGGCGTGACCGCCACGCTGGGGATTATTTTGCTTTCCGGCATGGTGCAGGCGTGGTTCTTTGGGCCGGTTAAGGCTTGGCAGCGGGTGCTGATGCTGGTGGGGGCGATGTTTATGATCTACGGCGGTATCTATACCGACGTCCTCGGCCTAGCGATTGGCATTGTGCTGTTTGTGATGCAGCGCAAGCTACACGGCGGTGGTAAGCAAACCGCACAGGCTGGCTAACCGCGCCAACCAATAAGCGTCGCCAACGCTAAAAAGGCCGATAAAAGCCCCGCTCAACGGTCGTTGAGCGGGGCTTTTTTTAGACCCATGTAGTAGGCCCATGACGCAAGCGAATATTTAAGCTAACTTAGTCCGTTAGGTTATCGACGATCTTGAGCACCGGCGCCGCTTGATTAAGCGTGTAGAAGTGCAGGCCTGGCGCACCGCCATCCAGTAACCGCTCGCAGAGACGGCTGACCACATCGGTTCCAAAGGCGGCAATCGCTTCGCTGTCATCACCATAGGACTCCAACTGCTTGCGAATCCAACGGGGGATCTCGGCACCGCAGGCGTCCGAAAAACGCGCCAGCTTAGTGTAGTTGGTAATCGGCATGATGCCGGGAATAATCGGCTGCTCGACGCCCAGCGCACGCGCCTTATCGACGAAGTGGAAATAAGCATCGGCAGTAAAGAAGTACTGGGTGATGGCCATATTGGCCCCCGCCTTCATTTTACGCGCAAAGTTTTCCACATCTCTATCAAGGTTAGCCGCCTGTGGATGAGACTCAGGATAAGCGGCCACCGCTATCTCGAAGTGATCGCCGGTTTCGGCGCGAATAAACTCAACCAGCTCGTTGGCATAACGTAGCTCGCCAATGCTTCCCATACCGGAGGGCATGTCACCCCGTAGCGCGACTAAACTGTCGATGCCCTCTTCGCGGTACTGCGCCAGCAGATCACGCAACTGCGCTTTTTCACTGCCGATGCAGGAAAGGTGCGGCGCGGTGGTGATACCGCTCTCGCTGATTTCTCGCACCACCTGACGGGTACGCGCCTGGGTAGACCCGCCAGCACCGTAAGTCACCGAGAAAAATTTTGGCTTCCTGGCGGCCAGCTCATCGCGAACGTGGATCAGCTTGTCGCGCCCAGCATCGGTATTGGGCGGGAAGAATTCAAAGCTGATACCTAACGGATGCTCGTGGCTGCTCATGGGATTTCCTTTTTGTGGTCAATAGTGATGATATTGTGAGGTATTCTCGCTGTTCCATTGCGCTGGGGCTAATGAAAGATTCCACGCTTGGCCTTTAATTCGGCTCATGTTGGCCGTTCATATCACTGCTCAGGGAGCCATCATGGATTTAGCACCCAGCGCCTTAATGGGGCCGCTGCTAATGCTATTAGGGTATGTCGGGTTAGGCTGGATTGCCGCTCGGCGCTTAGCCATAGACCCCCGCCCAATTGCTACGCTACTGGTTTACCTGATAGCGCCCTTTACGATTTTTCGCGCGCTGATGAACGGTGGCCCCACACCTGACTACCTTTTACTTACATTAGCGCTGTTCATGCTGGCAAGCCTGATAGCACTGACCGTACAGCGCCTCACTCGCCACCGTTTTGGTGAGCAGGAAGCGGCCCTGCTGGCATTCTCTTCGGGAACGGGCAATACCGGCTATTTTGGCCTGCCGATTGCGCTGATTTTGCTACCCCCCGAGGGCGTTACCCTTTACCTGTTCTGTATGCTGGGGATTAATATTTACGAATTCACCGTGGGCTTTTACCTTAGCGCGCGCGGACGATTTTCAATACGTGAGAGCCTGATCAAAATTTCGCGCTTACCGCTTATCTACGCCTTCCTGTTAGCGTTGCTGCTTAGCACCCTTGAAGTCACTATCCCCGCTGCGGTGTTGAGTTCGCTGGCAGTGTTCCCTGCCACCTACACGCTGCTGGGCATGATGATTATTGGCATGACGCTTAGCCAAGTGACGCTTTCCGCCTGGGATACCCGCTTTGTAGCCGCCTGCTTAGGGCTACGCTACCTGATGTGGCCATTGGTCATGCTAGTGGCCGTTTTAGTACTGCAGTGGTTCGCACCGCTTTCCACGGAGCTGGCCTTAGCGCTGCTGTTGATGGGCGTTGTGCCCATGGCCGCCAATGTCGTGGTAGTGGCCATGGAACTGGGTATTCAGCCACAAAAAGGCGCGTTAGCGGTACTGGTCACCACGCTACTCGCGCCACTGCTGATTCCGCTTTACTTGGGTTTGATGCTGCGCCTCACCGGGCTGAGTTAGCATCTAAAAGTGATTTTTCGTCACTTAGTATGGAACTATCTCTGTAAGCCAGATATTGGCTCTGT
>NZ_BJXV01000032.1 GCF_007991175.1 Halovibrio variabilis
GGGGTGATATGTATGACGGCTTTATCAATGCGGTCAGGGAGGCATTGCCCCACGCCGACATCGTTATTGACCGCTTTCATGTTGCCAAACACTACAATAAGGGGGTGGATGACCTGCGTAAAGCAACGTTAAAAACCCTCAGGCAAGACTTGCCAAAGGAAACCTACGACACCTTCAAGGGGTCAATGTGGGCGTTTCGTCGTCATTTTTGGGACCTTACAGAAGAGCAGAGGGAGCGTCTGGTGCTGTTGTTTGCCTATGCGCCCGATCTCAGGCAAGCATGGCTATTAAGACATGAACTTTTTCTCATCTATCAGGCACATTATACGCCCGAAGAGGCAGCCGTTGATTTTGATCTATGGATTCAAAAAGTACGTGCCAGCAGACTGACCTGTTTTGATGCGTTTATCCAACAATTAAACGCCTCCCGTTCCGGTATTCTGGCTTATTTTAACGGTCGCTATACCAGTGATTTTGTTGAAGGGCTGAACAATAGACTCAAAGTCATCAAGCGACGCTGCTTTGGGCTGCTTGATGCAGGAAAGCTATTCCAGCGCATCCAGGTTGATTTGCAGGAGAGAACAGGATGTCTCTCCCTATGGCAAAACACTACATCTTGTGGGTGACCACGGAAGATCCCAAAGAGCCTAATTTTTTAGCCCTGAATTCAAGCAAAAAAGTGCAGCACCTGCGGTATTCAGGGCTTCTGAATATTCACCCAGGAACACCTGTGCCGGTGTTCGATAGCCGAGGCGCTTTCTAGGCCGGTCATTTAACTTGTTGACCACTCGTCGAACCTCGGCATCTGTGGTTTGTTGGAAGTCCGTTCCCTTAGGGAAATACTGTCGTATCAAGCCGTTCGTATTTTCGTTGGTGCCTCGTTGTCCCGAGCAGTAGGCATCACAGAAATAAACTGACGCGCTAACAGCCTTGGCAACTCACTCGTGGCACGCAAACTCCGAACCGTTGTCCAGCGTGATGCTCTTCACCGCCCCGCGACGAGGCTTGAGTAGCCGAATCAAGGCTTTCTCGGTCAGTTCTGCCGTTATCTTTGGCAAACGCGCTGCCATTAAATAGCCACTGCGGCGCTCCACCAACGTAACCAAGCCCGACTGCTTATGCCCCCTTGAGCACCGTGTCGCCCTCCCAATGGACGATAAAGAGCCGGTCATCAACTTCAGCGGGACGGTGCTCGATACCCACACGGTTGGGGATCTTGCCGAGTCCCGTGCTTTTGGCGTGAGCACGGTGCTTACTACGCCGCTTAGGCTGACGAAGGTGCCGCCAGAGATCGCCTCCACGTGTCTTGTCATCCCAAATTAAGGCGTAAATCCACTGGTAACTAACGCCTTTGTCGATCAAAGGCGCCATGAAACCGCTAATCTGCTCAGGGCTCCACTCTTCACGCAATTGCTTGGCTACGATGTTGATCATGCTGGGTAGGCGCTTCGTCCACTTCCAGGCGGTACGTCGCCTGTTGTCGCTACGGTGCTTGGCCAGCTCAGGTTCATAACCGTCAGCGTTCGCGTTACGACGCAGTTCGCGGCTAATCGTACTGTTATGAATGCCAAGGTCTCTGGCCACCTGTCTTTGGCTCATGCCTACCCCAATATAAGCGTGAATCTGGTATCGTTGGGTCAGCTGTCGGTATCCCATGCTCTGCTTCACTTTGGTCGGTAAAGCAGAGAGGGTACCGGCGCTGGCCCTCCTGCTTCTACTGTGTGATCCAAAGTGCTGCGGTTATTCTATGAATCCAGGAAAGACTAATTTTTATGAAAACCGAATATCTTGTAGGTCAAAAATATCTCATCGGAAAACTTTGGGCCATCTTAGTTTTTCAGATGTGGTACAAGAGGTGGATGCAATGAACCATAAAACAAAAGATAATAAAAATAGATTTGTAGTCTATACTGCCCTATTTGGTGATTACGATAATCTAATTGATCCTTCTAAGAATTTTAAATATTGTGATTTTGTTTGCTTTACTGATCAAAAAAATCTTAGATCTAATATTTGGGAAATTCGATTGGTAGAAGAGTGTGATTTGCCGCCGAATATGATGAATCGTCGTTATAAATTTTTCCCATATCTATATTTATCAGAATATGAATACAGTCTATATATTGATTCAAATATCAAAGTTAAGAGAAGCCCATATAATTTTCCTGATAAGTATTTGGTTGATCACTCTGTCGCTATTCCTAAGCATTTTGCTAGGACATGTATATATGAAGAGGCGAAAGTTGTTATTGATTTTGGTAAGGCTCTAGAAAGTGAAGTAGAAATGCAACTGTCTTCTTATGAAGAGAGGGGGTATCCAAAAGATAATGGCTTGCTAGAGAATAACATTATTTTAAGAAGACACAATACAAAAGAGGTTATAGAGCTAATGCAAGCCTGGTGGGAGCAAATTGAATTATTTACTGCAAGAGATCAGCTTTCATTGAAATATGTTTCATGGGTATTAGACGTTGATATTAATTGCAAAATACCTTCCGCAAGAGGGAATTCTTTTTTTACGCTAAAGCCGCATAAACAGCAATCGAATCGATCTACAGCTAATAATTTCAAACTCTTTTTCCATTATAATTTTCCTTTAATATACTCTTTTTTGTCAAAAATTAAAATGTCTATTTTTTAGTTATTCTCTCTAGTGTCTTTTCTAAAGCCCTATTACAGTTGAAGGTTTAAGATGCAATTTATTTTTAAAAAAATAAATATTTTTTTATTGTTTTCTTTTTTGTTGCTTGTTTTTGTAGCTGCATTTCGTGTTTTTGGTTACGATTCGGATTATCATCATTATTTTAATGTATATAATTATGGTGTACATCTGCAGGCAAGTACTAAAGAGTTGTTTTTTGTGTTTGCCAGATTTTTTTTAAATTATAAATTGGATCTTGATTTTTTCTTTCTTCTTTTTGTTTATGCTGTTTTAGGTGTCGGTTTAAAGTTCTTGGCGATCAAGAGGCTTTCTGTTAATGCTTATTATTCTGTTTATATTTATGTCATAACTTTTTTTTTATTGCATGAGTATACTCAGATCCGTGCTGGTGTTGCTTCAGCTATAGTTTTTCTTTCGCTTTTTGATGTTTTGAAAGGAAGGCTGCTGATCTTTTTGATGAAAATTTCAGTAGCGGTCCTTTTTCATTGGAGTGCATTATTAGCATTGCCAATCTATTTCTTTAGAAATCGCAGTCTTTTATTGTTTTTTGTTGTTCTCTTGGCTTCTGTTTTTTTGTCTCCATTTTCTGCCGTATTTGTTAATAGTGTGTTTGATTTCTTAAGTGCATACTCAAGCTCAATATCCTATTACTATAGCAAGCACTCGGGACATACAGAATATTTTTTGGTTTTTAATATTTATTCTCTTTTAGTTTTAAGTGTTTGCTTGCTTTCTTATTTTGCTGTGTTGTTGAAAAAAATACCTTCCTATATTAATAGTGTCACCACTTTATTGATAGCTGTGTGTTTCTATTCGGCTTTTTTATATTTTATTTTCGCTGGTTTACATAAGCCTGTTGTCGCTTTTAGGTCTAGCGAATTTTTCTTTGTCGTTATAGTTTTTCTAATTCCTCATTTATCTAAGCTTTTTGCCAGTTTTGTTTTTATAAGACTATATTTATTTTTTGTTCCGTTGGTTTTTTTCTGGCATCTTGTTTTTCGTGTTAATATTTTACCATCTTTACAATTTTACTAGGTATGCAATAAATGAAATTCTTACTCTTTTATAAAGGGCACTATGGGGCATCACTTCGTGGCCCTGAGATGCGTTACGCAGCCCTTGCCAACGAGCTAGTGGCGTTAGGGCACGAGGCTGTCCTGTGTGGCCGTACGGGTGATAACCAAGGCATACCTAAAAGGGTGGGTTTTGTACCGGTTTCCAACGTATGGCTGCTACTGAAAGCCTTTCTACGTTCTGATGTAATTATGCTTCACGGGGGTGGGCCGCTGGTACTGCTATTGGCGATCTTGTCAGGACTGTTCGGTAAGAGTGTTGTCTTGGACGGTTATGTGCCGCACTGGGTCGAATTGGATGAAGTTATCAACTATGGCGTAGGTTCTTCCACTTTTAAATTGCTGTTTAAGGCATATTTCAATGTGGCGCGCAGTCTGCTTGGCGCGCTTGTGTTCAACCAGATTATCGTCGCTAACAAACGGCAACTAGATATGTTCAGGGGAATGATGGCACCGTTTCTCCTTACGCATGATTTCTCTAGGATTACCGTCATTCCCTTTGGTTGCGATGAGCAAAAGGATTGGTCGCGGAAATCGGGCAAAGTGATGCTGGCGGAGCTGGCCAATAATTCATTTGCCAGCGATGACTTTCTAATCGGGTGGCTGGGGGGCACCTATGGATGGTTTGATTTGGGGGGGGTTCTGACCGAGGTTTCAAAAGCGATCTCTAAAAACAACAAGATAAATATGATTTTCTTTGGTGTAGACGAAAACCGCCAAGCCGAGCTGCTTGCCTTTGTTGATACTGCGGTTAGGCAAAATATAGTGTTCCTGCCTTGGATCGATTTCTCCAGACGCTTAGAGTATTGGGCAGGATTCGACATCTCGTTGGTATGGGGTGGGCAGGGTTATGAAAATGATTATGCTTCTAGAACACGAAACTTCGATTGTCTTACTCTAGGTCTGCCCATTGTACAAAACGATGATGACGAATGGGGTTACAGATTAGAGCAGACTGGTGCTGGATTGGTTGTTAAACATTCTGATCTTGCTGATGTTTTGGTTGAATTAAGTAATTGCGAGAATAAGGTCACTGCAATGAGAGAGTCGATGACGAAGTTGGCGCCCAAATTCTATTGGAGTCGCTTTACTGTAAAATTAATTGAGTCAGCCACAAACTCACCGATGTCACGTGGGCGAAGATTGGTCGGTTTGATTGGATTCTGTATGGTATTGCCAGCTATCTCGGTTTTTTTTATTTTCACTTTGGTTACGACTCTTTTTAAGAGATCATAAGTTAATGGATCGAAAACTATATGTATTAGGTATTCGTGGCATTCCTGCCCAACATGGTGGCTTTGAAACTTTCGCTGAAAAGCTCTCTCTGTATCTCGTTGCACAAGGATGGCAGGTCACTGTTTACTGTCAGGAAGAGGAAAGCGCTGTTGTTTATGAAACTGACTGGCAAGGCGTTAAGCGTATTCACCTTCCTGTCAGTCGGGGGGGGGCTGCCGGTACAATAATCTTTGACTGGAAGGCCGCCCGCCATGCTTTAAATCAGCAAGGGCTTTTCCTCACGCTAGGTTACAACACCGCTTGCTTTAATCTAATGCAGCGATTGAAAGGACAGACCAATGTCATCAACATGGATGGCATTGAATGGCGACGAGACAAGTGGGGGGTTGTAGCCAAAACCTGGTTCTGGTTAAACGAACGGGCGGGTTGTTGGATAGGCAACCATCTGGTTGCTGATCATCCTAAAATCAAGGATCATCTGGAGACACGAGTACGGGCTGAAAAAATCACTATGATCCCCTATGGAGGGGATGAGGTGTTATCTGCAGATTCCTCTTTGCTAGAACCTTATGCATTGTTACCGAACGAATATTCAGTGATCATTGCCCGACCTGAACCTGAAAACTCCTTCCTTGAAATGGTGCGTTCTTTTAGTCGTAAAGTGCGCCATCATAAACTGGTTGTACTCGGGAATTTCACCCCCCAAAACAATGCCTTTCATCGAGCGGTCATGAAAGCAGCTTCGGACGAGGTGATTTTTCCAGGTGCGATTTATGAAGCTCCTGTTGTTCAATCACTGCGTTTTTATGCACGTTTTTATCTGCACGGTCATCGTGTTGGAGGGACCAACCCGTCCCTAGTGGAAGCGTTGGGTGCTGGTTGTGCCGTGATCGCCCACGATAACCACTTTAATCGCTGGGTAGCCGGTGAGGGTGCAGCCTATTTTGGGAACGAAGCGACTTGTGAAGGCTGGTTCGATCAGCTATTGGATGATACATCCAAGCAACTGGCTATGAAGGAGGCTAGTAAAACGCGCTTTTATGAACGATTTACCTGGCCCCAAGTATTGCAGGAATACGAGCAACTCTTGCAGGATTGGTATCCATTAACATTGAAAAAATAGGGGCTCTATGAGAATTCTCTTGAGCGGCGGTGCTGGTTTTATTGGGTCGGCTGTACTACGTCATTTGATTCAACACACTCAGGCTGAAGTGGCCAATGTTGATAAGCTCACTTATGCTGGAAATCTTGAATCAGTGGCCTCAGTTAGTGATTCACCTCGTTATCATTTTTATCAGGTTGATATCTGCGATTCAGCGGCGCTTGACCAGGTGTTTGCTGCATTCAAACCTACCCATGTAATGCATCTGGCCGCAGAAAGCCATGTGGATCGCTCGATTGATGGTCCTGCAGACTTTATCGAAACAAATATTGTCGGTACTTATACTTTATTGGAAGCAGCACGCCGCTTCTGGTCAACGTTAGATGATGAGGGGCGTTCAGCCTTTCGTTTTCATCACATCTCTACCGATGAGGTTTATGGTGATCTGGAAGGAACTGGTGATCTGTTTACCGAAACTACGCCCTATGCGCCCAGCTCGCCTTACTCAGCCTCGAAAGCCAGTTCTGATCACTTGGTTCGTGCTTGGCATCGCACCTATGGTCTGCCTACGCTGATTACCAACTGTTCCAACAACTATGGCCCTTTCCATTTTCCTGAAAAAATGATTCCGCACATGATCCTCAACGCCCTAGGGGGTAAACCTCTCCCGGTGTATGGCGATGGTGCACAAATACGGGATTGGCTGTATGTGGAAGATCATGCCCGTGCGCTGGTGAAGGTTGCTAACGAAGGACAGGTAGGTGAGACCTACAACATCGGTGGTCACAACGAGAAAAAGAATATTGATGTGGTAAGAGCCCTCTGTGCTCTGCTGGAAGAGTTAGCACCCGCTGAAAAGCCCGCTGGTGTGACGCGATATGAAGATTTAATTACCTTCGTGAAAGACCGCCCTGGTCACGATGTGCGTTATGCTATTGATGCCGGTAAAATTCAGCGTGAACTGGGCTGGGTACCACAGGAATCCTTTGAAACTGGCATCCGTAAAACCGTGCAGTGGTATCTGGACAATCCTGCATGGTGGCAAAGGGTATTGAGCGGGGATTACCGTTTGGGGCGCCTGGGTGAAAGTAACGTATCTGCCCAGTAACGACCAAGATTCATGTGATTTCAGTGAAGGTGTTTTATGAAAGGAATTATTTTGGCTGGCGGATCCGGCACGCGCTTGCATCCGATTACTAAGGGTGTATCCAAGCAACTGTTGCCTATCTACGACAAACCGATGGTCTACTATCCACTTTCTGTGTTGATGCTGACAGGCATTCGTGAGGTGCTGATCATTTCTACACCTGAGGATTTACCTAATTTCCGTAAGTTGTTGGGTGACGGTTCTGAATTTGGCATCGAGCTGAGCTACGCGGAACAGCCTTCTCCAGACGGCCTAGCGCAGGCGTTCATTATTGGAGAAGAGTTCATCGGAAACGACTCTGTTTGCCTAGTGCTGGGTGACAATATTTTTCATGGTCAGCATTTCTCCGATCAGTTGAAGCGAGCTGCAGCCATGGAAAGCGGCGCAACTGTCTTCGGCTACTGGGTGACTGATCCAGAACGCTTCGGCGTGGTAGAGTTCGATGAAAAAGGCACTGCGGTTTCCATAGAAGAGAAGCCGAAACAGCCGAAATCTTCCTATGCAGTTACTGGATTGTACTTTTACGATAACGACGTGATCGAAATTGCCAAGGCGGTGGCCCCCTCCGAACGCGGTGAGTTAGAGATTACCAGCGTGAATAATACCTACCTGGAGCGTGGTGACTTGCGCGTGGAGCGCTTAGGTCGTGGCTTTGCCTGGCTGGATACTGGCACCCACGATAGTCTGCTGGAGGCATCGCAGTATGTACAGACCATTGAGCATCGTCAGGGGCTGAAAGTGGCCTGTTTGGAAGAAATTGCTTGGCACCAGGGGTGGCTAACGACTCAGCAGCTTTCCCAACAGGCCAGAGCTTTGAATAAGACAGGCTATGGTCAGTATTTACAACGGCTGTTGGCTACGGAGGTAGCACAGTGAAAATTACTGAAACTGTGTTACCTGGCGTGCTGATTATAGAACCCACCGTGTTCGGCGATCACCGAGGATTCTTCCTTGAAACCTTTCAGACCGAGCGCTATAGCGAGGCAGGTATCGACCTGCCATTTGTACAGGATAACCACTCTCGTTCGCAGCGTGGTGTACTACGCGGCCTGCATCTGCAGCGTAGTCGCCCACAGGGTAAGCTGGTAAGTGTCAGCCGTGGTGCTGTGTATGATGTAGCCGTCGATATCGATCCTGCATCACCGACCTGTGGGCAGTATGTAGGCGTCGAACTCAGCGATGATAATCATTGCCAACTATGGATTCCGCCGGGCTATGCCCATGGGTTTTGTGTGCTAAGTGAGGTGGCGGATTTTCAGTACAAGTGTACTGACTTCTATTATCCTGACGATGAGACAGGGCTTTTATGGAACGATCCTGATGTTTCCGTTCCTTGGCCGATAGTGAGTCCTAAACTATCCGAAAAAGACCAGGAGTTGCCGACGCTGCGCCAATTGCTGGGAGAGGAAGGATAACGATGCATGTACTGGTAACAGGAGCAACGGGGCAGGTTGGTTATGAACTCATGCGTTTGGTGCCCGAAGGCTTTACGGTAGCAGGGTTTGGGTCAGCCGAGCTTGATATTACCGATGCGGCGGTAGTAGAAGAGATTGTTGAGCGTGAGACTCCTGCGCTGATTATCAATGCAGCGGCATACACCGCTGTCGATAAGGCCGAGGCCGAGCCGGAGCTGGCATATGCTGTCAACCAAGATGGAGTAGCGAACCTCGCGGCGGTAGCCGCACGGTGTGGAATTCCTTTGCTGCATATCTCCACTGACTATGTATTTTCTGGTGATACTGAGATTGCTTACCGTGAGGACGATAGTCCAGCCCCCACTGGAGTGTATGGTGCCAGCAAGCTGGCGGGAGAAAAGGTTCTGGCTGAAACTTGGACGAACCATCTCATCATGCGAACCAGCTGGGTGTTTGGCGCTCATGGCAACAATTTCGTTAAAACTATGCTGCGTCTGGGGCAGGAACGTGAGAAGTTGTCTGTCGTGGCCGATCAGCATGGTTGTCCAACTTCAGCCGCCAGTATCGCCCGGGCCTTATGGTCGCTGGTAGAACAATACCGAGATAAAGGAGCCCTGCACTGGGGAGTCTACCACTATGCAGGCTTGCGTCCGTGCACGTGGCATGACTTCGCTAAGAACATCTTTGACATTGCCCATGAATTGGGCTTGTTGAGGCGGTGCCCCATATTGAATGCCATTGGAACTGTTGACTTTCCTACTCCAGCGAAGCGACCCGCTTGGTCGGTTTTAGACTCTAGTCGTCTGAAGCGTATGCATAGCATCGATCCGCCCGATTGGCAACTTGAGCTGCGTGACGTACTCAAAGAGTTATGCTCACTTAGCAATAGCTGACCGATTCAATTTGGCATAGATGTATCTCGCTACATAAATAGTGATAACTCAATTAGAGCAAATAACGGATTTAACCATGTCAGGAAAGACTAAGGGTCTAACAGAGCGGTATCCGGCCCAGTTGATAGTACCGATAGTCGATTTGCTCGCTGTTATAACAGGAAGTTTGCTCTCACACTGGTGGCGGTTCGGTAATTTTAATTTACATGAGCGCTACGTTCTTGCCGTCGCCATTATTTCATTACTCATTCTATTGTTAAATGGCCTGCTGGGTGCTTATGTGCGGTGGCGGGTGACCCGTATCTCGACCTTACTCGCTAGGCTGTTCATTGTTTGGTTGGTTGTGGGGGGGTTGGCCACCTCAATCATTTACTTTGCCAACGCTGCTGAACGGTACTCTAGGCTATGGGTTGGCGTGTCGCTTCTTTTGTCCTTCATCATGGCGGGTGGGGCTAGGGTGTTGGTGCAACTTGTGCTTAGACAAGTGCGCATGAAGGGAAGAGCTCGACGCTCGGTGTTCCTGGTTGGCCCTGCTCATCATCTGATCAATGTTGCTCAAGGAATGCGGGCTTCTCCCGGTGAGGGCTATTCCATCGCTGGGATCGAACGGCTACCTCATATACCCGATGATGCTTGTTTGGAACGTTTATCCCGTCGAGTGGCTGCTTCGGAAACTCGCGAAGTATGGATCTGTGTACCCCTGGAGATGGGCAGTGTTGTACGCTCAATCTTCTTTGCGCTGCGCAACCAAACGGCAGAAGTTCGGTTTATTCCCGAATTCCGCGATATGCATTTGCTTAACCATCGGATGAGCGAAGTGGCGGGGCATTACGCTATTGATCTGAGCGTGACCCCGATGAACGGGATGGCGCAGGTGATCAAGCGCCTTGAAGATATCCTCGTTGGGGGCCTTATAAGCCTTCTGATTTTGCCTGTGTGCCTTGGAATTGCTATTGCGATTAAGGTTACTTCACCAGGGCCGGTGCTGTTCAAGCAATATCGGACGGGGGCCAATGGCCGACAGTTCAAGGTCTATAAATTTCGTTCAATGGAAGTGCATGAGGAAGAGAGCGGCAAAGTCACTCAAGCCAGGCAAGGAGACCCACGAGTTACGAAATTGGGTGCTTTTCTGCGGCGTACTTCGATGGATGAATTGCCACAATTTTACAACGTGCTACAGGGGCGAATGTCCATAGTCGGCCCTCGCCCCCATGCCTTGGCGCATAACGATCACTATAAGGAGTTGGTGGAATCCTATATGCGGCGACATAAGGTCAAACCAGGCATCACCGGCTGGGCTCAGGTTAATGGTTTACGCGGTGAAACGGATACCTTGGAGAAGATGGAGCGTCGGGTCGAATATGATCTTTGGTACATTGATAACTGGTCGCTATGGTTGGACTTGCGCATCATTGCTTTGACGATTTTCAAAGGGTTTGTTAACCCGAATGCCTATTGAGCCGTAAATGACAGGCCTGATTGGGTCAATGTTGATTATTTCGGTGCTAGAATGGCCAGCTTTTGAGCTGGCCATTCGCGTTTCTGGCCCCCTGGTTTTCTGATTGGACGTTCCATGCCTGCCACGACTTTCTCTTCTTGGACAGAGACGTTATCTCCCCTGCGTCTTTATACCAGCCTATCGGTTTTTCTGTTGGGCGCCATTGCCCTGGTTGTGCCTTCGGGCTATTCAGTGGGGGCCGTGCTGCTCTTGCTGGGTAGCATCACATTGCTCATCAAGCGGCCCGCATTGGGCACGACCCGTCGGGACTGGCTGGTGATAGCCGCTATGGTGGCTTATGCCGCCGTGAGTATGCTGGAGGTCTGGTGGGACAATCAGGGGTCAAGTGGACTTGATAAGCCCAGCCGTTTCCTGCTTGCTGTACCGGCGATGCTGTTGGTGATGGCTTATCCGCCCAGGCTTTCGTGGTTATGGGCCGGTCTGGCTGTCGGGGCTGTTGGTGCGGGTGGTTGGGCCGGGTGGCAGAAACTGGTAGAAGGTGAGGTGCGAGCAGGCGGTTACACCCATGTCATTCAGTTCGGTAACCTGAGCATGCTAATGGGTATTCTCTGCTTGGCGGGGTTGGGCTGGGCCTGGGTGCAGCCGCGCCGGGTGCCTTGGCTGGTCCTGCTGTTGGTGGGGGCGATGATGGGTGTTCTGGGTTCGCTGTTCTCTGGCAGTCGCGGTGGCTGGGTCGGCTTCCCGTTCGTGTTGCTAGTGCTCTATCGCGGCTACGGCCGCTATTGGTCAAACTGGGTCAAGTGGAGTGTGCTGGCTGGCTTAGTCGCCGGTGCTGCGCTGATGTATGTCTTGCCACAAACCGGCGTAGAGGCGCGATTTCATGAGGCGTTAAGTGATGTCTCGCGTTATGTCTCGGGTGAAAGCCAGGTGACCTCGGTTGGGGCGCGATTTGAGATGTGGAAGGGCGCCTCGCAGCTGATTCTGGAAAAGCCCTTCATTGGCTGGGGGGATAACGGTTACCAGGCGGGCATGCAAGCATTGGCCGATACAGGCTTGGTTCATCCAATAGTCACTGAGTATGGCCACCCCCATAATGAGTTCCTTAATGCCTGGGCCAAGCGTGGCTTGGTCGGGCTGGTTGTTCTACTAGCGCTTTATCTAATACCTATGAAATTCTTTGCCCGCCAACTTGATAGCCCTGATATGGCGTTGCGCTCGTTATCGGTGGCGGGTGTGCTGTTATCAGTGGCCTACATCGATTTTGGGCTGTCGCAAGCCTTCCTGGTTCATAACAGTGGGGTGATGATGTTTGCGTTTTGGTTAGCGGTACTGTGGGGAAGCTTTGCGGTGCGAGTTAGGGAATATGCTGGCCGCGCCGGAGAGCTTGGATGATGTGTTTGGCGATGATGACGAGGAGTTCAGTTTTGACTTTAACAGTTAACAGGGACGGTATATGTTGAATTTCACTTTTCTTTGCGCTCTTGTAGTCTAGGAACTACACTACATTGATGCTCGATATCAAACAGACCGATACCTACCGAAAATGGGAACGCAAGTTTCGTGATCAGCGCATCAAGGCGCTGATTGCTGCTCGCGTTTTCCGACTGGCCAATGGCCTTCCGGGTGACGTAAAGCCGGTAGGGCAAGGCGTCAGCGAGCTACGCATCTACCATGGCCCTGGGTATCGTGTTTAGCGCTTGGCAGCTGAATGGGAGGGATCATGAACGACAAAATTTATGACTACGATCCGGCAGCGGCTCTAGAGAGCGAGGAAGCCATTGCAGTATTTCTCGCCGATGCGCTGGAAACCGGTGATTCGACTTACATTGCTAAGGCGATGGGGGTAGTTGCACGTGCCAAAGGCATGACGGAACTGGCCCGCGAAACGGGTCTCTCACGTGAACAGCTTTACCGCTCCTTCAGTGAGCAGGGGAACCCGACGCTGAAAACCATGCTGGCGGTAATGCAGGCATTGGGCGTGGACTTAACGGTACGACCGCACCACGAAGAGCCTGTTGCGTAATGCCTTTATTACTTTGACCCTGCCCCGTGCGGCGCTTAATGCCGTTTCCTACCTTGCAGCATAAACGTGGAAGTGCGGATATAGACGCAGAGGTCGCGTCCCATGGGCTGGCTGATAAGTCTGAAATAGTTGCTCTTTTGGGTGAAGACGCCTATATATTTGCTGATGAAGAAGGCGTCGTGCAAATATTGGAGTTGGATACCAGTTTTAACACCACGCTGGCTCCTCTCCATGAGGATTACGAAGATCGCGTCATTCGCTTGATGACCCAAAGTAGCGCCCCTAATGTGGAAGTCTACGTCGCAAGTACGCTAGATGTGGCTATTTCGAAGCTTGGTCGTTTTGGCGATCGTGATCAAGACGATATTCAAACGCTGCTGAAGCTTCCTTATATCGACATTAACGAATTCGAACGATTAGCCCGAGAAGCGATCAGCTACTATGTGGGAGATGAAACTCGCATTTTGGGTAATCTGAAAGTGATGCTAGATGACTATCATCAAAGTGAGAGCTAGCTATGACGTTTTCTGTCACTAATAAACAGCTATACCGCGTGGGTTCTTGCCCTCTTGAAAGCGCTGTTGAGGAAGTGAAGAAGCTTGCCGAGTCCGTCTGGTATAAAGGTTATCAGCCTACGTGGAGAGAGCTCGAAACACTTCGCTCCGCCATGACAGATAAAGAGTTTCAGCGTTCGCTTTGTGTTCTTGAAATGCTGAGCCAGTACCCTGTCTGTCGCCGTGATACTGCGCTGCACCTACAGCAGATGACCCGGCGCTTTCACCAGCAATTGTTAGGGGGTGACGATGCTCCCACATTAGGCCGGTATTCCCCTGCTAAACGATGGGGTCTGACCGATGCCACAACATCGCTTCGCAAAGCATTACTTCCTCTGCAGACACGTACTTACGCTGATTCCACTGGATATCGTCATGGGCTTAGTGCCTAGGACGCGGATATACAGTAAGTCTCAGCAGTCTGTTTAGAAGAGGGTTGCAGGAAGCTGTGGATCAGGTTGCGGCAATTATTCAGGTCAATCCGAACAAAGAGCGTATCGGCAAGGTCATCACCCGATGGCTGAGGCGCCATTTGCAGCGGCTTGGGGCTGAGGTCAACCTGGATCAGCTCAAACAATTAAAATGTCCCCGATAATGTCGGCATTTCCGTGATCCATGGCATCTTATTCTCTAAAATGGGAATCAGTGGTTAAGTTCGTCAATGTAAGTCATTCCTTACACGAAAATCGACAATTGCCTACATAAAACGGATTAGATTTGAAGTAGGATTAATTCGCTTCGCGTACTGTGTGGGCTAATAAATAGGCCGTCGGGAGGCTCATTAATAATGAGCTTCCGCAGGATTGAAAGGCCAACAATCGTTCAAGGGATAAAGATGTTTAAAATGAAAAAAACAGTGGGCCTTGCCATAGGCGCGGTGGTCTTGACTACGCTTTCCGGTACCGCCCAGGCGTTTGATAAAAAAGTGTCGGTTTCCGCTATTGCAGGGACGACGGGCTTTGGGGCCGATGCTTCCTGGCGTTTCCATGAAAACCTGGCCGTTACGGCACGCTACACAGGCGGCCTGGATTTCGACACTGACTTTGATGAAGATGGCGTGAACTACGACGCTGACTTTGAAATGAAAGCTTCTAGCGTCAAAATGGATTATTTCCCGTTCGGTGGTCGGTTCTTCCTTTCGGCTGGCATCATGATGCCGGACATTGAGGCGAACGTGGTGGGCACACCGGACGATGACAGCACGTATGAATTTAACAACCGCACTTATACCGCCGCTGAGATTGGCTCAGTAGTGGGGACTGCGACGGTTTCGGATGGCACTCAGCCTTATGTGGGGCTTGGCTGGCGCAGCTCTCACCAGAGCGGGCTCTCGTTTTTCTCTGAGTTTGGTGTTGTCGCGACCAACGTTGATGTCTCGCTGAGCACAACGAATGGTTTCGAGAACAACGACCCGCGGCTTCAGCAAGATATTCGTGCTGAAGAGCAAAGCCTTAAAGATGATATCGATAAGCTACCTGTGTTCCCCGTGGCTGTGCTGGGCGTTACCTATACGTTTTAAGCCGTATTTGCCCCTATGATCACTGCCTGCTTTGATGTGGTGTAGGAGCCAGACTTGTCGGGCGATCAGGCCATTTAGCAGCAACACTCTATGGTGTCGGGATGGTTGCTGATCGCTCAATAAATTGAGCTCCTGGTATGGATTGACCCGTCAAGGGCTCCGTTGTT
>NZ_BJXV01000033.1 GCF_007991175.1 Halovibrio variabilis
AAGGTAGCTTTAGCTCGCGACCATTCAGACTTCCAGGCCGGGAGTGCCTAGAAACCGGCAACCCCCGCCTGCTGCAGCTGCCTAGCCATCGCCTGAACTTCCGGGTGGCTAAAAAACGCTACCAGCGCGTCAGCGCGAACCGGGCCAATGCCAGGAACGGCTTGCCACTGCTCGCGCTGGTAGTCCGCTAAATCATCCCAATCCCCGCGAACCGACTCACTACCCGGCGGCGCGCCCAGCGCACTTAGCCAAGCCGCAAACGGTTGACGAAGTGCGACTCGAAATTGCTCCGTGAGCGCGTCAGCGGTCGTCTCACCAATACCGTAGGCCTCGCGCAGCTGGCGTGGTTCAACGCTCAGCCAGTCGAGTAACTGCATGACGACGCCCGCTTCCATTAGCGCTTGCCAGGTACCTTCACCTATCCCCTGCATACCCAGCTGCTCGCCCAGGTAGGTGAGCCGCGCCAGCAACTGGGCATCGCAGCCGGGGGTTAATTCAAAACAGCTCAGCAGGTGGTAGCGCTGGGGTGACGGCGGGGTCAGCGGCGAGCGCTCCTGGGTGTGCCAAACCACCTCAGTTAACTGGGGGATCGTTAGTCCCGCTAGCGAAATTGCCACCTGGTCACCGGGGCGAACATCCAGCGATTCCCAGCGCTCCAAGGAGCCCAGCGAAACACGGCTGATGCGCCGCCCTTCTAACCGTACTGGATTAAGCCATACCAGCGGCGTTACTCGCCCGGTGCGCCCCACGCGAAACTCGATGCCGCGCACTTCGGCCAGCGCCTGCTGGGTGGGGTATTTCCAGGCGATGGCCCACTCGGGTGGCGACGATGACCAGTGCTTGATACCGGGGCGCTCAGCCTGTTTGATGACCACCCCGTCGGTGGCAAACGGCAGCGGGCCGTTGAACCAGGTATCGCGCCAATAGGCGGCATCACGGCGATCATCCAACGGATAAGTGTAATCAGCGGTATCAAAGCCCAGCGCGCTCAGCTGGGCTAAGCGGCTTTCCATTTCGGTCGGGCCGTCAGGCCAGCCCCAGACAAACAGGCCAATACGCTCAAGGGAGTCTGCAGTCGGTGAGGATTGCGCCATTGCTCCTGCCACGTTACCGCGTGCGCCAGAAGAGGGCGAACGCGACTGAACGTGCTCCTCCAGCCGCCAGTACAGCTCGCCTTGGAATAACGCAGAAATCGGCTCGGGTAGCGTATTGGGAACGGCAGGTAGCTGTCGGGCACGCGCCGTCCAGTCCTGGCCCCGTTCGCCGTCCCCGCGGCTGACGGCTTCGACCAGTTCGCCATCGACATAGCGCAGGGTAATCGCCACGCCGTCGACTTTGGGCTGAATCCACAGATTTTCCCGGCGGCTGGTAAAGCGCCTGACACCCTCGTCATCGGCTTTATTGAGGCCGCGCTGGGCCGCCGGGTGCTCAAGGGAGCCACGACTGCTGGTCACCCGCGTCAACGGGCGATGATCCGGTTCTGCGCCTAAACAGCGCTGCCAAATGGCCAGGCGCGCTATCGCTTGGTCGTAGAGAGGATCGTCTATCAGCGCGACACCCTCATCATGGTAAGCGCGATCCCAGCGGTGAACCTGCTCGGCCAGCGCCTGGCTTTCGCGAGATAAGCGCTCCTCCGCCCAATCGGGGCACTCGGCCGCCTGTGCGGAAAAAGTGACAAGCCCGATAATGCCACTCAGCAGCCACGCTACAATCGCTCTAGATATTTCGCCCCTCGACATCCCCGCCCCCTTATCCTGTGCGCCTAATGTTCGGCAAACAGGCCTAGCCTAGCGCAACGGGCATAAAAAAAGCCCCCGACCGAAGCCAAAGGGGCGATTTAAGACATGTCTTACAAACCGTATAGCGAATGTCTTACAAACCGGCGGCCTTACGCAGCGCCTCGGCTTTATCGATTTTCTCCCACGGAAAGGCGATAAAGGTTTCGATATGCGCTTGGCCTTTGTCGTCATTCCAGGTGTAGCTGTGCTCGAACGGCGCCCGACCGAAGTGGCCGTAAGCAGCGGTGAGCTGATACATGGGGTGAAGCAGATCGAGCATTTTGGTGATGGCGAAGGGGCGCAGGTCAAAATGCTCGCGTACCAAGGCAACGATCTTGGCATCGTCAATCTTACCGGTGCCGAAAGTATCAATGGAAACCGATGTCGGCTCGGCAACGCCAATGGCGTAGGAGACCTGGATTTCACACTTATCCGCCAGACCTGATGCGACAATGTTTTTGGCCACGTAGCGGCCCGCATAGGCGGCACTACGATCGACTTTAGACGGGTCTTTGCCCGAGAATGCGCCGCCACCGTGGCGCGCCATACCACCGTAGGTGTCGACGATGATTTTACGCCCGGTCAACCCGCAATCGCCTACCGGCCCGCCAATCACGAACTTACCGGTGGGGTTGATGTGGTACTGGGTGCTCTCGTCTAACCATTCGGCGGGAATCACTTGCTCAATGATCTCGCGCTTGACCATGGTACGCAGGTCCTCCGGGTCGATACCCGGGTCGTGCTGCGTCGACAGCACGATGGCATCGACACCATAGGGCTGGCCCTGGGCGTTATAGCGAATCGTAACCTGACTTTTGGCATCCGGGCGCAGCCAGGGTAACAGGCCATTTTTACGCAGCTCTGCCTGGCGCTCGACCAAACGATGCGAGTAGTGAATAGCGGCGGGCATAAACGAATCGGTTTCGTTGGTCGCGTAGCCAAACATCAGGCCCTGGTCGCCAGCGCCCTGATCTTCCGGCTTAGTACGATCAACGCCCTGGGCGATATCGACACTCTGCTTGCCAATCAGATTGATTACGCCGCAGGTAGCACCGTCAAACCCTACGTCTGACGAGGTGTAACCGATATCGGTAATCACCTCGCGCACCAAGGTTTCTAAATCGACCCATGCCGAGGTGGTAATTTCACCGGCAATAATCGCTACCCCGGTTTTCACCATGGTTTCACAAGCAACACGTGCCTGCTTATCGCGGGCAATGATGGCATCTAGCACGGCATCCGAAATCTGATCGGCAATTTTATCGGGATGACCTTCTGAGACGGACTCGGAGGTAAACAGGGAATATTCGCTCATTGCGCACTCGGCCCTCTGTATGACGGCTGTGTTAGGACACAGCATCAGCAGGAAATCATGGCAGGTGTCCCCTGCCCGTATTAGAGAGCGGCAGCGCCGCCTCGGGGAGCAGAGTCTACACGCTGTCGGCGACGCTTCCCAGAATGTCCGTGTCAGAATTTAGCACTACCACTGCGGCTGCATTTGCCGCCACATAGGAAGTCAGCGACAATAGCGCCTTTATTATTTCTGTTTTCGGCGAGGAGCACCCCATGCCATCCCGTTTTGAGCAAGCCAATGCCATTCGCGCCCTTTCCATGGATGCCGTTCAGAAGGCCAAGTCCGGCCATCCGGGCGCGCCCATGGGGATGGCGGATATTGCCGAGGTGCTATGGAACGACTACCTCAAGCACAACCCCGAAGACCCTACGTGGGCCGATCGTGACCGTTTTGTGCTGTCTAATGGCCACGGCTCAATGCTGCTTTACTCGCTGCTGCACTTAACGGGCTACGAGCTAAGCCTGGAGCAACTGCAGAACTTTCGCCAACTGCACTCGCCTACTGCCGGCCACCCCGAGCTGGGCTATGCGCCGGGCATTGAGACCACAACCGGCCCGCTGGGGCAGGGCTTTGCCAACGCCGTCGGCTTCGCCATTGCCGAAAAAACCCTGGCGGCGCAGTTCAACCGCCCCGGCCACACCATCGTCGATCACCACACCTGGTGCTTTTTGGGCGACGGCTGCCTGATGGAGGGGGTGTCCCACGAAGCGGCGTCGCTGGCTGGTACCCAGCAGTTGGGCAAACTGATCGCGCTTTACGACGACAACGGCATCTCGATTGATGGCGAAGTGGAAGGTTGGTTTACCGACGATACCGCCAAACGCTTTGACGCCTACGGCTGGCACGTAGTACCCAACGTCGACGGCCACAATCCGGAAGAGGTCAAAGCCGCTATTGAACTGGCCAAGAGCCACGACGATAAACCGAGCCTGATTATCTGCAAAACCATCATCGGCTTTGGCGCGCCCAACAAGCAGGGCAAAGAAGATGCCCACGGCTCACCCTTAGGCGATGACGAAGTGGCCCTGGCGCGCACCCAGCTCGACTGGCCTCACGCGCCCTTCCATATCCCCGAGCCCATCTACTCAGCCTGGGATGCCCGCAAGGCGGGCAAGGCGGCTCAGCAGGCGTGGGAAGACCGCTTTGCCCGCTACGCTGACGCCTTCCCCACCGAAGCGCGGGAATTCACCCGCCGAATGAAGCGCCAGCTGCCTACGGCGCTTACTACCGAGGCACTGATCGAACAGGCTCAAGAGCGCGGCGAGTCCATCGCCTCACGTAAAGCTTCGTTTGAAGCGCTCAATGTTATCGGCCCGCAAATGCCGGAGCTGCTGGGTGGCAGCGCCGACCTGGCCCCCTCTAACCTGACCTTCTGGAAAGGCGCCCAAGCCATCACCCCGGAAGACGCCAGCGGTAACTACCTGCACTATGGTGTGCGTGAGTTCGGTATGGGGGCGATCATGAACGGCATCGCCCTGCACGGCGGCCTGGTGCCTTACGGCGCGACCTTCCTGATCTTTATGGAGTACATGCGTAACTCGATTCGCATGGCGTCGTTGATGGGTCAGCAGGTTATCTACGTATTTACCCACGACTCCATCGGCCTGGGTGAAGATGGCCCCACCCACCAGCCCATTGAGCAATTGACTAGCCTGCGCACCACGCCGAACCTGAACACCTGGCGCCCCTGCGATGCGGTAGAAACCGCCGCCGCCTGGGATGCTGCGCTCAAGCGCCACTCTGGCCCCACGGCGCTGGTACTCTCACGCCAGAACCTGGCCCATCAGCAGCGCACGAAAGCCCAGTTGGCAGCCATTCAAAACGGGGCGTACGTACTTAAAGATAGCGAAGGCACACCCGAGCTGATTTTAATTGCCACTGGCTCAGAAGTGGCCCTGGCGATGGACGCTGCCGCCGAGCTTGAGCAGCAGGGCAAAGCGGTACGCGTGGTCTCCATGCCGTCGGCCTACCGCTTTAACGGCCAGGACGCCGAGTACCGCGAAAGCGTACTGCCCAAGGCGGTCACCAAGCGTATCGCTATCGAAGCCGCTCACGCCGACTACTGGTACAAGTATGTCGGCCTGGACGGTCGCGTGATTGGCATGACCACCTACGGCGAATCCGCCCCGGCGGGCGACCTGTTCAAGCACTTCGGCTTTACCGTCGAAAACGTGGTCAAGCAAGCCAACGAACTACTCGGCTAAAGCCATGCCAGCACTGGGTGGCTTTCTATGGCTAATTAGCTACTGGTTGATCGGTGAAGTGGTGATTCACTTCACCGCTTTGCCGATCTCGTCAGGCGTGATTGGCATGCTGCTGCTGTGCGCGACGCTGGCCGTCCGTGGGCGAGTACCGTCCAGCATTGCGGCGGCCGCCCAGCCATTGATCGGGCTACTCGCCATGCTGATTATGCCCGGCGTGGTCGGGGTATTTTTTATCGCGGGGGAGTTGGCCGGGCAGTGGACGGCTATTCTTATCGCCTTGGTAGTGGGTACGCTACTCAGCGTGCTGACCACGCTGTGGCTACTCAAACGGCTTATCGGGCAGCCCAGTGGCCACTAATACGTGGCTAAGCGTATTAACCGCCACCCCACTGTTTGCGGTGGGGTTAACGCTGGCCGCTTATCTCGCGGGGAGCCGCCTTTTTCAGCGTTTGAAACGTCCTGCGTGGTTACCCGCTATATTGATTGCGTCACTGCTGTTAGCGGGTGCTCTGGCGCTGATAGGGCTGCCTTACGCCACCTATCAGCAGGATGCCACCTGGCTAACGGTGCTGCTCGGGCCCGCCACGGTGGCACTCGGCATGCCGCTTTATCAGCAGCTACCGCGTGTCGTTGAGCTGTGGCGCCCGCTGACGATTTGTTTGCCTGTGGCCGCTACGCTGGCGGCTTTTTATGCGCTGGCGATTGCCTGGCTACTGGGCAGCTCCGACACGATTCTCGCCTCCATTGCCGCTAAGTCGGTGACCGCGCCTATTGCCATCGGCATTACCGAGCAGCTTGGCGGCACAACCGCCCTGCTGCTGGGCGCGCTGTTGGTCACCGGGGTCATCACGATACCCTGTGTCAGCCTCGCGGCGCGTCTCTTACATATCGATGACGAGCGCCTAATCGGTTTTGCCCTGGGGCTGAACGGCCATGCGATTGGTACGGTAAGAGCCTTTGAGATTAGCCCCACGGCTGGCGCTTTTGCCTCCCTGGGCATGAGCCTAACGGGCATTTTCACCGCGCTGCTACTACCGCTCGCCTGGCGGCTGATCGGCATGGGCGGCTAATAAGCAGCGGGAAAGAATCGCTAACTAAAATACGTTATCATCGCTGGGTTTCAACGCCCCTTTTGTTTCACTTTCAAGAGCCAACCGTCTGCATGGCTAATTCCGCCCCTAGGTATCGCATCGCCATTAACGGTTACGGACGCATTGGCCAGTGCGTGCTGCGGGCACTCGTCGAGCGGCACCACCCCGAGCTTGAAGTGGTGGCCATTAATGAGCTATCTGACCTCCCGACGATCACCTATTTAACCCGCTACGACACGACTCATGGCCGCTTTCCCGGCGACGTTGACAGCGACGGCCAGGCCCTCATCGTCAATGGCCAACGCATCCAGGTGCTGTGCGAACAAGACCCTCGCCAGCTACCTTGGGAAGCCCTTGATGTGGACCTGGTGCTGGAATGCTCCGGCAGCTTTAAAGACCGCGCCACCGCCGAGCTGCACCTAGCCGCAGGGGCTAAACGGCTGTTGTTTTCCCAACCAGCGGAAAACGACGTCGATGCCACCATTGTGTGGGGCATCAATGAAAGCGAGCTAGCGCTTTCCCAGCGCATTCTGTCTGCCGCTTCGTGCACCACCAATTGTTTAGTGCCACTCCTGACCGTTCTTGACGAGGCACTCGGCATTGAGCACGGCGTCACCACGACGATTCACTCGGCGATGAACGATCAGCCGGTGATTGATGCCTATCACCAAACCGACCTACGCCTGACCCGCTCGGCGATGCACTCGATTGTCCCGGTGGACACCGGCCTGGCGCTGGGCATTAGCCGCTTGATGCCCAGCCTAGCGGACCGCTTTGAGTGCTTGCACGTGCGCGTTCCCACGATTAATGTCTCGGCCATGGACGTCGCCCTCACCGTCAACCGCGACACCCACCGCGACGCCGTGAACGCACTGCTTCGCAACGCTAGCCAACAGCGCTTAAAGGGCGTGCTTGGCTATACTGAAGCGCCGATGGCGTCGGTTGATTTTAATCACGACCCTCACTCAGGCATCCTCGATGCGACCCAAACCCGGGTGGCCGGCAAGCGACTCATCAAGCTGCTGTGCTGGTTCGATAACGAGTGGGGGTTCGCTAACCGAATGCTCGATATTAGCCAGCGTCTGGCCAGGCTTTCAGCCCCGACGTAACCTGTTTGCAGTTAATTCAACGGCATAAACACGAGGAAACCGCTTCCATGAATGTAAACAAGATGACTGACCTTCCCTTGGAAGGACAACGCGTGCTGATCCGTGAAGATTTGAATGTGCCCATCAAACACGGCCGCGTCTCTAGCGACGCCCGGCTGCGAGCCGCTCTACCGACTATCCAGGCGGCCATGGAGGCCGGAGCGAAAGTGATGCTGATGAGCCATTTAGGCCGCCCTACCGAAGGTGAACCCGAGGATGAATTTTCCCTCGCGCCGGTGGCCGCTCATCTGAGTGAATTGATGGGCCGGCCAGTGCCGCTGATCAAAGCCTATCTGGGTGAAACGCTGGACCTTGCCAACGGCGATGTCGTTTTGCTTGAGAACGTGCGCTTTAATAGCGGTGAGAAAAAAGACGCTGAACAGTTGGCAAAACAGTACGCCGCGCTGTGCGATGTGTTTGTCATGGATGCGTTCGGTACCGCCCACCGCGCCCAGGCTTCCACCCATGGAGTAGCGCGTTTTGCCCCCAGCGCCTGCGCAGGACCGCTGCTTGCCCAAGAGCTGGATGCCCTTGAAAAAGCGCTGGCGCATCCGGCCCGACCCATGGCAGCCATCGTCGGTGGCTCGAAGGTCTCTACCAAGCTGGATGTGCTGACCGCGCTGGCGGATAAGTGCGATCAACTGATTGTCGGTGGCGGTATCGCCAACACCTTTATTGCCGCCGCCGGCTACAACGTCGGTAAATCGCTCCATGAAGCCGATTTGATCGGTCAGGCGAAGGCACTGATGGAAAAAGTCTCTATTCCACTGCCCACTGATGTCGTGGTCGCCACTGAGTTCTCCGAATCGGCGCAAGCCGTGGTCAAGCCGGTCGACCAGGTGGCTGACGACGAGATGATTTTAGATATCGGCCCGGAAACTGCCGCCCACTTGGCGAGTATGCTCAAAGACGCGGGCACCATCTTGTGGAATGGTCCTGTCGGTGTGTTTGAAATTGACCAGTTTGGTAAAGGCACCCAGGTGATCGCCCAGGCCATCGCCGAAAGCGCAGGCTTCTCCATTGCCGGTGGCGGCGATACCTTAGCGGCCATTGATAAATACGCCATTGAGGATCGCGTGTCGTACATTTCTACCGGTGGGGGTGCCTTTCTTGAGTACGTTGAAGGCAAGCAATTGCCTGCCGTGGCAGCACTCGAAGCAGCTGCTAAACGCAGCTAATAAAAACTTGAACCTCGGCGCTCATGGTGCTTGTTCAGATAACTCAATTTACAACGCAAACAGGTAAGATAATTTTATGGCTTTGATCAGCATGCGCCAAATGCTCGACCACGCCGCCGAATACGGCTACGGCATTCCGGCGTTCAACGTTAATAACCTTGAGCAGATGCGCGCCATTATGGAAGCCGCCGATGCCACCGACTCACCGGTGATCGTGCAAGCCTCTGCGGGCGCGCGTAAGTATGCGGGCGCACCATTCCTGCGCCACTTGATCCTGGCGGCGGTGGAAGAGTTTCCACATATCCCCGTGGCGATGCATCAGGATCACGGTACCAGTCCGGCGGTTTGCCAGCGCTCTATCCAACTTGGCTTCTCCTCGGTCATGATGGATGGCTCGCTGGGTGAAGACGGCAAAACGCCAATGGACTATGACTATAACGTCAATGTTACCCGTCGTACGGTGGAAATGGCCCATGCCTGTGGGGTTTCCGTCGAGGGCGAGCTGGGCTGTTTGGGTAGCCTGGAAACCGGCATGGCCGGCGAGGAAGACGGCATTGGCGCTGAAGGCAAGCTGGATAGGGAGCAGTTGCTGACCGACCCCGAAGAAGCCGCAGCGTTTGTTAAAGCGACCCACGTGGACGCCCTGGCGATTGCTATCGGCACCAGCCACGGCGCTTACAAATTCACCCAGCCACCCACCGGCGACACGCTGTCTATTCAGCGTATTAAAGAAATTCACGCGCGTATTCCGGACACCCACCTGGTAATGCACGGCTCCTCGTCGGTACCCCAGGCGTGGCTGGAAGTGATTAACCAGTACGGCGGCGAGATTCCCGAAACGTATGGCGTACCGGTGGCGGAGATTGTCGAAGGTATCAAGCATGGCGTGCGCAAGGTCAACATCGACACCGACCTGCGCTTGGCGTCTACCGGTGCAGTGCGTCGCTTCCTGGCTGAGAATCCGTCTGAATTCGACCCACGCAAGTTCCTGAAAGAGACCGTTACAGCGATGCGCGATCTTTGTATCGCTCGCTATGAAGCCTTTGGTACGGCTGGCAATGCCAGCAAAATAAAGCCAATTAACTTGGAAGAGATGTTCCTACGCTACGAGCGCGGTGAATTGGCACCCAAGGTTAAATAAGCGCGCCGCCGACGCCAAACAAAAAGACGACCCGCGGGTCGTCTTTTTTGCCGAGTGCTGACGTTAGCCATTATCGGCGTTGCCATCCCCGTCATCTTGGCTATTCTCTGCTTCGCTGCTATTGATAGCGTTCTGAGCGCTGCCGGTGCCTCCTGTGCCAGCATCAGGGCTTCTTTGTTCCTCGTCTGAAGATTCAGACTCAGACGCCCTATTGTCTTCGCCGCTATTATTGGCAGCGTCTTGGCGTTTTACCGATCCCGCTTTGATGCCGTACGCCTCTTCTAGCGCCTCGTCATTGAGCGCCTCGTGCTGCTCACCCTCTGACGCATGATTATCAGCAAGCACATGGCTGGTGGTTAGCAAAGCAGCGCTTAGCGCAAAGGGTAAAATCCAGGGGGTCAATCGCATGGCACGGTCTCCATTTTTAGTTAGGCAAGCATAGTTTATCCCTACTAGCTCTTCAGCGCAGCTTGGCCGTTCTAACGCTGGATGACATACAGCAAACGCCACCAAAATGCACATAGCGGGTTACGCTGGCTCAACAGCGCCACGCTGGCAAGTAAAAAATAATAAAACAGTGTTCACAAATAGCGTAAAATCCCGTTCAATAGTCGTATGGTTGGTTTTAACTAACACTGGCAGCGCTAGAGCCGCTGCAAGGAAACGCAATGCCACTCCCACTTTTGCTGTTTGACTGTGATGGCACACTTGTCGATAGCGAACCGCTTTTAGCCGAAGAAATGGCCGTTGGGCTGAATGCAGTAGGACTCCCTTTTGCTCCTACTGATTACCTTGGCGAATTTCGTGGCGCGCGTTTTCGGCGTATTGTTGCCGAACTGCAACAGCGATACGGGATGGTGGATCCCGACCAGCTCAAACGCATGGAAATTACCATGCGCGCCAATTTAGCCACTAGGCTCGCCCAGGAGCTAACCACGATACCCGGCGCCTATGAAGCGTTAGATATTCTAGCGGCCTATCCCAGCGCGGTGGTTTCCAACGGTCCGGAAAACAAAATTCACACCGCCTTGGCAACCACCGGGCTAAGCGACTATTTTGGCAACCGCTTTTTCAGCGGCTATACCGCCAATTGTTGGAAACCTGAACCCTGTCTACATTTGCACGCAGCGAGTATCATGGGCTATGCACCGCGTGATTGTATCGCCATTGATGACGCCTTGGTCGGGGTTCGTGCCGCTCTCAAAGCGGGGATGACGGTAATCCACTTAAATCGTTTCCCCGATGCCGAAGAAACCCCTGAAGACGCTATCATGATCAGCAACATGTATCAGTTACCCGCGGTGGTGGAACGACTCACACGTGAATATTGGCAAACCCCCGTGCCTCAACATTCAATAGGAGGATAATAATGGCCTCTT
The DNA here is from genome assembly GCF_007991175.1 of Halovibrio variabilis. Lineage (GTDB taxonomy): Bacteria > Pseudomonadota > Gammaproteobacteria > Pseudomonadales > Halomonadaceae > Vreelandella > Vreelandella variabilis. The sequence goes on from NZ_BJXV01000033.1 coordinate 11,274, forward strand.
TACGCGACCAACTGGGCGGGCTGGTTTACTCCACTGAACACGGTAAAACCTGCCCCGTATGCCGCGAAGCGCTCGACGCGTGCCGCTGCGAAGATGCCAGCGAGCAGGAGCGTTTGGCGGCACTTGATGGCGTGGTCCGCATACGTCGCGAAACCAGCGGGCGCAAGGGTAAAGGCGTTACCACCGTGAGCGGCATTCCCCTGCCAAGCGATGAGCTAAAACGCTTGGCTAAAACGCTTAAAAAGCGCTGTGGAACGGGTGGCGCGGTTAAAGAGGGTATTATTGAGATTCAAGGCGACCACCGCGATACCCTGCGCCAAGAGCTCAGCGGCCTCGGTTACCGGGTCAAACTCGCTGGGGGTTAAACCTCGTCCACACAATGACTTATCGCTGGATAAGTCACTATAGAGCAAGGCACTGCAATGGCTTGGCTGGAATATTTGCTACCGCTAATTTTTTTATTCCCCATGGCAGCAATGGGCAGCATTGTTTTAGCGTTGCGCAGCCTGCACGATGCCCGCGTTCATTCGCCTTTTAAAGCGCCGCTTCACGAGCCAGGCCAAGCATTGCGTAAACGCCTTGACCAAGCCTTTTCCAGTCTGTTTTTGAACGGTGCCTTAGGGCCTATCGTTAGCCTAGCACCGCTGGTTTATGGCATGGGCCGCATGCTGTTTGTCGAACGACAGGACTGGGTTGAGTGGGCCCTCTACGGTCTGCTCAGCACGCTACTCGTACTGATGTTTTCGCTCCTCCTGGTGCGCGATTATCAGCGTATCCGGCGACTCAAATTAGGCTTGGCCTGTGAGCTTGCCGTTGGCCAAGAATTGGAACGTCTCATCCGCCCCGAGGCACACCCCTACTATGTGTTCCATGATGTACCCACCGATAGCTTTACCATCGACCATGTAGTCGTCACTCCTCATGGCGTGTTTGTGGTTGAAACACGGGCTAGAACGCTTGCCATTGGCAGCGATGGCAATGAGCTCAACACGGTGGCGGTAGAGCGCGAGCGATTGCGCTTTCCGCATTGGCAAGAACGCCGACCGCTGCACAAAACACGACAAGGCGTCAGTTGGCTTTCCCAATGGTTGGAGCGACGCTGTGGTGTGCCCGTCCCCGTGCGAGGCGTGCTGGCACTGCCGGGTTGGAAAATAGATAACAGCGAGGCCGCCCCGGATATTCTGGTCGTCAGCGGCGATATACTGGCCAAGCAGTTAACCGAGCTGGCGCACGGCCCCCTTAACGATGCCATCCACGATAAGGTCATCAATGTGCTGCTTGAGCGCGCCAGGTTGATGGAGTTGAAGCACCTAAGCCAACCGTCGGTGTAACGGCGGTCGACTTAATTGCCGCGCAGACGCCCGCCCATTTCCTGAGCCAGGTCCACCGCGTAGTGATCCGTCATTCCTCCGATGAAGTCCAACATTCGCCGGTAGCTATCGTAGAGTGGCCAGGAGGGCAAAGGAGTATTTTCACCGATAAGGGCCAGCACACGCTGATGCTTAAACGATGAATGGCCAGTATGGTGAAGTTCATGAGCAGCGCCTATAAAGGCTTCGAGAAGAATCCCCAGCGTCGTATAGGCGCCAATTTCTAATTTTGCCTTGCGCTCATTTTGAAAAATACGCTCGCGGGCTAACTGCTTGGCTGCTCGCACTCCCCAGCCTAAGTCCGGGTGGCATAGTTCTAGCAAGTCCTCACTAAGCGTCCCGTTCAATAGGGCCTGCTCATGCTGTACAAATACGGCCCCCACTTCGTTGACCGCACGCTCCATGGCAGCACCGCGCAATAGCGCAATACGCCGACGTTGTGAGACTTGACGCCGCTCCATTTCGGCGTACTCGGGCGGAAACTCGCCGGCTATCTGGCGCAAAATCTCGACCACTTCCTCGTAGCGCAGGATATCCATTTCTAAGCCGTCTTCCAGGTCCAGTAGAGCGTAGCAAATGTCATCTGCCGCCTCGACCAGCCACGCCAGCGGGTGACGGCACCAGCGCTGTTCGCCTTGGGGCAGCAAACCCACCGCTTCGGCCACTTCTTTGAGTAGCGCCTGCTCTGACTGATAAGCGCCGAACTTTCCTTCTCGCCCGCCATAGCGCACTGTCCAGGGGTATTTCAGCAGCGTGCCGAGCGTCGCCGCCGACAACCGCATACCGCCATTAAACTGGTTATATTCGATCTGGGTAATTACCCGAAAGCCCTGAGCATTGCCTTCGTAGGTCAGCAGGTCTTTGCGCTCAGCGTCTGACAGCCCCTCTAGCAGGCCACTGCTCTGAGCACGCTGGAACCAGTCACGGATTGCATACTCACCGGCGTGCCCAAAAGGGGGATTGCCAATATCATGCCCCAGGCATGCTGTTTGTATAATCACACCAAGATCGGCCGGCGTTATCCATTCAGGCAGGCGATCACGCAGTAGCTCGCCGACAATCATGCCCAACGAACGGCCGACACAGCCGACTTCTAGCGAGTGGGTTAAGCGGGTATGGATATGATCGTTTTCGGTCAGCGGGTGCACCTGGGTCTTGCGCCCAAGGCGCCTAAATGAGCCCGAAAATACAATCCGGTCGTGATCTTTATGAAACGGGCTACGACCGATTTCACGCGTACTGGTAGAGCGTTGGTCGTGAAGGCGACGTGGGGAAAGTAACTGCTCCCAGCGCATCTGAGTCATGGGCATTCCTCCTTGAGGAGTGCATTCTGACATAAAACGCCAGAAAACCGCACGTTAAGGTGCGAACGGTATGGCAATCAAACGTGTAGAAAGCGTCTCGTTCAAGACCGCTTTCTAGTATCGGCGATAGGGTGACGAGTGGGTCTCTCGCCATAGATGGCGGTCTTTCAGACCTTGTGGGAGGGCGCTTCAGCGGTGGTCCGACACTTCGGCGAAGGGTGCCGAAGGCACCCCTTAGTATCATCAGGCTGGTAGCCCGAACATTCGCGAGCTAAAGCTCCCTCCCACAATAGTACGCAGGCTAAATAGCGCGCGACTTTTGTTTTA
>NZ_BJXV01000034.1 GCF_007991175.1 Halovibrio variabilis
ACCATAGCTGTTGGCATATTTGCCGATTAAGTGTTCCCGCCCCGAATAATCGCGCTGATAATGCGTCGCCCTGGGTGCAGGTGATCGACCAGTGGCGCTTCCAGGGGCATCGGTTCATCGCATATCCGTGAGGCAATCACCTCGGCGCAGAGCGGCGCGCTGGCCAATCCGCGCGAACCGTGGGCGGTGGATATCCACAGGCCTGGGTAGTGTTCTCCGCGCTTATCCGCCACGCGGGTGGCATCCTTGCTCAGCAGCGCATAGTCCGCCCGCCACGCGTCTGCCACCGGCACTGGCCCGGCGTAAGGCGTTTTATCCGGGCTTGCCGCTCGCACCGCCGTGCGACCCTTGAGGTGTTTAGGCGCCAGCTCAACCCCTGCTCGCTCCAACGCCTCTACCAGCGCGGGCAGCGTCTGGCGTAGCTCATCGATATTGCGCTGATGATCTTCAACCGTCACCTCGGTAGTGGCGTTATTGGGGACAAAGCTGGCGCCAAACGTCAGTACACCATCCAGGGCTGGTGCCACATAGCCTCCGGCGCACACCACACGTTTTGGGCCCGCCACTCCAGCGGGTAGCGTCAGTTCGCTAATCTGGCCGCGCACCGACTGCAGCGGCAGCTCCGATGTTTGCGCAAAGCGGTTGGCCAAATGGGCGCTGGCGATCACTACCTGATCGGCCTCAAAGGTACTACCGTCGGCCAAATTCAGCAGCCAGCCGCTCTCGCGCTGGGTAAGCGAACTAACATCGCCCTGCTGCAAGGTGATACCCGGCTGGCTAAGTAAGTGCTCACACAGCGCCTTGGGCCTAACCCAGCCCGCCTGTGGATAATACAGCCCGTGGGACGCCTCGATAGTGATTGCCGCCGTCTCGGTTAACGCCGGGTTCTCCATTGCTGTGACCACCTCGCTGGGCAGCGGATGTTGATCAATAAAACGCTGCTGACGGCGCGCTTCTTTATCGCTACTTGCTAACTGCACTAAGCCGCAGGGTTGCCACAAGGTTGGGTTAGCCGGTTGCTGCGACAGCCAGCGCTGGCTGTAAAGCAGCCCAGCCAGATAAACCCGGCTTTGGTGGTTGGTCTCAGCGGCGAGCTTAACGTAGAGTGCGCCCTGGCGATTACCCGAGCCGCCCGCGCCGGGGGCCTCGCGCTCAATAACCGTTACTTTCATGCCTCGCCGCGCCAGCGCTGCGGCCACGCTGCTTCCCGCCAGCCCGGCGCCGACTATCGCAATGTGCGTCGCAACGTGCGTCGCAACATGCTTAGCCGATGCAGCAGGTGTCGGTGGAGTAAACCAGGGCGTGGACTGCCTCCGCTGATCCGCTGGCGGGGTTTCGATACTGCCCGCTAGCATCTCCCGCTTGCGACCGTAGCCCGGCACTTTCTGCCAGTTAAAACCCGCCGCTTTCAGGCCCCGCTTGACGATGCCCGCGCAGGTAAAGGTGGCGAAAGTAGCGCCGGGGCGGGAACGTGCGGCCATGGCTTGAAACAGCTCAGGTTGCCACATGTCAGGGTTTTTAGAAGGCGCAAAACCGTCTAAAAACCAGGCATCGACCTGGCCATCCAGCTGCTCCAGGCGCTCAGTGGTATCGCCAAAATGGAGGTCCAGGGTCACACGCTCGGTTAAGTGCAGGCGGTGAATGCCGCTGACCGCGGCGGGCCACTGAGCGCAGAGTGTTTGTGCATAACCGGCAAGCAAAGGCCAGCTCGCCAAGGCTTGTTCAAGCGCCTCACGCGCAAGGGGAAATTTCTCTGTGGATAACAGATGCAGTCGTGCAGAGGAGGGCGCATGCTGCTCAAAGCAGGCCCAAGCGCAGAGCATATTAAGCCCAGTACCAAAGCCGGTTTCGCCAATCACAAAGGGCCGCGCGGCTTCCCAGGCGGCAAAGCGTTGGGGCAGATGGTTGGCCCCCAGGAACACGTGCTCGGTTTCTGCGCGACCATCGCCCCTTGTAAAATAGACATCGTCAAACGCTGCCGAGTGCGGCGCACCTTCGTTCCAGGTTAGCGTTGGGGTGGTTAATGCCGCCAGTGGAGGTAAAGCGTTGAGACCTTGGGTCAAGCGGGTATCCTTCGTGTTGATGGCGTGGGCGTTAATGATGAAGGAGAAATGACAAGTTGGTTAAAAAATGATCAATTTGTCGGCACTGGCGTAATCTCTGGCTTAGCGCAAAGCGTCCGCCGGGTTTACACAGAGTTTTCCACAGGCTCTGTGAAGAAGCCGACGGACTTTCCACACTCGTCCTAACGGGTCAAGGGAAGACTTTTTTGAAAGGCTTAACCACTACCTTGGCATACACCCCGGCGATCATGTAGGGGTCGGCATCGGCCCACGCCTTGGCGCTTTCCAGGCTGTCGAATTCCGCCACTATCAGGCTGCCGGAAAAACCAGCGTCGCCAGGGTTGTCAGTGTCGATAGCAGGGTTAGGGCCTGCCAATACCACCCGGCCTTCATCGCGCAGCGTTTCCAGACGCGCTAAATGATCGGGCCGGGCCGCTAAGCGACGCTCTAAACTATTGGGCACATCTTCACTTATAATGGCGTACAGCATGTGAGGTTAACTCCTTGATTAAACGAGGATGCAAAGTGACCGGTAATTGACCGAGTCGGCATAAGCGCGCACCATATCTTACCCATTACGAACGCTTCGTTCACGGCTGAAAAGCACATTCTGACAAACTGACCACACGGCGTCATGCTTATGTCTCGACTTCCTTATACCTTTGATGCCGATCAGCGCTACCCGGTTGATTTGCACATGCACTCGACCACTTCAGATGGCGCGTTAACCCCCACCGAGCTGGTAGCACTGTGCTTTGAGCGCGGGCTAACGCACATGTCGCTCACCGACCACGATACCATGGACGGCATCGAAGAGGCGGGACGCGCGGCTGCACAAGCAGGCATTTGTGTTGTCCCCGGCTGTGAGTTATCCACACGCTGGCAGGGCGTCAATATCCATGTGGTTGCCCTGATGCCTGGCGGCTTGCAGGGCGCGATGGTAGAGGGTCTGGTGCAACAGCGAGAGGCGCGTATTCAGCGTGCGGTCGTGATTGCCGAACGGCTGGAAAAAGCCGGCTTAAACAACGCGCTGGAAAAAACCCGCGAGCTAGCGGGCAGCGACCGCCCGCTGGGCCGTCCTGATTTCGCCCGCGCGCTGGTAGCCGAAGGGCTAGTACCCGACTGGGCGAGCGCTTTTAAGCGCTATTTGGGCAGCGGCAAAAAGGGCGATGTGAAAGCCCACTGGCCGGAAATTAGTCAGGCCGTGAATTGGATCGTGGAATCTGGTGGCGTTGCGGTGATTGCCCATCCCTTGCGCTATGGCTTAACCCGGCGCAAGCGTGGCCTGTTGATGGATACCTTCCAAGCGGCGGGCGGCCAAGCGGTGGAGCTGGTCAGCGGCCAACAGAACCCGGATAGCACCCGTGACCTGGCGCGCCAGTTGGTCGAGCGCGATTTATACGCCTCCATGGGCAGCGACTTTCATTTCCCTGGGAGCCATGCGGCGCCGGGCAGTATGAGCCTGATACCGCGCACGGCGGCAGCGCCTATTTGGCAGCACCCGCGCTTGCTACACTTGCGTGATGCGCCCGCGGGAATACTAGCGGCGGGATGACGCGCGAAGCGTTTACGTTATGCTATACGTGTACGCTAAGAGGTAAGAGGTAAGAGGTAAGAGGTAAGAGGTAAGAGGTAAGAGGTAAGAGGTAAGAGTAGAGCCTACGGACAGGAGACACTAATGAGCCAGTATTTTCAGATTCATCCGGAAAACCCACAAAAACGTCTTATTGATCAGTCCATTGCGATTATCCGTCAAGGGGGCGTTGTGGCGTACCCCACCGATTCGGGTTATGCCTTAGGCTGTCATTTGGGTGAGAAAAAAGCCATTGAGAAGATTAAATGGCTGCGCTCGCTGGACGATAAACACAATTTTACCTTGGTGTGTTCTGATTTATCGGAGATCGGTACCTATGCCAAAGTTGATAACGACGTGTTTCGGCTGCTGAAAGCTCATACGCCAGGGCCTTATACCTATATCCTGGATGCCACCTCGGAAGTGCCGCGCCTGTTGCTGCACCCCAAACGTCGTTCCATTGGCGTGCGCGTGCCAGATCACCGCATTACCCACGCGTTACTGGCAGCGCTGGGCGAGCCATTGATGAGCGTCACGCTGATTCCAGTGGGCGATGATTTGCCCATGAACGACCCGGAAGAGATCCGCGAGCGTTTTGGCGCCCATCTGGATGCCATTATCGACGGCGGCGCCTGCCATTTAGACCCCACTAGCGTCATCGACCTGCGCGAACTACCGCCGAAAATCATCCGCGAAGGGCGCGGCGATATCACGCCCTTCCAGATTTAGCTGCTGAGGAAGGCTGTCATGCTGGCAGCCTATAAGGGTCGCGCGCTGAAGCTACCTCCCACTAGTGCCATGATCTGACTGGCGGGACCTGTCAACAGGCCCTAGTTGTCCTGGGGGGTGTTTTTGTCTTCCGCTTTCTTGCGCGGGTCTTCGCTATGTTCGTCGAGCCAGGTGCCGCAGCGCAGGCAGTAGCGGGCACGTTTTTCATGGCGTTCATGCCCGCAGCCGGGGCAGGCTTCATCTGAGTAACGCTCTTCACGAAGCGAACGAATTACCTGGGCTGAGAATACCCCGGTGGGCACGGCAATAATCGAGTAGCCCAGTAGCATCAGGATCATAGTGATGGTTTTGCCGAGCGAGGTTGCCGGGACAATATCGCCGTAGCCGACAGTGGTCATGCTGACGATGGCCCAGTACATCGACATCGGAATGCTGGTGAAGCCCGCCTCAGGGGATTCAATGGTGTACATCAGCGCCGCGAACAGCGTGATGACCATCAAGATGGCGCTAAAAAACAGTAAAATCTGGCGCATGCTGCGTTTCAGGGCATCCAGCAGCAAGCGTGCTTCACCAACAAACTCCATCAGGCGCAGAATACGAAAAATGCGCAGTACCCGCAGCAAACGAACAATCACCAGCCCGTGGGCGCCGGGTACCAAAAGCACTAACCATGTGGGCAACACGGCAATCAAGTCGACGATCCCGTAAAAGCTTTTTAAATAGAGCGTCGGCTTTTCCAGGCAGTAAATGCGCAACATCAGCTCAATGCTGAACAGTAGCGTGAAAGCCCATTCAAGATAGAAGAATAGCTCTCCGTAGCGCTCAGAATACGCTGCAACGCTGTCCAGCAGGATCACCGTCACGCTTAATAAGATCGCCACAATCAAAGCGATATCAAAGGCTTTAGCGCCCGGCGTGTCGGACTCGAATATGATGTGGAACAGCCGGGTACGCAGGCCTTCCCCGCCAGGGGTTAAGTGTAAATTCATCGCATCATCCTGAAGTGGGCCTGAGTGCCGTCCTGATGCCAGTGTTTAACCACGGCGCCTAGGCCTTTAGCCTAGCGCGGTTTGATACGCCAAGCGATGGGCAAGTGCCAATGCCGCTTTGCCATAAGTCGTATTAGGCTGGCCGTACTCATTGAGCCCGCTGGGAAGCGCCTGGGCATAGCGGCGTGCAGTGTCTTCCAGTTCGGGGTGATCGGCGAGGGTGGTCAACGCCTGCTGGGCGTCGCTAAGAAAGCGTGCCTGCTGGCTATCGTGGTAGGCGTCCAGCGCAAGCGTGGCGCGGTGCAGCCATTCGGCCGGGGAGTCTGCTTCGGGCAACGGCCAGTGTTGGTCGCTAAGTGCATTGCCGCGAGACGCCTTGCTGCTATCCGAAGGGCGCAGCGGCACTTGCTCGGCAAGCATGAGTGCTAGCGTCCAAAGCGCTTCGGGTTCGCCGCTCTTTAGCTCCAGCTCCACCTCGCGGATCGGCGTACGGTAGCCGCCGCTATTAATCTCGCCCTCATCGAGTACCAGCTCGATATGGCTACTCTGGTTGGCTGAGCCTGGGATTGCTAAGCCATCGGTTAACTGCCAGCTGCGCCGTGTGAAATCGGTACTCAATTTTGGCGCTAGGGCATCAAGCACACCGCTGAGCTCGCCTTGAAAAGGAGGAAGTTCGGCAAGCGAGGCGAGGTCCAGCTGCGGGCCGGCCACCGGCCACTCCCACTCCTGCCGTTCAGAAAGCCCACCACCACCCTGGCCGGCGGTTTTCACCGTTTGCAGTACTTGGCCGTCCACTTGGCGAAGACGCAGCGCAATGCGTGCCTCGGCTAAATCGCCCTCAGGCGTATCAAAGTAGCGGTTGGTCAGTGTTTGCAGGCGCGCCGGTTCAGCCGCGAGGCGCGGGTGTTGGGTAAGCGCGGTTGGCCCTTCCGGGGCGAGGGCCAGCTTAAGCTCCACTTCCATTGGGTTTGGGGTTTTCATGGTGCTTGCTACCTCGGTATGGTGACATTTAGATGAAGATTTAATGACGTCGGCGGATGCACTCTTTATACTGGCGCCGCCATTTCCAGGCTCCCCGAAAACAGGCTAAAAGGCTTTATGGTTACCTCCAATCCTTTTTCTTCGATGTTTGGCCGCTCGCCATTCCAGCCGTTATTGGCGCATATCGTCAAGACGAATGAATGTGCCGATCAGCTGTTGCCGTTTTTTGAAGCAACCCTTGCCAATGACTGGAACACCGCGGCTGAGCTGCGCGAAAATGTCACCCGCCTAGAGCATGACGCCGATACGCTGAAAACCGAGCTGCGGTTGAACCTGCCCAATACCATGTTCCTGCCCGTCTCGCGTTCTGACCTGCTCGATCTGATCAGCGTACAGGACAAAATTGCCAATAAGGTACGCGACATTACCGGCATTATGCTGGGGCGTAAAATGCGCGTGCCGGATGAGCTGGCTGAGCCCATGCGTGATTACATTCGCACCAGTGTTGCCTGTGTTGCTCAAGCGCGTCAGGCGCTGGAAGAACTCAAGGACCTGCTGGAGTCTGGCTTTGGCAAAAACGTCGCCGATGTGATGCAGAAAATGATCCGCGAGCTGCACACCCTCGAACACCAGGCCGATGACCAGCAGGTGATTATCCGTCGTCAGCTGTTCTCCCTTGAGAGCCAGTTGCCCCCCGTCGATGTGATGTTTCTCTACAAGATCATTGAATGGGTTGGCGAACTATCCGACCGCGCCGAGCGCGTGGGTAGCCGTCTGCAGATTCTGACCGCCCGCTAAGGGGAGCTTCATGCTGATTATTGCCCAGTACGGTGAAATCTTCATTATTCTGGCCTGTTTGTTTGGCTTCTTTATGGCCTGGGGCGTTGGCGCGAATGACGTGGCCAATGCGATGGGCACCTCGGTGGGGTCGAAAGCGATCACCATCAAACAAGCGATATTGATCGCGGTTGTTTTTGAATTTCTGGGTGCTTGGTTAGCCGGCGGTGAAGTCACGAACACCATCCGCAAAGGCATTATTGACCCAGAGCTATTGCAGGCAGACCCGCAGCTGCTGGTATACGGCATGCTGGCAGCGTTGCTAGCTGCGGGTACCTGGCTGCTGGTAGCGTCTATGAAGGGCTGGCCGGTTTCCACTACGCACTCGATTGTCGGCGCGATTGTTGGCTTCGCGGTCGCCGGTTTAGGCCCATCAACGGTAGATTGGGGCGCTGTGGGCACGATTGCGGCTAGCTGGGTCGTTTCCCCTTTACTGGCAGGGACGATTGGCTTTGTGCTGTTTAAATCGGTGCATCATCTTATCTTTGAAAATGATAACCCGTTTACCGCCGCTAAACGCTACGTACCGGGCTATGTGTTCCTGGTGGGCTTTATCGTTTCAATGGTGACGCTGACCAAGGGGTTAAGCCATGTTGGCCTTGAGCTGACCTTTAATCAAAGCCTGCTGCTATCGATTTTGCTGGGCGTAGTGATTATGGGGATTGGCTTGTTGATGCAACGCCGCATCAAGTTCGAGCACAACGCGAACGACCACTTTGGCTACGCTAACGTTGAGCGCGTATTTGGCGTGCTGATGATTTTCACTGCCTGTGCCATGGCCTTTGCCCACGGCTCTAATGACGTGGCGAATGCGGTTGGCCCCCTGGCGGCAGTGATTAGCGTGGTCCAAACCGGCGGTGAAATTGGCGGCTCTGCGCTGGTGCCTTGGTGGGTGCTGGTACTCGGTGGCAGTGGCATCGTGGTGGGCCTGGTCACCTATGGCCATAAAGTGATTGCGACCGTGGGTACCGGTATTACCGAACTTACCCCCAGCCGTGGCTTTGCCGCTACGTTGGCGGCGGCCACGACGGTGGTACTGGCGTCAGGCACTGGCCTGCCGATTTCCACTACTCACACCCTGGTAGGTGCGATTCTGGGGGTTGGTTTGGCCCGCGGTATGGCGGCGCTCAACCTGCGGGTGATCGGCACCATTGCGATGTCGTGGCTGATCACGCTGCCCGCCGGGGCGGGTCTCGCGATTCTGTTCTTCTTTATGTTCAAAGGCATGTTCGGCTAGCCACAGGCTCGAATGCGTTTAGACGTGGCTAAGCGGTAACAGCACAGCGGCATCTTCATGTTTATCTGCATTAGATTGCGCAGATTTGCATTAGAAGGTGCCGCTGTTTTTTGTGCTCTGGTAAAGTAACCGGATTGGATATGATAAACGTCTGATTTTTCTTTCACCTGCTGCCGGAGAGCGGCCCTTGGATACGCGCTTCCCCTTTGTTGATTGGTTTCGTAACGCTTCCCCTTATATTAATGCGCACCGGGGACGAACCTTTGTCATCTTAATTGAAGGCGAAGCGATGGCGTCTGGCCGAGGGGAGCAGCTGATTCAGGACTTGGCCCTGCTGCATACGCTTGGCGTGCGCCTGGTGGTGGTGTTTGGCATTCGTCCCCAGGTGCATGAAGCGCTTACCGCCGCGGGCGTTGAACCCACGCGTATTGATGGCCGCTGGGTGGCGGACCGAGCGGTGATGGCCCATGTAGAGCAGGTTGCCGCCCGCCAGCGGCTGTGGCTGGAAGCACGGCTGTCGCTGGGCCTGCCTAGCACGCCGCTACACGGCGTAGAACTCAGCGTGATCTCTGGCAACCTGGTGACCGCCAAGCCGCTTGGCGTGCGTGAGGGGGTGGATTTTGACCACAGCGGTGAAGTGCGCCGGGTACGCGCCAGCGCCATTGAAGGCCTATTGGAAAAAGGCTCGCTGGTGCTGCTGCCGCCGCTGGGCTTCTCCAGCACCGGTGAGGTGTTTGACCTGGATGCTTCGGAGGTCGCCCAGCACGCTGCCGTGGCGCTGAAAGCCGACAAGCTGATTCTGCTGGGTGAGTCCGAAGGGCTGGAAGATGAGCAGGGCGCGCTGCTGCGCCAGCTATCACCAGCGGAAGCGGAGCCGCGTTTAACCAACGCCGTACCGGGTAGCGAGCTTGCCCGCCACCTGCAGGCTGCCTGCACCGCCGCGCGGGAAGGCGTGGCGCGCACGCACTTGCTCTCCTGGCACAACCACGACGCCTTGCTGGGTGAGTTGTTCACCCGCGACGGCGTGGGCACCATGATCACCCAGCACCGCTACGAACAGCTGCGCCCGGCCACGCTCAACGATGTAGCGGGCCTATTGGAACTGCTGGAGCCGCTAGAGCGGCGGGGCATGCTGGTGGCGCGCTCTCGCGAGCGCCTTGAGTATGAGATTGACGACTATATGGTGATCGAGCGTGATGGCATGGTGATTGGCTGCGCCGCGCTACACGTATTCCCCGACACCAGCATTGCCGAGCTGGCCTGCGTGGCGGTACACGACAACTATCGTGGCGGCGAACGCGGCGAGCGTTTGGTGGAAGCCTTGGAACGCCGCGCCCGCCAGCGCGGCTTAAATGAAATGTTCGTGCTCACCACCCACACCGCCCACTGGTTTGTGGAGCGCGGCTTCCGTTCGGCCAGCCTGGAAGACCTACCGCCGCTGAAACGCGAAACCTACAACCATGCCCGTAAATCAAAGGTGCTGGTCAAGCAGCTAACGTAACTCGCTTGTTAAAAGGGGAAACCGTTAGCACAGCTGGTTTATGAGGTGGATTCTGGCGCTATTGAAAATAGCGCTGGCCTGTTTTGCGCTTGTTGTTGAATAGCGTCGTCAATCGGTGTGTCGTAGGTTTTGAGCAGATAGCCCAGCACCGAATAGAAACCCACCATGGCGATCAGGTCGATCACCGCCTTGCGCCCGATCGCCTCGGCAAGTTCTGCTTCCTGCTCCTTGGCCAGCATGCGCTCGTCGAATAACGCATCCACGGCGTTGACGATAAGACCGTCAACGCCTTCAGGGTTGCCGCGAATGGCATTGATCCGGTTTTCGGAGAACCCCAGAGAAAGTGCTCGACTAACATGATGGACCCACTCGTAAGCCGCCCCCATACGCAAACCCGCGCGTAAAATAACCACCTCGGTCAATTCCGGGCCTAACGCATTCTCCTTAACAACGTGTTGTCGCAAGGGCGCCCATGCTTCAAGCAAAGCCGGGTGGTGGGCCATGGTGCGATAGACGTTGAGTGCGCCAGCAAAGCTTTCGCGTAAATCAGCGATTTCCTCAGGCCAGTCGGCATCGGAAATAGGCGGGCAGGGAGACGGTGTCATGGGTGAGCTCCAGTCAGATCGTTATTTGAGATAGTTGTTTTATTACTCTGCGATGGCGGCCTCTATGGCCTCGGCAATACGCTCAATGATCAGATCTACTTCGCCAGGTTCAATGATATAGGGTGGTGCCAGCAAGATGTGGTCACCGTAAATGCCATCAACGGTGCCGCCCATCGGGTAGCTGATCAGGCCACGCGCCATGGCTTGGCGTTTGATTTTGGCGTGAAGCTTTCGCGCCGGATCGAAAGGCGTCTTACTTTCCCTATCTGCCACGAGCTCGATACCGCGAAACAAGCCCCTGCCGCGAATGTCGCCCACATGGGGTGATGCGCCGAGCGCTGCTTCAAGGCCGCTCTGCAGTCTCGCCCCCATGGCATTAACGTTCGCCAGTGTCTCTGGCCGTGCGATGATCTCAACGACTTTGTTAGCAGCCGCGGCGGCGACAGGGTGACCAAGATAGGTATGACCATGCTGAAACAGTCCAGACCCATTGGCAAAACTGGCGTAGATATTGGCCGATAACATCACCGCGCCGATAGGCTGATAGCCGCCGCCCAACCCCTTGGCAATGGTGACGATATCCGGCGTTACCCCATCCTGTTCGCAGGCGAATACCGTGCCGGTTCTGCCCATGCCGCACATTACTTCGTCGAGGATCAGCAGCACGCCGTATTTATCGCAAATAGCCCGAACGCGTTTGAAGTAATCCGCCTCCGAGGCCACTGCTCCTAAGGTGGCACCGACGACGGGTTCGGCAACAAAGGCCATCACCTCGTCGGCGCCAAGTTCTAGAATCTTTGCCTCAAGCTCCTCGGCAAGCCGTGCAGCGTAGGCCTCCGGTGACTCGTCGGTAGCCCTGTCGCGATAGGCATAGCAGGGCGATACATGGTGGGTTTCTGGCAGGAGGGGCTGAAACTGCTGGCGTCGCATGGCATTGCCACCGGTTGCCAAGGCGCCGATGGTATTGCCGTGGTAGCTCTGGCGCCTGGCAATGATATGCCGCCGCTGGGGCTGATTAATCTCTACAAAGTACTGCCGGGCCATTTTCAGCGCCGCTTCAACAGCTTCTGAGCCACCCGACACCAGGTAGACGTAATCCAGCCCTTCGGGGGCTAAGTCCACCAGCTTTTCGGCAAGCGCTTCGGCGGCATCGGTAGTGAAGAAGGAGGTATGGGCGTAACACAGGCTATCGATCTGCGCGCGCATGGCCGCCAGCACCTCGGGGTGGGCGTGACCGACGCTGGTGACCGCCGCGCCGCCCGAGCCATCCAGGTAGCGCCGCCCCGTGGTATCGGTGATATAGACGCCCTGCGCCGACGCTGCATAAGGCAGCTCAGCGCCGATACCGCGGTGAAGAATACGCGTCATGGATCCTTTCCCTGATCATTAAACGGTGAGAAGTTGATAGGGTAACGAGATTGGCGTACCCGTATAGCTTTTTGTAGCAAGGATATCGTTCCAATATAGTATGAAACATACGGATCTATGTTTTTAAGTCATTTTTTGGCTCTTCGTCACCCAGTGTGGAATTCATTCTTCCAGCATGATAATGGCTCCCGTGGGAGGGAGCTTCAGCTCGCGAATGTTTGGGCTCCTAGCATGATGAAGCCAAGGGGGTGCCTTCGGCACCTTTCGCCCGCTGAAGCGGCCTCCCACAACAGATAGCTGGCTTAGTGGTTGCGATCTCAACTGTGAGATAGGAAATAGCCGATCAATCTTAAATCCACATGAAAGGACGAATAGCCCATTTTTTTAGGTTGTTCGTCATCTAATGTGGATTTAATATTAATCGGCACATTTTGTGCCTCACGGTTGAGACAGAAACCACTAAGCCAACGCTGGCAGCCTAAACGGTCGCGAGCTAAAGCTACCTCCCACAGGTCAACTGTCAGGCTGTCAGAAATAATTCTATACCGAATGACGAAGAGCCTGTTTTTAATTCATGCTTTTAAATAATTGCTTTTAAAAGTGCCAATCGACTATGTCGAGACACCCCTAAAACAGGTCTAGCGCTTTGCTATGGTCGACCAAGGCGCTAAACCTCTATGTTGATTGAGGTCGTTGATACAGAAACGTCATTTAAAGAAGAAGAGAGTAATTGCCCTATCGAGGAGTAAAGCGACTCAGTGGCTGATGCTGCAGCCGAATCCGCCACCACTCGATCCGTCTTCTCCATGACTTCTTCCGCTTTCTTTAGCTCCCTGCGGGCTTCCTTGTCTTCTTCGTTCAGCCTAATCTTGAGCATGTTAACGGCTTCGCGTT
>NZ_BJXV01000035.1 GCF_007991175.1 Halovibrio variabilis
CGAATTGAACAAGGGCAGCGCATTTTGCTGGATCGGCGTATGCCGAGGGGGGCTGATCCTGTTGCTGACCCTGGTGATGTTCGCTTATTTCTGCTCGGTAGTGCGTTAGGGGCGCTGTTGCACCAGCGGCACTGGCTGCCGCTGCATGTTAGTGCGTTAAACACCCCGGCTGGCGCCTGGGCATTTACCGGCCACTCTGGCGCGGGGAAGTCAACAATGAGTGCCTGGTTGCACTATTCCCAGCAGTGGCCATTGATCACCGATGACGTGGCGGTTATTAAGCCAGATGAGGCAGAGCCGTTACTTCACCCGGGGCCTGCTAGAGCAAAGCTTTGGCGAGATGCGCTCAAGGCATTAGGCATTGAAACCGAAGGACTTGTCCGGGATTTGATGCGCGCTGATAAGTTTCACATCATGATGAATAAAGGCGCTCGTTATGATGCCCACTGTTTAAATGCATTAGTGCAGTTAGAGCGTGCTGATGAAGGGGAGGAGGCAAGTCTCAAAAAACTATCAGGGATTGAGGCTTTCAAAACGGTGATGGGCGCTCTTTACCGCCCCGAACTAGGCAGCCAATTTAATACTGATAAACAACTAATGCAGGAAGGCATCCGTTTGGCGCAACAAATCCGTGTCTATCGCTTTCGACGCCCATGGTCCTTAGATGATATGGATAAAAACCTAAAACCTTTGCTCGACGAAATTCAAGCCCAGTCGATCGCCAATCCTCAGCGCGATTAAACGTTGGACTGGGCATTCACGAGCAGTGGCTAATGCAATATCGGTACCGCTAATGCTAATTTTTTAGCATTAGCAATACCAGTGAAGTCATCCTCGATATAACTAAAAAACCCCGCCTTGCGGCGGGGCTTGTCATTACTTTTAGGCAAGTTGTGCAGTACGAACACTAACCTGATCAGGACCCAAGAGTGTCAATTATATAGCCGTTGCTTGGTGAGTCTGAGACGTCGACTACAATCGCCTCTGTACTAAACGGCGTCGCACCTTGGTAAGTCTCCCGCACTGACATAACGTTCAGCTGTGGGGCAACCCAGGCGTTTTGCTGAGCGCTTGCTTTCTGTGTGTTCATAAAAATCTCCCGGCAATGAAACATAGTAGTTGTGAGCGAAGAGGTCAGTGATGACAAACGCTTGCATGTGCAGCATCTTACGATCTTGTCACACATGGTCAGCCTGTAAGCCACTCTTTATGCTATCGCCCATACTGAGAGTAGTTTCCGTACCTCTGTATTGTCAAGAAATGTAACGTTATTGATGAGTATTAAATACATTCGAATCTTTGAGTAATCGAAAAACACACCTTAAGCATGCAGGAAGCCCCGCTGCCGCCTAGCCAATCGCATAAAAACAGTATAAAACTCATCTGGCATTGCTTATAAAGACCATTAAGCACTGTATTTATGCCAGCAAAGCAGTAGTATTGTAAATGAATGTATCAGAAGGTAATCTGTGGTAGCGTTGTGAAGCGGCCAACGAATTAAGTCTGGTAATGGATAATAAAGCGTTAGGGGAAGGAGGGGGAATGAGTGCCATCTTTGGGCGTATCAGTTTTGAGCAAAATTCGATAGCGCGTGAACCATTCGAGACAGCATTCGGCACCCTGGATGACTGGGGTAAAGATGGCCGTGGCGTAATGCATAAGAAGAACGCCGTCTTGGGGCACCAAAAACTGGCCTTGAGAGACGCTGACTCTGAAGATGTGCAGCCGCTGGAGCACTGCGGGCTATGCATCGTGGCAGATGCGGTGATTGATAACCGGCGTGATCTTTGCCGGCAGCTTGATATGGCAGCGACCAGCGGTATGCCTGACGGCCAGCTTATTGTGTCTGCCTTCTTGAAGTGGGGCAAAGCGTGTGCCCAATATCTCATAGGTGATTTTGCTTTCGCCATCTGGAACCCGCGTGACGGCGAACTCTTTGCTGCCCGTGATGTTGCCGGGGCGCGGCCCTTTTTCTACTCAAAGCAGGGTTCGCAGTTCTTATTTGGCTCCACGGTTGAGGCGATAGCCAGTTCGCCGGATGTCGACTTTGAAATTGATGAGTCTCGTGTGGCGTTTTTTTTGGCTCAGCCCCTGCAGTCAAAAGAAGACCCTTTTCTCAAAGGTATTGAGTTTCTACCGCCTGGGCATAGCCTGACCGCTTCCCGTCGTGGTGTAGACGTGAGCCGTTACTGGTTTCCAGAGCATATCGTTCAAGCGGCGCCAGCAAGCCTTGATGAGTATGCGGAGCAGCTACGAGGACTGATAAATCAGGCGGTGCAGGATCGTATATGCCTGGATAGCCCTACGGGCTCGCACATAAGCGGCGGTCTGGATTCGACGGGGGTTACGGTGCTGGCACACCGGTTTTTGCGCCAGCAAGGTCGTCAGCTCGACATGGCATACACCTGGGCTCCATCTGTTAGCGAAGACTACCCATTAGCGCAGGGGGCCTTTGATGAACGCACCGAGATCGCAAAACTGAGCCAGCGAGAAGGGTTTGAATGCTCCTTTGGCACCGATAGTGCTAGCGATTATTTTCGGTTCTTCAGGCGAAACCTAGCGTATGAAAACTCTGCCGATCTTTTTGAAGAGTTGCCCCTGATGGAGCAAGCGGCCTCACGCGGGACGCGTGTCATGCTGTCGGGATGGGGGGCAGATGAGTGTGTCTCGTTTAGCCTGCGTGGTTATCCCTCCTGGCTGCTTTCCAACCGCCGTTTCAAAGACCTGTTCAACATGGCGCGGACCTTGGGCGGAGGGCTGCGCAGACCGGGGGGCATGGCCAAATTTCTTTTTCAGACTGCGGCATTGCCTTTTCTTCCGGACTGGCTCTATGCAGCTTTTAGCCCTTATTTAAATAACAATAAGCTGCAGTGCCTTGGGCATCCCGATTTCATGAAACGCCACCCCGAGGCATGGCGAGAAACCAGCTTGGTCTGGCGCGATGCAAAAGACCCATTCTCCATGCAGTGTGCTTTGCTCCTGAACGGTCATATCGCCTCAAGGATGAGCCTTTGGTCGACATGGGCGGGCCCTCTGGGAATTCAATATCGTTACCCCTTGATGGATAAGCGACTGCTTGAGTTTTCGCTGTCACTGCCGCCCGACATGCTGTGGCAAAAGCGCCGTAAGCGCATTGTTTATAGAATGGCTATGGTTGACGCCTTGCCAGAGCGTGTTAGTAAGCATGATGTTGCCAACGAAACAAAGCGCAAGAAGATACGCTTGGACTGTTGGCAGAAGCTCGACCAGGATCATGATCAGTTTGTGAATATTGACTGCCCATGGCTAGCAACCAAGGCGCTTACCGATAAGATTAAGGGGGCTCCATCATCCCTGGAAAAGTTTGATTTACTGAGTTTTATTCCCTTGCATAGCAGTATGCGAGTGCTAGAGCTATGGCGCCATTCGGTGTCTGAAAACAAAGCAACATCAATAAGTTGATATCAGTTGAGGGACGGTACCGGTATGAGCGTAACACTGAACAATATGGTTCAACGAGATGCCGACATCTTGACCGCAGTCGTTGATGATGAAGTAGTGATGATGAGTGCAGACCAAGGCCAATATTTCGGGTTGAACTCGATAGGCGGTCGGATATGGGAGTTAACAGAAAGCCCTATCGCTGTGAATGATCTCGTTCAGAAGCTGTGTGAACATTACGCTGTCGATGTTGAAGAGTGTCAAAGCGATACGCTGCCGTTTCTCGATAGTATGGTGGAAGTCGGCTTACTACATGTGTTGCGTTAAGGGGATTTTATAGAGCCTCTCGCGGTAATGCGATGTTGTTCAATTAAATCATATTGATGGTGTTTTTCAGGCAGAGACTAACTGCATCAGTGGGTTTTCATGAGGGTATCAATTGAATAGGGTCATCGCTTTTTTCAAAAAGTCTGCCTTTTTCAAGCTTTGGTGCTTGCCTGTTTGGCTGTTGCTGGGGGTAAGTAAGGCGCTGATTTTTTTGCTCAGCTTCAGGCGGCTGGAAAGGCTGATGGGCAAAGCCCATGGTGTTAGCCCTGTGCTACCGCTTTTGACGACCTCGCAACGCAAAAGAGCGAGTCAGATTGGCCATGTCGTGCGTATGACCGCGCGTTATACACCTTGGAATTCCAACTGTTACCCACAGGCCATCACCGCTGCCCTGCTACTGCGGCTGTATAAATTACCTTATTTACTCTGTTTTGGGCTTAAGCGTAGCGAGGACAGTCGTCGTTACCTGGCGCATGCTTGGGTAGCCGCTGGTCCCGTCAATGTCACGGGTGGGTTCAGTTTCAATGCTTACACAGTGGTGGCCTGCTATCTTGAGCCAGGCTTGTCTACCGCTGAATCTTCGTGACTGAATCTTCGCAACTGAATCTTCGCAAATAGGGACGAGCTAATGATATCTGAATCTCCTGAGCAGCTCATGGCCGACCCAAGCTTTCAGCTACTGCTGCTATTATCGCGTCTTGAACTCAATCAAGAGCAGATACAGGCGGTTGATAAGCTCATTCCACGTGTGAAAGATTGGGACGCTTTTACGCGTCACGCAGCCGAACGCTTTGTGCTACCCATTGTTTATAGCCACCTTAGCCGACGGTGGAGGGATCAAATTCCTGACGCTTGTATCGACGTAATGAAGCGCTACTCACTACGCGCGCTGCAACACAATATGAATATTTCAGCTGAGTTCAAGCACCTTATCAGGCATGTATTGATGCCTCTCAACGTGCCGCATCTTTGCTTTAAGGGGCCTTCGTTAGCTTTTCAATACTACCCAGAGCCTGCGCAGCGCTTATGTCGTGACGTTGATATTCTTGTCTCGCCGGAGGATTTACCGGCCATACTAAAATATGCGCTTACCAATGGTTATAAACCCTATAATCCCAAAGCATTGACGCCGGGCGCTGAAAGCGTTGCGTTCGTGGCCCGCCACCAAAAAGTAGTCACCTTGCTCTCACCTCGTAACGTGGCTGTCGAGTTGCATACCAAGATAGACAATACCGGAAGCGTATTTAAGGCTTCGCAGATGCTAGCAAAACGCCAGCCTATTACGGTTTGCAATGTAGACACGTGTGTGATGCCCATCAGCGAGTTTTTTGTTTATCTGTGCTGGCACCATACAAAGCATTATTGGTCTCGCCTTCACTGGCTAGTGGATATTACCGCCATACAGCATCATAAGGATTTTGATCTTGATGCCGTGTTGCGCTGTGCAAAGCGTTACTCACTAGAAAGTACCGTGCATTCCTGTCTGGAAATGATAACGTTTTTTGCCAATGCAGGGGCACAGAATATTGACAGTTTGGCCCCCAATACCCAAGAGCTCGTTCGCTACTGTGTGTTGGCAATGCATGGTGATGTCGAATTTGAACATTCGTTGGGTCAGAAAAAACCGACGCCTGATTTTTCATTTGCATGGCAAACCACCACTGCGCGTATATGGCAGTGGCGTTTATTTGGCTGGAAAAGGATGTTTCGCCCGACCTACGATACTTATGTGGTATGGCCTCTTACTCGTCATTGGCAATGGGTTTATCGTTTTATACACCCATTGCATGAAGCTTATATGCGCTTAGCTGGTAAAAAGAAAGTTAATTAATGGGTGGTTTTAATTATATGGCTATGATTAATAAGTTGTTCGCATCTTTTTTATCACTGATGCGAATTCTCTCTATCTCTTGGAAGAGTAGCCGTAAGTGGACACTTCTGAGTACTTTTTTTATAGCCATAGAAATTATGTCGGGCCTTGGTGTGCTGTATCTTATAAAGCAGATGGTGGATGTCGTGACCAGTGTGCTGGCCGAACCTGAGGCCGCTGAAAATGTTGGATCTGTTTTATATTATGTTGTGCTGACTGGCTTAGGAACGCTGGTCTATGTTATTTCACGAGCGCTAGCGGGGTATTCGCGTGAAGCGCAGGGAATAATGGTCGCAGACTATGTCGAGAACATTGTTCAAAAGACCGCTATCAGCGTTGACCTTGCCTTTTATGAAAGTCCGCTTTACCACGACACGCTTGAACGCGCCCGCCAATCGGGGAGCCATCGGCCCGCCCAGGTCGCCAGTAACTTAATGCTATTGGGCAAGAACATCGTCATGCTGACGGCCATTATTGTACTACTGGGAACGATTAACTGGCGTTTACTACCGATCATTTTGTTTGCGATTGTGCCTGCGCTGATTGCAAGAATCTACTTTACGCGAATTCTGTACGATTGGCAGCGTCGCAGAACACAGATGGAGCGCCGGGCAGGCTACCTAGATTGGTTAATGACCTCCGATATTCACGCCAAAGAGCTTCGGCTCAATCAGTTAGGTGATTTTCTACGCCATAAATATAAGCGTATTCGTGATGAAATTCGAGGTGAAAAGCTTGCTATAACCCGTAAACGCACAATCGTTGAATCAGCTGTCGCGGTGGCGGCTTCGGTCATATTTTTTACATCGCTGGGGTACTTGGCTTGGAATACCGCCCAAGGGCAAAATAGTGTGGGTGATTTGGTGCTTTTTTTACTGATTTTCCAGCGTGCTCAAACCATGGGACAAGAGCTTGTTCAGCAGCTTTCCAAACTTTACGAAGACCACTTGTACATGGGTATGCTGTTTGAATTTATGGATATGCAGCATACTTTGCCAAGGCCATCGCAGCCCGAAAAAATCATCCCTTCTAATAAAGTTAATTTAAAACTCGAGAATGTCTCCTTCGCTTACCCCGGCACACATAAAGATGTTATCAAAAATGTAAATATGGAGATAAAGCCCGGGCAAATCGTGGCGTTAGTAGGCGCTAATGGGTCAGGTAAAACATCGCTTATTAAATTAATGACGCGGCTTTATGACCCCACTGAAGGAAGTGTTAAAATCAATGGTATTAATGCCCAGGACTGCGATATTGACGAGTATCGTCAGCTTTTCAGCGTGATTTTCCAAGATTATTCACACTATGCAGAATCCGTGCACGAAAATATCCGCTTTGGCCATATAAACGGTACCGATGCCGAACATACGGTACCGCGAGCCGCGGAAAACGCCGGTGCCGCGACGTTTATTGAAGAGTTGGACAATAAATACGACACGCTACTAACGCGTCTGTTCGATAATGGCAAAGAGCTAAGCGTTGGACAGTGGCAAAAAATTGCGCTGGCACGTGCCTTTATGTTGAAATCTAATATCGTCATATTAGATGAACCCACCAGCGCTATGGATCCTGTTGCAGAATCTGAGTTATTTGAAAATTTTCGCGAACGCATCAACCACCGCTCTGCATTGGTGATTAGCCATCGGCTGTCAACTATACGTTTAGCTGACTATATTTACGTAATGGATGATGGCGAAATTAAGGAATCGGGTACCCATGAGTCACTGTTTGAGAAAAAAGGTATCTACCATGACATATTTAGCCGCCAGGCTAAGTACTATCAGCACGACCTTTCGTAATTGAACAGTATGCAGTCGATACAGGAGGGCGTAGCGGGCAGGACGCTCTCACTTATTAACGGCGCTATTATGTTTGGGTTTTCCGCATCGCTTGTTTTAATACCGCAAGCGCACTGGTGGTTTGGGGTGGCTGCGCTTATATCGTCGCTATTGGCGTGTGTTGTTATGGTTAGCAATAGGCAATATCTTTTTTTATGGGCCCGTGATGACTACAAAATAGTGTCAGCATTGGTATTTTTTGGCGGTGTTTGGTGGTGGAGTGTTCTGGCAAGTGGCCAATTGCCTCTGGTGCCCTACGGTGGGTATCGACACATATATACTTGGCCGCTGTTGGCGGCTGCTTTCTTACTTGCGTTAAGGGTTTTTACCCCCTCGCCTAATTGGTTATGGCTGGGCGTTTGTTGTGGGGCCTCTGGGGCAGGTTTGGTGGCTATATATGAGCGCGCTATTGTGGGATTGGATCGAGCCGACAATGGTATCAATGCTATTCCCTTTGGTAATTTGTCTTTACTCATGTCGTCGCTTTCCCTAGTGGCGGCGATTTATTTCATCCAATCACGTCGCCGTTTCCGTTATGGGTTAACCGTTTTTGCTATTAGTGCGGCTTTTCTGGGTTTTTTAGCGTCTTTATTATCAGGAACGCGTGGTGGCTGGGTGGCAATTCCCTTTATATTCGCACTCTTGTTACCGGCAACAGCGGATATAATAGCGCCCAAAACGCGTAATATAGGCCTCTGCTTTATTGCCTTATTGGTGGTCGCTATCATCGCTTTCCCCCCATCAGGTGTATGGCTACGCTTAGCAGCTATATTTGAAAATATTTATCAGTATTTTATAAGTCATGATGCCAGTACCTCGCTAGGTGCTCGTTTTGAACTATGGCGAGCAGGGTGGTACATGTTCAAAGAAAACCCGTTCATGGGGGTTGGTGAGGGGGCTGTGAAGGGTTGGTTAAGCACGTTGGTGTCTGAGGGTGTGCTTTATGACAGAGTCGTTATTTATTCACAGTTACATAGCGATATTATCGATACGCTCGCCCGCCGAGGCTTATTAGGCGTTATTAGCCTGCTATGGCTGTATATTGCCTTTGCCTCGGTATTTGCTAAAAAAGCATTGCATGCGAGTGACAATGTGCCAGCCCGGCTTTTAGCGATTAGCGGCATGGTGGTTATCATCGCTTTTTTCGACTTCGGCCTTTCCCAGTCTATGTTCAGAGACTTAAGAGGCTTTAGCGGATTCTTAGGGTTTAGTGCTGCTGTATGGGGCTGCTTGGGCCAGTCTCAACCAGGGGCACCTAATAAATCCTGTTAGCCC
>NZ_BJXV01000036.1 GCF_007991175.1 Halovibrio variabilis
GGTGGCACCTCAACCAACACAGGCACCGCTGCGCGATGCTTTTAGTTCGCAGTCTTTACATCCACTGGCTGGGAACGCGACCAGACAATAATGTAAAGCCCCAATGCGATCATAGGGGCCGAGAGCAACATACCCATGGTGACCCAGTTGAAGGCGATAAAGCCGATGTGGGCATCGGGCAGGCGTACGAATTCGACCATAAAGCGGAACACCCCGTAGCAGACCAGGAACAACCCGGATAGAAAACCACGCGAGGTGGGTTTGGCCGATACCCACCAGAGAATGGCGAACAGCACGACGCCTTCTAGCAAGGCTTCATAAAGCGCTGATGGATGACGCGGCTCGGGTCCCATGCCTGGAAACGGCATGCCCCATGGCAACGAGGTAATCCGCCCTGGCAGCTCGTGATTAATGAAATTGCCAATCCGCCCCGCGCCTAAACCAATCGGCACCATGGGCGCAATGAAGTCAGTAAGGGTTAAAAATGCCAGCTGTTTACGGCGGGCAAATAGCCAGGCCGCCAACAACACGCCGAGCAGGCCACCGTGGAAGCTCATACCGCCGTCCCACACGCGAAAGACCCATAGCGGGTCGGCCAGCCACTGTTCAAGCCCGTAAAACAGGGCGTAGCCTAGACGCCCACCCGCCACAACACCAATGGCAGAGTAAAAAAGGAGGTCGCCGATATCGTCATTGTTGAGGCCAATCCGCGATGCACGCCGGCAGCCGAGCCACCAGGCGGCAATAAACCCGACTACATACATCAAGCCATACCAATGGACTTGCAGTGGCCCGATAGAAATAGCCACTGGGTCAATCGTTGGGTAGTTAATCATTTACACTCTCTAATCTGGCCTAATCTGGCGAAAGGAATCATTGAATCTAGTAAGGGCTCAGGCCCCACCCCTGTAGCGCAGAAGTAACAACCGTTAGCGCAACAGCGCCAGCACTTTTACGCAGGCAGCGAAGTTTACCCCTTAAACAGGTAAAAGAAACATTGCTCATACCTGCAGTGCGACGTGCACCCTGCCCGGGAACCAGTGAATCACTATGCCGAGGAGGGTATCCGGTTGATACGGTTTGACGAGTAGGTCGTCCATACCAGCCGCTAAACAGGCATCACGCCCGGCATTGTCGGCATTGGCCGTCATGGCCACTAGCACGCTTTGGTTAGCGCCATGGGTGCGCTCGTACTCACGCCAGCGGCGGGTGGTGTCGAGCCCATCCAGCGTCGGCATAAAAATATCCATAAGCACCAGGTCAAAGCTGACGCTTTGTTGACGCTCAAGCGCCTGTTCGCCACTGCTAACGCCTTCTACCTGCAGGCCTTGGGTTTCCAGTATCTGTCGGGCCAGCATCAGGTTAACCGGGCCATCGTCGACCACGAGTACGCGCAAATGGCTCTGCGACTCAGCGCCCTCAACTTCTATTGATGATTCTGCCATTGATGGTTCTGCCCCGCCGTCTTGCCCAGCGTTGCCTTGTTCAGCACCTTCTTGCACAAGGTTAGCCAGCAGCCCACGGATATCGGTTAAGTGTGTACTGACATCAATGATGTTTTGCCGACAATCGGCGTCGATGTCTTTGTCAGACATGCCGTTTAAATGGTCCAACAAACTATCCGTTTCACGCTGCAGCAGCGTTAAATAGTCAGATTTTAGGCGTGACTCTTCTCGCGCCCTTTCACGGCCCGCCATTAAGTATTTTAGCTGTCGCTGCTGGTGTTGAAGGTCGTCCAACAAGGATTGTTCATGCTCTTGTTGGCTATGCTGTGTGGCAGCGTCGGCTGCTTGCGAGCGGCTCATACAGCGTTCCAGGCCTGCCAACACGTCATTCACGCTGGCTAGCCGCTGAAGGGGTAGATGAGATTCGTCAACAGCCTCTGGAGAGGCGCATTTATACGTCGGCAGGGCACGCTCTGCAGTGGCGCATAGCGCTTGGCTATGCCGCTCCAGTTCGGTGAGTTCTTGCATGAAGCGGCTATCTTTGCGGCGTGCGCGCGTTTTTACCAGCATCAGAAAGGCGCCGACATTCAAGCTACTGCCGAGAAGCAGGGCCGCCATTAACCACAGCAGTGTGTTCCAGGAGGCATAGCCAGGCGACGTCCACCATACCCCTGCCCCCACTAACAGGCATAACACGATCAACCCGGCCTGCAACAGCAGCAGTGGCCAGAGAAGCGGCCACACAATGGCGTTCCAAAAGTGCTCCCTTCGACAACCTTGCATGATTTCGTCTTCCTTGCGGCCTAGTAGCCTGTGATAACGTATCTGTTTTATTTAATACTTGGCGATACCTGCCGATGCTGGCGTCAGTCTACGTCTGCATTTTGTGACTGTCATGCGGCACGGCTGAATGTTTTAACTTTTACCTTTTACTTTTTAACTGACGAGTTTGCTATGTGCTTGATAACGTTTGCTTGGCATCCTGGCTCACCTACGCCTTTGCGGCTAATGGGCAACCGTGATGAGTTCTATGCGCGGCCCACGGCACCACTTGCTTATTGGCAAGACTGTCCGGCAATTGCCGGTGGGCGCGATTTAGAAGCTGGTGGTTCGTGGCTAGCCGCAAAGCAGGGCGGCATCGTCGCGGCTGTTACCAATGTGCGTGACCCTCAACTGACCACACCGCCAGGCGCGCCGAGCCGAGGGGCGCTAGTGGCTGATGCATTGCAGTGCGACGACATAGAGAGCTGGCTAGCCGCGCTAAACCAAGGTGAAGCCTTACGCTATGCGGGGTTCAACCTATTAGTCGCGACGCCGCAGCGGCTTTGGCACCTGCACCGCAGCCGAGACCAGCTGGCACTCAGGGAGGTGCCCCCCGGCGTACACGGCTTATCCAACGCCGACCTTAACTCCCCGTGGCCCAAGCTGTTGCACGTTCGCGATGCACTTGAGTACAGTCTTTTAAGAAACGGTCTTTCACAAGATGGCCCTTTGCGAGAGCGCCAGACGCCGCCATGGCCTAACGCCGTGCGGCATGCGATGCAAAACCCAGACGAGGCAGCCGTTGAAGCCTTACCCGACACCGGCGTTGGGCTTGAACTGGAGCGCCAGCTCTCGGCAGCCTTTATTGTCGGTGAGCGCTACGGCACTCGGGCTACCTCATGGCTGACACTGGGCCACCAGGGTCACATCGAGATAACCGAACAGCGCTTTGGGCCGCTAGGTCACTTTGAAGGTGAAACCAGCCTGTCTATTGCTAATCAGCCCACTGCTCAATCTCGTGGGGGCATTAAGTGAGACAACTGCCACTCATCCAGGCGGTTATCTAGATGCGCATGCACCAGTGCCGGGGTATCCAACGCCATTACTTCTTCTAACAGCTGCTCGGCATCGCTCAACGGCACCCGGCGAATGGCGGCGCGCACCTTGGGCAGGCTAGGCGCGTTCATGGAAAGACTGGTAAAGCCCATCGCCATCAGCAGCAAGGCGCCCGCGGGGTCTCCCGCTAGCTCACCGCACAGCGAAATCGGCTTATTGAGCCGTTTGGCATCTTGGGCAAGCTCCAGCAAGGCACCCAGCAACGCCGGGTGAAGCGCATCGTAAAGGCTTGAAACACGAGGATTATTGCGATCCACCGCGAGCAAATACTGGGTAAGATCATTGCTGCCAACTGAAAAGAAGTCGACACGCTTGGCCAGCGAATCCATTTGATAGATAGTGGCAGGCACTTCGATCATTACCCCTACTTGGGGCCGAACGACGGTTATCCCCTCCTCGCCCAGCTCCAAAATAGCGCGATCTAACAAACGCAGTGCCTCATCCACCTCCTCGACGTTGGTAATCATCGGGAACAGCACGGAGAGATTATCCAAATCGATGGACGCTTTGAGCATGGCGCGCAGCTGCACCATCAATACTTCGGGGTGATCTAGCGTCACGCGCATCCCGCGCCAGCCAAGAAACGAATTGGCCTCGTCAATCGGGAAATAGGGCAGATCCTTATCACCGCCAATGTCCAAGGTGCGCATTACCACCGGCAGCGGCGCGAAACCTTCGAGCTGATCGCGATAAAGCTTGGTTTGCTCTTTTTCACCAGGGAAGCGTTCAGTAATCATAAACGGCACTTCGGTACGGTAAAGCCCTACCCCGCCGATACGGCTTTTTAACAACGCGTTGGCATCGACCGCTAGCCCGGTATTCACCATTAGCGGCAAGCTGTAGCCATCTGGCGTGGCGCTGGGCAGGTCCTGTTCGTGTTCAAGCAGCTCGCTTAAGGCTTCTTCTTCGGCAATCAGGCTTTCATAGCGCGCCTTGAGCTCAGGCCCCGGGCGCACAAACAGGCGGCCACGGTGACCATCCAGTAGCACCGGAGCACCGCCTAAACGGGGTAACGGCAAATCCACCATGCCCAGCACCGTGGGGATCCCCATGGCGCGGGCCACAATCGCCACGTGTGAGGTGCTGGAGCCGCGCACCGAGACCAGGCCTTTGAGCTTGTCACGGGGCACTTCGCCCAGCATAGCGACGCTGATTTCATCACCGACCAAAATAGCGTTATCGGGGTAGGTTTCCGGCGTGGAGGGCGTATCTTCTTGCAAATGCGCCAGCACTCGGCGCCCCAGGTCGCGAATATCAGCTGCCCGCTCGCGTAGATAGTTATCGTCGACGCGCTCTAAATACTGCACGTGGCGGCGTACCACGTCAGCCAGGGCGCCAGGGGCCCACTGCCCTTCGCGAATACGTTTTTCGACCTCATCGGCCAGCGCCGCTTCGCCCAGCATCTGCTGATAGACATCAAACAGCGCCAGTTCCTGGGCAGAGATCCGGCTTGCCAAGCGCTCGGCCGCCGCACGAATTTCGCTACGGGTTTTACCAATGGCTTCTTTCAAGCGCGCGACTTCGAAATCCTGATCGTTGGGCACTAAATCCGGCACGCTATTAAGATCGGAAGGCGGGGTAATCACCACCGCTTCACCCATGGCCATGCCCGGCGAGGCAGCCACGCCTTTAAACATGGCCTGCCCACCGGCAAGCGCCGGGCGCAGCAGGTTACCTGTGGCTAAGGCATGGGCTAATACGCCCGCCAGCTGCGCCGCCATGGTAACCAGGAAAGCTTCGTCTTCATCGTCGTAGCGGCGTTTTTCAGCTTGCTGTACGACCAGCACGCCGAGCATCAGCCGCTGGTGAATGATCGGCACGCCCAAGAAGCTGGAGTAGCGCTCTTCACCGGTGG
Source organism: Halovibrio variabilis (assembly GCF_007991175.1). Taxonomy (GTDB): domain Bacteria; phylum Pseudomonadota; class Gammaproteobacteria; order Pseudomonadales; family Halomonadaceae; genus Vreelandella; species Vreelandella variabilis. Next base: position 5,179 of record NZ_BJXV01000036.1, read on the forward strand.
CTTCAAAATAGCGAAACTGCGGGTGCATCTGAGCCTCTTCAAGATTGAGAGGCTCACTGCGTTTGGCCACCAAGCCCACCAACCCCTCGCCTAACGGCAGCACGACGCGGCCCACCGCCTGGGTACGCAGGCCGATGGTTTCCATCAGCACCAGCGACTCAAGCTCTTTGTCGTAGAGGTAGAAAGAGCACACATCGGTCTGCATCGCCTTACGAATTCGGCGTACCATCGTGGACAGCGCGGCGTCGAGGTTGCGCGCGCCATTCACTTCCTGAATAACCCGGCGCAGCACCTCAAGCATGGACGTTTTACTTTTCACTGTTATTTGCCTCGCTGAGGAATTTCCTGGCAAGCCCCGCTGCGCGCCTTAGCTTGGGCAGCGGTAGATCGCCCTATTCTTCATCCTGTGCCAGACGCTGAACGCGGGGAGACAACTCTCGCAGCGCACGTCGGTATACCTCTCGTTTGAAAGGCACTACCTGCCCTAACGGGTACCAGTAGCTCACCCACCGCCACCCATCAAATTCGGGGGTGGGCGTTTCCGTCATACAAATTTGGTTTTCCTGGCAACGGATTTTAAGTAAAAACCACTTCTGCTTCTGGCCAATACAGACCGGACGCGAATGCGTACGAATCATACGTCGTGGTAGACGGTAACGCAGCCAGCCCCGGGTGCAGGCAACAATATCAACATCGTCGGCGGTTAGGCCGATTTCTTCGAATAGCTCACGAAAAAGCGCTTGTTGTGGCGTCTCGCTTGCATTGATGCCCCCCTGGGGAAATTGCCACGCATTTTGTCCTACCCGACGCGCCCAAAGCAGCTGCCCCTGGCTATTGGCAATGATAATGCCAACATTGGGGCGAAAGCCGTCAGCGTCGATCACGGACATCACCTTCATAAATTTTCAGTTGTGCCCATTTTTCCACAAGGGTGACAAGCGTATCAATACAATATAACGCTAAGTGATGAATGCTTTCGTTTCAGCAGGGCTGCAACAAACGTGCGCTGGTGGGAATGGCAGGGCGAGTCTGCGATAATCCCGCGTCTGCTATTTGCCTTAATTAGCGTCTTTTCAACACGATTGATTGCTGACAACCACTGACTAAAAAGGGGCGCGCCGTGAGTCTGGCCATTTTCGATTTGGATAATACGCTGCTATCCACCGATAGCGATCATGCCTGGGGCGAGTTTTTACTCGAACAGGGCGCGGTAGACCCGGCGACTTACCGGGAAGCCAATGAGCGCTTTATGGCCGATTATAATGCGGGCACTCTGGACATGGCTGACTTTCTGGCCGTCGCGCTTAAACCGCTGGCCGATAACACGCCGGAACAGCTTGCCGCTTGGCATCAGCAGTTTATGGTCAGCAAAATCGAGCCCAACATTCTGCCTAAAGCGGAAGAACTGCTCGCCCGCCACCGCAGCAAAGGCGATACGCTGCTGATTATTACCGCCACCAACCGCTTTATCACCGCGCCGATTGCCGAGCGTTTAGGGGTGGACCACTTAATTGCAGTGAACCCAGAAGTGAAAGATGGCCACTACACCGGAGGCGTTTCGGGTGTGCCCAGCTATCGTGAAGGTAAAGTCACCCGTCTTGAACAGTGGCTGGAAGGTCAGGACCTGACCATGGAAGACGCTTGGTTCTATAGCGACTCGCACAATGATTTGCCACTTTTGGAAATCGTCGAACACCCCGTCGCCGTCGACCCCGACGCTACCTTGCGAAAAGTCGCCGAAGAACGCCACTGGCGGATTATGAGTTTGCGGGATTAGGTTGGTGAAGGTGAACCCCGGCACCGCTTCGCGCTGCTCTCACGGGTGCGCCTTAGGCTTACCACGCGCTACAAAACCCCACCGATTCAGCTTCGCGCATGACCCCGTAGCGCGTGGTAACGAGAAGGCGAGTTCAGCGAGCGTTT
>NZ_BJXV01000037.1 GCF_007991175.1 Halovibrio variabilis
ATCCTGCAAGGGAGCAAGAGGATTGTCATCGGAGATCAAGTCGTCAACTATCAGGCAGGACAAAGCTTTATTACATCCGTCGAGCTGCCCGTGGTTGGGGAAGTCTTAGAATCGAGTCCGTCCACTCCCTATCTGGCGTTGCGCCTATCTCTCGACCGAGCGTTAGTCACAGAGATTTTGTGCAAAAGTGATAGTCCTTTGCGCATGCTGGAGACGCGAGGTTTCTGCATTGACCGAGTGAGCGACGATCTTGCTGATGCTTGGTACAGGCTGGTCCGCCTTACCGGTCATCCGGATGATATCGCCTTAATCGCTCCTCTCATCGAACGTGAGATCCTGTATCGAATGCTGCGCGGCCCACAAGGTGCGGTGCTAAGACAAATAGCAGGTATCGATGATCGTTTTTTCCAAATCAGGCGTGCTATCACATGGATTCGCCAAAATTACGCAACGACATTCCGCGTTGAGGAGCTGGCGGCAACAGCGAATATGAGCCCTTCAGCTTTTCATCGACGCTTCAAGGCGACGGTTAGATTGTCGCCTCTTCAGTATCAAAAGCAGATCAGACTATATGAAGCTCGCAGAATGCTCTTCACTGAACCTGGTGGTGTCACAGCCGTCGCTTTATCGGTGGGCTATGAGAGTCTGTCACAGTTCAGTCGAGAATATTCTCGGCTGTTTGGCGCTCCCCCTGCGCGCGACATAAGAACTCTTCGCCAAGATGCACGTAGGGGCACACCAACAGAGTTCAATGATCCCGTCACTATCAGTGATCCGAGCCGTTATAAGGGCACCTTCACAGCGGTATCCAATATGTCACGTTAACGGTGGGAATGGACATTGTCAGTAGATAAACTGCCGTAGGCGTAGGCGCGTTAGCGTTAAAGAAAAAGAGTGTAAAAAAAACGTACCACCCTCCTGTATAGTGACCCACACCGGTAGATTATCGGTCAGCTCGATAACTTACTAAGCCCACCCGGCACCGACATCACCCAATCCCGGATAGCAATTATCAACGGGTTATGCTGACTGATTTGCGGGTAAACCAGAAAGAATGGCTTACCCTCCAACACTGGTCCAAAAGGCTGTACTAAACGCCCTTCTCGCAATTCGTCTGCGATTAACTGGCGGCTCATCAGCGCTACCCCCTGACTACCAGTGGCGGCTGCAATGGCGTGAGTCTCATCAGAAAATACTAACCCTGCATTCACATCCAACTCAGGTACCTTTGCTCGCTTTTGCCATAAAGCCCAGTTTATGGGTGCAGCCACGGATTCCTGCGGGTGAAAGTGAATCAGTGAGTGTGACGTAAGCTGGTTTACATCATGCAAACCAAGCTGAGGACTGCAGGTAGGCATGAAGGTGTTATCAAACAGTTTCTCAGCCACTAGCCCTGGCCAGCGTCCATCGCCATATCGAATGGCAATATCTGCCGTTAACCCGTCCAATGCTACCGGCTCATGAGAAGCATGAATTCGTAGATCAATACCCGGATGAGAGTCGCGGAGCATGCATACCCAGGGCAGCAACCAGCGCACTGCAACGGCCGGCGTCGTGGAGAGAGTTACGGTATGGCGAAGAGGTACAGCACTTAGCCGCTCGACAACATGGCTAATGCTATCAAACGCAGTCTCAAGCACCTGCAGTAGCTCATGTCCCTGAGGTGTCAGCGCCAACTGTCGGGGTTTACGTAAAAATAGGGTGACGCCTAGCGCCTCCTCAAGTCCCCGAACCTGGTGACTAATCGCAGTGGCGGTAACGGACAATTCCTGCGCCGCCAGCTTGGCACTTTCATGACGGGCAGCGGCTTCAAAAGCGCGTAGTGCAGAAAGCGAAGGTAAGCGGCGATAGCTCATGAATGAGTTTCACTCATCTATAACAGTAAGAAAAGATCGTTTGTCCCAGCTAATAGGCTCGGTCTACGCTAAGCATGTCGTTAATCATAGATGAGTTCAACTCTAAATAGGAGGCTACCATGCCACATATTCTGCAACTAGACGCCAGCGCCCGTCCCGGTATTGCTGGAAAAGACAAACATGGTTCCCACAGTCGTAATCTCACTCAACAGTTTATAACCCAATGGCAGTCTAATCGTCCGCAAGACACCGTTACCTACCGAGATATAGGTCAAAACCCGCCTACTTTGATTAACCACGACTGGATTGCATCTGCTTTCACACCCGAGGTGAGTCTAGAGCCCTGGATGAAGGACACGCTTGCAGAAAGCAATCAACTGGTTGATGAGTTGATTGCAGCGGATATTCTGGTGATAGGAACGCCTCTTTATAACTTCGGAATGCCTGCCGCCCTTAAGGCGTGGATCGACCAAGTAGTGCGCGCTGGCCGAACAGTGGAGTTCGATGACTCCAACCCCATAGACCCTTACATACCAAAGCTCACAGACAGAGAAAGGCATGCCGTAGTGCTCACGGCTAGAGGTGGCGTAAATATGGCGCCTGGTGAAGAAATGTCCCACATGAACTACTTGGAACCACACCTAGCTACTGCGTTGGCGTTTATTGGCATCACTCGTGTTCACTACATCGCAATCGAAGGTCAGGAAATTGGCGGGGAAGTTTTGGCAAAATCGGTTGCTGATGCAATACGTGACGTTGATGCTTTGGTGAGGGAGTTGCAGGCGCTATTTAACAAAATAACGCTCACTGTCGAACCAGCCCATTAGCCGTCTGCTAAAACCGCTCACTTTCGCCCTTCTTACTTGGCACGGCAAACTCCAGAAAACGCAAATACTCAGGCTCAATAATATCTATCGGGCTTTCCGATAATACCTCATCGACAACACTCATTCCGTGCTGTCATGGAGTGCATCCGCCAACAAACGCCCTCAACAATTCCGAGAAGACCATCGCCTCAGCATTACCGGCGTCTTCCAGGCTGATCGGCAAAGTTAAGTGCATCGGCTACCCGCAGGTTTGGAGAATTCAGTGCCTTGCTCTCTTTCTCCATCCACCCCTGACGGTAGCTGATCAAAAAAGCGGGCCGTTTCAAGCCAGCTACCGCCAAGCTCCAGCGCAGCCAGCAGGAGTTTCTTGGTTCCGCAGGAAACTGAAGTAAGTGACTCATTCACATTAGAAGCCACACCGCTGCTGCTACCTTTCGGTTTTTTAGCTTTAAACAACTATCGTCAGCTAATTAGACACCCGACTATGACAGCTTAATGCCCCACTCATCCTCGCTAGATTGATTGAAGTCAGCTGGAAGACGCTCTTCTTCCCGAAGTGTCAGGACTTCGAAACCGAAAGATGTGACGGCAATCGTATGCTCCCATTGAGCTGACAATCTCCTGTCACTGGTCACCACCGTCCAGCCATCACGCTTGGTTTTTATTTTGGCTGTTCCCTGATTAATCATGGGCTCGATAGTAAAAACCATCCCTTCTTTCAAAACCAAACCTCTACCTTTTTGCCCATAATGCAGCACCTGTGGTTCTTCGTGCATGTCTCGTCCAATACCGTGGCCGCAATACTCACGAACAACAGAGTAGCCATGTTGTTCGGCGTGTTGCTTAATCGCATAACCCACATCACCTAAAGTGGCGCCGGGCTTAACCGCTTTTATGCCTTGCCACATGGCTTCGTAGGTTTTATTGACCAGCCGTTTTGCAAAGGGATTGACCTCACCGATTAGGTACATCTTGCTGGAATCGGCAATAAAACCGTCTTTCTCAAGGGTAATATCGACATTAACGATATCGCCGGACGTTAGCTTTTTGGTTTCAGATGGAATGCCGTGGCACACCACATGATTGACTGACGCATTTAGCACGTACTGATAATCATATTGCCCCTTACTGGCCGGGCGAGCCTTTAATTCATCAACGATATAACGCTCGACCCAATTATTAATATCCATGGTGGAGATGCCGGGCACTATTTGCTTGTCGAGTTGCTGAAAAACTAAGGCGAGTAACCGCCCGGCTTCCCGCATTACGCTCAGTTCTTCTTTACTTTTCAACACGACCTCAGCCACCGATCACCTTCCTTAAGTCAACATCGGCTTGCGACATTTGCTCACGCATAATTTCCGAGAAAGTCATGCTGGGATTGGCCTCAGCGAGCATGCCAATTTTTATCCAGTACTCCGCCTGCGCATTGATAGAGCGCACCATTACCGTACTTGCTTTGCGGATTTCTTCATGCAACTGATCATTGATTTTAACGATCCCCATAACACTACCCAATATATGAAACGAATACACTTTATATACGAATCATATATTGACGATCTGCCGCTGGCAAGGCTAGGCGATAGTGTTGGTCAGAGGTTCCACCCCGATTACCTCCTTACGCAGTTCACCAGACTTGTCGAGTGCACAAATCTTGAAAGTGGCCGAGCAGACGCTGACGACGCTTCAATTCAGACAAAAGGTTTGGGGGTCTCTGACATCAGGTCGGCCAGATAGCGGATGCGCTTCAAGACCTTGCGCAGTTCATGAAAAGTAGCCTCAGGGGCATTGATCCGCCCCACTGATTCTGGTCAATTCCGCCGATCCGGGATTCACCGCAACGGATCTGAATGGACACCAGGGTTTCCAAAGTGTCGAAGAAGCTGCAGCTGTTCCCGTCCAACTGGCGCTTCTTGAAGATAGTGGCCCCACTGGTGGCTTTTTCAGCGCCAATGGTGCTCTGGCTTGGTGAGCATCAATTGCAGTTCGATGCAGTGTATAAAAATCACAAAATCCCCATCGCCTCACGATAGGCACGTACGTGGGCTATCAAAGCCCGCAATTTAGGTGGTTGGTTACGTCGATTTGGAAAGTATAGATAAAAACCGGGAAAAGGCTGCAAGTACTTCTGCAACAACGACACTAGCTCACCACTTTCTAGCCATGGGAGAAATGTCTCCTCCATACCAATGGTAATACCTCCCCCTGCAAGCGCTGTTCTGATCATGAGCAACATATCGTTGGTCGTGATGTGTGGATTGACACCTACATCGAACTCTCCCCCTTCTCCGCGAACTCCCAGCGGTAAGGTACGACGCTCGGTGCGGGTCGCCAGCCAATGCAACGATGGTTCAGCAGTTCGAAAGGTTCCACCGGCGTGCCACGCCGTTGTAAATAACGGGGAGACACCACGACGACTTGGCGTTGTGGCCCAGACAGCGGAACGGCCACCATGTCTTGCTCAATCACTTCTCCCAAGCGCACTCCGGCATCAAACCCCGCGCCAATGATATCGAATTCCTCATCGGTGACGGTCACGTCCAACGTGATGCTGGGGTATGCCTCGACAAAAGTGGCGACCAGTGGGCCTGAGAGAAATCGCTCGGCGATTGAAGTAACCGCCACTCTTAATAATCCTCGTGGGGGCCATCATCCACCACTTCTTCCAATGCAGATGCAATCGCCGTGAACGGCTCGGTTAACTGCGCCCTTAGCCGAACGCCTGCTTCGGTTAGGCTCACGCTCCGGGTAGAACGCTGACCAGTGCGATACCGAGATCATCTTCCAGCCGTCGCATGCTCTGGCTG
>NZ_BJXV01000038.1 GCF_007991175.1 Halovibrio variabilis
GCCACTGAATCAATGATGCTCTTACGCCTACTACAACGGCTTGGGGGAATTGGCGGCGTTTTTGCGTATTTTTGCAAAAATGGTGACAGTTTACCCAAGTCCGATTGCTGGCACTTGTTATAATTCACTTGGCATGCTTCCTTATTGCGGCAACTATACTTTCAGTATTCCAACGAACATCAGCTATTGATCGTGTAGAGACTATGGTTGATATTCTTTCCTTGTCCGCGTGGAATCACACCGACAATGGGGATACCAAGCTCAATAGCCTTGTCTAACTCCCACTCCATCCAAGAGCTACGACTTGCATACATGCCCGCTAATGCCAATATAATGTCTGAATTGCCATTTTTTTGTGTGAGCCTCGTCTTAATATTGCTTTCACTGTCAGAGTTTATTGGCTTATCCTTCGTAGATTCTTCGTATGTGGCGCTAAAATATGCTCTTGCGTTAATTAATGTTCTTAGCACTTCTAACGTATTGTTATACTGCCAAGAGTGACTTATAAATATTTTTTATTCTTTAGCCATTATTACTCACTCGCCAATTAGTTTAGTTAGTATTTCTTTACTTTGAAAGTATGTTTCTTTCTCCCAGTCCGCCGTAACCAGAGTCAGATAAATTTTTTCATATTTCATCCCATTATCTGAATCACCGAGACCAAAATAACAATTAGCGAGCGTTGCGTAAGGCCACTTATTTATTGATTGAGAAATTTCCTCCTCCTCAGATAAGTAGCTCAAAATTACCACAATCTCTTGCCTCGCTTTTTTGGCTGAAACTTTGTAGAAAGTTTTTTCTTCTATATCTACTTCAATGCTCGCGGCAATATTTAAGCAAAGAGCGTAATTTTCACCATTATAGTAATCCCGACGAATTTGAAATCCCTTACCATAATAGTGTATGGCACGCTTTAGATACTCAATATCATTAGTTGAATGCCACATACGCTTATAAATAGCTCCAGTAAGCCCAAGAGTTTCAGGATCATTCGTTTCATCATCTGGATCTAGCTTTTCAATTATTTGAAGAGCATCAGTTAGAGACGAAACTTCTGTGGGAGCTTTAGATTTATACTTTGCCAAGGCATGTTGCTGAGTAAAATATGCTTCATTTGGAACCAAGCCTTCAGCTTTTTCCCATAATCTAGCAGCCTCAATAAAGTTTGAATCTTCCATGCAATGCTTAGCACGTTCAGATATAGCAAAAATACTTTCTTCTCTTGCAGATAAATCACCAATTATTCTTTGATATTCTTTCTGTGTTAATTTAGGCGGATCAATATCTTGGATATAGTCATAAAGCGGGCTATCAATTGTTTTGTTCTTCAGTATCGATTCGATCATTTCGACCAGTGCTTCCTTGCATCGTTTAGCCTCATCGACTCCAATATCATCACCTAGGTGCACATAGTGAAAAGTACGATTGTGATTGATATCAAATGGAATAGTTCCTTCTTGCTCTTTTATGATTATCGTTGAATAAGGTCTAACAGCATGTCTAATGCCTAGCTCGTAAATTGCATTTGGATTATATGTAGATATGTCTGCAACAACTAAGTCTGCGTGCATTAATAATGCGTACATGCTTTTATCTATTAAGCCTGAGTCTTGGATTTCATCGGCTCTTACACACTGTAATCCTGCCTTTTCAACTGCAGGCTTAATAATATTCTTGTATGTTTTATCCAAATCTAATGTCTTGCCTGTGGATAAGTCCGTTTTTTTTCCAAAGCCCATGATGACGAAGCATAGTTTTTGTTTTTTTGCCATTAGTTTCACCTATTTATCGGATAAGATTATAACGCTTGGTTATACGGTTTTCCGCGCGGCCCACTGTGTATGTTCTCTTGAGAACGCAGATTCGCTATTAATAACAAATTCTGACAAATGAGCTTCCTCTTTGACCGATACGGACTCACCCTTGATTAAAACTATTTCGTGAGCAGCCAATGCATAAGATGAATTTAGTTCATTATGCTTCTTGGCTTGAACCCAGGTCAAAACCGCGCTGGCCGCGGTAGCGATAACCTCAATAGGGAGAGCACTACTAGGTTCTTTTATTCTGTATAGAAGAAAAAGAATTGCTGACGAGTGTAAAAATATAGATACAACAAACCAACGTTTCGCCAAGCGTTTATTTAATTGTGACTTTTTTGAGTACCAATGTAATTGATTATCAACCCTGTCTTTTATGTATGTATCTAGCCTCTGCTGCCATGGATTAGCCCGTATAGCTATCATTTTCTGTGATATCGCCTCTCCCAAATCGGGAGTCCATTTAAGAACGTGTGACAGAGATCTGTTTTGATCGAGAATGGCCTTCAGGTCATTAAGAAATTCTTTTTGAGCTTGCTCTTCAGGGACATCTTTATCATAAGGCTCAGCCTTCATTACCCAACGCCATGTCCGTGTTTTTACAGATTCTGATACTGCGCGTCCGTTGTACCAAATATCTTCCGGCTTCTGTACTTTTAACCAAACCAATATTCCAAGCGTTATTAAAAAAAGTGATGCAGATCCGATGACAGCGTATGCGTTTTCGGGGAATGCAAAAGATACAAGAGCCGCCAAGATTAAAAGAAAAAGATAAAGCCTTAGAGCGCCAAAGTAATGACTTTGTGCTTTCAGAGATTCGCAATCAGCAGAGTTGTATAATGCAGGGAAATCCTGCTCTTCCATGTCCACATTAATACCCTAGGCTCGTATATACATGATCTTTGTAATGATAATTGTCGTTGTCATTATGCATTTCGAAGTTTTGAATTGCGTAGGCAACAATATATGGTGAAAAAGGAACAAATATTGCACCAATATCTCGTATTATAGGTGGGCATGTATCACGAACCATTGAGCGTGAACCGTCCAAATTTACACCAATGATTGTGCAGTTTTTTTCGATGGCGACCTCTGCCTCCCAGCGAACATACTTATGTTTGCTTTTTGTATCCTGCCCGATCAACACTACATACTTGCCAGCCAAATTAATTCGCTCTCTGCATTTGCGTTTAATATAAGCCTCATTTTCTGAGTTCACTTCGGCCTGAAGCTGACAGTTCGCAAAGTTGAAATCTATATTCTTGTTCGCTTTCCAAGCTTGCATAAGACGGTAACAGTGAATGTCTGTACTGCTAAATCCTACAAATGTTCTTGGTAGCCCCACGACTCTCTCCTTTTCGTATAACGCCGTGCTTTGCGGCAAATTTGGAGCGCAGCGGAAAATTTGTCCGACAACAGCACCTTGTTAAATAGTGATATCTACAATTTTCACGGCGTTCAATAATTCACTAGATATCGGATTGTCAAATTTTCAAAGTTATTCAAGCGTTTTTTTGCGCCTGAGAAAATTTGTCAAAAATAGCAGAAAATGACTTTCCCTTGGACTCGCTGGCCGTCCAATATGCTGTCCATTTAATTTGCTTCAAATCACTGATTAAAGAAGTTATATCGTCTGCTGAAGCGTCTATCATGTAGAGCTTTCGGAGTGTTTCTTCTCTTGGTTTTCCACCATTCGTCACTGGCCCAAGCCTTATAAGGTAAATTTTTTGTGCTTCTTCAATGTATTCTCGACAATGATCTTTAACTGCATTTTCATGCTGCTTTATTTCTGCGATCTTATTTTTCAAAGGGATAGTTATTGGAATGTTATCATTCAGCTTTGCGAGAAACCTTCCCAGGTCAAACGCTGGACTATTTGGGTTCCCCTGTATACCTAATTCTTCTCTAATTTTCTGCTCATCATTTTTATTCAGTCGAATCTTAAAATCGCCTGCATTCTTGTGGTTTCCGAGCAATTTAAATCGCAACATCGTTTGAGTGCGAGCTAGAAAAATAAAAAGCTCCAAGTCCCCCCACTTAATATTTCCTCGTGAGTCGGTTTTCAAGAAAAAAAAGAAGACAAATCTCCCTTCGCCTTCTTGCAACGCGAAAGCAATTGATGGCTCATGGCGCTGGAGCGCCTCAAGAAACGTAGGATGTAAGCCTGTAAAGTTGAACTCAACCATCTAAATAATATCTCCTGATGCTAAGTTTACCACGTTGACATGTAACAGTTTATTCATACGCATGCGCGTTTTCCTGGGAAGCCTGAATTCAAGTAATAAGTGCAGCACCTGCGGTATCCAGGGCACCTGAGTACTCACCCAGGAACACTTGTGCCGGTGTTCGATAACCGAGCCGTTTTCTAGGTCGGTCATTCAGTTTTTTGACGACCCTTCTTAGTTCGATATCTGTCACCTGCCGGAAGTCAGTCCCCTTGGGGTAGTACTGTCGGATCAGGCCA
>NZ_BJXV01000039.1 GCF_007991175.1 Halovibrio variabilis
GGGCCACACGCTGCGTATCCGGCTTCTTTCACGTTATCACTGCACCAGACCCCTTGGGTGTTATAGGGTCAAGCCTCACGGGCCATTAGTACACGTTAGCTCAACGCCTTGCAGCGCTTCCACACCGTGCCTATCAACCAGCTGGTCTCGCTGGGCCCTTCAGGAGGCTCTAGGCCTCAGGGATGTCTCATCTTGAAGGGGGCTTCCCGCTTAGATGCTTTCAGCGGTTATCCCGTCCGACCATAGCTACCCGGCAATGCCACTGGCGTGACAACCGGAACACCAGAGGGTCGTCCACTCCGGTCCTCTCGTACTAGGAGCAGCCCTTCTCAAACATCCAACGCCCACGGCAGATAGGGACCGAACTGTCTCACGACGTTCTAAACCCAGCTCGCGTACCACTTTAAATGGCGAACAGCCATACCCTTGGGACCGACTTCAGCCCCAGGATGTGATGAGCCGACATCGAGGTGCCAAACACCGCCGTCGATGTGAACTCTTGGGCGGTATCAGCCTGTTATCCCCGGAGTACCTTTTATCCGTTGAGCGATGGCCCTTCCATACAGAACCACCGGATCACTAGAACCTGCTTTCGCACCTGCTCGACGTGTCTGTCTCGCAGTCAAGCACCCTTATGCTCTTGCACTCAATGCACGATGTCCGACCGTGCTGAGGGTACCTTCGTGCTCCTCCGTTACTCTTTAGGAGGAGACCGCCCCAGTCAAACTACCCACCACACACTGTCCTCGATCCGGATAACGGACCTGAGTGAGAACGCCAATGATGCCAGGCTGGTATTTCAAGGTTGGCTCCCTTCGAACTGGCGTCCAAAGTTCAAAGCCTCCCAGCTATCCTACACAGGCAACATCAGCGTCCAGTGTGAAGCTATAGTAAAGGTTCACGGGGTCTTTCCGTCTAGCCGCGGGTACACCGCATCTTCACGGCGATTTCAATTTCACTGAGTCTCGGGTGGAGACAGCGTGGCCATCATTACGCCATTCGTGCAGGTCGGAACTTACCCGACAAGGAATTTCGCTACCTTAGGACCGTTATAGTTACGGCCGCCGTTTACCGGGGCTTCAATCAAGAGCTTCGCCTTGCGGCTAACACCATCATTTAACCTTCCGGCACCGGGCAGGCGTCACACCCTATACGTCCGCTTGCGCGTTAGCAGAGTGCTGTGTTTTTAATAAACAGTTGCAGCCACCTGGTATCTTCGACCGGTTCGGGCTTGGAGAGCAAGTCTCGTCACCCTACGCCGGCGTGCCTTCTCCCGAAGTTACGGCACCATTTTGCCTAGTTCCTTCACCCGAGTTCTCTCAAGCGCCTTGGGATTCTCTCCCTGACCACCTGTGTCGGTTTGGGGTACGGTCGCACATGATCTGAAGCTTAGAGGCTTTTCCTGGAAGCGTGGCATCAGTGACTTCAACACCGTAGTGTCTTCGTTTCGTGTCTCGGCCTTAAGGGTCCGGATTTGCCTAAACCCTCAGCCTACTCACTTTCACCAGGACAACCAACGCCTGGCTCACCTAGCCTTCTTCGTCCCCCCATCGCAACCATGTCCGGTACGGGAATATTGACCCGTTTCCCATCGACTACGCCTTTCGGCCTCGCCTTAGGGGCCGACTCACTCTGCTCCGATTAGCGTCGAACAGAAACCCTTGGTCTTCCGGCGAGGGAGTTTTTCACTCCCTTTATCGTTACTCATGTCAGCATTCGCACTCGTGATACCTCCAGCAGACTTCTCAATCCACCTTCATCGGCGTACACGACGCTCCTCTACCGCGTGTTCCTAAGAACACACCCGTAGCTTCGGTACCTGGTTTAGCCCCGTTACATCTTCCGCGCAGGCCGACTCGACTAGTGAGCTATTACGCTTTCTTTAAAGGATGGCTGCTTCTAAGCCAACCTCCTAGCTGTCTGAGCCTTCCCACATCGTTTCCCACTTAACCAGGATTTCGGGACCTTAGCTGACGGTCTGGGTTGTTTCCCTTTTCACGACGGACGTTAGCACCCGCCGTGTGTCTCCCACGCTGCACTCACCGGTATTCGGAGTTTGCCTCGGGTTGGTAAGTCGGGATGACCCCCTAGCCGAAACAGTGCTCTACCCCCGGCGGTGATACGTGAGGCGCTACCTAAATAGCTTTCGAGGAGAACCAGCTATCTCCGAGCTTGATTAGCCTTTCACTCCGATCCACAAGTCATCCAAATCTTTTTCAACAGATCCTGGTTCGGGCCTCCAATTGATGTTACTCAATCTTCACCCTGCTCATGGATAGATCGCTCGGTTTCGGGTCTATATCCAGCGACTGTGTCGCCCAGTTAAGACTCGGTTTCCCTACGGCTCCCCTATACGGTTAACCTCGCCACTGAATATAAGTCGCTGACCCATTATACAAAAGGTACGCAGTCACAGAACAAGTCTGCTCCTACTGCTTGTACGCACACGGTTTCAGGATCTATTTCACTCCCCTCTCCGGGGTTCTTTTCGCCTTTCCCTCACGGTACTGGTTCACTATCGGTCAGCCAGGAGTATTTAGCCTTGGAGGATGGTCCCCCCGTCTTCAGTCAAGGTTTCTCGTGCCCCGACCTACTCGATTTCACGTATTCAGACTTTCGACTACGGGGCTATCACCCGCTACGGCCACGCTTCCCAGCGTGTTCGCCTAATCAGTCATACGCTTAAGGGCTGGTCCCCGTTCGCTCGCCGCTACTAGGGGAATCTCGGTTGATTTCTTTTCCTCAGGGTACTTAGATGTTTCAGTTCCCCTGGTTCGCCTCGTATCCCTATGTATTCAGGATACGATACCGATCTTATGATCGGTGGGTTTCCCCATTCAGAAATGCCCGGGTCACAGGTTGTTGCCACCTCACCGAGCCTTATCGCAGGCTACCACGTCTTTCATCGCCTCTGGCTGCCTAGGCATCCACCGTGTGCGCTTCATTGCTTGACCCTATAACCCGAAGGAGTCTGGTGTCTTGCAATGATAACGTTTCATTTGCCGGATACG
>NZ_BJXV01000040.1 GCF_007991175.1 Halovibrio variabilis
GTAAGCGTTCATTCCACGACGTAGTTGACCTACTTCACGTCGCGCAGAGGCCTTAATAACTCCGGCGAGACCTTGTATTGTTTGGTGCCGTCCTCAGCCAACACGATGACGCTCTTGCGGTTGATCTTGGTGACGATTCCCAGCTCGGGGCCTTCCCGGCCTTCGAAGGTCACTTTCAGGCCGACCCGCAACTGACTCAGCGCTTGCAGATTTTCCTGGTCCCTCAGTTCATCAATGCGCCGGCAGATGTATTGGTTCAGGTCCAGCAACTGGTCGATGCTCATGTCCTCAATGCGCATGGACATTGACCTCCGGTTGTTTATTCAGTCGGTCGGGATGGCGTGGATCGATCAGTGCACGTAACGGGTTGTCGGCGAACCGGGTTTTCCAGCGTCTCGGTGTCAGATCCGCTACTTCGCTGGCCAGATGCTGACTAATGCGTTGTAGCACGTCCACCAGATAGGTGTACGGGTTGATGCCATGCAGTTTGCAGGTGCTGATCAGGCTCTGGATGATGCCCAGGTGTTCCGCGCCCAGTTCGGTCCAGCAGAACATCCAGTTTTTCTTGCCCATGGGAATGGGCCGCAAGGCCCGTTCCAGATGGTTAGTGTCGGGTTGTACGTCCGGATCTTCCAGGAACACCGTCAGGCTCGTTTCCCGGCTGAGTACGTAGTTCAGGACTTTGGTCAGCGGTTCGCTGGGCAGCAGGCCACCGCCCTCCAGTTGATCCCGGCACCACTGGAAGAAGTCGTCGACCACCGGTTTCGAGTGTTCCAGCCGGTACTGGTGTTTCTTCTCGTCAGTCAGCCCTTGGGTTTTGATCGCCTCTTCATTCTGGTACAGCTTGGCAATCTGCTGCAGGGCTTCGGTGGCTTTCTCCGGATGATCCTTCTGGGCCTCAACGAAGCAACGGCGGCTGTGCACCCAGCATTGAGCATGGGTAATACCTTGTTGGGCCGCGGCATAGCGGGCATAAGCCGCATAACCATCACTGATCAGCGTGCCACTGAACTGATCGTTCAGGACCTGCTCGATGTGCAGTCGGCCTCGACTGTTCGAGTAAGTGAACACCACTTCGTCGGCATCGCCGTACAGCGGCCAGAACCAGCCGGATTTCATCTTGCCTTTTTGCGGGCCTGCTCGGCCCTGATGGCCTGCCTTGATGGGCGTTTCGTCCATCGCCAGCACCCGGCTGCGCAGCACGTTATCGGTCTGGGCATCCACAATGGGCCGAAGCAGGTCGATGGTGCGCTTCACCAGGTTGGTCAGGGTGCTGCGACTGAGAGTGATACCGGCCTGTTGGATGCGTTGATGTTGGCGGTATAGCGGCAGGTGGAACTGGAACTTGTCCACCAATAGCCCGGCCAGCAGGCTAACGTCTGCCAAGCTGTTGTCCAGGACGTTGAACGGCACTGGCGTCGTCACGGGCTTTTGGTCCGTGCCTTTACGCCGGAACACCGGGCGCTCACACTTGAGCACCACATAGCTGGAAGCGCGCTGGGCCAGGCGATACGTCGTTTTAGTGCCAATGATGTCGTACTGGTCGGCGTCCGGCCCGGTGAGTTCCGGGGGCCGTTGCTCGATGACCTCCACCGGGACATCGGCGGTAAAGCGCAGGCCGGTATCATTCAGGCAATCGTCATCCCGCTGCTTTTTGCCGGTACCGCGCTGATAGGCCTTAATGGTGCGTTTTTCTTCCTCGGCAGGTGTCTCCGGCAGCGACGCGTCAGCGGAGGAGAACAGGGTGGCCTGTTCAGGAATATCATAAACCTGCTTCTCGGACTTGGGGCCGAACAGCTGCTTCTTGAACCAGTCCAGTTGATGGGTCAACTGACGAATGGCTTCCGCCTGAGCGTCCAACTGCTCGCGCAACAACGCATTCTCCTCGGCCAGGGCCGAGGAGGAAGGTGTATTGGACGGGGATGTGGAAGCCGTTGAATTCATAGCCGATATGATACCGAAAATCGGCCCTTTATACCCCCCGAAAACGCTTGAACTGACGGTATTTTTGCACTTCGATACCATCGATCAGCAACTGCAAATCCGTCAGGGTCAGGGCCCGCTGGCCGGAGGCGGACAACGGCACCCGGAACTGTCCTTGCTCCAGGCGCTTGGCCCACAGGCAATAACCGGTGGTGGTAAAATACAGCATCTTCATCTGGGTCTTGCGACGATTGACGAAGACGAAATACTGACCGCTGAGCGGATCGTGCTTCAACTGATTCCGCACCAGGGCGCTCAGGCCCCGAAACGATTTACGCATGTCGGTGGGCTCGGTGCACAGCCAGATCCGGGCCTGGCTATCGAGCCCGATCATCCGTTCTGACTCAACCGCAGCTCGACGCCGTTGCCGAGGCTCAGCACAATGTTCCAGCCCGGGCCGGAGGAGGACGATCCCCCCATCAGTGATGACAGGTCTAGGAAGTTGGCATCAGCCGAGTCATCGGTCGACGCCTCTGACAGTCGCTTGCGCCAGTGGCAGAAGCTGGCATAGCCGATATTTTCCTGCTGACAAAACTGCGGCGCTGACAGGCCACTGTCACGTTGCTGATCAACCAGGGCTTGCCACTGTTCTGGGGTACGGTGCTTTCTCATGGAGGTAACCTCGTGTTGGGACATGTGAGGTTACTGTAGGGAGAAATTTAGTGGATTGGCAGGACGCCTTTGAATGAACGCTTA
>NZ_BJXV01000041.1 GCF_007991175.1 Halovibrio variabilis
GTAAGCGATCCAATAACCACATCTAGGCAGTTATTGCTTAGACCGGTAAGGTCTCTTTCCACTGCCAGGGCAGTAGCATGTCGAGGTCATCGTCGTTGAGGGTCGGCAGCGTCTCGAAGACGTGCTGTAAGTAGTCGTAGGGCGAGAGGCCATTGGCTTTGGCGGTTTCGATCAGGCTGTAGATCGCCGCGCTGGCCTGAGCGCCGCTCGGTGTGTGGCTGAACAGCCAGTTTTTACGCCCCACCACGAACGGACGGATGGCGTTCTCGGCCGGGTTGTTATCCAACGGGATCAGACCATCGTCCAGGAACCGAGTCAGGCGTGGCCACTGGTTGTTCAGGTAGTGCAGGGCTTTCCCCAGCGCGCTTTTGGGCAGTACCTGGGCCAGTGACTTATCGAGCCAGGTGCGCAGTTGATCGATTAATAGTCGGCTTTTCTGCTCACGCAGTGCATGACGCGCTTCGGGCTCAAGGTCCTTAGCCTGTTTTTCCACGCCATACAGCTTACGGATCTGGTTCAGCGCCCAGTCTGCCTTGCCGGTTTTGCCTTTGGGCTGCACTTTTTGCGCCTCGACGAACTTGCGCCGGGCATGCGCCCAACAGCCCACATGGGTGATCCCATTGCGGCGCACCACCTCGGCGTAGCCTTCATAGCCATCGGTGACCAAGCGACCCGCATAGTCGCCCAGCAGGCTCACGGGCACGCGTCCAGCACGGCTGGCGTCATAATCGAACAAGACCACCTGTTGGCCTGGCGGCCCACCGCGTTGTACCCACATGTAGGACGTGGCACTCGCGTTACGATCAGCTTCTTGATTCACCTGAAGCGTTGTTTCATCCATATGGATCAGTGGCGCGGTGAGCAGGTGGTGGCGCAGCGTCTCGATCAGTGGGGCGATGCGCTCGCCCGCCTGCACCATCCAGCGGGCCAAGGTATTGCGGGAGATCTCAGCGCCATGGCGGGCAAAGATCTGGCTTTGCCGATACAGCGGCAAGGCGTCCTGGTACTTGGCGGTGGCCACATAGGCCAACAGCGTGGCGCTGGCATTGCTTTTCGGCAGTAACTTGGCGGGTGCCGGGGCGATCTTGACGCCGTCTTCGCAGGTTCGGCACGCATACTTGCGTCGCACATGACGGATCACCTCGACCCGGGCGGGCACCACGTGAAGTTCTTCGCTGACCTCTTCGCCGATGACCGTGAGTGCGGTGCCATCGTCCTGACAGTGGCGAGCCTCTTCAGGGAGTTCATGCACCACCTCAACCCGTGGGAGTTCAGGGGGCAACGCCACCCGGCCACCCCGTTTACGACGTTTCGGTGGCGCAGCGGATTCAGCTTCATCAACGGCATCGTTGTCGGCTGTGTCGGTACCGCCGTCTTCCTCGTCAACCGCCACTTCGGCTTCGTTGATCAACAAGTCCTTCTGATCTACCTGATACTTCTCGGTGGAAGGGCCGAACTGACGTTCTAGAGCCAACCGGAACTGTTCATACAGCGATTGTTTGGTGGCTGCCCACTGGGCTTCCTTTTTCTCCATCAACGCCAACAGCCGCGCATTTTCAGCGTCGGCAGCGGCCAGCTTGCGCTCAAGCTGGGTAACAGTAGGCGAGGAAGAAGCGGCGTTTTTCATGCCGCTTATTTTACTAAAAAAGTCGACAAAATAGGAGCAAAAAAGCTAACCAACCTGCTGAAAATCCAATGCTTTGTGAGGTTGCATGGCCTTTAGATTAACGCCATCCAACAGCCAATTAAGCTCCTGGCCGGTTAACGTGACGGTATCGCCTTCCAAGTGGGTTGGCCACTTAAACCGCTCACGCTCCAAGCGCTTGTACCACACCACAAAGCCGTTACGTTCCCAGAACAACAGCTTCACTTTATCGCGTTGGCGGTTGCCGAACACAAACAGCGCCTGATCGAACGGGTTCAAGTCCATAGCCTCCTGAACCAGTAAGGCCAAGCCATCGATTTGCTTGCGCATATCCACGGGGTCCCGACACAAGTACACCGTCAGATCAGTACTCGGGCGGATCATGTCGTCACCTCCACCGGCACAAATCGCGCAGGACGACAACGCGGCGGCACCGGTAACCCTTGCACGCTTAACCGCTTTTCCCATGTCAGCAAATCAGGGAGAGATAACGCCTGTGAGATGGCGTAGTCACTTAACGGCATGTTCAGCGCCGAGGCACAGTAAAGATGGCCAAGCCAAAAGGCGCGAGTAGGATTGAGTTCACAGGTCATAACGATCTCCAAAACCAAAGAGACCGCCAGTGTGATCAGCACTGATTAGATTGAATAGATGGGTTTTGTGGATCGCTTA
>NZ_BJXV01000042.1 GCF_007991175.1 Halovibrio variabilis
GCTCTTTAACAATTTGATCAGGTAATTCATGTGGGCGCTTGCTGATGTTGGTGACAAATCACCCAATATCAAGGCAAGCGACTCAAGCAATAAGGCTTCGAAGCTTCGGCTTTTGAGCTGTTTTGAATGAATTCGTTTGACCTTGAGCCAAGTTTGATTCGCTTTTGTTGCCTTAGGGTGACAAGTAAGAATCACAATGATTGTAAACTGAAGAGTTTGATCATGGCTCAGATTGAACGCTGGCGGCAGGCCTAACACATGCAAGTCGAGCGGTAACAGGTCTAGCTTGCTAGACGCTGACGAGCGGCGGACGGGTGAGTAATGCATAGGAATCTGCCCGATAGTGGGGGATAACCTGGGGAAACCCAGGCTAATACCGCATACGTCCTACGGGAGAAAGGGGGCTTTGGCTCCCGCTATTGGATGAGCCTATGTCGGATTAGCTAGTTGGTGAGGTAATGGCTCACCAAGGCAGCGATCCGTAGCTGGTCTGAGAGGATGATCAGCCACATCGGGACTGAGACACGGCCCGAACTCCTACGGGAGGCAGCAGTGGGGAATATTGGACAATGGGGGCAACCCTGATCCAGCCATGCCGCGTGTGTGAAGAAGGCCCTCGGGTTGTAAAGCACTTTCAGCGAGGAAGAACGCCTGTCGGTTAATACCCGGCAGGAAAGACATCACTCGCAGAAGAAGCACCGGCTAACTCCGTGCCAGCAGCCGCGGTAATACGGAGGGTGCAAGCGTTAATCGGAATTACTGGGCGTAAAGCGCGCGTAGGTGGCTTGATAAGCCGGTTGTGAAAGCCCCGGGCTCAACCTGGGAACGGCATCCGGAACTGTCAGGCTAGAGTACAGGAGAGGAAGGTAGAATTCCCGGTGTAGCGGTGAAATGCGTAGAGATCGGGAGGAATACCAGTGGCGAAGGCGGCCTTCTGGACTGATACTGACACTGAGGTGCGAAAGCGTGGGTAGCAAACAGGATTAGATACCCTGGTAGTCCACGCCGTAAACGATGTCGACCAGCCGTTGGGTGCCTAGAGCACTTTGTGGCGAAGTTAACGCGATAAGTCGACCGCCTGGGGAGTACGGCCGCAAGGTTAAAACTCAAATGAATTGACGGGGGCCCGCACAAGCGGTGGAGCATGTGGTTTAATTCGATGCAACGCGAAGAACCTTACCTACCCTTGACATCTACAGAAGCCGGAAGAGATTCTGGTGTGCCTTCGGGAACTGTAAGACAGGTGCTGCATGGCTGTCGTCAGCTCGTGTTGTGAAATGTTGGGTTAAGTCCCGTAACGAGCGCAACCCTTGTCCTTATTTGCCAGCGCGTAATGGCGGGAACTCTAAGGAGACTGCCGGTGACAAACCGGAGGAAGGTGGGGACGACGTCAAGTCATCATGGCCCTTACGGGTAGGGCTACACACGTGCTACAATGGCCGGTACAAAGGGCTGCGAGCTCGCGAGAGTCAGCGAATCCCTTAAAGCCGGTCTCAGTCCGGATCGGAGTCTGCAACTCGACTCCGTGAAGTCGGAATCGCTAGTAATCGTGAATCAGAATGTCACGGTGAATACGTTCCCGGGCCTTGTACACACCGCCCGTCACACCATGGGAGTGGACTGCACCAGAAGTGGTTAGCCTAACGCAAGAGGGCGATCACCACGGTGTGGTTCATGACTGGGGTGAAGTCGTAACAAGGTAGCCGTAGGGGAACCTGCGGCTGGATCACCTCCTTAAACGATGCGTCACAGTTAGTAAGCGTCCACAATGAATTACCTGATCAGA
>NZ_BJXV01000043.1 GCF_007991175.1 Halovibrio variabilis
GCCTTATTCACGTGGAGGGCTTAAAAACAAAAATAGTGGATGGTAATCTCTTGGATAATCAATGTGTTCCAGCAAGAACATGATTCCAGGAGGCCATCCACTATGGGTGAAAGCGTAGCGTCTTCGGCAACTTCATTCAATGGCTCTGTTCACGTTCAATTCAGCCATGATGCCACCACCAGCGATGCCGGTGGCCTGGTGCTGCGTGAAGCGCTCGACAACAGCGGCGTCATCGCTGCACTTGAGAAGCACTTGGTGGATACGCGCAACCCCTTACGCGTCCGTCATTCGCTGGCCAGCCAGATACGCACCGTCGTGCTGCAGCGGGCTATGGGCTGGGAGGATCTGAGCGATACCGCCTTGCTTGGCAGCGACCCGCTTTGGCAACTCGCCTGTAGCGATGCCCGCGGTTTATCGCCTTTAAACATGCCGCGCCCGTCGCAGGCCACGCTCTCTCGGCTGATCACTTGCCTCAGCCACCCACGCAACATCGACACCGTTCATGAAGGCTTGTTACACCTTGCCATCTGGCGTTTGCAATGCCTCCCTGAGGTGGGCACGTATCGTGCTGATCAGCCTGTCACCCTGGATGTCGACGGCTTGCCAATCGAGGTCTTCGGCCACCAGGGCGGCAGCGACTATAACGGGTACGCAGGCGCACGCATCTATTCGCCGCTCATTGCCTCCATCGCTGAGACCGGTGACATGGTCGGCGGTCTGCTACGTGAAGGCAATGCCGGGTCAGCACAACATGCTGATACCTGGATCCCGCACCTCATTCAACGCCTAATGGATGGCATGAACCGTGATGTGAGCCAGTTCCGCGTGCGGCTGGATGCCGGTTTTACCGATGGGGTGACGCTTCAAGCGCTTGATGACCACGCGATCGCCTACCTCGGACGCTTGAAAAGCAACGCTGTTCTACAGGAAAAGGCAAGCCCCTATCTTAACCGGCCTGCCGGGCGTCCACCGGAGGTGCCGCGCGAGTGGTACCACGATCTGGAATACCAAGCCCAAAGCTGGGCATCACCGCGCCGCGTGGTGCTGATCGTGCAGGAGAACCCCAATGACTTGCTGCTCAATACGTTCTTCCTAGTGACCAATCTTGACCGCTATCACTACCCCCCTGAGAAAGTACTGGCTCTCTACCGCCAGCGCGGCAAGGCCGAAGCTCACATGGGCGAGCTCAAGACAGCGCTCAATCTACATCTGTCATCGACGGATCGCGGCACGTTAACGGTGCAAGAGGTGATGGCTCGCAACCAAGTGAATTTACTCCTAAGCCTCTATGCCTATCAGGTCTTGCACTGTGTCCGCGGCGTGATGGAGCGCCGTACCGGACAAGGCTGGAGTCTGGTCAAGACACGCGAGCAAGTGCTGAAGGTCGGGGCAACGTTCACGGTTCATGCACGAAAAGTGCGCATGCGCTTGAGTGCCGCTGCCAATAAATGGTGGCCTCGTCTACTGCCGGGTATCCGACGACTACCGCCTTTGCCAGGCTAATCCCGCCACTACCAATGCCTTAGAGATGAATCGGTTAATGGCCGAGGAAGCCGTCTGGCTGAATGACGGTCATTCATAGCAGAATGCAATAAAAAGGCAGCTAACATATAGCCCTAAGCAATAAAGTCCGGCGCCAATGTCAGCCACCTGGCGTTAGGCGATGCCAAAACGAGAAAAATAGATCCAATTAGGCCGCTGAGAACGCTTAGGTGAATAAGGCGGG
>NZ_BJXV01000044.1 GCF_007991175.1 Halovibrio variabilis
GATGATAGGCGCTGCTATCTGGCCCTGATGGAATGCGCACTCTCTGCTCTTAATCTCCCACGCGGCCTCTCAATGGGCCTAACAGCTTCACAGAGTGACAGAGAGTCGGTCTTACCTGTGTGCCATCGAATGTCTTACCTACGCAACCTCGGGTGTGCTGACTACCAATAAAAATATAACTGCTTTAGGTGCCTCGCGGAGGCAGTCGCCTTTCTCTTCTATGCTTGATAAGGACGTTGATAAGCAAGGATTGACCAGCAAATCCGCGCCATTTTGTTCGCCAGGGCCACGATTGCCTTGCGTTGGCCTACCCGCGCTGCCAACCGGATGACCCATTGCGCCAGTCGGTCGGGATGTTCTTGACGCTGAAATTGCCTCAAAGCGGCTCTCGCCCCATGAACAAGTTGACGTCGCACCTCGCTATTGCCATGTTTGGTAATGCTTTTTAAGACGTCCTTGCCGCCACTTGAGTACTGGCGTGGTACCAGACCAAGGGAGGCGCTAAATTGCCGTCCATTAGGGAAACGCTTGGGATCCCCCATATGACTGAAGAGCAACGTGGCATTGACAGGGCCAATACCAGGAACGCTCATCAGCTGCTTCATGCTGGGAGTGGCCTGAACATACGTGCCGAGTCGTTTATCGTACTCAGTGATTCGTGTGTCAAGTGCTTGCCACTCGTTCAGGAGGTCATGGATCACGTCGCATAGGGCGGCCCCCAACTGATCGTGACGCTCGTCCAACAATCGGCGTATCTCGCCTTGTCGGATGACACGATGGCCTTGAGCCACAATGATGCCAAACTCGTTTAACAGGCCGCGCAGTTCGTTGCCAACGGCCGTACGAGCACGCACAAGGCGGCTGCGTACCCGATGCAGTGCTTGTAGCGACTGTTGTTCCGGTGTTTTCACCGTCACGCGCCTTGTCGCCGGTCGTGCCGCCGCCTCAGCGATACCGGCGGCATCTCGCGCATCATTTTTATGGCCCTGAATAAACGGTTTGACCGCTTGGGGAGGGAGCAGTTGCGCCTCGTGGCCAAGCTGGCTGATTTCACGCGCCCAATAGTGAGCGGAGCCACACGCCTCCATGGCGACGATGCAGGGCGGCAGATTGGCTATCACGGTTCTCAACTGATCACGCTTGATCTTTTTGCTAAACACTTTATGACCACTGCCATCGACCGCATGCAGTTGAAAAACATGCTTGGCGAGATCAATACCCACAATGCTAATGTTGTTCATGGATGGACCCTCTTTCAAGATGCCGTCAGTGTACTGCGCACGTTAGATGAGGT
>NZ_BJXV01000045.1 GCF_007991175.1 Halovibrio variabilis
GGAGTGGTCAACCAGTTTGTGACACCCCAGTTAAGCCGCTTTCTTCAGTTCTGCCATTGCTGATTCGTAATCATTGGGGCTGGTGTAATCCAGATACGAATGCAGACGCTGGTTGTTATAAAACATCGCGATATAGTTAAGAATATCCTGCTGTGCCTCGGCACGGGTTTGATAATGTTTCCACTGAACCCGCTCCTTCTTAAGGCTGGCAAAGAAGCTTTCCGCCACCGCGTTGTCCCAGCAATCGCCTTTACGACTCATGCTCCCCACAAAGCCATGGGCTTTTAGCAAACGTCGATACGCCTTACTAGCGTACTGCGAACCTCTGTCTGAATGCACGATCAAGCCTGCTGCTGGACGTCGCTGCCACAAGGCCATTTGCAATGCATCAGTGACCAGCTGGGCATTCATCCTCGACCCCATGCTCCAACCCACGACCCGGCGGCTGAACAGATCAATATAGACAGCCAAATACAGCCAGCCTTCCTGCGTCCAGATGTATGTGATATCAGATACATACGCCTGATCCGGCTCCGCCACGGTAAACACTCGCTTCAGCACGTTTTCAAACACCGGCTGTTTATGATGACTGTTCGTCGTCACCTTGTATTTCTTGCGGTAGCGTGCCCTGATGCTCGCCTCGTGCATCAGTGACCGGGCTTTCCTACGGCCTACCGGGTAGCCCAAGGCATTGAGCGCTCGCTTCATTCGCCGTGCCCCGTAGCTGTAGCCACTCGCTTCAGCGATCTCTTTGACCGCCGCCAACATCGCTTGATGCTCGGGGGCTGGCGGTAGGTTCTGATGGCGCCGGATATACCTATAATAGGCATTGCGGCTCACACCCAGTAGCCGACACATTAAGGCGGTCGGCCAAGTCTTCTTATGTTGGGTGATGAACGCGTATTTCACCGCGTTTCTTTGGCAAAGAAGACCGTCGCCTTTTTTAAAATATCTTTCTCCATCTTCAACCGGCGGTTTTCTTCTCGCAGCCGGCGAATCTCGGCCTGCTCCGACGTTAGGTTGCCGTTACCGCGGAATGCCTGGCCATCATCTGTTGCTTGCTCTTTGATCCACCGGCCTATCATGTTGGCATTGATGCCCAAGCTGCGTGCTGCTTCCGCTCGGCTATAGCCTTGCTCCAACACTAGGCTGATCGCGTCCAGCTTGAATTCCTTTGAATATTTCTTTTTTGTGGTCATGTAGAACAGTCTCCAGTTGAGGGTATTATTCCTTAACTGGGTTGGTCACATCCATTAAGCCACTTCA
>NZ_BJXV01000046.1 GCF_007991175.1 Halovibrio variabilis
TTCGTATTTTCATTGGTCCCACGCTGGCCGGAACAGTAAGGATCGCAGAAGTAAATCGAGGCGGTCACCGCCTTGGCCACTGCCTCGTGGTTGGCGAACTCTGAGCCGTTGTCCAGCGTCACGGTTTTGACAGCGCCACGCCGCGGCGTCAGCAGTCGGATCATGGCCTTCTGTGTCAGCTCGGCAGTGATATGGGATAGCCGGGCTGCCAGTAGGTAGCCACTGCGGCGCTCAACAAGGGTGACTAATCCTGACTGCTTGTGCCCCTTGAGCACCGTGTCGCCTTCCCAATGGCCAATCGTGAGCCGATCATCCACATCAGTGGGGCGATGTTCGATACCGACCCGATTAGGGATTTTACCGAGGCCAGCGCTCTTAGCATGAGCACGGTGTTTGCTGCGCCGCTTAGGCTGACGAAGATGGCGCCAGAGATCGCCACCATGCCTCTTATCATCCCAGATCAAGGAATAGATCCACTGGTGGCTGACGCCGATGCCGATCAAAGGCGCCATGAAGCCGCTAATTTGCTCTGGGCTCCACTCCTCACGCAGTTGCTGGGCGACGATGTTAATCATGCTGGGGAGTCGCTTTGTCCACTTCAATGCGGTACGCCGGCGGTTATTGCTACGGTGCTGAGCCAGCTCAGGTTCATAATCTTTGTCTGTCGCATTACGACGCAACTCACGGCTTATCGTGCTGTTATGAATGCCAAGGTTTTTAGCGGCCTGTCGCTGGCTCATCCCTACCCCAATACAAGCGTGAATCTGGTATCGTTGGGTCTGGGTCAGTTGTCGGTATCCCATGCTCTGCTTCACTTTGGTCGGTAAAGCAGGGAGGGTACCGGCGCTGGCCCTCCTGCTTCTACCGGGTGGTCCAAAGTGCTGCGGTTATTCTATGAATCCA
>NZ_BJXV01000047.1 GCF_007991175.1 Halovibrio variabilis
TATAGAGCAAACGGTAAAAGCACGATCCCCTCTCGGGTCTGTAGCTCAGTTGGTTAGAGCGCACCCCTGATAAGGGTGAGGTCGGCAGTTCAAGTCTGCCCAGACCCACCAAATTTGCGTGATACGTCGTTGCTTCACTACTCGCATAGCATACTATGCGTCGCACTGGAGCGCCTAGTCTCACACAAATTACGTTTTATCCATTCTTGAGTTGTTTTTATGATTCGCATAGCAGGTTATGCGTCGCCATAAAATGTCTTGGTATGAATAAAATTACCCAGAGACGGGTGGGTATAAATGGGGCCATAGCTCAGCTGGGAGAGCGCCTGCCTTGCACGCAGGAGGTCAGCGGTTCGATCCCGCTTGGCTCCACCATTAAGTTACTCGATGGAATAAGCATTGCCGAGGTCAGCGCAACGTGGTTGCCAGTTGATCCCGCTTGGCTCCACCATTACGTACTACCTTCTTTTACTTTAAATACCGTTTGTGAATGTTTCGTGACCATTGATAAGTCGCTGCGTTGTTGTCGTCACTGTTGTTGTAATGACAGCGCGCCGCTTTATCACTGTTCATTGAACAGCTGCTCTTTAACAATGTATATCATGCTGACAAGACCACGCCGCAAGGTGTGGTCTTAAATTGTGATACGTTTTCAA
>NZ_BJXV01000048.1 GCF_007991175.1 Halovibrio variabilis
CGTCAGGGACTCGTCGGTGACGCTGCCGTCACTGTCGGTAGCCTGCAGATCGAACACGTCTTCGACGCTGTCGCCGTCGGTGGCGCCGTCCAGCGTGTAGCTCCAGGTGTATTCGCCATCGTCACCCTGGGTGACCGTCAGCGTGCCGTGCTCACCCGCTACCGTGCCGCCGGTGGTGACGTTGGTGCCGTTGATGGTCAGCGTGCTCAGGCTGTCGTTGCCGGTGCCAACCGTGAAGCTGCCGGTGGTGATGTTCGAGCCATCACCGGCGTTGCTGCCACCCGGTAGGCCAGCTTCGTCAGCCGCTTCCGGCGTCGCGCCGAGGCTGAACGTGGGCTCGGAGTCGTCGGCCACCGTGACGGTCAGCTGCGCGGTGGAGTCATCGCCATCGCCGTCGGTCAGGGTGTAGTCGATCACGACCTCGCCTTCGTAGCCGGCTGTCGGCGTGAAGGTGATCCCGCCATTCTCTTCGAACGCGACCGTGCCCGCATCGCCGTAGCCTTCCGCCAGGCTCGCCGCCGTGACCGTGGCGCCGTCGGCGCCGGTGGTGTCGTTGGCGATGACGTCGTAGGTCACCGCAGTGTCTTCCGCCGTCTCGGTGCTGTCGTTACGCGCCGTCGGTT